>FR901028.1:352896-370857 GCA_000437555.1 Acidaminococcus sp. CAG:917 | reverse complement strand
AATTCCACTTACCTCTCCTGCACTCAAGTCTGACAGTTTTAGAAGCAGCACCCGAGTTGAGCCCTGGGTATTACACTTCTAACTTATCAAACCGCCTACACACCCTTTACGCCCAGTAATTCCGGACAACGCTCGCCCCCTACGTATTACCGCGGCTGCTGGCACGTAGTTAGCCGGGGCTTATTCCACAGGTACAGTCATTTGTTTCGTCCCTGAGAAAAGAGCTTTACAATAAAATTACCTTCATCGCTCACGCGGTATTGCTGGGTCAGAGTTTCCTCCATTGCCCAATATTCCCGACTGCTGCCTCCCGTAGGAGTCTGGGCCGTGTTTCAGTCCCAATGTGGCCGATCACTCTCTCAAGTCGGCTACCCATCGTTGCCTTGGTAGGCTGTTATCTTACCAACTAGCTAATGGGATATGAGCCCATCCCTAACCGCTAAATCGCTTTTACCTCACCGTCATGCGACAGCGTGGTCTTATACCGTATTAGCACCTATTTCTAAGTGTTATCCCGTTGTTAGGGGCAGGTTGCTCATACATTACTCACCCGTCCGCCACTAAGTTAACATCCGAAAACATTAACTCCGTTCGACTTGCATGTCTTAAGCATACCGCCAGCGTTCGTCCTGAGCCAGGATCAAACTCTTAAGTTCAATCTTGACTATGCGTTCAAAGGTTTTAGACGCATTGAATTTTGTTTAATTCACAATTCTTTCGCTTTTCAATATGTTCAATTTTCAAAGTTCGTGCCGTCGTTACCGACAGCTTCCATATAATATCACGCCCTAAAAATAATGTCAACGATTTTTTTCTAATTTTTTAAAAAATTTTTAAAATATTTTTAAATTGTTAAATTTTATGCCAACATAGTGAATTTTTGTCTAAAAAACGCCAATTTCTGCCATTTTTTGCGCAAAAACGCCCTGTTTTTCGAGTTTTATCCTCAATATTTGCACTATTTTGTATTAAATATTATTAAATAACGGCTATGTTATTATATATAAGAAGATACGCCCTTTAAGTTCCCTTTTATAAAGCGATATGCCGTTTAAGTTCCGGTTATATGCCGTTATTCCGTTTAGGTAAGTTATTTTAAAAATAAAAACGCCTGTCAATATTTTGAAGGCGTTTTTCCTAATCTTAAATTTCAGGTGGCTCTTTATCTCTTTTCGCTTTTGCCGATAACTCCGCCGCCAAAGCAGACCCGGTCGCAATAAAGTACGGCATATTGACCTTTGGCTATCGCTCTTTGCGGAATTTCAAATTCCACCCTGACGCTTCTGACGGCATCCCCATCTTTAATGACAAATGCTTTTGCCCTTTGCAGAGGCTGACGGTGGCGTATCCTCACAAGGCAATCGAATTCGTCGCATGCCGGCTCGCCGTTGATAAAGTTAAAGCCTTCGGTATAGAGAGCGTTGTCAAACAGCACGTCATCCTCGCCCTGCGAAACTATGAGCCTGTTTTTTTCGACGTCCTTGTCAAGTATAAACCAGGCGTTGCCGTTGCCGTCTGCCGTGCCGCCTATGCCGAGTCCTTTTCTTTGTCCTATCGTATAATAAAACACTCCGTCGTGCTCGCCTATCACCTTTCCGTCTTTTGTGACAATCTCGCCTTTTTTCATCGGAATATAATTGGCAAGAAATTGTCTGAATCTCTTTTCGCCTATAAAACATATTCCCGTGCTGTCCTTTTTCTCGGCAACGGAAAGATTATATTTTTTTGCCATATCCCTGACTTCGTTCTTTATCATATTGCCTATCGGGAAGATGACATTTGTTATCTGCTCCTCGGTGAGCTGATTCAAAAAATACGTTTGGTCCTTGTTTTCGTCCTTGGCTCTTAAAAGATAGGTATGACCGTCCCTTACTTCGGAATTTGCGTAGTGTCCCGTGGCTATATAATCCGCCCCGAGTTCAACGGCAAATTTTTTGAAAGCGTCAAACTTAATTTCTCTGTTGCAAAGCACGTCGGGATTGGGAGTTCTGCCCCTCTTGTATTCATCGACGAAAAGCTTGAACACCCTTTCCATATATTCTTTTGAAAAATCTACGGAATAGTATGGAATATCTATCTGCGAACAAACAGAGCGCACGTCGAGAAAGTCCTCTTCCCCCGTGCAGCAACCGTTTTCGTCCGTCTCTTTCCAATTGGACATAAAAAGACCCACGACGTCATAACCCTGCTGTTTGAGCAAAAGTGCGGAGACCGCCGAATCGACGCCGCCCGATATTCCTACTACAACTCGCTTTTTAGACATATTTTTTCTCCTAAAGTATGATAACATTTTATATCGTTTTATGCAATCGCTATAAGCCATTTTTGCCGTCTGCAAAAAAGTCGACACGCGCGGAACAGTGTCCGAGGTAAAACGTAAATTATATTCTGCCTTTTTGTGACGTCTTTTGCCTGTTTGCCTTATATCTTAAAGTCATAAATAAACGGTAAATATACTATCTTATCCGTGCGTATCTCAAATCGGCGTTTTTTTTGCCGTTTTTGCCGACTTTTTCTCCTCGCCCGATTTATACACTACTCCGCGCGTTTAAACAAGCCGTTTTGCATTGCTCTGTCTCCTTTCTTAAAAAAACAATAGATATCGTCAAAAAATGCAACTCGAGCAAAACGCTGACATCTAAGCAGAATGTATTACATTGAATTTTAATTGAAAAACGGAAAAATAAAAAAAATATATGATTGAGAAATTAGTATTTAACCGAATATACATTATAGGATAATTTAATATATGTATTAGTATGTTATATATAATATATATACTATATATAGTTGATTTTATAAAGTTACCTTTATAAGCTTATTTTTATATAGTTATCTTTAGTTGTTTTTTATAGTCGCACTTATAGTTATATTAAAATATTTATAACATAAACCCACACGTCAAAACTTTAATTCTCTTTTAAAAGGATTACGTCTTGACCGCGACAAACGGTAAGCGCGGTTGCAATTGCCTTTTTCTCGGCAGATATCTTATGAGCGCATTTATTTAAAATTTTCAGTTTTATAATTTAAAAGACGGTATTGCCGTCTTTTAATTTTTTTGTTTATATAATATCTTAGATTTATTTAATGTTTTTTATTCGTAAAGTTCGTCGGAGTATCTGTCGCCGCCGTCCGCCAAAATCGCAACAATCTTACCGTTTGTCCTTTCGGATATCAGTTCCGCCACCGCCAAAGTTGCGCCCGAGGATATGCCGACTTTTTCGCCCGAAGTCTTATAAAACCATTTGACGTAATCGAAAGCGTCCTCGTCGGATATAGGCAATATCAAGTCAACCTCGCTTTTATCTAATATGGACGGAACAAAATTCGCTCCTATTCCCTGAATTTTATGCGGACCTGCATATCCCTTTGTCAAAAGAGGGCTTGACTTGGGCTCCACACCCACGACCTTACACTTTAATCCGTTTGCCTTAATATACTTTTTGAATCCCATCACCGTTCCGCCCGAGCCTATACCTGCCACAATACATATCGCGTCGGGGATTGCCTTAAAAACCTCGGGGGCGGTAGTTTCAAAGTGGGCTTCGATATTCCCCTCGTTGGCAAATTGATTTATAAAATAAAACCCCTCGCTCTCTAACTCCCGTGCTTTTTTTACCGCACCTTCCATTCCTTCGGGGGCAGGAGTCAAAACAAGCTGCGCTCCGTAACTCGCAATCATCTGCCTGCGCTCAAGCGACATATTGTCCGGCATGACAATCACCGTTTTTACGCCTATCTGACTTCCGACGTATGCAAGCCCTATGCCCGTATTTCCGCTCGTCGCCTCGACAATACCTTTGCCTATCTTATCCTTGGCGCGCCTGAGCATAAAAAACGCCGCCCTGTCTTTAATGCTTCCCGCAGGATTTTTGCTCTCAAGCTTTGCATATACCCTTTCGATTTTCGTTTCCACTAAAGGGGTATTTCCTATTTTTTTCAATAATTCGTCAAACTTGTCCATATATCCTCCGTAAAATGCTTATTTGCCGATTTTATTTAATACCGTTTTTAGTCAAACTTTTTTGTTTTTTCACTAATAATTCAGTCAATAATTTAACAAGACCTGTTAAATAAAAAGTCTAAAAAATTAAACTTGCTTTTGAAAAGTATATCATTATATATCGGCAAAGTAAATATCGAAAAAACGCAAATTATTTTTTTTGATAGACATTTTCATCGTTTACCGTTAAAATATATTTGCCTGTGTCAGTAGCCCAGCCGGATAGAGCGTCAGATTCCGATTCTGAAGGTCGCAGGTTCGACTCCTGTCTGACACACCAGCATAACCGAAAACGGCTATATGCCGTTTTTTTTATGGCCGTTTTTACAATATCATTTAATTTTGGTTTAACAGCTTGCTTTATTCCCGATACTTTAAACGCGTATGTAAAAACATTTTTTTGTCGGTTTGGAAGTTTTCTCAATTCCGTTTTAATATTACAGTTATCTACAAAAGATATTTTATTTTGTCAACCTTTTTTATTTTCTAACTTGCTTTAAACAATTTAGTGTGATAAAATCTTTGGCGAGGAGGATAAAAATGGTAAAACACGTTGTTTTCTTTAAATTCAAAAATAAAGACGACATAGATACCGCAAAGGATTTACTTTTATCCATGAAAGGAAAAGTCCCCTCGGTTATCGCAATAGAGGTTCACAAAAACTTTTTGGAGAGCACCAGAAGCTATGACCTTATGCTTGAAGTCACCGTTTCTTCAAAAGCTTCACTTGAAGAATATCAATCGGACAAATACCACTGCGACGTGGTAAAAACGTTTATGCATTCGGCGACTTCGGCTTCCGCTGCTGTTGATTATGAGTTTTAATTTCGGCT
This sequence comes from Acidaminococcus sp. CAG:917, assembly GCA_000437555.1. GTDB lineage: Bacteria > Bacillota > Clostridia > Christensenellales > CAG-917 > CAG-917. The sequence goes on along the minus strand of FR901028.1, from coordinate 366,018 downwards.
TAAAGTGATTCGACAGTAATTGAACCCAAACGTCTCTTAAAACGCAAAATATTTAATTGTCCGCATTTTAAAATAACGGCGGTAAACGCCGACAAATTTATATAAAATAAAAGGAGAATAAAAATGAGCAAAAATCCTAAAAGCGCAAATTCCATTGAAAAACAACTCGCGTTTTTCACACTCTGCTTTATAGCAATCCTTTATCTTATAACGATGATCCTGCACCTTTGCGGTGTTCAACCTCGAGCCGTGTCCATTATGAATACGGTAGCGACCATTTTACTTCTTATCGTAGCGGCAATCGCAGGCTGGAGATACGTTGAAAACAAGGAAACAGTTTGGAAGGTGTTATATATCGTAGTCATTTTGGTCATCTTAGCGTGCATTGTGGTTCCACAATGCGTATAAGCAAAAAATTGATCAATAAAAAAATTTAAAACAAAAAACAAAGTGCCGCATGGCACTTTGTTTTTTATAAACCGACTTCTTCGCAATTCTTTTGTTAAATTGCTACAAATTCCGAATAACCGTTTTTATAGGTAAACGTAAATCCTGCTTGAGAAATAACGATTCCGCCTTCGCCTATCTCTTCGGCGACTTTTGTTACCGTCATCTCAAGATCCTGCATTCCGTCCTGTTCGTATTCTACCCTGAAAGAGTAGTCGTCGATTGCCGTCACTTCGACTTCCTTTTCGACACCGCTTACCTCGATTTCGAATTCCACTTTAAATCTTCCGTTCCTGTCCGTTCCGTATTCGATTTCCTTACTGCTTACTTCTCTGCCGTTTTCGACGATAGTGTATTCGTAAGATATCTCGTTACGCTCTATCTCTTGTTCCACTATAATGTAGTCGGTCGGATTTTCGGCTGATTTAGTCGTAAACTCGATTTCGATTTCATTGTCGTTAGGGTCGATTTCCTTTTCACCGCTGACGATATATTTCTCCGTTCCGTATACGATAACGCCGTTTAGCGTCGTTTCTATCTCCTCGTCATCGTCGTCCACCACTTTATCTGCGTTATTTTTGGCATGCTCGGTATAATACATTGTATAAGTTTCCTCGCCAACGGTTATGGAGAGCTTTGTCGCATAATCGGCATATTCGACATCGGTAGTCGGGTCAACTGCGCTTTCCGTTATTTTTGGAGCTCCGCCCGTAAGCATATCTTCAAACATCAACAGATAAGTTTTGACGTCCGTGACCGTCGTTTCCGTCACTCCCTCGGGTCTTGACGTCGATGCTATTCCGCCTTCATAACCGGTGTGCTCCGCCGACAAATACATTACGCTCGACACGGCGGATATCGAATATACCTGTTTGGAGTCGGGTTTAGTCACTGCCGCCGTACCTTCATTATTACACGCAACAAAAGCTGCAAGACACGCTACCAATAACAACGACAATATCATTACAATTAAAACTTTCTTTTTCATAGCCATACCTCCATGATTTATAAGGTTTTTTCTTTCTGTCTTATATACAATTTAACTTTAAAAAATTCTCAACTTTTGAAAATTTTTTTGCATATAATTATCTCCCGAAAGACGAACCTTTATTCTCGTCATATCCTGTTCTTACTCTCCGACTTTTGTTCCGCTCGTTTTTTCTTTCATTTCCTTGTTCGGACAGTTTCCCACCGCGCCACTTTATTTTGTATCCCGTTCTTTAAAAAGAACTTTGTTCAAATATAAAACGGGAACGACGACAGCCGCTCCCGTTTTATCTCTTACCCTTATCGCTATACCGCAACTAACAGGCATTTTGCAAGTCTGTTTAATTTACCTTTTTTTCATATGCTTATATTCGCATATGTAAACATATCCGTCATTCCGCCGTTAATTTCCGTCGGAGGAATTAACTCTGTCCTTTACTATTTCTATAATATCCTCGATGAGGTCGTCATAATCGTCGGTATATCCAAGAGTTATTGCCTCGTGGATTTCATAAAGTTCCGCCCTTTCTTCGACAAGTTCCTCTAAAATTTCGCACATATCGTCTTCAGTTACCACTCTTCCCAATTCTTCGAGGTCCATATCGAGATTGTAAGTCCTTTCATACTCCCACAGCGTATCGATAAATTCACCGTCAATAACCGTTTGAGAATTTTTTACGGCGCGGGGCTCAACTATGGCTATTACCTCGTCGAATATTTTTGATTTCCACTCTATACCCTCTAAAATTTCCGTTTGATACAACTGCTTTATCTGATTTAAATATACCTCGCCGTTTTCTTCTATATCGTCCTCGAGCCTTTCCAATTCCGCCTCCGTCATATTGACGAGCATGGAAACATCGAGTTTTAACTCCAGCATCGTTGTGGCTATTTTTGCTTTAACGTTTTGCATCTGATTTGTTGCCTCTCTGCCGTTTGAGTCGACGACAATTAGCCTTATCTCGCTTGCACTTGTCAAATATCCGTATGAATTCATCAGTTCAATCAACCTGCCTGCGGCGTCGTCGATATACATTCCGATAAAGTTTTCTTTAAACAGAAGTTTTATGCCGTCTTCGTTGAGCCCTTTTTGACTTGTCACTTTGTTCGTGTTGTCATAGCCGAATTCCACGCTCGGATTGACCGACACCGACATAACGTATTTATCTGCTACAACGACCGTTTCGCCGCCTTCGCCGCCGTTATTTAAATAAAGCGGAACAAAAATCGCCACGGCTATAATGAGCACCGCCATAATCGGAACGAATACGTATTGCCACCTAAAAGCAGGTTTTTTATGCACGCTGAAGCCCGCACCCTTTTTTATATCTTCTTTAAGGTTCGGAACGGCGTCTGACAGCTCTTTTTTGATTTTTCTTTCAAACTCAGTCATGATAAACCTCTTTATGCAATTTTTCCACTTTTTTGAGAATTTCGTTGTATTGCCTGTTTAAAGTGGAAACGGGCTTTGACAGCATTTTTGCCACTTCCACCCTTTTATATCCGTCCACCACCGTCAGCTTCAATATGTGCCATTCGTCGGCGGGCAGTTTCTCTTTGGCGAAATCGAGAAGCGGTGACAAGTTTTCCGTCACGGGACATTCCACCGTTTCTAAAATTTCAGAATCCGTCTCCTTCCCCAGCCGTTTTACTTCGTTAAGCGATTTGTTTTTCGCCGCCGTCAGAAGGTAGGAATACACGTTGCCGTTTTCGTCCACGTCGGCTATTTTAGTCAAAAAACTTATATACGTGTCCTGCATGACGTCTTCGGCGAGGTGTCGGTTTTTCACGATAGAATATATCATAAAATAAACGCCCTTTTTTGTAAGCTCGTAAAGCTTGTCGAATGCGTCGGTATGTCCTCTTTTGAGTTTAGCGGTTAAATGCTTAAGTTCTCTTTCCAATTTTCTTCCTGTTATTTATACAATTTAAATCGTTAAAATTCTCAATTTTTATTTATATATTAAATATATCACCTTTTCAAACGGCAATCAATATCGAAAAACTTTTCTATTGCAAGTATTTTTATATTTAATATGTATTAATATATTTAAGCCGCCCCGAGCTAATCCGAAAAAGCGGTGTGATATTTCATCTCATTTTGCGGTGTTTACCGATATAGCTTCTATACGCCGATAAATCGCTTTAAGCTTTATAAGTTACCGCCTACTTTAAAATTTTTTGAAAAACGCAAAAAAAACATTATGGGATAAAAAACGGATAAATATACCAAGACTAAATCATGAAGACGTAAACTTAGGTATATACGATGATTAACTGTCAAATTTGAGCATAAAAAAGACCGCCGAAATATCGGTGGTCTTTTCATAGATTATTTAATTTTTAAATCATCTTGAGAATGCACATTTCGGCTGCGTCTCCGCGTCTTTCGCCAAGTCTCAAAATCTGAGTATAGCCTCCGCCCTGTCCGCTTTCGTCACGTCTTGCGGCGTATTTGGGAGCATACTCGTTGAACATTTTCTCGATGAGAGGATGTTTAATGTCCTTGGTTCTTGTCTTATATGCGCTCTTGCTCTCCTTTTCGCCCTTGGCCTCTTGGATATCAACAAGACGTGCCATAAGACGGCGACGAGCAGCAAGCTTTTTGGGACCGTCGTTGGTGAAGTCCGCTTTGACGGTATCGCCCTTTGCGTTTTTGACTTGTTTTTTGACTTTAACTACGTCCTGATAGCTGTTAATCGCAATCGTGACTAATTTTTCGGCGATAGCTTTCACCGATTTAGCACGGTCGACGGTTGTTTCAATTTGTCCGTACCAAAGGAGCTCCGAGACTTGATTTTTGAGCAAAGCCATTCTTTGGTCTGATCTTTTACCTAATTTCTTTGGCATACCTTACCTCCTAATCTTCTTGAGCTCTGAGTCCAAGTCCCAAGTCTTCCAACTTTTTGATGACTTCTTCGAGCGATTTTCTGCCAAGATTTCTGACCTTTAACATATCGTCCTCACTGCGTTTGGTCAAATCTTCCACAGTGTGAATGCCTGCACGTTTCAAGCAGTTATATGAACGGACGGAAAGGTCAAGGTCCTCAATCGTCATTTCCAAAACTTTTTGTTGCTTATCGTCGCCTTGCGAAACAAGAATTTCGCAGCCGCTCATTGACTCGACGAGTTCGACGAAAAGCATAAGATGGTCGTTCATGATTTTTGCCGCCAAAGAGATGATTTCTTTAGCCGAAGTCGTTCCATCCGTGGTAACCTCGATTGTCAATTTATCGAAATTGATGTCGTGCTCGACACGGGTAGGCTCGACCGCATAATTGACGGTAAGCACGGGGGTATATATCGAATCGATGGGGATATAACCGATAGGCATTTTGGGGTCTTTGTTCTTTGAAGCGGGAACGTAACCTCTGCCGCTATCGACGAAAATCGACATATTTAAACTTCCGCCTTCGTCCAACGTGCAGATGTGCATATCAGGATTCATTATCTCGACGTCGCCGGGAAGTTCGATATCGTTTGCCGTGACCTCACCGGGAGTGCTTTTAGAGAGTTTCAATTCGATTTTGCCTTGATTGTCCCCGCTGTTTATCTTAAGGCGCAAACCTTTAAGATTGAGGATAATCTCGGTGACGTCTTCTTTGACGCCTTTAATAGTGGCGAACTCGTGCTCAACGCCCTCTATCTTTATACCTACTGCGGCGGCACCGGGAAGTGATGATAATAATATTCTCCTAAGGCTGTTGCCGAGCGTAATACCGAAACCACGCTCAAGAGGCTCGACAACGAATTTTGCAAAATTTTTGCTTTCGTTTTCTTCACATACAATCTTAGGTTTTTTGATTTCCATCATATTAAGCCTCCTATATGCTATTATTTAGAATACAACTCAACGATTAAGTGTTCTTTTACGTCAAGGTCGATATCCGCCCTTTCAGGAAGCGCGAGCACTTTGCCCGTCAAAGTTTTGTTGTCATATTCAAGCCATTTGGGAACGGAAGGATTTTTGATTTCCTTAGCCTGCACCCAAAGTTCCTTTTCCTTTTTGGTATCTCTTACGGCGATGACGTCTCCCGCTTTTACCAAAATTGAAGGAATATCGACGTTTTTACCGTTCAAGGTGAAGTGTCCGTGATTGACAAGCTGTCTTGCCATATCTCTTGAAGCTGCAAATCCCATACGGTAGACAACGTTGTCAAGTCTTCTTTCAATCAAAACGAGAAGGTTTTCGCCCGTCATACCGCGGAGCTGAGCCGCCTTTTCATAATACATTGAAAGCTGCTTTTCGCTGAGACCGTAAAATCTCTTTGCCTTTTGCTTTTCACGAAGCTGAACAGAATAACCCGAAGCCTTCTTTCTGCCTTTACCGTGCATACCGGGAGCTGCGGATTTTTTAAGCAACGTGCATTTTGGTGAATTACATTTGTCGCCTTTCAAATAAAGCTTGCAGCCTTCACGTCTGCATAAACGACAATCTGCGCCTGTATATTTAGCCATTTATCCTTACCTCCTTACAGTCTTCTTGGCTTTGGCGGACGGCATCCGTTGTGCGGAATGGGTGATACGTCCTTAATCAAAGATACTTCGAGTCCTACGTTGCCGAGAGCTCTGATTGCAGATTCTCTGCCCTGTCCGGGACCTTTTACGTATACTTCGACGATTCTCATGCCCTGGTCATAAGCGATTTTGCCTGCGTCCTCGGCGACTATTTGTGCCGCATAAGGAGTGGATTTTCTCGAACCTCTGAGCTTGAGCTTACCTGCACTTGACCAAGAAACTGCGTTTCCGTTCAAATCGGTGATTGTTACTATTGTATTGTTGAACGAGGTGTGGATATGGGCTTGTCCCTTCTCCACCGATTTACCTGCTGCTCTTTTCTTTACATTTTTTCCAGCCATATCATCGCTCCTTATTTCTTCTTGCGGCTTACAGTCTTTTTGGGACCTTTTCTCGTGCGCGCATTTTGTTTTGTGCTCTGACCGCGGACAGGCAAGTTCTTTCTGTGACGCATGCCTCTGTAGCAGTTGATAAGTTTTAATCTGTTGATGTTGAGGTCGATTTCTCTTTTCAAATCACCTTCAACGTGAAGTTGTTTCTCGATGTAGTTACGAAGCAAGCTGACTTGATTTTCGTCAAGGTCCTTGACTCTGGTATCAGGGTCAATGCCTGTTTCGCTCAAAATTTTGTTTGCCGTCGGACGGCCTATACCGAAGATATAGGTAAGCCCGATTTCAACTCTCTTTTCACGTGGTAAATCCACGCCGGCGATTCTTGCCATTTTTTACCTCCAAAAAATTAAAAAAATCTATTTGAACAACCGAAGTCCTGCTTTTTAAATGGAATGAAGCAGGCAGCCGCTTCGGTATAATATCAGCCTTGGCGTTGCTTATGATTTTTGTATTTTGAGCAAATAACCATCACTTTGCCGTTACGTTTGATAACTTTGCACTTGTCACACATTGGTTTAACCGACGGTCTAACTTTCATTGTTTTATCCTCCGACCAAAAATTAGTTTTTATATCTCCATGTAATCCTACCGTTGGTAAGATCGTAGGGGCTGAGCTCAACCATGACTCTGTCGCCCTCTAAAACTCTTATGTTGTTCAATCTGAGCTTACCGGAAAGATAAGCCAAAATTATATGTCCGTTTGACAGTTCCACCTTAAACTGTGTTTTGGGCAAAACTTCAATTACTTTACCTTCTGCTTCAATTACGTCTTCTTTAGACATAAAACCTCCGATATAAAATTATTCGACTTGTTCGTTATAACTTCTCAGTGCGCTTTTAAGTTCCGCATCGAAAACCTGAACGTTTGACTTGAGCTTTTCGCTTATCTTTTCAAGCACTTCGCCCCGTGTTTTCAAATGTTTTATTTTTTTCAGTTTCGGTGACTTGACGCGTCTCAATTTGCCGTCAGCAATCTTCACAAAGTCGCTGTCGACCTTTTCGACCACCACGTAAAACCTTCCGCTGTCCCGTCCCCTTATTGAATAAACTACCTGACCTAATTCCATATTCACCTCAAAGCGTCAAAATTTCTAAGCCGTTTTCAGTGAGCGCGACGGTGTTTTCGTAATGCGCCGACGGCTTCCCGTCATGCGTCACGACTGTCCACCCGTCACTTTTGCAATTAACTTTATAAGTCCCGAGGTTTATCATCGGCTCTATCGCAAGCACAAGTCCTTTTGAGAGTTTAATGCCGCTGCCTTTAATTCCGTAATTCGGCACGGACGGGTCTTCGTGCATTTCACGACCTATTCCGTGTCCTACCAGACTTCTTACCACCGAAAATCCGTTGCTTTCGGCATACGTCTGTATTGCGTGACCTATATCGCCTAAGCGATTGCCCGCCTTAAATTCTTTAATTCCCTCAAAAAAGCACTGTTTTGTCACTTCTACAAGCTTTTTCTTTTCAGAGGAAACCTCCCCCATCAAAAACGTTCTCGCCGCATCGCCCTGCCATCCGTCGACAATCGCACCTACGTCTATACTGACTATTTGTCCTTCCTCGATAAGTCTGTCGGACGGTATCCCGTGCACGACTTCGTCGTCAATCGAGCAACATATCGACGCAGGGTAGCCGGCATAGTTTAAAAACGACGGCTGAGCCCCTGCCCTTTTGATGAAGTTGTATGCAAGCGTATCCACCTGCTTGGTTGTCATTCCTATCTTGATTTTCTCTTCAAGGAATTTGAGAAGGTCTCCGACAACCTTTCCCGCTTTTTTCATCTTTTCGATTTCAAGCGGAGTTTTTAAATGAATCATTTATTGAGTGCCTCTTTTACGGCTTCAAACGTGTCCTCCACGCTTGTTGCGTTGATATCTACCAAAACTCCCGCCTTTTCATAAAAACCGATGAGCGGAGCGGTCTGCTTTTCGTAGACGTCAAGCCTGTTTTTGACCGTTTCGGGTTTGTCGTCGTCACGGATAAACATCTTTTGTCCGCACTTGGGGCAGGTTTCATTGCCCTTTAGCACGTTAACGTGTGAGGTTTCACCGCAGATGCAAACTCTTCTTCCCGAAAGTCTTTCTATAATCGTTTCAAAAGGCACGATTATGTTTAACGCTATATCTATTTTGGCAACCTTACTGAGGGCTTCCGCCTGAGCGATTGTCCTCGGGAATCCGTCGAGGATATATCCGTTTTGCGCGTCGCTTTCGGAAAGCCTGTCTTTTACGATATCGATGACCACTTCGTCGGGGACGAGAGCTCCTTTATCGATATAGGATTTTGCAAGTTTACCGAGTTCGGTTTGCTCTTTAATGTTTCTGCGGAGAATATCGCCCGTCGAAATGTGGGGAATGTTATATTCTTTTGCGATAAGAGCAGCCTGTGTTCCTTTTCCTGCGCCGGGAGCGCCAAGCAATACTATGTTTTTCATATACCCTCCTATTTAAGGAATCCTTTATAATGTCTCATCATAATCTGGGATTCAAGCTGTTTGTTGAGTTCAAGAGCGACTGAAACGACAATCAACAATCCTGTTGCGGAGAATGCGCCGCCAAAGCCTAAAGCTCCGTTATCCGACAAAGCGTTAAAGATAAACGTCGGAACAAGCGCGAGCACCGCAAGGAAGAGCGCTCCTACGAAAACAAGCCTGTTGTTGATGCGCCTTAAATGGTCGCTTGTGGGCTTGCCCGCTCTTATGCCGGGGATAAAACCGCCGGATTGCTGAATGTTTCTCGCTATATCGTCCGGATTAAACTGAATCATCGAATAGAAATAGCTGAAGAAAATTATGAACAAAGCCAAGAACAGATAATAAGGCCATGTTCCGCTACCCATATAGTTGGCATACCATATATACGCTTCACTCGTGGGCCAGAAGCTGAGTATCATTTGCGGGAACATACAGAGCGACGAAGCAAAAATGATAGGCATAACGCCGCCGCTGTTAACTCTTATCGGAATATGAGTCGAGCGACCGCCATACATCTTGTTTCCTTTAATCTGTTTGGAATATTGAACGGTGACCCTTCTTTCGGCAAGGTCCATGAAAATGATGAGCATGAATATTGCCAAAACGATGAGCAAGAAACCGATGATATTCCAGATATATGTCCATTGGTCTGCCACTCTTGCAAAGCTCTGAACCAAAACAAGACCGAACGATGAAAGAATACCTACGAAGATTATGAGCGACGAGCCGTTGCCGATGCCGTATTCCGTAATTCTTTCGCCGAGCCACATAACCATTGTCGAGCCTGCAACGAGCATTACCACGATAAATGCCATCGTAAGATAAGGAGATTCAAGGTCCGCTTCAAAAGAGAAGATGGGGGTAATTGCGCTCTTCCAAGCAAACAATATACCGATAGCCTGAATGATTGCCAATACGATTGCAAAATATCTCGTGATTTGAGTCAGCTTCTTTCTGCCGAGCTCCCCTTCTTTTGAAAGTCTCTCGAGTGCGGGAATAGCAAGTGTCAAAAGCTGCATTATGATGAACGCATTGATAAACGGCAAAATACCCAACGCAAAGAGCGTTCCGTTTTGCATAGAGCCACCGGTAAGCGTGGATAAAACTCCGAGGAACTCATTGCTTGCAAAATTTCCTTCGATAGCCGATGCGCTAAGTCCCGGCAAGGGAATATAGCAACCTATTCTGTAAACCAAAAGCATAGCCAGAGTCAAAAAGATTTTGATTCTGATTTCTTTAGTTTTAAATGCGTTCTTTAATGTTTCTAACATTACAATACCTCGATTTTGCCGCCTGCTTTTTCAATAGCTTCCTTTGCTGATTTAGTAAACTTCTTAGCCTGAACGGTGAGTTTCTTTTTGAGCTCGCCGTCACCCATAATTTTGAGTCCGTAAGCCGCAACGTCTGAGATAATACCCTTTGACATCAAAGCTTCGGCGTTTACTACCGAGCCGTTATCGAAAACGTTAAGCGCACCGATATTTACGGCAGTATATTCGTGAGCAAATCTTTTATTGTTGAAACCTCTTTTAGGAATTCTGCGGGTAAGGGGCATTTGACCGCCTTCAAAATTGGGACGGACGCCGCCACCGCTTCTTGCCCATTGACCTTTGTGTCCGCGGGTTGAAGTTTTACCTGTTCCGCTGCCAATGCCGCGACCTACTCTTTTAGGGGCTTTGGTTGCGCCTTCTGCGCCTTTTAAATCCTGAATGTTCATCATAGCCTCCTTAGACTTCCTCAACCTTGACGAGGTGAGATACTTTGCTTATCATACCTCTCGTCACGGCGTTATCGGCATGAATTCTTGAAGAACCGATTTTGTGCAAGCCGAGAGCTTCAACGTTAGCCTTTTGGTTTTTCAAGCAACCGATTGTGCTTTTAACGAGGGTAACTTTTATTTGTTTTTCCTTTTTAGTTGCCATACTTCCTCCTAAATTTCTTCCGGAGATTTACCGCGGAGAGCTGCAATCTGTTCGGCGTTGCGAAGTCCCATAAGACCGTCGATGGTAGCCTTAGCGCAGTTGATAGGATTGTTTGAGCCAAGCGATTTCGTTCTGATATCCTTGATGCCCGTAACTTCCAATACGGCACGAACAGGACCGCCTGCGATAACGCCGGTACCTGCTTCAGCCGGCATAAGACGAACTTGTCCTCTGCCGAATTTGCCGATAATCTCGTGCGGAATGGTCGTATCCTTGATTGCGATGGGCTTCATAGCACGCTTAGCAAGCTGTGTTGCCTTTTCGATTGCTTCGGGGACTTCGGCGGCTTTACCCATACCGAGGCCAACCGAACCGTTTTCGTCACCGACAACGACGAGCGCGCTGAAACGCATATTTCTACCGCCCTTTACAACCTTCGTAACGCGGTTGATGGCAATGAGCTTTTTTGACAAATTGTCGTTTTGTTCTCTTTGAGTTCTTTCTTCACGCTTTGCCATACTTCCTCCTAAAATTTGAGTCCGCCCTCTCTTGCGCCTTCCGCAAGAGCCGCAACTCTACCCGTATAGATATATCCGCCTCTGTCGAAAACGACGGAGTCGATACCTTTTGCTATAGCTTTTTTAGCAACGTCCTGACCTACGATTTTTGCCGCTTCTGTCTTGGTGACTTTAGCAACTTTAGCCGCTACTTCCTTTTCCATTGTCGATGAAGCAACTAAGGTTACCCCCAAAACGTCGTCAATGACCTGAGCGTAAATGTGATTTGCGCTTCTGTATACGTTAAGACGAGGTCTTTGAGAGGTTCCCGAAACGCTTTTTCTGACTCTTGCATGACGGACAAGTCTGTCTGCGTTTTTATCTTTCTTTTTTATCATACTGCACCTCTATTATTTACCTGCGGCCTTACCGACCTTGCGGATAACGACTTCGTCTTTGTATTGAATTCCGTAACCGTGATACGGCTCGACCTTCTTGAAGTCTCTGATTGTTGCCGCGGTTTGTCCGACCTTTTGCTTGTCGATACCCTTTACTACGATTTCAAGGGGACCTGCCATTTCGAGTTTGATACCTTCGGGGGCTTCATACTCTACGGGGTGGGAAAAACCGATGTTCATAACAAGTTTGTTTCCTTGAACGGCACATCTGTAACCGACGCCGTTGACCAAGAGATGTTTTTCAAAACCTGTGGTGACGCCCTTTACCATATTTGCGATAAGCGCACGGTAAAGTCCGTGAAGAGCTCTGTGCTCTTTTGCCTCGCTGTGTCTTTCAACCAAAATCTTTCCGTCTTCGGACTTGACGGTGATTTTGCTGTCAACGGGTTGACTGAGCGTACCCATGGGTCCTTTTACGGTAACGACGTTATCTTTACATTCAAACGTGACGTTTGCAGGAATTTCAATCGGTGCTCTACCTATTCTTGACATATCCTACCTCCTTACCAGACATAAGCGAGAACTTCGCCGCCTATGTGTTTCTCTCTGCACTTTTTATCGGTCATAATGCCCTGTGAAGTGGAGAGGATTGCAATTCCGAGTCCGTTGAGAACTTTAGGAAGGTTGTCTACACCGGCGTAAATTCTGAGACCGGGAGTAGAGATACGCTTGAGACCGTTGATAACCTTTTCGTACTTGCCGACGTATTTCAAAGTGATTTTGATATCGTTTTGAACGTCTTTTTCGATAACCTCAAAGTTTTTGATATATCCCTCGTCCAAAAGAATTTGGGCGATAGCAAGTTTTTCCTTAGATGCGGGAACAGTGACGGTTTCGTGCTTGGCAGTCTGAGCGTTTCTGATTCTTGTCAACATATCTGCGATTGGATCTGTGAATACCATATCTTACCTCCTTACCAGCTCGACTTCTTGATTCCGGGGATTTCGCCTCTGTAGGCCATTTCCCTGAAGCAGACTCTGCATATTCCGTATTTCTTCAAGACTGCGTGAGGTCTGCCGCAGATACGGCATCTCGTATATTCACGAGTCGAGAATTTTTGGGGCTTTTGCTGTTTGTTTATCATTGCTTTCTTTGCCATACTGTTCTCCTTACTTCGCAAAAGGCATTCCGAAGAGTTTAAGCAACTCTCTTGCCTCTTCATCCGTCTTTGCGGTTGTAACAATACAAATGTCGAAGCCTCTTGATTTTTGCGTTTTCTCATAAGAGATTTCCGGGAAAATCAAATGGTCTTTAACACCTATTGCGTAGTTTCCTCTGCCATCAAAAGATTTGGCGGACACGCCACGGAAGTCACGAACACGAGGAAGCGCTATCGACATAAACTTGTCGAGGAAGTCATACATTCTCTCACCTCTGAGCGTAACTTTTGCGCCGATGTTCATGCCTTCTCTAAGTTTGAAGTTAGC
>FR901028.1:352236-352863 GCA_000437555.1 Acidaminococcus sp. CAG:917 | reverse complement strand
TCTTTGCCTTCGTTACGATAGGCTTTTGACCGGCAATCAACTTCAAATCCTCAACTGCCGCGTTCAAGCTTTTGCTGTCGTCTTTTACGTCGCCGAGTCCCATATTGAGAACGATTTTCTCAAGACGAGGAATCTGATTGACATTTTTATAAGCAAACGTCTTTTGCAATGCGGGAGCAATGCTTTCGTCATAGAGCTTTTTGAGCCTGTATCTGTCGCTTGCCTTATCGGTTGCAGGTGCCTTAGCAACCTGATTCTTCTTTTCTGCCACGATAATACCTCCGTACTATTTATCTGTCTTTTCGGTCTTGGGAGCAGCTTTGGTTTTTGCTCCTTCCGACTTTGCTGTCGTCGTCTTAGCTGCGGTTGCTTTGGCGGGAGCCTTTTTCTCCGAGTCCGCTTTTGCGGCAGCCGTCTTGGTTGCGGTAGTCTTTGCGGCGGTAGATTTAGCCGTCGTCTTGGCGGGAGCTTTTTCCCCTTCCGCTTTTTCCGCTTTAGCCGCCGTCGCCTTTGTAGCGGTTGCTTTTTCGCCGGCAGCTTTGGTCGTCTTGGCAGGAGCCTTCTCGCCTTCCGCCTTCTCCGCTTTTGCAGCCGTCGACTTGGTTGCCGCAGCTTTTGTTGCCGCAG
>FR901028.1:336564-352178 GCA_000437555.1 Acidaminococcus sp. CAG:917 | reverse complement strand
TGTTGCCGTCGACTTAGCAGTCGTTGCCTTTGCGGGAGCCTTTTCGGTTTCCGCTTTGACTTCGGTCTTGACTTCTTCTGCCTTGGTCTCTTCGACTGCGACTGCCTTTTCAGCTTTTTCGCTATCCGCTTTCTTTGCTACGGTCTTTTTGGCAGCAGCCTTTTTAACCGTCTTTTTCTCATCGAGAGAAGCTCCGCACTTTGCACACACTCTGATTGTCTTAACGACGCTCGAAGCGGGTGCGTCCTCATGACGGACTCTAACTACCTGTTTGCAGGAAGGGCAGATAATCATAACGTTTGAAATGTCGATTGTTCCCTCTCTCTTTAAGATACCGCCTTTGTCTTGCGCGCTTCTGGGCTTCTTGCTCTTAGCTACTATATTTACGCCTTCAACGTATATACGGCCTTTCTTGGTCTGAACGGCTAAAACTTTACCGCTCTTGCCCTTATCCTTGCCGGTGATAACCATTACGTTGTCGCCTTTTCTAACATTGAGATTAGCCATTGTTGCCTCCTAAAGAACTTCTTTTGCAAGAGAGCAGATTTTGTCGAAATTCTTTTCACGCAATTCTCTTGCAATAGGTCCGAATACACGAGTTCCCTGCGGTTGCTTTTGGTTGTCGATGATAACCGCAGCATTGTCGTCGAATTTGATGTGGCTTCCGTCCTCACGTCTTACGCCGTAGTGGCTTCTGACGATAACCGCTTTTACCACGTCGCCCTTTTTGACCTTACCGCCACCGGGGATAGCCGACTTGACGGAAGCGACGATGATATCTCCGATATTTCCGCTTCTGCGGAAAGAACCGCCGAGGACTCTGATACACATAATTTCTTTTGCGCCGCTGTTGTCTGCGACTTTGAGTATTGTTTGTGGTTGTATCATACCGCCCTCCTATTTCGCCTTTTCAACGATTTGAACGACTCTCCAACGTTTATCCTTGGAAAGGGGACGGGTTTCGGCTACCATGACGGTATCGCCGATTCCGCATTCGTTCTTCTCATCGTGTGCTTTAAGTTTTTTTGTTCTGTTAACCGTTTTTTGATAAAGCGGGTGTTTGACTCTTTCCTTGATGGAAACGACAATCGTTTTATCCATCTTGTCGGAGACAACAACTCCTACTCTGGTTTTTCTTAAATTTCTTTCAGTGTTTTCCATTTTCAACCTCCCGCTTATTTACCGCCGTTTCTGCGGCTGAGTTCTCTTTGACGCATAACCGTCTTGATGCGGGCTATATCACGCTTTGTTTCAGTCAAAACCTTGGGGTTTGTGAGCTGATTGGTAGCGTTTTTAAATCTCAAGAAAAACAATTCCGATTTTAACTCGTTGAGCTTATTGGTGAGTTCAACGTCGGTCATTTCAAATACTTGCTTTGCTTTCATTTTTCACCGCCTTCGGCAACTTCCTCACGGCTGACAATCTTGCACTTGACGGGAAGTTTGTTAGCTGCGAGTCTCAATGCCTCTCTTGCAATTTCCTCTGATACGCCGGCAATTTCAAACATAATTCTGCCGGGCTTGACAACGGCTACCCAGTATTCGGGAGAACCTTTACCGCTACCCATACGGGTTTCGGCAGGTTTCTTCGTGACAGGCTTGTGCGGGAAGATGTCCACCCAAACCTGACCGCCACGGCGGATATATCTCGTCATAGCGACACGGGCTGCTTCTATTTGGTTGGAGGTAATCCAGCTGGGCTCTAAAGCCATAATGCCGTATTCACCGTATGCTATAATGTTTCCCTTGTGAGCGTCACCCTTCATTCTTCCGCGGAATTGACGACGACGCTTAACTCTCTTTGGCATTAACATTATACGTTACCTCCTTCATTGGTCAATTTTTTCTCACCGAGGATTTCGCCTTTGTATATCCAGCACTTTACGCCGATAACGCCGAAAGTGGTGTGCGCCTCGGCAAATCCGTAGTCGATATCGGCACGGATTGTCTGAAGAGGAATCGAACCCTCGTGATAGCTTTCCGACCTTGCGATTTCCGCTCCGTCGAGTCTGCCCGAAACTTTCGTCTTGACACCCTTTGCGCCGGCTTTCATAGCTCTTGACATAGCCTGTTTCATCGAACGGCGGAAGGAAGCTCTCTGTTCGAGTTGTTTTGCAATTCCCTCTGCGAGGAGCTGTGCGTCTTGGTCTGCACGTTTAACCTCGATGATATTGATGTTGACTTGCTTTGAGGGGCAGAACTTTTCGACTTCCTTTTTGATTTGTTCGACGCCCGCGCCGCCCTTTCCGATTAATACTGCGGGACGTGCGGTGTGAATGTTGACGTTGACTTTGTCGGCAGGTCTTTCGATAACGATAGACGAGATGGCATTGTCATAATATTTCTTTTTAAGATGCGTTCTGATGTTGTGGTCTTCGACGATGTTGTTTGCAATGCTCTTTTTATCGCCGAACCATTGGCTTGCCCAGGCTTTGTTGATACCGCGTCTTAAACCGTTCGGATTAACTTTTTGTCCCATTTTAAGCCTCCTTGTTTGCTGCCGTGTCCAAAACGACGGTGATGTGGCTTGTGCGTTTGTTGATTCTGAACGCTCTGCCTTTCGCCCTTGCACGGATTCTCTTGAGCGTGGGACCTTCGTTTGCAAAGCACTCTGCGACGATAAGGTCACCGCGCGACATATTCATATTGTTTTCGGCGTTTGCCGCAGCGGAAGCAACGAGTTTTTTCAAGATTTCGCTTGCCGCCTTGGGGGTATTTTCCAAAATTGCCAAAGCTTCGTTAACGCTCTTGCCTCTGATGAGTTTGAGCACGATTCTCACTTTAAAGGGAGAAATTCTTTGGAATTTGGCGGTAGCCGTAGGACGGTTGTCAGCCGTGGCGTGTCTTAACATTGTTTTTTGTTTAGTTCTTGTAGCCATACCTTACCTCCTACTTTCTTCCCGTTGTCTTTTCGCCTGCGTGACCTTTAAAGGTTCTTGTCGGGGCGAATTCGCCGAGTTTGCAACCGACCATCTCTTCCGATATATATACCGGCACGTGTTGACGTCCGTTGTGCACCGCAATGGTGTGTCCCACCATTTCGGGGTAGATTGTCGATGAGCGAGACCATGTCTTTACGGGGCGTTTTTCGCCGCTCTCGTTCATAGCCTGTATTCTTTTTATAAGCCTTTCTTCAACAAAAGGGGTTTTCTTCAAACTTCTACTCATTTTACATCTCCTTAGTTACAACGCTTGATAATAAACTTATCAGTCGTGTTCTTCTTCTTTCTCGTCTTATATCCGAGTGCAGGTTGACCCCAAGGAGAAACAGGTGAAGGCATACCGACAGGTGATTTGCCTTCGCCGCCGCCGTGCGGGTGGTCGCAGGGGTTCATGACGACGCCTCTGACGGTGGGACGAATTCCCATATGACGGGTTTTACCCGCTTTACCGACAGAAATAATTTCGTGGTCGACGTTACCTACCTGACCGACCGTCGCCTTGCAGCAAAGAAGAATATATCTCATTTCGCCGCTGGGAAGTCTGAGCGTTGCATATTTGCCTTCTTTAGCCATAAGCTGAGCGGCATTGCCTGCGCTTCTGACGAGCTGTCCGCCCTTTCCGGGATGAAGCTCGATATTGTGAACCATTGTACCGACGGGAATATTTTCAAGAGGAAGCGCGTTTCCTACTTTGATATCCGCGTCTTTACCGCTGACAACCGTGTCGCCGACGTTAAGACCTAAAGGTGCGAGAATATATCTCTTTTCGCCGTCCGCATAGTTGAGCAAAGCAATGTTTGCAGAGCGGTTGGGGTCATATTGAATTGAAGCGACTTTTGCGGGAATACCGTCTTTGTTGCGTTTCCAATCGATGATACGGTATTTAATACGGTTTCCTCCGCCGATGTGTCTTACGGTGATTCTGCCGTAGGAGTTTCTGCCGCCTGACTTCTTCTTGACTGCGAGCAAGGAACGCTCGGGAGTAGTTGAAGTGATTTCGTCGAATTCGGAAACGGTCATGAAACGGCGACCGGGTGATGTCGGTTTATATTTCTTGATAGCCATTTTATGCCTCCTTATGACAAGCTCTCGAAGAATTCAATCGCCTTTGATTCTTTAGTCAAGGTGACGATTGCTTTCTTGTAAGAAGCCGTCCTTCCTTCGTGACGTCCGAGTCTTTTGACTTTTCCGTCGTAGTTTGCTGTGTTTACTTTATCTACCTTCACCTTAAAGATTTCTTCAACGGCGTTTTTGATATCCGTTTTAGTTGCGCTCTTTGCAACCTTGAAGGTGTATCTTTTTTCGGAAATGCCGTCATAGCTCTTTTCCGACAGGATAGGCTTAATGATTATATCGTAAGCGTTCATTATTTGTTTGCCTCCTCAATCTTTTCGATTGCGCTCTTCGTCATAACGAGGTTGCGATTTGCGACGATATCGTAAACGCTGAGCGTTCTGACTTCTTCTACCTTTGCGTCGGGAATGTTTTTGATTGCACGAATGAGCGTTTCATCGTATCCCTCGGTGACGAATATCGTCTTTCCGTTAAGCTTTAGAGCGTCTATGATGTTTTGGAAGAGTTTCGTCTTTGCTTCTTTAAGTGTGAGCTTATCCAAAACGGTCACTTCGCTTTGACGGATTTTCTCGGAGATTGCCGACAAGAAAGCGGATTGACGCATTGTCTTGCTGATTTTCTGAGAGAAATCACGGGGCTTTTTGGCGAATACCACGCCGCCTCCTACGTGTTGCGGAGCACGTGTCGAACCTTGTCTCGCTCTGCCCGTTCCCTTCTGACGGTAAGGCTTGATGCCGCCGCCTCTGACTTCACGTCTTGTGAGTGCACTGTGGGTGCCTTGTCTGAGGTTCGCAAGCTGAGCCACAACTACCTGATGTATAAGCGCTTCTTTATATTCTTTATTGAACACGGCGTCGTTGAGTTCGATTGTGCCGACCTTCTTGCCGTTCATATCTAATACGTTAAGTTGCATACTGACCTCCCTTAGCCTTTAAGCGATTCCTTAATGACGACCAAACCGCCCTTAGGACCGGGTATTGCGCCTTTGATAAGCAAAATGTTTTTCGCCTTATCGACTTTTGCCACCGTAAGATTCTGAACGGTAACTTTCTCACCGCCCCATTGTCCGGGCATATGTTTGTTCTTGAAAACTCTCGACGGGTCCGAGCAAGCAGACATTGAGCCGACGCCTCTGTGATAACCGGAGCCGTGAGCCATAGGTCCGCGGTGCTGATTCCATCTCTGAATGACGCCGCTGAATCCGTGACCTTTGCTTGTTCCGGAAACGTCCACTTTGTCACCTTCCGCGAAAGTGTCGCAGGTGATGGTCTGTCCCACTTCGTAACCCGAGCAATCTGCAAATTTAAGCTCTCTAAGATAACGCTTGGGTTCGACGTTTGCTTTCTTGAAATGTCCGGCAACGGGCTTGGTGACTTTCGTCGCCTTAACTTCGCCGAACGCAACCTGAACGGCGTCATATCCGTCGTTTGCTACCGTCTTTTTTTGCACTATGGGGCAAGGTCCCGCTTCAACTACGGTGACGGGAATGACTTTTCCGTCCGTCGTGAATATTTGACTCATGCCGATTTTCTTTCCGATGATTGCTTTATTCATAATATAAAGTTCACCCTCCTTCTCTATTAAAGTTTGATAGAGATATCAACGCCTGCGGGAAGGTCGATTTTCATAAGAGAATCGACGGTCTTTGCAGTCGGGTTGAAGATATCAATCAAACGCTTGTGTGTTCTGAGTTCGAATTGCTCTCTTGAATCCTTGTATTTATGCGTAGCACGAAGAATCGTGATGACCTCTTTTTCGGTAGGCAAAGGAATAGGTCCCGTGACCTTGGTTCCCGTCTTCTTTACCGTGTCGACGATTTTAGCCGCCGATAAATCGATGAGGTCGTGATCATACGCCTTTAACTTGATTCTGATTTTTTGTCCAGCCATAATAGCCTCCTGTTTTTATCGCTATACACTAACAGTGTGTATCTTTTTTTGTATTCCCTTTTAACGTTCGGGTTTATCTGTTATTTTTGCTACCGTTTACACTTGCCCGCGTGTGTCGCACTGTATTTTAAGAGGAAAACTGCTGTTTTTCCCTTAAAATCCGCTTTTTTAACCGTATTTTGGGCAGAATTATCCTGCCTCTGGCACACGGCTTGTTCATTTTATATTTTTTACGGATGTTTGTCAAACGATTTTCACGCCTTTTTGAAACTTTTTTTAAAAGATTTTTTCCGAGCTTTTTCCCGTATTTTCCCTCTTTCTCCGCCTTCTTTTCGACTTTCCCCCTCTTTCTTTCTTCCTTATTCGCCACAAAAGAAAATGCGGATTTCTTTTCGTTCTATTTGCGAAAACACGCCCTTTTTGCCTCTTTTCGCCTCTCGCTCTTTCTTCTTTTCCCCCCTTTATTCGACAAAAAAGACAAAAAAAATTAACTATTGAATTATTATTCTCCCTGTGATATTATATTGTTATCATAAAGATAAGGCAGGAGGAAATTATGATTACGGTAAATTTTGTAGATTCCGTGCAAAAAACATTTAACGGAGACAGCATCGTTTGGGTGGCGGGAGCAAATATCATAGACGTCATCAAGGAGCTTGCGGAAAAGTATAACCTTGACCCTTATTCGATAGCTAACTTCAGATACGTTGTAAACGGGAAAGATATTCCCCAAAAGAAATTCGCAAAAATCAAACTCAAACCCCGTGACGGCATTATGATTATGCCCCAAGGCAGCGGCCCGATAAAAGGCGACGACGAAATTTAAAAATAAAAGCGCCTTAAAAGGCGCCTTTTATTTTTTCTTATCTTGTTTAATTAAATAAAACGTATCATTAAATAAATCGCATCACTTATTTTAAAGCCATTAAAAAATCCCGACCTTTGTCGGGATTTTTATATTGGCATATCCGCATTAAAAAGTCCGGATAAACGTGCGGCAATTGAGAGTTTTACCTTTTATACGCCGCTACATAAGTATCCGCACTTATCCGCAAATTTAATAAATGTTTTGCTGTTGAAGCCGTCAGTAAAGCTGCGCAGTAGAGCCTTTTGTCATCTCTTGCCCGTTGAACCGAAACCGCCTTCCCCTCTTTCGGTGTCGGACAGCGTATCTTCAACGGAAATTATCGGCGATAGATAAGGCACCATAACAAATTGAGCTATTCTGTCGCCCGGTGCAATCTTTCTCGTTTCGTTAGAATGATTGTAAAGCGCAACCGTAATTTCTCCTCTGTAATCGGAATCGACGACGCCGACTTTGTTGGCGGGAGCCAGCCCCTGTTTGCAGCTTAGTCCCGAACGGGCAAATATCAGCATAACGAACCCCTCTTCAAATTCACTCGACAGACCTGTAGGGACAAAATAAGTTTCGTTTGGTTTGATTTCGATTTCCGAGTCAAGGCAGGCATAAAGGTCGATGCCTGCCGCTCCTTTACTTCCCGCCGTCGGGATTATGGCATTGTCTCTTAATTTTTTAAGCTTCAGATTTATATAATTCATATTTTCCTCGCAACGATTCAGGCTACCCCTCGTAAAGAACAACCTTTCCGCATTTTAAAGACTTTTGAACGTCAATCACCCTTTGATTGGAAGAGCCTTTCCACTTCAAAGCGGGATTATGAAGTTCTTCAATGTACTGTCCGTCCACTACTACGTCGAGATATTTGCAAACTTCTTTATCTGATAGATATCGGTCAAACAGATATCCTGTCCACGCCCAAACGGTTTTATCGGGATATTTTTCCTTAAATGCCTTGGCAAGCCGCATAGTGCCGTCGATATTTTTCGGGTGCATAGGCTCGCCGCCCAGAATAGACAGACCGACGATATTTTCGTTGCCGCAAAGTGAAATTATTCTTTCAACCGTCTTATCCGTAAATTCCTCACCGCCGTTAAAATCGTGCGTTTCGGGATTAAAACAGTTTTTGCAATTAAAAGCGCAGCCCTGCATAAATATCGAAACACGAATACCCGGTCCGTTTGAAATATCCATTTTTCTGATTTTGTTATATCTCATTTTTCAGTATATTTGACGTATGCTTAGCACTCGTCGTCTTTATTGTCTATGTGAAGAACTCTTTCCTTGATTTCCTGCGTTCTGCCTTTGTTCCAGAAGTTCGTCCCGATATATCCGCAGGTTCTCCTTGCAACGTTGAGTGTATTGTGGTCTCTGTTTCCGCAGTTGGGGCAATACCATTCCAAATTATCGTCAATAAGAATTTCACCCGTATATCCGCATTTTTGACAGTAATCCGATTTAGTGTTAAGTTCCGCATACATTATATTGTCGTAAATAAACTTAATCACCTGTAATACTACGTCGAGATTGTTCTGCAAGTTCGGGGTTTCGACGTATGATACGGCACCGCCCGGGCTGAGCTTTTGAAATTCACTTTCGATTTTAAGTTTGGTAAATGCGTCAATTTCTTCGAATACGGGGACGTGATATGAGTTTGTTATATATCCTTTGTCCGTTATGCCCTTCACGGTTCCGAATCTCTTTTTTAGGCACTTTGCAAACTTATATGTCGTGCTCTCAATCGGAGTTCCGTAAACGCTGTAATCGATATCTTCGGCAGCCTTCCATTCTTTGCACTTGTCGTTCATTTTTTGCATAACTTCAATCGCAAAGTTTTTACCCTCACCGTTATCGGTGTGACTGTGTCCCGTCATATATTTTACGCACTCGTAAAGACCTGCGTATCCGAGCGATATCGTCGAATATCCGCCGTGCAAAAGCGGATGAATCGACTCTCCTCTTTGAAGTCTTGCCAGCGCTCCGTATTGCCAGAGAATGGGTGCAACGTCGCTTGTCGCATGGGCAAGTCTTTCATGGCGAAGCTGGAGTGCCTTGTGGCAAAGCTCAAGCCTTTCGTCATAAATTTCCCAAAATTTGTCGAAATCACCGCCCGAGGAAAGTGCAACGTCAACAAGGTTTATAGATACTACGCCCTGATTAAATCTGCCGTAATATTTCGGTTTGTTTGTCTTCGGGTCAACGTAAGGAGTTAAAAAGGAACGGCAACCCATGCAAGGATAACAATTTCCGTTTCCGTTTTTATCTATCTTAAGCTGTTTCATTATCTTTTCGGAGATATAGTCGGGCACCATTCTCTTTGCGGTGCACTCGGCGGCAAGTTTTGTCAAATACCAATATTTGCTTCCCTCGCTTATGTTGTCCTCTTCTAATACGTAAAGCAGCTTGGGAAACGCAGGTGTAATCCATACCCCTTTTTCATTTTTCATTCCCTGAATTCTCTGTTTTAACACTTCCTCTATAATGAGGGCAAGTTCCTCTTTATATTCCTCCGTTTCGCCGAGATACAGGCAAACGCTGAGGAACGGAGCCTGACCGTTTGTTGTCGTCATAGAGTTTACCTGATATTGAAAAGTCTGAACGCCGTCCTTTATTTCCTTTAAAATATCTTCCCTTGCAAACTGTTTGCATTGCTCTTCCGACAGCTTCCTTTCACGGTATAATTCCAAATATCTGTTATAACTTTCTCTTGCGAACGGAGCAAGGTGCGTCATCGAAACTGTCGCTCCGCCGTATTGACTTGAAGTTACCGCCGTGACAATCTGCGTAGCAATAGTCATCGCCGTCAGAAATTTGTGCGGTTTTTCAACCATAACGCCGTTTATGTTCGTTCCGTTTTGAAGCATATCCTCAAGGTTGATAAGGTCGCAGTTATGCAAAGCGTTTTGGGCAAAATAGTCCGCGTCGTGAAAATGAATGATACCCTCATCGTGCGCTTTGACAATGTCGGGCGGAAGCAAAAACCTTCTTGTAATATCCGTGCTTGTTATTCCTGCAATATAATCTCTTTGCGTGGTAACGATTTTTGCGTTTTTGTTGGAGTTTTCGGTATTCCAATACTCGCTCTCGCCGTCTATTAATTCTTTTATTGTCTGGTCCGTCGTGTTGGCTTTACGGACAAGTGCACGGGTATAACGGTAAATTATATATTTCTTAGCTAAATCGAAGTGTTTGAACTCCATCAATTTCTCTTCAATGATATCCTGTATATCTTCAACCAGCATTCTTTTTTTGCCTAAGGATTTGATGTATTCAATAACCTCGCCAATTTCCTTTTTCGTTGCCTTCTCCTTTTCGGGCACTTCATTGTTTGCCTTTAAAATAGCATTGGCGATTTTAGACTGGTCGAAGTCTACCGTCTGACCGTTTCTCTTTACAACCTTCATTTTCTGCCTCCTGATGTCTGTTTCGTCTAATTCTATATCACATATTGTGTTTTTGTCAACGTTTTACCACTATATATAGTATTAAATATAAAAAAATTTTATACTGACGACGGGGATTCCGCCTTTTTCGCACTCCCTCGGCGTTACCTTATAAGCGTTAATGGTTTTGCCAATATATTATATTGCCACTCTTTTATTTATTATATTGCCTTTATCGGGAGTCAAATTTCGTTTATGCTTATTTTTCTGCCTATACGCCCTGTTTTTGTTACGTTTTGGCTTGACGATTTTAAATCTGTATAACCTTTATAACGCTACGAATTTAATATTCCCTGCCGCCTATAATCCGAAAGGCGTTAAAAAAATCCCGACTATTTGTCGGGATTTAATTTTTTTGGATATTCCCTTTTCTGCCGATACGGCTTTAAAGGGAGAGTTTATCGCCTTTAAATCAAGGCGTCAAACTTATTTCATTTCAGCTTCAGCACCTGCGTCCTTGAGCTTCTTGACGAGTTCTTCAGCGATTTCTTTAGAAACGCCTTCCTTGATTGTCTTAGGAGCACCGTCGACGATAGCTTTTGCTTCGACAAGTCCGAGGCCGGTTGCATCTTTAACAGCTTTGATAACTGCAACTTTGTTTCCGCCTGCCGAAGTCAAAACGACGTCAAACTCCGTCTTCTCTTCAGCTGCCGCTGCCGCGCCTGCTGCGGGTGCTGCCGCAACTGCGATAGGTGCCGCTGCGCTTACGCCGAATTCCTCTTCGATTGCTTTAACCAATTCCGACAATTCGAGAACGGTCATATTTTTGATTTCTTCGATAAATTTCTTTGTATCTGCCATTTTAAATATCCTCCGATAAAATGATAAAATTTAAATTAGTTATTTTCTTTTTCTGCAATTTTGTTAAGGCAAACTGCAAGACCTCTGACAAGTCCGCTGAGAGCGAACACACAATTGGTGATGAGCTGTTCTTTCGACGGCAATTTAGCATATTGATTTACAAGAGCTTTATCTGCAAACTTTCCGTCAATCATACCGCATTTGATTTCCATTTTAGGATATTTTTCTGCGGATTGAGTCATAAGTTTACAGGGAGTTACGCAGTCGTCTTTGCAAAAAGCGACAGCGGTCGGTCCGTTGAGATATGCGTCGAAATCGGTAAAGCCTAAATCATTGAAAGCTCTTTGCACAAGTCTGTTTTTGAGAACGCAATATTCGATGCCGTTTTTCCTGAGTTCGGAACGCATAGCCGTGTCCTGCTCTACGGTAAGTCCTACGTAGTTCACCAAAACGATACCTTGAGCGGAAGAAATTTTCTCTTTGATGCCTTCAACAATCTGTTTCTTTTCTTCGATAATCTGTGATGATGCCATTGTAACCTCCTTAAAGAATAGGCGACAAAAAAGTGTCGCACGCCAAAGCAGAACGACACTTGTGTTTCGTGTAATTCCTCGGCAAGCATTTTGGTTTTAAGCTTTCGCACTTGCTGTCTTCGGCATTTAGATTATTTAAATTATAATAATTTTTCGTTTATCTGTCAACAAAATAACGCGGTTGAATTAGTTTGCTTTATATCCGACTTTGACCGACGGTCCCATCGTAGACGCAACGAAAACGGACTTAATGTATTGACCTTTTGCCGCTGCCGGCTTAGCCTTTACGATTGCTTCCATAACGGTGTCGAAGTTTTCGAGAAGTTTTTGAGTTCCGAAAGACTTTTTGCCGATGGTGACGTGAATGATAGCGGATTTGTCGAGTCTGTATTCAACCTTACCGGCTTTGATATCGGCGATTGCTTTTGCAACGTCGGGGGTAACAGTTCCGGATTTGGGGTTCGGCATAAGACCCTTAGGTCCTAAAATTTTCGCTATTCTTCCGAGAGCTCCCATCATATCGGGAGTGGTAACGATAACGTCGAAGTCGAACCAGTTTTCGTTTTGGATTTTTGCTATATACTCTTCAGCACCGACATAGTCTGCGCCGGCCTTTTGAGCGGCATCTGCCTTATCGCCCTTTGCGATAACCAAAACCTTGACTTTTTTACCCGTTCCGTTCGGAAGAACGACGACGCCTCTGACCTGTTGGTCTGCGTGACGGGGGTCAACACCGAGTTTAACGTGAAGTTCGATTGTTTCGTCAAACTTCGCTTTCGCGGTATCGATGACAAGCTGCAGAGCGTCGGCGGATTCGTAAGATTTGGACTTGTCTATGATTTTTGAACTTTCGATATAATTCTTACCTTTACTCATAATACTCCTCCTTACTCCTCGACCTCGATGCCCATGCTGCGAGCGGTGCCTTTAATCATGCTCATAGCTGCTTCAAGCGACGCCGCATTTAAGTCTACCATTTTTGTTTCGGCAATCTTTTGCACTTGCTCTTTTGTCAACTTGCCGACTTTGTTTTTATTGGGAACACCCGAGCCGCTTTCGATTCCCAAGGCTTTGAGAATGAGAACGGGCGCAGGCGGGGTTTTCATAATGAAAGTAAACGAACGGTCTGCATAAATCGTAATGACAACAGGAATGATGAGTCCTGCCTGAGAGGCGGTTTTTTCATTGAATTCCTTAGTGAATGCCGGGATGTTAATACCGTGAGGTCCGAGTGACGAACCGACGGGAGGTCCCGGAGTTGCTTTACCCGCAGGTAATTGCAGTTTAACTACTGCCGTAATCTTTTTAGCCATATATCCTCCTGACTAACGTGGTTTTCCGAAAGAATAAAGGATTTTCTTTCTCCCACCTTTAAATTATAATTTCTCTACTTGAGAGAAGTCGAGCTCGACAGGCGTTTCTCTGCCGAACATCTGAACGGTAACTTTTACCTTTTGTTTTTCTCCGCTGATTTCTTCGACTACGCCGATGAAACCTTCAAGCGGACCGGAAACAACTTTGACGCTGTCCCCTACTTTTATGTCAAAATCCTCAACGTCGATAACTTCGAGTCCCATTCTCTTCACTTCGTCGGGAAGCAAAGGAAGCGGTCTTCCCTTAGGCCCTACAAAGCCCGTAACGCCTCTCGTTCCCGTGACTCTGAACCAAATATCGTTTGTATAAATCATTTTTATGAACACATAGTTGGGGAACTTCTTTTTCTGAACGACTTTTTTCTTTTTTTCGTTGAATTCTTCTTCGACAGGAATTTTGACGTCGACAATATAATCTTGAAGGTTATTGTTCTCAATCATATTGTGAAGATTTTCTTCTACCACATTCTCATAGCCTGTGTTGATGTGGAGAACATACCATTGTGGTTCTAAATCTTTATTATTATCCATTGTTGCTCCTTCGTTTAGGCTATACCCAAACTTACCCAGCCGTTACCCATTAACAATGACAAAAGGCCGAATAAAACATAGTCCATTGCAAAAAGGACCACAAGGAATAACACAACGACGAAAATAACTATACCCGTTGATGAAAAAACGGATTTTCCTTTCGGCCAAGTGACCTTTTTAAGCTCGGAAATAATGCCCTTGATACCTTTGCCGATACTCTTAAAGATATTTCTTCTCGGCTTCTTGCCCGTCTTGTCTGCTTTCTTAGCCTGCTTGGCTTTTTTCTCGGTAGCGGCTTTAGACACGCTCGAGGTATCGGGACGCTGTTCGATACGAACAGGCACGGGTTCTTCCGTCTTTTGATTCTTTTTATTTTTAGCCTTTACCGACTTTAAAGTTTTGACTTCGGGAGTCTGTGCGCTTTCGTCGACCGTTGCGTCTTCTTGAGCCTCGCCAACGGTTTCGGAGTCCAAAACCTGATTGTCTGAAACTTCTTCGACGCTATTTTGAACGTCGTCGGACGCAACGCCGTCTTCCGACAATACTTCGTCTTCGGACAGGGTAACTTCGTCGATTTGTTCCTCAGAGTCTACGGTAGCTCCGTCGACGGCTTCGGTTTCGACTTCGGTATCCGAAACAGTATCGGCAGAATCGCTTTCGACGGTTTGTGCGTCTTTGATTTCTTCCGCTTGAGTTTCGGCGTCCTTATTTTCCATCAGGTCTTTATTTTCAGGCATATCTTTTGCCATTACAGCCTCCTAACCCTTACTTTGTTTCTTTATGTAAGGTGTGTTTTTTGCAAAAACGACAATATTTGTTCAATTCCATTCTGTCGGGATGCTTTTTCTTGTTTTTATCTAAGTTGTAGTTGCGCTGATTACATTCGGTGCAAGCCAGCGTGATTTTGACTCTATTTTCTTTTTGAGCCATTTTAGCCTCCTCCCGCTTTCTACGGCATACTATGCGCGACGGCAAAAGCCGTCACGCATAGAAGCTGTTTGAAAGACTGATTATTCGATTATCTTTGATACAACGCCCGAACCGACTGTTCTGCCGCCTTCACGGATAGCGAAACGGAGACCTTGCTCGATAGCGATAGGCGTGATAAGGGTGATTTCCATATCGATGTTATCGCCGGGCATAACCATTTCGACGCCTTCAGGCAATTTGATCGTTCCGGTAACGTCGGTTGTTCTGAAGTAGAACTGAGGACGATATCCGTCGAAGAAAGCAGTGTGACGGCCGCCTTCATCCTTGGTCAAAACGTAAACCTGAGCGGTGAACTTGGTGTGGGGATGAATAGTGCCGGGCTTAGCCAAAACCTGTCCTCTTTCGATATCCGTTCTTTGAATACCACGCAAAAGTGCGCCGATGTTGTCGCCTGCGACAGCCTCGTCAAGGAGTTTACGGAACATTTCGATACCGGTAACGACGGTTTCTTGTTTTTCTTTCTTGATACCGACGATTTCGACTTTGTCATTGAGCTTGAGGCATCCTCTTTCAACTCTACCGGTAGCAACGGTGCCACGTCCGGTGATGGTGAAGACGTCTTCAACAGGCATCAAGAAGGGTTGATCGGTGTCACGCTTGGGTTCCGGAATGTAGGAATCGACAGCGTCGAGCAACTTTTGAATGCACTCGAGTGAAGGATCGTCGTTCTTGCCTGCGAGCAATGCTTCGGAAGCCTTAAGAGCCGAACCTCTGATGATAGGCGTATCGTCGCCGGGGAATCCGTACTCGTTGAGGAGTTCACGAACTTCCATTTCGACGAGCTCCAAGAGCTCTTCGTCGTCGACTTGGTCGCACTTGTTCAAGAAAACTACGATGTAAGGAACACCAACCTGTCTTGCCAAAAGAATGTGCTCTCTGGTCTGAGGCATAGGACCGTCGGATGCCGCGACAACCAAGATTGCGCCGTCCATCTGAGCGGCACCGGTAATCATGTTCTTAACGTAGTCAGCGTGTCCGGGGCAGTCAACGTGTGCATAGTGACGGGTCGGGGTTTCGTATTCGACGTGTGCGGTGTTGATTGTGATTCCTCTTGCTTTTTCTTCAGGGGCCTTATCGATTTCGTCGTATTTCATAACTTTTGCCAAGCCCTTTGAAGCACAATACATGGTGATTGCTGCGGTAAGGGTAGTCTTACCGTGGTCAACGTGGCCGATAGTAC
>FR901028.1:316572-336525 GCA_000437555.1 Acidaminococcus sp. CAG:917 | reverse complement strand
TGACGTGTGCTTTTGTTCTTTCAAACTTCGCTTTTGCCATTTTTTAATCCTCCTAACAAAAAGTGAATATATTTTTTATTATTGGTTGTTTTGTTTTTTGAGCCTGCGGCTCTCTTTTATTTATCCGTAAAGGACAAATTTGCGATTGATTGTTATTTTCTGCTGCCGATAACTTTTTCGGCGATATTGTTCGGCACTTTTTCATAGTGATCGAACTGCATAGTAAAGGTTGCACGTCCCTGCGTCATTGAACGGAGAGCGGTTGCATAACCGAACATTTCCGAAAGTGGAACGTCTGCGTCGATAACTTCAGCGCCGTTTCTGAGTTCCATACCCTTGACGCTTCCTCTCTTTCCGTTAATTGAACCGAGAACATCGCCGAGATAATCTTCGGGGGTGACGACTTCGAGTTTGACTATAGGCTCCATCAAAATCGGACCTGCCTTTGCCATACCTTCTTTAAACGCCATAGAGCCGGCAATCTTAAACGCCATTTCGGACGAGTCGACTTCGTGCGTGCTTCCGTCGTAAAGAATCGCTTTGATACCGACAGTTTCATAACCTGCCAAAACTCCCGTCTTTGCAGCTTCTTTGATACCGTTGCAAACAGCCTGCGCATATTCTTTGGGAACTACGCCGCCGACGGTGATGTCTTCCCACGCAAAATCGCCATCGGGATACGGCTCAAATTTAACTTTACAATGTCCGTATTGACCTTTACCGCCCGACTGACGGATATATTTTCCTTCAGCGTCTGCGCTCTTTGTGATGGATTCACGATAAGCAACCTGCGGTTG
Source organism: Acidaminococcus sp. CAG:917 (assembly GCA_000437555.1). Lineage (GTDB taxonomy): Bacteria > Bacillota > Clostridia > Christensenellales > CAG-917 > CAG-917. The sequence continues at coordinate 335,728 of FR901028.1, read as the reverse complement.
ACCTACGTTGCATTCCACCTTGAATTCTCTGACCAATCTGTCGACGATGATGTCGAGGTGAAGCTCGCCCATACCTGCGATGATTGTCTGTCCCGTTTCTTTATCGGTATAATATTTGAAGGTCGGGTCTTCTTCGGAAAGCTTTTGAAGAGCGATAGCCATTTTATCCTGGCTTGCCTTTGTCTTGGGCTCGATAGCCTGTTTGATAACAGGTTCGGGGAAGACCATTTGTTCCAAAATGATGGGATGCGAAGCATCACAAAGCGTATCGCCCGTCGTGGAATCTTTAAGACCGATAACCGCGACTATATCGCCTGCTCCCGCCTCCGTCAATTCCTCACGGTCGTTAGCCTTCATTCTGATAAGACGGCTGATACGTTCGGGTTTTCCTTTGGTGGAGTTCTGAACGGTTTGACCGAGTTTGAGCTCGCCGGAGTAAATTCTGAGGAAGGCGAGTTTGCCGAACGGATCCGCGACGATCTTGAATACCAAACCGCTGAAAGGCTCGTTGTCGCCGGGGTGACGGACGTCCTTTTCTTCCGTCTTAGGATTGATACCTTCTATTGAAGGAATATCAAGCGGTGACGGCAAAAATGCGACTACCGCGTCGAGGAGCGTCTGAACGCCCTTGTTTTTGTATGACGAACCGCAGAGAACGGGAACGATTTTCATCGTGAGCGTGCCTTTGCGGATTGCCGCTTTTATTTGCTCGTCGGTAATTGCCGACGGGTCGTCGAGATATTGCATCATTATGTCGTCATCGAAATCGGCAAGAGCTTCCAAAAGATTATTCTTTGCTTCGTTTGCCGCATCCACCATATTTGCGGGGATATCCTTTTCGACGACTTCGATACCGTCCTTGCCTTCATAGTAAACGGCTTTCATTTTGAGAATGTCGACGATACCTTCGAAATCGTTTTCTTTACCGATAGGCAAAGTGATAGGAACGGCTTTGACTCCGAGTCTGTCCTTCATCATCTTGACAACGTTTTCAAAGTTCGCGCCGTTGATATCCATCTTGTTGACGAACGCAAGACGGGGAACTTTGTAGTCGTTAGCCTGACGCCAGACCGTTTCCGACTGAGGCTCAACTCCGCCCTTTGCACAGAATACGGCGACCGCTCCGTCGAGAACTCTTAAGCTTCTGCCGACTTCGACTGTGAAGTCAACGTGTCCGGGCGTGTCGATAATCGTGATGCTGTGTCCTGCCCAAGTCGTTGTGACAGCCGCAGAAGTGATAGTGATACCACGTTCTTGCTCTTGCTCCATATAGTCCATGGTCGCGGAACCGTCATGCGTTTCACCTATTTTGTGAGTCTTGCCGGTGTAGAACAAAATACGCTCTGTGGTAGTCGTTTTGCCCGCATCGATGTGGGCCATAATTCCTATGTTTCTTACTTTTTCGAGTGGGAAAGTTCTATGCATTTGTTACCTCTTACTACCATTTATAATGTGCGAATGCCTTGTTGGCTTCAGCCATACGATGCGTTTCTTCCTTTTTCTTGACTGCACCGCCGCCGTTGCCGTAAGCGTCCATTATTTCTGCTGCGAGTCTTTCGTCCATCGTCTTTTCGCCTCTCTTTCTTGCGAAAGAAACAAGCCAACGAATACCGAGCGTCTGACGACGGTCGGGACGGATTTCAAGCGGAACTTGGTAAGTAGAACCGCCGACTCTTCTCGCCTTTACTTCGAGTGCGGGCATAATGTTTTCCAAAGCACGGGTAAAGACTTCCATGGGATTTTGTCCCATTTTTGCTTCTATTTTTTTGAATGCGTCATAGACGATTGATTGCGCTATTCCCTTTTTTCCGTCATACATAACCTGATTGACAAGTTTTGTCACGACTTTGGAATTGTATATCGGGTCAGGCAACACGTCTCTTTTAGATACGCCGCTTCTTCTTGGCATATTATCCTCCTAAAATTGTAAAGATATAAATGTTATTTTCCGCGCTTTGCGCCATACTTGCTTCTCGCCTGCTTGCGTTTTGCAACGCCTGCCGTATCGAGAGCGCCACGAATGATGTGATAACGAACACCAGGCAAATCCTTAACCCTGCCGCCACGAATAAGAACAACCGAGTGCTCTTGCAAGTTGTGGCCGATACCGGGAATGTAAACCGTGCCTTCCTGACCGTTGACGAGTCTTACTCTTGCAATCTTTCTAAGTGCCGAGTTAGGCTTTTTCGGGGAAGTCGTGGTAACGGACAAGCAGATTCCTCTCTTTTGCGGACATTGGTCCATAATAGGAGTCATCGACTTCTTTACCTGTTTTTCTCTGCCCTTTCTGACAAGTTGATTGATAGTTGGCATATTATCCTCCTAAAGTATTTGTGATGCTTTCCGCAACCCCTTGGGGAAACACATCTATATCTTTCCTATTCCTTTAAAATTCCCACGGCCGCAGCCCAGACGGCAATTCCTACCGCCCTGCCAAGCCACTGCATAGAGGGTGCAACAATAACCTCTACTCCGTGCTCTTGAGCTTTGACTTTCACCTTGGTCTTAATAAAGTCGTCGGCGTCCTCCGACAAAACCACACACCGTAGTTCATCGGAAGTCAGACTCTTCAAAACTTGTTTTGTTCCAACAACCTTTGAAGAATTGTTTAGCAACTGTAAAATTTCACGCTCGTTTCTCATATTTTTGGTAAGCTAAAAGAAACGCTTGCATTCTACAAGCCATATTATCTTATCAATTAAATTTGGTGTTGTCAAATGATTTTATGCGATTATTAAAAGTTTTAAAAACTGAAAAAATATCGACCGATTGCCTGTTATTTCGGCAAAATGCCTCTTTTTTTTACTTAAAAATACCTTATTTTCACCCGAGTTTTACGTTGGCTTTTGCGTCTAACGACATATCTGACTCTTTTATTCCTTTTTTTATCATAAAGTAACAGGCTCCGCCAATCATTGCGGCATTGTCCGTGCAATAGCAAAGTTTGGGATAATATACGTTGACGCCCGACGGAGTAAAAATTTCGTCAAAAACTTCTCTAAGCCTCTTGTTTGCCGAAACACCGCCGGCTATCGCCACTTTTTTAAGCCCCGTTCTCTTTTGTGCCGAAGTCGCCACCGTGCTCATCTGATATATAGCCGCTTCCTGAAAGGACGAGGCAAGGTCTGCCCTGCCAATTTCCTCGCCCCTTTGCAAAGCGTTGTGAACATAGTTTATGACGGCGGTCTTTAACCCGCTGTATGAAAAATAAAGTTCTCTGCCTTTAAACTTAGGGTGCGGAAATTCTATGGACGGTTTGCCCTCTTTTGCCAGTTTTTCTATCTCGGGACCGCCGGGGTATGGCAATGATAAAACTCTTGCTACTTTATCAAACGCCTCTCCCGCCGCATCGTCACGGGTTGACGCTATAAGCGAAGAGCGCATATAATCTTCCACCGACAAAACAGCCGTGTGTCCGCCGCTGCATAGCATACAAAGATAAGGAGGTTCAAGGTCGGATTCAAGATAATTTGCCGCTATATGCCCCTCTACGTGCGATACCGCATAGAGAGGTTTTTGCCAAGCATAAGATAGAGCTTTTGCATAAGATACACCCACGAGGAGCGCGCCCAAAAGTCCTGCGCCGTAAGTTACGGCTATGGCGTCGATACCGTCCTTTGTCAAGCCGGCTTTTTTTAGAGCCTCGTCCACAACGCTCTCGACGGAAAGCAGGTGATTCCTCGACGCTATCTCGGGGACAACTCCGCCGAAACGGCGGTGAATTTCTATTTGCGAAGAAATGACGTTAGACAAAACCTGCCTGCCGTTGCGAACGACAGCCGCCGCAGTTTCGTCGCATGAAGATTCGATTGCGAGTATCGTTATTTCCTGTTTGTCTTTAAGTTCGCTCATTCTCTTTCGCCTTTTGCCGTAACACCCTTAACGTTTTAAACCCTCTCCGCGTTTTTCGGTTTGGGTTTTTGTCCCGATTGTTTTTAATCGCGACTCGTTTCAGTGTGTCTTTTTCTGTCTTTGTCCGAGCTTGTTTTTCGGATTACCTTTTATTTGCGCAGATTATATACCTTTTATTTGCGGATATTTTATCGGATATTTTATATTGATATTTATATATATATTGCTTATATTATATATAGTCCTATGCTAATATTCTGTTATGTTAATAATCTGTTAGCCTTGTTTTATCTGTCACGTCATAAATCTGCCTGTTAAATGAACTAATCAAAGTTATTGAAAGGTTTGCCCTCGGTTTTATTTAGTCCTGTTCAAAGACGCTTTTATGCTATTGCTGATTTTTAGTGTTCGCCTGCTTAAGATATTCGTTAATGAAAGGGTCGAGGTCACCGTCCATAACAGCCTGAATGTTGCCGGTTTCGTAGTCTGTTCTGTGGTCTTTGACCAAGGTATAAGGACAAAACACATAGCTTCGTATCTGGCTGCCCCACTCTATCTTTTTGAGTGTTCCGGATATGGAAGCCTGCTCTAATTCTCTTTCCCTCTCACGGCGTTCGGCAAGTTTGCTTCGCAGCATACACATTGCCGTTTCCCTGTTCTGAATCTGGCTCCTCTCGTTTTGACACGCAACAACAATTCCCGTCGGGATATGAGTTATCCTTATTGCCGATTCCGTCTTGTTGACGTGCTGACCGCCCGCTCCCGAACTGCGATAGGTATCCACCTTTAAATCTTCGGGACGAATTTCTATTTCATTGTCCTCGATAATCTCGGGCATAACCTCGAGCGAGGCAAAGGACGTGTGTCTTCGGCTGTTGGCGTCGAAAGGCGATATGCGGACAAGACGATGCACTCCCTTTTCCGCTTTTAAATATCCGTAGGCGTTGTCGCCTTCCGCTTTAAAAGTTATGCTCTTTATTCCCGCCTCGTCGCCGTCAAGCCTGTCAAGTTCCGTTACCTTGTAGCCCTTTGAATCGAGATAGCGCGTATACATTCTGTATAACATACTCACCCAATCCTGCGCCTCCGTTCCGCCGGCGCCTGCGTGCAGAGTGAGTATAGCGTTGAGCGAATCGTATTTCCCCGAAAGAAAAGTGGCAAGGCGGAGTTCTTCAAGAGATTTTTCCGTCTTTGAAATTTCGTCGTCGAGTTTTGCCGATTCCGCTTCGTCCTGTTCGAGTTCCACTATGTCCACCATATCGGAAAGGTCGGAAAGACGCTTAAAAAACTTTTCGAATTTGTCTATTTTTGACTCGAGCTTTTTCAATTCCTTTGAAACTTTCTGAGCTCTCTGAGCGTCGTTCCAAAAGCCGTCGGAATGTTCGATTTCCTTAAGTTCGGCAATTCTTGACTTTACCTTGTCGGGAGTAATTGAGCCGTATGCCACGTCAAGCATCTCTTTTAATTTTTTTAATCTCTCTCTTTTCTCGTAAACGTCTATCATAAATTTTTACCGCAACAGTTTTTATATTTCTTTCCGCTTCCGCAGGGACACGGGTCGTTTCTTCCTACTTCCGCTTTTTTTGATTCCGCGTTTTTTACAGCTACTTTCTGAGAAGATTTGTCAACGCTCATTTTTTCTTTGCCTTCCTCGTTTTTAACCACTTCGATTTTTAAGAGGATGCTTGCCGTTTCACCGTGAATACGCTCTATCATGTCGTCGAACATATTCCAGCCTTCCTGCCTGTATGAAAGCACCGGGTCTCTTTGACCTAAAGCTCTGAGTCCTATGCCCCTCCTCAATGCGTCCATCTGGTCAATATGGTCCATCCATTTTGCGTCAACAGTCTTTAAGAGTATTATCCTTTCAATCTCGCCCCAATCGATGCCCTGCTCTTTGGCTTTGGCAATTTTATCTTCATAATTTTTCAACGCGATTTTTAGCACAGCGTCTTTCATTTTATATACGTCATAGTGAGAAGCGAGTTTCTCCGTTATGACGTTGGAGCCTTTGGGTATCATCTTCTGCTCGAGGGCGTTGTTGAAAGCCTCGTAATCCCACGTCTTGTAATCCTGCTTGTAATCGGCGTGCGTTTCTATAACGTGTTCGGCAAGCGAATCTATCATATCGAGGATTTGGTCGTGCACGTCAAGTCCGTCCAATACCTTACCCCTTTCTTTATATATTATCTCGCGCTGAGCGTTCATAACGTCGTCGTAACTGAGCACCTGTTTTCTTATGCTGAAGTTTCTCGACTCCACCATAAGCTGAGCGCGCTCTATCTGCTTGGTGACAATTCCGCTGGAGATTGCATCGTCCTCGTCCATTCTGAAAAGCTCGGCTATCTGCTTCATCTTGTCTCCGCCGAATATTCTCGCCACGTCGTCTTCCATCGATATATAGAATACGGTAGACCCCTTGTCTCCCTGACGTCCCGCTCTGCCTCGAAGCTGATTGTCGATACGTCTTGACTCATGACGCTCGGTACCTATAATTCTCAGTCCTCCGAGGGCTATGACCTGCTCTTTTTCCTGTTCGCAAATCTTTTTAAATGCTTCGTAATGACGGTTGTATTCTTGCCTTGCCTTTAAAACCTTTTCGTCGTCGGACGGCAAAATGGAAGCCGCCGCTTCTATCGTTTCGGGGTCATAGCCGTCTTTTTCGAGTTTTTGCTTTGCCTGATATTCCGGATTTCCCCCAAGCTGAATATCCGTTCCTCTTCCCGCCATATTCGTGGCTATCGTCACGGCTTTATATCTTCCCGCCTGCGCTATAATTTCCGCCTCTTTTTTGTGCATCTTAGCGTTGAGAACGTTATGATTTATACCGAGCCGCCTTAGCTGTTTTGAAAGCTCTTCGGATTTTTCAACGGATACCGTGCCTACAAGCACGGGCTGTCCGCTTTCATAACATTTTTCGATGTCTGCTATAATTGCTTTCATCTTTCCGTTAACCGTAGTATAAATTTGGTCATGCTCGTCCACTCTCATTGACGGCTTATTGGGCGGAATGGTAACGACGTCAAGAGAATATATTCCTTTGAATTCGTCCTCTTCCGTCTTTGCCGTACCCGTCATACCCGACAGTTTCGAATACATTCTGAAAAAGTTTTGAAAGGTTATAGTGGCAAGAGTCTTGTTTTCGCTTCTTATCGGCACTCCCTCTTTCGCCTCGATTGCCTGATGAAGCCCCTCACTGTAGCGTCTGCCCACCATAACGCGTCCCGTGAATTCGTCGACTATCAAAACTTCGCCGTCGGATACGATATAATCTCGGTCACGCTTCATCATATTATGCGCTTTGAGAGCCTGCTGAATGTGATGATAAAGTTCCGTATTTTCAATGTCCGAAAGGTTTGATACCTTGAAATATTTTTCCGCTTTCGTTATTCCGTCGTCGGTCAGCGAAACTGCTTTTTCCTTTTCGTCGATGGTAAAGTCGTCGCCCTCTTTGAGAGTCCTTGCAAAAGAGTTTGCCATTTTATACATATCGCTCGATTTTCCGCCTCTGCCCGATATGATAAGAGGCGTTCTTGCCTCGTCTATCAAAATGGAGTCAACTTCGTCGATGATTGCAAAGTTAAGCTCTCTTTGCACCTTGTCTTTTTTGCGAACGACCATATTGTCACGCAAAAAATCGAAACCGAGTTCGTTGTTTGTGCAATAGGTAATATCGGCACTGTATGCCGCCCTTTTATCTTCAACCTTCATTTGCGGAACGACTATTCCGACGCTGAGTCCTAAAAACTTATAGAGTTTGCCCATCCAATAAGCGTCACGAGTGGCAAGATAATCGTTTACGGTGACAACGTGAACTCCTTTGCCCGTCAATGCGTTGAGATAGGCAGGAAGCGTAGCCACCAAAGTCTTGCCCTCGCCCGTTGCCATTTCGGCTATACGTCCTTGATGAAGAGCAATTCCGCCGAGAAGCTGAACATAAAAGTGACGCATACCCAAAACTCTCGTCGCCGCCTCTCTGACCGTGGCATATGCTTCGGGAAGAATAGACTCGAGTTTTTCGCCATCGGATATTCTCTTTTTAAATTCTTCCGTTTTAGCTTGAAGCTGCTCGTTTGTAAGCTGAGCGTAGCTGTCCGCCAAAAGCTCGATTTTATCCGCGGTTTTCTTTAGTTTTTTGACGTGTCTAAAATTTTCGCCTTTAAATAATCCCATAGTCGTCTCCTTAAACTATCATAAATAATACAGGCAGAACTTCAAATTGTCAATCGCCTAAGAGTTATACGCCTTTATGCCATATATGGTTTTAATGCCGTGACGCAAGCGGTAAGCACCAAAACGTTTGTCGCGCCCGCCCTCAAGAGAGCTTCAGCACATTCGTTAGCCGTTGCGCCTGTAGTAAAAACGTCATCGACCAACAATACTTTCTTTCCCTTTACTTTCATATCCGAACAGGAAAACACTCCCTCTAAGTTTTTCGCTCTTTCCTTTGCCGACAGCGATTTCTGCTCAGGCGATTCCTTTACCTTTTCAAGCGACGGACAACACTCGAGCGAAAGCGAATCCGCAATTTCTTTTGCGAGTAGTTCCGACTGATTGTAGCCTCTTTTGCGCTGTTCCTTTTTAGTCATGGGAACAAATGTAACTACGTCCGCCTCGAACCTTTCGGACAAATACTTATCCGTCATAAGTTTTGCCAATAAGCTTTTCAAATATTTCTTTTCGCCGTATTTAAAGGAAAGTAAAACCTTTTTGGCAAGTCCTTCATATACAAACACGCTCCTGCACTTATCGAACGAGCGTTTTGTGTCCATACATCTTAAACAATAGTCCGCTTCGTTATCCATAGGCGCGCCGCAACAAAGGCACACTTTTTTATCGTTAAACGGCAGCTTTTCAAGACAAGACGAGCAAAGATTGAGCCTCGTTTTATAAGGCAGTTCCTCAAGACATACGTCGCACGTCTCGTTTTGAGGAAAAACCGCATCTGTCAACTTATTCAAAATCTGATTTTTCATCTACTGCCTCCTCTCTTAAAAATTCGGCTAAGAGCGTATTCCTTTGAGTTTGAGAGCGTTTTATCATTTTGCCGAGCATCTGAGCCTCTCCTACAAGCACTGCCGTCTTCTTTGCCCTCGTGACTGCGGTATAAATAAGGTTTCTCGATTGCAGCAAAAAATTTGCGTCAAGACAAATCACCACGGCGTCGAATTCACTGCCCTGCGATTTATGAATTGTTGTGGCATATGCAAGCGAAAGCTGTTCGAGGTCACCCGTCGTATAATTCGCTTCCCTGCCGTCCTCGAAACGGACTATGAAATTTTCGTCGTCTATAACGACTATCTCGCCTATGTCGCCGTTGAAAACTCCCAGCCCCCTTTGAGTTATACCGTCTGCCGAACACGTCCAGGCAAGCTGATAATTATTTTGCGTCTGCATAACTTTGTCGCCCGCCCTGAAAACGGTATCGCCGTAGTATAGTTCTTTCTCGTGCGGCTTTTTTGGATTTAATACCGACTGAAGTTCGGCATTGAGCGAAGTCGTTCCGTCCGCACCCTTTCTCATAGGACAGAGCACCTGAACGTCATAAGGTCTTATCCCCAAAAATTTGGGAAGCCTTTCGGTGCAAAGTCCCACTATTTCCTTTTTTATGTTTTCCGCGCCCGAAACGGAAATAAAGAAAAAATCTTTATATTTATTTCCTATCTCCGGCATTATTCCTGAATTTATCTTGTGTGCGCTTGCAACAATTCCGCTCTCTAATGCCTGACGGTATACGTGAGTAAGCTGCTTTACCGGGCAGACTTTAGATTTTATCACGTCGGCAAGAACGTTACCCGCCCCCACGGACGGCAATTGGTCTTTGTCTCCCACGAGAATAAGTCTGACAGAAGAGCCGAGCGCTTTTAAGAGTACGTTTGCCACGTATTCGTCCACCATACTCGCTTCGTCCACAATGACGGCGTCGACGGGTAGTTTTTTCATTTCGTTGAAAATAAATCCCGCATTCTGATTTCCGTAATCGAGTTCCAAAAGGCGGTGAATGGTTTTCGCTTCCGTATCCGTTGCCTCCGAAAGCCGCTTTGCCGCTCTGCCCGTCGGAGCGCAGAGCGCAGTTCTTAGTTTCAAATCTTTAAAGGTCTGAAGTATACACTTCACTATGGTAGTTTTCCCCGTTCCCGGTCCGCCCGTTATCACGCAAACGCCGCCGTTTATCGCTTCGGCAACCGCTTCTTTCTGCGAGGCGTGAAGCGTGATATCGTTTTCTCTTTCAAACCTCGCTATCGCTTCGTCGGTGTCGACGGTTTCAAATTTTCTGCTTTCGACGAGCGCCGCAATTTTGGACGCTATCGATTTTTCCAGATTAAAATATTTAGCAAGCATTATGGCTCTTGTCGTGCCGTATTCGACAGCTTTTAACTGTCCGAGCAAAACGAGGTCCTCTAATGCGTCGCTTATTTTAATTCGGTCGTCTTCTTTTCCTATTTTTAAAAGCTTATATGTTTCCTCTACCAAAGCTTCACGAGGCATAAAAGTATTTCCGCCCTTGACCGAATCTTCTTTTAAGGTATGAATGATTCCTGCCACTATTCTTTTGTCGCTGTCCTTTTCAATGCCCATAGAGGCGGCGATTGAATCCGCAGTTATAAATCCCACGCCTTCGATATCCTCGACGAGCATATACGGATTTTTTTTGACGTTTTCTATCGTCCTGTCGCCGTATGCTCTGAATATCTTAAGGCTCATGTTTATCGAAACGCCGAGCGACTGTAAAAAAATGACGGCTTCCTGCGCACTTTTCGCTTTTGCAAACGCCACGGAAAATTCAGTAGCTCTCTTGAGCGATATTCCCTGCACTCGGGCAAGCTCAAAAGGCTTTTCCATAACTTCCAAAGAGGACAGTCCGAAACGGTCGACTATATTTTGCGCCGTCACTTTGCCCAGCCCTTTTATAAGTCCGCTTGAGAGATATTTTTTTATGGAATCGAGTCTTACCGGATTGGAAATAAAATACTTTACGGTATCGAATTGTCTGCCGTATTGACTCTTTTTAAATTCCCCCTCGAGCGTAAGACACTCTCCCGAGTGGACGGGCGGAAATATACCAACGGCGGTGACTAAATCACCGCCGTTAACATATAAATCCAGCACCGTATAACCGGTTTCTTCATTGCGGAATATTACGTTTTTTATCTCTCCGTCAATTTTCATTCGCTTATACCAAGTATTTTTGCAATGCCTGTTTTATATCATCCGTTTTATCGAGCTTTTCCCACGGAAAATCGGGATTGCCGAGGTGTCCGTAGTTTGAAGTCGCTCGGTATATCGGCTGTTGCAAGCCGAGTTGGTCGATTATCGCTTTGGGTCTTAAATCGAAAACTTCGCGGACAAGCTCCTCAATTTTTTCGTCGGGAATGATTCCCGTGCCGTATGTGTTTATCGAAACGGAAATCGGACGTGCCATACCTATAGCGTAAGATACCTGAAGTTCGCATTTTTTTGCAACGCCTGCCGCAACAAGATTTTTGCAGATGTACCTTGCCATATAAAATGCGCTCCTGTCCACCTTTGTCGCGTCTTTGCCTGAAAGGGCGCCGCCCCCGTGAGCGCAGTATCCGCCGTATGTATCCACGATAATTTTTCTGCCTGTAAGTCCGCTGTCCGAATAAGGTCCGCCGTAAACAAACCTGCCCGTCGGATTGACGTAAATTTTAGTATCGTCGTCGATGAGACCTGCGGGAATTGCCTTTTCTATCACATATTCGACAATGTCTTTCGTTATACTGTCGATATCGGCGTCCTCGTCGTGCTGACAGGAAACGACGACCGTGTCCACCCTTTTTGGCACCCCGTCTTCATATTCCACCGTGACCTGAGTTTTGCCGTCGGGGCGCAGATAATCGACAACGCCCCTCTTTCTGACTTCGGTAAGTTTTTTGGAAAGAGCGTGCGCCAAAACGATTGCCAGCGGCATAAATTCTTCCGTTTCGTCGCATGCATATCCGAACATCATCCCCTGGTCGCCGGCGCCCGTTCTGTCATATTCGTCGACTCCTTCATATTCAAACGCTTCGTCAACTCCCATTGCGATATCGGGTGACTGCTCGTGCAAAGAGGATATGACAGCGCAGGTGTTTGCGTCAAAGCCGAGGCTTGTGTCGTTGTAGCCTATCGAATCTATAACTTCTCTGGCGACTTTTTGCACGTCAACCGTAGCTTTGGACGTAACTTCGCCGAAAACCATAACGACGCCCGTCGTTACGCAAACTTCGATGGCGCATCTCGACATAGGGTCGCCCTCAATAAATTTATCGAGAAGGGCGTCCGCGATTTGGTCGCAGATTTTGTCGGGATGGCCTTCTGTTACGCTTTCGGACGTAAACAATTTTTTGGACATTGTTATCTCCTAATTTCGTTTACTCTCCTCGCCTGCCGCGGGAACGTTGGGAACGGTTGTAATATTTTTATAATTTTTCATACCTGTTCCTGCCGGAATAAGTTTACCTATAATGACGTTTTCTTTAATGCCGATGAGCGGATCTTTCTTATTCTTGATGGCAGCGTCGGTCAAAACTTTTGCGGTTTCCTGGAAGGATGCCGCCGACAGGAAGGATTCGGTAGCAAGAGACGCTTTCGTTATACCCAGCAGCGTTCTCTTTGCCGTTGCGGGAACTCCGCCCGTTTCCAAGACCTTTGAGTTTTCTTCTTCATATGTGAAGATATCGACAAGCGTTCCCGGAAGCATTGACGTGTCGCCCTGTTTTTCCACTCTGACCTTGTTGAGCATCTGACGAACGATAATTTCTATGTGTTTGTCGTTAATCTCAACACCGGACAGTCTGTATGCGGATTGAACTTCCTTTGTAAGATAATCCTGAACGCCCTTGACTCCTCTGACCTTGAGCATTTCCTGCGGGTCGATAGAACCGCGGTTTAAAGGCGCGCCGGCTTCTATCATATCGCCTTCGGCAACCTTGAGTTTCGCTCCGAAAGGAAGTGTATACGTCTTGGACTCGCCGTCCGCATTGGTAACGGTGATTTCTCTGCCGTTGTTTTCAATGTGAACGACGCCGGAAATTTCCGTGATGGTGGCAACGCCCTTAGGACGTCTTGCCTCGAACAATTCTTCAACACGGGGAAGACCTTGAGTGATATCGTCGCCCGTTGCGACGCCGCCCGAGTGGAACGTTCTCATCGTGAGCTGCGTGCCCGGTTCGCCGATGGACTGAGCCGCTATAATACCGACTGCCTCACCGAGTTTGACGGGGTTACCGCTTGCCATATTCTTGCCGTAACACTTGGCACATACGCCGTTTTTGGTTTTACAGGTCAAAATACTTCTTATCTTTACCTTTTTAATTCCTGCGGCGTCGATTTCTTTTGCCATGTCGTCGGTTATCATCGTATCCGCTTCGACGATGACTTCGCCCGTCGTCGGATTGACGATGGGGTCTATGGTATATCTGCCTGCGATTCTGTCGGCAAGTCCTTCAATCAAGGTGCCGCCTTCTTCAATTGCGGTAACTTCCATACCCTTGGTGTTGTGGCAGTCGTCCTCACGAACGATGACGTATTGCGAAACGTCGACAAGACGTCTTGTGAGGTAACCGGAGTCCGCCGTCTTAAGAGCGGTATCGGCAAGACCTTTTCTTCCGCCGTGCGAGGATATGAAGTATTCCAAAACGGAAAGTCCTTCACAGAAAGCCGCTTTAACGGGAAGCTCAACCGTTTCGCCGTTAGGCTTTGCCATAAGTCCACGCATACCTGCAAGCTGACGAATCTGTCCCATATTACCACGGGCACCCGACTGCGCCATCATCCAGATAGGATTATAGTCGTCAAGCGATTTGACAAGAGCGTCCTCGAGCTTATTTGAAGCGTCTTTCCAGATATTGATAACGCCGTTATAACGCTCTTCTTCGGTAAGAATACCTCTTTTGAAGTTCTTTTCGATTTTCTCTTTAACGTCCTTTTCCGCCTGAGTCAAAATCTCGCCCTTTTCGACAGGCACTTTCATATCGAAAACGCTTGCGGTCAATGCGCCGATTGTCGAATATTTAAAGCCCATCGCCTTGATTTTGTCAAGCACGTTTGCCGTTTCGGTTGCTCCGTGATATTTGAAGCAGGCGTCGACGATTGCCGAAAGCTGTTTCTTTCCTACAGCGGGAGCCTTTTTGCCGAGTATCTTTTCAAGTCCGTCGCGGAAGACCTTGGCAGATGAGGTTGCGCCGAATTCGTCGAATTCTTCAAGTTTTTCGATGTTCTTTTCGGCAATAAAGTCGATTATCTTCTGAGCCTTTACCTTGTCGATTTTGGTAATGCCCTTCATTATATTCTCAAATTTAGCGATGAGTTCGTCGCTGACCGTCGCACCCTTGAATGCCTCGAAAATTTCTGACAGCTGAGTCTGTTCGACAAGACACGCCTTTCCGAGCAAGCCCTCTATTTCGAGACCGATAAAGTTTTCGGCTTTGGAGCGGTCAATACCGCCGAGACGTATATCCTGTGGCAAGGCCTTATCGAAAATGCATCTGCCCAAAGTGGTGTGCAAAATTTTCGATTCTACCGTGCCGTCCTCTCTTTGCTTTTTAAATCTGATATAGCAAAGAGTCTGAAGTTTGATTTCTTTTGCCTGATACGCCATTATCGCTTCATCATAAGAGGAGAAAACTTTGCCCTCGCCTATCTCGCCGGGTTTGACCATGGTGAGGTAGTATGAACCGATAACCATATCCTGCGTCGGAGAAACGATAGGTTTGCCGTCGCTCAGTTTCAAAATATTGTTTGTCGAAAGCATCAATATTCTCGCTTCTGCCTGAGCCTCAAGAGAAAGCGGAAGGTGAACAGCCATCTGGTCTCCGTCGAAATCGGCGTTGAATGCCGAACATACAAGCGGGTGAATTTTGATTGCTCTGCCTTCGACGAGCACGGGCTCGAACGCCTGAATACCGAGACGGTGAAGCGTAGGAGCACGGTTAAGCAATACGGGGTGGTCTTTTATAATATCCTCTAAGATATCCCAAACCTGATTTCTGCCGTTTTCGACAAAGCGCTTTGCGCTCTTGATATTGTGGCAGAGATTTTGTTCGACAAGCTTTTTCATAACGAACGGTTTGAATAGCTCGAGAGCCATTTCCTTGGGAAGTCCGCACTGATAAAGCTTGAGTTCGGGTCCGACAACGATAACGGAACGTCCCGAGTAGTCGACACGTTTACCGAGAAGATTCTGACGGAAACGTCCCTGCTTACCCGAAAGCATACCGCTGAGCGACTTGAGGTCACGGCTGCCCGGTCCTTCGATTGCCTTTCCTCTGCGGCCGTTGTCGATGAGAGCGTCGACCGCTTCTTGAAGCATTCTCTTTTCGTTACGCACGATGATATCCGGTGCGCCGAGTTCTTTGAGTCTCTTCAAGCGGTTGTTACGGTTGATGACTCTGCGGTATAAATCATTGAGGTCGCTCGTTGCGTATCTTCCGCCGTCAAGCTGAACCATAGGACGGAGTTCGGGAGGAAGAACGGGAAGCACGTCGAGAATCATCCATTCGGGACGGTTGCCGGATATGCGGAACGCTTCGACGATATCGAGTCTTTTTACCGCTCTCTGTCTTTTCTGACCTTGAGAGTTTTCGACGATTGCTTTGAGTTCTGCACTTTCCTTTTCGAGGTCGATTTCGCAAAGGAGTTCCTTTACGGCCTCTGCGCCCATACCGACTCTGAAGTCTTTAGCGTCGTAACGCTCTAAAAGTTCACGGTATTCCTTATCGGAGATAACCTGTTTCTTATAAATTTCCGTGCATTTGCCGGGGTCAAGAACGATGAAGGATACAAAGTATAATACCGCTTCAAGGTCTTTGGGCGACATATCCAAAAGGAGGGAAATTCTTGAAGGAACGCCTCTGAAATACCAGATGTGCGAAACGGGAGTCGCAAATTCGATGTGACCCATTCTTTCACGGCGGACCTTGCTTTTTGTAACTTCAACGCCGCACTTTTCGCAGATAACGCCCTTGTATCTTATTCTTCTGTAACGGCCGCAGTGACATTCCCAGTCACGTGTAGGTCCGAAAATTCTTTCGCAAAACAAGCCGTCCTTTTCGGGTTTTTGCGTTCTGTAATTTATAGTTTCAGGCTTTGTGACTTCGCCGTAAGACCATTCTCTGATTTTCTCAGGGGAAGCGATGCCTATTTGAATTGATTCATAGTTTGAAAGTTCGTACATAAAACCCTCCTATTATTCTTCGTCTTTGTCGTCGGAAGAATCGCCGAACAACGCTGTGATGTCGTCTTCCGTCTTATCTTCAAAGATATTGAAAGCGTCATCGTCGTCATCGGACGGCGTATCGAAAATGCTGAGCGAATCGTCCGTCTTTTCGGCAGTGAAGTCGCCAAATACGTTACCTTCGCCTGTCATAATATCGATTTCTTTGAATTCTTCGTTCTTGGTGTTGGCGGCGTCGAAATCGAGTTCTTCGTCCGAGTAGTCGCGGAGTTTGATTTCGTCGTCGTCCTCGGTGAGCACTTTAATGTCGAGAGCCAGGCTCTTGAGTTCGCTTACCAAAACTTTGAACGCTTCCGGAATTCCGGGTTCGCTTATGTTGTTACCCTTTACTATAGATTCGTATGTCTTTACCCTGCCCACGACGTCGTCGGACTTAACCGTGAGGATTTCCTGCAATACGTTTGCCGCGCCGTAAGCTTCGAGAGCCCAAACTTCCATTTCACCGAATCTCTGTCCGCCGAACTGAGCTTTACCGCCGAGAGGCTGCTGCGTGACAAGGCTATACGGTCCTGTCGAACGTGCGTGTATCTTGTCGTCGACGAGGTGATGGAGCTTGAGGTAATACATATATCCGACGGTAACTCTGTTTTCAAACGGTTCGCCCGTTCTTCCGTCGTAAAGCTGTATCTTGCCGTCCACTTCGCCCTTTTCGTTAACAAGCCCCATATCCGAGAATATCTTGGAAATTTCTTCCTGCTTTACGCCCTCGAAAACGGGAGTCGCCACTTTCCAGCCGAGCATCTTGGCGACAAGTCCGAGGTGAACTTCCAAAACCTGTCCAATGTTCATACGGGAAGGAACGCCGAGCGGGTTGAGCACGATTTGCAAAGGTGTGCCGTCCGCCATGAAAGGCATATCCTCTTTGGGCAAAACTCTCGATATAACGCCCTTGTTACCGTGACGTCCAGCCATCTTATCGCCGACGGATATCTTTCTCTTTTGAGCGATGTATACTCTGACGAGCTTGTTGACTCCGGGAGCAAGTTCGTCACGGTTCTTTCTCGTGAATATCTTGACGTCAACGACGATACCTGCTTCACCGTTGGGAACTCTTAGCGACGTATCTCTGAAATCTCTCGCCTTTTCGCCGAATATCGCTCTTAAAAGCCTTTCTTCGGGGGTGAGCTCCGTTTCGCCCTTAGGCGTGACCTTACCTACCAGAATATCTCCGGGTCTGACCTCTGCGCCCACTCTGACTATACCGTCTTCGTCGAGGTTTTTGAGAGCGTCGTCGGAAAGGTTGGGAATATCTCTCGTGATTTGTTCTTCACCGAGCTTGGTGTCTCTCGCCTCGATTTCGTGCTCTTCTATATGGATAGACGTGAACACGTCGTCACGGACGAGGTCTTCGTTTATCAGGATAGCGTCTTCGTAGTTATAGCCTTCCCACGACATAAAGCCAATCAGAATGTTTCTGCCGAGTGAAAGTTCGCCGTTGTCGGTAGCGGGACCGTCCGCCAAAATGGTAGCTTCTTGAATAAGTCTTCCGTTAGCGTCGTGTTTTTCCGCAACGACTTTATCGCCTTTGTTTACGATGGGGCGCTGATTTATGCAGGTGGATTGGTTGCTTCTTTGGAATTTGGAAAGAGTATAAACGTCCTCTTTGCCGTCCGTCGTTTCCACCACGATTTTGTCGGAGTCGACGTATTTTACCACACCGTCGTGTTTTGCAAGTTTCATGACTCCGCTGTCGTAAGCGATCTTATGCTCGACGCCGGTTGCAATCATAGGAGCTTCGGGTTTGAGTAGCGGAACAGCCTGACGCTGCATGTTGGAGCCCATAAGAGCACGGTTGGTATCGTCGTTTTCAAGGAACGGAATGAGTGCCGTAGCGATTGAGATGAGCTGCTTGGGCGAAACGTCCATATAATCGGGCATGCTCTTGTCGACGGCACGGATATCTTCCTTTATACGGCAGTTTACCAAATCTTTGACAAAATGTCCTTCCTCGTCAAGCTGCGAGTTTGCTTCCGCTATGATGTATTTGTCTTCCTCGTCGGCAGTCATGTAGACGACTTCGTCGGTGACGACTTTTTTCTCTTTATCAATCTTTCTGTAAGGCGTTTCGATAAAGCCGTATTCATTGACTCTCGCGAACGTAGAAAGAGAAGTGATAAGACCTATGTTCTGACCTTCAGGCGTTTCGATAGGACACATTCTGCCGTAATGCGAATAGTGAACGTCACGGACTTCGAACGTTGCCCTTTCTTTGTTAAGACCGCCCGGTCCCAAAGCGGAAAGCTTTCTCTTGTGCGTAAGCTCTGCAATCGGGTTGGGTTGGTCCATAAACTGAGAGAGCTGAGAAGAGCCGAAAAATTCTTTGATTGCGCTTGTGACGGGTCTGATGTTGATAAGAGTCTGAGGAGTTATCTCAACGTTTTCCTGCGCAACGCTCATCTTTTCTTTTATGATTCTTTCAAGTCTCGAAATACCGATTCTGAACTGATTTTGCAAAAGCTCGCCCACCGCTTTAACTCTTCTGTTGGCAAGGTGGTCGATATCGTCGACGGTGCCTACGCCCTTTCTGAGCCCGATGTTGTAGTCAACCATGGCGACTATGTCGTCGACGGTGACGTGCTTAGACACCAAAACGTCCGCCTGCGCCTTGATAGCGGCGATGACGTCGTCCTTTTTGGTGTAAGTATCCAAAATCTCTTTTAAGACGGGATAATATACCTTTTCTAAAATGCCGAGCTGTCTCGGGTTGCAATCGACGAAAGCGTCAAGGTCAACCGTCTTATTGCCGATGAGTTTGAATTCGCCTTCTTTGCCCTCGGCGTCCTTTATGACGATAAACGCCTCGTTGACGGCATTGTTCTGAATTTCGTTGGCTTTTGCTTCGGATACGGTTTCGCCTTTAGACGCAAGCACTTCGCCGGTGAGCTCAGATACCACGTCGCGCGACAAAACCTGCCCTTCCAATCTGTTGGCAATAGACAGCTTTTTGTTGTATTTATAACGTCCCACTCTTGCGAGGTCGTATTTTTTATAGTCGAAGAAAATGTTTCTGATTAAGGCGTCTGCGCCGTCCATAGTGGGAACTTCGCCGGGACGGAGTCTGCGGAA
>FR901028.1:293804-316523 GCA_000437555.1 Acidaminococcus sp. CAG:917 | reverse complement strand
CTTGCAGTTCGCGTCTTTTTCCATCGTCTTTTCAATCATATCGTCGCCGCCGAAAAGTTCTCTTAATTCCTCGTCGGTGCCGTAGCCTAAAGCTCTGAGGAGCGTTGTAGTCGTGATTCTTCTTTGACGGTCGACTTTTACCCAAGCTATGTCGTTGGAATCCTGTTCGAATTCAAGCCATGCGCCGCGGTTGGGGATAACCTGTGTGCCGTATCTTGAAATACCGTTTTTGTCTTTGGTTTCCTGACCGTAAACGCCGGGGCTTCTGACAAGCTGACTGACGATAACTCTTTCCGCGCCGTTGATGATGAAAGAGCCGGATTCCGTCATAAGCGGGAAATCACCCATAAAGACTTCCTGGTCGATAACTTCGCCCGTGTCGTTGTTGGTAAGTCTTGCCTTTACCTTGAGCGGCACGGCGTAAGTCGCATCTCTGTCCTTGCATTCCTTGACGGAGTATTTGGGCTCGCCGTCAAGCGAATAATCGAGAAACTCGATTTTCATTCTGCCTGCGAAATCGTTGATAGGAGAATAATCTTTAAAAACTTCTCTTATTCCCTCTTCAATGAAGTTCTGATATGACTTTTTCTGAACTTCGATGAGGTAAGGAATGTCTACGACGTTTTTGATGCTCGAAAAGGTTCTCCTCTCCGTGTTTCCGTATTTTTCAATTTTTTGAGACATGCTACGCTCCTTAAAATTATTTAAAAACTTGATATTTAAAAACTTCCAAAAAAAACACTTGTTTTTTATGTTATGTTGTTTTATACTGTTTTTACAGACAAATAGCCCTACCCCCAAGACGATGTTGTGGGTAGATTTTTTGTATTTTATCGCAGTTTTTAATTGTAGCAACTAAAATTTCAAGAGTCAACTGTTTTAAGATAATTTTTAGAAATTCTTTTAAAACCGCAATTTAAGGATATAATTTACAAAATACCCTACCAAAAGGCAGATTATGAGAATAGATAAATTTTTAAAGGTTTCAAGAATAATAAAACGCAGAACGGTTGCGCAGGAAGCGTGCGACAAGGGGCGCATAGATATTAACGGCAGAGCGGTCAAACCGTCCAAAGAGATAAAGGAAGGCGACGTCGTCACGGTAGGCTTCGGAGGCGAAAGTTTAAAGTTTAAAGTGCTTTCCACCGACGAAAAAGCGGGCAACAAAAATCCCGCTTCCATGTACGAAATTTTAAACTGATATGAAAAAAGATACTTTTCAATTTAACGGCGATATACCCAAAGATATCCTCTTTGGCATCGGATACGATATCCACAGGCTTGTTTTCGGGGAAAATATAGTCCTTTGCGGCGTAAAAATTCCTTTTGACAGAGCTTTTGACGCCCATTCCGACGGCGACGCCCCCCTGCATGCCGTTATGGATGCGATTTTATCCTCGCTCGGTCAAAAGGATATCGGACACCTCTTTCCCGTAAACGACGACGCCTTTAAGGGAGCCGACAGCGCCGATTTGTTAAAACAAGTTTTAAACATAGCAAAACAAAAGGGATATAAACCGTCCAATGCAAGCGTTGCCGTCATAGCCGAAAAGCCTAAACTTGCCCCCTATCTCGACGGTATGAAAGCGTCGCTTTCCTCTCTTTTGGGAATATCCCCCGACAGAGTGGGCATAACGGCGACCACCAACGAAGGCGTGGATTTGATAGGAAACGGCGAGGCAATCGCATCTTTTGCCGTCGTTTCTCTCGAAAAAATCAAATGAGAAGTTTAAAGAAATTTTTTGAAATTTCGCTAAAAAAATTAAAAATACCCCATAAATTCGCTTGACAAGATTTTTAAAAAAACTATTTAAATTAAAAAAACCCGATTAAATCGGGTTTTTTATTTTTATCGACGTGACGATTTTACCGAAACTCGGTTTATCGGCATATAAAGCTTTGACCATTTTTATTTTTATCTAAATGACGATTTTACCGAAACATCAAACGCTGCTTTCGGATAAAGAGAACTATCGTTCGATTGCTTTAACCAAATTTAAAGCTTTGAGTTTTTCGACAAATTCAATCAAAAAACTTTTTTTGAAACGTTTGCCTTAAGCCGTTTTAGCTAACGCGCGGCACTCGGTTCACTTTTTGGATTTATATAGGCAATTTGCATAAATCAAATCGTCGTAGTAAGTTATCTTGATATTATCGCGGTTGCCGTCGAAAATCTTGACGGGAACGCCTACCTGCATCAAAAGGGAATATAAATCCGTTCCTCCTCCCGCCTCAAGAAAGGCTTTTTGCATATACTTAAGTTTTGAACATTGAGGCGTCTGCAACGCCGCCACCCTCGACCTGTCCACAAGCCCCGTAAGATTTATTCCGTCGGTGAGTGCAAGCGTGTCGCTCATCTTTATTGCCGCAGACGAAGCGCCGTATTCCTCCGCCGTCGCTATGGCGTCGTCAATCAATCTCTTTGTCACAAACGGACGGGCAGCATCGTGGGAGATAATCAAGTCGTCGGCCGTCGCGCCGAGTCTTGTCGCTTCCGCCATACCGCATTCAAGCGACTTGCTTCTCGACTCTCCGCCCTTTACGACCGTGATTTTGTCGCACATAACCGGCTCTAAACATTTTTGCATGGCCTCGACGTCAAACGCCACCACTACCGCTTTGTCTATCTTTTCGTGTTCAGAAAACGCCTTCACCGAAAAATGCACGATGGGCGTATCTCCGACAAGGGCGAATTGCTTGAGCGTTTCAGAGTTCATTCTCTTGCCGAGTCCCCCTGCCAATATTACAGCATATACCATAAGTACCTCTTTTTATAACAATTTGTTTTTCTTTAGTTAAACGCCGTATAGGCTAAACCGTTATAGCTTTCAAAATTTAAATACTTTTTTTAGCTCGAATTTATACCAGATAGAGTTTAATGCAAACACTCTTTATTTCCGATTTATCGCCGAACGATTTCGCAGAATGTGCTTTTCAATACAAATTTTCCGTTAAAACTTTAAAGCTTGATTTCCTGCCTGCGACTCGTTATCAGCTCCAAGGATAGAGCGAGGGGTTGCGTTCGACGTTTCCGTCCGAGCATTTATAAATCACGTTTTTCCCCGTTTCCATATAATCGGTATGCTGGTCGACGTAGGCAGTAAAATCCGCCGTAGTGCCGGGATAGGTGAAATACTCGATTGACGGACAGTTTGTAAAGGAGCGTCTTTCAAACGTCGTAAAGAATATCCCGAGGTCGACGGACACCAAAGACGAACAGCCGTCAAAAGCATAGGTCTCTATCGTCGTTACCGAATCGGGAAGAGTTATGCTAACCAAAGTTTCCTGACTTGCAAATGCGTGATGCCCTATTATTTTTATCGTGCCGTCGTTAGGTATGATACTGCCCAAACAGCCCAAAACGAGCGTTTGCGTTCCCCTCTCTATAATGCAGTTGCCTGCCGAATAATAATTTGCGTTTTCGGGCGATATGGTCAGATTTATCAAGGAGTTACAGCTTGCAAATACCCAATTCCCTACCGTCGAAAGCGATTTTGAAAGGGAAACTGTTTCAAGACTTGCGCACTTTCCGAAGGCATAATTGCCTATGCTTTCCACGCTGTCGGGAAGATTGAATTGTTCGATTGAAGCGCAATTATAAAACGCATTTGCTCCTATCGA
Organism: Acidaminococcus sp. CAG:917; assembly: GCA_000437555.1. Lineage (GTDB taxonomy): Bacteria > Bacillota > Clostridia > Christensenellales > CAG-917 > CAG-917. The sequence continues at coordinate 312,902 of FR901028.1, read as the reverse complement.
AGTGAGTCCCTCGGGCAGGGAAATTTGCTCGAGCAATTCGCAGTGGGCAAATCCCAGATCCCCTATCGTCTTTAACGTATCGGGTAAAGTTACGCTTTTTAAATAGTCCCAGCCGCTTACTGCGTTTTCGGCTATTGCCTCGCCGCTTGTGACAATTAAAGTATCAATCTTTTGAATTTTGCTTACCGAGCTTAGGGCAACGGCGGGAGCGGTGAGCTTTTGAAGATTTCTCAGACCGTTTAGCGCATTGATTTCCACTTCAGTAACGCTGTCGGGAATGACGAGCGACAGCACATTTTTGCAATCGTCAAACGCCCCGTTCTCGATTTTTACAACGCTCTTGCCCTTATATGTTTCGGGAATGACCACGTCCGTTTGCGATACGTCGCATTTTGCCACCGAATAAGTATCGTCCTCATTGAGGTTATACATTAAAGGCTCAGTGGGCGTCTGAGTGCCGTCGGCGTCGGAACAAGCGACAAACAGCGCCGAAAAAAGCACGACAAGCAAGAGCAGAGCAAACAGCATAACCGATTTTTTAATGGATTACTTTTCATAACACTCCTTTATAATTAAGGGACTCTCCCTTTTTATTATCCGATATAATACGGCTTTGTGCCGTAATTTTTTTAGGCATTATTAAAATTGGGCAGATAACGCTAAATTAAATTTTTAATCTGAAACTTTTTTTAATTTTAGCTTTTTATCGAAAAAAAGTCAATACCGCCTGCGCCCGACTTCAAACAGTTCCGCTCACGGCAAAACAAGACACGGACGGAAATATTTCAAGCACAAAATATATTAAATTTAATAATCCGCCGTATTTTATAAGACCCATTTATGCAAATAAGCGCAAAATTTTCGGCAAAGGAAAATATTATTCATAAGATAAATTCAAAAAGGTTTTATATAACATTTGTTCTTTTAATGGCTGAAAAACGCTATCGGCGTTATCGCCTGAACACGGAAAAGCGGCTCTGAGCCGTGATAATTTGCGGTATAAAAAACGCCCGATATTCGGGCGTTTTGAATTTGAGTTTTGCAACCGTGAAGTTATCTCTTTGAGAATTGCGGAGCCTTTCTTGCCTTGTGAAGTCCGTATTTCTTTCTTTCTTTGGCTCTGGGGTCTCTCGTGAGGAAACCTGCTTTTTTGAGAGTGGGACGGTAAGCGTCGCTGTCCACGGTGCAAAGCGCTCTTGCGATGCCGTGACGGATTGCGCCGGCCTGACCTGTTATACCGCCGCCCTTGACGTTGACGAAAACGTCAAACTTGTCTTTTGTGCCGGTGGCCTCAAGCGGCTGATTGACGATAAGTCTTGTCGTATCCATGGGGAAGTATTCTTCGATAGTTCTCTTGTTGATGACGATTTGACCTTCGCCGCCGGGGATAAGGCGAACACGGGCGATGGCAGATTTTCTTCTGCCCGTTGCAATATACTGAACTTTTTTAACTGCTTTTTTCGTTGCCATACTTTACTCCTTAATCCTCGATTTTAAGCTCGATAGGTTTCTGAGCCTGATGGTTATGTTCCGCGCCGACGTAGACTCTGAGTTTCTTGAGCATATCCGCGCCGATTTTGTTTTTGGGAAGCATACCCTTAACTGCCTTATACACGGCAAAGTCCGGCTTTTCGTTCATAAGCTTTTTGTATTGAATCTCTTTAAGACCGCCGACATAACCGGTGTGATAACGATAATATTTTTGCTCCAATTTTTTGCCTGTCAAAACAACCTTGTCGCAGTTGATGACGATGACGTTGTCACCGCAATCGACGTGGGGCGTGTATGTCGGCTTGTTCTTTCCTTTGAGGATTGCCGCAACCTGAGATGCGAGTCTTCCGAGGACAAGACCTGTTGCGTCGACTACATACCATTTTCTTTCGACTGTTTCGGGATTAGGCATATAAGTTTTATTGTTTTTTGCAAATGCTTGCAAATCCTTACTCATCAATGTAACCTCCAAACGAGTATCTGTTTATTGTTTCACCGTTCGGGGGGCTAGTCCTTACGGCAGAATAACCAAATTAACTTCATTATCATAAAAAAAAAGAAAAATTATGTCAAGTAATTTTGCAAAGTTTTTATAGACCGCGCGTTTAAATAAAATCAAAGGCGGCAAAACGCCTCAAGCGGCAAAATGCTTTGAGCAAAAAAAAGCATTAAACGGTTGCCGTGCGGCATTGTCTTATATTCCAAGCCTTTAAAATAAAATGCGCCGGCTGTGCCTTTTATATGGTCTATACCTTTTTTCTATATCCTTTTATTATTCGTAAAAGACTTCCTCTAAAGTCAAGCCTTTAGGCGGCATCGTTTTACCCGCGCCCACCCTTTTTTTCTTTTTTATAATCTCTAAAACGTCTTCGGGCAAAAGTTTGCCTATGCCGACGTAATAGAGGGTGCCTGCGATAATGCGTACCATATTATACAAAAATCCGTTGCCCGTAACGTAAATTTCATATATCTTCGAGCCGTTGTTCAAACTCGTTTTTATATCCAAAGCATAAACCGTTCTCACCGTGCTCTTTACTTTTGAACCCGACGCTTCGAAACATTTGAAGTCGTGCTCGCCCACTATATACTGTGCCGCCCTTTTCATCTTCTCTTCGTCGGGCTCAACCGTAACGTGGGTGTGATTTTTCTCCAAAAGCGGGTGCCTTACCCTTGAATAATAAAGTCGGTAACAATACGTCTTTCGTTTGGCGTCGAACCTTGCGTTGAATCCGTCCGAGACAATCTCACAATCCGTCACGCTGACGTCGTCGGGAAGATATGCGTTGACGGCAAGCGGAAATTTATCCGTGGGGATAGACGACTCTGCGTCAAAGTGGACAATCTGCCCTGCCGCATGAACGCCGCTGTCCGTCCTGCCGCTCGCCGTAACGACGGTTTTTATTCCGAGTTTTTCAAGCGCTTCTTCGAGAGTCTGCTGCACGCTTCTGTCGCTTAACTGCCTTTGCCAGCCGCAAAACTTTTCGCCGTCGTATTCCACAGTGAGTTTATATCTCATTAAAACACCCCCGGGAACAGAACGTGGTCGAGTCCCAAAAAGTAGTAGCGGTCGATAAATATGAACGTGGCGTATCCCGCCACAAAGAGCGTGGCGATAAGGTCGCGCCAGCTCAGCTTGAGTTTGCGCATTTTCGTCCTCTTTTCCGTGGCGTTGTAGCACCTTGCGTCCATAGCGAATGCAAGTTCGTCCGCGCGTCTGAAAGCGGAAACAAAAAGAGGAATGAGCACGGGAAGCATTGATTTAGCTTTTTTTATCAGTCCGCCCGTGTCGAACGCCGCTCCGCGCGCCTTTTGAGCGTTGATTATCTTGTGCGTCTCGTCCAACAGCGTGGGGATAAATCTGAGTGCGATAGACATGATTATCGCTATATCGTGCACGGGGAATTTTATCACCTTGAGAGGTTTCAATAAACTTTCTATTCCGTCGGTCAGGCGCATGGGCGTTGTGGTGAGAGATATAATCGACGCTCCCGTAATTAAAAATATCAGTCTTAGCGTCAGCTTTATGCTATTGTGCACTCCGTCCCAAGTTATGCGGAAAGTCCACCAATCGGTTATTACCTTTTCGTAAATCACCTTGCCTGTGGAAACGAAAAACAGATTGATTATCGCCGCAAACAGCACCAAAAACAATATGCCCTTTACCGATTTCAAAACGGAGAGCACGGGCACTCTCGAAAACAGAATGACGACGATAAGGAAAACAAGCGTCACCAAAAAGCTGAAATAGGTCTGAATAAAAAATATGGCAACGATAAAGAGTATCGTGAGCAAAAGCTTTATTCTCGGGTCAAGATTGTGAACAAAAGAGGACGTCGGATAATACTGTCCGAAAGCTATGTCTTTAAACATTGTCCGCCTCCTTTGCGTTCATTTTTTTAAGCTCTATGGCAAGTTGCTCTGCCGTAACGCAGACCTCCGAAAAGCGCATGCCCTTTGCCTCCAGCTTTTTTTGTATCCTCGTGGCAAGAGGAACTCCGAGTTTTAACTCATTCATTCTGTCATAATTGGCAAACACTTCTTTGGGCGTTCCCAAAAATTCCGCCTTGCCTTTTGACAAAACGAGAATCCTGTCGGCAAGATAAGCAATATCGTCCATATTGTGGGATATAAGAATAACGGTGGGGCATTTTTCCTTTTGGAGCTTTTTGATGAGTTTTAAAATATCCTCTCTGCCCTCGGGGTCAAGCCCCGCCGCCACTTCGTCAAGCACCAAAATTTTCGGCTCCATAGCTATAACGCCCGCTATTGCCACTCTTCTTTTTTCGCCGCCCGAAAGTTCAAACGGGCTGCGTTTTGCATATACGTCGTAGTCGAGTCCGACAAGGTTTAAAGCCTCTTTCACGCGGCGGTCGATTTCCTCTTTTTCAAGCTTCATGTTTTTGGGGCCGAACGCCACGTCCTTTTCTACCGTATCTTCAAACAACTGGTATTCGGGATACTGAAAAACCATACCCACACCAAAGCGGATACTTTTAAGATTTTTCTTTTCCTTTACCGAAAGTCCCAAAACGCTTATATCGCCCGACTGAATTTTGGTAAGCACGTTAAGATGCGATATCAGCGTGGATTTCCCGCTGCCCGTTGCTCCGACAATGCCGAAAACCTCGCCTTCCTCGATAGAGAAAGAAACGTCGGTGAGTGCATGCGTCTGATACGGCGTCTTTTTGGAATAGGTAAAACTTAAGTTTTTTACTTCAACGACTGCCATATATCCTCCGCAAGTTCGTCCTCGTCCATGCTGTCGCCCGATATGTTTAATCCGTGCTCGATAAGCGTCTTTCTCAGTTTTCCGACGGGCGGAAGGTCGAGGTTTGCTCTCTTTAAAATTTCGGGACTGTCAAAAAGCGCGTTCGGCTTTCCGTCAAAGATTATCTCGCCCTCTTTTAATACGATAACTCTTTGCGACAAAGCAACCTCGCTCATATCGTGAGTTATGTTGATTATCGTAATACCTCCCTCGTTCATCTTTTTTACGACGGACATCACTTCCTCTCTGCCGTCGGGGTCAAGCATAGAGGTCGCCTCGTCCAGAATCATTATTTCAGGCTTCATAGCAAGCACTCCCGCTATCGCCACCCTCTGTTTTTGTCCGCCGCTGAGCCTTGACGCCGTTGAATTCTTATATTCCGACATACCGACCGCTCCGAGGGATTCGTCCACCCTCTTTATTATTTCTGACGGCTCCACCCCGAGATTTTCGGGGCCGAAGGCGACGTCGTCTTCAACGATTGTCGCAACCATCTGATTGTCGGGATTCTGAAACACCATTCCTGCTTTGGAGCGCACCTCGAAAATGGTATCCTCGTTCGACGTGTCTACGCCGGATACTGACACCGTCCCTTCGCTTGGCTCGAAAAGCCCGTTCAAAAGCTTTGCCAAAGTGGATTTACCGCAGCCGTTTTTGCCGACAAGCGAAATAAACTCTCCCTTTTCCACCGAAAAGGAAATTTGTTTCAGCGCGCTTTCACGCTCCTCGCTCTTGGCGTATTGAAATCCTACGTTTTTAACTTCTATCTGCGACATAGCGGTATTATATCATCTCACAGGATTTTTGACAATTTTTTTCACCTTTTTTTCCTATTTGAGTTTTATTGTTTGACTTAAATATTTTATATAATTATAATATAACCAAATACAACAAATCAAAAAGACAAATTTTGGAGGTATTTATGAAAAAAATGACAATCGACGGCAATACCGCTGCGGCGCATATCGCTTATGCGTTTTCAGACGTAGCCGCCATCTACCCCATCACGCCTTCATCTCCCATGGCGGAAAACTGCGACGAGTGGGCAGGACAAGGTAGAAAAAACATTATGGGCAACGTTGTCAAAATTGCCGAAATGCAATCCGAAGCCGGCGCGGCAGGCGCTGTTCACGGCTCCCTCGCGGCAGGCGCTTTGACCTCAACATTCACCGCAAGCCAAGGTTTGCTCCTTATGATACCCAATATGTATAAAATTGCGGGCGAACTTCTTCCCTCTGTCTTCCACGTATCGGCAAGAAGCGTTGCAGGTCATGCACTTAACATCTTCGGCGACCATTCCGACGTTATGGCATGCCGTCAGACGGGTTTTGCCATGCTCGCTTCAAACAGCGTTCAGGAAGTCATGGATTTATCTTTGGTCGCTCATCTTTCCACTTTGGAATCTTCCGTCCCCTTCCTCAGCTTCTTCGACGGTTTCAGAACGTCGCACGAAGTCAGCAAGATTGACGGCATTGAATATGACGAAATCAAAAAGCTCGTCAACTTTAAAAAGATTGACGAATTCCGTGCAAGAGCATTAAATCCTGAACATCCTCATCAACAGGGCACTGCTCAAAATCCAGATATCTACTTCCAAAACAGAGAAGCTTCAAATAAATATTACGACGCCGTTCCTGCTATCGTTCAGGCACAGATGGACAAAGTTTCCGCTCTTACCGGCAGAAAATATAACCTCGTCGATTACTATGGCGCAAAGGACGCAGACAGAGTTATCGTTATCATGGGCTCGGGTGCGGAAGCCGTTGAAGAAACGGTGGACTACCTCAACGCAAAAGGACAAAAAGTCGGTCTTATCAAAGTCAGACTTTACAGACCTTTCCCCTGCGACGCTTTCGTAAACGCAATTCCTTCAACAGTCAAGACAATGACCGTTATGGACAGAACAAAAGAGCCGGGCGCACAAGGCGAACCTCTTTATCTCGACGTCGTTTCGGCACTCAACGAAAAAGGCAGAAAACTTGAAGTTCTTTGCGGACGTTACGGCATCGGCAGCAAGGAATTCAATCCTTCCATGGTCAACGCAATCTACGCCAACATGAACGGCGCTAAAAAAGACCGCTTTACAATCGGCATCACCGATGACGTCACCGGTCATTCGCTCGAAGTCACCGAAAAAATCGACGCTTCCGACGCAAGCTGCATTTCCTGCAAGTTCTACGGACTCGGCTCGGACGGCACCGTCGGCGCAAACAAGAACAGCATCAAAATCATCGGCGACCACACCGAAAAATATGCTCAGGCTTACTTTGCTTACGACTCCAAAAAGTCAGGCGGTATCACCATTTCTCACCTCCGTTTCTCGGATAAGCCTATCCGCAGCACTTACCTTATCGACCAGGCAAACTTCGTAGCCTGCCACAACGAATCTTACGTGCTTCGTTACGATATGCTTTCCGACCTCAAAGAAGGCGGCACGTTCTTGCTTAACTCGCAATGGACTCCCGAAGAGATGGAAACAAAACTTCCCGCCTCTATGAAGAATATGATTGCCAAAAAGCACATCAAATTCTACACGCTTGACGGTCTTAAAGTCGTTACCGCTCTCGGAACAAACAAGGGCGTCAACACAGTTATGCAGGCGGCTTTCTTCAAACTCGCAAACATAATTCCTTATGAAGACGCAGAGCGTTATATGAAGGAAAAAATCAAAATCACTTACGGAAAGAAAGGCGACGCTATAGTCAATATGAACTATGCTTGCGTTGACAACGCAATCAAAGAGCTCGTCGAAGTCAAATACCCCGAATCTTGGGCAACTACCACCGAGGGTGCGGCACCGCTTAAAGTCGCAAACGATGAATACTTCAAAAACTTCATCGCCCCCATCGCGGCGCAAGAAGGCGACAAACTCCCCGTTTCCGCATTCAACCCCGCAGGCTGCGTTCCTACAGGTACAACCAAATTCGAAAAACGCGGTATCGCCGTTTCCGTTCCTTTGTGGGAGCCCGCAAAGTGTATTCAATGTAACCAATGCTCTTTGGTATGTCCTCATGCGGCAATCCGCCCCGTCCTCTCCAACGAGCTTACCAATAAACCCGAAGGTTTCGTCACCAAGCCCGCAACGGGATTTGCCGGTTACGAATTCCGTATGCAGGTCAGCCCCTACGACTGCACGGGCTGTAAAAACTGCGTGGCTGTCTGCCCCGCTAAAGAAAAAGCTCTCACTATGGTCGGTCTTGACGAAGCTATCGAAAAGGAAGCCGCCAATTGGGAATATGCGGACGCTTTGAAAGAAACCACCGCAGAACTCAAGTCGATGAACGTAAAAAACAGCCAGTTCAAGAAGCCTTTGTTTGAGTTCTCCGGCGCTTGCGCAGGCTGCGGCGAAACTCCTTACGTCAAACTCATGTCCCAGCTCTTCGGCGACAGAATGCTCATCGCAAACGCAACCGGTTGTAGCTCCATCTACGGCGGCTCCGCTCCTACCTGTCCTTACACCAAAAACGACAAGGGTCGCGGTCCTGCTTGGGCAAACAGCTTGTTCGAAGACAACGCCGAATTCGGCTACGGTATGAATCTGGCATACACCACCAGAAGAAACGTTTTGGAAGGATATGCAAACAGCCTCATCGAATCGGAAGTATCCGACGATATGAAAGCAGCCCTCAAAGCATGGATTGAAGGAAAAGAAGACGCAAAGGCAAGCGAAGACGCTCGCGATAAGATAGTCGCTCTCCTTCCCGCCGAAAAGAAAAAGGCAAAGGGCGAAACGCTTGAGCTTTTAAACAAAGTCGAGCAAATGGAAGATTGCCTCATCAAAAAGTCAATCTGGATTGTCGGCGGCGACGGCTGGGCATACGATATCGGTTACAACGGCGTTGACCACGTGTTGGCAAGCGGCGAGGACGTCAACATTCTTGTTCTTGACACGGAAGTTTACTCCAACACCGGCGGTCAGGCTTCTAAATCAACTCCTGCCGGCGCAACTGCCAAGTTTGCCGCAACAGGTAAAAAGACAAAGAAAAAGGACCTTGCGCTCCTCGCTATGGACTATGGATATATTTATGTCGCACAGGTTTCAATGGGTGCAAATATGCAACAGGTTGTCAAAGCTATGGCTGAAGCGGAAGCATATCACGGACCTTCGATTATCATCGCCTATGCCCCCTGTATCAACCACGGTATAAAAGGCGGCATGGAAAATGCTCAAAAGGAAATGAAGAACGCCGTCGAATGCGGATATTGGCAGCTCTTCCGTTACAACCCCGATTTGGTCGGAACGGGCAAAGCTCCTTTGGTCATCGATTCTAAAGAGCCCACGGGCGATTATCAGGCATTCTTGATGAACGAAACCCGTTACTCCGCACTTGCCAAGACCAACCCCGAAGCCGCTAAGACATTGTTCGAGAAGAACGAACAGGATGCGGCAAGAAAACGTGCTTACTATATCAAGAAAGCCGAAACCTTGGCAGAATAATTCAAAAAATCTTATAAAGACTAATCAAACATCGGCACCGTCGACGCATCATTAGTTAAAGAGATTGAATGCTAATAAAAATTTCGCGTATCTTTAGTCTTATGACTTGCAATCAACTACGAAAGAAGTAATTAGCAAAAAAATTAAAAGCCGCCACTTGGCGGCTTTTAATTTTGATTTTTTATTTGTTTTATATTATATTTATATTCCGATTGCCCATATTCGATTGCTCATATTCCGACTGTCCGTATCCCAACTGTATGTATTCAATTTAAGGACAATAAAAAATATTTGCAATAAAAATATATAATTTAAAATTAATATTTTGAAATACCATTCACACTCTCTGAATGTTTGGCATATTTTTTTAAATTGCCATTTAAAACAGTCTGCCTGCAAACTCAGGCAGCTGCCTTAAACATAGTTTATATTTTCAGTTTTTAATAAATTCAATTATATGCTTTTTCTTTTCTGTTGACAAAGCGTTGATTAACTTTTCGAGTTCTTTATCGACGTTATAATCGTTGATATCGGGACTGAAAAATCTGTCTATGGGAAAATTGCATATTTCCAAAATTTCGAGCAGTTTCTCCACCGTTAAAACAATCCTGCCGCTTTCGACCTGTGCCATATACTGCGGGCTCATTCCCATTCTGCCGCTGAGTTCCCTTGCGGATAAATTTGCCTGATTTCTGACGAAACCTATTCTGGATAAAATGTCCTTTATTTCCATATCTTCCCCTTATCTTTTTTTCTTAGTATGAAACAATCACGCCGTGCTTTTGAAAGGCGAGATACATAAAATATATCCAAAAAGTTAAATTTGAATACTATAAAACATAATTTATGCTATAATGAATACTATAAGTAGTCATTTTGAATACGGAGAGTAATTTTGTTGAGTGAAAAACATAAAATTTGCTGTTTTATAGGACACCGAACTATCAATCGCTCGCCTGCATTGTTAAAGCGCATAAACGAGTTGATAATAAATCTTATATCCCAAGGCACACGCATTTTTCTGTTCGGGAGCAACAGCGAATTTGACGCGTTGTGCTACGAATGCGTATCCGAACTGAAGGAAATCAACGGCGATATCGAAAGAGTTTACGTGAAGGCTGAATACTTTAACGCCGACGAAAGGTATACCGATTTTTTGAAAAGTTTCTTTGAAAACACATTGTGCCTTCCGAACTTGAAGAATGCCGGCAAAGCGGTTTACGTAAAGCGGAATTTTTATATGATTGATATTTCGGATTTTTGCGTATTTTATTATGACAAAACTTATATGCCGAGTTCATACACATTTAAGAAAAATCCGATTGTGCGTCACCCTAAAAGCGGAACGAAAATAGCTTACGAGTATGCTGAGAAAAAAAACAAGAATATCATAAACTTGTTTGAAAAGTAACCTGCCGATTTTTTAATCGCCGTATTATATTATCAAATATCTTCTGCTCTATATCTAAAAATAAAAAATTTATATTATCTTCAAGATACAAGATTTTCTTCGGCATACTTTTTAAAGGCTTCACCTTCTATATATTTAATGTCAAAAAAAGAGCCATAAGGCTCTTTTTTAATTGAAATGCACTTTACGTAAATTATGTGATATGGTCGACAAAATGCTTTTAATCCGCCGAATCCATCGACTCGAGTCTGATTTGCTTTTTCTCCTCTTTTGTAAGTTTTTTGCCGGGTTGAATCTGCATGCTGTCTCCGTATCTGACAAAGAACATAATTGCTATTGCAATGACCACGCATATTGCCGAATATAAAAACAGGAATCTTTTGCCGACATAGTCCATAACAAGACCTGCGATAAACGGCGTTATTGCCTGAGCCGACATTGTAGCCGTATAATAAAAGCCGGTATATTTTCCGCAGTCCTCCGCTTTGGCAAGTTCGACGACCATCGGGAATGTGTTGACGTTCGCGATAATCAGACCAAATCCGGCTATGAGATAAAACAAAGCGAACAGCGCGGCAGGTATAAGCTGATTGGTGTTTGCCTGCACGGCGGCGAAAATCAACACGAATGATATAACGGCAAGTCCGAATCCTATCATTATAGATTTCTTTCTTCCTATCTTGGCGGCAAGGTATCCGACAGGAATAAACGCAATAGCGCTGACGCCCATGGAAACGCCCGATATAATAGAAGCCACCGAGGCTTTAAGATTTAACGCTTTTACGCAGTAAATGGAAAGGTTTGAAGAAACCGCGTTATAACCCATAAACCACATAAATATTGAAGCAAGTATTAAAAGGAAAGACACAAATTTTGCTTTTTCAAGTTTTTTCTTTCTTTCCTCGGGCGACAAGTCCTTATATTTTTCGTTGAACTTGCGCTCCATTTTTTCTGTAAAGCTAAGTCTCTTTTTGCCGCTTTGGGCAATTTCTTCTTCCACCTTTTCGCCCTCTAAAGACACGTCGGTGGGAAGAGTTGCCGCCTTTTCCGATTCGCTTTCAAATTCGACGATTTCTTCTTCAATCTTTTTGAGGTCGTTTGTTTCCTCATCGGCGTCGGTTATATGGAACTCCTCACAAATTTCCTCACAGCGTTTTACCATCTTGCGCTCATTGACAAGCAATATAAAGCAAACCAGAAGCGCAATCATACCGCACGCCACCGCGCCGAAAATTATGGCAAACGAGTTCAAACTCTCGAAAATGAGCGCAACCGTATAAATCAAAAACGCAATCGCGCCTCCTATGCCGCCCATAAGGTTTATCATTGCATTTCCTTGCGAACGCAGCGGCTTAGGCGTTACGTCGGGCATAAGAGCTACCGCAGGCGAACGGAAAGTCGCCATAGCGACAAGAGTTAGCAGAAGCATAACCATATAAAGAGATATACTTGTTATACCCGCTTGAGAGTTGAGCATTGCTTCATTCACCCTTTCGCTTATCCAGGTATTCATACCCGATTTTACGCAAAGGTCATAGCGGTCGTTCATCTCTTTTATCTCACTCACTTTAACCGTATCGCCCTTATCCGTGGTAACGGTATCAGACAGTGAAACTTCCTTTCCGTCGTAAGTATACGTTGTGCCGCCTATTCCCAAAAACCCGCTTGTGGCAACAAGTTTGTTGTCGTATCTTATGGCCTTATATTCCGCCTCGGAAAGTCCCAAGGTGTTTTCGATATATTCCTTGTCATAATCATAGGCGGTATTTCCGTAAAATTGATTCAAACGCTCACTCATAAAAGCGTCGTCGTTTAACATTTGTTCATAGCTTGTTCGTATGACGTCGGCTCGTTGAAGCTGCTTGTGAGCGGTTATAGGCACAAATATCATAAATACGACTGCCGCAATTGTGCCGAAAACAATAAAAGGCGTTCTTCTGCCCCACTTTTGAACAAGCTTACCTTTTGCTTTGTCGGATATTCTGCCGAAAACGGGAAGCAAAAACAAACTGAGTAGATTGTCAAGTCCCATTATCAAGCCGCGCATAGTGTTGGAAAGTCCGAAAGCGTTTTCCAATAAAAGCGGCACGACGAAATCGTAAGCGGTCCAGAAAATCATTATAATAGCGAAAGCAAATCCCACTTTTATTGTTTGAGGATAATCAAGCTTTAGCTTTTTTTCCTGTCCCTGCCCCGAATCCGATGGCGTGCCGGTTTCCTGCTGAATATCCGATTCGACGTTAGTCAAATCCTTTTCCACCATAAATTCTCCTTATCATAAATAAATAACATCTATATTATTCGTTTTACCGCTTTATGATGCGTTATGCGGCAACTTTTATCAAGCTGTAAAATAAATAATATATCTTAATCATTTTACTACAAAAATAAGCCTTTGTAAATACTCAATATCGCATTCTCGTATAAAGAATAAAATAAAAGCAATTACTACGTAAAAATAATAATTGCTTTAATCGGTTATATTGTCATATTTAAGAATATGCGTTAAACATTGCCGGTTTGAATATTTTAAAAGTTATCGAGCTTTTACATTAGTCTTTTTTCAGCACGGCAAAGTCGTAAGGCTCAATCGTGATTTTGCCGTGGCAGGTGCGCTCGTCAAGCATATTTATCGCGTCAAAATCAAACTGCCTCGTAACGTGATTAGGCGTATTATTGACAAAAATATCCGCCCTCTTTTTGCCGTTTACTCTGACAATGTGAACAATTTCGTTGTCGTCGTCAAAATATGTTTCGCCAAGCATTTCCTCTTTTAACATACTTCTGACGTGACCGAGCTTTGTGTAAAAATCGAGAATTTCTTTATCCTCAAATCCCCACGGATAAGTCTTTCTGTTCATAGGGTCTTCATATCCTGTAAGCCCCGCTTCGTCGCCGTAATATACGCACGGATTTCCCGGCAAAAAATATAAAAGCGAAAGCGCGATTTTAAGTCTCAATTTTGCCCTGTCTAAAAACTCTCCTCTTATTTTTATTTCAAGCCTCTCCCTTTTGGTGGTGCCGTCGATGGGATATTCGGCGAGAGTATTTAAAACTCTTACCGTGTCGTGAGAGTCAAGCATATTCAGCAATACGTCGAGCGACTGCTTGGGATAATTTTGCATTATTTTTGACAGCGCGCCTTTTAGTTTTTTAACGTCGCCACGCATAGAAAATTCGAGTATCGCTTCTTTGAACGGATAATTCATAACGCCGTCGAGCTGTTCACCCATAAAATAGGGACGCCACTGACTGTATGCCACCTTAGTGGAAGCGTCTTCCCACACCTCGCCTATTATAAGACACTCGGAATCGATTTTTTTGACGCACGAGCGAATGAGATTGACAAAGTCGATGGGAAGTTCGTCGACGACGTCAAGTCGCCAGCCCTTAACGCCGAGACTTGTCCATTTGTCGAAAACGCCGCTCTTTCCGAAAATCATCTTACGATAGCTTTCGCTGGACTTATTGACGGTGGGAACGACAGTGCTTCCCCACCAACAATGATAACTGTCGGGATAGTCGTAAAAATAATACCAATCGTAATACGGCGACTCTTTACTCTGATAAGCGCCGAGCGTGGGATACCTCCCTTTTTTATTGAAGTAAATGCTGTCCGAGCCTGTATGATTGAACACGCCGTCAAGCATTATATACATTCCTCTGTCCTTTGCCTGTTTAATCAAGTCTTTAAATTCTTCCTCCGTTCCGAAAAGCGGGTCTATCTTGAAATAGTCCGCCGTATCATAACGGTGATTTGAAAAGGATTCAAATACAGGCGAAAGATAAATTATGGTAACTCCCAGACTTTTCAAATAATCGAGTTTGGAAATTATTCCATTTATATTGCCGCCGAAAAAGTCGTCTGCGCGGTATTCTTCACCCTGATTTGCCACAACGGGATTTTCATACCAATCTTTGTGTAGTGTGCCGTCTTTATCGAAAGGATTATCTCCCACTTTACAAAATCTGTCGGCAAAAATATGATATATTATCCCGGCTTTTGCCCATTGAGGAGTTTGGTAATCGATTTTGGATACGGTAAGCTGCCATTCGGGAAGCCATTCGCCGCATATCGCGACTCCGTCTTCTCCCTGACCGAAATAAAGTATACCGCCGTCGGTATCCGCCTCAAAACGGTAATACCATATACCGTATTCCGAAACTTTAAAATTGAGAAAAAAAACGCCGTCCTGCGTTTTACTCATCTCGTAAGCGTAACTGCGGTCGTCTTTTCTCAAAATAAAACGAACCCTCTTGACCCTGAAGTCCGGGTCAAGAGGAAATTCGATATAATTTTCTTTACCGACGACAGTCGCGCCGTAAGGTTTTTTATGAATTAACGGATTAAACATTTTATACTATAGTCTTAAGTTGCCAGATTCTGTCAGCGTATTCTTTTACCGCTCTGTCGGAAGCGAAGAAGCCTGCCTTTGCGATATTTACAAGACTCATTCTGTTCCATCTTTCCTTATCGCAATATGCGTCGTTGATTTTTGCCTGTGCCGCTTTATAACTGTCAAAATCGGCAAGGCACATATAAGTATCGCCGCCTGTAACGAGAGAATCGGCTATTTCACCGAACTGAACGTCGGCAATTCCCGCGCGCAAACTGTCGATAACTCGTTTTAAAGATGGATTGTTCTGATAATATGCGCTCGGATTATAACCGCTACGGTAAAGCTCTTGCACCTGCTCGGTTAAAAGTCCGAAAAGGAAGATATTTTCGTCGCCGACTTCTTCGTGAATTTCAACGTTTGCCCCGTCAAGCGTTCCGATAGTCACGGCTCCGTTTATCATAAACTTCATATTGCCCGTTCCCGAAGCTTCTTTGCCGGCAAGGGAAATTTGCTCCGAAACCTCTGACGCAGGCATAATGATTTCCGCGAGAGAGACGCTGTAGTTTTCAAGGAAAACGACTTTTATTTTTCCGTTTATATCGGGGTCGTTGTTGACCATCTTGCCTATCATACAGATAAGACGGATAATTTGTTTTGCCATATAATATGCGCTTGCCGCCTTAGCCGCAAAAATGAACGTCCTTGGCTTAATGTCAAGCGACGGATTCTCTTTTAACCTGTAATAGAGGTCGAGAATGTGAAGCGCATTTAAAAGCTGACGCTTGTATTCGTGCAAACGTTTTACCTGCACGTCGAATATAGAATCGGGGTCAACAATGACGTTGTTTTTAGCTTGAATGAATTTTGCAAGTCTTTCTTTGTTTTGACGCTTTACTGCGGCAAGACGCGTAAGCACTTGTTTATCGCCTTTATACTTCAACAAGTTTTCAAGAGCTTCGGGATTTTTCATCCACTTGTCGCCTATGAGGTCGCACACAAGCTTGGAAAGTTCGGGGTTTGCCTCTGTCACCCATCTGCGGTGAGTTATACCGTTTGTGACGTTGGTGAACTTTTCGGGGTGCATACGGTAGTAATCGTTGAAAACGTCGTTCTTTAAAATCTCGCTGTGAAGCTTTGAAACGCCGTTGACGGTGTGTGAGGTGGCAAGACACAGATTTGCCATTTTAACTTGTCCGTTTGACAAAATTGCGTTTTTGGAAACTTTGTCCCAGTCGTTCGGATAAAAATCCCAAAGTTCCTTGCAAAAACGTTGGTTTATCTCGCCCACGATTTGGAAGATACGGGGAAGCAGATTTTCAAACAGACTCTGCGGCCAGGTCTCGAGAGCCTCCGCCATAACGGTGTGATTTGTATACGATATCGTCTCCTGACAAATTTGCCATGCCTTTTCCCAACCGTAACCGTAAACGTCCAAAAGTATACGCATAAGTTCCGGTATGCAAAGCGTCGGATGCGTATCGTTGATATGGATAGCGACGCACTCGCCGAGGTTGTCAAGCGTGGGATTTGTCTTTAAATGACGCTTTATTATGCTTTGAATAGACGCCGACACGAAGAAATATTGCTGTTTGAGTCTGAGCGACTTTCCTTCATAGTTGTCGTCGGCAGGATACAAAACTTTTGAAATGGATTCTGCCATTGCTTTAGCCGCCGTCGCCTTGACGTATTCTCCCCTCGAGAACATCGTCATATCGAAGTCGATAGGCGCCTTTGCCGACCAAAGTCTCAATTTATTGACCGCCGAAGTAGCATAGCCCGATACGTTCATATCATACGGAACGGCAAGAACGGTCATAGGATTTTTGAGGTGAACTTTTAAATTTCCGTCTTCCCATACCTGCTCTACCGTGCCTCCGAAGTTGACTTCGTATACGTCCTGCATACGGGGATTGAGCCATACGCTTCCGCCTTTGAGCCAATCATCGGGTTGCTCAAGCTGCCAACCGTCCACGATAATCTGTTTGAAAATACCGTAATCGTATAAAATCGAAAAACCGCTTGCCGCATATCCGAGGGAAGTGAGAGAATCCATATAAGCGGCGGCAAGTCTGCCTAGACCGCCGTTTCCGAGACCTGCGTCCGGCTCGAGTTCATATATCTCGTTCATATCGAAACCGAGCGATTTAACCGCCGCTTCGACTTCGTTCATTATACCCATATTGAATATGTGGTTTTTTAGCGAACGACCGAGCAAAAATTCCATTGACATATAGTAAATGATTTTGCCGTTTTTCTCTCTGACAGTCTTTTTAAAATTAGACCTTGCCTGAGTTAATTTTTCTCTGACGACTATACACACGGCCTGATAAATCTGTTGTTTAGTCGCTTCTTCCTGTTTAAGTCCGAAATACCTTGCGAGGGTAGAAACAATTTCTTTTTCAAAGTCTTTGCTAGTAGTCTTAAAAGTGTCCATTTATACCTTCCTTTTTATGTAACGCCCTAAAGCGTAAAATTGAACAACGTCTGTCAACCGAAACTCTCTGACGTCCGTATGGCGTAAAAGATTGAAAATACTTATTGAGCCAACGTCAAAGAATTAATTAAGATAATAAGCCGAAAACGAAAAAATTTTCGCTTTCAAACGACAACCGCCATTTTAATAGCGGTTGAAAGGAACGGACGACATAATGCCGTGCGTTTATTTAATATCTTTATAAATTTCGATATATTTTTTGGCGGATTTTTCCCAACTGAAATCTTCGTTCATGGCGTTGGTCATAATCTTTTGCCATTTTTCCTTATCCTGATACGTTCCGAACGCACGCCATACGGCGTCGAGCATATCGTATGAATTGTAGGTTTTAAACGTAAAACCGCTTCCCTTTTCTCCGTCGAAAGGAGTAACGCTGTCTTTAAGACCGCCTGTCTCTCTGACGATGGGGATTGAACCGTAACGCATTGCTATCATCTGCGAAAGACCGCACGGCTCAAACTTGGACGGCATCAAGAACATATCGCTGCCTGCATAAATCTTGGAAGCGATGTCGCTTGAAAATCCGATGATTGCTTTAAGTTTTTTGGGATATCTGCCCTCTAAAGAGCGGAACATTTCCTCATATTTCCAATCGCCCTTACCGAGCACGATAAACTGCAGATTTGCCGAAAGAATTTCCTCTATGACTGCGGCAACGAGGTCCATACCTTTTTGTTCGGTAAGTCGGGTAACCATTCCGATGACGGGTTTTTCCGCGTCGAACGGAAGGTCAAGCATTTCAAGCAAACCCTTTTTGTTTTCCACTCTGTCGGCAATGGAATTTACGTCATAATTTTTAAACAGAGCCTTATCCGTTTTCGGGTCGTATAAAACGGTATCTATTCCGTTGATGACTCCCCTCATCTTAAACTTGCGGTTGCCCAGAATAGGGTCAAGGCCGAAAGAATAGAACGGATGCATAAGTTCTTCGGCATAAGTTTCGCTGACGGTGGTAACTCTCGCCGCCGATTCTATACCGCCTTTCATATAGTTGACGCAATCGCTGTCCTCAACGAGAGATTCCGCACCGTAAGGCAAGCCGAGAATATCGTAGATGAGGTTTTTGTTGTATTTGCCTTGAAATTCTATATTGTGAATTGTAAATACCGTTTTGATTTTCTGATATTCCTTTGAATAGCGATAGAAGCAATCGAGGAATACGGGAATGAGTGCCGTTTGCCAATCGTTGGCGTGAATGATATCGGGCACGAAATCCATGATGGGCATAGATTCCAAAACGGCTTTGGAAAAGAACGCGAATCTTTCGCCGTCGTCGAAATCTCCGTAAAGATTGGGACGCTTGAAATAATACTCGTTGTCGATGAAGTAATATGTAATGCCTTCATATACCGCTTTAAAAACGCCGCAGTATTGCCTACGCCAGCTGAGGTCAACAAAAGTAGAGCCTTCGTATGACATAAGGTTTTGATATTGCGAAGGGATAATCTGCTTATAATAAGGTATGACTACCCTTATATCGTGCCCTAAAGCCTTAAAAGCCTTAGGCAAAGCGGCGGCGACGTCGCCTAAACCGCCCGTTCTTGCAAACGGACCCGCTTCAGATGCGACAAACAAAATTTTCATAGATACTCCTTATTATACTACCCTGCCCTTGACTATGACGATAGGATAGTTTTCCGAACCGGACAATTCCCT
>FR901028.1:257664-293766 GCA_000437555.1 Acidaminococcus sp. CAG:917 | reverse complement strand
CTATAACCTTTTTATCGGAAATAATATAGTTGAGTTTTGCGTTTTCCATAATAATTCCGCTTTCCATAATTATAGAGTTTTTTATGACTGCGCCTTTTTGCACTTTGACGCTACGGAAAAGAATCGAGTTTTCAACCGTGCCGTCAATTTCGCAGCCGTCGGCTATCATACTGTTTTTGACAACCGCTCCGTCCATATACTTTGTCGGAACGCTGTCTTTGACCTTTGTCAAAATTGTGGAATGCCCGAAGAAGAGGTCTTCTCTGATTTTGGGGTCGAGCAAATCCATACTGTGCTTATAGTATGCATGAATTCTATCGATGACGGCGACGTAGTTTTTAACCTGATAACTCATTATGTAGAGGTTGTCGAGTTCCTTTTGAAGAATTTCTCTTTCAAAATCGTATGCGCCGTGAGCATAAGCGTTGTCGATGAGCGAGATGAGCAAATCCTTTTTGATAAAGTAAATATTGAGGTTTGCAAGCTGCTCTTCGGGGTCGCTTGCGATAGGATAGCGAATGTCCGTTATTCTGTCGTTTTTATCGACGCTGACAACGTGTTTTCTCGGATTTATTTCGGTTGTTTTATATGTAAGCACGGTTATATCCGCACCTTTTTCGAGGTGGAATTGTTCGACGTCCTCGAAGTCGATATTGAAAGCGATGTTGCTGTTGGTGATGACGACGTATTCCTCTTTATTGTTTAGCATAAAGTTTCTGAGGGAATAGAGCGCCTCGATTTTACCCTTATAAATATCGTGAGAGCTGTTCAGAACAAAAGGCGGGAAAACCGCAATACCGCTGTTTTTTCTGTTGAGATTCCAGTCACGGCCCATACGTATATGGTCCATAAGCGAACTGTAATTGTTTTTTGCGACAATGCCTATCGTTGTGATATTTGCTTCAACAAAGTTTGAAAGCACAAAGTCGATAAGTCTGTATCTGCCTGCAAACGGCAAAGAAGCCGTAGTCCTGTTTAAAGTAAGGTCATTTAAATGGCTTTCGCTGTCCGATGCAAAAATAACGCCTAAAGTATTGTTTTTCATAATCAACCTCCTATCATCTGGTTAGCAGGGACAACAGTGCCCGCCTTAACCTTGTAATCCGGAGCGATAACGCTTATCTTCCAATCTCCGGGCTTTGACGGAGGTTGCGTCTCTCCGACTTTTGCATTTTTTCCTACGACCGCATTCCAACCGACAATGGAGTAGCGAACGTCCGCACCCTCTTCTATGACGGCGTTGGGCATTATTATCGAGCCCTCGACGTAAGCGTTTTTACCTATTTTGACGGAGCCGAACAAAACGGAATTTTTGACCGTTCCGTATATCATCGCTCCCTCGGTAACCAGCGACGTTTTCACTTCGGCAGAATCGGAAATATAGTGAGGCGGCTGAGCCGTGTTTCGGCAGTATATCTTCCACTTTTCATCTTCTAGATTGAGCCCTCCGTTTCCGTGGAGAATATCCATATTAGCTTCCCAAAGAGAGGAAATCGTTCCTACGTCTTTCCAATAGCCGTCGAACTGATAAGCAATCATTTTTTGATTGTCGGCAAGCATTTTGGGAATTATGTTTTTACCGAAATCGTTTTCGGACGTCTTATCCGCTTCGTCCTCGATGAGATATTTGCGAAGTTTTTCCCAAGTAAATATGTATATGCCCATTGAAGCTTTTGTGCTTTTAGGCTGTTTGGGTTTTTCCTCAAATTCATAAATCTCGCCCTTGTCGTTGAGATTCATAATTCCGAAACGAGACGCTTCTTCGATAGGCACGTCGAGAACGGCTATAGTGCAATCCGCATGCTTTTTCTTATGAACGTCAAGCATTGCCGCATAATCCATTTTATAGATATGGTCACCCGAAAGCAGCACTACGTATTCGGGATTGTATCTGTCGATAAAGTCGATATTCTGATAAATGGCATTTGCGGTGCCCTTATACCATTCGCCCGACTTGGCTCTCATGAAAGGAGGCAAAACGTATATACCGCCGTTGAGTCTGTCAAGGTCCCACGGCTGTCCGTTTCCTATGTATTGGTGAAGTTCAAACGGACGATATTGCGTCAAGACGCCTATGGTGTCTATACCCGAATTGACACAGTTTGATAGCGGAAAATCGATGATGCGATATTTCGCACCAAACGGCACCGCAGGTTTTGCAACATCATTTGTTAAAACTCCAAGTCTTGTGCCCTGTCCGCCTGCGAGTAGCATGGCAAGACACTCCTTTTTCACAAGGTTCATATTATTTTTCCTCCTTACCATAATCCGGTTTTAAAAACATAACCGTATTTGCCGGTATATTCAATTTGATAGAGCACGGATAGCCGTGCGAAGGTTTTTCCGTCGCCTTAAAGGTCGGACGGCGAGCCTCGCCACCGCCGTATTTCTTGAGCGATGAGATAAGCTCCGTCTTATAGGGCAGATTTTCGGGAACGCCCATGACGTATTTATTTCTCTTTACGGGCGAAAAATTCACCACGCAAATGACGTATTCTCCGTTTGCCGCCTTGCGGATAAACGAGATAATATTCTGTTTGAAATCGTCAACGACAATCCACTTGAAACCGTCCTGCGAACAGTCAAGCTGCCACAAAGCGGGATTTTCAAGATAGAAAGCGTTTAAATCCTTGACAAACTTTTGCAGCATTCTATGGCGCGGATAATCGAGAAGCAACCAATCGAGTTCCTTTTTGTAATCCCATTCGATAAACTGTCCGAACTCACAGCCCATAAACGTGAGCTTTTTACCGGGGTGACCTATCATATATCCCAAAAAGCTCTTTAGTCCCTCGAACTTATCGTCATAGCTGCCGGGGAATTTATCTATAAGCGACTTTTTGCCGTGAACGACTTCGTCGTGAGATATGGGCAGAATATAATTTTCGGAATAGGCATAAGTTATCGAGAAAGTCAAGTCGTTGTGATTGTCCTTTCTGAAGAACGGGTCAAGCGAGATATAGTGCAGGCTGTCGTTCATCCAACCCATATTCCATTTAAAGTTAAATCCGAGACCGCCGTCGTAAGCAGGTTTGGTCACCATAGGATAGGCGGTAGATTCTTCCGCAATAGTCAATGCGCCGTGATGCTTTGAAAGTATGGCGGAATTCATCTGCTTCAAAAAGTCCTTTGCCTCGAGGTTATAATTTCCGCCGAAAGCGTTTGGCACCCATTCGTTTTCCTTTCTGCCGTAGTCGAGATAGAGCATACTTGCAACGGCGTCGCATCTTATTCCGTCTATGTGATATACGTCAAACCAGAACATAGCCGCCGATATGAGAAAAGATTTCACTTCGTTTTTGCCGAAGTCGTAAACCTTTGTGCCCCACTCTTTATGCTCGCCCTTTCTTGGGTCGGCGTATTCATAGAGCGGCGTGCCATCGAACATTGAAAAACCGTGTTCGTCTTTCGGGAAATGCGCAAGCACCCAATCGAGTATAACGCCTATACCGCTGCGGTGACATTTGTCTATAAAACTCATAAGCCCGTTGGGCGTTCCGTAGCGGGAAGTGGGAGCAAACATACCCGTAACCTGATATCCCCAAGAACCTTCAAAGGGATATTCGGTAAGTGGCATAACTTCGATGTGCGTATATCCCATTTTTTTAATATAAGGGATAAGCTCGTCCGCCATTTTTTCATAGCTTATAAAGTTTCCGTCCGCATACTTTCTCCAGCTTCCGAAATGAAATTCGTAAATGTTCATCGGGCTCGAGTAAGGATTATAACTCTTGCGGTTTTGCATCCATTTGTTGTCTTTCCAATGGTATTGAGTTATATCGTAAAGTTTGGCGGCGTTTGAAGGAGGCGTTTCAAAATGCAGTCCGTAAGGGTCGGTTTTAAAAACCGTTTTACCCGTTGGCTGAACGACGGCATATTTATAGGTGGTATACTGTGCAAGGTGCGGTATGAACAGCTGCCATATTCCGCCTTCCACCGCCTCCATAACATTGGCGTTTACGTCCCAATTATTAAAATCGCCCACAACGGACACTTTTTTTGCATTCGGAGCCCACACGCTGAATAGCCAGCCGTCCACTCCGTTTTCCTTTACAGGGTGAGGCGATAAAAGTTTATAAGCCTCATAGTTCGTGCCCTCGTGAAAGAGGTATAAAGGAAAACTGTCGTTTGGTCTTACCATTTTCATCTCCTGAAAAATTGCCGACAAAACAAGCCGACAACGATATTTTGCAATTTTAGTATAGCAAAAACGTAAAAAATTTTCAATAGCAAACGCTCAATTTGTCAATATTTTTTTGTCATATAACGTTTTTGCAAAAATTTATTTTGCGTTTTTGTAGTTTTCGACAAAACTCACTATTTTTTTGAAACAATTTTCGGATAATTTTTTTTCGGAGTCAAAACATATTCTTTCAAGCATCTCTCTGTCTTTGGAAAGCACTACGATTGTCGCTCCGCTTCCCGTCATAAAACAAGGCAGATTATATGCCGACAGCAAACCGTATATCCTTTTGACGTCGCCGTTGAGCATGGTTGCGGGTAAAAACAAATCGTTGGGCACGTCAAAGTCAAGGGAGTCGAATTTTTCGGCTATCTCGGATAAATTGTCTTTCGACCCCGTCGAGACGTCAGATAAGGCGTATGCCTTTGCGGTATCGACACTGCCGCTCTTTACCAAAAGAGCATAGCATTTTTTTGGCTTTAAAAACTCGAGCTTTTCTCCCACGCCCTCGGCAAGCGCAAATCCTCCCTTAGACATAAAAGGCAAATCGCAGGACAGTTTATATTTTTCCTCGTCGGACAGGTTGAGATTTAAATATTTGCAACAGGCGACAAAAGGCGTCGTTCCTCCGCCGAGTCCTCCGCCTAACGGAATTCTCTTTACGACTTTTGCGCCGAGGATATTAAAACGTGAAAATATTTTTGATAAATTTTCCTTATATCTCTTTTTGTCAAGTTCGCCCGTTTCGTCGAAAAGCTCTATCCCTTCGCCTCCGAACTCAAAGGTATCGCTAAGCGATATGGAATGGAACAGAGTTTTTATCGTATGCAGATTATCTCTTTTTCCCGTAACGAGAAGACCTATATTTATTTTGCCGTAAATTTCCATACCGTCATTATAGCATACCGTCTCTTTAATTTAAAGGAAAAAAATTATCTTTTAATTGCTTTACGCTCGAAAAACGGCTATGGCAAACAGCATTCCTTTTTTTTACAAGTTTCGATTTTTATATACCTTTTTCGATATGTCGTATGACTTTTGACAAACAAAAAAAGGCAATGCGCTTGCCTTTTTTTGTAAGATAATAATTGTCGTATTTTGCGACTGCCCTATTTTCTTTTTCAAGTCCTTTTTTTAAAAGCCGTTTGCCGCAAATTTTTTTTTTACAAAGCCATATCCGACTTCAATTTTATTTATACAAATTTTATTTGCTTAAACTCGTTCGCCGTTTGACTCGCTGTGGCATTTAAACGGGTTTTACTCTTTTAAGAATTTATCAAACAAGACTTCTGAAAAAGACTATTCTTTGACCTTCGACGAGTTTTTTGTCGATTTCGTTTTGTTCCAAAATCTTGTCAGGCGACGCACTGAAAGCTTTTGCCACGTCCCATATTGTATCTCCCTCGCTTGCTATATATACCGAAATTGCGGAGTCGTTTAAAGGCTTGTCCTCGCCTTCCGTCACGCTGTCGATATAAGTCATGGTTTTTTCCGTATAGACTTCTACGCCAAAACACAGTTTAACCGAAAGTTCAATCTCTCTGTCGCGCTTAATTTTCGCAGTCACTTCTCCCACGCTGCCGTCCGCTTTAAGAACGGAACTGTCCTTGACGTCTGCGGCGAAACAAACGGAATAAGGCAATTCCGCCTTGACCGAGTTAAAGCCGTTTTCGTCTTTATAAATTATCGTTGCGCCTACAATACCTTCAATGCAAATCTGAGAATTTTCGCTCCACACTTTCGCCACGGTATTCGACGCCGTCGTCACGGCAAGAATTTCTCTGACTGCGGGACGGGTTTCGGATATCCTCGCAGATTCGGTGAATTTATCGTCGAAGAATAATACTTTATCAAACGCCGTCATTTTCATTTCGCCCTTTGTTGCAATAAGCTCCTTTTGGGGCATAAACACGTCTACGGCAACGGAGAGGTCGGAATTTTTATATCCGTTTATTCTGACGCCGATAAGCGCTTCGATTTCTATATTGTTGTCCCCTTCCGTTCCTCCTATGATAATTCTTATGTTTTTGACTTCCGCTTTGCCCGTAACGCCGTCGTCCGGATTGAGCCCTTTAAAAGGAACTTCCTCACTGAACGAGACGTTAAATCTGGCGCATTTTATCGTATCGTCTATAAGATAAGTTACGGCGGCGCACATCTCACCGGATACGAACACTCCGCCTTCCGTGGGCTTTAACTGATATATTGCGACGTTTGAATCGGTTGTCAGAATTTTTTCAATATCTCCGCCTATAAACGCCTCGTCTGTTACCGAAAAATCCTTGACGACGGAGCCGAGCAATGTGTTGAGTTTTATTTCCTCGCATTCTACGTAGCACTCGCTCGGAACGGAAGTCAAACACTTGCATTCCTTGTTTTGTGCCGCATAAACCGTAAGTCTTACCACACTGCAGAGTTTTAATTCCTCTTCGCCCGAAAGGTCCGTTTCGAGCACCTTTGCCTCGCCGTAAACGGCGTCTCCCGATGAAACTTCCGCCGATATGTTTTCATCAAAATCGGCAAAATAGTCAAGACTTTGCAAGACGTTTTCGTTTGACAGATATACGAGTCTGAAGTTTACCCTTCCGCTGAAAGAAACGGATTTGTCAGCGGCGTCCACTTTGACTGCTCTGCCGTCCGCCACTACCGACAACACTTTCGCAACCGACGCGCCGTCTGCGAGCGGCAATTTAAATTCAACCACTCTATCCGCTACCGCTGCTTCTTTAAAACAGTTGCAGCTTACGTTTTCATAATTATATTCCATACTGCCCTCCTAACTCGATATATTTTATTAAAACAAAACCCGAGGTATGATTAAAATTTAAATTTTCGGCAATAATTTCTGTATGCGAGATATAGGTCAAAATTTAGACACAACAAAAAAGCGCGTGCTTGCTCTCAAAGGCATATGCGTGCAAATCGAAGTCAACGAAGGACGAAACAAAATAAGTTCGTTTTGCGGAAACGTAGAAAATTTATACCCCTCCGTATTTACCTTTAAAACTTTGAACGGCGCTCTTAAAACCTTTTCCTATAACGACGTTTTGACAAAAGGAGTCAAGTTTTTCAAAGTATGAAAAAAGCATTCGTAAATCGAATGCTTTTTATTTTTGTGCTTATATTTTATTTTTTATATTTTTATATCGGCATTTATAGCTTTATCTTATATTCTATGCTTTACCGATAATGTTTTTAAAGCAATTTATTTTTACGTTTTTGTTTGCTTTTGCTTAAGCTAATATACCTAAGCTTTAATAACGCTATATGCGGCCTATTCTTTATCCTGTCCGTCCTTTTCTCCGCCTTGCACGCTGCCGTCGGCGGCGTCGTCTTTTGTTTCCTCTACGCCTTGTTCGCCCTCGCTTACAGGCTCGCTCTCCGTTGCGATTTCGGCATTTAATTCTTCGGCCGCGTTTTCTCTTTCGGAGTCGGACTCGTCGCTCGACTCACCCTCTGCATTATCCGCCGAGTATACCTCATCTATAACGGTTTCGGAAGTTAAAGACTGTTTGTTTTCACTCTTTTTTATTCGTTTGGCCTTGGGCGTGAAAGGATTGTTTTTCAATTCCGCTAAAAGAGTCACCGTCATAAAAGCGACAAACGCCGCAACAGCCAATATCGCCAAAACGTATCCTATCGCAAACGGACCTTGAACGAATATCTTAAATTCCTGATAAATCCAGCCTCCGTCTATTGTCGCCGTTATCGTGTGATAGCCCATAGTGTCGGGAACGTATTCAAAAACCTTGCTGTCGTAAAGCGTTCCGCTTTTGACAAGCTTGCCGTCAACATACCATTTGACTTCATAGGAAGGGTCGACGTTTTTGACGCTCGTGAAGCTTAAATAAAGCGGAGTTCCGACGTTGGCAGGCACGTCCCCGCCGTTGCCTTTATAACTTGAAGACCATTCAACGGGGGATATATAAATTGATTGGAAATCAGGTGCCGAATAAGTTATATTTATGCTCGTCTTCTCGGAAGTCAAGGAATTGCCATCTACATATAACAGAGCGTAAACGGAAAGCTGCTGTCCGTAAAATCTTTCGTCGAAACTGAATTTAAGTCCTGACTTGTATCTTCCAATCTCCTCCGTCTTACCGTCTACGGTGCGCTCGACAACCCATATAACCTGACTGTCGTATGCTCTGTCATAGCTGTCGGACGGATATATCGATGCGGTAAAGGGAATTGTTTTAAATTCTTCCGCTCTTTGATTTAAAAGCGATTCGTCGGATGCGGATATTGAAATGCTCGACGGCTTGACGTATTCGTAAATATCGTCGGAAAGAAAGTCCGTCTGTAAAATCGACATAACGTCTACGCCCTTATGGTTTATTCCCTCTTTTTCAATCGTAATAGAGCTTTGATGATTGAGGAGCATAAGCGAAAGCTTGCTTGCCGTAACGGAAGGATAACGCAAAGCCAGCATAATAGCCGCCGTACTGACAAAAGGCGCCGCCATAGAGGTGCCGGTAGAATAAGCGTAATTCGCTCCGCTCGCGCTGTAAATGTTTGTTCCCGGAGCGGCAAGGTCGTAATAGCCGTAGTTTGAGCCAGAGTTTATCTCAAGCTCGTCAGCCGTCTTTTCCGAGTAATTCATGACGGATATGACGTTGTCAAGGCTTGCCGGATAGGTAGGGTCTTCAACGGAGCTGACGCCGTTATTGCCCGCCGCCGAGACAAATACGGCAGTATCGGAATATTTGTCAATCGTAGACTGAAGCGCAGTCGTATCCGCCCAGCTTCCGCCCTCCGTTTGAGATTTCAAAACGCTTATGGACATATTGATGACCCTGCACTCGACTTTATATCCCCAATTCTGCTCGATTGTATTTTCTCCGCACGCCCATTTAATGGCATTATTGACCGCCGTAGAAGTAAATTGATTGGAAGAATTTACAGCCTTAATAGGAATGATTTTTACATAATCTTCTATTCCAAGCTCTAATATTACAGAGGCAATAATTCCTGCGACGTGCGTGCCGTGATAACTTGAGCTTGAGTCGCCTATATTTCCGTCTTTGGTCACGCTGTTATAACCTACGGGTTTTCTTATGCCGTTTTCTTCCACCCAAAGCAATGTTTTTTCAAACAGCTCGTGATTGTAGTTTATTCCCGTATCAATGACGGCGATATAAATTTGCTCGTTTTCCGAAAAGTCGAACGTGGAAAAATACTCCCTCGCACCCGCCAAATCGAATCTGTTTTCGGCAAAATACCAATAGTCCTTCTGGCTCAATCCTTTCGGGACGTCGGGGTCGGAATACGTGCCGGCAAACGCCACTCCGACAGTGGAAAAAATCATTGCCGCCGCCACAACGAACAGTACCGAAAGAAGGATTAAATATTTAGATTTTGAAAGCGTGTTTTTCATATCTTAACCTTTGCAGTTATTTTTCCAAAAGCGACTTTGAAAACTCAAGACGCTTTATCGTTTCCTCTTTGCCGAGAATATCCGCCATCTCGAACGCACCGCCGGGAGTTACTTCCGTCCCCGTAATTGCCACACGGACGTTGGAGACCATGTGTCCGTTTTTAATCGAGTTTGCCTCGGCGCACGCCGAGAGGCAATCCCTTATCGAATCGACGCTCCAGTCGTCAAGATTTTTTAAAGCTTCAAGAGCGACGTCTACCGACGCCTTTGCAATGGCAAGGTCGGGCATACGTTTTGTAATAAATATATTTTTGTCATACTCCCCGAACTGTGCTAAAAAGTCGGTTTTGTGTTCCACGTCGGAAAGAATATCCACTCTCGTCTTTAAAAGAGGCGCAATTTTACGATAGTCGTATTTGCTTGCTATTCCCTTTTTGAAATAAGGAAGGCTGAGCTTATAAAACTTTTCGTCGGAAAGCTCTTTTATATACTCGCCGTTGAGCCATTTCATTTTTACTTCGTCGAAAATGCTTGACGATATCGAAATTCCGTCCACGTCGAAAGCCTCTATCATCTCGGACATCGTCATCTTTTCGCGGTTGTCTTTAGGACACCAACCCAAAAGCGCAATATAATTTACAATAGCCTCGGGCAGATATCCCTTTTGAATGAAGTCCTCAAAGTTTGCGTCGCCGTATCTCTTTGAAAGCTTTCTCGTTTCGTCTTTCATAATGGGAGCTAAGTGCATATACGTCGGACGCTCCCAGCCGAACGAATCGTAAAGCAGATTATACTGCGGCGTGCTCGACAGATATTCGTTGCCTCTTATGACGTGAGATATTTGCATAAGGTGGTCGTCAACGACGTTGGCAAAGTTATATGTGGGCATACCGTCCGATTTAATCAATATACAGTCTTCCATATCGTGGTATGGCACGGTGACCTTTCCGTATACCATATCCACATAGCTGCCCTCGCCCTCGGCGGGAATGTTCTGTCTTATGACGTAGCTTTGACCGCTTTTCAATCTGTCCTCAATCTCCGCTTTGGAAAGGTGCAGACAGTGTTTATCGTATTTTCTCACTCCGTTTGAATCGGCAAGAGAATCAAGCCTTTCTTTGTCGCAAAAACAGTAATAAGCTCCGCCCCTTTCGATAAGCTCCAATGCATACTTTAAATAGAGCGACTTTCTTTCGCTTTGTATATAAGGTCCGAAGCCCTTGTCTTTATCGGGACCTTCGTCATAATCTATACCGGCCGTCTTAAGCGTGTTGTATATCACCTGCACGGCACCGTCGACGTAACGAGCCTGGTCGGTGTCTTCAATTCTTAAAACGAAATCTCCGCCGTTTTTCTTGGCAAAAAGATAGGCATAAAGCCCCGTCCTCAAATTGCCTATATGCATAAATCCCGTGGGGCTGGGTGCAAATCTTGTTCTTACCTTATCCATTTTAACTCCTTTAGTTTGGTCGCTTTTATCCTTTTTTCTCTTTTTTGTCAACAGCTTTTATACCTTTACCGAAAGCGCAAAATTTTGCCATACCTCAAGTTAACGGCAAAAAATTTTTTTATCCGTCTATAATAACAACAGAACATTCTCTAAAAGGCTTGTCCCTTTAGCCGACGGAGCTTGCTTATAATCAAGGCTTATATATTATATATCGGTCAATTTAAAAGAGCGTTAAAAGCTTTACCGACTATGACAAAACCCGTCTATTGTTCATCGAGTTTTAAGTCGTTGAAATCGGCATCGTTAAACTTAATATCTTTAAAGATACTTTCGTCCACTCTTTCTTCTTTAAGTACGTCCGGGAGTTCGTAAAACTTTACGCCCTCTTTTAAAAACTTATTGATTGAACCGTCTATATAACTGAACAGACCGTGTTGAGCAAAACTGTAATATTCGTTTCCCGCAAATATAATATGGTCGCAAAGGTTAATTCCCATAATATGAAGATTGCAGGCTATGACGTTTGTCATCTGAAAATCCGCCTGCGACGGGAATGCCGAACCGCTCGGATGATTGTGAGCGATAATCAGTGCGAAAGCGTTTGTCCTCATAGCTACGTCGGCAACCTGTCTTGCCGTGAGCGCAACCGAATCGGCAAATCCCTCGGCAAGAGGAAATGTGCCTATAAGTTTAAAACGTTTATCTAAAGCTATGGCGTATACCGCCTCTTTCGTCCTGCAACTGAAAAACGTTTTCAGATATCTGACTGCCTCGCCTCTGTTGGCAAAGGAAACTTTTTCCTTTTCAAAGTCTTGTTGGTATTTTCTGAACACCTGCGGTAGCGAGCTTAGAAACAGAGCGGCACTGTGCGTGACGCCTTCAACCTTTTCAAGGTCCTGCGGCGTGGCGTTAAATACGTTGTGAAATCCTCCAAACGTATTTATAAGCCTGTGTGCCATAAGACATGTATCTTTTCTCGGAACAAACGGAAAGAGTAAAAACTCTAAGACTTCGTGGTTTTGAAAGTTTTCTAATCCCTCTTTTTCCACTCTCTGTTTAACTCTTTCTCTGTGACCGTCGTGTTCACCCATACGACATTTAATCCTTAGTGAAATTTCCCCGAAATGCTCTGTTGCATTTTCGTTCGGTTGATAATATAATAACATAAGTAAATTAAACTTGCAATTTTTATTTGCATTTTTTGAGGTTGATATGGATTCAATTATCAAATATTCGTTAGAGCTTTTAAGCATAAAAAGCGTTCAGGAAAAAGCGGAAAAGGACGCGCCTTTCGGGAAGGGAACCGCAGAAGCACTCGACTACGTTTTAAAACTCGCAGGCTCTATGGGGTTTAAATGCGTCAATCTTGACAACTATATAGGTTACGCCGAATGCGGAGAAGGAAAGCCTTTTGCCGTTCTCGGACATCTTGACACTGTGCCCATAGGCGACGGCTGGACAAAAAATCCGCTTGGCGAGATTGCGGACGGCAATATATACGGCAGAGGTGCGCTCGACGACAAACTTCCCATGCTTGCCTGCCTTCTGGCGACGGGCGACCTTTTAAAGGTAAAGACGCCTAAGCGCAAAATCAAATTAATTTTCGGGCTGAACGAGGAAAGCGGCTGGAAGTGCATAGAGCATTTTAATAAGTGCGAACAAATGCCCGATGAGGGCTTCTCCCCCGACGCCGACTTCCCCGTCATATACTGTGAAAAGGGAATAGTAAATTTTAAAATTTCCCTCCCTAAAATCGACGGCTTTGAAATTCACTCGGGAGAGAGAGCAAACGTCGTTCCTAACATTTGCAAGGCAAAATACAATGGAAAGGAATATTCTTCAAACGGCATATCCGCGCACGCCGCCACTCCTTGGCAGGGCGAAAACGCGATTATAAATATGCTTAAAATGCTGTCCGATAAAGACGAAAAGATTGCAAGGCTTTATAAGGTCCTTTCCGATTTTTACGGCTCGGGATTAGACCTTGCCGTATCCGACGAAAGCGGACGACTTACCGTAAACACGGGTATGGCATACGTCGACGACCGCCTGAATTTTGTGCTCGATATACGATATCCCGTGACATATTCCGAAAGCTTTGTAAAGGATAAAATTCAATATGCCCTACCCGAAGCCACGATAGAGAGGACGCATTTTCATCTGCCGCTTAAAGTCAGTAGCGACGACACGCTTTGCAAAACCTTGCTTGACGTCTACAACGGCTACACAAAGCAAAACGCCTCTCCGATAGCAATCGGGGGCGGCACTTATGCGAGAGCGCTAAAACACGGCGTGGCTTTCGGTCCCGTGTTTCCCGACAGACCTTTGCCTATACACTGCCCCGACGAGATGATTCCGATAAAAGACTTATACGCCCTTTACGACATATACAAAGCGGCGATTGATAAGCTGTGTTTTTAGTATTAAGCCTTGCTTTTTCTCCGTTTGACATTGCGCCGATAAGCCTTTGCATTTTTAAATTTGATATAACGGACGGCGCTGAATATAATGCTTTTTTTAATAAACGGTTACGATTTGTTAAAAGGCAATTATTTAATGTAAGGGAGTTATTTAATAAAAAGCAAACATTTAATAAAAGACAGCATTCGATAAAAAGCCATTATTTATCAAATTGTAATTATTTAATAGAAAAGTAACTATCTTATAAATAAAATTATATATTAAAAGCTATACAAGCTTTATTTACGCCCTGCCTTCAGGCAGGGCGTAAAACTCTATTTGTTTTTATTTACCGTCTTTTTTTTATGTTTTGATTTTTTGGATTTATTTCTTTGCATTTTGTTTTCCGTGTTTTATTTTCGCAAACGACTCAATAAAAAACTTCCGAAACGACTTTATTTTAAAATTTAAAAAATACAAAGCTTACGCCGACATCAAAAAGGATATTATCGAATCGGCAATGACCTTTGCCACTTTGTTTTGATATTCGTCCGTAACCAAAAGCGCCTCATCGAGAGGATTTGATAAAAATCCGCATTCCACTAGTGCTGACGGATAAGGCGTTTGCCTTAAGATATAATAATCGCCCTTTAGGGCGGAAAAAGTTCTGCCCGTGTTCTCTTTGTTCAGTTTCTCGTTGAGAGCTGCTTGCAAGACGTCGGCTAAAGTCGAATCTCCCCAAAAGAACGCCTGCGCTCCCCTGCGGCTTTGCTGAGTGTATTTGTTTTGATGTATGCTTACAACGCAATCCGGGGAAGCCTCTAAAATTATCTTCTTGCGCTTTTCCATATCCTCCTGCTTTTGGGTGAGCATAGTATCGAGAGCCCCGTCGGAAGTCGTTCTCGTCATAACGACGTTAATCTGTGCCTTTTCAAGCTCCGCTTTTACCTTGTAGGCAATAGATAGATTCAGTTCACGCTCATACACACCCGTATTTACGCCCTGCACTCCGCCGTCGATTCCGCCGTGTCCCGCGTCCACGACGACGGTATAGGCAGGTTTAGGCGAAGTAGCTTTAACCGCCGTAGGAACACAGATAGCCGTAAGCAAAAAAGCCACGGAAAGCAACACTATAACCAAAAGTTTTCTGAATTTTACTACAAACATCTTCTCTCCCGCGAATTTTGTCTATTTTGCATAAATGTATTTATATGCAAAGTTTTGCACAGAGTTATCCACATTATTGTGGATAAATGTGCATAACCTTTACATATTATCAGCATATTAACGCCATAGCGCTTTTATGACTGTAAGCCCTTATCGTTTTATCTCACGCCTTTTATCTTTTAGCTTAAAAGACTTCATATTGCCCTCAAAAGATTCGTATTGTTTGCGCCATCTGATTTTCTGTCGCTTTTGCACCGCTTCGTCCATCCGTTTTTTATTCAACTTTGCTTATACTGTTTAGCCGACTTTTTCCCGACATTTAAATATCGTTTGATAAGCCTATTTTATCGGCCGATTTGCCAAACTTTAGCTTTTTATGTTTTTCGACGTTATTTGACGCTTTTATTTATTTTTATCTTATATCTTAATTTACCGTTTCCGCTTTACCTGCTACGGCCGTGCATAATCCGCGTTGACCTCAAATATATTGAATCGGGAGGCAAAAATGGATTTATTCAATAAACAAGGCGTTTGCCTTTACGAGGCAAAATCGCTTGGAAATATTTGCGGAATCTTAATCTCAAAGAGGACGGGTAAAATAAGGTATGCCATTTTAAACTGCGGACAGCCTTTAAATTATGCTAAGGCGGATAAAATCATTGCCGTGCAGGATTACGTTTTGTTTAAAAACGATTTGTGTCTTACCGTAGCGGGCGAAAATTTTTCAAAGGCTTACCTTCCTGTGTATCTTACCGACGGACTTACCACCGACGGAAAAAGCCTGGGCACGCTCAAAAAAGTAACTACGGAAGGACTCATCGCAACCGCGCTCGAATTCGAAAAAGGGACCTTTCCAACGTCGGACGTCTTGAGGGCTTCAAGAGAATTTATCGTTATAAGGGGCGAAAACAATATAAAACCGTCAAAGACCACCAAAAAAAATATTCCGAAAACGTCGGATAAAGAAATTTCATTGTTTGACGGAAACGAAGCGGCATGGGAAGAAAACAACGGTTTCGGCAGACCGGGTTTTTCCGACGGTTTTGCGCCTTCTAATGCCCCGATAAACGACAAGAACAATCAGTCTGACTTATTACCCGAAACGGATGAGGGAAAGACTGACGGCTTGAAATTTAAATATTTTTCCACATTAAAGGCGACACAGGATTTAAACGGTAATATATCCGACGGCGATAATCCCGGCGAAAACGTTGCGCAAAGCCGTTTAACCTACGACGGATATCCCACCCCCCAAAGAATAATCAGCGACTATCACTTCCTGCTCGGCAGAAAAGTGGAACAAAATATCTTTTCCTACAACGGCGATTTAATTATCAGGCAAGGTGAAGTCGTTACTTTCGAGACGGTGGAAAAGGCAATGAACTACGGAAAGCTTGTTGAACTTGCAGTGCACTCGGTGAGCTGACGGAGGAAAAATGAAAAAACTTAGATTTTTAATATTCGCCCTCTTGTTTATCTGCCTCATAGGAATCCTTGTCGCTTGCAACGCAGAAACGGAAACCCGAACAAACGCCGTTTATGATATCAATCTTTCGTATGACGGCGATTTGACAGTAGAGGGAGTGCAGAACGTATGTTATGTCAACAACGAAACCAAACCGCTTGATACGCTCAAAATAATGCTTTACGCCAACGCCTATAAACGGAACGCCTTTACTATAACCGATGCGGGCGAGGCGTATTATGACGGAATAAGTTACGGCAAAATCGAGATAGACGAACTTACCGTAAGCGGCAATCAGGCAGAGTTTTCGCTCAGCGAAAACGAACAGGTCTTAACCGTAAACATTCCTTCCACTGCGAGCGGCGAAAAAATCGATTTTTCTATAAAATACACTGTCACCCTGCCAAAATGCAACGGAAGACTCGGCGTCACGCAAAAAACGGTAAACCTGTGTTCGCTCTACCCCGTGGTATGTCCGATAATTAAAGGAGAATTCGTTGAAACGAAGTATTCTGCTTACGGCGACCCTTATGTCGCCGACGTGCAGGACTTTTTTGTTACGCTGACAGCGCCCGACGACTTTGTTTTGGCATCGAGCGGTAAGATAACGGATGAAACGCAGTCGGACGGCAAAAAGACTTTTGAGATTACCGCAAAAAACACGAGGGATTTCGGAATGGTGCTGTCGCAATCTTTTATGGCACTTTCAAAGACGACGGACGGCATCGAAATTAAATATTTATACTACGACGATGCCGAACCTGCCAAAACTTTGGGCATAGCGCAAAATGCAATAAAGACTTTCGGTTCCGCTTTCGGGAAATATCCTTACGAAACCTATACCGTGGTGCAATCTCCTTTCGTCGCAATGGGCATGGAGTATTCTTCTATGTCGATTATTTCGGATAATCTCACAGATGAATATCTTGAACTGACTGTCGTTCACGAAACGGCGCATCAATGGTGGTATGAGACCGTCGGTACTCTCCAGACAAGCGAAGCATTCGTCGATGAGGGTTTGGCGGAGTTTTCCACCGCCTACTATTTCAAAGCAAACGGCAACAAGGAAAAATATGCGTCAGTTATCGGCAACCATAAGCTGAGCTATGCAGTATATAAAGCATACGCCGAAGCAAACGGTATAACGTTTAATGAAACAATGTCAAAATCGCTGTCGGATTTCAATTCTTCAAACGAATATATAGTCATTTCGTATGACAAAGGGGCGTTGATGTTCAGTTACGTATTTGACCTTTTAGGCGAAAGGAAATTCAAAAAAGCGATGCAGAAATTTTACGAAACTTACAAATTTAAAATAGCTACTTTTTCCGACCTGTCGGACTGCTTTAAAAAATACAACCGAGGATTAAATTTAAATTCTTGGCTAAACGGCAAAGCGGTCATATAATTAAACGGCGTTTGGCTCTTGCCCGTATATATCCGCCGATTTGTCAACATCTATCTATGTTATAAATAAATGTCGCCGCAAATGCGGCGGCGTTTTAAATTTTAAGAATTCGGCACTTACATTAAATGATTGCGGCAACGGTTTTTTCTGCGGAAACGGTTGCCCCGCCGAGTTTTCAAAGATTATTTATTTCACCCTTGCCTTTGCGGAATAGGAGTCTACGTCAATTCTTATGACGGTTACCGTTTCCGCAGAAACGGCAGGAATTTCAAAATCCTTTCCCGTTTGCGTTTTCATAAGCAGCTTCAGACCTTTGAGCTTTTCCTCTTCGTCGGTAAGGACAGTCGCTTTGCCTCGGCACATAACGCACTCGTATTCGGCTCCGTATTTGCAAGGGGTATCCGCCGCTATGATATTGACCGCTCTGTCAATTTCCACAAATACGTTGTTATTCTTTTTAATACATTCCAATTTATGACCTTCTTTTGCGCAATGTACAAAAAACACGGGCTTTTTGTTC
This sequence comes from Acidaminococcus sp. CAG:917, assembly GCA_000437555.1. GTDB lineage: Bacteria > Bacillota > Clostridia > Christensenellales > CAG-917 > CAG-917. The sequence continues at coordinate 275,796 of FR901028.1, read as the reverse complement.
TCGAAAAAATAACCGTAATGAAGCGGGACTACATAGGGATATCCTTCGTCGTACATTCCCAAGTGCAAATATCCGGCTAACGAAATTATTTTTTCTATTTTGCTGAAATCAACTATTTCTCTGTCTTTTCTTCTCATTTTTATTCTCTATAAAGGTTATGCTATTATCGCCCTATAAGTCTATAAAAATAGGCAGTCCCGACAATGAGGAGTGCCTATTTCAGATATAACAATTTGTGTTCGTGCGTTGACGTAATATTTTGACGGCAAGCGCGTTAATATTAACGGAAAACGAGTTGAGCAAAAGTGCAAGCAGAGTTTGCAAAACGCTGTTTTTAATAGAGTTTCGCCCCTGCGGGAATACGATTGTCCACCATAAGGAGATGAAGTTTAGTCTTGCCCTCTTCCGAGTGAACGGCGGATATTAACATACCGCATGAGTCTATACCCATCATTGCTCTCGGCGGCAAATTGACTATGGCGATACAAGTTTTCCCTACCAGCTCCTCGGGCTCGTAATATTCGTGAATACCGCTTAAAATCGTTCTGGATTCGCCGCTTCCGTCATCGAGAGTAAACTTTAAAAGTTTCTTCGATTTGGGAACTGCTTCGCAGGCCAGCACTTTAACCGCTCTGAAATCGGATTTGCTGAAAGTTTCAAAATCAACGAATTCCTTGAACAATGGCTCGATTTCCACTTTGGAAAAGTCGATTTTTTCAGGCTCGCTTTTAACGTCTGCCCCTTCCTCAGTCTTATTATCCGAGTCTTTGCCCCTTGCTTCTTTTAAAGGCTTCATAGTCGGGAAAAGTAAAACGTCCCTTATCGAAGCGCTGTCGGCCAAAAACATAACCATACGGTCGATACCTATGCCGAGACCGCCTGTCGGAGGCATACCGTATTCGAGAGCGTTGCAAAAATCCTCGTCGTATGGTTGAGCTTCTTCGTCGCCCTTTGCCTTGTTGAGCATCTGCTGTTCAAACCTCGCTCTTTGGTCAATCGGGTCGTTAAGCTCGCTGAATGCGTTTCCGCCTTCGCTTGCAAAGAGGAAAAATTCAAATCTTTCGGTGAGTCTTTTGTCGTCCTTTTTCTTTTTAGCCAAAGGACTGACCTCGACGGGATAATCGGTTATGAAAACAGGTCCCGTAAGTTTTTCCTCGACAAAAGTGTCAAACGCTTTATAAAGAGCATTGCCCCAAGATGTATCCGACGGCATATCGAGACCCATATCGTTTGCCTTTTTGATAAGCTCTTTAAGGTTTCCTTTCTCAAAATCGAGCCCCGTATATTTTTTGACTGCCTCCACCATAGTGAGACGCTCCCACGGTCGTTTGAGGCTTATCTGCTGTCCCTGATAATTTATATCGAGCCCGCCGCAAACTTTATTTGCCGCCGCAGTGAAAAGCTCCTCGGTGATATCCATCATATCGTGATAATCTGCGTATGCCTGATAAAGTTCTATTGTGGTAAACTCGGGATTATGGCGCGTATCCATACCCTCGTTGCGGAATTGTCTGCCTAACTCGTAAACTTTTTCGAAACCGCCGACTATGCAACGCTTCAGATGAAGTTCGGTTGCTATACGCATATACATATCGATGTCGAGCGTGTTATGATGAGTGATAAACGGTCTTGCGTTTGCTCCGCCTGCCAAGGTATTGAGCACAGGCGTTTCCACTTCGATAAAACCTTTTTTGTCCAATACTTCCCTTATGGTGGAAATTATCTTACTGCGCTTTACAAAAACTTCTTTTACTTCCGGGTTGACGATAAGGTCAACGTAACGCCTGCGGAAACGTTGGTCGGGGTCTTTTAAACCGTGGAATTTTTCGGGGAGCGGCAAAAGCGACTTTGCAAGCAACGTAACCTTTTTGGCATGAATGGAAATTTCTTCGGTTTTGGTCTTAAAAATAAATCCTTCAATGCCTATGATATCTCCGATATCCAATTTTTTGAAATCGGCATATTCGGATTCACCTAAGTCGTCACGGCTGAAATAACCTTGAAGTTTTCCGTCGCCGTCCATTATATGGGCAAAACTTGCCTTTCCCATAATGCGCTTAGACATAAGACGACCTGCCACGACTGCCGTTTGATTTTCAAACTTTTCAAAGTTTTCTTTAATTTCTTTTGTCGTCGCCGTCCTGTCAAAAGTTGTTATTTCAAAAGGATTTTTGCCTGCCTCGACAAGCGAGGAAAGTTTTTCCTTTCTGATTTTGACAAGTTCTAAAGTTTCGGATTCGGTAAGCTCTTTTTGTTCGTCCATAATGCTCCACAATCTCAATTTTAATTTAACGAAATATCGTCGTATTGAGAAATTTTCTGTCGTTTTATTTATAGCCGCGAAAGCGGCAAAAGCAACATAATAAATTTAAACATTAATTTAAATAAAGATAATTTTTATGTTTGACTTTATGTTTGAGTTTAGTATCTGCCTAAGGCTAAGGCTAAATCGTTTGCGATTAAATCTTAAACGCATACTTTCCGACTTAGCTATTGACCTTAAATTGTATTTTACCTGCGTATTTTAGGCAAAACACGGTTTAAACTTAAATGCCCCTTATAAGACAAGACGTCCATGGCTTTAAGCCTGTGGACGACTGCCCTTTACATTATTTAATTTTTACGATTTTATATTGAACCTTGCCACCGTTAGGAGTTTCGACATCAATGATGTCATTCACCTTTTTACCTATAAGCGCCTTACCCAAAGGCGATTCGTTGGATATTTTGTTGTTTAAAACGTCGGCTTCCGTAGTGCCCAAAATGGAATACTCTATCTCCTCGTCGTCCTCGACGCCGTCGTCGATAAACTTGACGGTAACCGTGCTTCCTATGGAAACGGTATCGGAAGTAGCGTTTTCTTCTATTATGACAGCGTGCAAAATCTTTTCGTCAAGCTCTCTTATCTCCTGTTCGATAAACCCTTGCTCTTCCTTTGCGGCGTCATATTCCGCATTCTCGGAAAGGTCGCCAAGCTCTCTTGCAGCCTTGATTTTTTCCGCCGCCTGAGTTCTTCCCGTAACCTTGAGATACTCAAGCCTCTCTTTCATAGATTCTAAATGTTCTTTTGTTACAAAATACTCTTTCATATAATGTTCCCCCCTGAATTATTCTTCCGATTCCGTTTGCTCTGTAGTTGTTTCGGATTCGGACGAAACGTTCAAGACTTCGGGCGTATCTGCCTCAGGCTTTATCGTTTCGTATATTTGTTTCGCTTTATCTTCAATTGCTTCCTTTTTGGGGACGTAATCGGTTTTGAGCGAGCTTATTTTAAAGTCGATAGAATAAAATTTATATCCGAGCGTCTTTAAAAACATATCTTCCAAAAGACACTTGAGATAAATGCTGGTTTGTTGAATTTCTCTGCCCGTTATTTTGATTGCCACTTTGAGGCGGACGCCGTATTCAGTGGAAACAAGCCCTATCCTTTGACATTTTACGCCCTCGACCTCTGCCATACTCTTTTTGACTATCTTTTTAATAACGGCTGATGACGAACGTGTATTCGACCCGTTTTCACTGTTTAAAATAACGTCCTTTAATGCGTCGCTGTCCATAAAAACATATATCATTGCGCCAATCGAAGTGGCGAGATAAATGGCCGCAAACGCCAAAAACAGTCCTTTGACGAGTGTGTTCTGAAAATCTTTAACGTCTATACCGCCGAAAATAGTCACAAGTAAAACTACGACGAAAATCAGAGCGATAAGCGTGCTTGCAACGGACAAAACTTTATCGAATAATTTTTTTCTCATTTTTGCCTCCCATAATGCCCCTAACTATATATCATATCAACACAATAGTCAAGTGCAAAAAACCAAATTTTTACGCTTTATTTGTAATTATGAGGCTCCAAAAGCGTAAAAAAAATGAGTTATTCTCAAATAACCTTAGTCATTATATCAAAATTTTGTCTAAAAATCAATAGTATATACGTTTTTTTGAATATTTTTAAATTTCAATAAAACACTAAAGCAAAAGGAGTTTTATGAAAAAATTTATATTTTCCGTATTCGTTTTATTGCTTTGCGTCACACCGCTGTTTGTAAGCACGGCGCTCAAAAAGACGACGGTCACCTATGCCGACCAGTGCGACAGCGAGGTCTACAGTATGTCTGAATGTTATCCCTCGGCGATAAACGATATTTTTGACCTTGTCACAAGAGAACTCATTGAGTTTTACGAAAAAGATTTTAACCCCTCTAAACCGATAACGGGTATGTCGTCAGACCACGTAAAAACTCTCATGAAAACTTACGGTATATCTCAAAACAAACTCAATACTTTGCTGATTTTACAGGATATCGCAAAACTTAACGGTGAGAGAATAAGTTTAAACAAGCTTGTCAAATTTTCGACAAAAGAGCTTTTCGCTTTTGGCAAAAAACATTTTACCGACTACGTCGAAAAATTGCCCAAAGAAAAAAGGGAACAAATAAACGAGGACCTCTCAAAGATAAAATTCCCCGTTTTCAGCTTTTAGCGTTTCATTAATCTGCAAAACCGAAGTTTATCGAATCCTGCCTCGGCTTATGTCCTGAAGCTAAATTTTTTATATCTCGGGGAACAGTCGCAGAACGGTTTTAAAAATTATAAAAATTCAATTGCTCTTATAAAAAAAGCCTCACTATTGAGGCTTTTTTAAATTTTTTATTTTAATCGTCTAAAGATTGGTCGCCGAATTTAATTACGTTTGTCTTTCTCAAAATCTCGGAAACCGCAAAACTTACCACGGCAGGAATGACGAAAAGACATAGCGCAATTCCCAAAACAAGCTTATATGTTTCAAGCCCGACTGCCATTGACGCGTCTATCGTTCCGAAAACGCCGACAAGTCCGCTGGTGCCCATACCGCCGCCCGTTGCGTTGCAGCGCAAATCAATTAGCACAGCAACGAGACCCGCAAACACGCTTGCGATAATTTCGGGAAGCATAATGACGGGCTTTTTCATAATGTTGGGAATTTGAAGCATACTCGTACCTATACCTTGCGAGATAAGTCCGCCCCAACCGTTTTCTCTGAACGAGGCGACGGCAAAGCCTACCATATGAGCGGCGCACCCTGCCACCGCGGCGCCGCCTGCGATACCGAAAGGCTCGGGATTCGCAACAGCCGTGGCGGAAGTTGCAATCGCCACCCATATTGCCGCACTCGACGTTGGCATCGTTAAAAGTATGCCCATTACGACGGATACGAAAATACCCACAATAATTTTAAAGGCAACACCCGCGCTTATTGCAAGCACTATGAGCTGAGCTAACAAATCGATAAGTTTGATGAACGGCCAAGCAAGAAAAATTCCTCCAAAGCACAAAATCATCATTGAAAGAGGGACAAGCACAATATCTATTTTTGTTTTGCCGGCATAAAGTTTTACGATTTCAAGAGCAAACAGCACTGCGACGTAACTGCCTATCGGATTTCCGGGAGCCCCTAACGAAAGGGTAAAAGCCGTGCCTTTTGTCAAAGCGTCAACAAGCGAGCCCGACCACGCACCTATAAAACCTACTACTGCCGCCGTAAATATGACCAGCGGTTTCGCACCCAGCTTGTGAGCCATACCTATGCCGATGCCCACCCCCATCATTGTTTTGGCAATCGATGCGATATAGTTTAAGACAGTGGCAAAAGCGTTGGTGCCGCACCATGAAGCTATCTGCCCCAAAATTGTGCCGGCTATAAGAGTGCAGAACAATCCCTGCGCCATACCCGTGAAAGCGTCTATAAAATAGCGTTTGCACTTTGTTTTTACATAATTTATCGCAAGAACCTTTTTTGAAACGACGAGGTCGCAACGCGCCTCGTCTAAAAAACTTTTTTCTTTCAATTATTCCTCCCGGATTTTTTCGACTATTCCTATAGTAAGTTTAAAAATATCCTTTACCACGTCGGAAATTTCTTCGTTCTCTTCGGTAATTTCTCTGAAAGGATTCCTGTCCCTTGCCGATACGGTAACGCTCGTAACGCCAGCCTTATCAAAAGCGGTTGCGGCATATCCCGTCAGCACGCCAAAGTTTTTCCCTTCCGACTTAAGTTCAATCCCCTGAGCTGTTGCGACTTCTTTAGCGAGGTCGACAAGCTTTTCGTCAAAGGTATGCTTATGCACAGGGTCAACCGTCGCTACAAAATATTTCCTCTCGACAATATCGCCTATGTTTATCATAGTTGCGTTTTTAAACATATCGGTATCGGCGTGCCTTTTGACAAAAGCGTTTGCTCCGTCGTGACCTGCGTTTTCACCGCCGAACGAAACAACGGATACTCGCATATCGGACGGAATTTTTTTCTCGTCAATGAGATACCTTGCAACCGTCATGGCGACTGCCGTGGAAAAACCGTTATTTTCTTCCACCTTGTTTTTGTTAAGCGAAAAAGTGAGTATGAGCACCAAAATGGACGGCACGCAGATTATTGCGGATACTACAATCAAAACGGCAATCACCGTGGTGTTGCCTGCGCCGAGGAATATTCTGAGCAGATTGAACACTATGAAAAACAGAATTGAAAACATCGAACAGGCAATAATCCAAAATCTGAATTTGTCCGAAATTTTGAAATGATTGCCGTATTGCGAATCGTAGTTTGACGAGATAATCAGATTGCGGTTGCATTCTTCTTTAGGCTCTATCGTCGACAGCACGTTATACGATACTTTTTTCACGAGCAGTTTTTGCACGGAAGGATAGCCGACGTAAAGCAAAAACAAGAATACCCAAGAAACTATGATGCCCAAAGTGGCAATGAGTGAAAGTGCTATACCGAACGGTCCGTTTGAAGCGAAAGAAAGACAGAACAGCGCATAGCACACGGCATACAAAACTCCGAGCACGATAAAACACGGTCTGCCTTTAAATTCTCTGCTGTAAAACGGTTCAAGCCTCGACGGAATACCCAAAAGGGCGTTTGAGTCGTCCCTTATCATACGGGCGGCTCGCTTTTCACCCCAGCTTCCGGCGACTCTTGCCTTGTGAATTTCCATTTTTTTGGAAGTGGTTTCCATAAACTCATAATAATCCACCGGTTCGAGTTCGGGTTCGGGCTCGACAAAAGGTTCTTCCTCTTGCGCAGTCTGTTCCGTATTTTCTTCGGCTATTACTTCCGTTTCTTCTTCATCTTTTTTTCGTCCGAAAAATCTGAAGCGTTTTTTCTTCTTCTCTTCTTTATCTTTCATTGTTTAATCCCTAAAAAGAATATCCTGATAATTTGGTCTTCCCCATACGTTCTTGTCACAAATAAGTTCCATCTCATCCGCTATCACTCTGAGCGAGTCAAGTTTGGGAATAATAAGGTCACGGCAAGCAACCGCCTTTTCTTTGAGGTCGGACGTTGCTTGCGCCGTCTTAGTGGCAACCTCGAGTTCGTCTATTGCCTTATCGAAATCGCTTATATACTTCTCAAGCGTCTTAATTTTCTTAAGCTGTATTTTTCCGCATGAGAGTGTCCCCAAGGCGTTTGCCTTTATCGCAAGGTCACCTTGATATGACATGGCTCTCGGCAAAATGCACGTTTTGGCGATAGACAGCGCCGTTCTCGCCTCTATGTTTACCGTCTGACAATAGTCGGTAAGATAAATGCGATATCTTGCGGCAACTTCCACGTCATTAAAAATGCCGTATTTATTGAACAGAGTTCTGACTTCTTTGCGGTTTAATGCCTCGAAAGCGTCTACTGCGTTGGTGAGGTTATAAAGCCCTCTTTTTGCCGCCTCTTCCGTCCAGTCACTCGAATAATTGTTGCCGTTAAAGATTATGCGCTTGTGCGCCATATACTCGTCGTATATTATTTTAGACAAAACGGAATCAAGTTCCTCTCCCTTTGCCGCCTCGATTTTATCGGCAAAACGGCAAAGCGCGTCCGCCACTATGGTGTTTAAAATAACGTTGGGCGTAGAAAGAGTCTGTTGCGAGCCGACCATACGAAATTCAAATTTGTTTCCCGTAAAAGCAAAGGGGGACGTCCTGTTGCGGTCGGAATCGTCCTTTTTGAGTTTAGGCATAGTCTTTACGCCCATTTCAAGGTATTCTTTTATGTTTTTAAACTCGCCGTTTTTATTTTCAATAACGCTCAGTATCTGACTGACTTTATCTCCTACGTAAACGGATATAATCGCCGGCGGAGCCTCATGTCCGCCTATACGTCTGTCGTTACCCGCGCTTGCGCAGCTCATACGGAGTAAATCCTGATAATCGTCGACAGCGGCAATTACCGCCATAAAGAAAAGCAGAAACGTGCGGTTGGATTGTTCGTCCTTGCCCATAGAAAGCAGGTTCCTGCCGTCGTCCGTGCATAGCGACCAGTTATTGTGCTTACCGCTTCCGCTTATACCGTCAAACGGCTTTTCGTGCAACAGGCATTTAAGCCCGTGACGGTCTGCCACTTTTTTCATTGTTTCCATAATAAGCTGATTTTGGTCCGTGGCAATATTGGCGGAAGTAAATATAGGTGCAAGTTCGTGCTGTGACGGAGCAACCTCGTTGTGCTGCGTCTTTGCGGTAATTCCGAGCTTCCAAAGACTTTCGTTGAGGTCCGCCATATAGTCGAGCACGTCCTCTTTTATTTTGGCATAGTATTGGTCATTTTTTTCCTGACCTTTTGGAGGAAGCGCACCGAACAATGTCCTGCCCGTTATCTTGAGGTCGTCGCGTTTGTTGAAAGCCTCTTTGGATATTAAGAAATATTCCTGTTCTCCGCCCACGTTCGGGGATACGGATTTACAAGGCTTTCCGATAAGTTCCAAAAGACGCCTCGCCTCTTTATCGAGTACCGCCATGGAACGCAAAAGCGGAGTTTTTTTGTCGAGAGCCTCACCGCCGAACGAGCAAAACGCCGTCGGAATACATAGCACGCCTGCACCGCCGTTTGATTTTTTAATAAAAGCGGGAGAAGTGACGTCCCAGATTGTATAGCCTCTTGCTTCAAAAGTAGCTCTCAGTCCGCCCGAGGGAAAACTCGAAGCGTCCGCTTCACCTCTCATTAGGTTTTTGCCCGAAAACTCCAAGATGGTCTTTCCGTTTTGGTCTATCGAAATAAACGCGTCGTGCTTTTCCGCAGTAGCGTCGGTCAAAGGCTGAAACCAATGAGTGTAGTGAGTCGCGCCCTTAGACATTGCCCACTCTTTCATGGCGTCGGCGACCTTGTCGGCAAGCTGTCGGTCGAGTTCCTTTCCGTTTTGTATAACCTCGACAAAAGCGTTATAGTCGGCGGTTGACATAAAAGCCTTCATAGCCTTATCGTCAAACACGTCGCAAGCGAAAAAATCCGTGATACGTTTTTCGTCCGTCAATAGTCTTGCCATAAGTCCTCCAACAAATAACTCAATACAAAATAACTTTAATGTGATTATAATTTATTTATTAAAAAAAAGCAACAAAAAACAGACGGCCTAAGGCCGCCTGTCTTTATTTAAGCTCAAAGCTTAGTTTTAGTTTTACGGCATCCAGACTGAGCAGTCAACGCTGAGTTCAGCGGTGAACGAGCCGAAGCCTGCTACCAAACTTTCGAGTTCGGTCGAGTTACCGATAACTTTGAGACCGAGCTCTGCGCTGGCAAGAACTGCTCCTTCGCTGTCCAAAATCTGAACGCTGAGTCCGAGAGAATCGCTTGCGGGTTTCAAAACAACTTTCGCGTCGTAAGCGAGCAAGGTATCGAAGAATTCGTTTCCGTTGGTAACGCCTTCAATGATAGAGCTGCCTTGGAACATATCGAGAAGCTCTTTTACAATACCTTGGTTATAAAGCTCGTCCAAAATACCCTGAAGCGTTGCTTTGGAGATTGCTCCGTTGTCGGAGTAGTCTTGTCCGGTATAGCCATGATCAGACATTATCTGCCAAACTTCATCGGCGGTGATATCGTTTGCTGTGATACCCCAAATCATAAGAGCCATTTCTTTAGAAATTGTAGCGCTGGTCTGATAGAATACGTCGGTGCCGTTGACGGCTTCATAGACGTATTCGATATCCCATCTTTCGTCGGGAGCAGGATATTCGCCTGCTTCGTCATCTGCCGAAACGTAAGGAACGAGAACGTAATTTTTGTTATAAACGAATTGACCGTTATCTTTTTGACTTATTTTAACGGTGGGAACAAGTCCTGCGTCGGTATAACGCTTGATGACGTCGTTGCTGAGCGTGTATACGATAGCATAGAGGTCTTCAGCGTTGGAGATTGATTCATAACCTGTAATATATCCTCCGGAAACGATTGCGCCGGTATTCAAAATACCCATAATCTTATATCCGAAAGGACCGAAATCGGTGTTTTCAAGAATTCCGTCTCCGCTTGCAACGTCGCCATCAGAATAAGCGAAGAGCGTATTCCACAAACCGCCCATGGAAACGAGGCTGAACTGCTTGTTTTCCGCCGCATAGGTAAGAGCGTTGGTAACGGTTGTGAAGATAGCGGAAATGTTGAAGCTTGATACATATGAGTCATCCAAGGTTATATCCTGGCTTGAATAGATTGCAAAGAGCTGTGCATAGTTATAAACGATATCGTCTTGATTTTCTTTCGAGATATAATCGTAGATAACGAATTTACCTTCAAACTGCGAGCCGGCAGGTCCTGCCACAGCCATCTTGCCGTCAGCGTTCGCTTGAGCGGAATCAAATACTTCGATAACTTTCTTGTATTGGTTGTCAGCATCAGGAACTTTTACGAATACGTCGGAGAGAGCTTTCTCTTCAACTTTGACAACGTTTAAGAACAACATGTCTTCAGCCGATGCTGCAGTCTGAACGTCGTCGTTGAAGAAGAGGCTTTGGAACATGGGTTGAAGCTTGAGGCCTGCAAACTCGATGTTCTTGACGTCTCCGTCTTCAAGAGCGGCAAAGAGGTCGCCGAGAAGAGTGGTATAGTTATCGTATTCAGCCTTATCTTCGGCATTGTAGAAATATTCGATTGCCATGATGATGAGGTTGTCGCGGACCATCTTGATGTAGCCTTTTTTATCATATTGTGCAATTTGAATCTGAACGGTGCCAACGCCGCTTGCATCCTGAGTGTAGATTGCTTTAGCGATAAGTTCATCGTTGTAATGGATATCGGCATAAGCCTGAGTGAAGTCGTTGTTCAAAAGAGCGATTTTGCCGAGGAATCTGATATCGAGGTTTCCTGCAATTTCGGTACCTGCGGGCATTGTGATGCTGTCGGAAGTGAGCAATGCGGATTTGCCCATTTCGGTTGCGATATATTTGAAGCTGTAGCTGCCGTCGTCATATTGATCGGGCAAGCTGTTTAAAGCGTCAAAAGTGAGTTTAACGAGGCCTTCTTCAACGCCTACGGAGAGGTTGGCTTCTACGGTGTAATCTTCGCTGTATTCGCTCTTGTCGATTTCAAGCTCGGAACCGTTTGCGTTGCCGATGCCTTTGATTTCAAATTTGTCGATTGCAACCTTTGCATTGTAACGAACGGGGTTTTCATTGCCGAAAGGAGCGGTGTTTGCGGTGATTGCAAAGTTTTCAATACCGCCTTCTGCGTCAACTTTTGTGATGAGTTTGATAGCGCTTTGTCCGTCCAAAAGTCCGGAAGCGATTTCACCTACGAGGTTGGTAACAGTGCCGGAAAGAGCTGCTTCCCAAACAGTGGAAGTGCCTTCAGTAGTCTTTTTAACAGAGCCGTCGGCAATAAGCAAAGAGCCTGCCGCGCTCAAAAGTCCGTTGAGGTTTGCAACGTCGCCTTCCAAACCGAGAAGGTCTGCCGCCATTTCAATCAATTCGTTGAGGTCGAAACCGAAGAGCGAACCGATTGCGGTAGCGAGGTTGTCGATTGCAAAATCGGGACCGAAAGTTTCAACGACCGTTTCAATCATGCCGTCGATGCTGAGTCCTTCAAACAAACCTGCCGTAAAGGTCGAGGTAAGGAAGTTTGTAAGATATGTGGCAAAACCTTGGTTGCCGTCGCCTGTTGCGTCAAAAGACAAGACGACTTTTTCATTGCAAAGCTCAAGATAAAGCTTTGTGGGGTCATTAATATAATAGTTTGCTGCGATAATATTTTGACCTACGCTGGTCAAGGAGCCGTTGTTGTCAACGATAGCGATGTGTGCCGCGCTGAACGTATTGCCAACGCCGTTTTCCGCACGGTCATAAACCACGTCGAGAAGAAGGCTGAGGTCAAGGTCAGCGATACCGTCCGCTTGCAAAGCTAAATTAAGAGCAATGCTTGCTTGAATATCTTCGTTTGCTTCAATGGGGTCTTTACCGATTGACTTGACAGACTCTGTCAAAGTGGTAAAATAGTCGGCACCGGTATATTTTTGGCTGCTTCCGCCGCCGCCACCGGTAGTTGTGGTTTCGCCACAAGCAACCAAAGCGAAGACTAAAATCAAAGCCATAACTACTAGCGCCACTGTTTTAAAACTAAGCTTTTTCATAAATCCTCCTATGAATTTTGTTTAAAATTAAGGTATGATAATTATACCTAATTATATTTTTAGTGTCAATACAAAAAAGTTAAAGAAGTTAATTTTTATTTTTGCCCGCATTTATCGACAAAAACGCAATTTATTTATATAAAATGATACCGTTTTTGTGCATTTTCATCGTTTTTTCGTGTTTTTTCTGCTATTTTCCGTGCTATGACGTTCCGTTGAAAATAGGGCGTTTTTTACCGCCCTTTTTCGCCCGATTTTATTCGTCCGTTTATATTATTTTCCGCATATTCCCGCACCGAACCGTTTGTCGAATTTTAGTTATTCAAATTAAAACGCACTGAATCTCGTCTGTATTTTTATATCTAAACCGTGTTTACCGCTCAAGCAATCGCTCTCTCCGATTGCTCATGATAAACGCTCGATTAAAGTCAGTGGAAAATTTTTAAAATAATTGACTTGAAATTTAACAGATAAATCCTCCGTTTACTCTTAAAACCTCTCCCGTAACATAATCTAATCCGTCGGCAAAACACATTACCGCATCTGCAACGTCGTCGGGCGTACCCAGCCTCGACAGCGGTATTTCCTCTTTTAATGCTTTAAGCTCTTCTTTTGAATATCCTTTTAACATATCGGTTTTAATAACTCCCGGGGAAACGACATTTACGTTTATATTTGACAAAGCCACCTCTTTTGCTATCGACTTGCAAAAACCTATAACCGCCGCTTTGGAAGCGGAATAATCCGACTCTAAACTCGCTCCCGTCTCGCCCCACATCGAAGATATCGCAATTATTTTTCCGCTCTTGCGCGATATCATTGCGGGCAAAATTTCTTTTGTCACGTTAAACACGCCGTAAAAGTTTACGTCCATTGTCCTTTTAACATCGTCTGAAGTCATATCGCAAAGCATTTTAGGATACGATATACCTGCGTTTAAAACGGCAACGTCTATTTTCCCGAATCGTTTTAATACTGCGGCAACCGCCTCTTTCACGCTGTCGGGGTCGGAAACGTCGCACTTTACGGCAAATATCGCGCCTTTTTTGCCAAGCTCCGCTTCGAGAGCTTTTGCCCTGTCCTCGCTCGATAAATAACTGAAAGCCACGTTATATTTGCCTATCGCCCGTCTTACCGTCGCCTCGCCTATTCCCCTTGCTCCGCCCGTTATAAAAATAGTTTTCACTTTTTCTCCTTGTTATCGGCATTTTAATCGATTAAGACTGTTTGCAAAACAAACTGCCTATAAAACCTTTTATCCTATGCCGTCATATTTTTTTGATATGCAAGCCGACAAGTGCCTTTTTTTACGGAAAATGCTACCGATAAGGTAGCATTTTAAAATTTATAGTAAAAAACAAGATTATTCTTTTTCTGCTTTTTCTTTTGCTTCTTTATCCGCCTTGGTCATTTGACCGATAAACGTGGTTTCATCCACGGTATTGCCGTCAAACGAAGAAAGATTGTAAGCGTGAACGTAGTTATAGTCGTTACTGTCGAAATAATATACGCAGGTCTGGTCGCCGTCAGTTATGAAATCAAGCGAAAGCCAAGACACGTTAAACGTTGCCGTTATTACTTCCACCGCGTTGGGGCTTGTCCCTTCGCCGGGGCGAAGATTTATGCGATAAAGAGCTTTGGGCTCACTCGATGCGCAATAGTAGACGTAAAGATTGCCGTCTGCGCCCTTGGATACGTTCTTTATGCTATAAGACGATGAATTCAAGATTTTGTTGGCGTCGACGTATACGTTTTCGATGTCGCCGGTTCCGTCCAAAAGATACGTCGACGACGTGGTGCTGTCCGAAACAAGCGCACCGTCTTCATAGCTGACGGGATATATTGAAGTTTGGCTTACCGAAGTCAGACGTTTTTCCGTTTCAACGTTCCAGGTCAAAGAAGAATCTATCTTATTGACAAACAGCCCTTTTGCCGTGCCGTCTTCACTCTTTGAATAGAAAAGCGTCATCTGACTGTCGTTTTCCAATACTCCGTCGATTAACGTAACGGTTGTTGCAGCTGTATAAGTATCTAACGTTGCAAGTTTTGTAACTTTTCCCGTGTCGTATTTAACTGCGTAAAGTTCGTTGTAGTTTTTATAAGTTTCCTTTACCGATTTGGTATAGAAGATATAATCACCCAACGTGGCCAAGCCGTTCCAATCGTTGTCGGGTTCAAAAACAATGCTCGTTACGTTTTCGGCTATTTTTCTCGTAACGACGTCTCCGCTGACTTTGGAGATTTCTTTTGTTTCTTTAAGGGCGGTAAAATCTATCGTGGTAATCGTGTTATTGCTGTAAACTACAATCCTTTTGGGCATAAACCAATATTGCAAAGACCTTGAAGAAGCCGTAAAGAGCAGTTGAGTGATTGTTCCGTCAAGGCTTGTTCTCATAAAGTCAAGGTTGGTTGTGGAGGCTGTGCCCGTTCTGTCCTCGTCGTTGTTAGGCGAGGCGTAATATATCCAATTTCCGTATACGGCAAATCCGCTTGAAGTATTTGCCCAATAAACCTGTTTGGGAACAACGAGTTTCGCCGAACCTTCAAACGTTCCGTCCTCGTTTTGCTTTATTCTACAAATACCGTTTTTTGTCACGCTGCCAAAGGTATTATCTATGCCGGAGGAGCTGTCGTAACCGTTTATAAAGTATACCCAATCGCCCTGTTTTACGGCAAAACCCCCGTTTGACATAACGTTTCCGCTTTTATCGCCGCCGCTTATCGGGCCCCACTCGTATTCGTTGCAAGCCGCAAGCACGAAAAGGGATAACGCCGCCACGACAAGAGCCAATATAATCAAGACCTTTTTTTTCATTTAGCCTCTCCTTAAAGAAACATTTTTACACATTTAGTATAGTATATAATATAAAAGCGAATTTAGCAAATATATTTATGCTTTTTTTGAGGTGCCTATGTTTTTCGAGTTTTTCAGACAAAACAGTATAGTTCAAAACAACAGAGTGTCAAATTTCGACTCGGACGCACAAAACGTCGGACAAAACGATAAAGGCTCCTTATACGAAGCCGGAAATAAAAGTGCATATTCCGACACGGTGCGGCATAAATATCTGGAAGCCGTGGCAAGACACCGCCGCCTATCCGAAGAAATCGACAAAAGAAACGCCTGAATTTTTTTGACGCTTTCAAATTTATTTTTAAACTGCAAAAATTAAAACATTATTAAAGCGTTTAAAACTTTTTTTTTCGCCGTCACGGTAAGAGGAGTTAGTCACTTGGCAGAATAAATACAATGCGGAATGCATCCGAAAATTTACGTCAATATAAAATTTACGCATTACGCCGCTTCTAAATTTTGATTTAATCCGAACCGCTCGATTGCCGTCGTATGCCGCTTTAAATAAAAAGAGAGAAGCAAAGCTTCTCTCTTTTGAACTTTTATACCGCCGATTCCCCTATAAAGCAATTAATAAAAAGGGAATATAAAGACATTACGGCTTATAGATTATTTCGTTCCGAACAATCTGTCGCCCGCATCACCGAGTCCCGGGAGTATATATCCGTGCTCGTTTAACTGTCTGTCGCAGGTGGCAACGTATATCTCCACGTCGGGGTGCGCTTCGGCAAGCGCCTTTATTCCCTCGGGAGCGCCTATTATAGACATCTGTTTAATGCGTTTGCAGCCTTTCTTTTTCAGAAAATCGATAGCGGCTATCGCGCTTCCGCCCGTTGCAAGCATCGGGTCCAAAACCACCGCTATACTGTCTTCTATACCCTCGGGAAGCTTGCAATAGTATTCTTTGGGCTCTAATGTTTCTTCATCGCGATACATACCTATATGTCCCACTCTTGCCGTAGGAAAAAGCGAATGTACTCCGTTTACCATTCCGAGTCCCGCTCTCAAAATAGGGACGATTGTCACCGCATTGTCTACTACCATGCTCTGCTCCGTTTCCTCGAGCGGCGTTTTGACGATAACTTTTTTTGTGGGAACGTCTTTTAAACTTTCGTAGGTCATAAGAGTCGTGATTTCCTCGACAAGCTCACGGAATTGTTTTGTAGTAGTGTTTTCGTCGCGAAGTATAGCAACTTTGTGGCGAATGAGCGGATGATCGAATATAGTTACGTTTTTGTACTTTTCCATAATGTCCGTCATAATGCCTCCTTATCCTGTTTAATTATTCTTCTGTATTTTCCGTCTTCTTTTTAGCACGCTTCGGCTTTACGGTCTCGGCAGGTATTTCCTCTTTCGCCGTTTCAGATGCCTGTTGCTCTTCGACAAAAGTTTCCGCAGAAGCGTCGGCTGTCGCATCGGCTGTCTTGTCGGCTGTCGCCTCACTCTCCTGCACCGCATTTTCGTTCGCTTCCGCTTTGACGTCTTCCGAGATTTCGGCTCCGCCCTCGCCCGAGCCCTCCTCGTTTATTTCAAACGAGGCGTTGGGAGCAACGGCGCCCGTGATAAGACTTTCTACCTCGTCGCCCGAAGATATTGCCTCGTCGTCTTTATTCTGCTTCTTTTCGACGGCGTTTATTATGGCATGCGTGATAATACCCAAAATGAGAGCCGTGGCGATTGAGGTGATGGATATAAAGTTGGTGACAAGTCCGTTGTCGGCAATCTGATAAGGGATTTTAATTACGAGTCCGCCGATACCCGCTATAAGGATTGCCGATACGACAAACAAGTTCTTGTTTTCGCCGAGGTCGATATCTTTGAACATCTTAAGTCCGGATACGGCGATAAATCCGTAAAGGGTGAGGCACACGCCGCCCATTACACAGCTGGGGATAGTCTGCAAAAGCGCCATAAGCGGGCTGATGAAAGAGATTATTATGCACATGAGCGCCGCCAAGAATATGGTGCGGATTGAAGCGTTTCTGGTGATAGCCACACAACCTACCGATTCGCCGTAAGTCGTGTTGGGGCAGATTCCGAGCACCGTTCCGACGATAGAGCCTACGCCGTCGCCAAGGAGCGTTCTTTTAAGTCCCGGCTGTCCTTCGATGAGGTCGCGTCCGATTATCGAGCTGAGATTTTTATGGTCTGCGATATGCTCTGCAAAAACAACGAGCGCAACGGGAATGAAGGCAAGCGCAACCTGAGCAAATCCCGCTCCGTCAAGCAACACGCTGCCCGGAATAGTCGTCGAACCGCTTGCTATTTCTTTGATGCCTTCGATGAGCGCAAAGTCGGGATAGGTCAAAAATGCCTGAACTTTGTCACCGGCAGATGCAAGCGAATCGCCGAGCACCGAGAAATTGTTAACAAGAGGCGACCAATCTATTATCTTTAAATAATTGACGTCGAAAACGTATCCGAAAATCGAGAAAAATGCGGCAAGCACGTAACCTGCGCCTATACCTATTATAAAAGGAATGAGCCTCATCATTTTCACTTTCTTTTGGCAAGAGCAAAGCACTATGACGATAAATGCCACAAGTCCGCAAAGAAGTCCCAAAAGGTTGTAGCTTCCGTTCACAAGGTCTCCGCTTGCCTTGACTATATCGCCCATTGCGTTGCCTGCAAGCGACAAACCGATAAGAGCGACAGTAGGTCCGATGATAACGGGCGGCATAAGTTTGCTGACCCATTTGGTGCCGGCAAAGTGAATGATTATCGCTATTATTATGTAAACCAAGCCAGCGAGGATTGAACCTACGATAATGCCGCAGTATCCGAAAGCCATCGCCACGCCCAATGAGTTAAGGAACGCAAATGAGCTTCCCAAAAACACGGGGCTTTTGAATCTCGTAAAGAGTAAGTAAACAATTGTTCCCAATCCTGCGCCGAGTATAGCGGCGG
>FR901028.1:202561-257594 GCA_000437555.1 Acidaminococcus sp. CAG:917 | reverse complement strand
CCATAATCGCCAAGACCTGCTGCAATGCAAACGTGATAAGTTTGCCTGCCTTCGGCTTGTCTTCAACGTCATAGATAAGTTGCATAGTTTTCTCCTTCGTTTTTATTTGCTCCCCTTTCGGGCGCTTTGTTTATCCCCTATTGTTCCGAATGTCCACACATTCCGAAATATAAAAAATAGAGTTTTCAAAACTGAAAACTCTATCTAAAAACGAATACTAAACCGCCGTCAAAATATGCGGTATCGGAAATCGGATATTTAACTGTTTCTTTGATTGCTGAAACCATAATACCTCGTTTCGATTTTTTGTATAATACTACTTTTTTTTAAAAAAATCAACCAACTGCCGCTTAAAAACGAAAAATTGCCGTTATATGGCAATTTTTACTTATCTAAATTCTGTTTGAGTCTTCCGCTTCGTTTGATTTTTTAGTGTTTTTTAACAAAACCTCTTTAAACTCGAAAGGCAAGACGTAGTGATAAAACTTATATCCGTTTATCGTCAGCGTATATCCGCTCCACCTCGAGTGTTTGATTTTAAAGCTTTCTACCTTGTCCGCATTTAAAGATACCGCCTTTTGGCAAAATAAACCCGAATTTCCCGACAATACGCCTTCCGATAAGGCAATTCCTCCCCTTTTATCGTGACATATCGCTTCCGCCCCCTTGACTGCCGAAAAACTTACGCAAAACACGAATATCAATATCCACAGTATGTAAAAATATCCGCTCTTTCCCCACTCGAACATCATGGGGCGGAAATACAGCGTCAACGCTATAACCAAAGACATAGCGGCTATTATAGCAAAAACAACCGATATGCTCTTTAGCGATTTTACAAACCTGACGTCCACCGACAGCTGCGCTCCGTTTGGATGTTCCCTCTTTAAACCGCCTTCGGATATCTTTGAGGACTCTATGCCGTTTAAATTTTTACGATTAAATATTTCCTTTGAATTTACCATACTTTTTGCCTCGATATATCCCGACAACGCTTATACGGTTGCGGCATTTGTTTAAGACAGTTTTTCGGCTCTGTCACTCTATGCCGTAAAAGCTTAAGGTGTGACTTTATAATACGGCTTGCTCGGCAAACGCTCGCCTTTGTCTGCCGACAAACAGTTATAGCGTGATTACATAAGGTCGGCAAACCGTTTATAATTTGATAGCGGCTAAAAAGATTAATCTTTTTTTTGTTTCCCTTTATACTCGTTGCCGTCGGACTGATTAAAATCGGATTCATCACTTTCGGATAAATTCAATTTTTGCTCTTTTTCGTCCGAGGGAGCATTCTCCCTTACGGTCTCGCCAAACGCTACGTCCTCTTTGCCGTCTTCAGACGCTTTATCTTCGTATACATTTGCCGCGTCTTCCGACTTAGTTTCTGCGCCCGCCTTTCTCATCGCAACGCAAAGGGTAAGCACAATGGGCGGAGTGAGAATTACCGCTATGACTATTTCAATCAAAAAGTTAATGCCGATAAGCACGGACAAAAAGTTTGCGTCTATGACCGTTCCGCCGTAGTTGACGCCTGCGTTGAACGCATATATCATTCCCACCACCAAAAGCGTGTTGGTGATAACTCCCACCGCCGAACTTATGGCGCTCGAAAGCACGATATTCCACCTTACCGCCGCCCTCGACTCTTTGTTTTTAAAACATCTTTGAAATCCCTTTTTAAGTCCGACGTAGGAAAAATAACAGGTAACTCCGATGAGCATTCTTGGGACAACCGAAACCATAGGATTGTAAAATATAGGCGCTAATATGTTGGCGCCCTGCGTAAACGCACTTATCAAAGAACATAGTCCGTAACCCAATCCGAGGAAAAATCCAACCTTAAACCCTTCTGTCTGACAGCCTATAAAAATGACAATGAGAGGCAAAACGGCAATCTGTATTCCCATTATGTTGATAGGGACAAAAGCGAAAATTATTAAAAGAGCGAATAACATTCCTATCACGGCTATTTGTCTTGTGTTGGCTTTTTTTGTCTTTTTCATTTTATCTCCGTAAATTTTACCGTCTCAATCAGTTGAACGGGCAATTGGTTTATCGCGACTCCTCTTGTCTTCCGTCACTCGGCATCTTGTTTTCGTTTATGCCTTTGATTGTCTTTTACTCCGTATAAAACACCGTTAAAAAAGATGCCGATTATTTATCGGCCATAAGATATCCTTCAGCTTCTGAATATATCTCCGGCTTTGCAATCGAAAGGAGGGAAAAGAGTCACTCTTTCCTGCACTATTTTAGCGTCGTCGATTTCCTCGCCTTTAGAATTTACAATTTTATCTATTTTAAAACTTCTGCCGTGATTTTCGCTCGGCGAAAGAAGATATAGAGTCTGACCCGTCTTGAACCTGTTTCTCATCTCAACCGTAACTCCGTCCTTGCCGCCGTCGGATACGGCTATTGCGGTAAACTCGCTTTTAGGCTGCTGTTTCGACTGTTCATAATTTATCGTTTCAGTATTGTCACCAAGCGCAAACGCCTCGGTATAGCCGTGATTGACTACGTTTCCGATGTCGGAAATGTATTTCTCGAGGTTTAAAATTTTCCCCGCCGAATAATATTCGTCCATAGCCCTGCGATAAGCGTTGACGACGGTGGCGAGATAATATTCGCTTTTCATTCTGCCCTCTATCTTAAAGCTCGCCACCTTAGACTCGATAAGCTCGGGAAGGTGCCTGAGCAGGATAAGATCCTTGCTGTTCATAAAGTACGTCCCCCTGCCGTCCTCCGTCACCGTGAGATTTTTATCCGAATGCCTTTCGTGACTTAAAGTAAAATCCCAACGGCAGACCTGAGCGCACTCGCCTCTATTTGCGTCGCGGTTTGTAAAAAAGTTGCTTAAAAGACATCTACCGCTATACGACACGCACATTGCGCCGTGGACGAAAACTTCCGTTTCTATCTCGCTCGCCTTTGATATCTCGGCTATCTCCGACAATGTCAGTTCTCTGCCGAGCACCACTCTTTTTACGCCCTGCCTTGCCCAAAACTTTACCGCCTCGACGTTTTGCGTGTTCGCCTGTGTGGAAAGATGCACCTCGAGTCCGTGGCGCAAGGCGCAGTTTAAAAGTCCCGGGTCGGATATCAGCACGGCGTCCGCTCCCATTTCCTTTAGCCTTTTAAAATATTCGTCCGCCGCCTTGAGGTCGGAATTTTTAGCGTAAATGTTCACCGTGACGTATAATTTTTTGCCGAGCGAGTGGGTATATTCTATCGCCTTTTCAAATTCGTCCAAAGTGAAGTTTTCGGCGGAAGCTCTAAGCGAAAACTCTTTTCCGCCTGCATATACTGCGTCGGCGCCGTATAAAAACGCTATCTTAAGTTTTTCAAAGCTGCCTGCCGGAGCTAAAAGTTCTGCCTTTTTCATAGTTGCTATTCTATCACATTGATTTTTTATAGTCAAACGGGCAAAATACGTTTTGATGTATACCCGGTCGAATAAAAGCAAAAAGCGGCGCCATAACGCTCCGCTTTTTTGTTATAAAGTCACATCAATACGCCCTTGCGAAATATACCACCTTATCCGCTTTCTTTCCGCAGCATACGCACTTGTCGCCTATCGGAGTCTGATCGAAAGGCATAACTCTCGACGACGCCGCCGTCATCGCCTTTATCTTGGCTTCACATTCGGGGCAGCCGCACCACATGGCTTTGACGAATTTTTTTTCGTCAACGGCTTTTTGAAGCTCGTCCATATTTTTGACCTCGACTATATGCGAGGTGGTAAACGCTTTAGACTGCTCGAACATATTCAGCTGAACGGCGTCAAGCGTCTTTAACACGGTATCGCAAAGCGTATCGAGAGGCACTGTCGTCTTTTCGTGAGTGTCTCGTCTTACCATGACTGCAACTTTGTTTTCGATATCTCTGGGGCCTATCTCTATGCGGACGGGAACGCCTTTCATTTCCCATTCGTTGAATTTCCAACCGGGCGACTGTTCCCTTGAATCGAGTTCTACTCTCACACCGGCTTTCTTGAGCGTTTCGTAAATCTCTTTCGCCTTTTCGGCAACGCCCTCTTTATGAACGGCAACGGGGACGATGACCGTTTGCACAGGAGCGACTTTGGGGGGAAGTTTAAGCCCTCTTTGGTCGCCGTGCGCCATGATGAGTGCGCCTATAAGTCTTGTCGATACTCCCCAGCTTGTCGAATAAGGCACCTTGAGCGTTCCGTCGCTGTCGAGATAATTTATTTTAAACACCTTTGAAAAATTCTGTCCGAGATAGTGGCTCGTGCCCGCCTGCAAGCTCTTTCCGTCCAGCATCATGGCCTCCATGCCGTATGTCGCCGTGGCGCCCGCAAATTTTTCGCTGTCCGTTTTGGGGCCTGTGAGAACGTAAATGGCAAGCACGTTTTGCATAAACTCACGGTATACTTCGAGCATTTTTAGCGTTTCGTCCACCGCTTCCCCTTCCGTTCTGTGAAGCGTGTGCCCTTCCTGCCACAAAAACTCGCTCGTTCTCAAAAACGGCCTTGTCGTCTTTTCCCATCTGACGACGTTTGCCCATTGGTTTATGAGCACGGGCAAATCTCTGTATGAGTGCACCCAACGGCTGTACATTTCGCAGATTATCGTTTCGCTCGTGGGACGGACGACGAGTTTTTCTTCAAGCTCGGTATTGCCGACGTGTGTGACGAGAGCGACTTCAGGTGCAAATCCCTCAACGTGTTCCGCTTCCCTTAAAAGATAGCTGTATGGTATGAACATCGGAAAATAGGCGTTTTTATGTCCCGTCTCTTTGAAACGGCGGTCAAGTTCGTGCTGAATGTTTTCCCATATTTCATATCCGTAAGGACGAATGACCATAGTTCCCTTTACCGGACCGTAGTCTACAAGCTGCGTCTTTAAGATGACGTCGGTATACCACTGCGGGAAGTCTGAAGTCATGTCTGCTATTTCTTTTACAAATTTTTCCTGGTCGGCCATATAAACCTCTAAACACATATTTTTTATTGCTCCCATATAATACACCATAAAAAAAACTCTGTCAAATAAAAAATGAAACTCGGCAAACGGCAAACAACCTATAAAGTCGCAAAACTTTTTAAACCGTCGGCGGTAAATTTGTTTTACTTAACAACTCTGTTTGCCTGCCCGACAAAATATCCGTCAAACAGGCGTTATAGTGCGGATTTTTAAAATTTATAAAAAAATCGAGAAAGTATGTAAATTCTCTTGATTTTTTTAACAAACTACTGTATATATTTATCGTAAAAAAACGAAGAGGTAATTATGAAATATAAACTGTGCCCACGCTGTGAATTAAACTATATTCCCGAAGACGAGGAATACTGCGAAGTTTGCAAAGTCGAACTCGGAAAGACAAACGCGAAACTTATTGAAGACGACGACCTCGACGACAGCATCTTTGAAGAAAAGATTTGCCCCAAATGCCGTATAAACTATCTCGGCGAAGACGAGGAAATTTGTGAAGAATGTCGCAAGGCCGAGGAGGAAAGCAAGAAGTCGGACAAAGAGGAAGAAGGCGACGATTGGAGAGATTTTGTCGAGGACAACGTGGACGACGACGAAATATCTCTCAGTCTCCTCGAAGAAGAAGAGAATGAGGATGAAGAAGAAGAGGAAGCCTCAAACGAAGTGGACGATTTCGACGAATCAATCGGAGATATAAACGACTATGAAGAGGACGAAGACGAGGAAGAAGAAGACGATTTCGATGATGAAGACAAAAAATAATTTCCCCGATTTTCTCTTTGTCTTGTTTAAACAAGCTGTTTAAATAACTTTTATGACGGTGAAAAATGTCTGTTTGAAATTTACGCCTTTAGTATACGGCAAAAAGGACAGACAGCCGATAAACGTTAAATAAAAAAACAATAGGTATAAACCTATTGTTTTTTATTGTTTTTAACAATTTTTAATTTAAAAATTTTCCGTCCTTTTGCAAAAAACTCAATTTATTGAATTTATAAGCGATTTTGTTAAAATAACAATTCGGTGCGGATATTTAAGAAGTTAAATCCTTGCTACTTTGGTATCTCTTGCCGCCTTAGATACCGCTGCTGCAACCGTCTTGCCCACTCTTTCGTCAAAAGCTTTAGGCAAAATATAGTCGGGCTCAAGTTCCTCGTCGGACACTAAAGAAGCAATGGCCTCTGCCGCCGCTATCTTCATTTCCTCGTTGATTTCCTTTGCCCTGACGTCCAAAGCTCCTCTGAAAATGCCGGGGAACGCCAAAACGTTGTTGATTTGGTTGGGGAAGTCGCTTCTTCCCGTTCCTACTACGACTGCGCCTGCTTTCTTTGCCTCGTCGGGCATAATTTCGGGAGTCGGGTTTGCCATAGCCATTACAATCGCCCCCTTATTCATTGAAGAAACCATATCGGGGGTAACGAGTCCGGGACCGCTGACGCCGATAAATATATCTGCGCCTTTCATTGCGTCCGCCAAAGTGCCCTGCTTGCCCGTCTTATTGGTAAATTCGGCAATCTTCATCTTATCGGACGTGATACCTTCTCTCGACTTGGAAATAATACCCTTTCTGTCGCACATAACGATATCTTTGACGCCCTTGGAATCGAGAAGTCTTGCAATCGCAACTCCTGCCGCGCCCGCTCCGCTGAATACTACCGAGCAATCTTTAAGTTCTTTTTTGACCACTTTGAGCGCATTGAGTATTGCCGCCATACACACGACAGCCGTTCCGTGTTGGTCGTCGTGGAAAATCGGAATATCCGTGCAAGCCTTGAGCTTTTCTTCAATCTCAAAACAACGGGGGGCGGAAATATCTTCAAGGTTTACGCCGCCGAAGCTTCCCGAGATAAGCTGAATTGTTCTGACAATTTCATCGACGTCTTTGGATTTAACGCAAAGCGGAAATGCGTCTACGTCTCCGAACGCCTTGAAAAGAACGCATTTGCCTTCCATAACGGGCATACCTGCTTCAGGTCCGATATCGCCGAGTCCCAAAACGGCGGTTCCGTCGGTGACGACCGCTACCATATTCCAACGGCGCGTGAGTTCGTATGATTTGTTGATGTCTTTTTGAATTTCGAGACAAGGTTGCGCAACACCGGGGGTGTATGCAAGCGATAACTCGTCTTTTGTGGAAACGGAAGCACGAGGCACAACCTCGATTTTTCCCTGCCATTTATAATGGCACTTGAGTGACTCTTCTGCGTAGTTCATATTTTCTCCTTATATATAAAAATTTTTACTGTTTTTCCCACGGGAAGACGTATTGGGTGAGTTTAAGGTCGTCACGGACTTTGCTCAACTCCTTTTGGACAGCCTCGTTGATAGGCACGCCCTTGTCTTTTCTTTCACACCATACGTCCCATTCCTTTTCGCCCGCAGTGTATATACGGTCGTGTCCGGGAGCCTTTTGAGAATTGCGAAGCTCTCTCATTATGTCGCCTGCCGTCTTTTTGAAAGATTCCAAGCCCATAAACGCATTGGTATCGATAGCGATAAAGAAATGTCCGAGATGATACGGCACGTTTTCGCCCTTTTCGTTTTTGCCCGTGAGTGCCTTGAGGAAATTTCCCGCCTGAAGCGCAGCCGACAAAACTTCGACGACGGTGGCATAGCCGTAGCCTTTATATCCTGCAAGCTCTTCACCCACTCCGCCGAGAGGAGCAAGCGCCGCTTTGCCCGTGTTGAGGTCGACAAGAATTTGATTGCTGTCGGTAAGCTCCGAGCCGTCGCGTCCTATGACCATTCCTTTAGGCGTATCTTTACCTATACGAGCATAATATTCAATTTTACCTCTTTGCGATATTGACGTCGCACAGTCGAGAATAAAGGGGAATTCCTCATCGGTCGGAAATCCTATGGTGAGCGGGTTTGTTCCCAGCATATTTTCAACGCCGAAAGTGGGAGCGATGGACGGACGGGCGTTTGTTCCCGTTATACCTATCATACCCTCTTTGATTGCCATAGACGGATAATATCCGGCAATACCGTAGTGACAGCTGTTGCGGACGGCAACCATGCCCATGCCGTATTTTTTGGCTTTTTCGATTGCCATTTTCATTGCCTTATATCCGATAACCTGTCCCATTCCGTCGTGTCCGTCTACGACAGCGGTCGTGGGAGTTTCTCTTATCACTTCAAAATTCGTAACGGGATTTTGAATGCCCATGTTTATGCGGTCTATGTAAATAGGTTTAAAACGGTTGCAACCGTGCGATTCGATACCTCTTCTGTCCGACTCGAGCAATACGTCGGTGCATATTTCGGCGTCCTCACGAGGGACACCGACTCCGACGAAAGCGTCGGTAATAAACTTTTGAGCTGTTTCCCAATCTAAAGTAACTTTTGGCATAATTTTCTCCTTAAAATAGTTTTTAAACTTATTAAAGTATACCACCAAAAATATGAATTGTCTATGTCAAGTTTAAAAAAATTAATGTATATTGCTAAAAATTTACTGATTAAAATTTCCTTTTTCTTTCTTTTAAAATGCTTTTTTGCGGAAAAATTTTTATAGCTTGTTTTTAGTTTAATATAAAAACCGATTTAAAAAAATTATAAAAAAGCCTTATGAAAAAAATCGCTCTTTCCTAAGACAATTTACAACACAAAAGATAAAACGGCGGTTATATCCTTAAAAAGGAAACAGACCGATTGATAAACAATCGGTCTGTTTTTGGGAACCACATGTATGGCGATTAATCAACAGGATTAATCAAGTAGTAGCCTCTGTTCTTCAAAAGAACTTTCGTTCCTTCAACAACTGCGGTGAGCGGTTGTGCGCAGATTTCAACAGGAAGTGAAACTGCTTCTTCCAAGAATTCCTTGAGTCCGGGGATTTGTGAGCCACCGCCGTCGCAGATGATACCTGCGTCGACAAGGTCAGCAGACAATTCAGGAGGCGTGATTTCGAGAACGTTTCTGATAACGCTTACGATTTCAGCCATGACCGGCAAAACAACCATTCTGATTTCCTGCGAGTTGACTTCGGTTGACGACGGAACACCTTTCATAAGGTCACGTCCGCAGACTCTCATCGTACGGTCGTCGTCGGCATACAAAGTGATAAGTTCTTTTTTGACTTTTTCAGCAGTCATAGGTCCGATAACCAAGTTGTGGTTTTTGTGGACGTATTTGATGATTTCGTTATCGATATAGTTACCTGCTATACGGATTGATTGAGAAAGAACAACGTCACCGAGAGCAAGAACGCCAACGTCGGTAGTACCGCCGCCGATATCGCAAACCATAACTGCTTTTGAGTTGTAGATGTCGTTACCGGAACCGATAGCGCCTGCCTTGATTTCTTCTTCGATGAATACGTCGTTGATACCCATCTCGACAGCAAGTTGTTTCATAGCTTCTCTTTCGATTTGCGTAACCTCTGACGGGCAGCAGATGAGGCAGAGAGCGTTTTGAATGTTTTTAATGTTGTTGACTCTGGTGAAGCAGTATTTCAAAAGTGCTTTAGCTGCTTCCATATCGGAAATAACACCTTCACGGAGAGGACGGCAAACCTTGATGTGGCTGTGAGTTTTACCAATCATCGAGTATGCGTCTTGTCCACCGGCGATAACTTCGCCCGTTTCAACGTCGAATGCGACTACCGACGGCTCATTGAAGATGATGCCGTGTCCTTGAACGTAAATCAAGAGGTTGGTTGTACCGAGGTCGATACCTATACCGAGTTTTTTGTTTTTGTCGTCAGATGCCTGATCAAAAACCAAATTAAATTGCTTTTTCATAATTTCTCCTTTTCCTTTTTAATGGTGCATGCAAAGCCGAAATTCTTATTCGACAGGTCTTTGCAAGTAGTTTCCTCTGTTCTTAAGCAAGTATTTCGTGCCTTCTGCGATTGAAGTCAAGCAGTTAGCGGAAATAGTGCAAGGAAGGTGTAATTCAGATTCAAAATATTCCTTAACGCCGTCGATACAGCCGCCGCCGCCGTTGACAACGATACCTCTGTGGAGGATATCCGCCGAAAGTTCAGGGGGCGTCTTTTCCAAAGTGGCGAGAATGGTGTGCTTAATTCTTTCAAAAGCGCGAATCATAATCTCGCGGACTTCACCTTGGGTGATGGTGATTGTCGCAGGTTGTCCTTGTGACAAATGTCTACCGGAAGCCTGGCAAACTTTCTCTTCGCCGGTGATGGGAGCTAAGGTTGCAAGTTCGAACTTAACTCTTTCTGCCGTTCTGTCACCTATCAACAGGTTGTAATGTTGTTTGATGTATTTTGCAATTTCGCTATCGAAATATCTACCTGCAACACGGATAGAATCCCAAACAACGAGGTCGCCGCAAGACAAAACGCCGATATCGGTGGAACCTCCGCCGATGTCAACAATCATCGAGCCCTCCGTCGTGTAGATGTCGCAGCCTGCGCCGATTGCGCCTGCTTTAACTTCCTGTTCGATAAATACGTCGACTATGCCCAAATCGTGTGCTAAGTTAATGAGTGCGGCACGCTCAACAACTGTGATTTCCGACGGGCAGCAAAGCAAGATGGTCGAATTTTTCCAATCGATATCATCTACTCTGTCGAGTTTAGAGAAAATGTACTCAAGCAAGGACTTTGTCGCGTCAAGGTCTGCGACAACACCGCCTTCGAGAGGTTTGACGACACGGATTTTATCGTGAGTCTTACCCATCATCATTTTGGCAGAATGTCCGCAAGCAATACATTTCTTGGTTGCTCTATCGTAAGCGACATAGGACGGCTCGTTAAAAACAATACCTTGTTTTGCTATATAAACCAAAGTATTGGCAGTACCCAAGTCGATTCCGATTTTCAATGCTTCTTTTGCCATACAAATTTTCCTCCAAAAGTTTTTGCCTTATTTCTTTTTTAAACTTAGGCTTGGTCCCCGAATAGCCGCTTCGGGATTTCACAATATCTTGACGAAACAGAATAGAAGAAAAAAAATTTTGTTAACCAAAAACAAAATTTTTGAATTTAGCTACAATGTCCCAAGTCCGATATTATAAAATTCGCCTCCGTTTTCTTGATTTTATTTTATTGCCTAAAGGGGCAAATGTCAATACCCATTTTTAAAAAAAATTTACTTTTTCACCATTTTTTTCGATATTTTTACTTCAAAATGCTTTACTTTTGCCATTTTTTGTATAAAATAATCGGTTTACGGTGATATTATGTCGGGAAAATGCGGAAAAAGCGCAAAAAAACAAAAAACAAAACCGCAAGGGCAAAATGGTTGAAAATTTATTTCGTTTTGCCCTGCAATAAAAAAGAGCATACAAAGGTATGCCCTGTTTATCTTTTCTTTTTCTTCTCGGGTTCGGAATAGAAGAACAAGTTATCTTGTTCGGTGAACATCGTCATCGTCCTTTTTTTAGGTTCTCCGCCTGTTATCTTCTTTACCCAGGCTTCATATTCGCGTTGTTCTTCCTCTTTGATTTCTCGTCCCATATCCTCCATCCAAACACAGTCTGCCAAATCTTTGCGCCATCTTTTGGGGGCGTTTCCCCTTTTGACGGGCTTTTGCTTTGTCTCGATACCGAGAATATCTCCCAGAGTCAATTCGTCGATCATAGTGACCTCCTTCGGCAAAATCGAATGAGATTCGTTTGCCTCCTTTCTTTGTTTTATTATACCATACCGTATCCGGCTTTTCAATAGCAATTTTGCTTTAACTTATTGTATTATTTTATATACTAATGTAATTATATATCATATACACCCAAAGTCTGGGCGTTTTTACATAAAGATTATATTTTATTTTAGTTTTGTTCTTTAAACAAATATTAAATGCTGATTTTAATGTCGATAAATTTAAGCGGTTTTTAATCCGTCTTGTGCCTTAAGGCTCTCAAATCAGAAAAATGCAAATCGTTCAAGACAGACTTAATCTTTATAATATATTCGAAAATAGCAATCTGCGCCACTGTTTCCCTTTTTATTTGACAGTCTTGTTTGCTTCAAGTGCCTCCGCATTTATGACAGGTGTGAAAAAAGGCAATTTTTGGCGGCCGTGACAGCCCTATTTTGAAGTTTCACGTTTGACAAGAAAGCATATGCCGTGTATAATAACCCCGAGGAAAGATTATGACCGATAAACAGTTAAAACTAACTTCAACTATCACAGGCGGAATAGCTAACGCCGCCATGGCGGGAGTAAAGCTGTATATCGGGTTATTTGCCAATTCGGTAAGTATCTTGTCGGACAGCATCAACAACTTCAGCGATATGTTCGGCTTTGCGGGCGCTACCGTAGGCGTAGGGATAGGCGACAAAAAGCCGACGGAGAAATTTCCATACGGTTTCGGCAGAATCGAATACATAGTATCCTTTTTGATATCCGTAATTATCCTCGTCGTGGGCGGCGTATTCTTTTACGAATCGCTTGAAAGAGTGTTTTATCACCCTCCCATAACTTTTAACTGGATACACTTCGGAGTGCTTGCCGCAACGGTAGTCGTAAAATTTTTGCTGTTTTTGTTTTTCAATCATATAGACAAAAAATCTTCCTCCCCCATAATTAAAGTGGAAAAGATAGACAGCATTCTCGATACTGCGGTAACGGCAATGACCCTACTGTCTTTCGCCATCGCCCCCTATACTTCCGTCCCCGTAGACGGCATCGTCGGGCTTATAATTTCGGGAGTTATAATCGTGATGGGTTGCAAAACCATCGCTTTCAATTTTACCGAACTTATGGGTAAAAGAGAAGACGAAACTATTGACAAAATCAAAACTCTTTTGAAAGACTTTGTCGATAAAGAGGATATACTTGACGTCAAAGTTTTCAACTACGGAAGCGGAAACGTTTTCGCCGCTGTCACATTAAAGAAGGGCGATACGGACGCAATTAAAGAAAAAGCGGAAAAAACGCTTGGAATAAAACTTACAATCGAATTGAGGAGGTAATTATGAACGACAACGAAAAGAAAGTCGATGAACAGACGGTTGAACAACCCGAAGCGACGTCGGCCGAGACGTCCGATAAGGCCGTCGAAAACACTCAGTCCGAAGTCGCTGCCGCAGACGCAGGACAGACTGCGGGCGAGAAGAAAAAATCTTTCCTGGATTTTTTCAAAAAGAAAAAGAAATCGGACGAAGCAACCGCAGCCGAGGCTGACGCCGTATCAGACGGCGATTCCGCTTCGGACAAGAGCTCCGCTTCGGATAATAATAAAGACGCCGCTGTAAATTCTGCCGACGAGGGTGAATCCGTCACGGCTGAAAACGGCGAATCTTCCGAGGACGGTTCCGACAAAAAGAAAAAGAAAAAAAGAAAGAAATGGAAAGAGCTCACCAAAGAGGAAAAGAAAAAGAAGGGCATCAGAGCCATTATCATAACAAGCTCCGTCGTGGGCGCCTTCTTACTCTTTATTTGCATCTGCGCCATCATCAGTGCGGTGGGCACAAAGGCTAACTTTGAAAAGGCGGCAAGCGTCGAATACGTCGGCTCCGACTTCACCATGGTTGAGGAATTCGATCCGATGAACGCCGAACAAAATACTGTCGGATACGATGAAGAGCTGGGCTGCTACACCTTTGTTACCGACGAAGACTTCGTTGTGCTTCAGCTCACAGATATTCACCTCGGCGCAGGCGCGTTCTCCACTAAAAAGGACGCAAACGCCATATCGGCAGTAGCGACTTTGGTTCAAACCGTAAAGCCCGACCTTGTCGTCGTCACGGGCGATATAGCCTACCCTGTCGTCTTCCAGGCGGGCACGAGCAACAACATGCGCAGTGCGGAAATGTTTGCCAAACTCATGAACAGCCTCGGAGTATATTGGACGATAACTTTCGGCAACCACGACACGGAAGCATACAGCCTCTATGACAGAGAAGATATCGCAAGAGAAGTCTATGGCAACCCCGTATATAAACGCTGTCTCTTCTCGACAGGTCCTTCAAACATCGACGGATATTCAAACCATTATATCAACGTGCAGAACACTCAAGGCAAAATCACTCAGACCTTATATATGATTGACTCTCACAGCTATACCGACGGCGATATCCTCGGCCTTGCTTGGAAATACGATAAAATTCACGACAATCAGGTTGCATGGTATGAAACAAAAGTGGAACTTATGAATCAGACAAACGTCGACAGAGGAGTATCCGTAACGGGCGACGTAGTCAAATCGCTCTGTTTCTTCCACATTCCGCTCACAGAGTATTCCGACGCCTGGAACGAGTTTATCAAAAACGGCCACAAGAACACCGATAACGTCACTTACTACTACGGAGTCGCAGGCGAGTCGGGCGAAAAATGCTACCCCGGTAAAGAGGGCGGAAAACTCTTTGACGCCGTTTTGGAACACGGCAGCACTCAAGGCATCTTCTGCGGACACGACCACTATAATACCTTCTCGGTTGAATATAAAGGCGTAAGACTTACATACGGTATGAGCATCGACTATCTCGCATACATAGGCATTATGAAAGACACGGCTCAGAGAGGCGGCACGCAAATTACGGTAAGCTCGGACGGTTCTTTCGACGTCACGCCCGTTCCGTATTTCAGCATAAAGGACGACGGAAGCTACGACAACTCTTATATGTATACTTATTGGAAGCAAAATTAAATTTCGTTGACATTAAAAACGCCGCAATGCGGCGTTTTTTTTATGCCTTTTTAGCATTTACCCTCTTTTTTGAGGTAAAAATTTTTTAGACGCTTGACAATCCGCCCCGTCCGTCTTATCTTTAAAGTGCGGAGGCGGAATATGGAAAAAGCGTCAAAAGCCACCATACAGAGGTTACCGAGATATTTGCGCTATCTCAACGAATGCAAGCGCAAGGGTTTATCTACCATATCGTCGACGACTATCGCGGGCGATATGCAGCTCAATTCCGTTCAGGTAAGAAAGGATTTATCCGTCGTGTCAAGCGTCGCCGGAAAGCCGAAACTCGGTTTTGAAGTGGATATTTTAATAAAGGACATTGAAGGCTACCTCGGCTACAACAACACAAGTGAAGCCGTCATCGCAGGCGTAGGAGGTCTCGGACGCACTTTGCTGTCCTACGACGGATTTAAAAAATACGGGCTTTACATCGTTGCAGGTTTCGACGTAAACGAAAAGGTAGTCGGGACGCAGATTAACGGCGTCAACGTCTATCCCTTTGACGAGCTTGCTGACTACGTTAAAAAGAATAACATTTATATAGGTATAATTACCACTCCCAAAGCGGTCGCTCAGGAAATTGCCGACACTATGATTTCGGCAGGTATAAAAGCTATCTGGTCGTTTGCCCCCTGCCACCTTAAGCTTCCCGAAAATATAGCCCTAAAACAAGAAGATATGGCGTCCTCGCTGGCAATACTTTCTAAAAGACTGTCCGAGATATTAAACAGCGAAGAGTAGATTATGCGCAGTCAATCATTAATAATTTGCCTTATTATCTGAATGGCTTGTCAACCACGGCAGTTTAAAATTATAAAATATTTTTTTATGCATAAATAAAAAACGCCTTAGAGGCGTTTTTTGTTTTAAGTTATTATTTAAGTGTTTATCTTTAAGAATTATTTTTTTACGCTATGTTTTTTATGCTGAATTTTAAGATTGCATTTTAATTTTTGATTTACTTTTAAAAGCTCTTTTATTCAAACGGAGCAAAGTTTTCTTGACCCTTTATAAAATAGGTAAAGCCTTTAAATCCTATGCCCTTCAAAAGAGCGACCGTTTCGTCATAATCTTTATAGACGTCGCCTCTGTGCGCGTCCGAGCCGAAAGATATCTTTCTGCCGCCGAAAGCGTAATATTTTTCTAAAATCTCTCTGTTGGGGCAAAGAGCGTGATGCGTGTTTACCTCGAGAGTTTTGCCCTCTTCTATAATCCTTTTGAGAATTTTTTCTAACAAGTGTTCAAACTCGCCGTAGTGCATTACGGGGTCGGAATAGCTTGCGTTTCTCGTGCAATAACCTATATGCCCCACTATATCGTAGCGGTATTCTACGTCAAGGCTTCTGAGCACCTTTTCGAGATACAGCGTATACGCCCTGTCTTTGGGATATTTATCGAATATCATCGGATAATATATGTCGTAGCCCTCGACAAAGTGAACGGAATTTATCACGACGTCAAAAGGATATTGTTTGATTATTTCAACGTAGTCTCTGCTTGCCGCCTCGTCGTAGCCTGCCTCTATACCGAAAGCGAGATAAAAATCTTTGTTCTCTTTTTGGGATATCTCGTGTTTTACTTTTTTATATTCTTCAAAATAAGCGGCGAGCTCTAGCTGTCCCCACCCGTCGGGAGCGTTGTTGCCCTCTTGCAAAACGTCACGGTCGCAGTGGTCGGTAACGGCAAGATAACTCCCGTTTGCCTCTATCGCCCTCTTTGCCATTTCACTTATCGGAATATGACCGTCGGGCGAGAATATCGAATGACTGTGGCTGTCCGTTTTCATTTGTCACCTTTTGGCGTCAATACCGCCTTTATTCTTCTTACGCCTGCCGACGAGCTTTGCTCTTTGACGATTTTAAACTCGCCGAGGTCAGCCGTATTTTTCGCGTGAGGTCCGCCGCATATTTCCTTTGAAAAGCCTATTGTATAAACTTTTACCCTTTCGCCGTATTTAGACGTAAACACGCCTATTGCCCCCTGAGCTTTTGCCTCATCGACCGTCATTTCCTCGCACTTTATCTCGATGCCCTTGCCGATTTCCTCATTGACTCTCTTTTCCACCGCTTCGATTTCCTCTTTGGTCAAGGGACGGTCGAAGTTAAAATCGAAACGGAGCCTTTCCGCCGTGATGTTGCTGCCCTTTTGCATAATGGAATTGTCGTGTAAAACTTCTTTTAAAGCGGCGTTTAAAAGGTGCGTTGCGCTATGCAGTTTTGCCGTTTCTTCGGTAGAATCGGCAAGTCCGCCCTTGAATTTTTGGTCGGCACCGAGCTTGGATTTTTCCTGATGCTCTTTAAACGCCTTTTCATAGCCGTCTGTGTCGACGTCAAAGCCGTTTTCCGAGGCAAGCTCCACCGTCATCTCAAGCGGAAAACCGAAAGTATCGTAAAGTCTGAAAGCAGTTTTTCCCGGCACGGTTTTAGTGGGTATGTGCGTGATGACCTTTTCAAACTCTTTTAATCCCTGTTCCAAAGTCTTGCCAAAGCGTTCTTCCTCGAGTTTTAACTCGCTGACTATCTTGTCGGCGTTGGCTTTGATAAATTCGTAGACGTCGCCGTATTTGGCGATATAGAGTTTTGCCACTTCCTCGAGCGCGCCGTCGCTTAAACCGAGCTTTTTGGCATAGCGCACGCTGCGGCGGATAAGACGTCTTAAGACGTAACCTTGGTCTACGTTGGACGGGGTTATTCCGTTTATATCGCCTAGCATAAACGTCGCCGTGCGAATATGGTCAGCAATAATTCTCATTGCCACCATATCTTCGCCTCCGTCGGAATATGTTTTGCCCGACATTTTCTCGAGCGCTTTGATTGCAAAATCGAAAAGGTCGGTTTCGTAAACGGATTTGAAGCCGTTGATTATGCACAGCGTTCTTTCGAGTCCCATACCCGTATCGACGTTCTTTTTGGCAAGCGGAGTGAAGTTTCCGTTTGCGTCTTTAAAATATTGCATGAACACGTTGTTCCAGATTTCGAGATATTTTCCGCAGTCGCAGGCAGGCGAACAGTTTTCCGAACACTTAGGTTTGCCCGTATCGATAAACATTTCCGTATCAGGTCCGCATGGTCCGGTAACTCCTGCCGGTCCCCACCAGTTATTCTTTTTGGGGAGGAAGAAGATATGCGAGCGGTCAACGCCGAGACTTGCCCAGATATCGGCGGATTCATCGTCGCGCGGACAGGATTCGTCGCCGGCAAAAACGCTCACGGAAAGTCTGTCAAGCGGTATTCCCAAAACTTTGGTCAAAAAGTCAAACGACCAGCTTATCGCCTCTTTTTTGAAATAGTCGCCCAGCGACCAGTTGCCGAGCATTTCAAAGAAAGTGCAATGCGACGCGTCGCCCACTTCCTCGATATCGCCCGTGCGGACGCAAATCTGCACGTCGGTAAGACGGGTGCCTCTCGGGTGCTTTTCGCCCAGAAGATAAGGAACGAGCGGATGCATTCCCGCCGTGGTGAACAATACGGTCGGGTCGTTTTCCGGGATAAGCGATGCCGTCGGGATAATAGCGTGTCCCCTTTCGGCAAAAAAGTTTAAATACTTTGTTCTAAGTTCGTTTGACGTCAGCTTTTCCATTGTGTCCTCGATGATTTATAATAATCTTTGGTGTTTTCGGTTTATCGCCGTCATAACTTTTTCGGCGAATTTATTATAGCACGTTTTTTTTGCTCCGTCTTATTTTGAAGCCAAAAACATTTACGATAACGAGTTTTATTTCATTCAAGCCGTCTTAGCGGTCGAAATACGGAGAGAACAAAAACGCATATAAACGCATAAATAAATGAGTTTTTGTCCATTTCCATTGCCGTCCTCTGCGATTCGCACCCGTTTTGGGCGATATATATAGCAGATTATAGGTGAAACTTTCTTTTGATTTCCTCTTTAAGCACTCCGTTGCCTGCCAAAAAGCCGTAAAGCAGAGCGAATATCAAAAGCGCCCCCGAGCAAACGGCGCACATTATTGTCGGCCACAGCACCTCTCCGCCCACGACAAGGTTGTATATGAGCGGAACGGAGCCGAGCAAAACGACGATTATTAAATATAAAACATATTGCCCCGCCCTCTTGGTGGTGAGCGAGAGTATCATAAGCAGTATTCCGCTGAAAACTATCAAAAACGGAACTGCATAAGTTGCCGCCCATCTGACGGACGGGCTGAGATTTTCAAGAGAATAAGCCACCGCGACAAGCGCCGCCGTCTGCAAAAATATTTTGGTGCCTGCGTTACGCTTTGAAAACAAGGTTACGAAAATTATAAAGCCGTATACGAGCAACGCCACCACGGGAAGCGACCATAAAAACTGATGCGGCAAAACGAGGTTTACGGTAAGGCACACCACGCTTGCGATAAGAGATATTAAAATATATACAAAGCTGAAAGTGACTGATTTTTTTCTGCCCGTTTTTTTGATTATCGGATAATTTAAATTGTCTTCGTCAAGCGGCTTATGGCAAAGAGGACAAACTCTTGCCGCACCCACTACTTCGACGCCGCAATGTTTACAATACATTTTGCTCCTCCCTGAAGTTGGACATAACCGAAACCTTTACGCCGTCGGACGCTATTTTGGTGAAAAACAGCCTTTCTATTTCCGTCTCTACAATCGTTCTCGTAAAGGTAACCATAAGTTTATCGCCCGTAGTGACAGCGGCGCAGTTTACGGGATTGTTTTTTGATACGTTGAGATTGAATATAATTTTATCTACTCCCATATTTTCGGGCAGGTCGGTTACACCGAGATTGGAAAATATGACGGTGTGCCTTGCCTTATAAAATATCTTGCCTATGCGGATAAACAGATATTTTAGCGGCAGCACCAAAAATTTGAATAAAGGCAGGCTCTGTCCTTTGACCGTGGTATTGATGAGATTTTGCATTTCCTGCTTTGTCATAACCTTTTCCATTTGCTCTTTTACTTTTTGCACCATGTCTTCAAACGTTTCAACCTCTTTGGGATTGACGGTTATTTTGACAAACGAAACAAAGTTTTTCAGGCTTTTTGACGGAAACTGCACTCTGAAGTTGACGGGAAGCATTAGAACGAACGGCTTGTTTTTCTTTTTGGAGCGAGTTATAAAGGCATAAGATAAGACGGCGCAAAGATACTGCGTAAGCGTGCAACCGTATTTTTTTGCCGTTTCCTTTAGCTGCGACGCAGAAATCTCGCCCGTTATCGTTCCGTAGCCTGCCCCGACAAAATGATGACCTTTAGTTATCATCGGGCTTTTGCCGGTAAAACGGTCTAAGCCGAGGTCTTTGAGTTTTGTCTTTAAAGCGTAACGGCTGAAGCTGTCTTCAAGCTCCTCGGGAGTTATTTCCTCGTCAAAGTTTATGACCTTGCCGCCGACGGGTTTATGCCCCGTGAGCAGAGCATATTTATAAAGTATGGCCTTGAAAAACACAAGCGCACCCACGCCGTCCGTCAAGCCGTGGAAAATATCGAGCGCTATCTTTTTGCCGAAGTAGCAAAGCCTGAATTGATAACCGTTAGTTTTTTTAGTGTCTATACGGCGGAGCAAAATTCCGTCGTCCTCGAATATATTAAATGGCTCTTCGTTTTCTTCGAAATAATACCAAAACACGCCCGTGCGCTGTCTTACCTTGAAAAGCGGAAAACGCACGATTGCCTCACATAGCGCCTGCCTTAGTTTTTCCGGCTCCACCTTTTCGTCGAGAAGCGCGCTCAGACGGAATATACTTTGAGTGTTTCTCGTCGTTAAAACGGGATAGAATGAAGCTGCATAATCGAGTTTAAACCATTGTAGCGTTTTTTTCATAGGAATATATTATTCCTAAAAGCATATAAAGTCAAGCAAGTCCGAGGCATAACCGCCCCGTGCGGTCATATACTTTAAAGGGGGAATTATGGAAGAAAAAAAAGTTAAATCGCACAATTTAAAGTATGAAAGCGAAAAGCGAATTTTTATAAGCGGAGTAAAGGCTGTGGATTCATTTTCGGAAAAGCAGATTTTAGCGTCGCTCGACAACGGCAAACAGCTCACGATAAACGGCGAAGGGCTCACTATCACCAACCTTGATACGGAATCGGGCAACGTGGAAATTGAGGGAAAGGCGCATCAGTTTGCCTACTTGGTCAAACAGACGCCCAAGTCGATTTTGAAAAAAATATTCAAATGAGTCAGCCTATACCCGTTCAGCTTTTATGCGCTCTCGTGTGCCTTGGCGCAGGTTCGGCAGGCGGAATTTTGTTTTTCGCCTTAAATCAAATAAAGACAAAACGAATTATCCGAGCCTTATCAGACTTCCTTTTTTCGGTAGCCTCTCTTGCCGCCTTTTTGGCTTGCGTGCAGGTATACGGCAAAGGCGACGTGAAATTTTTTCACGTTCTGTTCTTTATCGGCGGAATAGCGCTTGTTAACTTTATATTAAATAAACTTAAAGCTTTCGCTAAAGAATACCGTGAAGAGCATCTGAAAAGTTCGGATACGTAAAAGCCGAAGTTTTAGTTTGAAAAAGACTGAGTTTAAAATTTTTTAATCCGCTGAAATGAAAATTTAAAAGCAGCAAAGATAAAAAACGCGCCATTCGGCGCGCCTTTGTTTTAATATCCGAGATTTATATTTAATCTTAAGACATTGTTTTAAATTTAGTTTTCGTAAATCTTTTCGATGATTTTGTCGAATTTCTCAACCGAGTATTTCTTTTCATTGATAAACTCGTTTGTTATGCTGTTGTATTCTTTCGACTGTTTGGAAGTGAGCAGGCTCTCTTCGATTATATCGGAAACGGTAAGTCCGCCGTCTTCGTTAAACGTGATTATATAATCTAATGGAAGCTGTCCTTCGGTTCCCCATGATGAGGTAGAATATTTCGCGTAGCTTGTCGTATCGTAAGGAACGTAAGTGGTGAAGATAATAAATATTCCCGCATAAGCGCTTGTCGAAGCACTCTTTTCGTCGATGAAGTTTTCACCCACTACGTGTCCGTAACTTGCCGTGCCCTGACTGATTAAATCTCTTGCAAGTTCTTCAAACTCGGAAATATAACCCGACTCTCCTGCCGACTCGGGTTTGACGAGATATCCGAGTCCGTTGTTGTTGCTGTCGGTGCTCGTTGCGCCCGTGTCGTCGCCCACAAGATAGAGCCATGCCTTTGCAAGCTGTTGCTTCCAATAAATGCCTTGTGCCACCGTAAGCTGTCCGCCTGTCACATAGGTGTCAACCTGAGCCATTGTATTGGCGAATTGCTCGACAACGCCTATTTTTGTGCCCTGCGTGAACGCCGGCCATTCGGTGAGCATATATGCCATTGTGGCGCACTCGGTGATATTATATTTAATTTCCGCTTTGCCGTCCGTCACGACAAACTCAATCATCTTGTTGTATTGCTCTTCGGTGTTTTCGTCCGTCTGATTGCAGCTGTGATTGGGGCAGGTCATCGGGTCGCAGTTTTCCTCTTTACATTCGCCCTGATTTTCACACTCCGCTTCGGGGTCATAGAAAGGATTGCTTATCAAAACCATATGGCTTTGCGCAAGTGCGTCTCTGACGTCCTTTATCTGTTCAACGGTCGAGTTGCCGGCGGATACGAGGTCGGTGAGCTGTTTGAGCTCGTCGGCATTGAACTTAAGCAAAATGTTGGTGACGAATCCGTAGCGGTCATTTGCGTCGGTATAGCTGTGATAAAGCGTGTTGGTGAGCGATGAAGTGAGTGACTTCTCATAAGAGCCGGAAAGCGTAAAGCTTTCTTTATTTTGGGCAATGAGATTTTCATATTCCTTTTGGACGTCGTCGGCGGATACCGATTGAGTGTCGTTTATCGCTCTTTCAAACTTTTCGAGGAGCACCGTTTCCATTTGCTGAGCAAGGAAATAATTGTAATCGCGGTAGCTCTTTTTAAGCGTGGAGCGAAGCTCGTCAAGGCCGTCTTGTAACTTTTCAAAATATTTTTCGCTGTCGTAGTCGAGGTCGTCAAAGTTGAGGTAGCCGTTTTCGGGGTTCAGATATTCGTCCGAGAAGAAGTAAGGCAGTCTTTCGACGGTGACGCCCACTTGCGGATCAAATTCCTCTTCCTCTTCCTCAGCCTCGGGCATAACCGTCCTCGGAGCGGTGTATTCGTACCACTTGGCAGTAAGCGTTATCTCACCCGTGACAGGCGTTTCGAAATCGTAAAGCTCGCCGTTTAAAAACCAGCCTGCAAATTGATAGCCGTCCTTTGTGGGGCTTTCCGGCTTTTCGGCATAGAGTCCGTCCTGCACTCTTTGAGTGGAAACTGCGCTTCCGCCGTCGGAATCAAACCTGACTTTAAAAATTTCGTCGCTGTTTGCGGTAGGCTTTTTGGAAGGCGTTGTAGTGGCGTTGTTCACCTCGTCGTCGGAAATAAGCTGAGTGATGACCGATTTGAGCGACTCGAGCATATCGTCGTTAGTGAGCTCAATCGCCCTGTTAATCTCGGCGTCCGTCAAAAGCGACTCTACTTTCACGTTTTCGGGAAGAGAGGTCGTGTTGACGTTTTCGATTTTGTTTGTTATAAGATACGCTTTGGCAAACATTATGAGCGCGCGTCTTTGCACCAAAGAATCGAGGAGTGTGTTGCAAGCCTCTTGCGCCGACATTTTGTAATAGTTCATATATAAATATCCGTAGGTATTATAGGAAGCCTGAAGGTCTCCCTTTAAAATACTCGCGCTCTGTGTGGACGACTGACCGTTTACCGTGGTGGTATATTTAACCGTCGCCACGATTTGGTTGAAATCTCGCTCCTCGTTCAGCTTAAATATTTCATCGCATGCCGTAAACACGAAAGCGAACATGCAAATAACCAAAATCAGAGCTATAAGCCTTACCTTTTTCATCTAAATCTCCATTGTAGTTTATAAACATAGTTATTATACATAAATAACTTTTAAATTGCAACAAAATATCGACTGTTTAATCACATTGAACAAGGAAGTTTGCTATCGTCTCGAGCTTGTCTTCGGGGCTTAAGTTCTTTACGTCGAATATCAGTGCCGGCGGTATGGTGGTCGTTAAAACCACTTTGTCTTTGTTTTCGGATACCGCTTTTAAAATTCTCTCGTCTTTAAACACGTCCGCTCCGACAAAATTTATGCCTGCCCCCTGTTTTGTGACAATGACGCTCTTGACGCCCATTCCCTTGACGAGGTTTTTTATGAGGGCTATATTCATAAGATTTTTAAGCCCTATCGGCACAGCTCCGTAGCTTTCGGAAAACTCGGCAACAAGAGCCTCTTTTTCTTTGGGTCCGCACAGAGAGGATATGCGCTTATACATTTTGATTTTATCCCTCGCCGAAACGTAGTCGGAAGGAATATAAGTTGTTGCCGCTATCTTGAATTCGATGTTTTCCTCTTTTGCCGTCTCGCCCGTCTTTAATTCCTTTATCGCTTCCTCGAGAATCTCTATATACATTTCATAGCCTACCCTCTCGATATGGCCGTGCTGCTCCGCTCCTAAGATACTCCCCGCTCCCCTTATGGAAAGGTCTGCAAGCGAGATTTTAAATCCGCTTCCTATCTCGGTATTTTCCAAAAGAGCGTCGAAACGCTTTTGCGCCGTCTCGGAAAAAGACACGGCGGGCGGTATAGTGAAATAAGCCTTTGCAAGTGCTCCTCGCCTGCCCACTCTGCCCCTTAGCTGATATAGCTGACTTAGTCCGAAGTTTTGCGAATCTATGACAATGAGCGTGTTGGCGTCGGGAAGGTCGATGCCGTTTTCGATTATCGTCGTGGCGACAAGCACGTCGTATTGCTTTTCGTAAAAAGCCTCTATTGCGTTTTCAAGCTCCCTCGGGTGCATCTGACCGTGGGCGTATCTTATCTTTATATCTCCGCCGACTATCGACGCAACCTTAGCGGTAAAATCGGCAATCGTTTCCACCTTGTTATACAAAATAAAAACCTGACCGCCCCTTGAGTGCTCACGCTCCACTGCGTCCTTTATTAGGGCGTCGGAATATTCAATAACGCTTGTTTCCACGGGAAGTCTGCCTTGCGGCGGT
Source organism: Acidaminococcus sp. CAG:917 (assembly GCA_000437555.1). GTDB lineage: Bacteria > Bacillota > Clostridia > Christensenellales > CAG-917 > CAG-917. The sequence goes on along the minus strand of FR901028.1, from coordinate 233,060 downwards.
GTTTCCAAAAGCGATATATCCCTGACTCCCGAAAGCGACATATTGAGCGTTCTCGGAATGGGCGTAGCGGATAAAGTGAGCGTGTTGACGCTGGGATTGCGCTCTTTGAGCGTCTCTTTATGTTCGACGCCGAAACGCTGTTCCTCATCGAGCACCAAAAGACCCAAATCGCAAAACTGAACTTCTTTAGAAAGTATCCTGTGCGAAGCCACGACAATCGATATCTCGCCGCTTTTCAAGCCCTTTAAAATTTCCGCTCTTTCCGACGCCGTCTGAAAACGGGTAAGAAGTTTTGCGTTTACGTTAAATCCCTCAAGCCGTTTTGACAGAGTGTCGTAGTGCTGTTTGCAAAGAATCGTCGTCGGCGCGATAAGACAAGCCTGCTTGCCCTCCATCGCCGTTTTAAACATTATCCTGAGCGCCACTTCCGTCTTGCCGAAGCCGACGTCGCCGCAGATAAGACGGTCGATGACCTTTCCGCTTTCCATCTCCTTTTTTATCTCTGCAATCGCCCTTAATTGGTCGTCCGTTTCCTCGTATTCGAAAGCGTCCTCAAACCGCCTTTGATTTTCGCCGTCGGGCGCGTACTTGTGCCCCTTTATCTTTTCCCTCACGGCATAGAGAGCCAAAAGGTTGATAGCGAGTTTTTTGACGGATTTTTTTACCTTTTCCTTTTCTCGCCTGAAATCTTTTCCGCCGAGTTTGTTTAGCGGCGGATTTGTTTCGCCTATAAACTTTGTGACGCAGTCCATCTGGTCGATAGCGACGTAAAGATGGTCTCCGCCCTCGTATCTTATCGACAGATATTCCTTTTTATATTCGCCCGCGTCAAATACGGCGGTTCCCTCGCATATACCTACGCCGTGCAGAGAGTGAACGACATAATCTCCCTCTTTGGGCGGCTCGAAGCCCTTTACCTTTTTGGCTGCGCCCACCGCGCGTCCTTTGCCTAAAATTTCATCGCTTCCGACAAGCAAAAGTTTGTCGGACAGATATAAAAATCCCTGCGTTACGTCGCAAGGCAAAATCGTCGTTTTTCCTTTGACAGGCTCGGCATCGTATATAGGAGATATGCCCTCTTCAAGCAAACTGCTTTGAATAGTCCTGCCCCTTGTATCGTCTCGGGACATTATGACTATTTTAAAATCTTCCCTTTGATAATCTCTTATATCCCTTAAAAGCGCATTAAAATCATAGCAATATTTTGTGCACGCCTTTGAGCTGAGTTTTAACACTTTGTCGGGAGAGAACATCGGGTTGGACATAGTAAGCGACGAAACGGAAATCTGTTTTCTCTCGCCAAGTTTTTTTATTGCGTCGTCCGCTCCGTCCTTTGCTTTTTTATGACGAAAGGTTACCATTGTCGACATCTGCAAAGTCTTAAATCGATTTAGAAACTCTTTTTCCACAAGCGAGAGCTTTTCCGCTACCACCTTGGGTTCGTCTATAATCACGGTCAAGTCAAGCTCGGTTAGCGACGTCGTTTCAAAATAAGGCAACAGGTAGGAATATTTTCCCGACAAAGCCCCCGATTTCAAACCGCCTATGAGCTCGGATAAAATTTCTTTGACTTTTCCGGTCTCCGTTTTGTTGACCTCTAAAATATCTTTGAGCGCACCGCTCGTGCATATGACGTCGGATACAGGCGGTATGTAAAAGCGTTTGACGCTCTTTATTTTCGAGCCGTCTGCGACGTTGAAGATATGCACCGATTCTATCTCGTTGTCGAAAAAACTTATCCTGACGGGATTTTCCTCTCCCGCCGCATAGACGTCGACTATATCGCCTCTTACGGAAAAATCGCCAGCCTCGTAAACCTGCTCTACCCTCGTATAGCCCATCTCGGAAAGTTTTTCGGAAAGTAAAACCAAATTGAAAGTTTTGCCCTCCTCGGCGCATATCGTATAATCGGATATGACGTCAAGCGAGGTTATCTTCTCCAAAATATTTTCTGCCGAACAACATATAACGTCAAAATCTCCTCTCGCTATTTTGGAAAAAGCCGCAGCTCTTGCCATATCCGTGGCGGACGAATAGCTTTTACGGTATAACAAAACGTCTTCCCTTGTAGGAAAGACTATTGCGTCCACACCGTAGGCTTTAAGCTCGAAAGCGTATTTTTTGGCGAGCAATAAATCCGACGCCACAAAAAGTTTTTTGCCCGGAACGCTTGCCGCTATATGAATTTTCGCGCCTTCGCTGACAGAATACAGCGACGTTTTGTTATATCCCGAAACGGCGTCGTATAACTGCGGAAAATTTTCAAGCGCTAAAAAAGGAAACTTCATCCTTTGTTTATCTCCTGCATTAAAGCGTCAAAAGTAAGTTTGCCGACAATATAATCGCAAAGTTTATCCGCCGCCTTTTGTATTGCCTCGTTTATCTTCTCTCTGTCTGCATAGGATATGTCGGACAGCACCTTTTCGATTATAGGCACGCTCTTGTCTTTAAGCTCGGCGCAGCCGAAACCTATCCTGAGCCTGCCGAACTTTTCGGTGTTTATTTCTTTTATAATGCTTCTCATTCCGTTATGGGTGCCGGCAGAGCCTTCTTTTCTCAATCTCAGTTTCCCGACGGGAATGTCGGCGTCGTCGTAAATGACAATTAAATCCTCACTATAAGCGCCGTATTTTCTTAAAAGCTCCTTTACCGCCTCGCCCGACAGATTCATAAAAGTCTGCGGCTTGGCAATCACCACGTCGCCGCCGTCTATTGTCTTTACGGCGGTTAGCGATTTGCACTCGCTTGTCTTTATTTTCATTTTGAGTTTTTCGGCAAGCGCGTCCACCGTCATAAATCCCAGATTGTGATAGTTGTTGCGGTATTTTGGCGTCGGATTGCCGAGTCCCACGATAATTTTCATTTTTATCCTCTTTCAAACGCTTAGCGTTTTGATTTTCCCGAGTTTGATTTGAATATATGTTTTGCCTGTTTTAAAATTAGGGCATTTAAATTTTTTTAAATTCCGACAAATAGAGTTAATTTTAAATTTATCGGCGTTTTGCTCAAGATTGTTTTAATCTGCTTTTTCCCGCCCTCTTTTCGGCGAAAAACTCACTTAGCAAACGCGCGCATTCTTCTTGCATATATCCGCCCTGATATTCGACGTCGTGATTAAATTTGCCCTTTTCGAAAATGTTTATCTTTGAGCCGCACCCGCCTGCCTTAGCGTCGTATGCCCCGTAGTATACCGCCTTTACTCTCGACAGCAAAAAGGCATAGGCGCACATAGGGCACGGCTCAAGCGTGACGTAGGCTTCCGCTCCCTCAAGCCACCAATTGCCCGTCTTTTTGGCGGCAATTTCCAATGCAACCATTTCGGCGTGCCTTGTGGCGGACATATCCCTCTCTTTGCGGTTTCCCGACTCGCCGATTATCTCGCCGTTTAAGACGATTACCGCCCCGACGGGCACTTCGTCACATGACGCCGCATCGGCGGCAAGCTGTATCGCCCTTTTCATAAACTTTTCGTCATACATTGAGTATTTGCCTTATTCCTATGTTTTTTTTGACTATATTATCTTTATGTTCAAGCCCTATCGGGTGAGAGAGGCCGTCGCTGCCCAGCTCCACCGTGATGCCGACGCCCATACCTTTATAAATGAAATAGTCTTTCACTCCGCCCGCACTGTCGTCCGCTCTCTTTGCCTCATATCCCGTCACCTTTGCAAGCGATAGCGCAAGTTCTTTTCCCACATCGTTATGAAATCCGTAGTAAATTTCCTCGCCTTTTGAATGATAGCATATCACGGTTTTTTTATCAAGCAACAGAGAGCGTATTATCCTCGTTTCGGGTTCACTGAAAGGCATTTTGCCTATATAGTCGGACGGTGATATATATCTTTTGTTTTGAGAGCCCTCTCCCCAGCGGGCGTCAAAATTTACGTTTATATCCACGGCGTTGAGGTTTGCCTTCCACATTTTTAAATCGCTTCTTTTCATAAGCGAATAAACGTCGTCCGATATTTTATCCCTTACCGTATCGATAAAGGAAAATCCCTCGTCCGATATTCTGACTCCGTCCGGGTTTGCCATAGGCAGAATTTCCACGCCGTCGCAGTCGAAAAAAAGGTCAAGGCAGACAAAAGTCGAGATATATTCCCTCGCGTGCACTCCCCCGACTACCAAAATTTTCGGGGACTTGCCGTAGACGAGCGAATAAACGTTCTGCCCCGCCGCACTGAGTCCGACGCTTTTGAGTCGGGCTTTTTTATGTTTTTGAAGTTCGGTTAAATAGGTTTCATATATCGTCATAAAAAAATTATAGCAAAACCGCCGCCATAGGGTTTGATATCTTTTTTCCGACTAAGACGAAAAATATCTATTTGAAAATATAAAGCCTATATCCCCGATAACGGTTTATTATCTTTTTATCCTGTTGCCTTTTAAAACTTCTATACAAATCCGATTTCAATTTGCAAATCTTTTATTTAAAATCTTGCATTTACGGTTTTATTTTTTATAAAACCGTCCGCTTTTAAAAATCGTCTATTGCGGTTTATAAAGCCGAATATGATTTAAATGCCGATTGCGTTATAAACTAAATTGATTTAATGAAAATTTTAAGTTTTAAAAATAAAATTAACAAAGAAACACGATTGGCTCTATTTGCCTTTCGGAATAATTGCCATTTGAGGACGGATAGAGTATAATCGGCTTATGGCACTGAAAATTTGTTCGCTGTGCAGCGGAAGCAAGGGAAACGCGACGCTTGTTATGTCGGAAAAAACCGCGGTATTGATAGACTGCGGCATTTCGCCGACCAAACTGAAAAAGGAGCTTGCCGATTTCAATCTTTCCGTGGGCGATTTAAACTGCGTGCTCATAACGCACGAACACTCGGACCACATATCGGGGCTGGGCAAAATTTCCGTGCCGGTCATATCGGCTCATAAAACTTTAACTCAGATAGCCAGACGTTTTGACGGTTTAAGATTTGTCGATACCGAAAATTTTGACCTCGGGTTTGAAGTGGGCGACCTTACCGTTCAACCTTTCCGTATTCCGCACGACGCCGCCTACCCCGTGGGATATTCGATATTCAAAGACGGAACAAGAGCGGGTTTTGCCACGGATATAGGGCATATAACTCAAGGAATTGTCAATAATTTAAAAGGTTCGTCTTTTTTGCTTTTAGAATCGAATTATGACAAGGATATGCTAATAAACGGAAGGTATCCGCAATTTTTGAAAGAGCGGATAGCCGCACCCAACGGACATCTGTCTAACGCCGAATGTAAAAATCTTTTGGAAAAGGTGATATCGCCCGCCCTTAAATGCGTGATGATAGGTCATATAAGCGAAGAGAACAACAGACACGCTTTAGCTATTGATTGCGCAAAAAAAGCGCTTTTCGATACAAGCGTCACACTTTTAGATTGCTTTCAGACAGCAAAAACTAAAACGGTTGAGGTTTAAATGAAAGAAAAATTCAATATAGCCGAAAGCGGAACGCTTTTTATTTTCGCCCTTTTTGCCATGAGCTTAGTATCCGTTTTGCTCGGTTTTTTTTCCACAAGCATTTATTGGGGAGGGCTTAGCCTTTTAAATTGGCTTTCGTATGCATTAAATCCGCTTGCCATAATCGTCACCTTGGTAATTTTTGCCAAAACAAGACGCACCAATTTTTTGACGGCTACGGGACTTAGGTCCAAAGTAAATTATAAACAAATGCTGTTAACGCCGTTTATCACCGTGACGTGCCTTGTCGCTTTTCTGCCGCTTGCCACTATGTTTGCCGACCTCCTGTTTTTAGCGGGATACAGCGGCGGCGTTGCCGTGCCCACTTCCGCAGAGCTCGGACCTTATTTTTTGAGCATATTCGTCATAGCCGCCATGCCTGCCATAGCCGAGGAGCTTTTGATGAGAGGTGCAGTGCTCAAAGGACTTAATGACAAAGGCGTGTTTTTCGGAGTGTTTATCTCGGCGTTTTTGTTTTCGTTTATGCACCAAAATCCTTTGCAAACGGTATATCAATTCTGTTTCGGAGCCGTCCTCGCCACAATGGCTATGCACTCGAATTCCACGGCACCGACTATACTCACTCACTTTTTCAACAATTTCATATCGTTGACGATAAGCACTTTCGCTCCTACGTTTTTGTCGTTCGGCTACGGAAACTATAATTACCTCATCTACTTTGCAATGTTCATAGGCGGTATGATTGTTTTGGTTCTGTTGCTTTTACTGTTTTATAAGGCAAAGCATAAGGCGACGACGGACACCGTCGTCTATGAGGACATCACCTTTTTCGTGCCCGTCGAAAAGACAAGTTTTATCAAAGAATACTTCCTCGCCCTCGGCGGTATATTCACAAAATCGGGTTGGAAAAGATACCAAACTTCGCTTGAAAACTCTATAGGCTACACGCCCACGGCTCTGCCCAAAGGCGCGGTCGTTTCCGTATATATAGCAATCGGATTCGTCACTCTGTGGTGGGTAGTCGCACTGATATACGGCTTTATTTAACGAGAGGTCAAAGTGAGCACTTCAAGAAGCAAAGTCTTTCTTATATATCTCATAGTGATTTTTATCACGCTCTTTATAAGAGTGGGATTTGCTTTCAATACCGCTCTCGGAGAAACGGAAGCGGACGTCGTGTTTACCGTATGCGTGCAGATAGTAACTTTCGGAATTATCCCCTTTACCCTTTATTCGCTTATGGTTTCAAAGAGCGCATTAGGCACCTTTAAAGACTTTGGCTTCGTCAAAAAAGTGAGCTGGAAAAATTGGCTGATAACTCTTGCGCTCGCCCTATTGACGACTTTTGTAGCCACCTTCGTTTCGGTATTCTGGCATACCGTTTTAAATCTCATCGGCTTTAACTATTCCTCGTCGGATACCGATTATTCGAGCGTGGGCGTTCTGTTTTTGCAAATTTTAACAGTGGCGATACTCCCTGCCGTATTTGAAGAAACGACGCACAGAGGTCTGCTTTTTGCGGCGTTTAAAGGCAACAGGAAAAACAACGGCGTCTTTATCGTCATAATAACCGCCCTGCTGTTTGCCTTGATGCACCAAAATATCCGTCAGACGGGATACACGTTTTTCGACGGCGTCATAATGGGGCTTGTTTGCTATTATACGGGAAGTATTTATCCCACAATCGTTATGCACTTTTTAAACAATTTCTTTTCCGTCATGGAGGGCTATGCCGCCGACAACGGCGGATATATTTTCGCTTTCGTCAACCGTGCCTATGACTTTTTGCTGTCGAGCGTCATCGGACTTGTCGTTTTTGTCGTGCTCGTGATAGCGGCGGCAATCGGCATTTACTTCCTTTTAAAACTGATGAAAAAACTGACGGCGGATGAAAGAGAAAAATCGGAAATGCAAATCACGAGTGACGATATTTACAGCGACAACTTCGTCGCCGTGCCCGCTCTCAAAAAAGGGTTTGACAAAAAGACGGACGTATATCTTGTCATAGTAACTTTGCTCGGCGCATTCGCCACGCTTTTCACTTTGATATGGGGATTAATAAGATAAAAAATTTTATTTTAAATAAACGTAATTCAATCAAGCTTTTTTAAATCAAAAAGCGTAAATCTTAGATAAACAACGCATATCAGATAGAAATTATACTCAATAAGAATTTATTGCATTTAAAAGACAGGCATATAATGTTTAATAAAGTCGGATATTCGTTTTATGGCAGGTCATTATGAAAATAAACTTTGTCACGGTAGGAAAAATCAAAAGCCCGTTTAAAGAGGGCGTGGACGAATACGTCAAACGCCTCGCACGTTTTGCCTCCGTTTCGGTAACGGAGCTTGCCGAGGCAAGCCCGTCGAAATCGGAAGCGGAACAGATTGCCTTTGAAGGAGAAGAAATTCTTCCTAAAATGAAAGGCTATACCGTCGTCTGCGACGTGGCGGGAAAACAGATTGACTCTGCCGCCCTCGCCTCGCTCATCAAGGAAAAGTCGAACGGCGGCGAAAGCGAATTTACCTTTGTCGTCGGCGGCTCTTACGGAATATCGAAGGCGGTAAAAGAAAAGGCGGATTTTTTGCTCTCCTTTTCAAAAATGACTTTCCCTCATCAGCTGTTCAGGGTTATGCTTTCCGAACAGGTTTACAGAGCAATGACCATTTTAAACAATATGCCCTATCATAAATGATTTGCTTTAATATAAAACTTGCCTTGTGCGTGTAAATTGTTTTAAATTCTGATTTTATACTAATAATATTTAAACTTTGCTTAAAACTTAATTATATTTGAACCTTTTATCAAATTAAAAAGTTTAAACATTGTTTTAAATTGAATTGCTTTTATGCTCTTGCCATTAAGCGATATTTTAAATAGAATTACATTTAAACTATGTATTTTAAATTAAAAACCGCCCCGAGGCGGTTTTGCTGTTTGATTTAAATGTAAGTTTAAATTTTGCGATTTTGCTTTTATAAACTTATCGCCCTATAAACTTTAGCCTTTATAACTGTCTTTGAGTGCAACGATGGAGCCGTAGGCGTTTTCGCTTTCCTTGACAAAATAGCCTTGACGCAAGAATTGAAATCTTTCGCCGACTTTCGCCTCGGACAAAAACTCCTCCGCTTTGGCGTTTACCGTCTTGAGCGAATCGGGATTTAACCTATCGCTGAAATCGCCCTCGCCGTCAAGAATAAGGCTGTCGTAAATATGCACGGTAACGTCGCTTGCTCTTGAAGCGTTCACCCAATGAATTGTGCCCTTAACCTTAATGTTGGCGTTTGCTCCGCCCTGCTTACTGTCCTCTATCATCTCAACGTGCACGCACTTAATTTCGTCGCCCTCTTTTTCGACGGATTTGTATTTAACGATATACGCGCCCTTAAGACGAACCATTCCGTCCGGTTTAAGACGGAAATATTTTAAAGGCGGATTTAGCGAAAAGTCCTCTTTTTCGATATACAGTTCTTTGGCAAAAGTCGCCTTGTGCGCTCCCGCGCCCTCTTTTTGCGGATTGTTTTCAATCTCGACAGTCTCTTCCGCCCCGTCGGGATAGTTATCTATGACAAGTTTTATAGGATTTAAAACGCACATTGCCCTTGTTGCGTTTGCGTTAAGATTTTCCCTGACGCAATGCTCGAGCATAGCCATATCCACTTCGCTGTTGGATTTAGCCACGCCTATCCTTTGGCAAAAATCTCTAATTGCTTCAGGCGGATAACCCCTTCTTCTTATTCCCGAAAGCGTGGACATTCTCGGGTCGTTCCAACCGTCCACTACTTTTTCTTCCACGAGTTTTTTGAGATACCTCTTGCTCATGACCGTGCGGTTTATGTTGAGCCTTGCAAACTCTATCTGTCTCGGCTTTTTTTCAAAATCGCAATTGTTTACAAACCAGTCGTATAGCGGACGGTGATCTTCAAACTCGAGAGAACAGAGCGAGTGAGTTATACCCTCGAAAGCGTCCTCTAAGGGGTGAGCAAAGTCATACATGGGATAAATGCACCACTTGTCGCCGGTGCGGTGGTGCGAGGTGTGCAGCACTCTGTATATGACGGGGTCACGCATATTTATGTTGGGTGACGCCATATCGATTTTTGCCCTTAGCACCTTTTCGCCGTCGGCATATTTGCCCTCTTTCATTTCCGTAAAGAGTTTCAGGTTTTCTTCTATGCTTCTGTTTCTGTAAGGCGACTCTATACCGGGCGTGGTGAGCGTGCCCCTCGTGCGGCTTATTTCCTCTGCGGAAAGGTCGCAGACATACGCTAAACCTTTTTTGATTAAAAGCACGGCTTTTTCATACATTTTATCAAAGTAGTCGGAAGCGTAAAGCTCTCTGTCCCACTTATAGCCGAGCCACTTTATATCCTCTTTTATTGATTCGACGTATTCGACGTCCTCTTTGGACGGATTGGTATCGTCGAAACGCAGATTGCATTCACCGCCGAATTTTTCGGCAATTCCGAAATTTATCGTTATCGCCTTGGCGTGTCCTATGTGAAGATAGCCGTTGGGCTCGGGCGGAAAACGGGTGATGATTTTATCGTGCTTGCCCGTTTCTAAATCGTGAACTATGATGTCTTCAATAAAATTGCTCGATTCCATATAAACCTCAATGTCCGCAGGCGTGCGGAAATACTATATCTTTTGAATATACGCTCATAAAGCCGCCAACGTTTTTAAACCCGAATTTTTCCAGCCTGCCGTCCTCTTTTTCTATAACGACGGTATAGTCGTTGAGCGACAGCTTGAAAAGCAGAGTTCTGAAAAAGAAGTCTTTGTTTTCTTCAATGTCGTATTCGGGCAAAAGCTTAAACTCGGCAATCAGAACGACGTTTGAAATTTCCATACGGCAAAAGCCTATCGGCTTGTCGTTTTCAAGCAAAACGAAATTTGCTCCGCATACGTCCCTGTCGCTGAGAGCGGTATAAAGCGGAGTCAAAATTTTTTCGTCTGTTGTAAAAATGACCTGTTGCATATCTAAATAATAATATCGCCGTGGCAGATTGTCAACTCCGTCACGGCCGTCACAATTTGTTTTTATCAAATTTTAAAATATCTCGAGCGCTTCGAGCATTGCGCTCTTCACGTCGCCCCTAAGCAGCGAACGCTTTACGGCGGCTTTTGCCTCATCTGCCGTCTTTGCCTTTTTGATTGACTTAAAGAGCAGGTGCCTTAAAGGTATGAATATGTGATAATCCTGCATTATGTCGATAAGCCTTTCTTTAAAATCTTTGGCGACTTTCTCTTTGATTTCCTCGAGTGTTATCCTGTGCGAGCCTCCGTCAAAAACTATGCCGTTTAAATCGACGCTTTTTGAATCCACTTTAACCAAAGCGCTATCTACTCCGATAAACTTTACAGTCTGCGCTTTAAGTCCCTTTAAATCGGAAACAATCTCCAACTCTGCCTTTCCGTTCTGATAGGTTTGTTTATATTCTATCTTACCGTTTTCGTCTGTTAAGGTATAAACGTTGTTTCCTAAACTTACGTAAACGGTAAGGTCTTCGTAGTCGAGTTTGTTTTGAGTGCCGTCGGTGAGCGTGGGGACTATTGCGCCCTCTTTAAGCAAAACGGGTATGCCGGAAGTCTTTCTCCACAGCTTCAATGTTTTTGCGCCCTTATAGCGGTCGCCCGTGAAAAGGTCAATCCATACGCCGTCGGGGAGATAGGTTTTTACGCCCGCCCTGTTAAACGGCGCTTTGATTTTGCTGGTTATCGGGTTTACTATAATCTCGCTGCCGAAATAATATTCGTTTTTCACCTTATACGCGGCTTTGTCTTTATGTTTATAATACATCGGCGTCATAAGAGGAACGCCTTGAGCGTGCGTAAGGTAGTTTGCCGTGTTTATATAAGGCAAAAGCGAGTGACGGAGCCTCAAAAACTCCTCGGCTGTTTCGGCAACGTCGCGGCGATAGAGCCACGGCTCTTTGCCCGTGAAATCGCCCGACGAACTGTGAAGCCTGTTTATGGGCGAGAACACTCCGAACTGAAGCCACCTTAAATACAGCTCGTCGTCGCCCTTGCCGAATATGTGACCGCCAATGTCGTGCGACCACCACGTATATCCTACGTTTGACGCCGTCACGGTAAAATAAGGTTGAAATTTAAGACTTTTCCACGCTACTATGCAATCGCCCGAAAAGCCGAGCGGATAGCGGTGCGAGCCTATGCCGGCGTATCTCGAAAGAATGAGTCCGTCGCCGTTTGCCTTGCTGTCGAGGAAATGATAGTGGTTTAACGCCCAAAGAGGGTCAAGCCCTTTCATTTTGGACTTCGTGCCCTGCTGCCAGTCTATCCACCAAAAGTTTACGCCGTCCTTTTCGTAAGGGCGATGAAGAACGTCGAAATAACTCTCCAAAAACTTTTTGTCGGTCAAATCAAATTCGACAGTCTTTTTTGTGGCAGGGTCTATGCCGTTGGCTTTCGCCATTTCCTCATAAGGAGCCTCAAAAGCTCTCACTCCGTCACGAGGGTGAAGATTGAGTGTCACGGCAAGCCCCATATCGTGCAAGCTCTTTAAAAATCTTTTGTAATCGGGAAAAAGTTTTTCGTTCCAGGTATATCCCGTCCAACCTGCTCCCTGCAAAGGATTTGACGCCTTGTATTCCTTAGGGACGTCGGATACAATATGCCAATCCATATCGACTGTGGCAACGGTGATAGGCACTTTTTCGTCCTTAAACTTTTTCATGAGGGCAAGATAACTCTCTTCCGAATAGGGATAATACCTTGACCACCAGTTTGAAAGAGCGTATTTGGGAAGAAGCGGCGGATAACCCGTCAGTGAAAAGAAGTCTTTTAAACAGCCGATATAGTCGTCGCCGTAAGCAAAGATATAATAATCCTCGCCCCTTCTTTTAAAGAGCGTTCCGTCCTCATTTAGGGCAAGCGACTTTGAGTCGTCATAAATCGAAACGCCGCCCTTTGCCATAAGACCGTCGGGCAGCTTGACGGCTCCGAGCCTGAAGTCGAGCGTGCGAACCGTTCCCTTTAAATTGCCCCTGTCGCTTAGATTTTTGTTTTTTACTTTATCGAAAATTTTGACGGTTTTCAAAACGTTGTCATAGCTGAATTTAACATATTCCGTTTCGATAACCGCTCCGCACTTTTTTTGCACAACGCTAAACTGCGGTCTGCCCCAGTTGCGGCTTATCACCGCCTGAGTGGGATTGTCGCAAAATTTACCTATCTCCACCCTGAAAAGCCTGTCGGAGATAACGGTAATGCGATAATCTTTATTAGAGACGATTTTGCTTTCGTCTGCTTTTTCGATAGAGATTTTAAATCTTTCCATAAACAATGCTTTGATTCGTCTTTCAAGCCGCTAAATTTAACGCTTTTTTAGACGCCTTTAAAACTTGATTATACGCCGTGCCTAAGCGGAATTTATTTAAAGAGAATTGCCAAAAATCTGCAAGGCTTTCCGCCCGTGGCAATCATACCGTGCGGTTGAGAACTGTCGTAAAACACCGTATCACCCTCGTTTAAAACGTCGGTGTGACCGTTGATGACAATCTTTAAGCTTCCCTCTAAGATATAATCCATTTCCTGACCCTCGTGGGTGGAAAGTGCGATTTCTTTATCCTGTTCGTCCTTGTTGAAAGGTGCGACAACTTCAAACGGCTCTCCGAGCCTGCCTCTGAATGTGGAAGCGAGGTGCTGATAGCTGAAACTTTGACGTCTTTCAACTTTAAGACCTTCGCCTTTTCTTACTATACTGTGTCCTTTAAGTTTGGGCGTGTGTCCCGTAAAGAGAGCGGTAACGTCTACGCCGAGACGGTCGGCGCACTTACAGAGCATAGTGACGCTGAAATCCACCTTGCCCTCTTCATAGCGGGAATATTCCTCTTTTGTCATAGAGCAAACGTTTGCCATTTCCTCAACAGAAACCTCTTCGATTTCTCTTAAGCCTTTTAATCTTTCTGCTATTTCCAATGTGTTTGACATATTTAGCCTCCGTGTCGATTATATAACGCTTTTAATAAAATTGTCAATATAGTGATTGATGTAAAATGACAAAGGCATTTTATCAATCGGGCGTATTTTTGAAATTATATGAGATATAATATACCACGTTTGTTAAAAAATCATTTATTTTTTTAATGATTTATATTTTTTATCGGGCGACAAGACGATTTATAATTTAAACTGTGATATTTTTGCTTTGGACAGTTTATGATACTTTTAGTTTTATAAACAAAAAAGGACTGCAACGCAGTCCTTTTCGCTTTTTGTTCTTTGGATTATACCGTCGTCATCAAGAATCTCAAGACGAACAACAGGGAGATAACCAAAATGAGCAAGTCGCCGCCAAGGAATTCGCCGTAAACCTTTTTGGTGTCCTTGGCTTTTTTGTTCTTTGCGGCTCTTTCGGCCTTTTCTTCTTCGGTGAGTTCGACGGTTTCAAAGCCGTAGTATGCCTTGATACCCTCTTTGCCCGAAGTCAATACTTTGAAGAACTTCAAGATTGTGTAGGCGATAAGACCGATACCGATACCGTTTGAAATAGAGTAAGAAAGCGGCATCATAATAACGATTAAAAATGCGGGGATTGTGATAGTCATGTCTTTGAAGTCGATATCTTTAATGTTTCCGAGCATCAAAACGCCGACGTAGACAAGAGCCGCAGAAGTAGCCGCCGAAGGAATGATTGAAGCGAGCGGGCTTAAGAACATGGCGATGATGAACAAGAAAGCAACGACAAGCGAGCTGAATCCCGTTCTTGCACCTGCGGAAACACCGGAAGCCGATTCGACGAACGTGGTGACGGTGGAAGTACCGACGACTGCGCCTGCGACGGTGGCGATAGAGTCAGACCAAAGACATTCTTTGATTTTTTGAGGAACGCCGTTCTCGTCCAAAAGTCCCGCTTCCGTTGCGGTGCCTTGGAGAGTTCCGAGCGTATCGAACATATCGATAAGACAGAAAGTGATAATCAAGATAACAAGGTCGAGAGCAACGCCAGCTGTCCAATATTGGAAACCGAGGAAGCCACGGCCTATGCTGTAGTTGCCGAAGTTTTCAAATGCGGTAATCGGGCTGGGAAGTCCGTTAGTAAACGCGCTGAAAGCCGCATCATTGCCGATATTGAAGAGATAATACAAAAGCGTGCCGGCAACGATTGCAATTATGACGTTAGCACTTGCAAATGCTTTGCCTACTTTATTGTTTTTGCCGAAGTATCTCAAAATACCCATGATGAGCAACGTGATAAAGCTGATTAAAATAGGCGAAATAGAATACCATGTTGCTCCGCCGTTGTATACGTTGAGGTTACCCAAAGCAGAAACGGTGTAGGGGCTTGCCACGATAACGCCGGCATTCTGGAAACCGATATAGGCAATAAACAGACCGATACCTGCCGAAATTGCCTTTTTGAGACCCATGGGGATTGCTTTTGCAATCTTTTCACGAAGTCCCGTAAGCGAGATGAGCAAGAAGAGGAGACCTGCCACAAAGATGACGGCAAGACCTGCCTGATATTGAGCCTCAACTCCGTCGACGATTGTTCCGCCGAGAGCACCTGCCATAAATACAGTGCAGAAGAATGCATTAAGTCCCATACCGGGAGCTTGGGCGTAAGGCATTCTGGCAAGTAACGCCATAAGAAGCGTTCCGATTATTGCGCCGATAGCCGTGCCGATGAAGATACCGCTTCTGAGCGACGCCAAAATTGTCACTTCTGACGTATAGACGCCGTCAAGATAGTCGCCTATCATCGATGTGGGGTTGACGAACAAAATGTAGCACATTGCAAAGAACGTGGTCACACCGCCGACGATTTCCGCACGGAAGGAAGACTGTCTTGCAGAAATCTGGAAGAAATTGTCGAGAGACGCAACAAACTTGTTTTTGGGTTTAACAGCCGCTTCGCCTTGTTCGGTGACGACGGTTTCAACCTCGGCATTCTCTTGTACTTCTTCGGTTTCTGCGGCTTTGACGTCTTGAACCTTGGTTTCTTCTACGTTCGGTTCTTGATTCATTTCTGTCATAGAAAACCTCCAAATTGAGTAAGATATAAATTAAAACGCTAAAACAATAACAAAAAAAACATAAAGCACGCAGCTGCGTGCATTCAAAATTTCAAACCGCACAATAGTAAAACATTTAAGGTGTTTGGTAGAAACTTGAAACCGTATTTTCCTAATTATATTGGCTTTTTAACTTTAATTTAATTTTACTTTTTTTCTTTTAGCTTGTCAACAATACAACAAAGCTAAAACGTGATTTTTTAATGTTTTTTTAAGCTTTTTATTAAACTAACCAATATATGGAAATTTTTTTCTAATTGAACTGCAATAAGAAAAAACAATGCTTTTTATAAAGCGTATCAATAATCATTCCTGCCGTTTCCTTAAACAGTATTAAATTTCGCCGCGTCTTTTTATTTGGCGTCGGTTGAAAAGCAAACCCTCTTTTGGGATTGCTTATTATTTTATACGAATTTAAGATTTTAATTGAAATTTTTAATTTGTTATTATATAATAATTTTTAGTTACAGTATTTTATATCGGAGGTTTCAATGACAGAAGTTAGTGAAAATCCTACTCAAATCACGCAGGAAGCGAAAGCCCCCAAAACGAAAGTTCCCGGCGGTTTCAAACGCTCTGTTTGCAAGCTCGTTATGAAATTGCTCGGCAAGGGTATCTGCTACGGCTATAAGGTGGATTCGAGGATAAAACAGGATATTGACGCCATAGGCGACGATTTCTCTGTCAAACTTACCATCTCCCCTGTCGGCCCGACAATGATTTTCGGGAAAAAAGACCAAAAGCCTTTTTCGAGAATCGGCTCCTATGACGAGGAAGCGACGATGACCATCTCTTTTAAGGGATTGAACAGCGCGTTTAAAATGTTCACGGGCGGCATGGGACTTGCGGCAGGATATGCTCAGCACCGCTTCACCGTAAAGGGCGATTTGTATAAAATTCTTGCAATCGTCCGTATTATCAATATCGTCGAGGGATATCTGTTCCCGAAAGCGATGGCAAAAAAACTTATGAACCCCATTCCGCCTAAACAGGTCAATTCTGTCCGTTTTTTGTGCGGAACGCTTTTTTAGGAGGAAAACATGTTACCCAAATATTATGAATTTTTAAATTCCGTTAAAATCATGTCGGGAGAAAACGCACTCGAAAATCTCCCCCACGAGCTCAAAATGATGGGCGCAAAAAAGCCTATCGTGCTCACCGATGCCATTCTCGCCAAATGCGGCACCTTGGATAAAGTGCAAAAAGCTTTCAAAGGTTTCGATATCGACGTTACCGAAACTTATACCGAAATTCCGCCCGACAGCTCTATCAAAGTCATCAACGAAATAGCTGGGATTTTTAAAGCCAAAGGTTGCGACTCAATCATCGCTCTCGGAGGCGGAAGCGTTATCGATACCGCCAAAGGACTAAGAATAGTCATCGAACAGGGCGGAACCGACATTATGGATTATATGGGGCTTGATTCCCTTCCCCGCAAAGACCGCATCGCCTTTGCCGTTATTCCCACCACAAGCGGAACGGGAAGCGAATGCACAAACGTGGCGGTTATCGCAAACCCCGACAAAAACGTCAAAATGGAGTTTATCAGCTATGACCTGCTCCCCGACTTTGCGGTGCTCGACCCCCGCATGACGGAGACTATGCCTCCCAAAATCACGGCGAATACCGGCGTTGACGCTCTCGTCCATGCCATCGAAGGTTATACCTGCCTGCAAAAAAATCCGCTTTCTCAAAGCTATGCTTTTGCGGCTATTCGTCTTATCACCACTTTCCTGCCTAAAGCCGTGCTTGAAGGCGGAAATCACGAATACCGTCTCGCTATGAGTAACGCGGCGACAATGGCGGGAATTGCTTTTTCAAACTCTATGGTTGGACTCGTTCATGCAATAGGACACGCCGTCGGCGGTGTGGCACACGTCCCTCACGGAATTGCTATGTCAATACTTTTGCCGCACGTTATGAAATTTAATCTTGAAACGTTAAAGCCTGCCTATGCCGAGCTTTTGCTCCCGTTGGCGGGTGCCGAAATTTACGCCACCACCCCCAAAGAGGAAAGAGCGCAAAAGGCTATCGAATTTGTCACCGCATTCATCAAACAGTTTGAATCTGTCGGACTTCCCACAAAGCTCTCCGACGCAAAAGTTACGGAAGACCAATTCGACGCAATCGCTCAGACGGCAATCAACGACGGAGCAATCGTCGTAAATCCGATTATGGCGACAAAGGAACAGGTTATCGAAATTTTAAAAGAAGCGTTTTAATTGAAAGGCAAAAAACAAAAAACAAATTCTTTGCTTTAAAACAATTTAAGCCTATGACTAAAACAATTTAATAACTTGTTTTCATTATAAAAAAACCGCTATTGACTAGCGGTTTTTTTTGCGCGAGATAGCGAGAATACTATTTTTATTAGATTTATTGGATTAAGATTTTTGGTTCCGATCTTTTCCGATTTTTTAAAGCTACCTCACAACATTTGATTTAAATTGATTTTTTATCGTAAAAGCCTCAAAACGAGGCTTTTACAGGGGAAACAGCTTATGCTTAAACTAGAGGCACATTTTATCTTTTCGTTCGATTTATATGTTAGTTTGTTTTAGCTGTATTCATTGCGGCAGACATAGCCTGAGCCATCTCTGTTGCTTGTCTTTTTACCTTGTCTTGTTCGTAAGCTTCAATTTGATTCAATACCGCATTTTTGAATTGGTCGGGTTTCTTGACCGCTCTGAAACAATAAGTTCCGGATGTGGTATCGATTCTCACCTTGCCGTATCCGAATATACTACCGAACAAACCTTTGGAAACACTGATGTTCTGAACTTTATCTAAAGGACTTGACATTGTCTTTTTTCTGATGAAGCCCGCTTTACCGACCACGTTCTTGTTTGTGACGGCAAGCTCATTAATGAATATGCCTATCAATCCGCCGAAAATAGAAAACTTGGCTTTTACTATAATTTGTTCGTTTCTGCTTAAATTTTTATCGATGTATTTTCCCATCTCTTCCTCCGAAATATTTATGCTTTCATTATAATGTAAGAATTCTTAAATGTCAATAGTTTTTTGTAAGAAATCTTAAATTTATGCATATTATGTAAGTATTCTTATAAAATTATCTTATGAAAAAAATAAATCTTTCCCTGTTAAACGAAAACATTATAGGTTCATCGATTAAAGAAGCCCGCTTGGCGCAAGGAATTTCCCAAATCGAGCTCGCCAAGAAAATAGGCGTAACACACGCTGCTATCAGTTACTGGGAAAACGGAATCAATATCCCGAACGTCCTCGATTGCTGGCTTCTCGCCGACGTTTTGGGACTTACGATTGACGACCTTGTAGGACGCAATATAGAAACATAAATAGGAGTCTATGCCGCAGAGTTTTTTTTGGTATTTTTAAAAAAGCCCTTGCATTGAGGGCGACAACTATTTATAAAAAAAGCCGAATTTGATTCGACTTAAAATTTAAATTTATCAACTGAATATTTTTGTCTGATTCCCTAAGTCGGAAAAACTTGCTACGCCCTCCATATCGGCGAAAGCGGTTAAGCGTTATCTTGGATTAATAACGATTTTAAATCAAAGTTTGAAAAACTTATCTTGCTTTGCCTTTTCTTCCTCTAACTCTTTATGCTCTTTTTCCGCCTTTTTCAAAAGCTCGTCGTTGTCCTCTTTTTTATCGACGGCTTCGGATTCGTACTCGTTGAGTTCACGCTCTACCTGTTCTAAAAGTTCCGTCTTTTCTTTATGCTCTTGCTCTTCTTCCTTTTTGCCCTGTTCTTCCACGGACGGAGGCGAAACGTAGTCACGGTCGATATCTATGACAAAGTTGTATTCCATACCCTCCTCGCCGACAAAATTGTGCTTGAACCAATCGGTTATTTCCTCTTGGGTATGCTTTTCAAAAAACGGCAGGACGACGTCAAACAGAATATTCGTTCTGTTGGGGCCGGACACTATTCTGAAATCGTGAAGCGATAGATGGTCGTCGAGTTTCGAAAGCAAAACAATGCTCTCCTCTTTTAACTTTTTGACCAAAGGATTGTTTACGTCGATAGGGTCCATATGCACGGAAAGATGTATGCCCATTTTCTTTTTGAAGTCTTGTTCTATCTCATCGATGAGCGCGTGCGATTCCATGATGTCAACGGAAGAATCTACTTCTACGTGCACCATAACAAAATTTCTGCCTTCGCCGTAATTGTGTATCATAAGGTCGTGTATTCCCAAAACGCCGTTGTAGGACATAAGCTCTTTTCTTATTTTAACGACAAGCTCTTTGGGCGGTTTTTCGCCGAGAAGCGGTTTTACCGTGTTTGCCACAAGTTTGATGCTCGATATCACGATAAGAACAGAAACCAAAAGACCGCATATACCGTCGATGCTGACTTCGACGTCAGGCAAAAAGTCAATTAGCAGACTCGCCACCAAAACGGCAGTGGTAGAAATTGTGTCGTTTATGCTGTCCACACTCATTGCCTTTAAACTTTCGCTGTTTATTTTTTTTGCAAAACTGCGATAAACCAAAAGCTGATATAATTTTAATGCTATTGCAACCGCCAAAATAACATACGTTGCAACCGTAACGGAAGTAGGCGCAGGGGATATTATCTTTTCGACGCTCTCTTTTCCGAGTAGCACTCCGATTACAAGCACTATGAGTGCGACGAAAAGCGCCGTTATGTATTCATATCTTGCATATCCGTATGGGTGCTTGGAATCGGCGGGCTTTGACGACATTTTAAAGCCGAACATAGTGACTATGCTGTTACCCGAATCGGACATATTGTTGATTGCGTCGGCAATAACGGTTATACTCTGACCGATGATACCTACGATGATTTTGCCCGTAAAAAGCAATATGTTTGTGATAAGCCCGAAAACGCTCGCAAGCATTCCGTATTTAAACCTTACGGCGGGATTTGAAGTGTCTTTATAATTTTTGATAAAAATCCTTTCTAAAAACATATCCGATTTTGCCTCTTTGCTAAATTGAGTTTATGTAAATATAGCACAATATTTGATTTAAAACAATTATTTTTTCCTTTTTGCTCTAATTATCCGCTATTGACTTTAGGTGAAAAAGAATATATCATTTTCTTGCCGATATTTTAGACAAATAAAGGTTTTAACTTATTATAGGTTCAATGCTCCGATTAAAGCATTTTAACCTAATAATATTAAAAGTAAAGCTTAGCTTTTACTCTGACAGTTAAAACCGCTCAGGGGGAAAAATGCAAAAACAAATTAAAATAAACGAACAAGTCGACCTGCTAAAAGCGGACGGCACATTAAATGCAAAGGGATACGCCACAAGGAACATATTTAACTATAACCGTGAAAACATTCCCCGCCGCTTAAAAAATCGGCTTAAAGAGTGGGATTTTTATCAGCTTTCCGACGGAAATTATATGGTGCAGATTTCATTTTTCAATATCTCGCTCGCTTCCTGCGCCTCTCTTACCCTGTTGGATTTAAAGAGCGGCAAAAAGACTTTTTCTTCAAAAATTATTCCGTTTACCGCAAATTCATACCGACTGCCCAAAAACGGCGACCTCCCTCACCGCTTTGAATTTTCAAAAGGAAAAGTAGAGCTGCTTTTCGACGCCCAAAAAGACAGCCGAAAGATATTTTACAGCGACGCCAAAAAGAAAATCACGGCTTCGTTTACGCTTTATGAAACGGACAGGGAATCCATCGTAATTGCGACGCCGTTTAAACAAAAAGGAAGATTTTTTCTTACTCAGAAGCTAAACTGTATGCCCACCGACGGTTTCGTAGAAATAAACGGAAATAAAATTCCGTTTGAAAAGGATAAAACTTTCACAGTGCTCGATTGGGGCAGAGGCGTGTGGCCGCACAGCAACTGCTGGTATTGGGGCAACGGCTCGGCATACGTTGAAAACAGACTATTCGGATTTGAGCTTACCTGGGGCTTCGGAATTGAGGACTACGCCACCGAAACGGCAATATTCTATGACGGCAAATGCGAAAAACTCTCCGCCGTCCGTCTTGAAACTCCTCCGCAGAAAAATTATCTTGCCCCGTGGCACTTTATTTCCGACGACGGCAAATTCGATATGACAATGACGCCCTTTTACGACTACAAAAACGGAGCGATAATTTTAGGGCTCGTCGGTATGAAATCGCATCAGGTGCACGGACTTTGGAGCGGCACGGTAAAACTGGATAGCGGAAAAACGCTTGAGATAAAGGATATGTATGCCTTTTGCGAATATGTCGTCAACAAGTGGTAGCCGTCGCATATCCCCTCCTCCGATAAATAGTCTTTGGCACCGAATACAACCTTATATGCGATATATAAAGCTAACCGTCGGTTATTGCGGTTATCGCAAAAATAAAAAGGCTTTAAAAGCCTTTTTTTGTGCGCCGTAAAGCTAATATACTTTGTTATCTTTCTTTGTTATTTTTTTCCCTGAAGGCGTTTTTGATTTTTTCGCCTGCCGCTTTAAAAGAGTTTTCCACTTTTGTTACGACGTCGTCTATCCTGTTTTCGGCGTTTTCTAACTTTTCCGATATCTTATCGCCAAAAGATTTTTTCTTTTTGTCGGTTTTGTCTTCCGCTTTTTCTTCGGCTTTAGCGTTGTCTGCCAAAAAGGCTCCGTCATAAAAGCTGTCGGCAGAGGCTTTACCGCTCTTTTCGGCGGTTTTTGGCGCTTCGCTCCCGAATTGCTCGGCAGCCTCTTTTTTGCCAAAGTCGCTTTCGTCCTCGCTTTCGTCGTCTAAGTCAAGCAACTTTTTCAATTCCTCATAGCACACCTTTGCCATTTGCTTTATTTTGACAAAATCGCCGTCCGATTTATAAAGCTCTTTTTTGAGAGCGGCAAGTTTTTGCTTTAAATCTTCGTCCGACAGCGAATTAAAGCACTCGGAAATATTAAAAGATAATTCCGCCAAAAGCTGCTCGGAGTCTATCTCGCCGTTTAAAAACTTATTGAGCGCGTCTAAAACCGATTTCATCAGTTAAAGTATTTTACTCCCGATTCAAATATTTTCATATCGAAATTGCCGTCAAAGTTTTTATAGAGCTCTTTTCCCACTCTTTCGCTGTGTCCCATCTTGCCGAATATTCTGCCGTCAAGCGAAGTTATGCCCTCTATCGCCTGTCTGCTTCCGTTGGGGTTGAAAGGCGAAATCATTGTCGCATTACCGTCAAAGTCTACATACTGCGTTGCAATCTGTCCGTTTGAAGCAAGCTCGTTTAATATCTCGTCGGAAGCTATAAATTTACCTTCGCCGTGCGAAACGGGAACGGAATAAACCTCTCCCACCTTTGTCGCACTAAGCCACGGCGATTTGTTTGAAGCGACTCTGATATTTGCTATCGTGGATATATGCCTCGGCATAGTGTTGAACGTCAGCGTCGGCGAATCGGATGTCATAGGCACTATCTTGCCGAAAGGAACAAGTCCGAGTTTTACAAGTGCCTGAAAACCGTTGCAAATACCGAGGATAAGTCCGTCTCTGCGTTCGATAAGCTCCATAACGGCGTCGTTAATTTCGGGGTTGCGGAACATTGTCGCAATAAACTTTCCGCTTCCGTCCGGTTCGTCGCCGCCCGAAAAACCTCCGGGGAATGCGATAATGTTTGCGCCCTTGACGCCTTTTGCAATCATTTTTGCGCTTTCGGATATATCGTTTGACGAAAGATTTTTAACAACGAAAATTTCGCATTTTGCACCCGCCGCCTCAAACGCTCTCTTTGTATCGAGTTCGCAGTTTGTTCCGGGGAAAGCCGGTATAAAAACTTTGGGCTGAGCGGTCTTAATTTGTGACGCCCTTGCCTGCTTCACTTCGTAGTTGAAGCTTATGGCTTCACCTTTTTCGTCCGTTGCCGTAGGATAAATATCTGCAAGTTTGCCCTCGTATGCTTTGAGTGCGTCGTCGTAAGACAGCCTGCACTCTTTCATCGTAAAATCGCCTTTGACTGTTTTTCCGATATATTCGCATTCTAATCCGTCGGGACAGTCGACAATAATCTCTCCATAGTGTTCGGTGAAAATATCGTCCGTGTCAAATTCGAATCCGAGACCGTTTCCGAAACAGCTCTTTAATACTGCAGCGCCTATGCCGCCGTTTTCGACAACCTGGGCAAACTTGATTTTTCCGTTTTTGATATTTTCGGAAATAAGTGCATACTTTGCCTTGACGTCATCAAAATCGGGGACGGAGTATTCGTCCTTTTTAAAAGGCACAAAATAGAGTTTTTTGCCTTCCTCTTTAAGAACGTTGGTGATGAGCCTGTCCGTTTTCTGAGGGGCGAGAGCAAAAGATATAAGCGTGGGAGCAACGTCGATATTCTCAAAACTTCCGCTCATCGAATCCTTTCCGCCTATGCCTGCGACGCCCAAGCCGCTCTCTGCCGTATATGCTCCGAGAAGCGCCGAAAGGGGCACTCCCCAACGGGCAGGATTTTGACCGAGTTTCATAAAGTATTCCTGCAAGGTAAGATATACATTGTCGAGCGTGCAGCCTGCCGCTATCAGTTTTGAAACGGAACAGACGATAGAATATATCGCTCCGACAAAAGGAGACGACTCCATAAGATAAGGAGTAAAGCCGTATGCAGCAACGGAAGCCGTATCCGCACCGTCCGCTATAAGATTTGCTATTGCAAGAGTAGGAGTCAGCTGATTTTTGCCTCCGTAAGGCATAAACACCGTCCTCGCCCCTATCGTTGAGTCGAACATTTCTCCGAGTCCCTTTTTGCAACATACGTTAAGGTCCGATAAAGCATTTTTCAAGCCGTCTGCAAAATCACTTTTCTTTTTATCGAAATAATCCGTCTTTTTATCTTCAATGACGGCATTTGCCGTCTGCCGTGCTCCGTTGGTATTTAAAAATTCACGGGAAAGGTCAACAATGGTTCTGCCTTTAAACGTCATTTTCATTCTGCCGTCATCGGTGATTTTTGCAACCTTAGTAGCTTTGAGATTTTCTTCTTTTGCAAGAGCATAAAAACGCTCCTCGTCCTTTGCGGCAATAACTATTGCCATGCGCTCCTGCGATTCGGAAATGGCAAGCTCCGTTCCCGACAAGCCCTCGTATTTTTTCGGAACTTTGTCGAGGTCGATTTCAAGTGCGTCTGAAAGTTCTCCTATCGCCACGCAAACGCCGCCCGCTCCGAAGTCGTTACAACGCTTTATCATTTTCGTCACTTCGGAATTCAAAAACAGTCTCTGAAGTTTTCTTTCTATAAGGGCATTACCCTTTTGCACTTCCGCTCCGCATTTTTCAACAGACTTTGTGTCGTGTGCTTTTGACGAGCCCGTTGCTCCTCCGCAGCCGTCTCTGCCCGTTTCCCCGCCTAAAAGTATGACGATATCTCCTTTTTCGGGACAGCTTCTGACCACGTTGCATTTTTTATTTGAGCCGACAACAAATCCTGTTTCAAGTCTTTTTGCCTTATAGCCCTCGTGATATACTTCGTCTACTATTCCCGTGGCAAGTCCTATCTGATTTCCGTATGACGAAAATCCTTTAGCCGCCACTTTGGTAAGTACTCTTTGCGGAAGTTTGCCCTTTAGCGTTTCTTTATTGAGAGGGGAAGCCGCACCCGTTATACGCATTGCGCTGTAAACGTATGTTCTGCCCGAAAGCGGGTCTCTTATCGCTCCGCCAAGACACGTCGCCGCACCGCCGAACGGTTCGATTTCCGTCGGATGATTGTGCGTTTCGTTTTTGAACATGACAAGATAGTCTTCCCTTTTTCCGTCAACGGTGACGGGAACGACGATAGAACAAGCGTTGATTTCTTCCGATTCGTCGAGGTCTTTAAGTTTTCCCGCCCTCTTTAATTCCTTTACGGCTATCGTGGCAACGTCCATAAGGCAGGGATATTTATCCGTCCTGCCCTTATAGAGTTCGCTGTGCAAGGACATATATCTGTCATACGCCTTTGAAATGTTTTTGTTTTCCGACTCTATCTTCACGTCGGTCAAGTGCGTCAAAAACGTGGTATGACGGCAATGGTCGGACCAATATGTGTCGATTACCTTGATTTCCGTTTCGGTAGGATTGCGCTTTTCACCTTTAAAATAGTTTTGCACAAACTCAAGGTCTGCAAGCGACATGGCAAATCCGTTTGCTTCGTGATACTTTATAAGCTCGTCCTTTGTCATATCGATAAAATGCGCTACTTCGGCGACGTCCACCGTATCCATTTTCTTACGCTTTAAAGTTTCAAACTTACTTAGCGTCACTTCCTCGCTCTCGACGGGGTTGATGAGATGGCGCTTGATTTTATCCAAGTTTACGTCGCCCTTTATCGCATAAACCGTTGCGCACTTGACGAGCGGTTTTTCCTTTTGCGTCAAAAGCTGTATGCACTGCGCCGCGCTGTCCGCTCTTTGGTCGTATTGACCTTCAAGCAAACCTATCGCAAAAACCTTATATGAGCTGTCGACGGAAAAATCGCCGATATAGGCATTGTCGACGGGAGGTTCGGAAAATACGTTTATTACCGAGGCTTTAAACTCTTCCTCGCTTATCCCTTCAACGTCATAGCGGAGCAAAATCCTGAGAGATTCGATTTTCTCTCCAATCATTTCCGCTATCTCGGCGATGACCGCCTTTGAAAACTTTTCGTCCTTTTTTTCAACAAAAACTCTGTAAACCATAATTCCTTTTCCGTTTAAAACGTATTTAACTTTTTAAGTTTTATCCTGCTTCATTGAGTTGCAAAGCGTCGAGTTCAATCTTTTGACGATATATTAAAATTTTTGCCGCACTTTGCCTGTTTTATCTTAAAGCGTATTTTTGCTTAACAAATTTTTTTGTCTGTCCCAAACAAAAATATAAATTATTTTATAAACTTGTCGCCGATATCGTGCCTGAAATGCATTTTATCAAAGCTTATACTTTCAATCGCCTTATACGAAAGCTGTTTTGCCTCTTTGAGGCTGTCGCATACTGCCGTTACGCCAATGACTCTGCCGCCGTTGGTGACAAGTTTTCCGTCATTCATTTTTGTTCCGCTGTGATAGAGCGTGACGTTTTCGGGAAGAGCGCCTATCGTTATCTCTTTGCCTTTTTCATATTTTTCGGGATAACCTCCGCTTGCGAGCATAACGCAAACGGCGCACTTATCACTCCACTCGATTTTGATATCCGAGAGCCTTTCATCTATGACCGCCTCGAAAACTTCAAGCAAATCGGTTTTTAAAAGAGGAAGCACTACCTGTGTTTCGGGATCTCCGAAACGCGCGTTATATTCGATTACCTTTACTCCGTCGTCGGTGACGATAAGCCCGAAATACAAAACGCCTTTAAAGGGTCTGCCGAGGTCGTTCATTGCGTGCATAGTGGGAAGCATTATCTTTTCTTCCACTTCCTTTGCTATATCTTTGGTATAGAAAGGCGACGGAGCAATCGTTCCCATGCCGCCCGTATTCAAGCCCTCGTCGTTGTCGTTTGCCCTTTTGTGGTCACAGCTTGCCACCATAGGATATATCGTCTTTGAATCGCAAAAAGATAATACCGAAACTTCTTTTCCCGTCAAGAATTCCTCTATAACCACCTTTGAGCCCGCTTTCCCGAAAACTCCCACGTTGAACATATCGTCAAGAGCTTTTTTTGCTTCGTCAAAGTTTTGGCAGATGATGACGCCTTTGCCCAATGCTAAGCCGTCCGCCTTGACCACAAGCGGATATTTTTGTTCTTTTGCATAACAAAGCGCACTTTCAAAGCTGTCAAACGTTTCGTATTTTGCGGTGGGTATACCGTATTTTTTCATCATATCCTTTGAAAACGCCTTCGACGCCTCGATAATTGCCGCAGCCTTGTTCGGTCCGAAAGCACGGTGTCCCCTCTTTTGAAGTTCGTCCACCAACCCCAAAGCGAGCGGGTCGTCGGGGGCAACGACGGTGAGAGCAATATTTTTGTTTTTATCGACAAAGTCGCAAATGCCCTCTATATCGCAAGGGTCGATATCCACAAGCGAGGCAATTTCGCCTATGCCCGCATTGCCCTTGGCGCAGTATATTTTACCGCACTTATCGGATTTTTTTAATGCGGCGCATATTGCATGTTCCCTGCCTCCGTTTCCGACAACGAGTATATCCATATTTTCTCCTTATATCGCATTCCGTGTTGTTTAAAAAGGCAGGCTTATCCCGCCTTTTTACAATGCAGTTTGCATTCCGTTTACAATTTTTTATAAGGCAAAGCCTACAAAACCGCCTTTTTTGCGCCACGTTCGCCGTCATATAAAATGCGATCGTTGTCTTAGCAAACTATCTGACTTCAAGTTTTATCGTTGAAATTTTGTTTTATCGTTAAAACCTGTTTTAATATTTTTTAATTTATAAGCACGGTTCGGTTTTGCTTTAGCCGCACTGCCTTTTAGTGTTTAAAGTGTCTCATGCCGACAAATATCATTGCGATTCCCGCCTTGTCGCACGCCTCTATCGAAAGTTCGTCCTTTATGCTTCCGNNGAAAGTTCGTCCTTTATGCTTCCGCCCGGCTGAATGATAGCCGTTATCCCTGCCTTTGCCGCCGCCTCTACGCAGTCGGGGAAGGGGAAGAATGCGTCGGAAGCCATAACGCAGCCTTTTGCATTTTCGCCCGCATGCTCGATTGCCTGCTGTGCCGCCCATATTCTGTTTGTCTGACCTGCTCCTATGCCTGCCGTTTTGAAGTCCTTACCGATGACGATTGCATTAGATTTCGTATGCTTTACCACCTTCCAACAGAATTTGAGCTGTTCCATTTTCTCTTTGGTGGGAGCTTTTTTGGTGACGACTTTGACGTCCTTTTCATCGAACAGTTTATCGTCGCCCTGCTGCATGAGCATACCGCCGTAAACCTTTTTCATATCGATAAAGCCGTCTCTTTTTCCGTTGATGTTCGGCATTTCAAGAAGGCGAATGTTCTGCTTTTGCTCAAGCACCTTAAGAGCGTCTTCGTCAAAGCCCTTTGCCACGACGATTTCAACGAAAATCTTGTTTATCTCCTGAGCGGTTGCAAGGTCTACAATACCGTTTATTGCAATAATTCCGCCGAATATCGAAATTTTGTCCGCTTCGTATGCGTTGATATAAGCTTCGTGTATCGTCTTGCCGAGTCCCACACCGCAGGGATTTGCGTGCTTTACCGCAACAACCGCAGGCGTGTCGAATTCTCTTAGAAGTTCCAATGCGCCGTTGGTGTCGTTGATGTTGTTATAGCTGAGTTCCTTTCCGTGAAGCTGACGCGCTTCGGTTATGGAAGTGGGTTTTCTCATCTCGTCCGCATAAAAGCAAGCGTTTTGATGCGGATTTTCGCCGTATCTCATATCCTGCTGTTTGGAATATGCAAGCGTTATCGTATCGGGGAAAGTGATGCCGAGTCTTTGAGCCATAAAGTTGGAAATAAGGCTGTCGTAAACCGCCGTGTGGGCAAATACCTTGTATTGAAGATATTTTTTCGTATCCAAAGTTACGCCGCCGGCTTTCATCTCGTCGATTGCTTTTTTGTAGTCGGCAGGGTCGACAAGCACGACTACGTCCTGATAGTTTTTAGCCGCACTTCTGAGCATCGTAGGTCCGCCGATGTCTATATTTTCCACAGCCTCGGCAAAATCTACACCCTCTTTTGATATCGTCTTTTTGAAAGGATAAAGGTTGACCACCACCACGTCGATTGTGTTTATGCCAAGCTTTTCAAGCTGTGCCATATGTTCGGAATTTGAACGCATCGCCAAAAGACCTGCGTGAACGTAAGGGTGCAAAGTCTTTACTCTGCCGTCAAGACATTCCGGGAAACCCGTTATGTCGCTTATACCTATGACTTTAAGCCCTGCCTCTGCCAAAACCTTGTGTGTTCCGCCCGTGGATATAATTTCGTATCCCAAAGCGTCAAGCTCTTTTGCAAGTTCAACAATGCCCGTTTTATCCGAAACGCTGATAAGTGCTCTTTTTTTCATTTTATCCTCCATAAACTCCGTTTACTAAATTTTTAAGTGCAAGCGGCAACATTTCGTGTTCCGCCTTTAATACTCTTTGCTGCAAGCTTTCGGGCGTATCGCCGTCAAGCACCTCCACCGCTCTTTGCATCAAAATCTTGCCCGTGTCTGCGCCCTCGTCCACAAAATGGATTGTCGCTCCCGTGATTTTGACGCCCCTGTCGAGTGCCGCCTTATGCACTTTTAAGCCGTAATAGCCCATTCCGCAAAATGAAGGAATGAGCGAGGGGTGAATGTTTATTATTCTGTTTTTATACTCTTTGACAAAATCTCCGTCTAAAATTGAAAGGTATCCCGCCAAAACGATATAATCTATGCCGCGCTCTTTAAGCGAGTCGGATATAGCCGAAAACAACGTCTTTAGGTTGGGATAATCGTTTTTGTCAAAAACCAAAAATTCTATGCCGTGTGCTTTTGCTCTGTCTATCGCGCCTATTCCCTCTTTTGAGGCAATCATAACTTTAATATTGCAAAAACGCTCTTTTTCGTTGGCGTCGATTATCGATTGAAAATCCGTGCCGCCGCCGCTGCAAAATACGGCTACGTTTTTCATTTTAAAATCACTCCTTCACCCTTTACCGTCTTGCCGATAACGTAAGCGGTCTCCCCGAGCTCGGCAAGGGATTTCAAGGTCTTATCCTCATCGGCAGCGTCTACAGCAACAACCATACCTATGCCCATATTGAAAGTATTATATAGCTGTTCGCTATTAAGTCCCGATTTTTCCTTGATTATCTCAAAGAGTGCGGGAAGAGGATAAGATTTTAAATTTATCTGACAGCCTATGCCCTTAGGGAATATACGGGGGATATTTTCAATAAAGCCGCCGCCCGTGATATGCGCCACGCCTTTAAGATTTACCCTTTGCATGAGCGACAAAATCGTCTTTACGTAAATTCTGGTCGGAGTCAAAAGAGCCTCGCCGTATGTTTTGCCGAGTCTTGCGTCAAACACGTCCACTTCCTCTTTTGTTTCGCCGAAAAGTTTTCTGACAAGCGAAAAGCCGTTTGAGTGAACGCCCGACGAGGCAAGCCCGATAAGAACGTCGCCCTCTTTTATCGTGCTTCCGTTTATCACTTTCGATTTATCGACTATACCGACGGCAAAACCT
>FR901028.1:198715-202552 GCA_000437555.1 Acidaminococcus sp. CAG:917 | reverse complement strand
ACTATACCGACGGCAAAACCTGCCATATCGTATTTGCCGTCGGGATAAAATGACGGCATTTCCGCAGTTTCGCCTCCGATGAGCGCGCAGCCCGACATCTTGCAGCCTTCCGATACGCCTTTGACGACGGTCGCCACCTTTTCAGGGTCAAGCTTTCCTGTCGCAAAATAGTCGAGGAAGAAAAGCGGCCTTGCGCCTTGGCATACTATGTCGTTTACGCACATTGCCACGGCGTCGATACCTACCGTGTCGTGTTTGTCGAGGACAAAGGCGTATTTGAGTTTCGTGCCCACGCCGTCCGTTCCCGCAACAAGAACGGGATTGGAAATCTTCTCGCCCGATATATCGTAAAATCCGCCGAAAGAGCCGAGGTCGCCCAGCACGTTTTTGTCATACGTTTCCTTGACGTGTTTTTTCATAAGTTCAACCGCTTTGTAGCCTCTTGTGACGTCTACGCCGCTGTCGCTGTAAGAGATTGCCATATTATTCTCCTTTATTTATCAAGTAAAAGTTTGTCTTCTTTTTCTTTTTTATCATCAACGATATAAGGATATTCGCCGTTGAAGCAACCGAGACAGAAGTTTTTAGGGTCGGAATGAACGGTTTCGCAAAGCTCGTCTATCGTCAGATAATGAAGCGAGTCGCAGCCGATATAATCTCTTATCTCCTCTTCCGTTCTGAATGCTCCGACAAGCTGCGAATAGTCGTTTGTATCGATTCCGAAATAGCACGGGTGTTTCGATATGGGCGAGCTAATCCTTAAATGCACTTCCTTTGCCCCTGCGTCACGCAGCATCTGAACGATTTTTTTGCTGGTGGTGCCCCTGACGATAGAGTCGTCAATCAAAATTATTCTCTTTCCGCAGACGTTGCTTCTTAATACGTTCATTTTGACCTTGACGGCGGTCTCTCTCATTCCTTGCTCCGGCTGAATGAACGTCCTGCCCACGTATCGGTTTTTTGTCAGAGCCTCACCGTATGGAATACCCGAAACCTCGCTGTATCCCCTTGCCGCAACTACTGCGCTGTCGGGAACGCCTGCAACGAGGTCGGCCTCGACGGGATATTTTCTTGCAAGTATTCTGCCCGATTCCTTTCGTGATGCATAAACGCTTATGCCGTCGATTTCGCTGTCGGGACGGGCAAAATATACGTATTCGAATATGCAATGCGCTTTCTTTTCAACGGGTTTGTCTATATGATAAAACTCAATTCCGCTTCCGTCGAAGACGAGCACTTCGCCCGGCTCTATATCTCTTACAAGCGTTGCGCCGAGTGCGTCAAGCGCGCACGTTTCGCTTGCAACGACGTATTTGTCGCCTATCGTGCCAAAGCATAAAGGTCTGATTCCGTAAGGGTCTCTGACGGCGATGAGTTTATCGCTTGACATCAACACGAAAGAGTATGAGCCTTTAAAATATTTACACGCTTCCCAAACACCCTCAACGACGCTGTGGGTGCTGTATTTATTGATGAGCAGCGCCATGACCTCGCTGTCTATTGATGTTTGAAAGACACCGTTTTCGGCTATGAGCGCGTCACGGAGCTGTTTTGTGTTAATAAGATTGCCGTTGTGAGCAAGAGCCATTTTGCCCATTTTGCCGATAAAATAAATGGGCTGAGCGTTGCACAGTTTGCTCGCTCCCGTCGTGGAATATCTGACGTGTCCTATGGCGATGTTTCCCTCGGGAAGTGTTTCAAGCCTTGCGGAATTGAAGACCTCGGGCACCAAACCCATGTCTTTGTAGTATTCTATTCTCTTGCCGTTTCCAACCGCTATACCGCAGCTTTCCTGACCGCGGTGTTGAAGTGCAAACAAGCCGTAATACGCTGTGTTGGCGATGGAATACGTTTCCGGAGAAATAATTCCTATGACGCCGCATTCCTCGTTGAAACTGTCAAACGGCATTTTTTTTGTTCGCAAATACATATTCACCTCAAAAACTAAATCTTTTCACCCATAAGACGCATTAAGATTTCTTCGTAAGCCTCCTCGACTCCTCCGAGGTCACGACGGAATCTGTCCTTGTCAAGCTTTTGGTGCGTCGTGCTGTCCCAGAATCTGCATGTGTCGGGAGAAATTTCATCCGCCAAAATAATTCTTCCGTCATATCTTCCGAATTCGAGTTTAAAGTCAACAAGCTCTATATTGAGGTTTGCAAGATAGGCGGTCAAAAATTCGTTTACCTTGAGTGACATTTTTGTGATTTGCTCGAGTTCCTCTTTGGTTGCAAGCCCTATTGCCGCTATGTGATAGTCGTTAATCATGGGGTCGCCGAGTTCGTCGTTTTTGTAACAAAATTCCAAAACGGTGGATTTAAGCGGCGTTCCCTCTTCGAGACCGAGACGTTTTGCAAGACTTCCTGCGGCAATGTTTCTGACGATAACTTCGATGGGGACGATTTCCACTTTTTTTACAAGCGTTTCTCTGTCCGAAAGCTGCTTGATGTAATGGGTTTCAATGCCTTCCTTTTCAAGCATCTGCATTAAAAAGTTTGTAACTTTATTATTAACGACGCCTTTATTTAAAATCGTGCCTTTTTTCAAACCGTTGAAAGCGGTCGCGTCGTCTTTATAGTCCACTAAGACGACTTTGGGGTCGTCGGTTGCGTATACTTTTTTTGCCTTTCCTTCATAAAGCTGTTCTTTCTTTTCCATTTTGTATCTCCTTAAAATAATTTCAAATGTATAAAACAATTTAAAAAGCCCTTTAAGACATTTTAGTCTTTAAGAGCTTCATCGTCCTTTCTTATTTTATCCGCCATATTTTGCTTGTAGGCAGAAAACTTTTGTGCGAGCGCAGTATCCTCGATTGCAAGCATTTGAACCGCAAGCAAACCTGCGTTTAATCCCGCGCCTACTCCCACGCTTGCCACGGGAACGCCTTGCGGCATTTGCACTATGGACAGCAAACTGTCAAGTCCGCCCATCATCGACGTCTGTATCGGCAAGCCGATAATCGGAAGCGTCGTTCTCGCCGCCAAGACTCCGCCGAGGTGCGCGGCTTTTCCCGCCGCCGCTATTATAACGCCCAAGCCCCTGTCACGAGCGGTTGACGCGTATTCGTCTGCCTCGTCGGGCGTGCGGTGTGCCGATATGATTCTCACTTCCGTTTCCACGCCGAAATCTTTTAGCACGTCAATCGCCTGTTTAACTACGTCGTAGTCGGATTTGCTACCCATCAAAATGCCTACTTTTTTCATAACTACCTCATAAATAATATATCAAATTTAAAAAATTTAGTAAAGCGAATTGAAGCGTGTCAGACTTTTTCTTTTATCTTTTTGATAAATTGCCTTATCTCGTCAAATGATTGCTTTGCTCCTGCCGCACCCAACACGAACAAAAACAGTTTCGGATCATAACTAAGTTTTTTGTCCGATACGGCAAGCGATTTTACCTCTTTAAATTCTTCCGTCTTTTTTAAAACGGTTTGTTTTAAAAATTCAAATTTTTCGCCGTCGTCCCCCGAGCAGTCCGCTTTATCCTCGCCTATATTAAATAAAAATGCAAATTTGTTAAACCGCAAGGCGATACCCTCCAAAATCAGGACGCTTTCGGCGGCATAGTCGTCGTCCGTAACGCAGTCGAGATTGTTAAGCGGCAGTCTTGTAAAGCCTAAAAGGCTGCATTCCTCGTTAAAATCGACGGGATACGCCGTGCCCTTTTTGTCGCAAACGGAAAGACAATCCGTCCTCGAATAAACTCCGAGAAGTCTGACGTAGTCCCTTATAAGTCCCAGCGCAAACGCCGAAACAACGTAATTGGCGGGATAATCCTGCCCCTCAAAAAACACGGTCCCCTCAACGTCGGAAAAAGAGCATAACCGCTCGATTA
>FR901028.1:125158-198686 GCA_000437555.1 Acidaminococcus sp. CAG:917 | reverse complement strand
AGAACTTCGTCGGCAGTCTATTTTAAACCTCGCAAAAAAAACAGCCTTTTTGCCGTTGCGGCAATCTCCGGCTCCCCCGTTGCCGTATATGCTTTTTTATAAAGCTCGGGGTCCTTTTTTTCAAGTTCGGATTTTAAATCGATATCTTCGCCGACCGTGCCTCGGTTTATTTCAAACAGGATTTTTTGCAAAGCTCCGACGATGTGCGAGGCTTCCTCTTTGGTAATCACGTTGACTTTACCAAGCATAATGGTGTGCGAAAGCATAACGTTGATTTTTTCTTTTATATAACTTTTTCCCATAGTTTCCTTATTCATTTAAGCGTTTTAATTGCGCCCTAAATTTAAAAGCACGGCTTGCCGTGCTTTAAACTATTTTTTGTCGCTGTCGGCAAGACGTATGCCCACTTCTTTTAACTGAAGTTCGGTCACCTCGCTCGGAGCGTTCATCAAAAGGTCTTGGGCGTTCTTGTTCATCGGGAACGCGATGACCTCTCTTATATTAGGCTCGCCGAGCAGGAGCATAACCATTCTGTCCACACCGGGAGCAATGCCTGCGTGAGGCGGCGCACCGAATTTGAATGCCGAAAAGAGAGCGTTGAATTTTTTCTCTATCGCTTCCACTCCGTAGCCCGCAATCTCGAAAGCCTTTATCATAATTTGCGGGTCGTGATTTCTGACTGCGCCCGACGAAAGCTCAACTCCGTTGCAGACAAGGTCGTATTGATAAGCGTATATGTCGAGGGGGTTCATTTCCTCAAGCGATTTCATACCGCCCTGAGGCATACTGAACGGGTTGTGCGAAAACTCGATTTCGCCCGTTTCCTCGTTTTGTTCATACATATGAAAATCGACAATCCAACAGAATCTGAAAACGTCCTTTTCAAGAAGGTCAAGAGCTGAAGCAATTTCGTTTCGCATAAGCCCCGCAACCTTAACCGCCACGGTTTTATCCTCTGCCGCAAAAGCCACAAAATCGTTTTTGGTGAGATTTAGCGCTTTTTTGACTTCG
The DNA here is from genome assembly GCA_000437555.1 of Acidaminococcus sp. CAG:917. Taxonomy (GTDB): domain Bacteria; phylum Bacillota; class Clostridia; order Christensenellales; family CAG-917; genus CAG-917. The sequence goes on along the minus strand of FR901028.1, from coordinate 197,675 downwards.
TCTTTTATTGGCTGTATAAATTTTGCCGCTCCGCCGACAATCTCGCCGTTCTCGTCCGTCTTAAACCAATACAGGCTTGACGCACCGTTGAGCTTAGCCGTTTCGACAAAACCGTCTATCTGCTTTCTCGTGCCGCCGAAGTTTTCCACCTTGATAGCCTTTATAGTCTTTCCCTCGGTGAACGGCGCCGCTTTTTGCAGAATATCCGTCATATCGACAACCTTAAGAGGATTTCTAAGGTCGGGTTTATCCGAACAGTAGTCTCTCATCGCGTCGTCGTATTTTATGCGTTTAAAGGGAGCGGAATCTACCTGCCACTTTGAAAACTCTTTGAATACCTCGGGGATAACCGCTTCCATTTCATTAAAGACGTCTTCCTGCGTGGCGAACGCCATTTCCATATCCAGCTGATAAAACTCGCCGGGAGAACGGTCGGCTCTTGCGTCCTCGTCACGGAAACAGGGAGCGATTTGAAAGTATTTATCAAAACCGCTTGCCATCAAAAGCTGTTTATATTGCTGAGGAGCTTGAGGCAAGGCATAGAATTTGCCGGGGTGAAGTCTTGACGGAACGATAAAGTCCCTTGCTCCCTCGGGCGACGACGACGTCAGAATAGGCGTCGTAATTTCCAAAAAGCCTCTGTCGCTCATTCTCTTTCTAAGGCTCGATATCACGTGGCTTCTGAAAGCGATTTTATCTTTGTTTACGGGATTTCTTAAATCGAGAAAACGGTATTTGAGACGTGTGTCCTCTCTCGACTGAGTGGAAGTTGAAATTTCAAAAGGCAAAAGCTCCTCGCACTTTCCGAGAATTTCAATGGACGTAGGCTCTATTTCTATATATCCCGTCTTGAGGTCGGGGTTGGGGCTTTCCCTTTCAATGACCTTGCCGTCAATCATTACGGTGGATTCACGGGGAATGCTTCTTATCTGCGCTTTAAGCTCTTCCGTTTTGGCAACCGCCTGAGTTACGCCGTAAAAGTCTCTGAGGACAAAAAATACGACGGCGCCGAGGTCCCTGACCGAGTGAAGCCAGCCTGAAAGCCTTACCGTTTCGCCGACGTTTTTTATTGTTAAATCGTTACATGTATGAGTTCTGTATGTCATATCACACCTTATTTCTGCCGAGTATTCGGCTTTTTGTGTTGTCGGAATTTCTTAAATATTATCCGTCCGCCGCAATTAAAACGGATTGTTTAGCCAATTTGTTGTTGACGATTGAGCGTGAAGCCTTGATTAGGTTTAATAAAACTTATCGCTTTCTTCAGAATATAATATCGGATAAATTTGATTATAAAATCCGGATTCCTGCTGCGCGGCAGACTTCCACCATTTCGTCCGGCCAGAGCGACACCTGCACTTCTCCTATATGTGCTTTTTGAAGCAAGAGCATACAAAGTCTTGACTGCCCTATTCCGCCACCTATCGTGAGCGGATATTTGCCCTGCAAAATACCCTTGTGATATTCGAGGGAGAGTCTGTCCTCGCAGTCTGCCATTTCAAGCTGAGAACGGAGCGCCGTTCCGTCCACCCTTATTCCCATAGAACTGATTTCAATGGATTCGCCGAGCACTTTATCCCAAAAGAGAATATCGCCGTTGAGTTTCCAATCGTCGTAGTCGGGCGCTCTGCCGTCGTGCTTTTCGCCGGATTTGAGGTCGCCGCCTATGCACATCAAAAACACGGTTTTGTATTCCCTCGTGATAAGGTTTTCCCTCTCTTTAGGAGTTTTGTCGGGATACATATCCTCGAGTTCCTGCGTGGTAATGAATTTCACTTCTCTCGAGAGTTTAAGATCGATTTTATCGAACGCCTTTTTCGTTTCGTCGAGCGTGTCGCATATAGCATTGACGATTTTTACGACTACGGCTTTTAAAAACTCGACGTTGCGCTGTTCGGGAGTGATGACCATTTCCCAATCCCATTGATCGACGTAAATGGAGTGTTGATTGTCGCAGCGGTCGTCACGGCGGATAGCGTTCATATCCGTATAAATTCCTTCGCCGGGGTTGAATCCGTATTTTGCGAGCGCCACTCTCTTCCACTTGGCGAGAGAGTGAACGATCTCCGCGCTGATGTTTTCCTGTTCCTTTATATCGAAACGGACGGCTCTTTCCACTCCGTTGAGGTCGTCGTTTATGCCCGTTCTGCTCTTGACAAAAAGCGGAGCGGAAATTCTTTCAAGTCCGAGAGCCTCTATAAACTTTTTTTGAAAGGTATCTTTGACAAACTTGACGGCCTTTTCCGTTTCCCTGATAGTGAGTTTAGATTGATAGTTTTGCGGTGTCTTTAATTTATACATATTTACTCCATTAAATCTTTTGCCGTTCTCGCATAAAGCTGAACGTCCCTGATGTTGGGAATACCCGTAACGTACATCATAATACGCTCAAGTCCGAGTCCGAAACCGCTGTGAGGAACGCTTCCGAATTTTCTGAGTTCCATATAACCTTTGTAGTCGTCAAGGTTCATATTCCTTTCCTTCATGGCGGAAAGGAGCTTATCGAAATCCGCCTCTCTCTCGCTACAACCGATAATCTCGCCTACGCCGGGGACCAAAAGGTCGGTGGCGGCAACGGTTTTACCGTCGTCGTTTTGCTTCATATAGAACGACTTAATCTTTTTGGGATAATTGATGACAAACACGGGTTTATTGAAAACTTTCTCGGTTATATATCTCTCGTGCTCCGTCTGAAGGTCAAGCCCCCATTCGACGGGGTATTTAAACTCGACGTCCGCTTTCTTGAGGAGCTCGATGGCGTCGGTATAATCTAATATTTCAAAATCGCTGTTCACAACCTTGGTAAGCTTGTCTACGAGTCCCTTTTCAAAGTTTGCGTCAAAGAAGGCAAGTTCCTCTTTGCAATTGTCCAAAACGTAGCCGATGATATACTTTATCATATTTTCGGCAATTTCTATGATGTCCATAAGTTTTGCAAACGCAACTTCAGGCTCAATCTGCCAAAACTCTGCGGCGTGACGGGGCGTGTTTGAGTTTTCCGCTCTGAACGTGGGTCCGAAAGTATAAATTTTGCCCATCGCCATTGCGGCGACCTCTCCCTCAAGCTGTCCCGACACGGTAAGACCGGCACGTCTGCCGAAAAAGTCCGCTTTTAAATATTCCTCTTCCGTTTTAAAAGATTTGATTTTATCGAAGCTCAGGCTTGTTACCCTGAAAATCTCGCCCGCTCCCTCGCAATCGCTGCCTGTGAAAATGGGTGTGTGAACGTAAACGAAATTGTTCTTTTGAAAAAATTCGTGAATGGCAAAAGAAATTTTCGAACGCACTCTGAGCATAGCGTTGAAAGTGTTTGTCCTGACTCGCAAATGAGGAATGGAGCGCAGATATTCAAGAGTGTGATATTTCTTTTGCAAGGGATAATCGGCGGGACAATCGCCGAGCAAAGTAATTTTTGAGGCATTGACCTCCACGGAATCTTTTTGGACTGCTCCCTCGACCAAAACGCCCTCGACTTCGACAGAACAACCTACGCTGAACGCGCTCATAAAGCTTTCGTCAAACTTTGTCTTGTCTATGACAATCTGCAAATGCTTTAATGTTGTGCCGTCGTTGATTGCCATAAACGACATGGTTTTTGAATCCCTTATCGTTCTTACCCAACCGCAAACGATAACCGTTTTGGATAAATACTCTTTTGAGTTGCACAAGATGTCTTTGATATCCGTGTTTTTCATAGCTAAAATGCCTCTTTTTATAAATTAAGTTATTTAAATATCGTTTAATAATCGTCGGCAAAAATCCCGTTGCCGTAAATAATTTAAACGGTTTCGGTTTTGTTAACCTCATATTCAACCGTCTCTGTCATTTAAGACAAGTAAAGCAACAATTTTTTCCGTTATTTAATAATTATATATTATCGTTTTTAAGTTGTAAAGTTAAAAAAAATAATTGTCCGCTAAATTCCCGCGCTTTTTAAAAGACGGACGCAGGTTTTCCGTGCTTTTTGAACGAAAAAAATTGACGTTACCTTTGATGTGGCAAAAGCTATCGCCCCTTTAACTTCCGCCATTATCCAAAGACGACGGCTCCGTCCCGAGTCTTTAAATTATCTTACAATTTATAAAAACAAAAAGGCATAACTTTAGTTATGCCCTCTCGTCTTATAGTAAAAAGTTTTTCGCTTTAAACTTTTTGTTTTACTTCCTCTAAAAATTCTTAGCTGTTGCCTTTACCTGAGCGTGGGAAGACCGCTTGTGATATTCCACGTTGAAGTGCTGAATTTAAGATTGTTTTTGTAGAAAGATGCGCTCTTGATAACGGAATCGGTTGCCTTTGTTCCTACGGTGCATTCGACGTCGGCAAGATTCAGATTCTGCGACGCGGAGCGATAGCTGTTTGACACGGTGCCCTCGTTTTGACCGACAAGACCGCCCGCCCATTCTTTGGTGATCCAATTATCTTTTGTGGACGTAACAGCGCCCTTGGCGAACGAATAAGAAACGGTGCCCTCGTTATATCCTACAAGACCGCCCACCTGTTGCTCGCCGCTCACTTTGCCCGAGGCATAGGTATAACTGACTTTGCCGTAGTTTGCTCCGACAAGACCGCCCGTCTTTTCTTTACCGCTTACGGTCACGGTGGAATAACTGTTGTTTACCGTCGAATTGTTTACGCCGACAAGACCGCCGAGATTGGAGTTTGCCGTAACGCTGCCCGTCGAATAGCATTTAGAGATGGTGCCGTCGTTGACCGCTACAAGACCGCCGACAAAATCGGTGTCGAGAGTCTTATACGCTCTTGCGTGCGAGCTGTAAATCGACGCTTTATTGTATGCAGCAAAGAAGCCCGCATACGAGTCGCACACCGAAACGGCATTGGTGATTGAAGATTCGATATAGCTGTTTGCCGAACAATCGGAAATCAAGCCGCTCATGTTCGCGCCGACAAAACCTCCGACGTAGAGATTTATACGCACGTTGTTTGTTGTAGCATATACGTTTGCCAAAGTATCTGTGCCGTAAATTTTGCCGTAGTTTGCTCCGACTACGCCGCCGAAATATCCGTTATATTCAGAAACAAATACCGCGTTTCCTTTCATGACCGCATTGACGTCGCCGTTTGTATAACAATCGTTTATAACTCCGTTGTTTTTACCGGCGAGCACTCCGCAATAGACGTCCTCTTCCAAAGAGTTTAAGCTAACGTCGGCATACACTTTAAGGTTGTTTATGGTGCCGTTATTGACGGCGATAAATCCCACAAAGCTGTCTGAGCTTTCTATCGTGAAGTTTGAAATCTTCTTGCCGTTGCCCTCGATAATTCCGTTAAACTCACTGACGGGAGTCCACACTATACCGCCGAGGTCAATATCGTTCAAGAAGAAATATTTTCCGTTTTTGGAAATGGACTTAATATCCGACGGAACGGAAACGTAGGTATAATCGCTATACGTCTTTTCCCATACCGCCTGCACGGTAAACGTGTCAATCGTGTTGAAAGGCATAGTATATACTTGATTGCCCAAAAGCGTGGTGGTGGCAATTGTCTTGTTGCCCTGCTCGTCTACGAAATACCAACCTTTAAACGTATATCCGAATTTGGTCGGCTCGCTCAAAGGATAGGAAACCGTATACTGAGTTTGTATCGTGTCGTAAAGTTCGCCGTCCACATACATTTCCAAAGTAGAAACAAGGTTTTCTATGACCGGCTCTTCGGGCTGTATCACTTCGCCGTCGCCCGTTTCAGGAGTTTCAGGCTCGGTAACCTCTCCGTCACCGGTTTCCGGCTGTTCGGGGGTGACTTCGCCCTCTTCGGGGTCGGTCGTCTCGCCCTGTTCGGGCTCTTCAGGCTGTGTCACTTCGCCGTCGCCCGTTTCAGGAGTTTCAGGCTCGGTAACCTCACCCGTTCCCTGTTCCGGTTCGTCCGTGCTTACCGTTTCGTCCTCTTCGGGTGCGACGTAGCCGTCGTCATAGTTTATCGTGATGACTTTGGTTATCGTCTCGTCCGCTTTGAGCGTGACGGTTATTTCTTCGGTGAATTGATGAAGCGCCGTGGTAATATAAAACTGTCCGTTAAAATAAGTGATATATCCGTTTTTGATATCATAATTGCAATCGCTCTTTAAAAGAGTAATCTGCTCTATTCCGAACTCACTGACGACAAATTGATTGATTTGCAATCTCTTGCCTATATTGCCGTTTATCGTCTTTAGCGGAGTGGCGTTCATAACGGACGAGTTTTCGACAAAGCCCGTATAAATCGCGTCCGTTCCGAAATCGAAAAGTTTAAGTCGGTATTCGTCGCCTACTATATCAAAAGATACGAACACTTTGCCGTAGACCTGATATCCGACAAAGAATCCGACTTCGCCGTAAACGACGCCTATCTTTTCGTCACTGCCGTCAACGCCTGCGGTGATACCTTTGACGGTAAGATAAATTCCTGCGTCGCCTTTAATGCCTATCCTTACGTTGTCGCTGAGTCCAACGATTGAGAAATATGCGTCTATCCTGACGCCTGTCTTTATCGTAGCCTCGCCCATGAGCATAAGGTCGGGGCTGGCGTCTTTAGATTTGACGTGATAAAACTCCTGGCTGTCCTCGCCCTCCTTTGTGACGGAGCGAACGCCGAGCGTATCGGAGCTTGTCATTTCCATATCGGTGAAAATCTCGCCTTGAACTTCAAGACCTATTATCCATTTAAAGCCGACGTTTGCGGTTATCGGAGTATTGGGAATGACGTATGTAAAATCTTCGCAGAGCGGAACTTCAAACGTTTTTCCGAACTCTTTAGCCTCACCGAGCACTTTTGAGGGGATATTGTTTTTATCCGCCATAATGAGGCTTATCTCCTCTTTGAGCTCATCGTCGGAAGCTATAATGACGTCGTCGGAGGCGTCAAGCCATTGAACGGCAAGCGATATTTTGTGAGACGTGTTTGCCGTGATTGCGAAGTCGTAATCGACGTCGAAACCTTCCGCAACAATGCTGGCTTTGACGTTGTAGGATATGACGCCGCTGTATTTGAGTTCGACGTAAAGCTTGCCAACTTGGTCGCCCGCGGTATATCCGCCCTTGTAGGCAATAACCGCGTCGATGACTATGTTTTTGTCGTCGTTGACCGACGCTTTAAAAGATATGGTGAAATCGTCAAGGTCGGGAAGACTGAGAGCGGGCGTCGCCTCGGACACTCTCTCTATTGCCGACGCAAAGGACAAAAACATATCCGACTGCTGAATTCCCGAAATGACGCTGTCGCCGTCGATAGCGTCGAGGTCAAGTTGTGAACAGTCGAATTTTTCAACCGAATAAATGTCGAGTTTTTTATAAATTTCTTCAATCGTAGGAGCAACCGTCACCAACACGTTGCCGTCTGCCGCAGGTATAACCTCGCTGACTTTAAGATAGGCGTTTGTGCCGTCTGCGTACTTAACGTTTAAAATGCTTCCCGCACCTATGTTGTCATTTACTTTAATGCCTTTTTCATCCAACGAGTAGTCGCCTGCTTCGAGTTCGACAATCCCCTCTTTTTCTTCAAGCACTACTGTTTGCGGTTTGTAGATGTTAAAGTTTAACACTCTTTCGTCGCTGTCGACAAACGTAACGGCTTCGTCAAGCAAAGTTATGTAATATGTTTCGACTGCCGTATATTCCCCTTCCGCTTTGGCTATCTCGTATAAGCCTAAACCCGTTTCCGCAACCGTTATCTCCACTCTCTCGCCGTTGCGGTCGGCAACCGAAACGTATGCGTCGATATTTTCATTGTCAAGATATACATCGGAGGCAATCCCGAACGTGACGTCCGGTTCGCTTCCTATCACCTGCGACTGGTCAAAATATGTAACGTCGGATAAAATTTCGTCTGACGGTGAAGATATAGGCTCGTCTGTCGGCGCAGAAACCTTGTCGCCCGTATCTGTATTGCAAGCGACTAATGCGCCCACCAAAACTATAAATAAGAGCGCGAGAACTAATATTTTAAAATTCTTATAAGGGTGTCTCATAATCTCCTCTTTTTTCAAAAAGGCCCTTTTTCTAGAACTGTTTTTTGGAATTTCTGCCCGTAAAAAATGTCGGTTAAATAGCTAAAAGAATGTTACACTTTATTTTAACCCCGCCAAAAGGCTTTGTCAATATGCGTTTTTAATTTATTTTTAAGCTTTTATCGGCAAATATCGGCAAAAACCGCCGCTTTTTTAAAACCCCAGTTCCAAAAATCGTCAGGCGGAATCGGTGCGCCCGTAGCGGTTTTAGTCCCGAACAATTTGACTTGACAGTTAACAGGAAAATATTTAATATGTATTTACGTTTACAATATACTATAATATATGAAACTGTTTTATAAACTTGTTTTATTATTAAATTTAAATCCGCAAATGCGGTAAACTCTTAAGAGTTAAAGGAAGACACTATGAATTATGATTTAGTAATCATCGGCGGCGGTCCGGCAGGACTCAGTGCGGCAATTTACGCAACAAGGGGCGGACTTAATACCGCCGTTATCGAAAAACAAGCGCCCGGAGGACAGATTGTTTTGACGTCCGAAATCGAAAATTATCCGGGCGTGGATAAAGAAAGCGGCTTTGAGCTTGCAATGAAAATGATGAACCAAGCCGAGGGCTTTGGAGCGCAGTTTATTTTCGACCGCGTTTTAGACGTTGACCCCAAAAACAAAAAGGTAAAACTTGCCGCTGACGAAATTTCATACGGTGCGCTCATTATCGCCACGGGAGCTTATCCGAGAAAACTCAATCTCGAAGCGGAAGCGAGGCTGACGGGAAAAGGCGTTTCATACTGCGCCACCTGCGACGGAGCGTTTTTCAAAGGCAAAAAAGTCGCCGTCAACGGCGGCGGCAACACGGCGGTTGAAGACGCTCTCTATCTAAAAAACTTTGCAAGCGAGGTTTACCTTGTTCACCGCAGAGACGCTTTGAGAGCGGAAAAAGCACTCGCCGACGCAATTTTAAAAAGCGGAGTAAAAATAATTTGGGACAGCGTTGTCGAAAACATCAACGGAGGAGACAGTGTGGAGTCGCTCACCTTAAAAAACGTGAAAACGGGCGAGCTTTCCTCTTTGGAAGTCGACGGACTTTTTGTGGCAGTGGGACAAGTGCCCGAAACCGAATCGTTTAAGTGGCTCGAACTCGACGCTCAAGGCTACGTCATAACAAAAGACGATATGTCAACGGCATTCGAGGGCGTTTTCGTCGCAGGCGATTTAAGGCAAAAGCCCCTAAGACAGGTTATCACCGCCGCTTCCGACGGAGCGATTGCCGCAAACAGTGCGATAAAATATCTGACGGAGAACGGTCTGAAATAATCAAAAGATTAAATATAAGTTTAAATATTTTAAAATATCCTTTTAAAACGAAAACTCTATACCGCTCGGCAGAGCGGTTTTTATTTTGCCTTTTTCCTTTAAATAATAAAATCAAATTTATTTTATATCTTTTTATGATATAAATCGTTCAATTTTTAACAAAAGTGACGAAAATTTTTATTATATATCTCATTTTTGTTAAAAATTTAACTATTTTTGTATTATTTCGTATAAATTTGTCATTTTTTAAAAAATTTTTAAAATTTTTTATTTTTTTTGTTGACAATAAAAATATATGGTGCTATTATCATAGCGTAATCAAGAGCTGATAGCACTTGATACAGCAGAAATTGCTCATAATTTTCCCCCTTATCATAAAGACGAAACGACACGATTTATATTGTGTCGTTTCGTTTTATACAGCTTTTTTTATAATATTATTGATTGCCCTTGTTGTTTTAGGGGCAAGTTTATTTTAATTCCGCTTCAAACGTGTTTTCGATGCAAAATCCATTTTAAACGGATTGGATTAACCGCACCGAACTTTATCGCCACGCCTTTTTTGCATTTTGTCCGTTCTTAAGCTCTACGTTTTATTTTGAGGATTTACAAAAAAGCAACGCTTTGCGTTGCTTTTTGTTTTTGATTATTTTGTTCGTTCATTTTTTCTGATTTGCAAGATGAACGATAAGCACGGAAATATCTGCGGGAGAAACGCCTGATATTCTGCTTGCCTGTCCTAAGTTTTTGGGACGGACCTCGTCAAGCTTTTGTCTTGCTTCAAGCCTAAGTCCCCCGATTTTGAGATAGTCGATATCGTCGGGCAAAAGTTTGTCTTCAAGCCGTTTTTGTTCCGCTATAGCCTTTTGCTGTTTCTTTAAATATCCCTCGTATTTCTTTTCCACGGCAAACGCTTCCAGCACCTCGTCGGAGTATTCTTCAAACAGACCGTTTTGTTTTAAATATTCCGATTTGAAATCGGGGCGCTTTAAGAGGTCGTGCAAGGTGACGGAAGTTTTATCGCCTATCTTTTCACATATAACGCTGAGCGGCTCTTTGGGCAAGGGCTTATCCATAATCGCATCGAGCTTTGACATTTGCCTTAATTTTTCGTTAAGCTTTTTTACACGCTCTATCGTGACAAGCCCGAATTTTTCGCCTATCGGGGTAAGACGGACGTCGGCGTTGTCCTGCCTTAAATATATGCGGTGCTCCGCTCTTGCCGTCATCATTCTGTACGGCTCGTTTGTGCCCTTGGTGACGAGGTCGTCGATAAGCACGCCTATATACGCCTCGTCCCGTCTTAAGACGAGCGGCTGCTTTCCTAACACCCAAAGTGCGGCGTTTGCTCCTGCAACAAGCCCTTGAGCCGCCGCCTCTTCATAGCCGCTGCTTCCGTTTATCTGACCGCCGCAGTAAAGCCCGTTTAACTTTTTAACCTTAAGGGAGCTGTCAAGCTGCATAGGATTTAAACAGTCGTATTCGATTGCATAGGCATAGCGTGCAAAACGGCAATGTTCCAGCCCCTTTACGGTGCGATACATTTTTTCCTGCACGTCGTGCGGAAGCGACGAGGACATACCCTGAATATACATTTCCTCGCTCCTGTAGCCTTCGGGTTCAACGAAAATCTGGTGCCTTTCTTTATCGGCAAAACGCATAACCTTTGTTTCGATAGACGGACAGTAGCGCGGCCCTATCCCCGATATCGAACCGTTGTATAGAGGAGAGCGGTCTATGTTGTTTAAAATAATTTTGTGCGTTTCTTCGTTGGTGTAAGTAAGGTAGCACGGCTCGACGTTTTCTATTTTGCCTTCCGTCATAAAACTGAAAGGAGACACGTTTTCGCCTTCCTGAATTTCCATCTTGTCAAAGTCGATACTGTCACGGTAAATTCGTGCGGGCGTACCCGTCTTAAAGCGGACAAGCTCAAGCCCCGCCGCCCTCAGGCTGTCGCTGAGTTTTTCGGACGGAGCATAGCCCCACGGTCCGCTCTCTAAGATATAGTCGCCCGTGATTATCCTGCCCTTCATATAGACGCCCGTGCATAATACGACCGCCTTTGAATAAATTTTTTCGCCGCCGACAACAACGCCCTTGACGGTGTCGCCGTCCAATATCAGTTCGTCCGCCTCACCCTCTGAAACGGTGAGATTTTCCTGCTCACGTAAATACTTTAGCATATTTTCGTGATAGAGAGCCTTGTCTGCCTGCCCCCTGAGCGAAAAAACGGCAGGACCTTTTGCACGGTTTAGCATTTTTATCTGAAGAAGCGATTTGTCCGCAACGATACCCATACCGCCGCCGAGTGCGTCGACTTCCCTGACGAGATGTCCTTTTGCCGTTCCGCCTATGGCGGGATTACACGGCATAAGCCCTATGCCGTTTATGCTTATGGCAAGCATTAACGTATTAAGCTTTAATCTCGATGAGCTGAGCGCGGCCTCTATACCGGCGTGACCGCCGCCCACCACAATTACGTCATACTCCATATTATTTTCCTACGCAGAAATTTTTGAAAATCGCATCTACCACTTCTTCGCTCGCACTCTTGCCCGTTATCTCGCCGAGTGACGATAAAGCGTCTTTTAAATCTATTAAAATACAATCGGTTGTTTGGGATACGTCTACCGCATCAAGCGATTTTTTGGCGGAAATAAGCGCGGCTAAATGTCTTGCGCTTGTGACCGTCGAGCCGTTTTCCGTTTCCGAGTCAAGACAGATATCGGCAATTGCATCAAGAATTAACGATACTCCCTTGTCGTATTTAGCGGATATAAAAAAATCGTTTCCCGCTCTTTTAATTTCCTGTTTAGTTACGTCGCATTTGTTGTAGACGTTAAACACCGTCTTTTCGTCCGACGTATAAAGCGGCTTTTCGTCCTTAGCGGAATCGACAACGTTGATAACGACGTCTGCTCCCTTAGCCGAAACCTTTGAACGCTCCACGCCCGCCATTTCAATCATATCGTCGCTTTGACGGATTCCCGCCGTGTCGATAAAGTTTATCTTTACTCCTTTATGCTCTATTGCGGCTTCGATTGTATCCCTTGTCGTGCCGGCAATATCCGTGACGATTGCCCTGTCGCAGCCGACAAGTTTGTTTAAAAGGGAAGATTTTCCCACGTTCGTCTTTCCTATAAGCGCAACGTTGATTCCCGATTTTACAAGCCTGCCCGCTCTTGCGGAATTTATAAGAGCGTTTAATTTGTCCTTTACCTTTTTTGTCACTTCGGGAATTGACGGCAATACCTCGTCTTCCATTTCATCGGGATAGTCAAGCGACGCTTCCAATGCGGAAATCAGATTTATGAGCATATCTTCCAATGCGGATACTTCTTTTGCAAGATATCCCTGCATCTGACGGTAGCCCGCCCTTACGGCGGCGGCGCTCTCGGCGTTTATCATATCTATTACCGCTTCGGCGTCCGCTAAGGCAAGTTTCCCGTTTAGATACGCCCTCTTTGTAAATTCTCCCGGTTCGGCGGCGTTTGCGCCGTGGGATATACACTCTTCGACCGCACCCTCCAAAATTCGGCGCCCGCCGTGAAGCTGAAGCTCAACGACGTCCTCGCCCGTGAATGAGTGAGGCGCTTTGAAGTATACCAAATAGCCTTTGTCGGAAAAATCTTTGCCCGAAAAAGTGCCGAAATACATATAGTTCGGCTCAATAGAAAAAGACTTAACCGTAAACACGCTCTTTGCTATCGCTAAAGCGTCGTCACCGCTAAGTCTGACTATACCTATGCCGCCCTTGCCGGACGGCGTTGAAATTGCAACGATTGTTTTCATCTGAAAAGATTAAAAGCCTCTCTTATAACCAAAGCTTTTGAATTTGGGCATACCCGTTCTCTTTTTCTTGGCGACATCGTTGTTTTTCGGAGTGCCGCCGCTTTTGGGGATAATCACTACGTGACGGAGAGGTTCTTCGCCCTCGCTTGCCGTCGTGGCTTTCGCGCTGTCCTGAATTGCCGTGTGAATGATGCGTCTTTCAAACGGATTCATTGGCTCAAGCACCACTTTTTTGCCCGTGCGGTATGCTTTGTCGGCAAGACGGTTTGCAAGCGAGATGAGAGTTTGTTCTCTCTTTTCACGGTAGCAACCCGTGTTGACAACCACTTTTTTGAATTGATGTCCCTGATTTAATACCGTAAGGGCAAGATACTGTATGGCGTCGAGCGTTTCGCCTCTGTATCCGATAGCGTGAGAAGCCTCGTCGCCCATAATATCTATTTTAATGACCGAGTCTTCCTCGGTGACGATTGCCTGCGCCTTGATGTGCATTTTTTCAAGAAGGTTGTTGCAAAAATCTTCAACCACCTCCGCCGCTGTCGGCTTTAAGGTGAGTCTTACCTGCGCTTTTGAAAAGAGTCCGCCCCCGGAAAGCACTTCAACGTCTACCCTGTCCTTTGTAGTATTTAACTGATTGAGCCCGTCCTCGATTGCAAGGTCAACCGATTGGGCCTTTACTTCTATGGATTTTTTCATTTTATCTCCTTATCTGATGCCCTTCAACTGTTTCTTCTCTCTCGATATGTCGACTAATTTGCCGCCTAAATTGAACAAGAGCTGGAACAGAATGGAATATAATGTTGACACGAAAATGTAAATTGTGAACGCCGCGGAATACAAAAGAGCAAATACGCCCATGAGCACCGGCATTATCCACTGCATCATTTTGGTGGACGCTCCGCCCATACCTTCCGCCGCCTTAGGCTGTTTGCCCTGCGCTTTGTTCATGAGAAGCTGAGAGCCTATATTGAGCGCGATGGACAAAATCGGGAAAATCAAAAGACCGTTCCACGTTCCGCCCTCGCCGTAGCCGCCTGTGCCTAATACCTTTTTCATTACCGTCTGATATTCGGTGACCATAACGCCCTCTATTTTGGCGTTGGCAAATCCCGATTGACCGCTGAACGTAAGATAGTCGGGCACGGCTTCTACCCAGCTGTCTTGGGCGAATATATTGTATATCCACAAAAACTTGGGCATTCTATAGTTGTCTTTGACTGCCGTCTGCGCCGAGTCCACCGCCGATTTATGGGCTTCGGCGTCGATTGCCGCTTCCTTGACCAGAGCCGCTTTTTGTTCGTCGGTGAGTGTATCAAGCTCTTTGTATCCGGCGATTACTTCGGGGTCGAGTCCTGCCTCTGCCATAGCCGCGGTATAAAGCGCACTGTAGTCCTCGTCGTAGGTCTGATTGTATACCGTCCTCGCTTCTTCGTAAACGAGAGCGTTTTGGTAAGACACCATCTGTCTGAAACCGGAGAAAACGATAAAGAACACGACAAGCGTGATTATGGTAGGAAGACAAGCGCCGAGCATGGAATATTTTTCTCTTTTATAAATTGCCATCTGCTCTTGCTGATAGCGCTGTTTGTCGTCTTTGTATTTATCGGCAAGTTCGTCAAGGCGAGGCTTTATCCTCTCCATAATCTTTGCGTTTTTGCGCATTACGAATTTTTGCCAGAAGTCGAAAGGCGTGACAATCAATTTTAAAATAATGGTGAAAACGACGACCGTCCATCCGAAGTCGCCTATGCCCTCGTTTAAAATTATCAAAAACTTGGCTATGAAATGGGTAGGCTCCTGAACGGAATTTGCCATATTTATGGTGGCGGAATCCGCATTACAGGCGGACAGCACCATAAGAAGGCATATAATCATAGCCGCAATAAGATAAATTTTTGTTTTTGTCTTTCGCGCATAACTTAAATGAGCCATTTGCACTTTCCTTTATAATTCTCGGGAACGGGGTCGTAGCCGCCTCGACTGAACGGATTGCATCTTAAAAGTCTTGCCGTGCCTAAGGCAATTCCCTTAAAAGCTCCGTGTTTTGAAATTGCTTCATACATATACATTGAGCATGTCGGCGTAAATTTGCAGTTGTTGCCCGTGATAGGTGAAATAAACGCTTTATAAAATTTTAAAAGCAAAAAACAAAGATATTTCATTTAATCAAATTCGCCTTTTTAAGCACGAATTTAAGTTCGTCGCCTATCTGATAATGATTCATATCGGCGGTCTTTTCCCCCGCCACCACGACAAACGAATATCCGTGGTCTATATCGTTTAAAAGCAGTCTGAAATTCTCCCTTAAATGCCTTTTAACTCTGTTTCTCGTCACGGAATTTCCAACGTGTTTGCTTACCGAAAAACCTGCCTTTAAACCTTTATTGGATTTAGCAAAATATAAAACGAGATTTTTGCCCTTTACTCTTTCGCCCTTTTTGTATATATAATGAAACGCGCCGTTCGATTTTAATCGATAAATGCGTTGCATCGCTTATGCAGACAATTTCGCTCTGCCCTTAGCCCTTCTTCTCGACAATACGTTTTGGCCGTTTTTGGTGCTCATTCTTTCTCTGAAGCCGTGAACTTTTTTGGCGGTACGCTTTTTAGGTTGATAGGTTTGTTTCATTTTATATTCCTCCAAAAGAGATTATTATCATTATTATCTAAAACAGCGACGTTTATAATGCCGCTTGCCTATTATATAAAAAATATGAGGTTAAGTCAAGCGTTTTACATCGCCTCGGGAGCGTCGATACCGAGTAGGGAAAGCCCCGTCTTTATCGTGTTTTTGACCGCTAAGGTGAGAATGAGCCTTGCGTTTTTCCTGCCTTCTTCCGCACTTGCGATTTTATGAGCAATGTAAAATCTGTTGAATTTTTCGGCAAGGTCGACAACGTGTCTTGAAACATAGCACGGCTCACGGAGCTGCGCCGCCTTTTTCACCGAGTCGCTAAAGGTTATAAGACTTTTTATCACCGCTATTCCCTCGTCGTTTGCCACGGAATTGAGATTGAGGTCGTCCAAATTTACCGTTCCGCCCTTTTTGAGCAATGAGCAGCACCTTGCGTGCGTGTATTGAACGTAAGGCGCCGTCTCGCCGTCGAAATTGAGCACCTTATCGAACGAGAAAACTATATCCTTTATCCTGTTGTTCCAGAGTGCGCTGAACACCACGGCTCCCACGCCGATCGCTTCGGACACTTTGTCCACGTCTATGCCCTCCGTCTTCTTTTCGGCGATAATGGATTTTGCCTTTTCCACCGCCTTATCCAGAACGTCGCTGAGCCATACCACTCTGCCCAGCCTCGTCTTCATTGCGCCGTCCTCAAGCGATACCATACCGAAAGCTATATGCTCCATATCCGCCGCTTTTTCAAAGCCTGCAAGCTCCAACACCTTGAACAGCTGTTTAAAATGAAGATTTTGCTGATATGCCACTACGTAAAGACATTTATAAAAATCATACGTCTTTGCCCTGTAATAAGCCGCCGCCAAATCGCGTGTCGCATAGAGCGTTGCGCCGTCGCCTTTTACCAAAAGGCACGGGGGCATATCGTAGGCGTCGAGATTTACCACCTTGGCGCCGTCGCTGACCTCAAGCAATCCCTTTTTGTCAAGCATATCGAGCACGGGTTGCATTTTGTCGTTGTAAAAACTCTCTCCTGCGTAACTGTCGAATTTTATTTTAAGACGGTCGTAAACCTTGGAAACTTCGGCAAGCGTTATTTCCTTAAACCATAAAAACAGTTCGGTCGCCTGCTTGTCGCCGTCCTCTATCTTTTTAAACCACGCTCTCGCCTCGTCGTCAAGTGCGGGATTTTCTTCCGCTTCTTTGTGGAATTTGACATAAAGGCGGTTAAGCTCTAAAACTCCGCCCTTTTCCACTTCCGCCCTGTCGCCCCATTTGAGGTATGCGACAATCATTTTTCCGAACTGCGTTCCCCAATCGCCCAAGTGATTTATGCCCACCACTCTGTATCCGAGATGTGCAAAAATTCTGTATAGCGCGCCGCCTATCACCGTGGTGGAAAGGTGACCTATATGAAAGGGCTTGGCGATGTTTACCGAGCTGTAATCTATACATATTGTTTTGCCGTTGCCCTCATCGGACGAGCCTGTCGCTTCGCCTTGCCCGACTATAGGGATAAGATGTTTTAAATATGCTTTAGGCGATATTTTGAAATTGAGATAGCCGGACACGGCGTTTACCTCTTCCACCTCTTCGCACGGAATAAAGGAGTTTTTAAGCTCCTCGGCAATAGCCGCAGGCGACTTTCTGAGCATTTTGGAAAGTTTAAAGCAAGGCAGAGCGACGTCGCCCATGCTTTCGTCTTTTGGCGTCTCGAACATATTCTCTATGTCGGCGGCGGTCATACCTTCGATTTTAATATTTTTCGCTATTTCTTTTTCAAACATATATTCACCGTTTTTAAGTCTGTAAAATTTATCCGTTTTTTTCGTCCGCTACTTTACCGCGAATTTAACTTTTGCCATACGGCAATTTTTGCACAATAATTTGGGTTGTTTTGTCGGACTTTATCCAAGGGTAAATTATTTATCCGCAATTTAAACCTCTCGCAAACGATTTTAAACGGAAATTTATAATTGCAATATTTTGATATAACGCTTATACGTTAAAGCGGAATGTCACCACGTCGTTATCCTGCATGACGTAGTCTTTGCCTTCCGAGCGGATTTTGCCCTTTTCCTTTGCGCCGGCATAGCCTTTGCAATCGAGAAGCGTCTGATAGTCCACCACTTCCGCTCTTATGAAGCCTCTTTCAAAATCGCTGTGAATTTTGCCCGCCGCCTGCGGAGCTTTCGTTCCCTTGACGATTGTCCAGGCTCTCGTTTCCTTTTCTCCTGCGGTAAGATAGCTTATAAGATTTAAAAGCTTATAGCACGCGGTGACGAGTTTGTCGAGTCCCGATTTATCAATGCCCAGCTCGGCAAAAAATATCGCCTTTTCGTCGTCGGACATATCGGCAAGTTCCTCTTCGAGTTTTGCGCACAACACGATGACCTCGCTGCCTTCCGACTTGGCGTATTCCTTTACCTGCTTTACGTAGTCGTTTTCCGTTGCGACGTCGTCTTCGGACACGTTTGCGGCATATATGACAGGCTTTGAAGTGAGCAAAAACAGAGTTTTTAAAATTTCTTTTTCATCGTCGGTTGCGGGATAATTTCTCGCGGGTTTGCCCTCTTCCAAAAACTTGTAGAGTTTTTCCAAAAAGTCGATTTCTTCCTGATATTTTTTATCGCCTTTTACTGCGACTCTCGCCTTTTGAAGCCTGCGCTCTATCATTTCCATATCCGAAAAGATGAGCTCTAAATTTATCGTTTCTATATCTCTTAAAGGATTTACGCTTCCGTCGACGTGCGTTATGTTTTCGTCGTCAAAACAGCGGACGGTATGGACTATAGCGTCAACCTCTCTTATGTGCGACAAAAATTTGTTTCCGAGACCTTCGCCTTTCGATGCGCCCTTGACAAGTCCCGCTATGTCGACAAATTCCAAAGTAGTCGGGGTTATTTTTTTAGAGTTGAAAAGCTCTGCCAGCTTTGTCAGTCTTTCGTCGGGAACGGCTACCACTCCCACGTTGGGTTCTATCGTGCAGAACGGATAGTTTGCCGCCTGCGCTCCCGCCTTTGTTATCGCGTTAAACAACGTGCTTTTGCCGACGTTCGGCAATCCTACAACGCCAAGTTTCATAATACCTCACCTGATTTTCGGTTTATATTTTTAATTTTTATCTTAAGCCGCTTTACGGCGACTATTATATGGCTTCAAAGTTTATTCTTAACCGATTTTCTAAAGCATAAAGTATTATATCTTATTTAAAGGATTAAGTAAATAAAAATGAGTATTTTTGACGGAATCATTTACGGACTCATTCAAGGTCTGACGGAATTTTTGCCCGTGTCTTCAAGCGGACATCTCATCTTGTTTGAAAAAATTTTGGGAGACGAGCCGAATTTGCTTTTCAACGTTCTGCTTCACGTCGGAACGCTGTTTGCCGTGTTTATATGCTACCGCAAACAGCTGTTTGAAATTATCCGACACCCGTTTTCAAAAAAGACTTTAAAACTCGTCGTTGCCACTATTCCTACCTGCGCGCTTGCCGTCCTGTTTAAATTTTTGCTTCCCGACGCACTCGAGGGGGCATTCCTGCCTTTAGGATTTATGGTAACCGCCGTCGTGCTTTTCGCCACCGTGATAATAAAACCCAAACAGAAAGAAATCACCTTTCCCAAAGCGGCGTTTTGCGGATTTATGCAGGGCATAGCCGTCCTGCCCGCCATATCGAGAAGCGGAATGACCATATCTTCGTTGCTTCTCACCGGAGCGGATAAAGACGAGGCGACGGAGTTTTCCTTTTTGCTTTCCGTGCCGATAATCATTGCTTCCGCCGTGTGGGAAGGCATAGAGCTGGCAAACAGCAATGTCGTTTTCGAAGCCGCGCCCACGCTGATAGGTATGGCGGCGGCTTTTGTAAGCGGACTTTTGGCGATAAAATTTATGATTAAACTGATAAAAAACAAGTCGCTTCTTCCCTTTTCGATTTACACTTTCCTTCTCTCGGTAACTCTTCTCGTGCTTGAAATAAAGGGCGTGTGGTGACGTTGCCTTAATTCAGACGCATTTTTTGCCGCCGTTTAAATTGCTTAAATGCTTCCTTTTATAGCTCATAGATACCGCATTTTAACCGTTCGTTTTTATCGTATTATGCAAAATCGGTAAAAATAAAAAGCTCTGCCGTGCAGAGCTTTTTTTATTTTAATTTACTCTTCGTCGTCCTGCGGCTTGTCCGTCTGCGGAGTGGAAGAAGTTTCGGTGGGGATAGAATCCTGTGATATGTCCACTTCCTCCGGCTTTGAGATAAAGTCCTCGCCGTCCGTCTGTTCCTCTTCCTCGTCCTCGTGAGGCGTGAGCGTTACGCTCGAGATAAGCTCGTCCGCTTTCAGTCTCATGACCTTTACGCCCTGCGTATCTCTGCCGAATTTGGAAATTTCGTCCGCCACCATACGAATGATTATTCCGCCGTTGGTGATTATCATGACGTCCATTTCGGGCGGCAGAACTTTAAGAGCTACGAGTCTGCCCGTCTTGGAGTTGAACACGCCTGCCTTTACGCCTTTGCCCGCTCTGCCCTGTTTGGGATAGTCGGGATATTCGCTGCGTTTGCCGAAGCCCTTTTCAGTTATCGTCAAAATCTCGGAGCCCTCTTTGAGCACAGCCATATCGACGACTTCCGCGCCCTCGGGAAGCTCTATGCTCTTTACGCCCATTGCCGTTCTGCTTGTCGGGCGGACGTCCTTTTCGCTGAATCGAATACAGTTTCCGTTCGTCGCGCCGACAATTATTTCGTCCTCGCCGCTGCTGAAGTATGCTGCGATGAGTTCGTCGTTTTCGTTGAACGTAATTGCAATCTTGCCGTTTTTCTTTATCGACATATATTCGCTTACGTCCGTCTTTTTGATTAGTCCTTTTTTGGTTGCAAGCACAAGGTAGCCCTTTTGCGTTTCATAGAAGGGAAGCACGTTCGTGACCTTCTCGCCCGGGGTAAGCTGCAAAAGATTGACCATCGCTCTGCCCCTTGCCGTTCTCTGCGCTTCGGGAATTTCATACGCCTTGAGCCCGAACACCTTTCCGAGATTGGTGAAGAAGAGCAAATCGTCGTGCGACGAGCAGGTGAACATTTCCTCGATAAAGTCTTCTTCTTTTGCCTTATGTGCCGTTATGCCCGTGCCGCCCCTGTGCTGGCTTCTGTATTCCGCAACGGGAAGTCGCTTGACGTAGCCTTCGTGAGTCATTGTGATAACTACGTCCTCTTTTTCGATGAGGTCGGCTATATCTATGTCGGAATAATCGTAGCTGATTTCCGATTTTCTCGGCTGAGCGTATTTGTCCTTTATCTCGCTCATTTCCTCTATGATTATTTCCTTTACGGCGTCAATGGAGGAAAGTATGCGTTTGTATTCGGCAATCTCTTTATGCTTTTCTTCAAGCTCTTCGTTTATCTTTTCCACTTCGAGAGAAGTAAGACGCTGGAGCTTCATTTCGAGCACGGCATTTGCCTGCTTTTCGGAAAGCAAAAACCTTTCCATGAGCTTTTGCATGGCGTCCGCTCTTTCTTTCGACTTTTTGAGTGTGTCCACCACTTCGTCTATATTGGCAAGAGCAATGGCAAGACCTTCTAAGATGTGCGCTCTCTCCTCTGCCTTTTCGAGGTCGAATTTTGTCCTGCGGATAATGACGTCCTCTTGGTGAGCGATATAGGCGGTGAGTATTTCTTTAAGGTTGAGTATTTTGGGCACACCGTCCACCAACGCCAAAAGGATAATTGAAAAGTTGGTCTGAAGCTGGGTCTGTTTAAAGAGCGTGTTGAGCACCACCTGAGCGTTGGCGTCCTTTTTCGTTTCGACGACAATTCGCATACCTGTCCTGTCCGTTTCCTCGGCAACGTCGGCAATGCCTTCTATTCTCTTGTCCCTGACCTGGTCGGCAATCGTTTCGATGAGTTTCGCCTTGTTGACCTGATAGGGTATTTCCGTTATAACTATTCTGCTCTTTCCGTTGGGAAGTTCTTCGATGTCCGTCTTAGCCCTGATTATCGCCGAACCTTTGCCCGTGCGGTATGCCTGCCTTATTCCGCCCCTGCCGAGCACGATTGCGCCCGTCGGAAAGTCGGGAGCAGGAATATATTCGATGAGTTCGTCCACCGTCATTTCGGGATTTTTGATGAGTGCGATTGTAGCGTCGATAACCTCTCCGAGATTGTGAGGGGGTATGCTCGTCGCCATACCGACGGCAATTCCGTCCGAACCGTTTACCAAAAGATTGGGATAACGGGCAGGCAATACGGTCGGCTGCATTCTCGTATCGTCGAAGTTGGGATAAAAGTCAACCGTCTTTTTGTCTATATCCCTTATCATTTCGGCGGCAATCTTGCTCATTCTCGCTTCCGTATAACGGTATGCGGCAGGCGGGTCTCCGTCCACCGAGCCGAAGTTTCCGTGTCCGTCGATGAGCGGACAGCCGATAGAGAAGTCCTGCGCAAGTCTGACGAGGGCGTCGTAAACGGAGCTGTCGCCGTGGGGGTGATATTTACCCAAAACGTCGCCTACGATAAGCGCACACTTACGGTACGGTCTGTCGGAAGCGAGGTTTAACTCGTTCATCGAATAGAGTATACGGCGGTGAACGGGTTTAAGACCGTCCCTGACGTCGGGAATGGCTCTCGATACGTTGACCGCCATAGCATAAGCGATAAACGATTTTTTAAGTTCGCTGTTAACCTCGACAGGCTTGACCGTCGATTTGGATAAGTCTTCTATGTAGTTTCTTTCTTTTTCTTGCTTTGCCATATTGCTTCTCCTTATACGTCAAGCTCTTCCACGAGTTTTGCGTTCTCTTCAATGAATTGACGTCTCAGTTCCGCGTCTTCGCCCATAAGAGTGCTGATTATCGAATCCGCTTCGATTGCGTCTTCCATTGTGACCTTAAGCAGAGTCCTTCTTGCCGGGTCCATAGTTGTCTCCCACAGCTGCTCTGCGTTCATCTCGCCCAGACCTTTATATCTTTGAATTTCATAGCCTTTTCGGTCGAGAGAGTCGAGATAAGCGTTTAACGATTCGTCGTCATAGAAATATTCTTCCTTCTTTCCCGTCTTGACCTTATACAGCGGCGGCTGAGCGATATAGACGTGTCCGTTTTCGATGAGCGGACGCATATATCTGAAGAAGAAGGTGAGCATAAGTATTCTGATGTGTGAGCCGTCGACGTCGGCATCCGTCATACATATAATTCTGTCGTAACGGAGCTTGGATTCGTCGTAGTCCTGATGTATTCCGCAGCCGAAAGCCGTTATCATCGCTTTGATTTCTTCGTTTTCGAGCACTCTGTGAAGCCTTGCCTTTTCGACGTTTAAAATTTTGCCTCTTAGCGGCAATATAGCCTGAAAGCGTCTGTCTCTGCCCTGTTTTGCCGTGCCGCCCGCGCTGTCGCCCTCAACGAGGTATATCTCGCAGTATTTCGCTTCTTTGTCCGTGCAGTCGGCAAGTTTTCCGGGAAGAGTGGTCGTCTCCAGCGGGCTCTTTCTTCTTGCAAGTTCTCTGGCGTTTCTTGCCGCCTCTCTCGCCCTCTGTGCGGTAAGCGTTTTCATTATCAGCTCTTTCGCCTCTTTGGGGTGCTCCTCGAGATATGTTCCGAAACCGTCCACAATCGCCTTTGAAACTATGCTTCTTACAACGCTGTTGCCGAGTTTGGTTTTTGTCTGTCCCTCAAACTGCGGATTGCCCAGCTTTACGGATATGACGGCGGTAATGCCTTCTCTTGTGTCCTCGCCGCTGAGCTTTTCGGAATCTTTAATGAGCCCCTGCTTTTTGCCGTAGTCGTTTATACATTTCGATATGGCGAATTTGAAGCCGTCGAGGTGCGTTCCGCCCTCTTCCGTGTTTATGTTGTTTGCAAAACTGAGTATAGTTTCGCTGTAACTGTCGTTATATTGAAAAGCGACTTCCGCCTCGTAAGTGTCGGTAACGCCCTTTACCGTTTCCGTATAATTTTTATCGAAATAGATGACTTCGGGGAAAACCGTTTCCTTGCTCTTGTTTAAACTCTCTACAAAAGAAACTATACCGCCCTCATAACAGAAAAGCTCGCTCTTTACGGGGTCTACTCTTGAATCGGTAATTCTGATTTTCAGACCTTTGTTTAAGTAGGCAAGCTCTCTGAGCCTCGCCTTTAACGTATCATAGTTAAACTCGAGCGTTTCAAAAATCGTGTCGTCGGGATAAAAAGTTATTGTCGTTCCCGTTTCGTCCGATTCGCCGACGACGGCAAGGTCACGCTGAGGAACTCCTCTGTTGAAAATCTGTTTGTATACCTTCCCGTTTTGCCTTACCTCGACTTCGAGCCATTCGCTCAGAGCATTGACGCAGGATACGCCGACGCCGTGCAGACCGCCCGAAACTTTATAACCGCCGCTGCCGAATTTACCGCCTGCGTGAAGTTTGGTCAAAACTACTTCAACCGCCGATTTACCTTCGCCGGGAATAATACCCGTGGGAATGCCTCTGCCGTTGTCTTTGACTTTTATTGCGCCTTCGTTGGTTATCTCCACGTCGATATCGGTGCAGAAACCCGCCAAAGCCTCGTCGATAGAGTTATCGACGACTTCGGTAACAAGGTGGTGCAAGCCTCTTGAATCGGTTGAACCGATATACATACCCGGTCTTTTTCTGACAGGTTCGAGTCCCTCTAAAACCTGTATATCCGATTCGTTATAACTGTGTTGAACTGAGCTCATTTAAGCCTCCGTTTTAGTGATTTTATTTATTAAAACAAGCATCTTTTTTAGCTGGATATCTTGCTTATAAGACGGTAAAAAATAATCGGAAAACGCCGTCTTTTCGATATATAAGCGTCGGGTTTTCCATAACTGTCAAAACCCGAATGTTTCGGTAATGAGCGGTTTGAATTTTCCGCCCGATTTTGAACCCGAACAAAAAACCTGCTTTTAAACCGAGATATTTTTGCTTCGATTTCATACGGTATTTTACCGATATTTATATTGATTTTTATATATTTATATTGTATATATAATATTAAAAAAATTGTTATTATTATAATATATATTTTATATATTAACAACTAAATGTGGAAAACTTTTAAAAAAAAATTTTTATTCATTATAACTATTGCTATTTTTTGTCGAATTTTGTTATAATTTTGAAATGAAACGAGCAATTATCTTTAAATCCGCGATTATTTTTGCGGCATTGAGCATTATCGCATTGGCTTTTGTGCCCTGTTTTTCCATAGCCTGCGCCGCTGCAGAATCGTTCGCCGTGACAGTTTCCGACGGCAGATACTGCCTTAAAGTTGCTTGCGACGGCGATTTCGAAGTCCGAATAACCAATACGAATTCTTACGTATTTTACGGAACTGCGGACGACGTATTAATCGATATCGGCGACTACCTTGAATCCGGCGAAAATACCATCGAGGTTTACTCAAACGGAACCCTTATAAAGGAGATAGAGTATACCATATCGCTTGATTCACCGTCGGCTTTGTATTTCGACGGAGACTTTCTGCATTTCAACGCCGATTCTTCTGCGACGGTGCATCACGTATATGTCTCCAAAATCAAAGTGGCTGACGTTACCGACACGCAAATAAACCTTTCAAATTATATTCTTTCGGGCGGCGCTTACTGCGTTTCGGTTGTTTCTGAAGCTAACGGAGAATATTCAATGCCGTCTTATTTAAACATTTTATATACGCCTCTGTTAGCTCCTGCCAAAAATCTTTCCGTCGCATATATCGGAAGCTATCTCGTAACCTGGTCAAAAGTCAATCATGCGGAAGGCTATATCTTAGAAGTCGTCTCGGGCGAATCTGTTTCCACTTATAACCTGACTCAAAACTATATACTTTTGGACACTCCCGTCGATAGCTTCACCGTTACCGCTTTTGCGGAAGGTTACCGCTCGTCCGTTGCCGAATGGCCAAGCGCTTAAACTGATTTCGCTTTGATAATTTATACGCCCCGAAAGGGGCGTATTCGGCTTTGGATTGCGTTTTTATACTTAATATATTTTATTCGTTACCGGCGTCTTACGCCCTTTTGACGCCCTTATAGGTTACTTATGAAATTATTGGTCTTAATTTTTATTTTGCTTATTCTTTGCTTTCTTCCGATTTTACTTTGTGCGTGCAACGATTCCGATAATATCCCTTCAGAAAAGACCGCAGACGAATTATTCGTATCGGGCAAAATCACTTTCGGCGATTTGCCTTTGGCAAACGTTTACGTATTCGTAAACGGCTCTTTGCGTTACCAAACAGACGACACGGGTACGTTTTATTTAGATTCGCTAAACGTTAAAGACGTATTGTCTTTTTCTGCCGACGGTTATACTTTTTCTTGCAATTCGCTCGAGATTACGGAATCGGATTCCTTTATAACCGTATTCGCCTATCTCTTTGAACCCTATACGGTTACCGTTTCTTCAAACAATCCGGCGCATCAAAATACGGGAGCTCACCAAGTTTACGACTGTATCGACCTTACCGCATCGGAAAACGACGATTCCGTTTTTCTCGGTTGGTATATAGGCGACTCGCTTTTGTCCGACCGAAAGTCTTTCCGTTATTATCCAAGCGCCGATACTTCGGTTTACGCAAAGTATGTCCTTGCGCCTTTGGCTCCCGTTTTGACTTTCGGCGGCGGTATCTTGTCTTGGGATATATGCGAAAACGCGCTCGGCTACGAAATTTATGTCGACGGAACGTATATCGAAACGGTATTTGCATCAAGCTACGATATTTCGCATTTGCTGAAAGAAGGCAATTCATACATGATTGAGGTCGCGGCGATAAACGAATGTTTTAGCCGCACGGGCTCGATTAGCGTTGAAATTCCCGTAGCCGAACCGCCCGCCGACGACAATCCGGAGGAAATATTTTCAAACGAGTTTCTTTCCGCTTCGGCAATCGGTGACGAATGTTTCTGCATTTTCTACGCCCGGAGCAACGTTGAATATTTTGAATTGTATCTTAACGATACATTCTTCTTTACCTCCGATATCGTTTCCGTGCCCGACATAAATCTCGACAAATGCGAAACTGCGGGAAAAACGACGGTTCTGATAGACAATAAGGAATACTACTGCATTTTTGTAAACGTTTCGTCGTTTCTTTACACGGGTTATAATTACCTTTCCGTTATTTTATACGATAACGCTTATATAACGGAAATATACACTTTCTTCGTATACGAACCTAAACTCGATGCTCCCGAAAGCGTATATATTTCAGACGGCGTTTTATATTGGGAATATGCTTCTTCGGCAAATTTTGAAATTTATTTAAACAACGCTCTGGTTGCCGTTGTGTCGGATAGCCGTTTCTACGATTTTTCTTCTTTACCTATAACCGAAAACGACGTTATTCAAATCGTGGCAACTAAAGACGGCTATACTTCGTCCGACCCGGTGCAAATTTCAGTCACGCCGTAAAACGCCTTTATTAAGGCTTAAATTTTCCGCCGTATAAATAATCAAACTGCCGTTTACCGCGTTAAATATCGCGTTCTACGCCGTATTTGACTTTTTAAAGGGCTGCTCTGTCTTCAATTTCAGCTTTTATAAAATATTTTTCAGCCTTTTAATTTACAAGTTAACTTATTCTAACTGTATATTTTTTTTACTTTTCAGCGACTTTTGACCTCAATTCCCTTTTTTTTGACCGACGCGTTCGATTTCGGTTTTCGCTTCTTGCAGCATATTTTTTCTCTTTCCGTCTTTATTCATATTTGCTTAATCTATTCGCGGTATAATTCCCGAACTTTCAATTTACCCATTTGCTCCGTATATTGCAGCTCTTTATTTTTTATTTTGTTTGGCTGATTTTTAAATTTATAAAAGTCTCTTTTTTTTAAATTTTCAATGTCTGTTTTAAAGCTTTCAAAGCTTTATTTCGGCAGTCTTTGCAAATGTTCCCTTTTGCTTTTTGTCTTTTTTACACCTTATTCGCTGTTAAAGCATAATTAATATGACGATAGTCGCCTATTTATAAAATCGTCATATGAGTCGGTATGTTTCGGTAAATAACATACCGCTTTTCCCTCGAATTTATTGGATAGCGTTATTCTTGATTTCCTTATTGTTTTTTATGAAAAATTTTTTATTCGGCACTTGGACAATGACTATTATTCAAATTCTTTGTTTTATATGTTTTTTAAAGTATAAACGCAAACGGTTTCACGTGAAACAATTTGCGTTTATCGGGTTTTCTCTCATATCAATATTTTAAATCCTTTTTAACAGTCAACCCTATTCCGTTGCTATATTTTCAATTACTCTTTTCAAAACAAATATTCTAACCTTATCTAAGCCGCTTTTTAATTTCAATTCAGAAGCTTAAAAGATTCT
The DNA here is from genome assembly GCA_000437555.1 of Acidaminococcus sp. CAG:917. Classification (GTDB taxonomy): domain Bacteria; phylum Bacillota; class Clostridia; order Christensenellales; family CAG-917; genus CAG-917. The sequence goes on along the minus strand of FR901028.1, from coordinate 169,658 downwards.
TAACTCATCGATATGGCTTTAGCGACCGAGCAAAAATAAATTGCAGTTTAACGCAGCTTTATGCATTGCCGCATTTTAATTATATAAATATAGATTCGACCTGTTGCAATAAGGACAGACGTTTTCATTTATATCGTTGCAATTATTGCAAACCGTCGCTCCGCATCTCGGGCAATAAAAAGTTTCGTCTTCCGCGATTTCTTTACCGCATTCAAAGCATTTCATCAAAACTCCTTTTTCGGATATGATTTCCGACAGATTAATTATGTATTATAATGCCGTATTTAATTCCGACAACAGGCAAATTCAATCGGCAAAATTTTGCTAACCGTTCCCGGATGAATTATTGAATTCATTTCCAATCCTAAAAAAAATACGGCTTTTCAAAAAATAACTCTCCGTCTTTATGGCAGCCGACGTATGGATTAAAAACAATACCGCAAAAATGACAGTTTATCCTTTTGCAACAATATCCGCAAAAGCTTTTTATGTATTTAAACTAAACTCCGTCGGAACTCGTGCAGATTTAATAATAAGGAAACTTTTAATACCTTTTATATGTTTCTTTACCTATCCGAGCAAAAAACGAGATATCGAAGAGCGGATTACATTTATTTTGGGTCATCTGAACGGAATTATACGATAAAAATATCAGTTTAAATACGTTTATCCACATCGCACCACTTTGTTGTGGATATATCAAAAAAAAGGGGATAAGTTTCGCAAATTTCTACGGCGAATCCGAGTCAGCGACAAATTAAATTCTCCATATCCGTTTCGGCGGTATTAACGCTTACTTTTCTCGTCTCTTCAGCATAATTTCTTTATTGTATCCGTCTTATTCAAAAAGGCTTTCGGACTCATTTTATTAAGCAAAATGCCCGTTTTTTAAGCAAAAATACGCCCAAAACGCCCTAAATACGGCGTTTTTCCGTTTCACGTGGAACAATCACCGTAAAAATCAAAAATAAAATGTTTCACGTGAAACATAAGAAAAATTAAAAGAAATCGGACGCACAATCATGCCGAACAAAAGTAAAAACGAAGAGAAATTGACGGCAAAACGACTATGTTTCATAATGAGCAAAAACAGACAAAAATATGCTTTTCCACAGGCTTTTCCACCAAATATGCATATTTATCCACACAAAAAACAGAAAAAATTGACGCAAAAAGACATATCGGAGTTTTCCTGCAAATTTCCATTGTAAAGAATTAAAAAACCAATACTAAAAAACTGCTTAAGCATCTTAAAAGGCAAAAAAACAAAATCTATCGCAACTTGAAAACAAATAACCTGCGCTCTTACCCTTAGAAATACATACAACAGCACAGAATCTATGAATTAAAAACGCCTTATAAAACAAGTAAAATTAACGAATAGGTTGTATGTTATCCGCATAAAGGTCATATCCGACAGCCGTCTGATTACCCGGTAAAAACGAATCGACGCGACTAAAAAAATCGGCATAAAAAGTCAGACTAAATTAATAAAAAGTAAAAAAAATCGCCGACAAATAATAAGATTGAGCGAATTGCGCTATATTTTTTAAAAACTTTTGATAAAATTATGTTTTTTGCTTAATAATAGTTAATATATAAACCGTTTTAACAATAATTCAAAGGATAAAATAAAAATTGTATAGCGACAAATGAAACGACGTCGCCTGAACAAATCAAGCGTTTAAACGTAACTAATAAAACGGTAAACCTGAATTTGAGGTTCGACTCGTATTGTGAAATAGCGCAAAGAGAAAGAAACAAGACAAACACAAACAATGCAAAAATATCAAGACGAAAAAGTTAAACGCTCGGATTTGTATTCAGCGTGCCGATAACAAGTTTGTTGCAAAAAATATTGAACGGAAAGCTTTTAAAGAGCGCAAAAAAACTCGGTATAAAGAAAAATTTAAAAATTATGAAAAGAGAAACATATTTTAAGCAAAAAATCCGTTTTAAAGGAATTTTATCCGATTTTTAATTTTTTTCAAAAAACCCATGCCATATGACGGCGTGTAAGCCAAAATTCGGCGATTTGGCATTGTCTCGAGTTGTTATTCAAAAAAATCGTCAACGTCAAACGTAGAGGACGATTTTTTACAGAAAAAGGTTAACTATTGAACCTATTTGGCGATATTTTGCAAAAAAAATGAAAAAGGAACAAAAAATAAAGAGTAAGCCGTTAATTTTGAAATTAAAGAACTAAACGGAATAAGGCGAAATAAAAAAGCTATATAATGCTATATCATAAAAAAGTTATAAAAAGAAAATGCGCCACGGAGAAAAATTAAAATTCGGTAGCATAATGACAGACCTATCAAAATTTAAAACTTAAGGAAAAATACTGTCCAAAATAAAATCTCAAACGAAAAACGTTTGAGATAAAATTTTTGTCTTAAAAAGGTTATCGAAATAAATTTGAATATAATTTTTAAAAAAAACAGTTATTTGCTTTCCATCAACGCAAGATAGTCTGTAATTTCTCTTTTTGCACCGACAAGGTCGTGTTCAAGATAATTGCCGCATTCGACTCGTTCGCTTCCGGGAACGACAGTAAAATCAAGGCATTTTTTTAAACAATCAAGAGCAAAATTTTTTGCTTCGTCATATTCCGTCCCAAAAAGTAAAAGATAAAATCCCGTTCGGCAGCCCATAGGTCCAAAATAAACGACCTTATCGGCATAATCGGAGTTCCTTGCCACGGTTGCCATCATATGCTCGAGCGAATGCATCGCTTTGATATCGAGATATTGACCGCCGTTAGGTTTTTTAAAACGAAGGTCATAGGTAAAAACATCACGGTCAACCCTTGAAAGATAAAAACCACGCTCAAGCACGTCATGATTGACTTCAAAAGACGCTATTCGTTTCAATGAAGTATACCCAGCAATATTCCTATTGCTCCTTCCATTTTCAGAAGTCCTTCCTTAATAAAATCGTTATATGACATAGCGGCGTTTTCGTCGGCGTTATCCGAGACAAGTTTGATTGACAAAACAGAAACGCCGTTCTTTTTTGCGGTGATTGCTATACCGGCAAGTTCCATATCACAAATTTCGGCGGCAAAGTCTTTTACAAGCTTATCCTTCTTTTTGCGGTCGCAGATAAATTCGTCGCCGCTAGCCAAAGTGACAAACGGAAGTTTATCGGGAAGCTTTGACTGAAGCGCAAGCACCTTTTGTCTGTCGAGATAAAAATAAATGTCCGAATGTTTTCCCAGCTGTCCGCGTTTAACCCCGTCAATGCCGGAAACGTCAAATTGATGATGAACGACTCTCTCGACGAAACAAACGTCGCCGGCTTTAAGTTCGGGAACAAGACTTCCTACAAAACCGAGGTTGACGATAAGTTCAACGTCATATTTATCGATAACAAGCTGAGTTGCGGCAGACGCCTGAATTTCGCCTATGCCGCAAGAGAGTAAAAACACGTCGTTATCGCCCACGGCAAAACGATAAATCGTCATTCCGCCTGCGCTTTCGCTTCCTATAACCGAACCTAAATGCTTATAGATTGGGTCACATTCCTTTTCCATTGCCGTTATGATTGCAATTTTCATATAGCACCTCGATTAAGAATATTAGCATAAAAAACTTAAATTGAAAACATAATAAAGCAAAAGTTGCAAAAAAAAATGGAAAATGTTATCATTTATACGGAAAAAACAGCAAAATTTAAATTAAATATAAAATCATACATTAAATTTTCCCGACAAAAAACGCAATAAAAAAACGGGGAAAATAAAAATAGCGAAATATGGGAAAACTTCTCGAAAAATTTTTAACGGAAAAAAATTTAAGCGCAAATATCGCCGAAAAACTTGACCGATTCATGCACATTGTTTTGGAAAAAAACAAAGTTATGAATCTCACCGCCATAACCGAAGAGTCTGACTTTGAAATAAAACACACGATTGACAGTCTGTGCGCATCGGAATTTATATCGGAAAACAGCACGCTTGTCGACATAGGCGCAGGAGGCGGCTTTCCATGCGTGCCGCTCGCAATCGTACTGCCGACGGTAAAAGTTACCGCCGTTGACAGCACTGCAAAAAAAACCGCTTTTATTAACGAGGCGGCACAAAAATTAAATCTTAAAAACCTTACTGCCGTCACGGCAAGAGCGGAAGAGGCGGGCAGGGGATTTTTAGCGGAAAAATTTGACTTTGCCACGGCGAGAGCGGTCGCAACTTTGCCGATACTCTGCGAGCTTATTGCTCCCATGCTGAAGGCGGGCGGAATAATGCTCTGCTATAAATCAAACGATAAGGAATTGAAAAATTCGGAAAGTGCCTTGAACAAAATAAATTGCCGCTTGAAAGACATAAAAAAATTTGAACTTCCCAACGGTGACGAAAGAGCGATAATCGTGATAGAAAAAACAGCCGCTACGCCCGCTATTTATCCGAGACAGTTTAACGCAATCAAAAAAGCTCCGCTTTGGAAATTTGAATAGCTTTAAACTTTATCGCGACAAAGTCGCAAGCTATCATACAGCCGACAAAAATAACAGACTGAATAAAACTTAAATTTATCGTGAAAAATTTGTCGATATGTAAAAGTAGGATAGAAATATATTCAAATTAAATTTAGAGACTGCTTAAAGCATACAAATATCTAACCTATGGCATAGTCTAAACAAACAGGTTCAAAAAAATTTCTGATATATAATATCTAAAGTTTATTTATATAATAAATATACTAAATTAAAACTTTTTTTTCTTTTTCTCTTGTCCTCATTTAAAACTTTTGTTATACTAACAACGAAATATCTTAAAAAATAAATTTAAAATACGATTGAAGAAAAAAGAAGGTAATATATGGCTAAAATAATTGCTTTTTCCAACCAAAAGGGCGGCGTAGGAAAGACGACGACGTGCATAAATCTTGCGGCATGTCTTGCTTTTGACGGATACAAAGTTTTGGTCGTCGACCTTGACCCTCAAGGCAACGCGTCGTCGGGATTAGGTTTCAGCGACCGTAAAAGCGAAAAATCGTCGTATTCTTTGCTGTGCGGTTCGATGAGCGCAACCGATGCGATAGTGGATACCGACATTGCAACGCTCAAGCTTATACCGAGCTGTATGGACCTTGCCGGGGCGGAACTTGAGATGGCGCAAGTGGTGATTGCAAGGGAAAAAATTCTTTCCGAAAAAATAAACGAGGCGAGCGCCGACTTCGATTTCATTTTCCTCGATTGTCCGCCGTCACTCGGACTTTTAACCGTAAATGCGCTTACCGCGTCCGACGGAATAATAGTTCCCATTCAATGCGAATATTATGCCTTAGAGGGCGTAACGCAGATGATGAATACCGTTATGCTTGTAAAAAAATATCTCAATCCCAAACTTGAAGTGGAAGGCGTTGTGCTCACTCTGTACGACTCAAGAGCCAACCTCAGCCAGCAGGTATCGGAAGAAATTAAAAAATATTTCTGTGAGAAAGTGTTTAAAACGATTATTCCGAGAAACGTTCGTCTTGCCGAGGCTCCGAGCTTCGGAAAACCCGTAATTTTGTATGACAAACATTGTTTAGGCAGCAGAGCATATACCGATTTGAAAAACGAATTTTTAAACAGAACAAATAAAAATAAAGGATAAGATTATGGCACAACAGAGAGGATTAGGCAAAGGCATAGGCGCGTTGTTTGCGGACTATACCGACAACAGAGAAGTTAATATCGAAGGAGAAGGGGCGATTCAACAGCTTGACATAACGATGCTTGACCGCAATCCCGAACAGGCCCGTAAAACTTTTGACGAAGAAACATTAAAGGAAATGTCAAACTCTATGAAGCTTTACGGAGTTCTGCAACCGCTCCTCGTCACCAAACTTCCCAACGGCCGCTATCAAATAGTAGCCGGCGAAAGACGTTACCGCGCGGCTATGAAAGCAAATCTCAAAACCGTGCCTGCGATTATAAAAGATTTGCCCGTCGAGGAAATAAAGGCAATATCCCTCATCGAAAATATTCAAAGAGAGGATTTAAACGCAATAGAAGCGGCGGAAGGCATTAAAGAGCTTATGACAAATCACGGACTAACGCAGGAAGCGGTTGCCGACCGCATAGGCAAAAGCCGTCCTTACGTAACAAACCTTTTAAGACTTTTAACTCTTCCCGAGGAAGTGCTTGAAATGGTCAAAAGCGGAAAGATTTCTTCGGGACACGCAAGAGCTCTCGTCACCATTGACAATAAAGAATTTTTGATAAATCTTGCCAAACAGATTGTTCAATACAAAATGACGGTAAGGGACGTCGAAGACAGAGTCAGGCTTTATGAGACAAGAAAGAATATTCCGTCCGGTCCGAGAAAAACTCAGCCTCTCACACTCGAATTAAAAGAGCTTGTCAGCGATATGAAGAGAGTTTTCGGCACGAGAGTCAAACTTGTCGGAACACCGGAAAAAGGAAGATTTTCCATTGATTATTTCTCTAAGGACGACCTGGAAAGAATTTATCAGCTGGTAGAAATTTTAAAAAAAGATAACAACTAATCGGGGGAAACATGACACAAAACAAAAAAACGAGATGGTATAAAGACGCCGTATTTTATCAGATTTATCCGAGAAGCTTCTGCGACTCAAACGGTGACGGAATAGGCGATATTCAGGGCATTATTTCAAAACTTGACTACCTTAAAGACCTCGGCGTGACCGCCGTATGGCTTTCGCCTTGCTATAAATCGCCCAACGACGACAACGGATACGACATATCGAACTACCGTGATATCATGGACGAATTCGGCACTCTTGACGATTGGAAAGAGATGATTGACGGCATGCATCAAAGAGGCATTAAACTTGTCATGGACTTGGTAGTCAATCATACGTCGGACGAACACGAGTGGTTTAAACAATCCCGTTCGTCAAAAGATAATCCTTACAGGGATTATTATATCTGGAGACCGGGCAGAGGCAAAAACGGAAAGAAGCCGCCCAACAACTGGTCGTCGAGGTTTTCAGGCAGCGCGTGGGAATATGACGAAACGACAAACGAATATTATCTGCATCTGTTCAGCAAAAAGCAACCCGACCTCAATTGGGATAACCCCAAAGTAAGGCAGGAAGTGGCAGACATTTGCAACTATTGGTTTGAGCTCGGCGTTGACGGTTTCAGATGCGACGTTATAACCTATATATCCAAAACGGAAGGGCTTCCGAACGGCAAATTCAATCCTATTATATGCGGTGACGAACAGTTTGTCATCGGTCCGCATTATCACGAATATATACACGAGCTCAACCAAAAGGCATTTTCAAAATACGACTCTATGACCGTTGGCGAAGGACAGGGAATAACCGTATCAAATGCCGAATCAATCGTCGCAGAGGACCGTGAAGAACTCGACTGCATATTCACCTTTGAGCATCAGGAAGCCGACGCGTTTATGACGGTTATTCCTAAAAAATTCAGCCTCAAAAAATGGAAAACCATTTTCAGCAGCTGGCAGGCTCTTCCCGATAATTGCTGGAACAGTCTGTTTATCGAAAATCACGACTATCCCCGTTCTCTGCCGAGATACGGAAAACTCGAATACCGCAAATACGTGGCTAAAATGCTCGCCATTTGCATTAACTTCATGAAAGGCACGCCCTATATCTACCAAGGTCAGGAAATAGGCATGACGAATATCGCAGGCTTTAAACCTAAAGATTACGTGGATATAGTTTCAAAGAATATATATAAAATTGCAAAATTTTTCCCTCCGCTTATCCCCGTAGTAGTTTGGGCACTTCAAAAGAGGGCAAGAGACCACGCAAGAACGCCAATGCAATGGAACGCAGAAAAAAATGCGGGGTTCACCTCGGGAACGCCTTGGATGATGGTCAACCCGAATTATAAAAAAATAAACGTAGAGGAAGCGTTAGCCGACGAAGACTCGATTTTGAATTTTTACAAAAAGATAAACAAATTCAGATTGGGCAACAAAATTATCAAAGAGGGAAGCTACACGGAACTTTTGCACGACAACAAAAAGCTGTTCGTATACAAAAGAGAACTCGGAGACAAAATATATCTTGTCGTTTGCAGTTACAGCTCAAAATGCGCTACATTTAAGGTTCCCGAAGAATTTAAAGACCTCAAATCAAGCCTTGTCATTTCAAACTATCAATCGACGCCCGCCGTTTTGCAAAATACAAAAATATTGCCTTATGAAGCGTTCGTTTATGAACTGACAAAATAGCTTTAGAATTTAAGCGTTTAAACGCCCAAAGCAAATGCACAATTTAAATGCTTTAGCCTGACATTTTTTAGGGTAAACGTTTAGCAGAAAGCTATCATCAAAATAAATTAAATCTCAACAAAAAGAGCAAGGCACAACCTTGCTCTTTTTATAACAATAAATATATTCACTTTTTATCTCAATTTAAGTTGAAAACCTATCAAGAAAGTCAAGCCTTTTGCAAAGATTTATTTTTAAATTTCACCCGCAAAAAATCTGTTAAGGAAAGATAAAAGCATTGCATTGCTTTCCTTCGCCGCCTTAGTGTTCCAAATAATGGGGAACGTGTGGTTATCCATAAACTTGGTCGAGCCGTAACTTTCGTTATAAACCCCAAGGCTGTCAAGCTGTTCTTTTAACGCCTCACCTTGACCGCCGCAGAAGAAATCTTTTTTTGCATAAACAAAAAATGCGGTCGGAAATTTATCCGTGATATAATGCGAGGGCGAAAGGTAGTTGAGATATTTATAATTTTGCATATCCTTCATTTTTTCGCCTGTATAATCTTTCCAAATTTTACCCGTAAGGTTAAACAATATTTTTGTCTTCAGAGCGGTTTCAAGGTCGTAAATACCGCAATTTAAAGCACAGCCCGTAAACTTGGCGTTCATTTTTCCGTATTGTTCTTGCAGCACGTCACTGTCTTGAATTACGCAGAGCATAGCCGCATAATAACCGCCTGCGCTGTCACCCGTCGCAACAAACTTTGTCAAATCAAAATTATATTTATCCGCATTATCTTTTACCCAATTCACGGCTTTGACAAGTTGCTGCATGGGTGTGGGGAATTTAACCTCAGGAGCTAATCCGTAGTTTACGTTAACAACCATAGCGCCTGTATTTGCGGCATACCACCTTGAAAGAGCACGGCGGTATTTTTTATCGCCGGCAACAAAACCGCCTCCGTGAATTTCAAAAATAACGGGATACTTGCCGTCTTCTTTGGGAACGTAATATAGGTCGAGTTTGCATTCCGGCTCTTCTCCGTATGCGATATCGGCGTCGCATTTGACGTGACGCGTTTCTCTTAGTATTTTTGTCCTGTTCTGCGGACGATTAAAAAGATGGTCGATAGCAATAAACACGGTTTTTGCGAATGACATAATTTTGCCTCCGAAATTGTTTAAAAATTAACTATATTCAGTATAACTATAATATAATATAAAACGAATATAGACAAGAGTTTTAAAAAGATTTTTAAGATTTTGTCTGAATTTGGCAGATTTTAAACAAAAAAAGCACTGCATTTTAAACTTTTTATATGTTTTTGTCATAAACACTCAAAAGATATAAGCATTGCCGCAATCTTTTCATTCTTAATCTTAATATAAATATAACTTGCTTAAATTTTAACTTTCTACGTTATCGCGCAATAAGGCAGACACCAATGATTGACGCTTACCCTCTTACTTGAGCAAAAGCAAATATTCAAATTTTAAAATAGGAAAATAAAAAACACCTGTTTATTAACAGGTGCCATATATTTATTGGCGCTTGTTGAGGGACTTGAACCCCCGACACTGCGGTTAACAGCCGCATGCTCTACCGACTGAGCTAAACAAGCATTTTTAATTGCTTTAATATAATAATTGCAAAAAAAAGATTTGTCAACACATTTAAGGACATTTTTACACTTTATTGTTTTCGCCGCCGTTGTCCGTTTTCCCTTCAGAAGAATTATTTGAAGGCTCGCTTTGTTCGTCGGACGGAACTTGGTGTAAAACTTCGCAAGGAGAATCGCTCAATTCGGATTGATTGATTATCTTTTCAAGATTGCTCTTGCGTTTAAAAAGGCTGAATTTTAAATCGGACCCGAGAGTGTCCGTAACTTCGCTTACGGCTATAAAAGCCTGTGAGTCTGTTTGCTCGACAATTGATTTAAGCTTTGAAAGCTCAAACCTGTTAACTACGCAGTATAGCACTATTTTTTCCGTTTGTGAATAAAAACCTTTGGCGTTAATTACGGTAAGACCTCTGCCGAACTCCTCGGACAAGGCAGAAGCGACTGTCTGACTTTTATCGGTAATGACAAATACGGCTTTGCCCTTGTCGAAACCGTCTACTATAAAATCGACGGCTTTTAAGCCGACCGCATAAGCAATGACGGAATAGAGCGGCACGGAAAATGCCTTGAAGACAACGCCTGCAACAGTATAAACAATTACGTTGTAAATCATTACAAACGTACCGACGGAAAGTCCGAGTGTTTTCGCACAGAAAGTCGCCGCGACTTCTACTCCGTCGAGAGCGCCGCCCGCACGGATAGTAAGACCGCTTCCGATGCCGCTAATAAGACCGCCGAAAAGGCAACAAAGCAATACGTCCTGCCCGGCAATCGGCGAACCGTCGGAAAAATCGATTCCGAAAACGTTCTGAAACAGGTATGAGAAAAGCGAATACATTCCGATTGCCCAAAGGGAATATATTATATATTTAATTCCTGCTTTTTTGAGCGCAACCAAAAAAAAGGGAACGTTTAAAATGATGAGCCATAACGATAGGGAAAGCGGCGTAACGTTAGAGAGCAAAAAAGAAGTACCGGAAAGCCCGCCGTCATAAAGATTTGCCGGCACCAAAAACATCGTCACGCCTACCGCGTTGACTATACCGGCTACTGTCAATAAAATGAAATTGTAGAACTTTATCCCTTTAAAATTGAAAATTTCTCTCAAAAGTTCGGCTCGGCTTTTTTTCGGTTTCTTTTCTTGCTTCATAATCCTATTATAGATAATTATATTTAAATTTCAAACTTTATTTAAAAATAAAATATAAATTTTTTTATACGGGTTTATTTATTATATCTAATTTTCCTGTTATATTTTTTTATTATATAAGGTTATAATGATAATATTTATTGAAAGCTATTTTTATTTATATAAGGATACTTTATAATATAAAAACTGTTTTAAAATATAAATAAAAATTTGTTATGCCTGAACCTTCAACAAATATTTTTATCTGTGTAAAAATTGAAATGATTTTTATTTTATGATAAAATTAAAAAATAAAAGAGGAATACAAAATGAAAGTCACGTTTGTTTGTCACGGCAATATCTGCCGTTCACCTATGGCGCAGTTTATATTAAAATATTTAGAACCGAAAATAGAAGTTGATTCGAAAGCCACTCACACGGACGAATTGGGCAGCGATATGTATTATCCCGCAAAAGTCAAGCTGACAAAAGAGGGAATACCTTTTTCCAAACATACCGCTACGCTTTTAAAGTCCTCCGACTACGATAAGTCGGATTATTTTCTCGTTATGGATACGGAAAACTTTACCAACACGGTAATAAGATTAAACGGAGACCCTCAAAATAAAGTATTCAGACTGCTTGAATTCACAGGCGAAAACCGTGACGTTGCAGACCCTTGGTATACCGGAAATTTTGACAAAGCCTACGACGATATTTTAAAAGGCTGTAAAGCGTTTTTGGAAAATGTAAACAGAAAAATTTAATTGATAGATAACAGATGCAATTTAATAAATATTGACGATTTTTCTTCTGTTTCTCTGTTTTGTCAATTTCGATAAAATAAAAAGCCGAATGCGGCTTTTTTGTTTTTTTCCGTTTTTAATGCATTATTTTAAAATTTAAAGGCTTAAAAAATATTTAACTTGTTAAAAAAATATTTAACAGGTCGTTTTAAAATTTTAATATTCTCTTTTTATTATCTTTCCGTTTTCAATTTTAAATTTTACCGCCTTTTCATAACTGTCAAACTCGGTGCAGGTGAGAATTGTTTGATATTCCTTTGAAAGCTCTAAAAGCTGAGTTCTGCGTTTCACGTCTAATTCGCTTAGCACGTCGTCCAAAAGCAAAACGGCTTTTTCGCCCGTTTCGATTTTATACAGCTCTAATTCGGCAAACTTTAAAGAAAGGGCTATGCTTCTTTGCTGACCTTGCGACGCAAATTTTCTGGCGTCCTTTCCGTTTACGATAAGTTTTAAATCGTCGCGATGAGGACCTACCGTGGTAAACGACAGTTTTTTATCTTTCTCTCTGTTTTTCTTTAAAAGCTTTAAAAAGTTATCTTTTGTCAATTCTGTTTCGTATTCAACTTCCAAAGTTTCGCCGTTATCGCTCAAAAATTTATGCGTTTTTAAAGCATAAGTTTTGAGAGTGTTTACAAACTCCCTTCTTTTATCCAAAATGACAAGACCTACGTCTGAGAGTTGAACGTCGTAAACGTCCAGCATAGCGTCCATATCGTCATAGTCGCTTTTTAAAAGATTGTTGCGCTGTTTTAAAATTTTATTATATTTCACAAGAGCGTTAAAATACTCTTTTTGTTGCTGTGATAAGGATATGTCCAAAAATCTGCGACGGTAGTCCGGAGATTCTTTGACAAGCTTCATTTCGTCGGGCGAGAAAAAAACAACGGCAACGACTCCTATTAACTCTCCCGCTCTGTTGATAGGCAGAGAATCCACCAAAATTCTCTTTTTACCCTTATCGTCGATTATTATTTCCACCTTATGACTGCGAAAATTGTTTTCCACCAAAACCTTTACCACGGCATATTTTTCACCTTCCAAAACGAGTTCTTTTTCCTTTGTCGTTCTCGGAGTTTTGGCTATGCTCGTCAGATAAACAGCCTCAAGCATATTTGTTTTTCCCGCTGCGTTAGCTCCGTATAAAACGTTTAATCCGTCGGAAAATTCTACCGTTTCTTCGGAATAATTTCTGAAATTTTTAAGGTAAAGTTTTTTGATTTGCATACTCAAATTATATATTAAAAGTTAAAATATTACAAACAAATATAGTTTTTATCTTTTAAAATGAAAAATTACCAAAAAAGCATATATTGTAAAAAAATAAAAATAATACGATATTCGTTGAAAAATTCTTTTGGTTTAGTTATAATATAATCTATGATAAATATCGATTCTTTTTGGAACGACGCAAAGTCGGAATTATCCAAAGTTTTAAATTCAATAAGCTTTGACGTGTGGATAGATAAACTCGAGCCTGTTTGTTTTGTAAAAAATTCGCTCATTTTGTCTACTATTTCCAATATGTCCAAAAAGACTATCGAAAATCAATATCTCAAGACGATAAAAAAAACCGTTACCTCAATAAATCCGATGATAACAAACGTTGAAATTATTCTCGATACGGATAAAGAAGAATATATAAAAAAACAAGACAGTTTTATCGAAGACGAGGGATTGATTGTAAAAGGTCAAACCGATGACGATTTTGAGACTATGAAATTTTTGGAAAGATATACTTTCGATAATTTCGTAAAAGGAAAAAGCAATGAGTTTGCCTTAGAAGCGGCAAAAGCAATTTGCGACGACCTCGGCGGAAAATATAATCCCTTGTTTATATATTCCTCGGCAGGTCTCGGAAAAACGCACCTTTTGCACGCAATCGGAAATCATATCACAAAAACAAACCAAAGAGCTAAAATCTTATACGTCAATTCAGAAACTTTTATAAACGAACTTATAAATTCGATAAGGTCTTCAAACGAAAATAAAAATTCTTCTAACGATTTCAGAGAAAAATATCGCAAGGTCGATTTACTTATGATTGACGATATTCAGTTTATATCGGGAAAGGAAGGTATTCAGGAAGCGTTTTTTCATATCTTCAACGACCTTTATCAAAATCAAAAACAAATAGTATTAACCGCGGACTGTTCCCCGAGCGACCTTCAAAAACTCAACGACAGGTTAAGGACAAGGTTCTCTTGGGGTCTTACCGTTGATATTCAACCCCCAAATATGGAAACAAAAATCGCCATATTGAAAAACAAAGCGGTCAGAGAAAAATTTAACCTTTCCGACGAAGTGGCGGAATATATCGCAGAAAAATCAACCTCTAACATCAGAGAGATGGAAGGTCTTTTAAACAAAATAATTTTTTACAGTTCTCTTACAAATCATACCGTCGATACTGTCGATATAGCAAAAGAGGCTCTCTCTGATTTTATCGAGGATAAAAAAGAAAAAATAGAAGAGAGCGATATAATAAGCGCCGTTTGCAATTATTTTAACATCACAAATCAAGACATCACGGGAAGCAGCAGAACAAAGTCTATCGTCGAACCGAGAATGATAGCAATGTATCTTATGGATAACATGCTCGGTGTTCCCTTAGTTTCCATAGGAAAAATTTTCGGGGGAAGAGACCATACAACCGTTATGCACGCAAGAGATAAAATAACCGAAGAAATAAAAAAGAATCCGCGCATGAGGATTATAGTTACGGATATAAAAAATTCGCTTTTAAATAAGTAATGTTGAAAACTTTTTATTTTGTTGATATTTTGTGGAAAATAAAAAAAAGTTATCAACACAAAATTAATTAAAAAAACACTATATTTTGATTTTTAATATTGTTAGTTTCTAAATATTGTGTTATAAAAAATTTATCCACTTATAAACAGGGATAATAATAATAGTAATAATTTAAAAAATATATTAAACAACAAAGGAGAGCGAAAATGAAAATCAAATGCGAGGGAATAGAGCTTAGCGATGCGGTTTCAAAAGTAATTAAGGCTTTGCCTTTAAAAAGAATGAATCCTGTTTTGGATTGCGTAAAGCTCACCGCTAAAGGTGACGAACTCACGCTTCTTGCAACCGACCTCGAGCTTTGGATTGAAAAGAAAATAAAGGCTGAAGTTCTGATTGAAGGCGAAATAATAGTGCCCGGTAAAATTTTTGCGGAATACTGCAAAAAGATTGAAGAAGAAAAAATAGAGCTTGACGGAACAAATAAAAATAAGCTCAAATTAAAATATCTCGACAGCGACGTTTCATTTGCATGTCTCGATTTTGAAGATTATCCTGAGCTTAAATCGGTAAGTCAGGAAAAATCCATAAAAATAGATAAACTCGCATTTAAAGATTTAATAAACAAGATAATTTTTAACGTTGCGACAGATGAAAGCAGACCTCCGCTTAAAGGATGTTGTTTAAACATAAAAGAAAACATATTGGAAGGAGTCGCCTCTGACGGTTACAGGCTTGCTCTCGCTCAGATTCCCATGGAAAACAGCGTTGAAAAAGAGCAGATAGTAGTTCCTTCAAAATCTTTGCTTGAAATGAGCAGACTTATTGACGATACGGAAGAAACAATAACTCTGACTTTTGAAAAGCATTATCTTATGTTGGAGCTTAGCGGAACGAAAATAGTTACAAGGCTCATAAACGATGAGTTTTTGGCTTATGAAAAAATTATTCCCGAAGAATTTACAACGGAAGTAGTAGTCGATAAAAAACAATTTGAAAACGCAATCGAAAGAGTGTCCCTTATTTCAAGAAACGAGAAAAAGAGTTACGTGAAAATGGAAATAAAGGAAGACGTCATACTTTTAAAGGCGGAATCAAACACGGGCGAAGTAAACGAAAAAGTCCAAATATCTTTAAAAGGCAAAGATATGATGATAGCCTTTAACAGTAAGTATATAACCGACGCGATGAGAGCCATATCCGACCAATATATAACGCTGAATTTTACGACTCCGTCTGCTCCGGGAATTATAAAAGGACAGGAAAAAAATTGGCTTTATCTCATTTTGCCGCTCAGAGTTATGTATAACAAATAAATTAATAAAAAACAAAGCTTAAATTTAATTGTTTTAAAATAGAAAAATTAAAAATCCGTCGAATTTTCGGCGGATTTTATTTATTAAAATATTAGGTGATTTTCTGAAATATTAGTTTAAAATTAAATAAATATTAGTTCATATTAATTATTAGTTCATATTAAATATTAGCTCATATTAAATATTAATTCATTATTAAATATTAGTTTGGTTTTAATTATTAGTTTGTTTTAAATCTTTAATTTATAAATATGCAATTTATAATTTATAAAAAGTTAAAGGATAAAAAACGGTAGATTATAAACACAATAAAAACGTTGAGTTTAACTAAAGTTTTTTACACATAATCAGGGCTTTACCAAAGATGGATTTTAATTTTGAGAAACCGAGTTTATAGTAAAACTTTATCGCCTTTTTGTTTTTTGTATCCACGGTAAGATAAATTCCTTTTACGCCTTTGGATTTTAAGCTGTCGATAAGCTTTCTTATAAGACCTTTACCGTAGCCTTTTCCTCTGTATTCTTCTAAAATGTCAATATGAATGTGAGCAGGATATGATTTTGAAATTTTTTTATAAAAAAACTTTTCGCATTTTTTGATAAATGCTTCTCTTTTAGACAGTGATTTTACTTTTTTAAAATATTTTTCAAAATACCTGTTTATGTATTCGTCAAAATTTTCGGCACAAATTACATATCCTACGGCTTCGTCGTTTTCCGCGGAAAGAATAAAGCAGTTATCGCTTTCATAAGTAAGATAATAATCGCAAAACAGTGTGCATACAAGTTCTTTGTTAATCTGAAACTGTCTGCCAACCGCCGTTTCAAAACAAATCTGTCTTACTTTTTCAAAATCGGATTGTTTATATTTTCTTATCTGCATTTATTTTTTACCTTCTTTCATAAGTAATAACCTAAAAGGCATATACTTTTGAAAACTTCAAACATTTTGTTTTCATATTTATATTAAGTTTAAAAGCCTCTAAAAACGGCATTGAGCATATTTTTTAACGCAAAATATCAAAATTACGTTAGAGATAAATATTTTTTACAGTTCAAAGCCTATAAAAGGTTTGCCGTTTACGACGGTTATCGTCAGTCTGTCGAAAAAGTCAACCAAGGTTATGTCGTTAAGAGCAAGTTCGATTGCAGGTTCAACGGCAATCCCCGACCAGGTGATGATATCACCCATAGTAGCGGAAGACAGTTTTTCCGTCAATACGGTTCCGAGGTCGCTTAAAGTGGAGTTCATTATAGTTCCACTGAAGAAAGTGTCAGGCGATTCGGAAATCAAATCACCGAGCGTCATATTTTTAAAAGAGTCGTTTAAAGACGAAAGCGGTTTATTGTTTAAAGCAATCAATAGGTTTTGGCTTTTTTCTATAACTCCGTTTTCGTCCGTCTGATATGAGACAAACTCAAACGAGCTTATATTGGCGTCGTCGACGATATCCGGGTAGGTGAGCTGAGCGGTCTGAATCATGGCAGCGACGGACGAATCGACGGTAGCCGCATAAATTTTTTGATAATGCTGTCCCGACATAGAGCCGTCCTCATCGAGCACCGCACCTGAAAATCTTACGAAATAATCGCCCGAATACGTATCAAACGCCGCAGAATCTTTTACGAAAACATAAAGATTGTCGGCAGTTTTATCACCGAAATATTCGCTATATGTTACTCCGTCAAAGGTGTATAGTCCGTTCACGCTTGACGGGCAGATATATAGGTTGTCAAATACGGTGCTCATTGCGCCGTGCTCGGCTTCGCTGTAAACGACAAAATCCGTGCCGTTCTGAGAATAATAAAGCGTGTCTTTAAGTTCCGCTTTGTCGTAATAACGAACGGGAATATAGTTTATGTCGTCGGCGTCTTTAACAGTGCCTATATTTGTAAGCTCGTTATATTTTATGACGTAGGTTCCGCTTGCAGTCGAGGTAGCCAAGAGCACGTCGTCGGCATAAACCTTTGTAAAACTAATTGAGCTTCCCGAATATCCCGACGGCTTTTTGATAAAGCCGGTATAACCTTTAAGCATTTTCGGATAAAGTTTAGACACGTTGTTAAATTCGTCCTCGGAAGTTATTTGCGTGTAAGGCGAAGCTAAATTAGTTACGTCAAAATAATACATATTGCCTGCGGCGATAGAATCGGCAACCGATGGCATGGCGGAATTGTTAAGGTCGTAAAAGACGTATGGATTGCCCGTTTCGTCATAGACGTTGTAAACATAATTTCCGCTGTCTGACGGTATATAGGCATAACCTCTTTCATAGCGTTGAAGCAAAGCATGGTCGGGATTTTTAGAGTCATAGTAAACGTAATTGCCGTTTTCCAGAACGTAGTCGCCTCTGTCGAAAGGAATAAATTTGTTTTTGAATTCAAGTAAAGCGTATTCTCCCACCGCATCGGAAACGAAAGCGGAATAAAGATTTAAATTTAACACGTCATTTAAAACTATATCGTTAAACAGACTGCTTATTGCGTTGCTCATATCCGTTATTGCGGTATAAGCGATTTTTTTGAGAAGCGCATTTGACGACGAATCAATTTCAATGATGTCGGCAAGACAAACGTTTGCTATGTCGGTCTCTATGGTCGAAAGGGAGCTGTCTTTAAGAGCCTGCAAAAGTTTCGGACTTGTTGAATCTATCTCAATGAAAGCGGACAGAGTCAGTCCGTTTATTGCCTGCGATAAATCGGAGAGCGGAGTGTCTTTCAGTTCGATTAAAAACTGCGGACTTTTTTCGTGTTCGGGAGTCGCCGTTTCGTATACGTCAATGAGTTCGCCCACTTTTAACGTTTTAACCTTGTCAATGATATCGGACAGATTTTTTATTTGTATTCTCGAGACCGCTTGCAAAGTTTTGTTGCTTGTGCCCGTATGTGCCTTTAGATATCCGCTCTTTTGCGACGAAAGAGAGCTGTTTGCGTCTGGAACAACTGGACTGTCTGCCGTGCCGTAGTCTATTCCGTATGCCGTAAGCTCTCTGTATGACAGCGTGTTAAAATCGCTGTAATAAAATTTGTCCTGTCCGTTAAGTTCGTCAAGAGAGTTTATCGGAACAAATTCAGAAGCAGACGACGGGACGTTTCCCGTTGTGCTTGTTCCTATGAGGAAGCCTCCTCTGTAAACTTCAAAATATCCGAAAGCTTCGGGAAGATAATTTCCGTTTTGCAAAGTAAAATGGTTAATATAAGCTTTTACGTATTTAACGTCGATTGACGAAAATTCCGGCATATCCGCAACGAGGTCGCACGGGACGTATTCGATATGGCGATAATAAATTTCTCCGTCCAAGGTTTCGTCCAAAACAAATTCGCCGGATTCGTTTTTGACGTATGCTCCGAACTGCGTTTGAGTCGATTGGTCTATGAAGTAGAAATCGTTTGCGACGGTATATACGTAGTTTCCGTATTTGTCAAGCACGTATGCACCGTCACTGTCTTTTTGGCGGATATACAAAACTTCGCGCCTGTCCAAAACACCGCTCGCTTCGTCCGCTTTAAATATCGATTTTTCGGAATAGGGGTTAGACTGTGAAAGATTGTCTATCTGAATATACGACTGCGTTTTATCGCCCACGTAGTAATAGAGGGCGGTATCTTCGATAGAAATAAATTTATCAGAATCTATATCGATTATGTCCGATAACGTCAAATAGTCGAGCACTCCGCCGAGTTCGCCGATTATGACGTCCTGCACGTTTTCCAAAACGGAATTCTCTCCCTCAATCTCTATGCCGAAATCGTCTTCAAGCAATCTCAAGGATATGTTGCCGTTCATCTTTTTGAGCAAAACATCTGCGGCATTTTCGATCGTTTCGTCTTCGAGTTTTAAAAGAAGGGGAATGTTATAGGAAGCCAAATCGATATTGGCAAGTCTCGCTATCGTGTCTATTGTTATGTTGCTCGTAACTTCCGAAACGTGATTGGGGATTTCAAAAATCGGATACTTGAACAGAGGCGTTATGTCAATGCCTTCAATCTCGTTGGGTATGGGAAGATTGAAAGTATCGAGAATGTCGTCTATCGAAACGTTCGATATGTCGGACGCCATACCGATAACTTCCTGGACAAGCTGAAGCATATTTTTATTCAAAAGTTCGGCATTGTCTTCGGGGACAAGCTCTACGCCGAAAGTCTGTTGCAAATCTTTTACCGAAACCGCCGTAAGGGCAACGTAAACGGTTCCCACAACCGCCGCGACAAAAACGATTATGCCCGTTATCATTCCGACGATGAGCACAAACATATCTTTAAGACAGCCTTTGCAGCCTCTTTTTTCCTTTTTCTTTTTCTTTTCTTTTTCCGGCTTTGTATTTTCAGTCTTTGTTTTTTTACTATCCATAAGCCATACCCCTTATTTCAGAATTTTACTGCAAAAGTCTATGCGCCCGGTGCGCCGAACATATTGATAAACAGCAACCGTATGGGATTGTTTGTCCATATAGCGGAAGCAAATGCCGAATTTTCGATATAACTTACCGCCGACGCCATAAACGAAAAGTTTTCGAATATGCCCAAAAATCCGAACACGAAGAGGGCAAAGGCATATCCCAAAATCATTGAAACGATAACGCCCAAAAGCTTGTCAAGCCACTTGAGTTTTGGCGCGTCCTCGAATTTTTCGGCAAGTTTTTCTACTATTTTGAAGATAATCTTCAAAATTATGAAAAACACGATAAACAGTCCCAATGCGAAAACTATTGCCACAAAGTTTGGGACTATGGCGTCCGCAAGTGACGCTCCGCCCTCGGCAGGCAAAAGTTTCGGAGCCAAAAAGCCGAGAATCATTCCCAAAATGCTGTTCGAGGCGGCGGCTCTCAGCTCTATCGCCTCTCCCGCTTCATTGTAGATAAACGGAGTTCCGTTGTTGAAAAACACAGGAGAAGTGAATTCCGTTCCCCAGCTTTCCGACCAACCGTAAACCGCTTCGTAAAGCTTTTGTCCCGTCGGCGTGTCAAGCAGCGGATTTGTGCAGACGCTCGCAAGATACAGGGCGGCGACAAGCAAAAGCAGGTTAAAAACGAATCCGCTGAGGGATTCGCTTAGCCCCTTTCTTATGCCCCGGATAAGAGCGAGCACAAGCACCAATAAAATTGCGCCGTCCGCTAAATTAAACGCCGAAACAGAGTAAAGCATTTTTCTCCTTAGTTAGACAATAATATACGTTTATATAATATAACATAATTGTTTTAAAATCAATAGGCGCAGAGCAAAATCATTTACAGATATTGTAAATATTTTGGCAAAAATAACAAAAAAAGCCCTATTTAAGCTGTTTTTAAGTATTTAAAATATAATTTATTGCATTAAACTCAAAAACTTAAATCGCTAAGGCAGAAATCAATTTAAAAAGCAAAACCTCGTTTCGTCTTGAGATTGCGATTTTTACTTGAAATTTATATCTTTTTAAACAGCGAAAAGACAGCCCGAAAAAAATTAAAAATTTCCGGAAACACCCGTAGCAGTGATTGAAAAAATTTCCTTTGGCAATAATGTATGCGGAGGAAAATATGGAAATAGTTATAGTTTGCTTTGGCACGGGAGAAGTGACGGGCGATTCTTTAGCTCCCATGGTGGGAACCGCCCTTAAGGAAAAATATAATATAAAAACGTTTGTTTACGGAGATTTAAACGACGATATAAACGCAAAAAAGATAGATTCTACGCTGGATATGATACATTCCGTCCATCAGGGTAGCGTGGTAATTGCCGTGGACGCATGCGTCGGCAAAAAAGAGGACGTGGGCAAAATCGTAGTAAAAGAGGGCGTTCGTCCGAAAGCCGCGCTCGACAAAACGGCAAACGCCTATGGCGATATAGGCATTCTCGGTATAGTAGCGCCCCGTGACGGCGACACGCTCACCAATCTTTTGAGCGCAGATTTCAGTCTTGTTTGCGATATGTCCGAAAGGATCGCCAAAGCGATATATACGTCTTTTATTTTTGCCCAAAAGTGCGCTTTTGTCAAAGAATGCGAATAAGTTGACGAATCGTGTGAATATTGATATAATACCTATTTGATTTAAAGTTTATAACTTTGCCCCCTAAAGGCTAAGGAGGAATAATGAACGCAACAGGAAGAAGGGCGTTGATAATAACGATTGCGGCGGTTTTGATTGTCGTTGCAATCATTTTGTCCGTTACCTTGACCAACAGAAACGAGATAAGTTTCGACGGCAAGGAAAACAGCTTGATTGCAAGTATGAAAGCGGGCGAGGTAAAAACGTTGACGCTCACGGGAAATTACAGAGTCGATATCGAATATGTGGACTCAAACAAAAAGAACGCATATTGCTATATAGATTCAAGAAGTCAGTTTTACGAGGTGTATAAATCCGTTTACGAATCGGAAAACGCGCCTGCCGTAAAAGCCGTCATCGTATATGACAATCCGTCTACATCAAGCACGATTTTTTCGCTCATCGTTCCGGCGATAGCGCTTGTGTTGCTCGTCGTGTTTTTCGTTATGCTGTTTAAGCAATCGGGCGGAGCGGGAAACAAAGCGTTCAGCTTCGGAAAGACAAAAGCCAACATGGCGCAAAACGTCAAAGTTCGCTTTACCGACGTAGCGGGTGCAGAAGAAGAGAAAGAGGAATTAAAAGAAATCGTCGACTTTTTGAAAGACAGCAAAAAGTTCAGAGAAATAGGCGCAAGAGTTCCCAAAGGCGTTTTGCTTGTCGGACCTCCGGGAACGGGTAAAACCTTGTTTGCCAAGGCGGTTGCAGGAGAAGCCAACGTGCCGTTCTTCTCGCTCAGCGGTTCAGACTTTGTCGAGATGTTCGTGGGCGTCGGAGCGTCGAGAGTAAGAGACCTTTTCGACCAAGCCAAAAAGAATATGCCGTGCATAATATTCATTGACGAAATCGACGCAGTCGGCCGTCAAAGGGGCGCAGGTCTCGGCGGCGGAAACGACGAAAGAGAGCAAACGCTAAACCAGCTTCTCGTTCAGATGGACGGCTTCGAGTCGAACGATTCGATAATTGTTATGGCGGCAACCAACCGTGCCGATATACTCGACCCCGCTCTCATGAGACCGGGCAGATTTGACAGACAGATTTTCGTCAACACTCCCGACGTCAAGGGAAGAGAGGAAATCTTCAAAGTCCATTCGCGCAACAAGCCTCTCTCTCCCGAAATCGACTTCAAAGCTATCGCCCGCCTTACCGTAGGCTTTACGGGTGCCGATATCGAAAACCTCTTGAACGAGGCTGCAATACTTGCTGCCCGCGCGGACAGAAAAGTCATCGAGATGGCAGATATCAACGAGGCAATCAACAAGGTTATAGCAGGTCCTGCCAAAAAGAGCAGAGTGGTCACTCAGTTTGACAAGCGTATCACAGCCTATCACGAATCGGGACACGCAATCTGCGCCAAAAGGCTTAAATACTGCGACGACGTGCACGAAGTTTCCATCATACCCAGAGGTATGGCGGCGGGTTATACAATTACTTTGCCGGAAACAGACGATATGCATATGACGTATAATAAACTGTGCGACACAATCGCCATGATGCTCGGCGGAAGAGCGGCGGAAGAGCTCGTCATAAAAGACGTTACGACGGGAGCTTCAAACGATATTCAAAGGGCAACCTCTATCGCGCGTAAAATGGTTACGGAGTGGGGTATGTCCAAAAATATCGGCACTATGCACCTCGGCTCTTCTCAGGAAGTGTTTATCGGCAGAGACTTTCAGACTCAGGTGAACTATTCCGACGCCGTTGCCGCAAAAATCGATGCGGAAATCAAGGCCATACTTGACGAGGCACACGAAAGGGCGATAAACATTTTGAAAGAGAACAGAGATATTCTCGACAAAATGGTAAAAATTCTCTTTGAAAAGGAAACCATTTTCGCAAACGAAGTGGACGAGCTTTTCGGCGAAGGCAAGTCGGAAGAGGATAAGACGGATATCGGCAAGACGGACGGCGGTAAGTCGGAAGAGGGCAAGTCGGATATCGCCGAGGGCGAAAACAAAGAGGAAAAGCCCAAACAAAATAAGGCGGAAAAGAAGGCAGACGGGGACAATGAGCCAAAAGAATAAAATGTCAATAAAAGAGATGTTAAAGCTTGACCTTAAAGCGGCAATGGAGAAAGACCCTGCCGCTACAAGCATATACTGCGTCAAACATTATTACAGCGGATATAAAGCGATAAAGGCTTACCGTTATGCCCATTGGTATTACGAAAGGGGCATGAAATGTATGGCGCGTTACATATCGGCTAAGGCAAGGCATAAAACAGGCATAGAAATTCACCCTGCCGCCAAGATAGGATACGGCGTGTTTATCGACCACGGCAGCGGAGTGGTGATTGGCGAAACCTGCGAGATAGGAAACAACGTTGTCATATATCAGGGCGTGACCCTGGGCGGAACGGGAAAAGACGTCGGAAAGCGTCATCCCACCATCGAGGACGACGTGATGATATCCTGCGGCGCAAAAGTTTTAGGGCCGCTCACGATAGGCAAAGGCAGCAAGATAGGCTCGGGCAGCGTGGTGCTTAAATCGGTGCCCCCTTATTGCACCGTCGTCGGCGTCCCGGGCAGAATAGTCAAGCAGGACGGTGAGAGGGTGTCGGATATGAACCAGATTTTACTGCCTGACCCCATTTTGGAAGAATTCAGACGTTTAAACTCAAGGATTGTCGAGCTTGAGAAAAAGTGCGGAATTAAAACGGTATCCGTTCAGTCTGACTCAAAAGAATTTTTCGCCGAAGCGGAAAAGCCCATCGGCAAAGAGGAAAAATAAAATGCTTAAAATTTATAACACTCTTTCGGGCAGGAAAGAGGAATTCAAGCCGATGGACGGCAACAAGGTCAAGATGTATGCCTGCGGTATCACCGTTTCGGGTGACGCTCACGTCGGGCATATTTATCAGGCTTTAATTTACGACATCATAAGAAAGTATCTCGTAAAGAGCGGATATGACGTTACATACGCCAGAAACTATACCGACGTCGACGATAAAATCATAAACAAGGCAAACGAACTTCACGTAAAAGCGGACGCCTACGCCGCCGAAATGATAGAAAAAATCGACGCTTTAATGAAAGAGTATCAAATCGACGAACCCGACGTCTGGCTTAAAGCAACTTGCAACATAGACAATATTATCGAGTTTATCAAAAAACTCATCGAAAAAAATCACGCTTACGCCACAAGTAAAGGCGACGTGTATTTTGCAGTCGATTCCTTTAGCGGCTACGGCAAACTGTCGCACCGCAATCTCGAAGACGCTTTAAACGGCGTAAGAGTGGAAAACGACGAGCAAAAGAAAAACGCTCTCGACTTTGCTCTGTGGAAGAGCGCGAAAGAGGGCGAAATTTTTTGGAAGAGCCCGTGGGGCGACGGAAGACCGGGTTGGCATATCGAGTGTTCCGCTATGAATATGGCGGCGTTCGGCGAGCAGATAGATATTCACGGTGGCGGAAGGGATTTGATTTTTCCTCACCACGAAAACGAAATCGCTCAGACGGAAGCATTGACCGGCAAGCAGTTTGCAAAATATTGGATTCACAACGGACTCATCAAAGTCAACGGACAGAAGATGTCAAAGTCGCTGGGAAATTCGCTTCTGGGAGCGGATTTAATCGCAAAATATCACCGTGAGGTCATCAAGTTCGCGCTTTTGGAAACTAATTACCGCAATGATATAAATCTTACCGACGAGCTTTTTTCCGAAGCGCAAAAACACGTTTCGGATTTTTACGGAGTCTATAAAATGCTTGCCGACAAGGGCGTGAAGCCGACAGGCGAATACAAGGCAATCGACGACGAATTCAACGAGGCAATGGACGACGACTTCAACACGGCAAAGGCGCTTTCTAATCTGTTTAAGTATTTCAAAAATGCCAAAGCGGCATTAAACGGAAATATCGACGAAGCGGCGGCGATTTTAAATCAGATAAAAAACACTTATTCTCTTTTGGGTCTGTTTAAAGACGAACCGTCGGCATTTTTGGAAAAAGAGCCAAAAGAAGAAATTCCCGCCGAAGTGTCAGAGCTTGTGGAAAAAAGAAAACAAGCCAAAGCGGAAAAAAATTGGGCGGAAGCGGACAGAATAAGAGACGAAATATTAAAACTCGGCTATACGGTAAAGGATACAAAAGACGGCGCTGTCGTAGAAAAAGCATAAAGTCGGGTTTATATACTTAATCTGCCAAGCGATATTGACGTCATAATTAAGCTTTGATTTGAAACAGTATCGATGACATATCGGAGATAAGTTTTGGGCAACAATAAAATCATAGAAAAAAATGAAGCTGTCGCTTCATTTTTTTATGCGGTTAAATTGTCTTTTCCGTTTCGAATATGAGGTTTATAGATATACAAAAGGATAATTGAGAATAATTTTTGCTCTTTTAATAATTTAAATATTTTTAGCGGAATTTGATTTTGACCTAAAGCATTTTTTGCATATAAACAAGTCCGAAAATCTGTCCGAATTTTTCGCCCACGCCGTCAAGATAGCCTCTTTCGTCAAAGCCGTTTTTTAAATGAAAGTTTATGCTCGCATCGTTTTCGGATGACACTATGGAAACAAGTGACGTTATCCCAAGCCGTCTTGCGTCGCATTCAAGTTTGTCCAAAGCTATCGAGCCGTAACCCTTTGCGGTATAAACGGGGTCGATATACAGCGAAAGCGTGGCAGTTTTGTCGAATGCGGAAAATCCCAAAAAGTTTCCCAACGTGCAAAAGCCTATGGTCTTGTCGTTTAAGAGTATGGCATACGCCGTCTTGCTTCTTTGCATAAACAAGTCGTAATCGCCGTCCGACAGCACCGAAGCGTTAAACGCCGAAGTATCGTTCAAAACGTAGTAATTGTATATGTCTATGACCTCGGCACGGTGGTGCGGCGAAAGTTTTTCAAATCTGAGAGAGTGAAGCAACATACCTAAACTTGAAACATATTGTTTTTGAGCGTGTAGTGGTTAAAAAACTCGTTGCCGTCCGTTTTTCTCTGTCTGACGGGTTTTGCGGGAATTCCCGCCACCAGCGTGAAGTCGTCGACGCTCTTTGTCACCACGCTTCCGGTGGCAACTATTGCGCCTTTTCCGATAGTGACGCCGGGCAAAACGGTGCAGTTTGTATAAACCTTGGCGTGCTCTCCGATAACGACGGGAGCATACGAGCGGACGATGTGGTCGGATTCCGAATGAGAATGGGTAAATATTTTGGTATATTCCGTTATCATAGAGTAGTCCTCAAACTTAATCGAACCTTTAGAATCGAAATAGCAGCAATGATTCCACGCCACGTTTTTGCCCACTTCGATATTGTGTCCGTAGTTGAAACGGCAGCCCTCGTTTGCGATAAATCCGTCGCCGCATTTTTTGAAAAGGTGTTTTGCGATAATCTGTCTGAAAGGTATGGCAAACGCCACGTTTATGCCAAGCGGAACTCTGTCTATGCTCTCCCAAAGGATATGCAAATTTCTCTGCTCGGGGGTATAGGGCATATCGTCCGAGACGGGCAGGCAGTCCGACCACAGGACAAAAGATTCAATCGCCTTTTCGTCATAGCCGTCAATGCCTATCATTTTAAAAACTTTAACTGTGTTTTTTGCGTTCATTCCCTCGTCGCAGAGACGGGCGAAAGTTTCAAGCATATTGGATGTATTCATTTTTATCTCCCGAAATCAATTTTATTCCGCAAAAGATTATATCACAAAATTTCAAAAAAGTTTTATAAATTAAAGGGAAAATTAAATAAAAGGAGCGTCAAATGCCTGTTAAAACTCCTTATATAAAAAATACGAATGAATTTGCCGAAAAACAAAGCACTTTTTGGTATTAAGCAATATATTCCGTGCATCAAAGTTTAAAATCGCTATAAACACGCTAACTTTTTTTACAAATGGGAATAATTCTTTTGACGGATATATTATATTTAAAAAACGAGACAAAAACGCTTTTTAAAAATGTCCGTTTTAAATTTACTTTTTTACAAATTAAGGTTATGATATAAAAAATCAAACAAACTCGGTGCAACGTGAAACTTTCTTCATTTATTAAAGGCTATAGGGCGCAGGCGGCGGCAAGCCCGATACTTAAAATGCTTGAGGCGATAATGGAGCTTATCGTTCCTTTGGTCGTGGCAAAAATTATCGACGTCGGTATTCCGTCGGGCGACAGAATGTACGTCGTTTACGCCTGTCTCATCATAGTAGGTTTCGGTATATTGGGGCTTGTATTCTCGCTTTCAGGTCAATATTTCGCGGCTAAAGCGGCTGTGGGATTTTCAAAGGGTATGCGCTATGAAATGTTCAAACATATAGGCAAGTTTTCCTATTCTCAGCTTGACACAATAGGCACGGCAACGCTTATAACGAGAATGACGAGCGATTCCAATCAGGTGCAAACGGGTATCAACCTGACGCTAAGGCTTTTGCTCCGTTCGCCGTTCGTGGTGTTCGGCGCAATGATAGCGGCGTTTTTGATTGACGTTCAATCGGGATACATTTTCCTTGCCGCCGTTCCCGTATTGTCGCTTGTCATATTTTTGATAATGTTCTTTTCCGTTCCCATGTATAAAAAGGTGCAAAAAAACGTTGACGACGTTTTGCTTTCCACACGGGAAAATCTGACGGGCGCAAGAGTGCTCAGAGCGTTTTGCCTTGAGGAAAAAGAGATAGAGTCATTCGACGTCAAAAACGAAAAATTGACGAATATGCAAAAGAGGGTGGGCAGAATTTCCGCACTTTTAAATCCGCTCACGTTCGCCGTCATCAACGTGGCGATAATATGCATCATATACGTGGGCGGAATAAAGGTTTACGACGGCGTTCTCTCGCAGGGTGAAGTGGTTGCGCTATACAATTATATGTCGCAAATTTTAATCGAGCTTATCAAATGCGCAAACTTAATTGTCAGTCTTAATAAGGCGGTGGCGTCGGCACACAGAATACAGGCGGTATTCGACGTTGTTCCCGACGAAAGAAAGGGCGAAAAAGACTTCCCCGAAAATTTCGATATAGAGTTTAAAGATGTATCGCTGCGTTATTCAAACGGCGGCGATTATGCCGTCACGGGCGTAAACTTCAAGGCAAAGAGCGGTGAGACGATAGGCGTCATAGGCGGAACGGGCTCCGGCAAGACAAGCCTTGTCAATCTGCTTCCCAGATTTTACGAGGCTACAAAAGGCGAGGTGTTAATTGGCGGCGAAAACGTAAACGATATAGATTTTGAACAGCTCCGTCTAAGTATCGGAGTCGTCCCTCAAAAAGCGGTTCTCTTTAAAGGCACTATAAGGGACAATATGTGTTTCGGAAAAAAGGCGAGCGACGAGGAAATAGAAAAAGCGCTCAAGGTAGCTCAGGCGGACGAGATTGTAAAACTCAAGGGCGGTCTCGATTTTATGGTAGAGCAAAACGGACAAAATCTCTCGGGCGGTCAAAAACAGCGTCTTACCATAGCCAGAGCGCTTGTTTTAAATCCTAAAATTTTAATACTCGACGATTCCGCTTCCGCTCTCGATTACAGAACGGATTATAAACTGAGGAGCGCACTAAAAGAGTTAAAGGGGCTTACCACCTTTATTGTATCTCAAAGGACGTCGTCGATAATGTATGCCGACAAAATCATAGTGCTTGACGCGGGTAAAGTGGTGGGAATAGGAAAACACGAAAAACTTTTAGAAACGTGCGAGGTTTACAGACAGATTTATAACTCGCAAACGGGGGCTTAAATGGGAAAGGATAAAAAAAATAAAAAGAAAAACGCCAAAGCCTCCACTTTGAAAAAGGTATTGCTTTATGTAGGCAAGTATAAATGGCTTGTCGCACTCTCGACGCTGCTTGCGCTCGGAGTCGTCGGGCTCACGCTTTTGATACCCGTGCTCGTCGGCGACGCCATAAACGGAATAGCGGGCAAGGGCGACGTAAATTTCGATTTAATCAAGAAGATAATAATCATCGTTGCGGCGGCGGTGGCAGGCGTCAGTATCTTGCAGTGGTGTATGAACGTCATAAACAACAAGGTAACGTATTCCGTCACGCAGGATATAAGGGCGCGGGCAATCAGAAAAATCACGACTCTGCCGCTCGGTTTTATCGATTCTCACGCACACGGAGAAACGGTAAATAAGGTCATAACGGACGTCGAACAGTTCGCCGACGGATTACTTTTAGGCTTTACACAGCTGTTCACGGGAGTGGTTACCATTGTCGCCACTTTCGTTCTGATGATTTCCATAAACTGGATAATCGGTCTTGCGGTTGCGCTTTTGACTCCGCTGTCGCTTTTTATAGCAAAATTTATCGCCAAAAACTCTTACAAGATGTTTCATCTTCAGTCGAAATCGAGGGCGGACCAAACGGCGTTTGTCGAGGAGATGATTTCCAACGAAAAGGTAGTCAAAGCCTTTTCTCACGAGGACGAGGCTCTCGACGATTTCAAAAAGACAAACGATTTACTTTACAAACATTCTTTAAGAGCGGTCTTTTTCTCGTCGCTCACAAATCCGACAACCCGATTTGTCAATTCGGTCATTTACGCCATAGTCGCTCTTGTCGGAGCGTTTGCCTGTATATCGGCGGACGGTGCGATAGTCGCGCTGACGGTCGGACAGCTTGTCACACTTTTGGCATATACAAATCAATATACCAAGCCCTTTAACGAGATATCCGAAGTGGTGACGGAATTTCAAAATGCGCTGGCGTGCGCTTCGAGAGTATTTGAACTCATTGAGGAAAAATCCGAAGAAGACGGCACGGAAGATATCGACGGCGTCGACGGCAACGTCGAATTGAAAAACGTTGATTTTTCCTACGTGGAGTCAAAGCCTCTCATCGAAAACCTGAGCGTTTCGGTTAAGGCAGGACAGAGGGTGGCTATTGTCGGTCCCACCGGCTGCGGCAAAACAACGCTTATAAATCTTCTGATGCGTTTTTATGACGTTAAAGGCGGAGCGGTTGAGGTGGACGGAGTGAACGTAAATACTTTAAAGCGTCACAGTCTCAGAAGAAAATACGGAATGGTTTTGCAGGAAACCTGGCTAAAGCACGGCACGGTAAAGGAAAACATATCGATGGGAAAACACGACGCCACCGACGAGGAGATTATAGAGGCGGCAAAAGCGGCACACTCCCACAATTTTATTATGCAGATGCCAAAAGGCTATGACACGGTAATCGGCGAGGACGGACTAAGCCTTTCTCAGGGACAAAAACAACTCCTTTGCATAACGAGAGTTATGCTGGCTCTTCCTCCCATGCTCATTCTGGACGAGGCAACGTCGTCCATCGATACGAGGACGGAAATGCAGATACAGAGCGCATTCCAAAAACTAACCAAAGATAAAACAAGCTTTATAGTCGCACACCGCCTTTCCACGATAAAATCGGCGGATAAAATCCTCGTTATGAAAAACGGAACGATTATCGAGCAGGGCACGCACGATTCACTCATTGCCGAGGGCGGTTTTTATGCCGCGCTTTACAACAGTCAGTTTGCAAAAATTTAAGACAATATTTCGAAGAAGGTAAAAGCAATACCGTAAAAGATAGACTGAAAACGTCAAATATCCCAAACAGCGGCAAACCGTAGTGATAGAAATCGACAGAATTAAAAAGCTAAATTATTGTAACTGTGTGCGTTTAAAATCGAAAAAATTTAAAAAATATAAACAAAATAAAAAGCCTTGCTTAGCAAGGCTTTAATTTTTATCTGGCAGGAGTAGTAGGAATCGAACCTACACCGAAGGAGTCAGAGGCCTTCGTGCTACCACTACACCATACTCCACCGCAAAAAGCATTATATAGCATAACTGTTTTTTTTGCAACCGTTTTATATATTTATTGCCTTTTTTTATTTTCCTGATATTTGTGGCTGTTTATCGCAAAATTTATACACTTAGCGTAAATATATTAAAGAAAAAAAGACGGCAAAACTGTCAAAATCAAATCTGAAAGCGTGTTATTATTTTAAATTCAGGTAAAATTTTACACGAAAAAAATAAATTTTTGTTTAAATATTAATTTGACAGGCATTTAATAGTGTGCTATAACTATTGCAAATTGCGAGATAATCAAGGAGGACAGACGATATGGAATACTTTACGATTTTATTGCCTCTTGCAATGATACTGTTTTTTTCCAAATTATTGAGCATCGGAAGCAAAAGGATAGGCTTGCCGCAGGTTGTCGGAATGCTTATCGTGGGCATATTGCTCGGACTTATAAAGCTTATTCCCGGACAACAGATATTCACTTCTTTTACGCTCGAGGGACTTTCTTTCCTTGCAAAAATCGGCGTAGTGCTCATTATGTTCAGCGCAGGACTCGGCACGGACATCAAACAAGTTAAAGCCACCGGATTTTCGGCTACCGTAATAACGATGCTCGGAGTTATCGTCCCTATGGGCTTGGGCTTTGTCGTCTCCTGCGGTTTCAACGGTGGATTTGCAGATTGGTCGGAAGAGACAATCTATACAAATTTGTTTTACGGAGTTATTCTCACCGCAACGTCGGTTTCGGTAACTGTGGCAACGCTCAAAGAGTTGGGCAAGCTTCAGACCAAAGTGGGAACGGCAATCGTTTCCGCGGCGATTCTCGACGATATCATAGGCGTCATACTTTTGTCGCTCGTCATCGGTTTGTCGCAGGGAGACGGCGGGTCTTCCACGGGTATGGTGATTTTGTATACCGTGCTGTTTTTCGTCGCCGCCGTGGGAATAGGACTTTTGTTCAGATGGCTTTTCAAAAAACTCGAACGCCGTTATCCGCATAACCGCAGAGTGGCAATCTGGTCGTTTGCCGTTTGCTTTTTCTATGCTTATGCCGCAGAAAAGTGGTTCGGAGTGGCCGATATAACAGGCGCGTTTATGGCGGGGCTTATGCTCTCCGGCTTGAGCGAGTCTCCATATGTCGACCGAAAAACGGATATAAGCTCTTACCTTATATTTGCCCCCGTATTTTTTGCGAATATAGGAATAAACACAGACTTTAGCGGAATAACGGCGACGATTGCGCTGTTCGGCGTATGCTATGTGATTGCGGGTATGTTGGGCAAAGTCATAGGCTGCGGAACAGGCGCGCTTATTTGTAAGTATAAAGCAAAAGATTCTCTTGTCATCGGAGTGGCAATGATGGGCAGGGCGGAAGTTGTTTTGGTGTGCGCACAAAAGGGTATAGACTATAATATGATAGACCCTGCCATTATGCCGTTTGTCTTGATACTCATTATCGCAACCTCGCTACTTACACCGCTCTTTTTAAAACTGCTTTACGGTAAGACGAGAAAGAGTGAGGCGCAGTTTCTTGACGGTTCGGGGGAGATTGCGTTGTCGACGGGACAGGACAGCAGCGAGGACCACAGCGAGGATATACTTTCACCCGATAAAATAGAAAACGAGATGATTATAAACAAGACGGGAGAACATACTACCGTTTACGAGAGGAATTTCGACAGCTTTTCATCAACGGGCAACGCGTCGGACGCTACGTCCGATACGCCGTCGGGCGAAAATAAAGAAAAATAAATTCAACCGAAAAAAGTTATATCATAGCCTTTTAAACTAAAATCAAAAACGCGGTCAAAAACGTTATGCCAAAGTTAAAAGTAAAATAAAAATTAAATCGTTTAAATTAAATTCCTTAAAAAAAAGAGGAGCCAAAAGGCTCCTCTTTTTCATAGAAGGAAAATTTGTATTATGTTATTTGAAATATCTGTTATATAATCCCTGGAAAGCTTTTCCGTGGCGAGCCTCGTCGCGAGCCATCTCGTGAACGGTGTCGTGGATAGCGTCAAGTCCGAGTTCTTTTGCTCTCTTTGCAAGGTCGGTTTTGCCCATCGTCGCGCCGTTTTCCGCCTCGATTCTCATTTCAAGGTTTTTCTTTGTGGAATCGGTGATAACTTCGCCCAAAAGTTCCGCAAATTTAGCGGCATGTTCAGCTTCTTCAAAAGCCGCCTTTTCCCAATAAAGACCTATTTCGGGATAACCTTCGCGGTGAGCGACTCTTGCCATGGCGAGATACATACCGACTTCGCAGCATTCGCCGTCAAAGTTTGCTTTGAGGTCTTTGATTATATCTTCTCTTGCGCCCTTTGCGACGCCGACGACGTGTTCTGCCGCCCAGGACATTTCACCTTCTTGTTTTACGAATTTTTCTTTGGGGGCTTTGCACTGAGGGCAGCTTGCCGGAGCCTCGTCTCCTTCATAAACGTAACCGCATACCGAACATACGAATTTTGCCATTTTAGTTTTCTCCTTTTAAATTTAATTGTGTTTGTTTATACATTCTTTGCATTTACCTGCAAACAATATGTCAATTTTGTCTATTCTGCAATCGTGATTTTTTGCCGTCGATTTGACGAAGGAATCCACTTCCTCAAAATCGAGGTCAAAAACGGAATTGCACTCAGAGCAGAAAAAGTGCGAATGTTCGCTTATAGTTTTATCGAAACGGTCGGGGGCGGACGGCACGGCAATCCTCTTTATCTTGCCTTGCTCGGCAAGCTGCGAAAGATTGCGGTAGACGGTGGCAAGGCTTATCTGAGGTAAAACGCCTTTGACCTCGGAGTATACCATTTCCGCCGTCGGGTGGTCGCACCTTGTAGTGACCGATTTATATATAATTTCCTTTTGTTTCGTATTTCTCATTATTGATAATAATTCCTATTAGCAATATACAACCAAGTCAAACAAAAGTCAAGCTTTTTTTAAAAAAATAAAAATATTTTTTAAGGATACTCCGACATTGTCTTGCTTGTTGACGAAAATGAAAAAGGAAACTGAAAAAAAGAAAAAGGTGAGCATCGTAGCATTAAAAGAAAAAATGGCAAATAAGAAAGCGTAAGGGAAGGGCAATAGAATAAAAGCGAAGGAAAGGGAGGGTAAAAAAATAAAGACAGCGGGTAAGAAGCTTAAGAATAAAAACAGAATAGAAAGCTAACGCAAGAATATACAGTCAGAAAATAAGGAAAGCTTTGTTTAACAAAAGTAAAGCCAAAATAATAAGTAAATGTAAATATAAAAACGATTATTTCCGAAAATAAGCTGACAGCTATAAAACCGAATAAAAAGAACGGAAAAAAAAAGGATTTAACTTTTAGTTAAATCCAATTTAGTTTTTTATCCTCGGTAATAATCAAAAACACGGTGCCCAAAACTTCATCGAGCGAAACCTGACCAATCTTCGGGTCGCGGCTATCGTGCGAGACGAGTCGGTTGTCGCCTAAAACCCAGATATGACCTTGCTTTACGGTAAATTCCGCCATATCCAGAAGCGTGTCGGGATAGGAAGCATACATAAGTTTATTTTTATCGCTCAAATAAGACGTATCCGCCTTTGCGCCGTTAACGTAAAGCACTCCGCCCACGACTTTAACGGTGTCGCCTGCTACGGCGACAACCCTTTTTATCATTGTAGATTGCCCTTTGGGGTGAACTACAACTATGTCGCCGACGTCGGGAGTTTTATATTTGTTTACCACTACTTTATCGCCGTCGGTATATACGTTGTCTTTTCCGCCGTAAAGCGTGGGATACATGCTTGACCCGTCCACAACGAAAGTGTCGCATACAACCGCTATAACAATTATCGCGACAATGACGGCAACCAGAACGGAAAGTCCGATTGCCGTTAAAACGGCCGCCGTTTTTTTCTTTTTGCCGGAAGCGGAACCGTTTTGCGAAAAATCTTCTAAGTCGAGGTTTTGCGGCAGGTTGTCATGCTTGAATTCGTCCATAAGATAATTATATCCAAATGATATTGTTAATTATAACCGAAGCCACGTTTTTGAACAAAGTTATTTGCGTATCGGAAAACAAAGTCAAGGGCTTGCCGTCGTCCGATTTAAAATCCTGCGGGGTGAGCAAAACTTTTTGCCATCTCTCTCCGCCTTTTAAAAAGCACTTTGCGACGTAGGCTTTGTTAGTGTTAAACGAAAAAAGCTGAATTCTTATATCTCTCGGTTCTTTGGAATAAAAGTCTATTTTTAATATGCTGTTTTTTTCGGCAGCGAATTTTGATTTCGTCAGTTTGTTAGTTCTAAGATATCCGCTTTCCGCCGAAACGCCCTTTATTCCGAAAGGCCCTGTTTTAAGTTTTAACTGTGCATCGTCTACAATCAGAGAATACGACTCAATGGAAAAACTGCCCAGCCCCGATTTGTTGGTATAAACTATGCGGTTGTTTTCGACGACCGCGGGGGCTTTTTCAACGTCTTCGAATTCCTTTTTCGATATAAATACGGGAGAGGTGGAAACCATAAGTCCGTTTTTATATTTTACGTTGGAAAAGGCGAAAATCTTTTCCGTATTGTCATAGGGAGTGACGATATAATTTACCTTTTGTCCGACGTAAGGATTGGGAAGGGTAAACCAGTCGCGGATAGGAGGAAGAACGTTGTCAAAAGAGATAAACGTTTCGATTTCGGCAGGTTCGAGCTCTGTATCGAGAGAATATAAAAGTCTGCCGTCAGAAATTTTGAAGGAAGCTTTAGGTGAGGGAAGAGAAAGACACTCTCCCTTAAAAGCACTGTTTGCCCAAAGCAAAATACTGTCAAGCGATTCTTTCGTAAGCTGATAATTTGTCCTGGGAGCTACAACCAGACACTTATTTTTTGACGGAACGCTCGCCATAATTTCACCCGCTTTGTCAAGATTGGCAAACAGGCTGTTTGTGCTTGTGGCATATAAAATCGGGCAACCCACAAATCTTGCGTATGTTTCCGGACAAATACCCGATACCCAGCAACATTCCTCTTCCGATTCAAGGAGAGAGACTTCCTTTGCGCCGTAGTTATTGTGACCGCAGCCCATGACGGGGACGGCGGCATTAACCCGTCCGTCCATAGCGGCGACTATCCAGGCAAGCTGCGCTCCGTGGATAAAACCGACGACGTTTATTTTTTCGTTGTCGATTATCTTTTGCTCTTCCATTAAAGTTATGGCACGCCTTGCAATTTTTGCCCAAACAAACCAGGGCGTTTGCCTTGCGCTCTCTCCCATATATTTGAGGTTGTGTTTCGCCTCCTCAAAAGAGGCGTATTTGAGCGAGTCGGGAAAGGACGTGGGATTTTCCACGTCGGGCATAAAGCCTGCATAATCGACAACAAAAACTACGTATCCCTGTTCGACGAGCATCTCGGAAATTTCAACGTAGTTCGAGCTCGCGTTTAGGTCGCTTAAAAACAGAACGGCAGGGTGCGACGTGTCCCAATCTTTATGGGCAAACATTTTAGAGTAAACTCTTATCTTACCGTCCTTTAACGATTCTGCGGTAAAATACATTTCCGTTTCGGCAATATCGTTTAAAACGTTACACTTCTGAATGTAGGTTTCAAGCGGATCTTTGACGGGATTGTATCCCTCCCACATTTGAATGGGAGTCATAAATTTGTGTTCCATATCAAAAATTATACAACAACGGTTCGATATAGTCAATTTATACCGCATTTAACTATTTTTTATTTTTTTCACGAAAAAAGCCTTATGCGAATATTATAAACGGAGGCTAAATATGGATTTTTTATTACCCGATGAAGCGACTATGGAAAAAATGGCGTTAGAGTATGAAAAAATAAAGCAACAAGTAAAAGCGTTAAACTCCGAAATCGAAAGGGCGAATCTGAGCGGTTTAAAGTCGGACTTTGCTCAAAATAATTCTGACGGCACAAAGGCTGTCGTTTCGGATAGCGGCGAGACGCAAACGCCCGATTCTAACGGCTCTGCGGATAACTCGTCGACAGACGAAAGCGCTGAAAACGTTCCCACTATTGAAAGAAGGTCCTTTGCTCTGCCGTCTATGCTTTTATACATAATGCTTTTGTCAAATCGCAGGCGGTAAAGAGAAAGGTAAATGCACAGAAGGCATTTTCAGCAATTTAAAATACTTCAAACCAAAAGGGCGCGCGCCGCAGTCGCCCTTTTTATCCTGTTTTACAGACGGCATGTATTGCCGCAGGTTTATATTGTCCGTCAGCTCATTGCGAGTTTTAAATCCACAGAGGGAGAAAAGGTAATTGAATTTAAAAAGTTTTCGTCTTTAAAATTTAAGCCTTCCCTTTGATAGGCTTTATTTTTCAGCATCAAAAAGTCGACGTCGTTTGTTTTTGATACTTCAAAAGCGTTTTGCATATATTCTTTGAGTTGCTTTTCTATTTCTGCCTTCAGAGCGATTTTAAAATCGGGGTCGAGCAGATACTCGCTGAATTTTTCCGAATGCACTTCCTTAATTGCAATCGACGCCTTTAGCGAAGCGGTTGCCTTTTTGTTTTCGTATTCTATTTTACATTCCGATTGCAATAGCTCATAGGTGAGCGGCAAACCTTTAAAGTCGAGGGTAAACGAAACGTATTTGAGTTTCGTCTTTATAAGATTTGCGCCTTTAGACGTATCGGCGTCCAAAACGAGCGCTTTGCCGTCCGCCGTTATTACAAGATTTGAGTCAAGGTTTAAAGTTGCCCCGTTCTCTGTCGGAGACGGCGATATGACAGAGTCGTCGGGAATTTCTTCTTTTTTTGAAAGTGCGAAAAAGCTTGTAGCGGATTTAGAAGTGTAGTCGGTCAAAAATTCGTTGAGCTTATTTTTCGTTATTGAGTTTTTTTCCTCGGTAAGCGTGAGTGACTGAAGATACAACGCCGCCGAACCGCCTGTCGGAATTTTGGCACCGATGATATCGGCGGGCGAGCCTTCGGCGGAAATAATTACAGCGTTAAGCGGAAGCATATGCGAATTGACAAGGCTCAGCAAAACGGCGTCGGGATTTTTAAGCAGAGCGTTTTTGCTCATAACTACCACGTTGCAATGCGCAAGCGACAGAAATCCTCCGGCTTTTTTGCTAAGTGAGGTAAGGGCGTCGGAAACCGTTTTGCCCTTAGACGTCATGGTGACGTAAGTTATGTTGCTTTCGCCCGAACTTTGACCGCTTGCCGAAACAGTCTGTGCCGTTACGGAATATTCGCTTTCGTCGCAATCTATTCCTATAATGACGGCAACGGTGAGCTGAGATACGGAAAAACTGTCTATAACTCTGCCCAAAAATGTGAAAAGCGCGATAAATATTAAAATTATAAGCCATTTTGCCTTATACAGTTTTCGCATCTTTTCTTCTCCTTACGGCGTTTATTATAAGCACGCTGAGCGCAATCACTACAATGGCGCCCGTCATAACGTATCCCAGATATCCCACGGAATTGTCTATAAGCACGTCGCTGTGACCTATGGCTAAAAAAGCGATAACGATAATGAGCGCAACTGCCGCTTTTGCCGCAATCTCGTTTTTGACGAAAGTCTGAGCGCAGGTTGACGCCGACCAAAACAGAATACTGCTTGAGATAATCGAAGCCACCATCCAAGGTATGATACTGAGATATTGAAGTCTACCCAGCACGCTTGAGAGCTGATTGAAAACAGAGAGGTTTACAAACAGATTATGATTTATATAAAGCGCCGAGCCGAATGCGGCCGCCGAAATCATCGACACTACGACAATGAGACCGTAAGAGGCGGCGCAGGAGAGGGGCATCAAAAACTTTTTCGGTCTTTTGATTTTGCACAGTATCAAGGGGAGAGCGTCGCCGAGCCACAGACCGTATCCGAACATCGATTCAAACACGGTTTTCGGAGGTTTGGAAAATATCGGCATAAGTCTGCCCATGTCAAGATTTATCTTTAAAAACGCCAAAAGCAAAAACAGACATATAATCGTTATTATAAAGAAAAACTGAGCTGTTCTGCCTATCGTCCTAATTCCTTTATAGCCCAAATATACCACGGGAAGCATAAACGTTATTATTACGACGTAAAGAGGTATCGATTCAAACAAAAAGTTTGTCACAAAGTTTACGATAAATCCTAGCGCAAAAAACAGTTTCGCGCAAAAATAAAGACACATCAAAGCGTAAAGAGGATATTTCAGTCTTGATTTGTCAATAGTGTCTTTTGCTCCGTCAAGCTGTAAAAAATAAACGACGGCCGAGAGGATAAGCTCGAAAAGGCAGAAAAATACGATAACGATAAAAGCGGAAGTGTCAAGCTCTTTGGCAAGCAGTGCGGGAAGAGACGACAGCTTCAAAAAAAAGGACGTCAAAAAAATCATTATCGCGTTTTGTGAGGGCAATATCTCGTTTGAAGTCATTTTCTTCTCCTGTTCATATTCGGTATGGAAAAGGGGCGGGTAGTTTGATTAAAGTTTTCCGCCTTTAAAAATCCGTCGCCGAGGTCGGGCTTTACGATAGGCGCGAAAGGTGCGGTAAACGGCGTCCCGTAGCAGTTTATCGAAACAAGATATCCTATCGTTATTATGGCGCCGATTATAACGCCGTATAACCCCGTCACCGACGCTACGCACACGAAAAGCACTCTCAAGGTGGAAACGGAATTCAGATGTTGAGGCACGCAGAATATTCCTATGCTTGAAAGCGCAATGATAAGCACGGCAGGAGAGGAAATAAGTCCCGCTTTTACCGCCGTATCGCCTAAGACGATTGCTCCTACAATAGAAAGGGATATGCCCAAAAATCTCGGCATACGAATTGACGCTTGATTGAGTATTTCAAACAGAAGCAGCACCACAAGCA
Source organism: Acidaminococcus sp. CAG:917 (assembly GCA_000437555.1). Taxonomy (GTDB): domain Bacteria; phylum Bacillota; class Clostridia; order Christensenellales; family CAG-917; genus CAG-917. The sequence continues at coordinate 129,340 of FR901028.1, read as the reverse complement.
TTTCAATCTGCGGCGGAAAGGGTATTCCGCTCGTTGCGCCGAGAAGGGATATCAAAAATTTCAACGGCAGCAAATGAGAGTGATAGGTTTCCATGGCAACGTATACGGCGGGCAGAAAAATTGTAAGCACCATACCTATTATTCTGAATATTCTTATAAGCGATGCTCGCCAATCGTTGCTGTAGTAGTCGTATGAATCCTGAACCGATTCGAAAAGCAAAAAGGGAACGGTCAGAACGGACGGAGAACCGTCTACGATAACCGCCACTCTGCCTTCTAAAAGTTTTGCCGAAACGACGTCGGGTTTTTCCGATATTCCCACCTGATTGAAAAGCGAATACTTTTGTTCGGAAAGGTATTGCTCTATATAATAGCTGTCAGGCACGCCGTCTATTTTGATTTTTGAAATACGCTTTTTTACTTCTTCAACTATTTTTTCGTCGGCTATCCCTTTAATATAGCAAACCGCAACGGACGTGTTTGACTGCTTACCTACCACCGTTTCGCTTACTATGAGATTGCTGTTTTTAATTCTTCGACGAAGAAGGGTTATGTTTGTTTTATAGTCTTCGATAAACCCTTCTCTCGGCCCTCTTATCACGCTCTCCGTAGGAGGCTCGGATATGGCACGCATGGAAGTCTTTTTCAAAGACATACAAAAATAACCCTCTGCTCCGTCTATCAAAAGGACAATGTTTCCGCTTAAAACTTTAGACAACGCCTCGTTTAAATCCTCAAACATATTTACGCTTTCGGGTATGGGCAGCTGGCAGAGTTTATCATAAACGGGAACGGAAAGAGGGGTGTCGTAAAGAACTTTCAAAACGGCGAAATACAGCGATTGCTTATCGACAAATCCGTCGATATAGGCTACCGCAGATTTTCCCATAGAGGTATTAAACGTCTTGAAAGTGACGTCGTCGCTGTTGCCGACAAGCCGTTTTAAGTTTTGCAGGTCCTTTTCGATTTCTACTTTCATATTATCCTTGAACTTATCTTTTGCCCTAAAGGGAAAAGTATACTAAAAAGTTTATAAAACCGTTTAAATTGTCAAAGCTTAAAGCTCGAAAACATAGTTTGATTGCTAAAAAAATATTTTTTAAACGATTGACTAATTTTGTCGAAAGGAATAAAATTCCTAAAGAACAGTTAAAGGACAGATATGGAAAGAATAATTGATACACACGCACATATATATCCGCAGAAGATCGCACAAAAAGCCGTCGATTCGATCGGTTCTTTTTATGATATTCCCATGTCGGGAGGAAACGGCACCAGCGAAGGGCTTTTGGCAAGCGGCGGGAAGATAGGCGTCGAAAAATACGTCGTCCATTCGACTGCGACAAAACCGTCGCAGGTGGAATCGATAAACGACTTTATTCACGGAGAGTGCGAACGTCACCCCGAGTTTATAGGATTTGCAACCTTGCACCCCGATATGGAAGAAGAGGAAATAGCAAAAGAGGTGGACAGAGTTTTGTCTTTAGGGCTTCACGGTATAAAGCTTCACCCCGACTTCCAAAAGTTTTTCATTGACGAGGACAGAGCGGAAAAGATATACAGAGTAGTAGAGGGCAGGCTCCCCATACTTTTTCACACCGGCGACGCAAGGTATGATTATTCCACTCCTCTCAGAATGGCAAGAGTGGCAAAGCGCCACCCCAAGCTTATATCGATAGGCGCGCATTTCGGAGGTTATAGCAGATGGGACGAAGTGGGCGTATATAAAGGTCTTGAAAATATGTTTTTCGATACTTCAAGCACCCTTTTTAAACTTGCTCCCGAAAAGGCAAAAAATATTATCAATACGATGGGCGTGGAAAAATTTATGTTCGGCAGCGATTATCCGATGTGGGAACACGATTCGGAATTGCAATCGTTTTACAATTTAAAGCTTTCAGACAGCGACAACGAAAAAATTCTCTATTTAAACGCCAAGGCTTTTTTAGGATTGTAAATCGTTTGACATTATACGGGATAAAAGGTATAATCAGTGAGTGAAAAACGTTACAAAGACAATCAGCAATACGCCAATTGAGGATACCTTGTGGCGTATTTTATTTTGTAAGGAGAAAATATGAAACCGTTTTACGAAAATCCGCTCACTACGCGCTATTCTTCAACCGAAATGCAACAGATTTTCAGCGACGACACACGCTTCGGACTATGGAGAAGACTTTGGCTCGCTCTCGCAAAATCGGAAAAGGCGTTGGGTCTCGATATCACCGACGAGCAGATAGCCGAACTTGAACAGCACCTCGACGATATCAACTACGACGAGGCGCTCGCACGTGAAAAAGAGGTTCACCACGACGTCATGAGTCATATTTACGCTTTGGGACTTCAATGCCCTAAGGCAAAGCCGATTATACACCTCGGCGCGACCAGCTGTTTTGTCACCGACAACAGCGAACTCATTCAAATGTTCAGAGCCTTAAAGGTTTTAAAGCAAAGACTTATCGTCGTCATAAAAAATCTTTGCGATTTTGCGCTTAAATACAAGGACTTGCCCACGCTCGGGTTTACTCATCTTCAGCCCGCTCAGCTCACCACGGTGGGAAAAAGAGCCACTCTTTACGTCCAGGACTTTATGATGGATCTCGAAAACGTATCGAGGATTATCGACACGTTCAAACTGAGAGGCATAAAGGGTACGACGGGAACGCAGGCAAGCTTTTTGGAGCTTTTCGAGGGCGACCACGAAAAAGTAAAAAAACTCAATGAACTCGTTGTAAGCGAAATGGGCTTTAACAAATGGTTTTCCGTATCGGGACAGACCTATACCCGCAAATACGATTTTGAAATTCTTTCCGCTCTTTCGGGTATTGCGCAGAGTGCATCGAAGTTTGCAAACGACCTCAGAATTTTGCAAAGCAAAAAAGAGATTGAAGAGCCTTTCGGCAAAAAGCAGGTGGGAAGCTCGGCAATGGCATACAAGCGCAATCCTATGCTCAGCGAGAGAATTTGCGCTCTGTCCAGATTTTTGATATCTTTGCCGCAAAATCCCGCTATGACGGCGTCTACGCAGTGGTTTGAAAGGACTCTCGACGACAGCGCAAACAGACGTCTTGCCAACAGCGAAGCGTTTCTGACCGCCGATTCAATCTTGCTTTTGATGGATAAGGTTACAAAGAATATGGTCGTTTACGACAAAATGATTGCCCGTCACGTCAGCGAGGAACTTCCCTTTATGGCAACCGAAAATATTTTGATGGATTGCGTAAAAGCGGGCGGCGACAGGCAGGCTCTTCACGAGGCGATAAGGGAATGCAGTATGGAAGCCGCTCAGAACGTCAAGGTCAACGGCGGCGACAACGACCTTCTTGAAAGACTCAAAAAAAGCGAAGCTTTCAAGAAATTCTCAACTATTATAGATAAATCAACCGACGCGAGTCTTTATATAGGCAGAGCAAGCGCTCAGACGTCGGAATACGTTTTGGGCGAGGTCTTGCCCTCGCTTGAAAAGGAGGACAAATGAATACCGCAATAGTAGGCATAAACTGGGGCGACGAAGGCAAGGGCAGAATGGTTGACCTTCTCTCCGACAAATTCGATATAGTCGTCCGTTATCAGGGAGGTAACAACGCGGGTCACACCGTCATCAACGAAAAAGGGAAATTCATTCTCAATCTTCTGCCGTCGGGTATTTTAAGAGAAGACGTAGTCTGCGTCATGGGCGCAGGTATGGTCATCGATTTAAAGCATCTTTCGGAGGAAGTCAAAAGACTCAGAGAGGGCGGCATAAACATCTCGCCGAGAAACCTTATCATTTCCGACAGGGCGGTCATCTGTATGCCTTATAACGTAAGACAGGACTGCCTCGAAGAAGACAGACTGCAAGGCAAGAAATTCGGCTCGACGAGAAGAGGCATAGGACCTATCTATTCCGATAAGTATATGAAAAAAGTCGTGCACACGGGCGACCTTATATATTCGACCAAGCTCGAAGAAAAAGTGAGAGACTTGGTGGAATGGAAAAATCTTCTCTTTAAAGGTTACGGCGAGGAAATCAACGCCGACGAGATGATAGACTATTTAAAGGTTTACGGAAAGGAATTTGTTCCGTATATACGCGATACCAACAAGTTTTTGATTGAGGCGCAAAAGCAAAAGAAAAACATAATGTTCGAAGCTCAGCTCGGCGCGCTCAAAGACATCGATTTCGGCATCAATCCCTACACG
>FR901028.1:116555-125121 GCA_000437555.1 Acidaminococcus sp. CAG:917 | reverse complement strand
ACGTCATAGCGGCATACGCGCCTATCGGCTGCGGTTGTCCGTCGATAAAGATTGACGAAGTTTTGGGAATCGTCAAAGCATATTCGAGTGCCGTCGGCGAGGGTCCGTTCGTTTCCGAACTGTTCGGGGAGGAGGGCGACTTTTTGAGAGAGGCAGGCGGCGAATACGGCGCGGCTACGGGCAGACCGAGACGTGTCGGCGGTTTCGACTTTCCCGCAACGAGATACGGTATTGAAATGCAAAACGCCACGGGTATCGCAATAACAAAAATAGACGTGCTTTCGGCTCTCGACAAAATCCCCGTCTGCGTGGCATACGAATTCGAGGGTAAACGTTTGGACGAATTCCCTTATCCCGACATTCTCGACGATTGCAAACCTATTGTCGAATATCTCGACGGCTGGAAGTGCGATATATCCTCTTGCAAGTCGTTTGAATCTCTCCCCGAAAAGGCGAAAGACTATCTCAGATTTTTGCAAAAGGGATTAAACGCTCCCATTACCGTTGTTTCCGTCGGTCCCGACCGTGAACAATATTTTTACATTAAAGAAAACGAATTAAAATAAAAGCCTTTGGGCTTTTATTTTTTTGCGGCAAACACTTTAAGCGAAAAATTTTTATGCTTTAAATTGTATTATATTTAATTGCTTAAAGAGGGAAATTATGATAAACTAAACAAGATAAAAGGAAGTTTAAATGAAAGGGTTACTCACTTTAAACACACTGAAGGCAGACACGATTCAAAAGATTATCGACCAGGCCGTTCGCTTTAAAAACGGCGAAAAAATCAGCTATCCCGGTAAAACGATGGCGACTTTATTCTTTGAAAATTCCACCAGAACTCAATACAGCTTTCAAATGGCGATGATAAAACTCGGCATTACTCCCGTTTCATTTAACGCAAATGCGTCGTCGCTCGCTAAGGGAGAAAGCCTTTACGACACGGTCAAAACGTTTGAGGCGCTCGGCGTCGACGGGGTTATTATTCGCCATAGCAAAGACGGTTATTATAGGGATTTGGAATCTGTCCAAATCCCTGTTTTTAATGCGGGGGACGGAGCAAGCGACCACCCGACGCAAACGCTCCTTGACCTTATGACGATATACGAGGAATTCGGCAGGTTCGACGGTCTCAAAATTTGCATAGTCGGCGATATCAAGCACAGCAGAGTGGCGCACGGCAACGCCGAGATTATGAAAAGGCTGGGAATGCGCGTTTCGATTGCAGGCCCCGAAATATGGCTTGACGATACCGCCTATAAAACGACTATTGACGAAGCAATAGTCGATTGCGACGTAATAAATCTTTTGAGAGTGCAGTTTGAAAGGCATAAAGACGCTTTGGCGTTTGACGAGGCAAAATATCACGCTCTTTACGGAATGACTAGTGATAGGGCAGACGCAATGAAAGACGGTGCGATAATCATTCACCCCGCTCCTATAAACAGGGGTATAGAAATCGCCGACGAAGTGGCGGAATGCCCTAAGAGCAGAATTTTGAAACAGATGCAAAACGGCGTTTTTGTCCGTATGGCGGTTTTATCTATGGTATTGGAGGGTCGGCTATGATTTTTAAAAACGCTATGATACTGTCCGGCAGCGAAACGAAAATCGTCGACATAGAAGTCAGAGGGCAGATAATTTCAAAAATAGGCGAAAATCTCTCGGGCGAGGGATACGATTTAAAGGGTGCGTTTGTCACGGGCGGAGCGATAGACCCTCACGCTCACTTCCGTCAGCCGGGATTTGAAGCAAAAGAAACGATAAAGACGGGAAGTCTCAGCGCGGCAAAGGGCGGAGTTTTCACGGCTTTTGCCATGCCGAATTTAAATCCCGTTCCCGACTGCGCGGAAAATCTTCAAAAAGAAATCGACATAATAAAAAGGGACGCCTGCATAACAGTTCTGCCTTTCGGTGCCGTCACCAAGGGTCAGCAGGGCAGGCAGCTTTCAGATATTGCCTCAATAGCGGATAAAGTTGTCGCCTTTTCCGACGACGGCAAGTGCGTGAACGACACGGGACTTTTGCTCGAGGCGATGCAGGAAGTCAAAAAGACGGGAAAGATAATATGTTCCCACGCCGAGGCGGCAGGCTACGGCGACAGTGAGCAGGCGGAATATATCGCCGTGGAAAGGGAATTGAACCTCGTGAAAAAGAGCGGGGTAAAATATCACTTCTGCCATATGTCGACTGCCGAAAGTTTCGACCTTATAAGGGGAGCGAAAGCGGACGGAATGGACGTGAGCTGTGAAGTAACGCCGCATCATCTCTCTTATTGTGCCGTCGAAAAGACGGACGCAAACTTTAAAATGAATCCGCCGCTGCGGCAAAAAAAAGACGTTGAAGCGGCAAGGGCGGCGCTTTTGGACGGCACGGCGGATATGATTGCCACCGACCACGCGCCGCATACCGAGTACGAAAAATCTCAGGCTTGGAATATTGCTCCATACGGAATAATCGGTTTTGAAACGCTTTATCCCGTAGTGATAACGTCGCTTTACAAAACGGGATATATTTCTCTTGCCTCGCTTGTCAGGTTTACGAGGATAGGGGCAAAAAACCGTTTCGGTATCGACGCAGGCGAGATAAAAGAGGGAGAAGCGGCAACGTTTTGCGCTTTGGATATCGACAACAAGCGCACCTATAAAAAATCGGAAATTTTATCGATGGGCAAAAACAGTCCGTATATCGGTATGGATTTATACGGGTTTAATTTAGTAAGCGTTATAAACGGAAAAATAAAATATATAGATACGGAGGCACTATGCCAAACAAAATTTTGATTTTAGAAAACGGAACCGTTTTTAAAGGCGAAGGTTTCGGAAGCGGTGAAACCAAAATCGCCGAAGTAGTGTTCAATACGTCAATGGTGGGATATCAGGAAATATTTTCCGACCCCGCCTATCTCGACCAATTTGTCGTTATGACCTATCCGTTAATCGGTAACTATGGGCTCACGGACGAGGACTTCGATTCAAAGGGCGTTTTTTTGGCGGGCTTTATTGTAAGCGAATATAACGATATGCCGTCTAACTTCAGAACTACCATGACTTTAAACGAATCGATGTGCGAAAACAACGTCGTCGGCATAAGCGGAATCGATACCAGAAAACTTACCCGCATTATAAGAGACGAAGGCACAATGAAGGCGATGATTTGCGATGAGGGCGCAAACGTAGACGAGTGCGTAAAGGCAATCAAAGCATTTAAGGCGGAGTGCGACGCGGTAAAAAGAGTGTCGAGAACAAACGCCAGGCATTGCCCCACGAGAAATCCAAAATATTCCGTTGTGGTAATAGATTGCGGAATAAGAAACATAAGTCTCAGAAAGATGAACGACTGCGGTATAAATCTGACCATTTTGCCTTACAACTCCACCTTTGACGAAGTAATGATGCAAAAAGCCGACGGCGTTTTTATACCCAACGGACCCGGCGACCCGGCGGACGTGCCTGAAACGGTTGAGCTTGTCAAGAAACTCAAGGGAAAGCTTCCCGTTTTTGCAATCGGTCTCGGACTTCAGATTGTGGCGAGAGCATACGGCGCAAAGACGTTTAAAATGAAAAAAGGACACAGCGGCTCAAATCTGCCCGTCAAAAACTTAACGACGGGTGAGATTGAAATCACTTCGCAGCACCACCTTTATTCGGTGGAAGCTTCCTCGCTAAAGGGCACGGGACTCGAAGTGACGCACGTCAACGTAATCGACGGCGACGTAGAGGGCGTTGAGGACTCAAAAAACAAAATTTTTGCGGTTGCCTATCAGCCGGAAAATTGTGCGGAGCCGGGAGATAAACAAGAAGTTTACAAAAAGTTTGTAGAAAACATTAAAGCTTTTGCGGGAGGTAAGACAAATGCCGAGAAGAACAGATATTAAAAAAATTATGGTTATAGGAAGCGGTCCTATCGTCATAGGACAGGCTGCCGAATTTGACTACGGCGGCACTCAGGCTTGTCTTGCCTTAAAAGAGGAAGGATATGAAGTTGTCTTGGTGAACTCCAACCCCGCAACGATAATGACGGATACGCTCATTGCCGACAAAGTCTATATGGAGCCTCTCGACCTCGAGCACGTCGCCAAGATAATAAGATACGAAAGACCCGACGGATTGCTCTGCTCGATAGGCGGTCAAACCGGTCTTAACCTCGGTATGCAGCTTTACACAAAAGGCATATTGGACGAGTGTCAGGTAGAGCTTTTGGGAACAAGCTACGAGGCAATAGCAAAAGCGGAAGACAGGCAGCTATTTAAAGACGTATGCGAATCGATAGGCGAGCCCAGCATAGAATCGCACACGGCAACCACTTTAGAAGAGGCACTCGAGAGCGCGCACAGTATAGGCTACCCCGTAATAATTCGTCCTGCGTTCACTTTGGGCGGCACGGGCGGCGGCTTTGCCGAAAACGACGATGAGCTCACACTGATAGTTAAAAACGCGCTTAAAATTTCTCCCGTATCGCAAGTGCTTGTCGAAAAATCCATAAAGGGTTTTAAGGAGATAGAATTCGAGGTTTTAAGAGATAAAAACGATACGGCAATAGCCGTTTGTACAATGGAAAACATCGACCCCGTCGGAATACACACGGGAGACAGTATAGTCGTTGCGCCGTCGCAGACGCTCACTCTAAAAGAACATCAGATGCTGCGTAACGCCGCTTTGAAGATTATAAGAGCTTTAAAGATAGAGGGCGGCTGCAACATACAGTTCTCGCTTGACCCGTTTTCCTTCCAATATTATGTAATCGAAGTCAATCCGAGAGTCAGCCGTTCTTCCGCCTTGGCAAGTAAGGCAAGCGGATATCCGATTGCAAGAGTTTCGGCAAAAATTGCCTGCGGACTCACTTTGGACGAAATCGACATAGCCAACACGAAAGCGTGCTTTGAGCCGTCGCTTGACTATGTCGTTTGCAAAGTTCCGCGTTTTCCGTTCGATAAATTCACCGAAGCCGACCGCACCTTGACCACTCAGATGAAAGCAACCGGCGAAGTTATGGCAATCGGCAGAAATATAGAAGAATGTCTTTTAAAGAGCGTCCGCTCTTTGGAAATCGGCGTATGTCACCTCGAAATGCAAAAATTCAAGGAGATGTCCACGCACGACCTCATCGATGAAATCATTGCCAATAAAGACGACCGCATTTTTGCGATTGCCGAGGCGCTCAGAAAGGACGTTCCCGTTTCTTATATCTATTCTATAACTAAAATCGACCGCTTCTTCCTCGATAAGATACTCAATATAGTAGAGCTTGAAAAGGAAATCAAAAAGGGCAAAAACAAAGACGTTTTGTTAAAGGCAAAAAAATACGGCTTTTCCGACGAATATATCGGTTCGGCATGGTCAATGACGCCGCTCGAAGTTTTCAAGATGAGAAAGCAGGAGGGAATAATGCCGGTATATAAGTCAATAGACACTTGTGCGGGCGAGTTTAAATCTTATATACCCTATCTTTATTCAACATACGGCGACGAGAACGAATCGGTTGTCACAAAGGATAAAAAGATAATCGTTTTGGGAAGCGGACCTATACGTATAGGTCAGGGCGTAGAGTTCGACTATTCCACCGTGCACGCCGTATGGGCGATAAAGGAAGAGGGCTATGAGGCGATAATCATAAACAACAACCCCGAAACCGTTTCCACCGACTACACGCTGTCAGACAAACTTTATTTCGAGCCGCTCACTTTCGAAGACGTCATGAACATAATCGACCTCGAAAAACCCGAGGGCGTCATTGTGGCTCTCGGCGGTCAGACGGCAATTAACCTCGCCGACGACTTGACCGAAGCAGGAGTCAAACTCATAGGAAGCGACAGCGAGGCAATAGCTCTTGCCGAAGACAGAGATAAGTTTATCGAAGTTTTAAACAGCTTAAACATTCCTATGCCCGAAGGCAAAGCGGTGTTCAATATCGAAGACGGTTTAAAGGCGGCAAAAGAGATAGGCTATCCCGTGCTCGTCCGCCCCAGCTACGTTTTGGGCGGCAGAATGATGCATATTGTCTATGACGAAAAATCGCTCAGCGGATTCTTGTCGGAAGCCGTCAAACTCAACAAAAAGCACCCCGTGCTTATCGATAAATATATTGTGGGAACGGAATGCGAAGTCGATGCGGTATGCGACGGCAAAGAGGTATTTATCCCCGGTATTATGGAACACATCGAAAAGGCGGGCGTTCATTCGGGCGACTCAATGAGCGTATATCCGACGCGCACGCTCTCCAAAGAAGTTGAAGAAACAATCATAGATTACGCTAACAGAGTGGGAATTGCACTTCATATCATAGGACCTTTCAACATTCAGTTTATCGTCGAAAAGACGACGGGCAAGGTTTATATCATAGAAGTCAACCCCCGTTCGTCGAGAACGGTTCCGTTTATGGCAAAATCGACGGGCGTTCCCGTTGCGAAGATTGCCACAAAGGTTATGCTGGGCAAGAGTCTTAAAGAGCAAGGATATACCGGAGTGCTTCCCAAAAAAGACAGATGGTACGTCAAGTCGCCCGTGTTCAGCTTCTCGAAACTCACGGGACTTGACACGGTGCTCTCACCCGAGATGAAATCGACGGGCGAAGCAATCGGATATGATAAATCTTTAAACCGCGCGGTTTATAAATCAATCAAGGCGTCGGGACTTAAAGTTTCCAACTACGGCACGGTGCTCGCCACTATTGCGGATAAAGATAAGGAAGCGGCACTCCCGCTCCTCAAGCGTTTTTACGACCTTGGTTTTAATATCGAAGCCACGTCGGGAACGGCGGACTTCCTCAAAAAGCACGGCATAAGGACGAGAGTCAAAAAGAAGCTGTCGCAGGGCAGTGAGGAAATTCTCGATTCGCTCAGAAAAGGCTACGTCACCTACGTCGTCAACACGATAAGCGAAAGCGAGATGACTCAAAGAAAGGACGGACTCAAAATCAGAAGAACGGCTGTCGAAAACAACGTGCCCGTCTTCACTTCTTTGGATACGGTCAGCGTATTGCTTGACGTGCTCGAAGAAACTACAATGGGAATTAGCTGCATCTGATGAAACAGGAAATTTTAACGGTAAAATCAAACGTCGCACTTTCTCTGGACGTCTATAAAATGACGCTTGGCGAGTGCGAAAAACCTATCCCGGGACAGTTTGTCGAAATCGCGGTCGACGGATTTACTCTGCGTCGCCCCTTTTGCGTATACGACTACGACGGCAAAAATATGACGGTGCTATACAAAGTGCTGGGCGAGGGAACGAAGGCTATGTCAAAAATGCAAAGCGGCGAAAAGCTTGACGTCCTCACGGGACTCGGCAACGGGTTTGACACCTCTCTTGCAAAAAAACCTTTGCTTATAGGCGGGGGATTGGGAGCTGCGCCTTTACTTTATCTTGCAAAAAGCTTTAAGGAAAAAGGCATAATCCCAACCTTGTTTTTAGGGGCGAAGACGGCGTCGGAACTTTGCTTTTTAGACGACTTCAAGGATTTTGATTATCAAACTTCAACCGACGACGGAAGCGACGGATTTAAAGGCACGATAGCAGACGGGCTCAAAAATCTCGCTCCGGATTTTGACGTATATTATGCGTGCGGCTCTGTCAACATGTTAAAAAGTCTGCCTGCGTTTTCGGAGAGCGGATTTATTTCTATGGAAGCGAGAATGGCTTGCGGTTTCGGCGCGTGCATGGGCTGTTCGATTCATACGAAGTCAGGCACGAAAAGGGTCTGTAAAGACGGACCTATATTCGATATAAAGGAGGTTATCTTTGACTGATTTAAAAGTTTCCCTTTTAGGGCATACGTTAAAAAATCCGATAATCCCCGCAAGCGGAACGTTCGGTTTCGGGTATGAATTCGCCGAGTGGTATGATATAAACTGTCTCGGTTCAATCTCGCTTAAAGGCACGACTCTGTCCGAGCGTTACGGAAATCCTCTGCCGAGAGTGGCGGAATGTCCGTCGGGTATGCTCAACGCCATAGGGCTTCAGAACAAGGGCGTCGATAAGGTTATATCCGAAGAGATTGAAAAGCTAAAGGCGGTATATAACGACAAAGTCATCGCCAACGTGGGCGGTCACAGCGAAGCGGAATACATATCAGTCTGCGAAAAGTTCGACGATTGCGACAAGGTTTTTGCAATCGAGCTCAACATATCCTGCCCCAACGTCAAGGGCGGAGGTATGGCTTTCGGAGTGGACGCTTCTGTCGCTTCAAATCTTGTATCGCAAATCAAAAAGAGAGTAAAAAAGCCTATTATGGTAAAACTTTCACCTAACGTCACAAGCATATCAGAAATGGCGAAAGCCGTAGAAGGAGCGGGGGCGGACGCAATCAGCCTTATAAATACGCTTGTGGGAATGAGGATAGATATAGCTACGGCAAAGCCGATTCTTGCCACAGGCAGCGGCGGTTACAGCGGCAAAGGCGTTTTTCCCGTGGCGCTCAAAATGATTTACGACGTTAAAAAGGCGGTGTCTATACCCGTTGTGGGTATGGGCGGCGTATCTAAAGCAGAAGACGCCATAGAGATGATGATGGCAGGAGCTACCGCCGTAATGGTGGGCACGCAAAATCTTATTAACCCCTATGCCTG
>FR901028.1:58816-116530 GCA_000437555.1 Acidaminococcus sp. CAG:917 | reverse complement strand
TGCAAAGAAATAATAGAAACGCTTCCTGCCGTATTGAATAAAATTAAAACGGAAAAAATATCCGATATAATCGGGAGGGCACAATGAGAGACGTTATGATAGCGTGCGACTTTGCCGACAAAGCCGCACTTGAAAATTTTTTAGCCAAAATGGGCGACGCTAAGCCTTTTCTGAAAATAGGTATGGAACTGTTTTACAAAGAGGGAGCGCCCATGGTAAGGGAGCTTAAAGAGAGGGGATATAAAATATTCCTTGACCTTAAACTTCACGATATACCCAATACCGTATACAAGGCAATGAAAAATCTTGCCTCGCTCGGCGTAGATATAACAAACGTGCATGCAGGCGGCGGTATAGAGATGATGAAGTGGGCAAAAAGAGCACTCGACGAAGAGGGCGGAAAAACCAAACTGATTGCCGTCACCATTTTGACGTCGCTTGACGACAAAACTCTTAGCGACGAATTGAAAATAAATCTCACCGCTTCCGAAGCCGTTAAAAAATATGCCGAAAACGCAAAGGCGGCGGGACTTGACGGAATAGTCTGTTCTCCCTACGAAGCTCCTTTGGCAAAAAGTATAGGACTTATATCCGTAACGCCGGGAATTAGACTCGAAGGCGACGGTAAGGGCGACCAAAAGAGAGTGGCGACTCCGGCGTTTGCAAAAGAGCAGGGAAGCGACTATATCGTAGTCGGACGTTCGATAACGGGAGCGCAAAATCCGCTTGAGGCATATAAAGAGTGTCTTAAGCAGTTTGCGGACTAAAAGAGCAAAGCAAACATTATTTATCTTTATGCGTGTTTAAACTTCAATTTTTAACTGTTTAAACCGTCTTTATGAATTTAGGTGAAACTGTTTTCAATCGGTACAGCTATATCGTTAAAGGCTAAACCGAAAAATTTATACAAGGCGGTTTAGGCAAACGCTAAATTAAAGCCGAAGACAGTTTGAACACAACACGCTTTAAAACTCGACACATTTTCAAAATAAAAAATTCGATTACAAGGTGAAATTATGGATATACAAAAAGAAGTTGCAAAAATTTTACTCAAAGTCAAGGCTGTATTTTTACGTCCTACTCAGCCTTTTACCTGGGCAAGCGGAATTAAATCGCCTATATACTGCGACAACCGTCTTACCCTTGCATACCCCGAAGAAAGAAGATTTATCGAAAATGCCCTTGCGGATATAGTCAAAAAAGAATATCACGAATGTGAGGCTCTTTTCGGAACGTCTACGGCAGGCATACCGCACGCCGCCATAATGAGCGAAATACTCTCATTGCCTATGGGCTACGTTCGTTCGAGCGAAAAGACGCACGGCAGAGAAAACAAAATCGAGGGAGCCAATCCGAGCGGAAAAAAAGTAGTCGTTGTCGAGGACCTCATCTCAACGGGCGGTTCGTCAATCGACGTGGTAAACGCACTCAGGGAAGCAGGTGCCACCGTTCTGGGAATCGTTTCCGTGTTTACTTACGGTCTTAAAAAGGGTATCGAAAAATTAGAAGCGGCCTGTGTCGTAAATCACTCCGTATCCAACTTTGACGCAGTCGTCGAAGTTGCACTAGAGACGGGATATATCGATGAAAAGGAAAAGGAAATGCTCATTAAGTTCCGTTCCAATCCCTCCGATGACGGTTGGATGAGCATTTAGGTAAAAAACAATAGAATCGTTTGAATTGTTGAATATAAAAGGGGAAATCAAATCTGCGCTGTCGATAATGGGCTTCACTTCGCCCACGCCCGTGCAGGAAAAAGTTATCCCCTTAATGCTTGACGGGTTCGACTGCCTCGTTCAGGCACCCACCGGCACAGGAAAAACCTGTGCTTTCGGCGTTCCCGCAATAGAGGGCGCATACGAATCGAATCCGCTTGTTCAGACGCTTGTGCTATGCCCGACAAGAGAACTTGCAATGCAGATAGAGCGAGAGCTAAAGCGTATAGCGGCGGTCACGGCAATAAAAATCACCGCACTTTTCGGCGGGCAGAGTGTTGAAAAACAAATGGCGGATTTAAGAAAAAAACCGCAGATTGTCGTAGGCACTCCCGGCAGAGTTATCGACCATATACGAAGAAAGACTCTGAAACTGCACGGCATAAAAACTTTAGTACTTGACGAAGCGGACGAAATGCTGGACATGGGCTTTTTGCCGGATATTAGGCTTATCGTTAAAGCAATGCCCAAGATAAGGCAAACCGCACTGTTCAGCGCAACTTTGTCCGAAGAGATAAAAAAGGTATCCGCCGATTTCCAAAATAATCCCGTTTTCGTAAAAACGACGGTGGGCGACCTCGACGTCCCCGATATAAAGCAGTTTTATATCAAACTCAAAGAGGAAAACAAATACGAGGCGCTGAGGCGCATTTTAAAGGATAAGGATTTTAAGCTGTCGCTCGTTTTTTGCAATACAAAGTCAAGGGTAGACGCCCTGTATGAAAAGCTGGACAAAGACGGGTATTTATGCGACAAAATTCACGGCGACTTAAAGCAAAGACTCAGAGATAAAACCATGAGGGCATACCGTGACAAAAAACTCAACGTGCTCGTTGCTACCGACGTTGCGGCAAGAGGTATAGACGTCGATAGCGTGGAAGCGGTGTTCAACTATGACCTTCCGCTCGATGAGGAGTTTTACGTTCACCGAATAGGAAGAACGGCAAGAGCCAACCGCGCGGGCGAAGCTTTTTCGTTTGCCACAAAAAAAGATATCTACCGTCTTAATCTTTATGAAAAGCTTACAAATACGCCGATAGAAGAATTAAATATTGACGGGCTCAGCGAAAACTTTGTTCCGAAAGAGAAAAAGTCAAATCAGCAGATTGAAAAAAAGAAAATATTTTGCGGCATAGGAAGCGTCGACGGTTTTGACGAGGGAGGCTTGAAAAAATTCATATCGCAAAAGACGGGAATTTCCGTTGCGGATATCTTCTCTGTCAGGATTGCCGAGGTCTATTCCTTCTTTGAGGTGTCAGAGGATAATTTCAAGACGGCGTTAAAACTTGACGGAGTCAAGGTCAACGGCAGGTTTGTCGCTTTTGAGGAGGCAGGCAGTCAAAGACAAAGCGGACAGAGTGCGAAGAAGAATCAAAAAAACTTAAAGGGAGCAAACAGCATAAAGCCTCTGTTTAAGGGCGAAAAGAAAAAAGGAGCAAAGGGGCAAAATGCAAAAGCGCAATCTGCGGTAGATTTTAAAGGAGAACGCCCCAAAACCGTCAATGCGGCGGTGCCTGTTAAGGGAAAATACTCAAATGCCAAAGGTGGCAATCCGAAATTGAAAAAAAATCAATTTAAATCTTCAAAAGCTCAAGGCGTTTCGGAGTTTGAAAGGCAAAACAAATCCTTAAACACGAAGGCGCAGGGCGAAGCAAAAAGAAAAGCGAACAAAAATTTAAACGCAAAAACCAAAGCAGTAACGAAAAGCAACAATTTTAAAACGCAAAAAGCCGACCTGACAGCGCTAAACTATGCCGAAGCGGAAACTAAAGCCCGCAAAATATATTTTGAAAGGAGCGAAGCAAGCCGTCAGACAGCAAATCCTAAAACTGCCGTTACGGTAAAAAAGGGAAAAGGACAAGCTAAAAAGCGTAAAGGACGCTAAGAGTTTAAACACTGACAATCAAGCGCCCGTGGCACAAATTGGATATTGACTAAACGGTTAACAAAGGTTATAATATTAAAGTCATAAATATAAAGGAGAAAATTATGGACGAATTAAACGCCAAAGCGCAGGACGCCGTTGTTCAGACCGACGTCGAAGAAGTCGCCGAAGCCGAAAACACAAAAGCCGAAGCTGTTGCAGACGAAAACTCAGTCGAAGCGGTGAGCGGCGAGACGGGCGAAGAAGCAACCGACAAACCCAAGAAAAAAGGTATAAAGGCAATGATTGCCTACATACAGGCGCACGAAGATTTGCGTCAGATGGTCCTCTTTTTCCTGTTCAGTATCATCTGCGGAGCGTCGCAGTTTGTCACCAATATGGTGTTCAAATACGCTCTCGAAGCCGTTCCCGAACTTGGCACGGATTATCCCTTCCATTGGTTTGTTTTTAACCACCCGTCAACGGGCGACTTTATCGGATTCTTGCTCGGAGCTATCATAGGACAGGTAATGACCTTTGTCCTAAACCGCAAAAAGACGTTTAAGGCGACCAACAACGTAGTCATAGCCGCAATAGCTTATGCAATCACGGCAATACTCATTATAATTTTGCAAACATACCTCGGAGGCGTTGTTTCAACGGCTTGCACCGACGCTTACAAAGCGGCAAACGGCGGAGCCGACCCGACAGGCTTTATCAGCTTCCTTATCACGATAACGGGAATGCTCGCAGGCGGTCTTACGGCACTCGTTCTTTGCTTCCTTGCCAACAAATTCTTCATCATGAGAAATTGGAATACCAAGAAGTCAAAGAAAGCCCAAGCGGATGAAAACGCCGAGGGCGAATTAGTAGAGGGCGAAACCGCAGAAGGCGAAGCTGTCGAAAACGCGGTGGCAGAAGCCGGCGAAGTCAAATCGGAAGATACGGCAGAAGTGAAACTCGAAAAGGGACAGCCGCAAGCGGAAGAAGAAGCGCAGGTTGAAGCCGCCGTCGAAGAGGTTAAAAACGTCGAGGACGCAGCCCCCAAAAAGAGCGGCAAAAAATCTAAAAAGGCGGAATAAACAACAAGCCGAAATTAAAACGCAGAGCAAACGCTCTGCGTTTTTGTTTTTGCAAAAGGGAGCCATTTTTGTTTTAGCTAAACGTTCTTTAAAGCCGGATATGAGAATTGAGGTTAAACGGCGGTTATTCGTTTGAAAAAGTTAAAAAGCTTATATAGCTTATTCGTTATTCAGAACAAATACAGCTATGACGAAAAAATTAAAATTTTTGATATTGCTACTTTTTGCAATATATGCTAAAATCAATTTCGGAAAAGAATTTCGGTAGGTTAATATGAAATCTCTAAAAGAATTATACAAAATAGGCAGAGGTCCGTCCTCATCCCATACGATAGGCCCCAACAAAGCGGCTACTCTTTTTTTAAAGGAGTTTCCCGATGCGGACAGCTATCTCGTAAAACTTTACGGCTCGCTCGCGCTCACGGGAAAGGGGCACCAAACCGATAAGGCCATTTTGGAAGTTCTGGGAGATAAGGCAAAGGTGGAATTTGACCTTAACGATATGAATCTGTCTCACCCGAATACTATGCGTTTTTGGGCGTATAAGAAAGGAAAGGAAATCGGATTTTGGGAAGTGCTCAGCATAGGCGGCGGCGCGATAATGATAAACGGAAAGGCAGAGGAGCTTGCCGTAGACGTATATGACCTCAACAAATTCGACGACATAAAGGCATACTGCGAGGAAAACGATATTACATTGCTTGACTATATTTACAAATGCGAACCCGACATCAAGCCGTATCTTGAAGAAATGTGGGAGGCAATGAAAACGGAAATCAAAAACGGTCTAAAGGCAAGCGGCGTTTTGGAGGGAGGACTCGACGTCCAGAGAAAGGCAAGGAACTTTTTCAGACAAAAGCATATCGACGAATCCCCCGAGACAAGGCAAAGCAGAATCGTGTGTTCATACGCTTTTGCCGCGGCGGAAGAAAATGCGGCGGGCGGTATGATTGTCACCGCTCCCACCTGCGGAAGCTGCGGAGTAGTGCCGAGCGTGCTCAAATATATGCAGGACAAACAAGGCTTTTCAAACGACCAAATCGTCGACGCCTTGGCGGTGGCAGGGCTTATAGGAAATCTTATTAAGCAAAACGCTTCGATATCCGGAGCGGAATGCGGATGTCAGGCGGAGATAGGCAGTGCTTGCTCTATGGCGGCGGCGGGACTTTGTCAGTTGTTCGGTATGGATATAGAGCAAATAGAATATGCGGCGGAAGTGGGAATGGAGCATCACCTCGGTCTTACCTGCGACCCCGTGGCGGGACTTGTTCAGATACCTTGCATAGAGCGTAACGCCGTTGCCGCAATGATGGCTTTAACGGCATTCAATTTCGCCAATTTCCTTACCGTTACGCGAAAGATTTCTTTTGATACGGTAGTAAAAACAATGTATCAGACAGGCAAGGATTTATCCAGCCGATACAGAGAAACAAGCGAAGGCGGTCTTGCGACTTATTATAAACAAAGAAAATAAGTATATATTTTGATTTTATCGGGCGTAGCGTCATTTTTTACATTCTGTTTTTTTAAATTTTTTTCGCAATTTTTATATAACTATTGTATTTACAATAAATGTGTGTTATAATTGACAAAAGGAGTAAATTATGAACGCAAAATATCATAATGAAATAAATAAAATATATAACGAAGCCATTGAAGCAATGGAGAACGGAAAAAGCGTCAAGTATATAAAACTTGCGCTTTTAGAGTGTGCCGCAAAACTTGACGAATACGCCAAAATGGATTTTAACGAGAGAACAAAGTGCAATGCGCGTGGCTTCCGTTTGGTTGAGATGGTTCGCAAACTGACTTCTGCCGAGGCGGTTGCCGACGTTTACTTCGAGCTTACGGGACGAAAACTTATTATAAAATCAAAAGGCGCAAGCGCGTCGAAAGCTCTTGACGATTTCGAGCAATGGGTAACCGAGGTCGAAGAAAAGAAAGACCAAAAATTGCCTGACGCATCAGACGGGTTATCCGACGATAACGGCGCACAACAGGACAGCAGGTCCGATAACGCCGTTCAAGACGAGCAAGAAACTTCAACGCAGGCGGACGGCGAGGATAGAGGATACGGAAGTTTTGCCAACACTAATAACCCTTTAAGAGTTATGACTCTTTCAGAATATATGGGGCAAGAACAAATAAAGCCGCGACTTAAAGAGGCAATACTTGCGGCAAAAAAGAGGGGAGAGGCTTTAGAGCATATTTTGATGTTCGGCTCGGCAGGTCTCGGTAAGACTACTCTTGCGAAAATAATAGCTAACGAGATGGGCGGAAACTGTATAGTGATGAGCGGACCTACCGTTAAAGACGCCGAAGATTTTGTCGACGTCATTAAAAACGTCAAAAAGGGCGACGTAGTGTTTATCGACGAAATACACCGTATAAGTCCGTCGGCGGCAGAGGCGATATATACGGCAATGGAAGATTTTGAGCTTAGCTATCTCGATAAACAGAGAGGAAGGGATGCGAAAAACGTAACGCTCAGCCTTCCGCCGTTTACGCTCATAGGTGCAACGACGCACAGCGGACTTTTATCTAAGCCTATGCGTGACAGGTTCCCATTGCAGTTTAAGCTTGAGCCATATTCCGAATCGGAGCTCGCGGCTCTTGCAAAGGCCTCTATGAGCAAACTCGGTTATATTCTTGATGACGAGGGCGCACTCGACATAGCGAAGCGGTCAAGAGGAGTTCCGAGAATATGCAACAGATTTGTCAAGAGAATAAGAGATAAAGCTCAGCTTACAGGCGTTTCCATAATCGGAAAAGAAATCACCTCATCATGCTTTAAACAGCTTGGAGTTGACGAGTCCGGGCTTGACGATACGGATACGAACTATCTTAGCGCCATACTCTATAAATTCGACGGCGGTCCTGTGGGCATAGATACCCTTTGCAGCGCTATAGGCGAGGGAAGAAATATTGTAGAACAGCAAATCGAGCCTTATCTCATTTATTTAGGATATATCAACGTGACGAGCGCAGGAAGGGAAATAACCGAAGGCGGAAAAAGATATCTCGAAGGTAAAAAAGCGAAAAATGCTATAGACCCGTCCGAGAATGTTTTCGCAAAGGATATCGGCGAAAGCACTACCGAAAACGCAAGCAACACCGACTCAGAAAAAAATCCGATAACCGATGACGAGTCGGGCAAAAATAGGGCAAACGAGGAAAATCAAATCGATAACGATTCCGAGGACAGTGACGGCAGAGAGCCCGCTTCTGGTAAAGAAGATTTTTCCGAGTCCGAGGAACAAGGCGACGATAAATAAAATAAGCCGCTGTAAACGGAAATATAAAATGTTTTAAAATAAAAAGCCTTTAAGGCTTTTTATTTTTTTGCTACTACGAGACAGTAAGCGCAGATAAAAGCTACTTGCGAATACGGCAGGGAAAAACAAAAACGGCCAATATTCACAAAAATGTAAATTTATTTTGCTAAAAAGTTGACAATAGTGAAAATATGCATTAAAATAGACCAAAAGATTTTGACAAATCCGATTTATACTGTAAAATATCAATGAAATAAACCAAAGAAAGAAAAAAGGAGAAACACATGGCGGCAGCACACGGATTAAAAAAACTTATCATTGCAATTTGCGTTCTTTTGGCGATAATTTTGTTAATCGGTCTTGCAATTTTAATCGTTGTCAACCTTACGCCCAATCAGTTAGGTTTCGGCGATAAGGCAATCTTAGAAGGCGAAAGTATGCAAAGTTTAGGACTCGGGGATACAAAACTAATAGATATTGCCAAGGCGTTTAAGGTAATTTATTCTCCGGACGAACAGCAGATTGTAAAAAACAGATATGACGGCACTACGGAGGCGGACAACGCCAAAACTCAGCTTGCCAATTCCGATGCGATATCGGGAGGCGGAGTTATAGATTATTCCTCTCTATACACGGGCAAAATTATTTACGGCAAGGAATATTATCATATATACGATGACAAGACTTTGGCGTTCTTGTTTGCGAAAGCGGTTTCGTCGGCTACGGAATCACATCCCGATTTAAAAGCAATCAAAGATATGAATGCAACCGTGAAAGAATTTACAGTCAATTCAAATTCAAGCGGAAAGTCAATCAGAGTGGTGCTCGAAGCGGATATATCTTCATTTAAGTCGGCTATCGAAGAAGCCATTTCCGTAGTAAAGAGCTTTGTCAAAATTCCGTCAAAGGTATATATCGTGTCATACCTTAAGATAACGGGAGTTGACGGAGACGGCAGGCTCGCGCTCTCTCCTGCATCGCTCAAGATTAACGACACCGATACTACGGCTTCCGAAGCTATACTCAAGATGCTTTCAAGCGAAATAGGCAGCGGCGGCGAATCGACGGCGGTAATCAATCAAAGAATTGCAGGCGCCGTCGGCGATATGATTTTCAATCTCGGCAAGGTAGGAACCGCGACTGCGGACGAAAATCACGTTATTAACGGCAACAGCAGTATAGGTATTTCGGGTGTGTTGCCCGGCAGCATAGGACTTATAAGTCACGTTAACTGAATTCGGTTAAACGGACTGCGGGAAACGGTTTTCAAAAAATTTTAACGGACTTTATAAAGCCGAAAAAAGCACCATAAGGTGCTTTTTTTTATCACATTAAAAATTGTTGCAATTTGAAGATAAACTTTAAAGCGGTTGCATTTAAAAAGCTTTAATTATAGTTATTGATAATAGAGGAGCAATAAAATGCTTTTAAATCGCTCGCATTTTAAATCATAAAGCCAAGTTTATACGCTATAAAGACGGAATATCGTATAAATATCATTTTAACGGGCGGCAGGCTTCATATGTCTCTTTGACGTGAAGTTTGTCTTCTTCAGTGATTTTTCTTATCGGTTTGCAAGGTGTGCCCATACAAAGATATCCGCTTGGTAAATCCCTTGTTACCACAGAACCTGCGCCGACGACGCATTCGTCTCCTATCGTAACTCCTCCGATAACCGTTACGTTTGAGGCAAGCCAGACGCCGTTTCCTATCGTTATCGGACGGGAGTATTCAAGGTCGTATATTCCGTCGCCGTAGTCTTGCACCGCTCGTTCGGAAGCTACAAGGGGATGCATCGGCGTTGCTATGGTAACGTGAGGCCCGAACATCACGTTGTCGCCGATTTTCACGGGAGCGACGTCCAAAATTATGCAGTTAAAGTTTGAAAAAAAGTTTTTTCCTATCTTAATATTTGAACCGTATTCGCAATTAAACGGCGATACTATAAATGCTCCGTCTCCCATATCGGGAATAATCTTTTTTAAAATTTTGCGCCTTAGGGGCTGATTTTTTATCGATACTTTGTTGAGCTTTTCGCAAAGTGCCATAATACGGTTGTGTATTTTGGCTATGCCTTGTTCGGCGGGATTGTATAAAAGCCCCGACTTCATTTTTTCAAATTCTTCCATAAACCCTCTTGATATAAGCTGTTGTTTTTTTTATTTTATTATAATTCGGTAAAAAAATTTGTCAATAAAGGCAGCGCGTATTAATTTATACCGCAAATGAGGAGGCTGAATTACAGATGGAAACATCAACAAGTTTAACCTTCCGTTCGTTTAGTCTTATATCGAATAAAAGCCAGTTAAAAGTTAAGACACTGTCGCTAAATATTTTAAAAGACTTTTAAAGCAAAAAATAAAAAATATCCGACGGAATGTCAATGCAAACCGTCGGATATTTTATTTAATTAAAGACTTTGCCTTAATTATTTTGAAGCCTTATCGCAACCGCAACCGCTTCCGCAGTTCTTAACAGACTTGCTGCCGCAGTTTTTAGAGCTTCTTTGTGACTTAACAGATTTACTCGTGTTTGCCATATCTTTCTCCTTTGAACTTTCGTTCAATAATATGTTGTCCCAAAAGAGAAAAAATATACTCGATTTGCTAAAAATAAAAAAATGACGAAATAAGAATAATTTTGACGAAAAATGGTGAAAAATAGGTGAAAAAAACGTGAAAAATAAGTGAAAATATTCTTCAAAAAATTGCCATAGCGAAAAAATGGTGATATAATAATACCAAGAAAGGCAAATTTTTATTTTTTTATGAAATTACCGTTACCCTTCGACAAACTAGATTAAAATACTCCTTATGAAGCTAAAAATATATGAGTAAAATGCTGTTTTTTAAATTTTAGGAGGAGAAGCATGAAAAAAACAATAGTTATTGCAGATGACAATACAGCTTTCGTTGAACAGCTGAAAGACTACTTCAACAAGACGAATGACTATGAAATAGTGGGGATTGCTTCAGACGGTCGAGAAGCCGTAACGGCTATCGAAAAACTCAGCCCGAACTTTGCTTTAATCGATATCGTTATGCCCGAGCTTGACGGCTTCGGCGTATTGCAAAGCATAAATACGGCGGCATTAGAGACGGAACCGACAATCATTATGATGTCGCAGCTTTCCGCTGACGGCTTTGTTTCAAAATCTATAAGATACGGCGCGCAGTATTATCTTGCCAAACCGTTTTCGTTTGACACTCTATTGAGATTTATGAACGAATCGTCAAGAGGTGAAAAGACGGTGCGCCCCGAAAAGCCCTATTCAAAGGCGCTCGACGAGAGAATTGCTTATATTTTCATATCGGTGGGAATACCCGCTCACATTAAAGGTTATCAGTTTTTGAGAGAGGCTATAAAAATGGCGATATTCGAGCCTGATATAATAAACTCTATAACCAAGAGGCTTTACCCGACGATTGCCGAAAGATTTCAGACGACTCCGTCCAAGGTGGAAAGAGCTATAAGACACGCAATCGAAGTAAGCTGGAACAGGGGTAAAATCGAAAACATTAACAACATATTCGGTATCAAGGTTTATTCGGCAAACGAAAAGCCTACAAACGGTGAATTTATCGCACTTGTTGCCGACAAAATGCTCTTAGAGGGCGTCTGCTGAGAAAGGCCATTGCCTTTCTTTTTAATTATTTAATATAAAGCTTTTTTCGTCGGGTTAACCGACGTTTTTAATTTAAATTTATATTTTGTCTTATGTATTATCCGTAAATTATATACCGTTGATTTTTCCGATTTAAAAAGTATACGTCAAGCAATTTTAAAAATTGCAAAGTCTAAGGCGAAAGAAAAATATAATTTGACTTGTGCGCAAAAGTTTATCGGCGCCCACTATTAATTTAAAGCGGCGCAATAAAATAGAAGTTGAAAGCGTCGGTACGAAGTGGTAAAATAAAAATATGGAATTTTTGCGGGAGAGTAAAATCCGAAAAAATTTCGGACACATATACAGAACGAAAAAGGCGTTTAAAATTTTAGGCGTCATGTTTTGCGTGTATGTTTTAATAACTCTTTTGCTTCTTCTTCCCGTTGCGACGTCTTCTTTACAAAGGGTAGACCCCGTGCTCAGTTATGACGGGGACAATCCGTTTATTCTGTTTGACGAGCGCGCGCTCTTGTCTGCTCACAGAGCGGGCGGAGCTCTTGCGCCCGAGAATACAATGAGCGCATTTATCAACTGCCTTGAATCTGTCGAATACAGCGTCGATATTTTAGAATTCGACCTAAGACTTACCAAGGATAACGAACTTGTGCTGCTTCACGACGAAACTCTTGACAGGACGAGCAATTCGGCTGAATTTTTCGGCAAAGAAAAAGTAAAGGCGAGCGAGAAAACTCTGACTGAGTTAAAACAGCTCAATATGGGGGAAAACTTTTTAGCCGAAAACGGAACTATGCCATACAGAGGACTGAGGGGAAACGATATTCCCGAACAGGTAAAAATTCCCGCTTTTGAAGAAGTTCTTGCATATTGTGAAGCTAAAAGGAGCGACTTAAGATACATAGTGGAAATAAAAGACGGCGGAAGTCTCGGGAAAAGAGCCGCGGATAAGGTTTATGAAATTTTATCCCAAAAGGGATTGACCGATAAGGTAATTATAGGTTCTTTTAAATCGGAAACATTAAAATACCTCGATGAAAAATATCCCTCTTTGGCAAGGTCGGCGTCGCCTGCCGAAGCTCTTTTGACATATTATAGATTTTTGTTTAACGTAAATTTAAATAAATACGGCGTAAAGTTTGAAGTTTTGCAAATACCTAACCTCAAATTTTTTAAAACGGGCGGGGCGGCTTTTATCGATTATTGCCACCATTACGACATCGCAGTGCAGTATTGGACAATAAACGATAAAGACGAGATGCGTTCTTTGATAAAATCGAGGGCAGACGCAATCATAACGGATAATCCGGCTTTGGCTTATGAGGTTTTAAAAGGAAAATAGTTTTAAAGCGCTTATTGTTATTCAACAAAATAAGGCTTAAAATATCTTTTACTTAGCCTCTTGAATAAACGGGAAAGAAAAACCGAGGCATATAAAAAAGAAGGGGAACACCCCTTCTTTATTTTTGCGCATAGCGCAAATCTTACATATAAATTTTATCAAAAATTGCTCTTGATTTAAAATGCCTGTTGTTATACGCATTTTCTTTATACTTATTATATTAATCCGTCACTTTAGTTTTGCGCCCTATAAAACGTTTGTCGGGCGTTGACGGAAGTTAAAAAATATAAAGCTTAGCGTTCCTTGGTAAATTCGTTGTTGGTGCATTTAGGGCAAGGCGGCATCTTGGATTGTGCTTCAAGTTCAACCTTTGTGTGGCAGTTTGTGCAATCGTAAACGCCTCTGCCGGGTTTTTGACCTGTTTTGAAAATCTTTTTCATTCGTTCCTCCGTTTAAATTTGTTTTTAATTTGTCTTTCGACTATTTTATTTTGCTACACATACAAGATATTATACTCAAATATGCGACCAAAAAATGTTTAGGGCAAATCATCTGAATTTTTTTATTATTTCCATAAAACGATATGCCCTTAATTTATTTGCCCGAAAAATTATATTAACTAAAACCTTTTACGCAACGGCGGCAAAAGCTTTAACCGAAAAAGGGCAACCGTCAAAAAACAACTTTTTTATAAATAACGTGACTTGAAATTTAATATAAATTGACGTTTTTAATTGACACATTTTCGGATTAGTTAAACATTTTTGCGATACACGCTTTATACGGTATAAAAAACATAAATTGGTGTCCGAAATTTCGGACAGAGTTTTTAAAAAACCGATATACAATAAAGCCGTAATTGAAAGCAAGGAGGAAGAAAATATGTTTTTCAGAGTAATAGCAAAATGCGGAATTTTCAAAAAAAACGCTTACGTCCCTATAAGTTTTGCCGTAAAAGCGCCGAACCTCAAGGAAGCCGTGGAAATAGCAAAACAGGAAGCGCACGTCAATAAAGAGTTAAAAAACCCCATTATATCCGTAACGGAAATCGACCGAGACAGCTACGATTATCTGGTGGCGGTAAACGCTAACGACCCTTTTTTCAAGAGGGGCTATATGCCCGGAAAATTAAAAAGCATAATGAGCCGGATGGAGATTGAAAGGGTATCGCCTTATGCCGAGTTTATTTAAACGGACTATATTGCGGTAAAGTATAATAAACGGTTGTTTTAACCGAGAAATAAAAACACGGGTTGAGTTAAACTTTTAAGGGTATATCAATAACAAGCAGGTGAGGCAGATATATAAGATAATTTCAAAAAACGTTTTGTCATACAAATAAAAAGCTTTTCGCGCCGTAAAAAGTATTCTCCAAATCGGGCGCGAAGAATAAAAAGGCGACAAAATAACTTGTTTGCCTTTTTATTTTATTCTTTTTATGATATATTAAAACCGATATGGCGAAAGAAAGAATTTTAAAGCTAATTGAAATACTTAAAACAAAAAGCGATGAATCACATCCGCTCACGCTGTCAGAGATATCCGAGGCTCTCTATTCAGAGGGAATCGAGGCGGAAAGAAAGGCTCTCTATGACGATTTTAAAGTTTTGGCGGAAAACGGCTACGACGTTGTCAAGGTAAGAATGGGATATAGCAGCGGATATTATCTTGTCAATTCCGACTTCGACGTGGCGGAACTGAAAATTTTGCTTGACGCGGTGGAGGCGGCAAGGTTTATTTCCGCTAAAAAGACCGATTCGCTTGCCGAAAAAATAGCGCGCAAGGCGGGACCCTATAAAGGAGAACTTTTAAAAAGAGGAGTTGTCTGTTTTGATGCGGTAAAGCATTCGAACGATAAGGTTTTTTACAGCGTCGATACTCTGTTGGACGGCATAAGTTTAAAAAAGAAGGTTTCGTTTAAATATTTCGATTTCGACATAAACGGCAAAAAAGTATATCGCAAAGGCGGGGCTAAATATATATTGAATCCCGTGGCTTTGGTGATAAGCGAGGATAACTATTATCTCGTGGCATACAGCGACAATCACGATGAACTGTCAAGCTACCGCATAGACAAAACGGAAGACGTAACCGTTACCGACGAGGATATCAAACCGTCTGAGTGTGTAAAGAGTTTCAATTATAACAAGCACCCAAGGCAAAGTTTCTCGATGTTTTTCGGGGAGAGCGAAAAGGTGACGCTGAGATGTGACAATTCCATGTCAACGATTATCGTCGACCGTTTCGGTGAAAAAGTTAAGATGACGGCATGCTCCGACGGCAAATTTGACGTCACCGTAAACGTGCAGATAAGCCCTACTTTTTTTGCTTGGTGCGCCACATTTAAAAACAGACTTAAAATCGTATCGCCCGCAGCCGTGATTGACCGGTTTAAAGAAATGCTGTCGGATATATTAAAGCAATATTAAATTATTAAATTTTAAAATTATGCTTTTATAAAAAGGTCAAACTATTAAATCAAGGATATAAATTAAAAAACAAACAAAATCTTTAAAAAGCGTATTATCCGTTCAGACAGCAAAGTATAGGGCAACAAACCGTAAAGGCAATTTAACGATAGAATGAAAAGAAATAAAAGTATAAAAAAACAACGCTTGGCGTTGTTTTTAATTTCGTTTAGCCTCGTTTAGGGATAGAGTCGTCTAAAGCTTCGAGCTGTTTTACCGTTTCGATATATGCGGAGCGCAAATCGTCAAATTCTTCCTGTGTATTGCAATCGATAAGGGCATTAAAAAGATTTTCGCTCTTTTGTTTCAATTCGTTGCGCATTGTTTGAATATCTGTCGTCGCTATCATATACCCCTCCGTTTATTATTAATATTGTATATCACTTTCCTCATAATTAAAAGCAAAAAAAGGAAATAATTTAAAAAATTTTTTCCATATTTTGGAATATAAAACTAAAAGAAGCTATAAAAAAAGAAGACAAAAACCGGCGGGTATTTTGCCTTCCTGAAATCAAATAAAACGTATTTGTACTTTATTCGCCATAAGTTTTGTCGGGCGATTCAGCTTTTGTAGAACTATCGCCTTTTGTTTCGGAATCCTTTTTAACTTTAATACCTTCGGAGCACGCTTTATATTTTTTTCTTGAAATTTTTCCCGTAGTTTCAAATTCCTCGCTAATTAAGTTCAGTTCTTTTTCGCTTACGTGCCTTAAGTATTTTTCTTCTCCGCGCAGAACGACTAAAAGCGTTTTAAAAACAATACCCAAATCGGTAAAAGGATTTTCCTTTTTTATATACAACACGTCATAGTAGCTTCTTTCCGCTCCCGAAAGGTGGCCGTTTCCGTTGACTTGGGCAAGCCCGCTCATACCGGGTTTTAGTTTAAACTTTTCCTTTTCCCACGGCTGATACTGCTCTAAATAAACGGGGAGCAAAGGGCGGGGACCTATAAAACTCATATCACCTTTAAGCACGTTAAAAAGTTGCAAAAATTCGTCAAGTTTAAAACGTCTTATAAACCTGCCTACCTTGGTAAGGTTTTGATTATCGTCTTCTATAACCGGGTTGTTTATGTCGAATGGAATACCCGTCGTGCGCATAGTGCGGAATTTGACCATTTTAAAAATCTTTTCGCCTTTACCCACTCTCTCTTGCAGGAAAATGGCGGGGCCCTTGCTATCTATGGCTACTGCGATTGAAAGTATGATAATAAGCGGCATAAAAATTATAATGCCGATAAGCGCAAAAATTTTGTCGAGTAAAGATTTTAAAAATCTGTATATTATTATCATAAGTTCATTTTACCGCAAAACGAAGACGAAAACAACGAATTTGACGGTGGTATCTTTTGATTTTTATTTTTGTTTTAACGCCTTAAGCCTATGCTCTTTAAATGGGAATAAGTCGGGCGGATATCGCTTGGTTTTGTGCCCTTATATGGCGGTTTTAGTTTTACGGTCTATGCGGCTTTGCGGATATTTGCCCTTTGGCGTGCAATTCGGCAATATGCACACTGACTGTTGCCGCTCAAAAATTTGTTTATAGATTTGTCGTTTTGCTGCACGAATTCCATAAGAGCCATAAGCGAGAATATTATAAACATATTGGGTATGGGAACAAAAGTGCCCGTATCGACAAGCGAATAGAGTTCAAACCCCAGAACGGAAAGTATAATAAACTGCGTAAAGGAATCTTTGAACATATCCCTTGTGGTGACTTTTATTCTCTTATAATAATTGTATCCGTATGCCGCTATACCCAAAAGTCCGTAGCCGCCTATGATTTCAAAGGGTGTGGAATGGAACCAATAAAAAACGACCTCGACGACGTGATTTTCAAAGTTAGTGCCGTTATATCCTCCTCCCACTCCGAAAAGCGGATGATTTTTAAAACACTCGAGCGCCTCAAGGTAAAGCGCTACTCTGCTGTTCGATGAAATTCCGTCTACAAAAATCTGTGCCGTCATGGCATTAATTTCTTTATACAGAGCCAAGATTGCCACAAATACAAACATAACCGCGGCGGCGCAAACGATAAACGTTTCCCATTTGTTTTCGGCTTTCCACAGCGTCAAAAGAACTACAAAAGGCGCGGTGACAAGCGCCACCAATATAGAGCCTCTCGAAAACGAGAGTATTATGGCGGCATATTGCACAAATCCTAATAGAAGAAATGGGAAAGGTCGATGCGATTTTGTCGACAGATAAAACGTTGCCGGAGCGGCAATGAGCAACAACGTCGCCGCGTTGTTGTCGATGCCCCAACCGAGATTTATCCATTCATAGGCGTTCCATGTGGAAATATCCGTGCCGAAACGGTGGCGGGCGTAATAGGTGAAAATCTGAAGCACCATGACAAGCCCCATATACATCAGCGTCTTCGCCATATAATCGTATGAATCAATCTTTGAATTTTTAATATAATTCCTGAAAACGACGTAAACAAAGAGCACGCCCACGCCGAGCAACAATGTGTAAGAAAGCGCTCCGAGATATCTTTGCGCCGAAACGGAGGTGCAGCCGCCCAATATAAGGGCGACGGAAACGGCAATCTGAGAATAAAACGCCTCGCCCGTTTTAAACTTTTTCGGTCGGTAAAAAACTATATGAAAGACAAGCGCCGCAATAAGGATTGCCAAAAAGGGGAGCAGAGGGTAATACTGCGAAATGTCGGTCGTGTCGGAAATGCAAAAAGGAACGAAAAATAAAAGCGGAAACATAGGT
Source organism: Acidaminococcus sp. CAG:917 (assembly GCA_000437555.1). Lineage (GTDB taxonomy): Bacteria > Bacillota > Clostridia > Christensenellales > CAG-917 > CAG-917. The sequence continues at coordinate 98,439 of FR901028.1, read as the reverse complement.
TGGGCGTCATCGATTATTATCAAAGCAAAAGACGCAATAAGTATTATAAGAATAAACCCTAAAGCGATAATTCCGCTTGCCCATGCAATAAACGAAATCAATGCCACCGCTAAAATATAAACGTCGGAATAAAAAAAGTCTTTTATCTTAGCCGGAATTTTGCCGATTCCGTTTTCTATTTTTTCTCTTGTTTTAGACGTATTCAATTATGTTTCCTCATAATTATTATAGCCGAATTTTAACAAAAAAGAGTAAAAAAGGCAAGGATAATTGAGTTTTGCTTTTTTGTGTCATTAAACAAAACGAGCTCTTACCTGCGTTTTGTCGCCATTTTTGAGTATCTGATAAACTGACTCATATTCACGCTTAAATAAGTTTTTATTTTTGATGCGAAAGATTTAACGACGTCTTTGTGCGAAAAGTCCGAAATAGATTTCCCTATAATAGACGCGGCAAAAGACAAAACGAGGTTTATCTTTTGCCGCTAAAAGGGGGGAAGGAAAATTTGTGCTAAACTTTATCGCACCCCGACTATAACAGCAGATTATTAAACGAAAATGAAATAAACAAAATTATAAAAAAAATTGAAAAAATTGCTCTTTAAATTGTCAACAATATTAAAGGGTTCTCTAAAGATTGCATACGTTTGACATTAAAGGCGCACTATGCTAAAATATACAGGCTTTACACAGCATTTAAGCAGGGCAGAATTTTTTGCTCTTGCTCGGTAGGATAAAATGGTAAATCACGAAAAGTCAAAAGCCAACGCATTGGTATTTAAAAAATCCGTCGTCATTATGTGGACGATGGTGAAGAAAAATATAAAAAATCAGTATCGTCGTTCTTTTTTGGGCGTATTGTGGACGGTTTTAAATCCGCTTCTCACTATGCTTGTTTTGGCGTTTGTCTTCTCTCAGATTTTCGGCAGAAACGGAATAGATATGGATTATCCCGTTTACGTTCTTTCGGGAAGCATTGTTTTCACGCTTATGCGAATGGCTACCGTGCAGGCATTGCCTTGTATGGTAAACAACTATGACCTGCTCACGAAAACGAGAGTGCCGTATTATGTTTTTCCCACTTCGAGCGTGCTTTCTTCCGTCGTAAATTTCGGCTTTTCGCTCATTGCCCTCATTATCGTGATGTTGATAAGGATACCCAACGGAGTCACGTTCCACCCGACTATGCTCATGCTGTTCGTGCCGTGGCTTCCGTCGATATTTTTATTCAGTCTCGGGCTGTCCTTTTTCCTTTGCACTCTTTACGTCAGATTTAGAGACGTCTCGCATTTATACAACGTGTTTTTAACGCTGTGGATGTATCTCACCCCCGTATTTTATGCGGCTACGATTCTTCCCGATTACGTCCAGAGCGTTTTGACTTATAATCCCATGACGCATTATCTTGCATATTTCAGGGATATACTTATGGGCATCGTGCCCACATGGCAGGAGCATCTCATCTGCTACGGAGCGGGTATATTGATGTTCTTGGTCGGCTATCTCGTTTTCAGATGGCAGCGCAAAAAATTCATTCTTTACATTTAGGTGTTTATGTCGGACGAAAAAGATTTGCTTGTCAAAAACGATAATCCTCAATCCGACGGAAGCGCAAATTCCGCTTTATCCGTCGAAACGCAAAACGGCACGGCAACGGGCAGCGTCGGGGATTTTAGCGCCGCCGAAAATGACAGACAAAAAAAATTGATATTGCCTTTTGCAAACGAAAAGGTTTCGGAAACGGAAGACGAAAACGTGCTTGTCGACGCAAAATGCGTTTCGATGAAATTCAGACTTTTGACGGAGAAAATCGACAATATAAAAGAATACTTCATAAAATTTTTAAAACGCAAAATTAAATACGAAGACTTCTGGGCGGTAAAGGACGTATCGCTCAAAGTTTATCGTGGCGAATCGGTTGCGCTCATCGGCAGAAACGGCGCAGGCAAAAGCACGCTTTTGAGATTGATTTCGGGAATTTTGGAGCCTACCGAGGGCAGAATCTTCACCCGTGGAAATATGGTGCCGCTTTTAAAACTCGGCGCAGGGTTCGATATGGACGCATCGGGCAAGGAAAACGTTTACCTTAACGGGGCAATGCTCGGCTTTACCAAAAAGGAAATGGACAAAAAATACGACAGCATAGTCGCCTTTTCCGAACTGGAAAAGTTTATGAGCGTTCCGCTCAAAAACTATTCGGCAGGTATGCTTGCCCGTCTCGGCTTTTCCATTGCGGTGGACGTCAATCCCGACATTCTTTTGGTCGACGAGATTCTCAGCGTGGGCGACGCTCCTTTCAGACAGAAGTGCGCAGACAAAATTGCGGAACTGAAAAAATCGGGTGTCACGTTTATCGTCGTATCCCATTCCATGCAATCCGTCAAGGACCTCTGCGAAAAAGCGGTGTGGCTCAAAGACGGAAGAGTGTTTATGGAGGGCGACGTCAACGAGGTCGCCGACGCATATACTCTCGACTGTAAACAAAATCCTTAAAAGGGACAAGCTTAAATAAAACAAACGATTATTAAACGCAAAACCGAACAGGGCGTTTAAGCGTCGGCGTTATAAAGAAGTAAAAAGAAAAAGAAGTGGAAAACAGAATGGCAAAATACGATTATCTTATAGTAGGGGCAGGACTTTTCGGAGCCGTGTTCGCCTATGAAGCAAAGCAAAAGGGCAAGAAGTGTCTTGTCATCGAAAAGAGGGGACACATAGCCGGAAACGTATATACGAAAAACGTCGAGGGCATAAACGTGCACGTTTACGGAGCGCATATCTTTCATACCTCGGACGAGAGAGTGTGGCAGTATGTCAACAGTTTTGCGAAGTTTAACAATTATATAAATTCTCCCGTGGCGATATATAAAGACGAGCTTTATAATCTGCCCTTCAATATGAATACGTTTTCCAAAATGTGGAATATCAAAACGCCGGCAGAAGCAAAGCAGATTATCGAAAAGCAGATTGCCGATTTAAACATCGCCGAACCGTCCAATCTCGAAGAACAGGCGCTCAGTCTTGTGGGCACGGACGTTTACGAAAAGCTCATCAAGGGCTACACCGAAAAACAATGGGGCAGACCTTGCAGCGAGCTTCCGGCGTTTATTATAAAAAGACTGCCTTTAAGATTTATATATGATAACAACTATTTCAACGACCGCTATCAGGGCGTTGCGGAGGGCGGATACACCTCGATGGTGGAGAATATGCTTGACGGAACCAAGGTTCTGTTAAACACAGACTATTTCGATTTTATAAAAGATAATCCCGATATAGCTTCAAAGACTGTATTTTCGGGAATGATAGACCGCTTTTTCGATTACAGCCTCGGCGCACTCGAATACCGCTCCGTTCGGTTTGAAACGGAGGTTATCGACACGGATAATTATCAGGGCAATGCCGTCGTAAATTATACGGACGCAAAGGTGCCCTATACGAGAATAATAGAACACAAGCATTTTGAATTCGGCACTCAGCCCAAGACGGTCATTTCCAAAGAATATTCCAAGGAATGGAAAAAGGGAGACGAACCTTATTATCCCGTCAACAACGATTCAAACAATGCGCTTTATCAAAAATATTTATCACTTGCCCAAACCCGTCCCGACGTCATATTCGGAGGCAGGCTGGGAGCTTATAAATATTTTGATATGGATAAAGTCATAGCCTATGCGCTCGATACCGCAAGCAGAGAATTAAATGGATAAGCTTTTTTCGCTAACCCTTCCCGACGCAAACGACAGCTCGTCGGGGCTATATTTCAAAGGAAACGCCCGAAATATTTCGGGCTGTCTTTGTTTTAAAAAGGGCGACGAAGTCACTTTTGATACTTATTTCAACTGTTTTTCCTATTCTAAAATTAAAAAACATACGGTCATTAAAGACGTTATAGCGCACCTCGTTTTAGAGGGCGATTTTTTCGTGGAATTGATAAAATCGACTTTTAATCCCTCACAGAAGGATAAGTTTGAAAGACTGGCAAAAAAGGAAAAAGCCGCTAAAAGGGATTTTGCTCCCGAAGAAGAATTTGAAAAAATTTTAGAGGACAGCGCAAAGTCAATTGAGATAGAAAACGAGGTCTTGCATAGCGTTAAAACCTCGGGCGAATGCGAATTGAAGGTCAATCTCGACAATTTAGGCGCAGAGGGATATTTTTATTTAAAACTTCGATGCCTTTCCGAAAAAGGCAAATTTTTGAGCGGAAGTTATTTTACCGAAAACGCCAGGACGGCAAATCCCAAAATAGGAATAGTTATTTGCACCTATAAAAGGGAGAACTACGTTTTGAACAACGTAAAAAAACTGTCGCAATTTTTCGCGGGCGACGGTGAAATCAAACGCGCGTTCGAGGCGGTGGTAGTCGATAACGCAGGGACGTTGAGCGGTATATCGGGCGACGGGATAACCGTTATAAAAAACAAGAATCTGGGAGGCGCGGGCGGTTTTACAAGAGGAATAATTTATCTTCAAGAGGTCGGCGCTTTTACGCATTTTCTTTTGATGGACGATGACTTGCAGTTTGACGAGAGCGTTCTCTATAAAACATATAAGCTTATGTGCTATGCCGCAAATCCGTCCGAACTTTCCATCGGCGGACAGATGCTGTGTCTTGACAAAAGATATATGCAGTTCGAGTCGGGCGCGTATACCGACGGCGTAGTGCAGGCTCCGTACGGCAGATTTTACAACCTTACACGGGATTTTGACCTTTTGTTAAATGAGAGAGAAGAAGACGTACTATACTGCGGTTGGTGGTATCTTTGCACTCCTTTGGCAAAAGCGAAAAAATACGGTTTGCCAATGCCTTACTTTATAAAGGGCGACGACGTCGAATACGGTATGCGGACGCTAAGCGAAATTTTGCTTGTCAACGGTATAGGGGTGTGGCACGAGCGTTTCGAAAATAAATACGTCCCCGAACTCGATTATTATTGGCTGAGAAACGAGCTTATAACTTATTGCCGTCATAAAAAGGGCGGAGTATTTTTCGCAATTAAAAAGCTTGCCCGAATGGTGGCGAAATCGGTTGTCCAATTAAGATATTTTGCCGTTGACTTTGCCGTCCGTGGAGCGAAGGACTTTTTAAAGGGTCCGAAATTTTTGCTTGAAACGCCTGCCGATAAACTTCATATGAGTTTAAGGGAAAAAAGCGTAAAGCAGCTAAGCAAAGACGAGTTAAAGCAATCAGGCTACGACACGGACGCCATGACTTTTTACGAGCCCGAAAAATATAACCGCTCCATCGCCGCTTTGACGCTCAACGGGCATCTGATTCCCTCGGTATTCTACGGAGCAAAAAGACGTTTTGTGTGTGTGGATATGACAAAATGCCGCCCCCGACATTTATATAAGGTCAAAAAGGCGTTGCAATACAACAAACATACTAAGTCGGGATTTATAACCAAAAAGAGCATATTTTCCGATATTGCCGCTTTATTTAAACTGTCAAGCGCGTCGCTTGCTCTTCTTTTCGGGTTTAACAGCGCAAAGCGTAAATACCTTAATACGGATATGACAAGTCCCGACGTATGGAAAAAGATTTTTGACGGTAACTGCGATTCATCGCCCGAAAAATAAAAATGTTTCTTAAAAGCCTTTAAATGTAACGATTTATAATATATAATATAAATATATAATTAAACAAACAATAAACAAATATATAAATCATAAAATACAGGCTTTTGATAATAGCGATATTTTATAAGGAATTTTATAAGACATTGATATTTCGGTAAACGCCGTATACAAGCGCGCTTAATAAAAAGCTAAATTCAGCGATATAAAAAATATCGGCAAACGGCATATGTTGCCTGCAAAGGTTAAATATTGTTTAAACTTTTGCAAAACATAATAATAGCCCGTGTTTGTCAGAGCTTGATATTTTTAAGTCATTAGCGGGCTATCTGACAAAGGAAAATATTTAAATGGCAAATTTGAAGATTTTAGTCGCATATCATAAAAAATCACCTATCGTTAAAAACGAAGTGTTTTTGCCTATACATTTGGGACACGGCGACGATTACGACTACCTCGCCCAAAATATGATAGGCGACGATACGGGCGACAATATCTCGGATAAAAACTTGACATATAATGAATTTACCGCAGTATATTGGGCGTGGAAAAACTATGATAAAATAGGCAATCCCGATTATATAGGCTTAAATCATTACAGACGTTTTTTTATTTTTGAAAAAAGAAAATACGCTTTTTACGATACGTGTTCAACAGAAGGAATTTTTGACAAGCTCAATTATTCGCCCGAAAACGTGGATAAGGTTTTAGAAGGCGTCGATTTTATCGCACCTATGCCAAACGTGCGTTCGTCCGTTTATAAAAACTATAAGTTTACTCATCACGCCGACGATTTCAATTTAGTGCTTAAAATCATAAATCAGGATTTCCCTTATATGACGAGAATTGCAACCGACTATGCAAAGGGGAAAAAGACGTTTTTTTACAATGCATTTATATTCAAAAAGCAGGAGTTTTTCGACTATTGCAATTTTATGTTTACGGTTTTGGAAAAATACGAAAAGCAGACAAAGCATCCGACCGAAAGAATGTTTATAACCGAAAGACTTACGGGAATATACTTTGCCTACATATTGGAGCAGGGCAAAAAGGCAAACTATCTGCCCATTATGTTTTTGAGGGAAAAGAAGAAGTTTAAAGAAGTTCTTGCCGAGGTAAAGCAAAACTTTAAGGAGAAAAAGGCGGGATTTTTAATTTGTATAAAACCTTTGATTTTATATTTTATTCCCAAAAGGATTTATTATATCCGCAAAAAACGCACCGCTTTGTAAGCGGTTTTTTGTTGCAAAAGTATAAAGCAAAATTCAGAAGGCTATTACTGCCAATAAAAATTTATTATTTTCAATCAAATTATTTAATCGAATTCCCTTTGACCGAATTTCGTTGAGTTTTATTTTTTAAAGTATCTAAAAAAATTTATGTATTTTAATTTAAAAATTTTCCGCTTGCAGACGGCAAATGCTTTTGGTATATACACAAAAATCAAAAGCCTATTGAAATATTTTTTCACGGTGGTATAATGAAAGCAATCAAAAAATTTTAAAGGTGGGAAATGGGAAATATTTGGTTGTACGGTCTAATCGGTGTATGCGCCTTTGCGATATTGTATGTCGTCGGTTGCTTCATCAAAATAAGCCGTCTTAGCGAAGGCACTTCTCAGATGCGGTATATGAGCAAAATCATAAGAAAAGGCGCCAACGTATTTATCAGAAAAGAGTTTACCACGATAGGTATAGTCGTGGCTTTACTCGCAGTTTTGTTCTCTCTGTTCATCGAAAAGTGGAGCGGACTTACATACATTCTCGGCGCGGCGATGTCGAGTATAGTATGCGTTTTGGGTATGAAAAGCGCAACGCTTGCAAACGTAAGGACGGCTAACACGGCAAGGGAAACGCTAAGCGTAGGAGCGACGGTAAAAACCGCGCTTACGGGCGGCAGTATATCGGGGCTGAGCGTTCAGGCGTTCGGTATTTTGGGCTTGCTCATCATAGTGCTTGCCGCAGGCGTCGGACCGCAAAGCGTCGATACCCTGACGGGCGTGGGACTCAAAGACCTGCCCGCTTTCAACGGAAACGGCATTATCGATTTTGCCGCGCTCATGACGAACACGTCGGTTATGCGTGTCACGACCTATTCGCTTGGCTGTTCGACCGTTGCCATGTTCAACAGAGTGGCGGGAGGAAATTATACCAAGGCGGCGGATATCTCTGCCGATATACTCGGCAAAATAAGAAACGACCTTCCAGAAGACGACAGCAGAGTGCCAAACGTTATAGCAGACTTTATAGGCGATAACGTAAACGACATAGCGGGAAACTGTTCCGACCTTTTGGAAAGTTTTGTCGCCACAATGTCGGCAAGTATAATCGTTGCCGTTTCGCTTCTCACTCAAAACGGCTCGACTCTTACGGCGGCTTTTTTCACCTCAAGTTATATTTATCCGCTTATCATTGCGGGCGGCGGTCTTATCGGTTGCATTATAGGGCTTGGATTTGTTGCGATTAAAAAGATGTCGCAAAATCCGTCCAAAGAACTCGATATAGCCACCTATGTTTCGGCGGCGATGTCGATAGGCCTTGGCGGCGTAGCGTCTTATCTCGCTTTCGGCAGAGGTATTGACCCGTCTGTGCTTGCGGCGGCAGGCTTTAAAGCAGGTTGGGCTTCGCCTTGGATATGCGCCATACTCGGTATTATCAGCGGCGTTGCAATCGGAATGATTACCGAATATTACACAAGTGCCGACCACAAGCCGACAAGGCAGATAGCGGAATACGCTACCGAGGGCGAAGCGTTTGTCGTGACAAAGGGCGACGCCGTCGGTTCTAAATCCTGTCTGTTGCCCATTCTCATTATAGGCGTATCGTTATTGATATCCGGCTATGTGTGCGGAACATACGGCATTGCAATCGCTGCGCTCGGTATGCTTTCGTTTGTCGGAACGACGGTTTCGATTGACGCTTTCGGACCGATAGCGGACAACGCAGGCGGTCTTGCAGAATCTTGTCACCTCGACCCCGAAGTCAGGGTTATAACGGATAAACTCGATTCGGTAGGAAATACGACGGCGGCGATAGGCAAGGGATTTGCAATCGGCTCGGCGGCGTTTGCCACGGTATCGCTCATAGTGGCATACGTCGGAAATTATTCCGGATTCAATCTTGAAACCCCGACGGTTTCAAGTTTTATAGTTATAGCGGGCTGTATAATCGGCGGTGCCTTGATTGAATTTTTCTGCGCCATACTTACCGACAACACCATTAAATCGGCAAAAGAGCTTGCGGACGTCGGCGACAGACAGCTCAGCGACCCCGACGTTCTGAGCGGTAAAAAGACGCCCGATTACAACGAGCTCGTTTCGCTCGCGACAAAATCGGCACTAAGGCGTATGCTTTTGCCGTCGGTCATCGCCTTAGCGGTGCCGTTTGTGGGCGGAATATTCTTTGGCGTCGATTTCGTCCTTGGCATTTTGCTTGGGGCTACAATCGTGGCAATACCCCGTGCAATCTTTATGGGAAATTCGGGCGGTGCGTTTGATAACGCCAAAAAGTTTATCGAAAGCGGAGGTCTTAAAGGCTATGGCAAAGGGTCTGCGGCGCACAAGGCTTCCGTTACCGGCGATACGGTAGGAGATACCAGAAAGGACGTCGTAGGCGTTGCTCTCGATATTTTCATAAAAATGATGTCCACCGTTGCTACAACTTTGTTTGTTGTTATCAATGCCGTAAACGGAATTATAGGAATTCCGCTGTAAATCTTATTTAAAATTTCATTTAATTTCTTGAAATTTAAAAGGCGGTATTTTTAAAAAAATAAAAGCGTATGTTTTTTAAAGAGCTTTAAACAATGTTGAAAAATTCAAACGTAAAAAAGCGGATAAGAAATCTTATCCGCTTTTAATTTATATTGCAGGGCGTGTGGCTCTTTATGTCTTAATTTTAACAAGCTTAGTTATCTCGTTTTGTCAGGACAGTTTGTCCGCAAAACATATTAATAAAGCCGATTCGCCTTGCTTTAAAGGAAAAGGCTTAACCTCTCGGAACGATAAGTTCGATATCCGAATCGGGGTAAGAGCAGCAGGGGTGGATATATCCGAACTTGGAGTCGGCAAGACGGCGTTTGTCCGCACCTGCGATAGAAAATTTGCCCTTGACGAGTTTGCTGTGGCAGAAGCCGCAACCGCCGGCACGGCATCTTGCAGGAACGGAAAGTCCCGCTTTCTCCATAGAAGTGAGCAAAGTATCGCACGAGTCCGCCTCGATATTGTATACGCAGTCCTGAATATGAACGGTAAGGTTGAATTTCTGAGGCTTGACGTCTCTTGAAGCCGTGCAGTTTGCTTCGTGTTTTACAAATTTACCGCTTATGCCCATTTTGGCGAGTTCTCCGTCAACGAAATTATACATTGCATTGGGTCCGCAGAGCATTGCCGTAAAGTCGCCGTCGACATATTTTTTGATAATGTCAGCGCTTATAAATCCGTTTTCGTATTCTGCGCTCTTTTCGTCGCTCAAAACGTAAACGATTTTAATTTTGTCGTTTTTGACTTTGTCAAGCTCTTCTTTAAAAACGAGGTCTTTTGACGTCTTTGCTCCATAGAACAAAGTCAGTTTGAAATCTTCGCTTCCTTCCTCTATTGCCTGAATCATCGAATAGAAAGGAGTAATACCGCTTCCGCCTGCAATGCCGACGATATGCGGGCAATCCTTAAGAGATTCATAGAAAAAGTTACCGAACGGAAGACTGATTGTAAAGTCATCGCCTTCCTTTGCGCTGTCAAACATATAAGAGCTGAAATAGCCCGACTTTTTGATAGTTATGCAAACCTTGCCTTCGTTTAGCGCGGTATACGGCGATGACGAAATGGCGTAAGGTCTCGAAACAAGGCTTTCGCCGATTTTGGCTCTTAATACGGCATATTGACCTGCGCGGAAAAATGCCTTTTGAGGAAGTTGAAACGTGAAAGTTTTTGTATCCGAATTGTTTTGCACTACTTCCACAAGTTTTACGTCAAGCGGAGAGGGGTGCAAAATTTTTGCCGTTTCGTTAACTCTGTATGTGACAGGCAGAGGGGCGGCAGAAGCGTTATCGAGCTTGCTGCGTCTTTTGTCTACCATTTTGGTAAACCTGATTAAATCCATAAAACCGAAAATCTGTTTCTTAAAACGGAATGCCATAGTTTAACCCTCCCTCTTTATATCTCCGACAGTCTGTCGGCCTGAAATGTCGCCTGAGAAATATGCGCTTGAATATCCCGAAAGTCTCATCGAATATCCGCCTGCAAATCTTAAGCCTCTTATACCGTTTTGATAATCTTCGTTCATCATCAAAAGACGGGGAGTGAGTCCGTCCCAATATTGCGACTCGTATCCGTATATGTCGCCTTCGGGGTGTCCGCAGTAGTGAGCGTAGGTCATGGGCGTAGCAAGAGAAATTTCCTCGATAGAGTCGGAAATCTTCGAGCCCGTATCTTTTTCAAAACGGTCAATCATCACTTTTGCGTATTCGTCTTTCACCTTGAAATAGTCTTTTGCCGAAACGTTGCCCCAATCGTCTTCCATAAACAGCGTGGTAAAATACATCATACACGTGCCCTTAGGCGAGCATTCGGGATACGCTCTGTTTAGGCATACGGTCGCCTGAACCTTGTTTGTGGAAATCTTTTTCATGAGCTCGTATTGCTTTTTAGAATCCATCGTGTCGTATAGGAAATAGTTGTGATTCTCGATACCCAGCTCGTCTGCGCTCTTGTTGAGCCCCAAGAACATGGTAAGACCTCTGCCTGCAAACTTTCTTGCGTTTGTCGCCTTTACGATACGTTCGGGGACGTTGTCTATCATTTTGCCGTATACGAGGTGCGGAGCGCAGTTGGCTATGACGTGTCTTGTCTGTATCGTCTTGCCGCCGTTCAAAACGACGCCCTCTATTCCGTCGCCACCCGTCAGAATTTTAACCGCTTCCGTGTTAAACCACACGTCGCCGCCCAGCTCTCTTATCCTTTCGACAAGGGCGAGAGATATCTCGTGCGAGCGCATTTTGGGCATCGACGCACCTTTGGTGATATATCTGTAAACCATTGAAGCATAGTGGATAAAGCTTAGGTCGTCGCAGTGTGCGCCAAGGTAACACCAATATGCGTTTAAAATGTCCTTTGCTTTTTTGGGCATCTTTAATGCGTCTAAAACCTCGTTGACAGAGTATGAGCCCACTCTGACAAAATTGTCGTATTTCGACAGCATGACCTTTTTATCCGTTGCGCCGTTTACCGAGTTAGAATATGCCTGTGCCGCATGTATCGTCTTGGCAAGCTCGAAGAACTTTTCCATCGACGTTCTGCTTCCGGGAACGTATGACTCCATTTTGTCGATAAACGCTTTTATGCCAAACGGCATGGTAGCGTCGATTTTCTCTTCCCTCGATATGACTCTGTAAGCCTCGGGAATTTCCGTCCAATCGATTTTGTCGGTAACGCCGAGTGCGTCGAAAAGGTCTCTTACGTCTCCGGCATTATCCTTTGTTCCGAAGTCGTTCAGTTCGTGCAGAGAGGCTTCAAATTCAAATCTGCCTCTTTTGAAACTCGTGGCAAAACCGCCGGGGAGATTGTGCTTTTCCACAAGCAAAACTTTTGCTCCGCCCTGAAGCAAACGTATTGCCGCAACAAGTCCGCCGTTTCCGCCACCGATAACCACTGCATCGTATTTGTCCATATTTACCTCCTTAAAGTTTAAGTTTTATAATTTTAATTTTGAAAGGATTTTAAAATACCTTTATATACGTCCGTAAGCATCGTCTGAATTTCGGTTTCCGAAAAAGAAGCCGTTTCCGTCGCAATCATAGAGGCTATACCGTGCGAAAATATCCAAAGTTCTTTGAATACCCTCTGCGCCTCGCCCTTATCAAGTCCGGGATTTTCGTCCATAACTTTTAAAATATATTCTTCGTTTTTTTCGTCAAGAAAAACGTCGCCCAATCTTTTGTGCATATAAAGCGTTTTAAAAAGTCCTTTTTCGCGTGCAGCGAATTCAATATAATTTAATCCAACCGCTTTAAACGAGCTTATACCCTGAATGGGTCTGCTTAAACATTCTCTGAAATAGTCTTCCGCTTTTTGACCTATGACGCTCTTTAAATCGTTCATACCTTTATAATGGCAAAAAATAGGCTGGGTAGAACATTTAAGTTTTGCCGCAAGCGATTTTGCGGTAAGCGAATCCATTCCGCCTTTGCGCACGATTTCAAATGCCGCATCGGTTATCTGTTCTTTTTGAATTTTTACCTTAGGTCCCATCTTTTACCTCTTAAATACACGCATCGCCCGAAAGCCTTTTCTTTATTGTTGTCAATTTCAGACTTTATATCCCAAACGACCTTTATATAATAAAGCCTGCACAATAAGCCGTCAGTTTACCGTCAGACTTTATTTTAATTATATAATCATAATTATATAATATTCATTATATAATAAATGTCAATAGTAAATTTAAAAAATAATTACAAAAAATGATATATCTTGTCGATTCTATAATGTGGGGGGGGATATGCAAAAGTCTTCGATAGATTAAATAATACAAAACGGAAATTGAAAAAGCTAATCTTTTAAAAATAAGGTAAATTTCAAAAGTGTCTGAATATAAAAACAGTAACGGCTTTTAAAATAAAAAATAAAAATAATTAAAAAGATATGTTAAACGATTGAAATTTTTAAAATTTCGGGTATAATGAAGTAAGTCAAACAAAGCGACTGGGTGTGGCGCAGTTTGGTAGCGCGCTAGAATGGGGTTCTAGAGGTCGCAAGTTCAATTCTTGTCACCCAGACCATGGCGGTAAAACACCGCCTTATTTATCAGAAAACGGCTAAAGCCGTTTTCTTTCATTTATGGCGTGTGGCGGAAAAACACTGCCTTATTCACGAAAACGCTTTAGGCGTTCGTGAAAGCAGGCTTTCACGAATTTTTCAATAGGATAAAATTAAAAGGCAAATTTGCTCCATTTTTTGAAACCTTTATAATCCGCAAAAAGCAGGCTTTTTGCGAGTCGCTCGCTTCGCTCGCCTAAGATACGTTTGCTTTATAACTAACAAATGAAATCCGCAAAATCCTGATTTTGCGGAAAGCGAGGGAAGCGGTGGAAAGGCGAAAAATACGTTTCGGAAGCGGGCGAGTATTCCACGGGCGGATTTTTATCCAATCTTGCAAGCCGCGCGTTCGGACCTTCAAACGAAGACTATTTGTGGTAAATACAATATCGGATTATCGTCGACCTTGCTCAAAAAGGTCCTTGCGTCATTGTGGGCAGGTGCGCCGACTATATATTAAGCGAAAAAGCGAATTGTCTGAAAGTTTTCATTCACGCCGATATGGACTTCAGAGCCAAAAGAATTGTTGAAGTTTACGGCGAGAGGGGAGCGTCGCCCGAACAGCGTTTAAAGGACAAAGACAAGCGACGCACCTCATATCACAGCTTTTATACCAATATGAAATGGGGGCATGCCCAAAACTACCATATCACTTTGAACAGCGGAGTTTTAGGGATCGATAAATGCGCCGATATAATAAAACGGCTTTACTGATAAATTTGTTTTCTCCTGCCTAAATTGTCGTAGATTTAGGATTTCCATTTTAAGGTTTGTTGCAAACCATCTTCCAAAAGCAAAAGAGCGGCTTTGCCGCTCTTTTGTCTTAAATTGTAATGCGGTTTCGTATTGGATTGCAATGCGGTATTCTACTGAGCAGAAAGGCTTTTCGTATTAAGTCGCAATGCGGTTTTTATAGTCGGAATATTGTTTTGTCTCGAATCATAATAAGAAAGACTTTATAAAATCGGTATCTTTATGAAATCGCAATTAAGTTTTATCGTTATTTCATATTCTAAGAAGATTTGACATATATTGACAAAATGATATAATTGTGATACTATTTTAATATCAAAACAAAAAGAGGAGATATAGCGTGGGAGAAGTGCTTTTAAAAAAAGAATATAAGCATAAAACCGAATTTATATTTATGGAAGTATTTTTCGGACTATGCGTGCTGGCAATGTTTTTGGTGGCATTTTTACTGCCGCTTGAAGAGGACGTTCTTTTTATAAGATATGTTTTTATCGGGATAGGCGCGTTGATCGCCGTGCCTTTGATATTGGGCGTCATATCCCATATAAAATATATAAATCTTCCCGACAGTCTGCTCGTAAAAACCGATTCGGAAAACTTTTTCGATTTTTTCAACAGGCAGGCAATCGCTGTCAAGTCTGTAAAAGAGGTTAAAGTGTCGCATTTTAAAAACAAATACGGCAAGGCTTATCCTTACGGAGACGTGTTTTTGATCACAGATTACAAAAAGATAAAAATCAGATATGCGGCGGATATAGACGCTGCAAAAGAAAAAATAGAAAGCGTCTTAAAAGAAAAAGGAGTTTTAAACGGTTAAGGTTTAATAGGCTGGCGGAAATCGAAAGGCACGGCAGGCGGCGAAAAGGCGGAAAATATTGTTTGCCGTATATAAAGCCTCGCTAAAACAAAACGGTTGCAAAAGATAAGACGGACAAAAGTTAGGGCATAAAACAAAATAGTCATATATCATAAAAAGGAAATCAAACAATAAAAACAAAAAAACAAAAAGAAAACTAAAAGACAAACAAAAGAAAACGAGAAAGAAAACAAAAAGTCATACGGAGGTAATTATGGAAAAGGGGAACAAAAATTTGAATAGCGAGGCTATGGCTAAGGTTAAAGGCGACTATACCGAAAAGATACTTAAACCGTTAAACGGTTATATCGGCGTGTTGCTTTTTCTTTTGATTGCCGCAGGCTCTACGGCTATGATAGTGTTGGGACATATGAATTCCATTGTGGCGGTTTACGTCATAGGATATTTGCTTATACCCGTTTATGCCATAATGGCGGGCGGTTTTGCCGTTGTTTCGCCCAACGAGGCTTTGGTGCTTGTGCTTTTCGGTAAATACAGCGGTACGATAAAACAGGAAGGATTTTATCTTTATAATCCGCTTTGCAAAAAATTTAATCCTGCCGCCGTTCCCAATATGGCAAGGCGCAACTACGTATCCCTCAAGGCGATGACGCTCAACAACGATAAGCAAAAGGTCAATGACGCCGAGGGTAATCCTATCGAGATAGGCGTCGTAGTTATCTGGAGGATAAAAGATACCGCAAAGGCGGTGTTTAACGTCGATAACTACGTCAATTTCATATCGATACAGAGCGACGCCGCCATAAGAAATATTGCAAGACAATACCCCTACGACATAAGCGACGACGGCGATGAAAAGTCGCTGAGAGGAAGCGCTCAGGAAATTGCCAAAACTCTTTGCGACGAGCTTCAGCAAAGGGTGGATATCGCAGGAATCGAAGTCGTCGAAGCAAGGATAGCCCACCTTGCTTACGCTCAGGAAATCGCCGCCGCTATGCTACAAAGACAGCAGGCAAAGGCAGTCGTAGACGCAAGAACTACCATTGTCGAAGGAGCGGTAGGAATGGTGGAGCTTGCTCTCGAAAAACTTTCGAGTACGGGTCTTGTCGAACTCGACGACGAAAGGAAAGCGCAAATGGTGTCAAGTCTTATGGTGGTGCTTTGCGCCAATAAAGACGCCCAGCCGGTGGTCAACAGCGGAAGTCTGTATTGAGGCGTTTATGACCGAAAAAAAACAGCTTATATTAAGGATATCTCCTACGCTGTGGGAGGAGTTAAATAAAATGGCTGCCGACGATTTTCGCTCGCTCAATTCCGAAATAGAATATATAT
Source organism: Acidaminococcus sp. CAG:917 (assembly GCA_000437555.1). Classification (GTDB taxonomy): domain Bacteria; phylum Bacillota; class Clostridia; order Christensenellales; family CAG-917; genus CAG-917. The sequence continues at coordinate 82,151 of FR901028.1, read as the reverse complement.
TGACAACGGCGGTAAGGAACAAAAATACCAAAGCCAAGGTCTTAGCCGAGGAACTTGTCGGCGTTTTGAGTTTTTGCGGCGAAGCTAAAAAGGTAAAGGAAAATAATTAAATCGGAAAACAAACGGAAATCAAATAGCCTTTACAAAAAATCTTAAATGGAGTAAAATAGCTTTGGAGGCAAATATGCGGACGAAAGAATCAGAGGAAATGTATCTTGAAACAATCTTCCTTTTGAAAAAGAAAAAAGCGAACGTGCGTTCGGTGGATATTGTCGATGAGCTTAATTATGCAAAGTCGAGCGTGTCAAAGGGAGTTAACCTTTTGGTAAAAAAAGGCTATATAACGCTTGACAGAACAAGCGGAGATATAGCCTTTACGTCCGAGGGGAAGTCGAGAGCGGAAAAGATTTACGAAAGGCATATGGTGCTGACCAAGGCACTCGAGAAGATAGGCGCGAATTCCGCTTTGGCAGAAGAAAACGCTTGCAGAATAGAACACGTCGTTTCGGACGAGTTGTTTGAAATTATAAAAAATTTCGTCAACAAATAAAAACGAAATAATAAAACCCTAAATAAATAAAACCCGAAATGATAAAACCCTAAATAATGAAAAGCCCGACAGCGTTCGGGCTTTTTTATATGGGATTTTATAGTGCATTATCTTAAAATTCCGTCTTTAAATTCTATGGCCAAAGATAAACAGAAAGTCGGAATCGGGAGCAACTGCGGAAATTAAAACGCTTTTTAAAAATAATATTTAAGCAGGCGGATAGAGTGAATGTAACTTTCACCGAATTTAAAAGGGTAAATTAAAAGGGCGGTGAGCCGTCCTTATTTATATGTGTTTATAATATTCTGCGCTACCGTCGCTTTGGAGATGCATCTGTCCATAGCCTGTTTTTCAATATAGCGGTGCGCGTCCTCTTCCGTCATTTTAAGCTCATTGATGAGAACCCATTTAGCACGGTTGACTATCCGTATCTCTTTCATTTTTTCCTGAACGGTGGTCACGGTGCGGTTAAACCTTTTAAGGCGTTCTATTACCGCTCTTGTATAATCGAGCGATTGAGATACGACCTGAACGCTTGTGGGCGTGGGAACGGTCATAACGCCGAAGTCGACGGTTTTATCATAGAACTCGTGATAAAGTTCTCTTGCCACAAACAAGAGGGCGACGCCGTTTGATAAGCCGCAGAAATCTATTGCGAGTTTACAGCCGTCTTCATCGGACAGCGGAGAGTTTATGAGTAAGATATCATAACTTTTGTCAATCAGCCGTCTTTTAGCTTTGGATACGCTATCTGCTCTGTCTATCGGGGAAAATGACGCTTCGGGCAAAAGGGGAGATACGGACGATAGAAACTTGTCCGATGTCGATACGACTAAAACGCTGTAAATCCTTTCCTGAAGCGACATATTTATCTCCGTTTATTTATTAAGGTAGGCGTCAATCAAAGAGGACGGTAAATGTTTGTTGACAAAATCGCTTGCCGCTGCCGTTTTCTTTGCCTCTTCAAGGCTGAGGGGCAGGGATTTGAAGCGGCTTAAGATTTCCTCGCTTGCAGTATAAAAATTTATGTCCGCAGGCTCAGGAAGCGGAAGATGTCCGTCAAGTCCTTCTATGCAAGCGTAAATGAGCAACGCAAAGCCTATATAAGGATTCGAAGTCGGGTCGGGCGAGCGCAGCTCAAGTCTCTTAAAGTTTTCGACTGCGGCGGGAATTCTTATAAGTTGCGAGCGGTTTTCAATAGACCACGAAACATATTTGGGAGCTTTAAAACTGCCCAAACGTTCGTAAGAATTTTCGGAGGGATTTAAAAAAAGAGATATCTCGCGAATTTTGTCAAGGATTCCCGAGATAAGGTAGGGCATAAGTTCGCCGTTTTTTCCGTCGCCAACCGAGATATTCACGTGAAATCCCGAACCGGGTTGGTCGGTAAGGGGTTTGGGAGAAAAATCGGCATAAAGACCGTTTCTTGCCGCTATCGTCTTGACAACCGATTTGAAAGTTATCGCTCTGTCGGCGGCAGTCAGCGGGTCGGAATATTCAAAATCTATTTCGTTTTGTCCCGGGCCTTCTTCGTGGTGCGAGCCTTCGGGAACGATTTCCATTTGCTCTAAGGTGAGGCAAATTTCACGGCGCACGTTTTCGCCTCTGTCGTCGGGTGCGATATCCATATAACCTGCGTCGTCGTGCGGAATATACGTTCGGTTTCCCTTTTCGTCGAGTTTAAAGAGATAAAACTCAAGCTCGGAGCCGAAATTGAAATTATAGCCCGCTTCTTTAGCGTCGGCGACGGCTTTAACCAAAATGCTTCTGGTATCGTTTATGAAAGTGGTTTTATCGGGATTGCATATTCTGCAAAACATTCTTACCACTCTGCCGTGTTCGGGACGCCACGGCAAAACAGTGAGCGTGGAAGGGTCGGGATATAAAAACAAATCCGAACGTCCTTCCTGACCGAAACCGTCAATAGCGGAAGCGTCTATGGCAATGCCGTGCTTAAAAACTTTGGGCAGTTGACTCGGCATAACGGAGATGTTTTTTTGAACTCCGAAAACGTCGCAAAAGGCAAGACGAATGAATTTTACGTCCTCTTCGGCACAATATTGCATAACTTCTTTTTCTGAATAACTCATATTTTCACCTGTTTATTTTGTGTATGTCGGATTTACTTTTTTAATTTAGCTTTTATTTGATTTAGATTTATTTTAAATATAATTATAATATAAACAAAATTATATAACAATATAATAATAAATTAAACGCCGCCGCAGTGTCAATACAAAATAAAATTTTTGCAAATACAGCTAAAAAAATTTTATTGTCGGATACACTCGGCGGCGCAGTAAAATGAAAAATTATCAGGATTAATTTTCCACATACATTTGCTTATACGGGTTTGAGCTGTCGGGCTTGACGGCGCTGAAAGCACAGTTTATCACTTCCGAAACGTCGTAACCGAAAAGCGAGCAGAACTCTTTAATATATGGCATGGCTTCAGACATATCCGATTCCGTCGCTTTTTCGACGTTTACCTGTTCGGGAAAAGTTATACCGCTTATATCCCCCCTTATAAGAACTTTTCCACCGTGCATACCCGTGCAGGGGAAATTGCCCGTCACGTTTTTAGACGATTTATTAAGACCCAAAACAATAATCAATCCGCCTGCCTGGTATTCGCCCAAAAAACTGCCGCATCTGCCGCCTATCACAATGACGGGAAATTTTTCCTTATAAGCCTTTATATGAATGCCCGCCCGATAGCCTGCGTTTCCTTTGATATAAATTTTACCTCCGCGCATTGCATATCCGACAGCATCGCCTACGTTGCCGTAAACTACAATGGTGCCTGCGTTCATAGTATCGCCGACGGCGTCCTGAGCATTGCCGTTGACGGTTATGCTTGCACCGTCGAGATATGCTCCGAGAGCGTTTCCCGGCGTGCCGTCGATTTCGATATACTTATCTTTAAGACCGGCTCCCAAAAATCTCTCGCCGAGACATTGCGAGATTTTAACGTCGTCATCAGACTGTTTTATCATATTGCAAAGAGCTGCGTTGTCTTGCATTGTTGCGTCTATTGTTATCATAGTCGTCTCCTTTTTGTTTATTCGCCTGCGTGTTTTATGCCAAGCACGTTGAGTTCCGTTTCGCTAAGCCCGATACCTCTGAGCATAAGGCGGTTGCCTTTAAGCGCTTCGATAGAGTTTATACCCATTGCCCCCATAAACTCTTTGATTTCTCTTTTCCAAGCGGTAAGCAAACAAATAAGTCTTTCGCTGCCTTCATCGGGATTGAGTCTTGCTACAAGTTCGGGGCGTTGGGTAGCGATTCCCCAATTGCATTTTCCGCTCTGACAGTTTCGGCAAAGATGACAGCCGAGCGATATGAGGGCGGCGGTTGCGATATAGCATGCGTCCGCACCCAAGGCAATCGCTTTTATTACGTCGGCAGAACTTCTTATGCTTCCGCCGACGATGAGCGAAACGTCGTTTCTTATTCCTTCCTGTCTTAGTCTGCTGTCGACTGCGGCAAGAGCAAGCTCAACGGGGATTCCCACGTTATCTCTTATTCTTGTAGGGGCAGCTCCCGTGCCGCCTCTGAAACCGTCTATAACTATGGCGTCTGCTCCGCTTCTTGCGATTCCGCTTGCTATAGCGGCAATATTGTGCACTGCGGCAACTTTGACGAAAATCGGCTTTTTATATTCCGTTGCCTCTTTTAATGAAAAAACAAGCTGACGTAAATCCTCAATAGAATAAATGTCGTGGTGAGGGGCGGGGGATATGGCGTCCGAGCCTGTCGGAATCATTCTCGTCTTTGAGACGTCGTCCACGATTTTCGAGCCGGGCAGGTGACCGCCTATACCCGGCTTTGCGCCCTGTCCCATTTTGATTTCCACTGCCGCACCCGCTTCGAGGTAATCTTTATGCACGCCGAATCTTCCCGACGCCACCTGAACAATCGTGCTGTTGCCGTATTTATAAAAGTTTTTGTGAAGCCCGCCTTCTCCCGTGTTGTAAAAAGTGCCGAGCTTCGTTGCCGCGCGGGCAAGGCATTCGTGAGCGTTGTAGCTTATCGAACCGTAGCTCATTGCCGAAAACATTACGGGCAGGGAAAGCTCAAGCGACGGAGGAGTATTTAAAACCATTTTGCCGTTTTCGTCTCGGACAATGTTCGACGGCTTTTTTCCCAAAAATAGCTTTGTTTCCATAGGCTCTCTGAGCGGGTCGATAGAGGGGTTTGTCACCTGCGAGGCATTAAGTAAAATTTTATCCCAATAGACGGGCAAAGGTTTGGGATTTCCCATAGAAGAGAGCAAAACACCGCCCGTTGCCGACTGTTTGAAAATTTCTCTTATCACGTCCGACGTCCAGTTCGCGTTGTAAGTAAAATCGGCTCCGCTCTTTACGATTTTAATTGCATGGACGGGACAGGTAGCAACGCAACGCATACAGTTTACGCATTTTGACGAGTCCGACGCAAGTATTCCTTTTTCCGCAATAAAGAAATGCACGCCGTTTGAACATTCTTTTTCGCAAAGACGGCACTTTGTGCAAAGTGCGTCGTTTCTTATGATTTCATATTCGGGGTAAAGATAATCTGCTTTCACTTTTGTGCCTCCTTTTCTACTTTTACTATTATCGGCTCGCCGCCGTCGGGGGAATAGATGTTTTCCGCTTTCGGTTCCATAGCTCTTATGGCGGCTTCTTCACTTGCTATAAAAAACAAATCGTCTTTTTCGCCCGTCACCATGGAACGCAGTTTTAATCGGTCGTTCAATGCCATAAGTCCGCCGTCAAAGCCGAGTATTATGGAAAAAGGACCCGTTATCAGCAAAGAGGAAAATACGTATCTCAAATAGGTCAGTTTTTCTTTTTGCTCCTTTGAGCATTTTTCAATCGTGCTCCAGAAAGGTGCCGCAATAACCGATGCCGTTTCGGCGAGGGTCAGCTTTTGTCTGCGTAAAAGATAATCGGCGATATAAGTTATGACTTCCGTATCCGTTTGCAGAGTGCATTTATATCCGAACATTTCTATAAAACGTCTGTTTGCATCGTATGACGATATCTCGCCGTTATGGACTACGGTATAATCCAAAAGTCCGAAAGGGTGAGCGCCGCCCCACCAGCCCGGAGTATTTGTCGGATATCTTCCGTGCGCCGTCCACATATATGCCTCGTATTCACTGAGGCGGTAAAACTCGCCTACGTCCTCAGGATATCCCACGGCTTTAAAGACGCCCATATTTTTACCACTTGAAACTACACACGCTCCGCTTATATCAGAGTTTATATGCATTACCGTCCTTGCCACAAATTCGCGTTCGTCAAGCTGTGCGTCGGCAAGGCGCGATTTCATAGGAGAAAGAAAATATCTCATTATCAAAGGTTCGTCCACGATAGACTTTATCTTTTTTATCGGAATAATCTCCGATTTGACTATCTCGAAAAATTCTTTAATATACGTTTCAAAGTTCTGTTTTGAAATCCGTGAATCGAAAAACATATGAAATGCGTAAAAGTCGGCATAATCGGGGTATATTCCGTATGCCGCAAATCCGCCTCCGAGACCGTTTGACCTCTCGTGCATCGGAACCATGCTTTTTATGATTTTCTCTCCGTTTATCGCTTGTCCGCTTCTCGAGATGACGGCGCTTACGGCACAGCCCGACGGTATTCTGATTTGACCTTCTTTTAAATCCATTTGTGACCTCTTAGTAATTTTTGCAAATAAAAAAAGACGCCCTTTTCAGAGTCGTCAAAACTCTGAAACGAACGTCTTTGCTCATTTTCAGCGAGATTATAGCACAGTATTTTAAGGTTGTCAACAACCGAGCAAAAAAATTTGTCTTAAAATTGCGGTAAAAAAAGGTAAAGATTTTGCCTTTTAGCCGTATGAATTTTAAAAGGATAGTCGCATTTGATTTAACAGCGGTAGGCAATCTTCGGCGGCAGATTAAAATGAGTACAATTCAGCGAAAAAAATAATAGGATAGGGTATGATACTCTCTTTTATATATATATTTATATGCGCCGAAAAAAGAGAAAAGAGATAAGTAACAAACTAAAAAAAAGAGAAAAAAAATTTAAAAAAAATCGTTGACAACAAAAAAAACCTTTTGTATAATGCAAGCGAAAAAGGCAAAGGCGTCTTTGAGACTTAGTCTCGAAGACGCTTTTTTTTATGCCGTGAAACAGGCATTGCCGAAAAATTTAAAAGGAGAAAAATTTATGCAAACGGTATCGGATTATTTTTCAAGTATGGTTTTTGACGACAGAGTTATGCGCTCTATGCTCTCTGCGGACGTATACAATTCGCTGAGAAAAACTATCGACGAGGGCGCAACCCTCGACCTATCGGTCGCTAACGCCGTTGCAACGGCAATGAAAGATTGGGCGGTTCAAAAGGGTGCGACGCACTACACGCACTGGTTTCAACCTTTGACGGGTATCACGGCGGAAAAACACGACGGATTTATCAGTCCCGCTCCCGACGGCAGAGTGATTATGGAGTTTTCGGGAAAGGAACTTATAAAGGGCGAACCCGACGCCTCGAGTTTCCCGTCGGGAGGACTCAGGGCAACGTTTGAGGCAAGAGGTTATACGGCGTGGGACCCGACGAGTTATGCGTTTATAAAGGATAAAACGCTATGTATTCCCACCGCTTTCTGTTCATACGGAGGCGAGGCACTTGACAAAAAAACTCCGCTTCTGCGTTCTATGGAGGCATTAAACAAGCAAGCGCTAAGAATCTTAAAACTGTTCGGAAACGATACGGCAAAGTGCGTTAAAACGAGCGTCGGACCTGAGCAAGAATATTTTTTGGTGGACAAAAAGCTGTATGACCAAAGACCCGATTTGATTTATACGGGCAGAACGCTTTTCGGCGCAAAACCGCCTAAGGGTCAGGAGATGGACGACCATTATTTCGGAGTTATAAAGCCCAGAGTTATTGACTTTATGCACGACCTCAACGACGAACTTTGGAAACTCGGTATTCTTGCAAAGACTCAACATAACGAAGTCGCGCCCGCACAACACGAACTTGCCCCGATATATTCGACGACGAACATTGCAACCGACCAAAACCAACTTACGATGGAGATAATGCAAAAGGTGGCAAAGCGTCATGACCTTGTATGCCTGTTGCACGAAAAACCTTTTGCAGGAGTCAACGGAAGCGGCAAGCACAACAACTGGTCAATGACGACGGATACGGGAGTAAATCTGCTCACCCCCGGCGAAACGCCTTATGAAAACGCACAATTTTTGATATTCCTCTGCGCCGTAATTAAGGCGGTTGACGACTATCAGGATTTATTGAGACTGTCCGTTGCGACGGCGGGCAACGACCACCGTCTCGGAGCAAACGAAGCTCCGCCCGCGGTCATATCGATGTTTTTGGGCGAAGAACTCAGCGCGGTGCTTGAAGCGATTGAAAACGATAAGCCATACAGCGCAAGAGAGAAAAAGCAAATGAAGCTCGGCGTCGACGTGTTGCCTAAATTTATTAAAGACACTACCGACCGCAACAGGACGTCGCCGTTTGCTTTTACGGGAAACAAGTTTGAATTCAGGATGCTCGGCTCGTCAAACAGCATAGCGTGCGCCAATATGATGCTGAACGCGGCGGTTGCGGAATCTTTAAAGCAATATGCCGACAAGCTGGAAGGGGCTCAGGATTTTAAAGCAAAACTTCAAGAAGTCATCAAAAAGACGATAAAGGACCACAAGAGAATAATTTTCAACGGCAACGGCTATGACGACGAATGGATTGCCGAAGCCGAAAGACGAGGACTTTCAAACTATAAGACGACGGCGGACTGTATGCCTCATCTTCTTGATAAAAAGAATGCGGATATGCTTATATCTCATGGAATTTTTACAAAGGAAGAACTTGAATCGAGATGTGAGATAATGCTTGAAAACTATTGCAAAACGGTGATTATCGAAGCGAACACGATGGCGGATATGGCAAAAAAACAGATTTTGCCGGCAATAGAAAAATATGTAGGCGAGCTTTGCGATACGGTAATTAAAAAGAAAACGGTTTCGGAGAAGGTAGAATGTATGTTTGAAACAAAGACGATTTCTAAACTTTCAACTATATCCGACGCCATGTTCGATATGGCGGGCGAACTCGAAGACGAAGTGATTAAGGCAAAAGAGGAAAGCGACGTAGTTTGCGAGTCGGCAAAAATACGTGACCGGGTGCTTCCGGCCATGAGCAGGCTCCGTCTTTTGGCTGACGAAGCGGAAACGGTATGTTCAAAAGAATGTTGGCCGTTCCCGACATACGGAGAGCTGCTTTTCGGAGTATAAGCTCAAAAGGAGTATTTTATGACTACAGAATTTTGGTATTTAATCGGTGCGGCATTGGTCTTTTTTATGCAGGCAGGATTTGCAATGGTTGAAACGGGATTTACCCGTGCAAAGAACGCCGGCAACATTATAATGAAAAACCTTATGGACTTTTGCATAGGCACGGTAGTATTTATGCTTTTAGGTTACGGACTTATGATGGGCGAGGACGCTTTGGCAGGACTTGTGGGCATACCGAACCTGGATTTGTTCGGTAAGTTTACGGAGTTTATCGCCTCTCCCGAGGAGGGTCTGACAGAGGCATCTAAGTTTGTGTTCAACCTTGTGTTTTGCGCAACTGCGGCGACAATCGTTTCAGGCTCCATGGCAGAGAGAACGAAGTTTTCGGCATATTGTATTTATTCGGCGATAATTTCTCTTGTCGTGTATCCTATCGAAGCTCACTGGATTTGGGGCGGCGGCTGGCTTGCACAGATGGGATTCTATGATTACGCAGGCTCTACGGCAATACATATGGTGGGCGGACTCACCGCATTGATAGGAGCTATCATGGTCGGACCGAGAATCGGAAAATACGAACGTGACGAAAAAGGTAAGGTCATCAAAGTAAACGCTATTATGGGACATTCCATTCCGCTCGGCGCACTCGGCGCATTCATACTCTGGTTCGGCTGGTACGGCTTCAACGGAGCGGCGGCGACAAGCGTATCCGAACTTGCCACAATCTTTTTGAACACAACTATAGCCCCTGCGGTGGCAACGTGCACTACGCTTATCTTTACCTGGATTAAAAACAAAAAGCCCGACGTGTCGATGTGTATCAACGCCTGTCTTGCGGGACTTGTCGGAGTCACTGCGGGCTGTGCGGCATTGGACGCAATCGGAGCTACCGTCGTAGGACTTGTTTCGGGATTCTTGGTGGTGCTTGTGATAGAATTTATCGACCTCAAATTGCATATTGACGACCCCGTCGGCGCAGTCGGAGTGCATCTTGCAAACGGAATTTGGGGAACGATAGCGGTAGGACTTTTGGCAAACCCCAACGCTCCGGCAGGACTTAAAGGACTTTTTTATACGGGCGACTGGTATCAGCTCGGAATACAGACTCTCGGCATAGTCACGGTTTGCGCTTATACGGCTTTACTTATGACACTGTTCTTCTTTATCATCAAAAAGACGGCGGGACTCAGAGTAAAACCCGAAGAGGAAACAAAAGGACTTGACGTATCCGAACACGGACTTATCAACGCATATGCCGATTTTGCACCGAACGTAGCTTCTTATGCCTTGGCATACGAAGGAGCGGAAGGATTAAAAGGCGAATTCGACGTAGAAGGCAGAATAGTTTTAGACGAGGACACTTCCATATCCGTTTCGAGCGAGAAGAAGAGCGGCGTTGAAAAAGCTGCGGCGGCAGACGATAAAGAACATAAGTTTACCAAAGTGCAGATTATATGCAAAGAGGAAAGATTGCAAAAGCTCAATGCGGCGTTGACGGAAATAGGAATCACAGGCATGACCGTATCACACGTCATGGGTTACGGACAGCAGAAAGGCAAGAAGGAATATTACAGAGGCGTTCCGGTTACGGTAAATCTGTTGCCTAAAGTGCAGGTAGATATCGTGGTATCGAAGGTTCCTGTTTCGGCAGTCATAGACGCGGCAAAGGCGGCGCTCTATACAGGCGAAATAGGCGACGGAAAGATTTTCGTATACGACGTTGAAAACGTAGTAAAAGTAAGAACCGGCGAAGAAGGATATGACGCTTTGCAGGATTCAAAATAAAACAAAATTCCCTCTCGGCAAATGCCGAGAGGGAAATGCAGATTAAACGGCAAAATATAAACGCAGAAAAATTTAAAAGATAAAAGGACGTAAAACAACACCGTATCCCAAAATAAAAATTAGGGCAAAAAGTGTTGTTTATCGTGTAAAAAGAAAGTTTAAAGCGGTTTATTTAGGCTAAAACGAAAAACTCAACCGAAAGACAAGCGCAAGTGCGTTAAACCGTGAGGACGTAAAAGCGTAGGCGGGTTACCGTGTGGGTGCTAAAAGCAAATGAGGAAAAAAAACCGACAAATCAAGCAAACGGCAAAGAAATTTTTGAGAGGTAAAAAATGTGTACGATAATGTGTTATACGGGAAGGGATATAGAGTGCGAGGACATAAAAGAGGCATTGTATAAGACGCACTCGAGAGGTCCTGACGATATGAAAGTAGTCGGATTAAAAGACGGAATAATGGGCTTTGGCAGGCTCTCGATTATGGGGCTGACCGCTGAAGGTATGCAGCCTTTTACCTTAAACGGAAATTATGTCGTTTGCAACGGAGAGATATACGGATATCGGAAGATAAAAGAAGAACTTAAAAGCGAATATAGTTTTAAAAGCGACAGCGATTGCGAAATACTTCTTCCGCTTTACGAAAAGTATTCCGTTTCGATGTTTAAAATGCTCGATGCGGAATTTGCGCTTGTCATATACGACGGCAAAAAAGGCAAGTTTATAGCGGCAAGGGACCCGATAGGAATCCGCCCGCTCTACTACGGTTATACAAAGTCGCAAAATATAATGTTTGCTTCAGAGCCGAAAAGTCTTATGGGGCTTGTGGATAAAATTTTTCCGTTTCCTCCCGGACATTATTATGAGGACGGTAAGTTTGTCTGTTACAGGGACATGACAGAGGTTGACAAAACCGTATCGGACGACCTTGAAACCGTTTGCAGAAACATTAAAGAAAAACTTGTAGCAGCCGTTAAAAAGAGGCTTATATCCGACGCCAAAGTGGGATTTTTGCTGTCAGGCGGGCTTGATTCCTCGCTTGTCTGCGCAATAGCCGCAAAAGAATACAAAACTCCGATAAGGACGTTTGCAATCGGTATGGAGGGAGACGCAATCGACCTTAAATACGCAAGGCAGGTGGCACAATACATTCATTCCGATCACACCGAGGTCATAATGACGAAAGAGCAGGTCATCGATTCTCTCGAAAAAGTGATAGAGCTTTTAGCAACGTATGATATCACCACTATAAGGGCAAGCATGGGAATGTATCTTGTTTGCAAATACATACACGAAAACACGGATATCAGAGTGTTACTTACGGGCGAGATATCGGACGAGCTTTTCGGATATAAATACACCGACTTTGCGCCGTCGGCAGACGAATTTCAAAAAGAATCGCAAAAGAGAATAAGAGAGCTTCACTATTACGACGTTTTAAGAGCGGACAGATGCATATCCGTAAACTCGATAGAGGCACGCGTTCCGTTCGGTGACCTCGATTTTGCAAGCTACGTTATGGCGATAGACGCTCAAAAGAAGATGAACGTATACGGCAAGGGTAAATATCTTTTGCGTCACGCTTTTGAGGACGGAAGCTATTTGCCTCACGATATTCTTATGAGAGAAAAAGCGGCATTTTCCGACGCCGTGGGACATTCTATGGTCGATTATTTAAAAGAATACGCAAACGGAAAATATACCGATGCGGAATTTGAAGAAAAGAGAAAGAAATACGCTCACGTTCCGCCGATATCTAAAGAGTCGCTCCTTTACCGTGAAATATTCGAAAAATATTACACGGGGCAGTCGCAAATGATTCCCGCATTCTGGATGCCTAACGAAACTTGGCCGGGTTGCAAGGTTGACGACCCGTCGGCAAGAGTGCTTTCAAACTACGGCGACAGCGGAGTTTAAAAAGACGGCCCAATCGGCTGCATATAATCAGTGAAAGTTTATGTATCGGGCAAAAACAAGCAAACGAAATATTTTTAAATCAAAGGCAATATAAATTGCGTAAATTTCGGAAAAGGAGAGGATATGACAAAATATATATTTGTAACGGGCGGAGTCGTTTCGGGGCTCGGCAAAGGAATAACGGCGGCATCGCTGGGCAGACTTTTAAAGGCGAGAGGGTTAAAGGTTGCGGCGCAAAAACTCGACCCGTATATCAACGTAGACCCCGGAACCATGAGTCCTTATCAGCACGGCGAGGTGTTCGTCACCGAAGACGGAGCGGAAACCGACCTCGACCTCGGACATTATGAAAGATTTATCGATGAAAACCTCAATAAATATTCCAACCTTACGACGGGCAAGATTTATTGGAACGTTTTAAACAAAGAAAGAAGGGGCGAATATTTAGGCTCTACAATTCAGGTCATACCTCACGTCACGGACGAGATAAAACAGTTTATATACGCCGTTGCAAAAAAGACGGACGCCGACGTCGTCATCACCGAGATAGGCGGAACCATAGGCGATATAGAATCGCAGCCCTTTATCGAAGCGGTAAGACAGATATCCCTCGAGGTAGGCAGAGAAAACAGCTTGTTTATACACGTCACTTTAGTTCCTTATTTAAAGGGCAGCGACGAGCATAAATCCAAACCCACGCAGCACTCCGTCAAAGAGCTTTTGGGTATGGGAATAAATCCCGACATAATAGTGCTCAGATGCGACGAGCCTTTGGAAAAAAGTATATTTGACAAGATATCCCTCTTTTGTAACGTCAAACGCGACTGCGTGTTTGAAAACATGACAATCCCCGTTTTATACGAAGCTCCGCTCATGCTGGAAAAGCAAAACTTTTCGGGAATTGTGTGCCGTGAACTTTCGATAAAAACTAAAGAACCGAACCTTAAAGAATGGCGTGAAATGATTGACAAGATAAAAAACAGGAAGCAAAATATAACGGTGGGATTGGTAGGTAAATACGTGCGTTTGCACGACGCCTATCTGTCCGTATCTGAAGCGTTGAAGCATGCGGCATATTCGCTTGATTCGGATGTCGAGATAAAGTGGATAGATTCCGAAACGCTCACAAACGAAACGGTCGAGTCTGCGCTCGGCGAGGTAGACGCAATCATTGTTCCCGGAGGCTTTGGACAAAGAGGTATTGAGGGAATGATTCTTGCCGCAAAATACGCGCGTGAAAATGGCGTGCCGTATTTCGGAATATGCTTAGGAATGCAAATTGCCGTCATCGAATACGCAAGGGACGTTTTGGGAATATCGGACGCCAACTCCGGCGAATTCGATAAAGAGTGCGCTCATAAGGTTATCGATTTTATGCCGGGGCAAAGCGATGAAATCGGCAAGGGCGGCACACTCAGGCTTGGCAGTTATCCCTGCGGTATCGCTCCGCATACCGTAATGAGAAAAGCTTACGGATTGGATAAAATAGACGAAAGACACCGCCACCGCTATGAGTTTAACAACGTTTACAGACAGCAATTCGTCGAAGCGGGACTCACTGTTTGCGGAACGTCACCCGACAACCGTCTTGTCGAGGCGGTGGAAATAAGCGACATGCCGTTTTATGTGGGCGTTCAGTTTCACCCCGAATTTAAAAGCAGACCAAACAAACCTCACCCGCTGTTCAAACAGTTTTTAAGTGCAGGTTTAGATATAAGACAAAAGAGGTCACAATGAAAAAGTTTGACGCAAAACTTGTTTTTGAGGACAAAAGCGAATACTTCGGCTATTATTTCGGCTCCAAAAGCGAAAAGGTAACGGAAATAGTTTTTAACACTTCTATGGTTGGATATCAAGAAATTGTATCCGACCCTTCTTATACTTATCAGACGGTTGTTATGACTTATCCGCTCATCGGCAATTACGGAATGACGGCGTGGGACTATGAAACGAAAACTCCGACAATCGGGGGGCTTGTAGTCAAAGAATATAACGATGAGCCGTCAAATTTCGGAAGCGTGGCAACGCTTGACCACGTTATGAAGAAGTATAACGTCACGGGTATAAGCGGTGTGGATACACGTCAGCTCACCCGTTCCATAAGGGATTTCGGAAGCAGAAAAGTGCTCATCACGAGTGCGGATACGCCTATAGATAAGGCGTTGGAAATTTTAAAAACTACTCCGCTCAAAACCGACGCTGTCAGCCGCGTAAGCTGTAAAAAGGCGTGGGAGTCGAAAGTCAAAGGCGCAAAGTTTAAGGTCGTCGCTGTTGACTGCGGTATAAAACTTAATATCGTCCGCTCTTTAAACGAAAGAGAGTGCGACGTCATTGTCGTTCCATGGAACACGACGGCGGAAGAGATTGCTAAAATTAAACCCGACGGCGTGTTTTTTTCAAACGGCCCCGGCAACCCGACCGACGTCGAGCCTGTCATCGAGCTTATTAAAAAGATAAAGGGCAAATACCCCGTTTTCGGAATTTGTTTAGGTCATCAGCTCATATCGCTCGCATACGGCGCAAAGACGTATAAACTCAAATTCGGACACAGGGGAGGAAATCACCCCGTCCGCAATCTTGAAAACGGCAAAGTGGAAGTGACGTCGCAAAACCATTCATATGCCGTCGACGCCAAGAGCCTAGAGGGCACGCCGCTCACAGTAACGCACGTCAACATTCTCGACAACACGGTGGAGGGTGTAGAGTGTAAAGAGGACAACATTTTCAGCGTGCAATATCACCCCGAAAGCTGTCCCGGACCTTGCGACAGCTCATATCTGTTTGACAAATTCATCATTTCGATGAAGGAGAAAAAATAAATGCCCAAAAGAGAAGACTTAAAAAAGATACTTGTTATAGGAAGCGGACCTATTGTTATAGGTCAGGCGGCGGAATTCGACTATGCTGGAACGCAGGCTTGCCTCGCCCTTAAAGAAGAGGGCTATGAGGTTGTGCTTTGCAACTCTAACCCGGCAACCATTATGACGGATACGTCCGTTGCCGACAAAGTTTATATGGAGCCGTTGACGCTCGAATACGTCGCAAGAATTATAAGGTATGAACGACCGGACGCGATAATCCCCGGTATAGGCGGTCAGACGGGGCTTAACATTGCCATGCAGCTTGAGAAAAAAGGCATACTCAAAGAGTGCCGTGTAGAGCTTTTGGGAACGAGCAGCGAAAGTATCGAAATGGCGGAAGACCGTGAACTGTTCAAAGAGTTATGTCAAAGACTGGGCGAACCCGTTTTGCCGTCGGAAATCGCAAATTCCGTCGAGGAAGGCTTGGAGGCGGTAAAGAAGATAGGATATCCCGTCGTTTTAAGACCCGCTTTCACTTTGGGCGGCACGGGCGGCGGTTTTGCCGACAACGAAACGGAATTTTTGGAGATAATCAAAAACGCACTTTATCTGTCGCCCACTCACCAGGTGCTTGTCGAAAAGAGTATAAAGGGTTATAAAGAAATCGAATACGAAGTAATGCGTGACGCAAACGACACGGCGATTGCAATTTGCAATATGGAAAATTTTGACCCCGTCGGTATACATACCGGCGATTCGATTGTCTTTTGTCCGTCGCAGACTCTCACAAACAGAGAATATCAGATGCTAAGGTCGTCGGCGCTCAAAATCATCAGAGCATTAAAAATAAAGGGCGGTTGCAACGTGCAGTTTGCCTTAGACCCGAAATCTTTTCAATATTATCTTATAGAAGTAAATCCGAGAGTCAGCCGTTCGTCTGCGCTTGCGAGTAAAGCCAGCGGATATCCCATTGCAAGAGTATCGGCAAAGATTGGCATAGGAATGAACCTCGACGAAATTATGCTTGCCAATACTCCCGCTTCTTTTGAGCCGTCACTCGACTATGTGGTAACCAAAATGCCGCGTTTTCCGTTTGACAAATTCGAGGACGCAAACAACTGTCTCGGAACTCAGATGAAAGCGACCGGCGAAGTAATGAGCGTGGGCAGAACGATAGAGGAAAGCCTTTTAAAAGCCGTCCGCTCCCTTGAGATAGGCGTAGACCACGTGTATATGGCAAAATTCGATTCTATGTCGAAAGCGGAACTGTTTGAATATATCGAAAGAGGCACGGACGACCGACTTTATGCCATAGCTCAGCTTTTAAGACTTAAAACCCCGCCGAAGGAAATTGCAAAGGCAACTAAGATAGACGTGTTTTTTATCTCAAAGATAAAGCATATCATCGATATCGAAGAAAAATTAAAAGAAAACAAGGGCGATACGGAATGTCTTATAGAGGCAAAGACGTTCGGCTTTTCGGATAAGGCTGTCGCAAGACTTTGGCAAACAGACGAGCTTGAAATTTATAATATGCGTCAAAAGAAAGGCATTAAACCCGTATACAAAATGATTGACAGCTGTGCTTCCGAGTTTGACAGCTATATCCCTTATTTTTATTCGACGTATGAAAAGCAGAACGAATCGGTTGTGTCGGAAAACAAAAAAGTAGTCGTTTTGGGCAGCGGACCTATCCGTATAGGTCAGGGCGTCGAATTTGACTACTCCACCGTGCATGCCGTAAAAACCATAAAGCAAGCGGGATACGAAGCCATAATTATTAACAACAATCCCGAAACCGTTTCGACGGATTATACGACGTCGGACAAGCTTTATTTTGAGCCGCTATGCACAGAGGACGTCATGAACGTGATTGAATTTGAAAAGCCTGAAGGAGTAATAGCTTCGCTTGGCGGTCAGACTGCGATAAACCTTGCTCAACCGCTTACGGACAGGGGCGTCAATATCATCGGCACCGACTGCGCCGCAATCGAAAAGGCGGAAAACCGCGACGCTTTTGAAAAACTTTTGGCGTCGCTAAAAATTCCGCAGCCCAAAGGCAGAGCGGTTACGGATATCGAAGAGGGCATAAAAGCGGCAGGAGAGATAGGCTATCCCGTGCTTGTCCGTCCGAGCTTTGTCTTGGGAGGCAGGGCAATGCGTATTGTAGCAAACGAACAGCAGCTTCGCCACTATTTAAAAACTGCCGTCGAAATCGATGAGGATAAACCCGTTTTGGTGGATAAATACATCAGCGGAAAGGAAGTGGAAGTAGACGCCGTATGCGACGGCAAGGACGTCTTCGTCCCCGGCATTATGGAACTCGTCGAAAGGACGGGCGTACATTCGGGCGATTCGATAAGCGTTTATCCCACGTTCAGCATTTCGCAAAAGGTTAAGGATACCATTTTAGACTACACCTTGAAACTTGGCAGGGGAATAGGAATAAAGGGGCTTTACAACATTCAGTTTATTGTGGATAAGGACGAAAACGTTTATATTATCGAGGTCAATCCGCGTTCGTCGAGAACCGTTCCTTTTCTGTCAAAGGCTACCGGTTATCCGATTGCCGATATCGCAACGCTCGTTATTTTGGGCAAGAGCTTGAAAGAGCAGGGATTCGATAAAATTTATCCCGACGAGAAAAAGCGTTGGTACGTCAAAGTTCCCGCTTTTTCGTTTGCGAAACTACGAGGCATGGATTCGCACCTCTCTCCCGAGATGAAATCGACGGGCGAAGCGATAGGATATGACAAAACTCTGACGAGAGCGCTGTATAAAGCGCTTGCGGCGGCGGGAGTCAAAGTGCAGAATTACGGCACGGTGCTGATTACGATAGCCGACGACGATAAGAGCGAAGCGCTTCCTTTAATAAGGCGTTTTTACAATCTCGGCTTCAACATAGAAGCCACCGAGGGAACGGCAAAGTTTTTAAAGAGCAACGGCATTAAAACGAGGATAAGGAAAAAAATAAGCGAAGGGTCAACCGATATGCTCGATTCAATAAGGCAGGGATACGTCACCTACGTCATAAACACAAGAGACGTCCGTTCGGAACACAGGCTTTCGGACGGCTCTCAGATAAGGCAATGCGCCGTCGAAAACAACGTAACCGTGTTTACGTCTCTCGATACGGTAAGAGTTTTGCTTGACGTGCTTGAGGAAATTACTATGAATGTTTCGACAATTGACGCGGAATAGCGACAAAGGATAATCACTTTGCCGTTTGAGCAAAGTCGGACTGAAGCGGTGCAAATTAAAAACACGGAATTAAGGCAATCTTTAAAGATAAAAGATTGCTTTTTTTTATTATATAAAGTAAAATGACACTAAAGTAAATTTAAAGGTGAGACAAAATGAAAAGAAAGTTTTTGGTATTATTATCTGTATTGCTCATCGTTATACTGTCGGCAGTCGTTTTTGCCGCCTGTAACGGAAGCAGCAAAAACAATTCAAATCCGTCTGATAAAGGCGAGAGTCAGACGCCTGAAACGGAGTCACCGATGTTTTACGAAGATATGACGTTTGATTATCTTTATAACCTGGTTAAGAAAGCTAAAAGCTATACCATAGTTATAAAAGAGATAAGATACGACGCGGCAGCAGACTCCGACACGGCAATATGGTCGGAAACGGCAACGGCTTCTGTTGACAACGTGTCAAAAATTTCATACGTCGAAACGGTAAATGAGACAAACGGCGAGACATATTCGACAAAGGAATATAAGTATGTTGAAGGCGAGACGCAATATAGCATTTCACTCAAAAATTATACGTCGGTTGAGAATTCCGCTCCGATAAAAAATCCCGACGGAGAATTTGCTCTTTACAGCGCAACGAAAGGCGTTTATGCTTCCCCTGCAGAATATCCTTTGAGCGTCTTCGGCAACGAAAGTTTCAGCGCCTACAACGAATATACCTTTTTAGAAGACAATTTGTTTTTCAATTATATATTCCCTCAGCTTTTCCTCGAGAATTCGAAAATCACGGCAATGCCTATGGAGGGAAGCAATGCGGAGCTCATTATCGAAAACGGCAGCTTTGGAGTTTTATATCATATTCTTGAAAACTCAAAAGTGGTGTCGGATTATTCTCTTGTGATAACGGATATAGATAATAGCTCTATAGCTTCGGTTCCCTCAGAGGTAAAAGACTATCAATCTCAGGCGATTGAAAAATAAACATAGAGAGAATATTTTAAATATTTATAATGGAAAAAGCACCCGAAGGGTGCTTTTTTAAATGCAAAGGTTAATTATACTTTCAAGTGTTGCACTTAGTTTGACAATTCATCGCAAAACTTTTTAAATCCTGCCGTCAAATTTTTCGAGTTTTTCAAACCGAGCATTTTTGCCCAACGGTATTACGCGTCAGGATAAAAACGCTTTCATATACGCCACGTATTTTTCCGCTATGGCGTTTGCTTTGTCGGACGAGCCTGCCTTTGTTGCAACGTATATTTTGAGTTTAGGCTCTGTGCCGGAAGGACGGACGCAAACCCAATCGCCGCCGTCGAGTTTCCACTTAATGGCGTTAGTTTTGGGCAGGTGTGTATCTTCTTTCGAGCCGTCGGCGTTTATAACTATTTGATTTAAAAGGTCGCTTGTCGAAACAACTTTCTTTTCGTCGATTTTATCAAGGGCGGTGCTTCTTGCCTTATCCATAATCGCGCTCATTTTTTCCATTCCGTCAAGACCTTCATAGAAGATTGAGACGGATTTTTCGATATAATATCCGAACGTGTCGAAAATTTCCATAAGGCGGTCGAATACGGAAGAGCCTTTTGCCTCATAGAAGCAAGCCATTTCGGCAAACAGCATAGAGGCGACCACGGCGTCTTTATCTCTGGCGTGCGTGCCGCTGAGATATCCGTAGCTTTCCTCATAGCCGAACATAAAGGTATATTCGCCCGTCTTTTCCCACTCTTTGATTTTTTCGCCGATAAACTTAAAGCCTGTCAAAACGTCAAAAGTTTTGACGCCGTATGATGCGGCAATCTCGTTTGCGAGATTGGTGGTGACTATTGTCTTTACGATAGCGGCGTTAGCGGGCAGGGTGCCGTTTTGCTTATGACGGAGCAGTATATAGTCGCAAAGGAGCGCGCCAATCTGGTTGCCGTTTAAAAGCACGAATTTGCCCTCTCTGTTTCTTATTGCCACGCCCATTCTGTCGCAGTCGGGGTCGGTGCCTATGCAGATATCGCTGCCGATTTTGTCGGCAAGTTCGATTGCCATTTTAAGCGCGTCGCTCTCTTCGGGATTCGGCACTTTGACGGTTGAAAATTCCGTGTCGGGCTTTGCCTGTTCGGGCACGACGGTCACGGGGATATTCATAATATCGAGTATCGTCGTCACGGGCATATATCCGCTTCCGTGAATGGGGGTATAAACTATTTTGATGTTTTTACCCACTTTCTTCACGGCGTCGGCAGAAAGGCAAAGTTTTTGTATCTCTTTAAAATAGGCGTTGTCGAGCGACTTTCCTATTATAGTGACGTTTGCATCAACTTTTAAATTGTCTTTGCCGACAATGGATTCTTTATCGAGTTTGACGTCGGCTTCGGCAATTCCGAAATAGTCAAGCTTGTCGATAAATTCGACTACCTTTGCCGTGGCTTCGGGCGACATTTGCGCGCCGTCCTCGCCGTATACTTTGTATCCGTTGTAAATTTTGGGGTTGTGCGATGCGGTTATCATAATGCCGGCTATCGCGTTTAAATGCCTTATTGCAAACGAGCAAACGGGAACGGGACGGACGTTTTCAAAAAGAAAAACCTTTATATTGTGCGCGTCCAACACTTTTGCCGCAAGTATGGCAAATTCCGTTGACATACGTCTTGTATCGTATGAAATGACGATGCCTTGCTGTTTTGCCTGTTCTCCTAAAGTTTCTATATAGTTTGCAAGCCCTTCCGTTGCTCTGCGAACGGTAAAACGGTTCATACGGTTTGTGCCCTGGTCGAGCACTCCTCTCATTCCTGCCGTTCCGAATGCGAGCGGAATTGCAAACATTTCTTTCTTTTCTTCTTCGGTAAGTTCCAAAAGCCTTGCTTTTTCTTCTTCGGTAAGCTCAGGGCTTTCTAAAAAATTTTGATAAGTATCAAGATATGACATAAATTCCTCCGCTATCATTTAGTATAAAACAATTATACCATTTTATGGGAGATAGTCAATAAGCAAATCTTGTTTAGGCGTCAAGATTATTTCGTCGAGAGCCTTATAAGTGTTTTTCCTAATCTTAACCTTTTTGACTGTTCCGTCCTCAAAAACTTCGATATAACCTTGCGATATAAGACCGTTTTTGCCTTGTCTTTTTACCGTCTTTTCCGTTACTTCGTCCGTTGTAATTATCTGCGTTTTATAGGGTATGACGCTAAGCGTTTCGGAAACAAGTTGTATTTCTCTGCCTTTAACGCCTATCATATAAAAATACAGATTTCTGTCTTTGATAAAGCTATGCACCGTCACGGGAGCTTGAGACGTATTTTTAAATTTTAAATCGGCGCTGTCGGACACCATAGCGTCGAACGACGGGGCAACGTATGATACGGGCAACGAATGCTGATTTACAGTGATTATCTGCATATCGGAAAGAAGAGCGCAGTTATAAAGCGTCGTGGAAACCTGACATGTTCCTCCGCCCACGCCGTCGGTAAATTCGCCGTTTAAAATTACTTTCGCATCTTTGAATCCGTTTTCTCTCGTGCGTTTTCCCACGACTTCGTTAAAGGAAAACGTCTCGCCCGGATTTAAAACGTATCCGTCTATCTTTTTAGCCGCAAGCGAAATGTTGTGCGCTCTCTCGTTTGAGCTTGAATAAAACGCCGTCGAAAAGCGTCCGCGGATAATGTGGCTGTTTTTAAACGATGAAAGTTCTTCCGCTTTCTTTTCGACAAGCTCTACTTTCACCTTATCCAGCTTCAGGTCTATTGCCTTGCATACCGTCTCGTAAAAGTCGGATTTTGAAAAATTCAATCCGTCCCTTCCTTGATGATAGGATATTTTGCCGGAATTAAACGAATAGGACGTCGGAATGTATTCCACGGCATACTTCTGTTTTAAAGCGTTTGCAAAAGCTGTCAGATTTAAGAATATAAAATCCGCCGCTTTCTCGCAGTCGGTAAACTTCAAAGCCGCTTTGTAGGTGTTTAAATATCCGAAACGTTTTGTCGTTTTGGCGGCCGATTCGTTGAAAATCGCCTCGAACGGAATCGTTTCGCCTTTTATCTCCACATTGAGCGCGAAAGTATTTTTTGCGTCGATTATGCCGTTATCGGAATTATTTGCCAAAGCAAACGCGACGAGGTAATCCTGACGAGAAAAAATCGCTGCCGAAAAAATCGCCGCCTGCAACAGAATAAGCGCAATAAGCAAAATAAAAATAAATTTTTGACGAAAAATTGAAGTTTTCGGCCGATACATATCTTTAGTTTGTCGAATTACTGAATTTTTAAACAAAAAAAGCGGGAGTTAAAATATGACTTTAAAATGATGCGGCGAATTGCATATAAAACAACAAATGCCCGATTTATATTTTGCAAAAAAATTCAGAGCAAAAAGAAATGAATAAATGAAATAAATAAAAGGGATAAAGGAAATCGTAGATGAGCAAAGAAAATGAGTAAGGAAAATGAGCAAATAAAATTGATATGGAAAATGGCTAAAGCTTAAAATTGACAAATTGAAACTAAACTTTATTTTGTTTTGTTTCCGTGCAGAAGTTTTAATACGTCCGCCTCTTCCATTTTGGGAACAAACGAGGCGTTGTAGCCGTCGGAGGATTCGTAGTGGAAGTCGCTTCCCGCCGTCGGGATAAGGCGGTATTTAGACGCAAGTGCCCTGAGCGTCTTTTCTTCCGTCTCGTTGTGTGCAGGATACGACACCTCGAGAGCCTTAAGTCCGTATTTTACAAGTCCCGAGATAAGCAGCTCGGCGCTCTTGTCGGTAAGATAGGCTTTGGGGTGAGCAAGACACGGTATGCCGCCTGCCGAAACTATTGCTTTTACGG
>FR901028.1:58487-58729 GCA_000437555.1 Acidaminococcus sp. CAG:917 | reverse complement strand
TCGAAAGCCTCGCCGATATTTTGGCAATATCCTGCCTTAACCATAGCCAGGGCAAAATGCACTCTGCCGACTCCCTTTGCGGCAGGGTCCAAATCGATTTTAATGCCCATACTTTGCAATTTTTCATAAAGCCTTATATTTCTTGCCTTGCGGTATTCTTTGACCGTGTTGAGCGTGTCCAAAAATTCTTCCGAGCGGTAGTCGATTCCGTAACCCAAAATATGGACGTCTTTTGACGCATA
>FR901028.1:54534-58432 GCA_000437555.1 Acidaminococcus sp. CAG:917 | reverse complement strand
CGCCTTTGCCGTCTCCACCGCTTCGGGCAGGGCGTCCACCGTATCATGGTCGGATATGGCGCACGCTTTTGCTCCCAGCTTTTTGAGGCGCGTCAAAACCTGCTCGGGCGAAAGCTGCCCGTCGCTGAAAGTCGTATGATTGTGCATATCCGCATAAATCAGATTCATATCTCCTCTTTTTTGTCCTATGTATATCAGTTTCCGCTGTCGTCGCTATCTATATCGACTAATGTTGAAGCTGTCTCTAAAAGCGAAGTTTTTTCGCCCGTGATTGCCGAAACGGATTGCAATCTTTTTCCGATTATCTGCGTGCGTTTCTCGGCGTTGTCGATTGTCGTCTGCACGCTTTCGAGTTTCTTTTTCGTCTGCCCCAAAAGGTCGGAAAACTGAACGAAGTCCTTTCGGAACTGTTCAAGAAGTTTGCCGATTTCCGTGCTTCGTTTCTCGATTGCCACTGTGCGGAATCCCATCTGCAAGCTGTTTAACAGGGCGGCAAGGGTGGTAGGTCCGCAAACGACGACCCTTAGCCTTGTTTGCAAATCTTCTATAAGGTGAGGACGTCTTATCACTTCGGCGTATAAGCCCTCGACAGGAAGATATAAAATTGCAAAGTCGCACGTCTTGGGCGGGTGAATATATTTGTCTCTTATCGATTGAGCCTCTGCCTTTATACGGCGTTCTAAATTTTTTCCTTCTTCTTCAATCTGCGCTACGTTGCCTTTTTCGGACGCTTCTACAAGCCTTAAATAGTCCTCAATCGGAAATTTTGCGTCGATGGGAAGATAGACCGTCTCTTCTTTTTTGCCGGGCAGATTGATGACAAAATCCACTCTTTCGTTTTCGTTTTTTGTTATGTTGACGTTTTTGGAATATTGCTCGGGAGTGAGTATCTGACTTAGCAGGTTATCCAGAGCAATTTCGCCCCATGTACCCCTCTGTTTGACGTTGGTAAAAATCTTTTTAAGGTCGTTTACTCCCGTCTGCAAAGACTGCATTTCCATAAATCCTCTGTTAATTTCGCTCAGTCTGTCGCTTATAATTTTAAAGGATTGATTAAACCTTTCGTCAAGGGTGGAGGACAGTTTTTCGTCCACCGTCTCTCTCATTTTTGTGAGCTGAGTTTCGTTGTCGCGTCTGACCTCGTTTAAATTTTTTTCGCTTTCTTGGCGCATTGCGTCGAGTTTTGAATCGACGTTTTGCATAAACGCCACCATGCGCTGTTCTATGGCGTTGTTGGTGTCCTTTAAAGCAGAGAGTTTGTCTTCGACGTTTTTCGACGACAGTTCGAAAGTTTTAGCCGTCATTTCGTTGTTCATCTTGAGCGTGGTGTTTATCTCGTTTTTTGTCGAGTCGAAAGCAGAAGCGTCTATTTTTGTCTTTTTTACGATGGCTATAACGATGAGCGTTATAAGCAGGGCAATTGCCACCGCTAAAAGAATGTAAAGTGCTGTCATTTTTTCTCCTTTATAATCTGTCGTTTTATGTCGCCAAGAGCCTTTAACTGTTCTTCATAAGTTAAAAGATAATATTTAACCGATTTTTCCCAAACTTTGTTTAAAATTTCCGAGCGCATTTTAGGCCGGACGTCAAGGACGTCTTCTCCTTTTATTTTGAGCTCTTTTACGCATAGAGGAACGCCGGCTTTCAGCATATCGTTAAAAAGCGATTCCATTCTGTCGGCAGACGGCGAGGTAACTCCTTTTGCCGCCATGGCGTCCGCTCTGATAAGAGATATAAGGTCATAGGCTATATCGTGATTTTTTGCCAAAAACCATCTTATCTTGGGCGTCTTTGTTTCGTTTAAAAGGTTATACATATGATTTTCTATCAAACGGCAGATTTTTTCTACCTCGGCGTTTGAAAGCTTGAGACCTTTTGCACCCAGCAGCTCTCTTGCAATCCGAGCGCTCTCTTGCGGATGATTATACATATTGCCGTCACGGGCAAGGCACATAGGCTTTGCTACGTCGTGAAACAGGGCGGCAAGCCTGACTGACGGCGGCGCAAATTTTACTGTTTGCATTATATGTTCGAACACGTCGTAATCGTGGTATTTGGGATTTTGCCTCACGCCTTTGCCTTCTTTAAGGACGGGAAACAGTTTTGTCAATACCGTAGTTTGGTCGAGCAGTTTAAGCCCTCTATAATGGGCGTATTCGTTATTCAGCGACGAATATCGGACGTCGGCGGACAGTATCTTTTTAAGTTCTGTTGCTATTCGTTCTTTGGAGATGTCGAGCACGTTGTCCGACATTTTTATCGCCCACTCCATAGTGCCGTCTTCTATATCGAAACCGAGTTCGGCTGCAAATCGGCATAGCCTTAAAATTCTCAGTCCGTCTTCGGAAAACACTTTCTTGGGTGCAACCGTGGCGGAAAGAATTTTGTTTTTTATATCCTCAATACCGCCGAGAGGGTCGACGAATTCGCCTTTGGATATATCGTAATATACGGCGTTGGCTTTAAAATCCCGCCTTTTGGCGTCGAGAGTTATGTCCGAACAAAACTCCACTTTAGAAGGCGTATGCGCACCGCCCACGGGGTAGCTGTCCTGCCGAAAGCATGTATATTCCGCTTTAAAATCACAGCTTGTAACAATCACCGTGCCGACTCTGAGATTCGAGTCGGCAACTTTAAACTTCGAGCCTTTCAGCTTTTCGATAAGCAGGGACGGGGGAAGTGCACTCGTTATGTCGATATCGTCGAAACCGAGCCCGAGCAAAAAATTTCTCACGCTTCCGCCTACGGCGTAAAGCGTTGCTTCTTTACCGAGAAAATCGGCAAGTTCGATTAAAGCCTCAGGTAGCTTATTTTTCATACACCTTTTTTGAAAGGACGCACACGTCGGGCAGGTTGCGGTATTTTTCGGCATAGTCGAGGCCGTAACCGACTACGTATTCGTCGGGTATTTCAAATCCTATATAGTCGCCTTTTAGCTCCACCTTTCTTCTCGAGGGTTTATCGAGCAGGGCACAAAGTTTAATCGATTCCGGATTTCTCGCCTCAAGCACCTTGATGAGGTATGAAAGCGTGATACCCGTATCGATTATGTCTTCGATGATGAGTATGTTTTTGCCGTCGACGGGTTCGGATAAATCCTTTATCATTTTGACTTCGCCTGAGGAATTCGTTCCGTTTCCGTAGCTTGAGAGCGACATAAAGTCAAGTTCGACGTCGCCTTCGAGTCTTTTGAAAATATCCGCCAAAAATATTGACGCGCCCCTTAATATTCCCACGACAAGTATGGGTTTGCCTTTATAATCGGCGTTAATCTGTGCGGCAATCTCGTCAGCTCTTTTCGCTATTTCGGCATTTGAAACCAAAATCTTTTCGATATCAGAATTATACATTTTTTCCTCCGACTACTAAAATCCGTTTAGTATTAAAGTCTAATTTGATTTTTTCGGATATCTCTATATCCTTTATTAAAAGTATATCATTTCCTGCGGCAAACACAAGCAATTTATCTCTCAGCCTAGCGGGAAATTTTTTGTCGGTCAAAAAGTCGCCAAGGCTTTTTGTTCCGCCACCGAATTTCTCAAACGAGTCGCCGTCGCGCCTGAAACGCAGGACGGTGCCGCTCGGGAATTTATCCAAATCGCAATAGAGCGCGCCTTTTAGCTTTCCGCTTTCAAATTCCGATTTAAATTCGTCAGCGGATAAAACTTTGAGCGACAGCTTATCCTTTAATTTTTCGTCTTCGAGAGCATCGAACAGGTTTATACCCTCTTTAAAATCCACGCCGTCCGAAATAGAGCGGGCACTGTCGCAGTCATATCCCTCTTTGGTGAATACCAGCCCGTCCTTTTCGATATATACCGTGACAAGGTAGGGCATATCGAGCCTTTTGGAACTGACATTTTCGGTCAGCTTTACTATGGCGTTTAAATGACGCTCT
>FR901028.1:17938-54508 GCA_000437555.1 Acidaminococcus sp. CAG:917 | reverse complement strand
CTTCGACGTCGTGCTCCACGCCCAAAAGTTTAAAGCATAAAAGTATCTCTTTTTTGAGCAAAAACGGGTGTTTAAACGGCTTTTTTATCATATAGCCGTCCTCTGTCTTAATCGGCTCAGATATGACGCCGTTTAGATAGTCGTCCGCCTCTAGAGCGGCGAGGGCGAGCCGATAAGCGCTGTTTTCAAAAGAGGGGAAACGCTCTTTTAATAGAGGGAGAACGTTGAGCCTTAAAAAGTTTCTGTCCGCCTCGTCTATCAAGTTTGTTTCGTCCGTGACGTAAGGAATATTGTTTTTTGAGGCAAAGTCTAAAATTTCTTCTTTAGAAAAATCTAAAAGCGGACGGATAAATTTTCCCGTCTGCCTGACAATGCCTTTAAGCCCCGACAGTCCCGTTCCTCTCGCTATGCGATAGAGCACCGTTTCGGCAAGGTCGCCTTTGTGGTGGGCTGTGGCGACAAAGTCGCAGTCTAAAGAATCGAAAATTTCACGGCGTAAAAGCCTTGCAGAAAGTTCAAGCGATATCTTCTTTTCTTTTGCAAGCTTTAAAGCGTCCACTTTAAATCTTTTTATCTTTACCGAATGTTGTTTGCAATATTCCTCTACGAAATCGGAATCGGAAACGGAGGATATGCCCCTTATCGAGTGGTCGACGTTGACGACGAAAAATTCCCCTTTATAGTTGTTCATAAAGAGGTAAAGCATGACCATGCTGTCGGCGCCTCCGCTGACGGCAAGCGCTATTTTTTTGTCGTCGAAACCGAGATTCAATTCCATAAAAATATTATATATCAAAAACGCAAAAAGACAAAACGATTTTAAAACGAGTTTTGTCCGTCAATATACAAATCTGCTTATGGCAAATTTTATATAATTCGCATAATAGCTTTAAACATAGCTTTATTTCGGCAGAAAAAAACGCCGTAAAAAGGGTGTATTCAATAGAGATGGCAATAATTAACAAAAAATAGCGAATACACCCCAAGGGCAAGTCAGGAAAAGAGCGGGCTCAGAGACTCCGCTCTTTTTTGTCTAATGTTCCCGTGATAGTCACCGGAACAGAGGAAGCGAAGCAGAAGAGGAAGACAATTCAGATTGTGTAAACTAAAAGATGATTTGCAATCAACAAAAACCACAATCGGAGAATATCACAAAACAGGTTTCATTAGATAGCCGTAATCGAAGAGATTGCGGCTATTTTGCTGTAAAGCATTGCTTTTTAACTGCTTTTGTGCTATACTGCAAATGCGTTCTAATTTCATAAAACCAAATGAATGGGTTACATCGGCACAGGTGTATCCCTCTTTTCCCATTTATTTGGTACATAGAAAAGAAATTAGAACGCAACTGATTAAGGGATACATTCTTTGCGGGCGTTCCCTTAATTGGGGGCGCTCTTATTTTTTATAGCAAATACCTGCGCTGTTCTTGCAAAATCTGCCCGCTTGTGATATACTGTAATCGCTACACAAACTGAATATTCACATAACGGATACGAACAGGCATTTCGTATCTCTATTTTCCGTTATGTGAAAGTTTGTGTAGCAGCAATCGGAGATACTTTATGCGGGGCGTGTCTTCGGTTGAAGGCACGCTTTTTTTAATGCCCTTTGCAGACGGATCATCAGGAGGTAAAAAATGATGAAACGAAAACTGCTGGTTATCATGCTGGCTATTGTAATGGTGTTCACGTGCGCCGCAGGGCTCGCAGCATGCGGGACGAAAGGCGACGGCGGCGGAGGCGGGAACGGCACGACCTATACCGTGACGTTTGAAACGGTGGGCGGCACGGCAATCAACCCCGTGGAAGTAAAGGCGGGCAATACCGTGGCACGACCTGCCGACCCGACCAAAACGGGTGCGGAGTTTATCGACTGGTTCACTACGAGTACATACGAAGGTGAGCCTTATGATTTTTCAACGCCCGTCAACTCAAATCTTACATTGTATGCGCAATGGTCGGATGAAAATTATGCGGTCGTATTTGACGTGAACGGCGGCTCTCCCGTCATCGACTATGCGACGTATCTTTACGGTACCGAACTTGATGAACCGGACGAGCCCGAGCGTGTAGGCTATACATTCACGGGCTGGTACACGGACGTAAAATGCACGAAGAAGGCTTCGTTCCCCTATGAGGTAACGGGGCACAGCCGCTTTTACGCCGGGTGGGAGAGTACGCGCGAAGTGACGGTAAATTTCAAGATCGCCATGTTGCAGGGTGATACGCGCGATATCAACTATGACGAAGAGATACTCGCCCCGATTACGATAACGGCGGGTGAAGAGCTTACCCAGCCCGAAAACCCGAAGGATATCTCTTATCTTGATAAAAACGGGGCGAACCATGAACTGAAATTTTCTTACTGGAATTTTGAGCCGGTATACGGCAATTATTCCGACGCTGTTCTCTTTCCCGTGCGTACAACGGACGTGGAAGAGATCATGCTGTATGCCGTGTACGTCGAAGTGGGCGAAGGCGATGTCTATGCAAGCCTTACCGTTCACCCGAATAACGGCGAAAAAGAAACGGTAATGTACGGCGTTCAGGGTGAAGCGATTGCCATTTCCAACCTCAACGAACACGATCCCGCGCCGTTCTATTCGGACAAAGGTTTACCCCGCAAACCCGGATACGAGGCAACGGGCTACTTCAAAACGTCCGACTTTCAATCGGGAACGGTGTATGAAATCCCGTTCGTGCTGAAAAACGAACAGAACGACGTGTATATCCGCTGGGAAAAGAAGGACGACCTTACCGTAACGTTCGATTATAATTTCGACAGTATTGAAGATATGACCGCCACATTCGCATACCGCGGGCTCATCGTGCGACCCGAAAATAAAATGGTGACGGGCTATACCTTCGACGGCTGGTATTATACCCTGTATTCGGCGGTGTAAGAACAGCGCTGGAATTTTGAAACGGATACAGCATCCACGGATATCACGCTTACCGCAAAATGGGTAAAGACTGCCACGGTAATTACTTACGATACCTGCGGCGGGTACGAGCGCAATCCCGTTGCCGTCAGTCAGGGGCGCGAGATAACCGTTCTTCCGCTCCCGGTCCGTCAGACGGGCGACACCGTTTACAACTTCCTCGGTTGGTATTTAGACAGCGAATATACGCAGGAAGCGACGCTGCCCATGACGATAGACAACGATATTACCTTCTATGCAAAGTGGAGCGACGCCATTGACATCAGTCTGTTTGAGATCCTCGATCTGGGCGGTTCGTCCGGCTATTCTGTGCGCGTGCGTTCCAATGCAAAGGACGAAATCACAGGGGCAGTCACCCTTCCCGCCCGTTATGGCGGCGATGAAATCGAAAGGATTGAATCAAGCGGATTTGCGGACTGCATAAATATCACCGAAGTGATCGTTCCCGATACGGTCGACTATATTTACAATAATGCCTTTAACGGTTGTACGTCTTTGAAAAAAGTGGTATTGCCGGAAGGTTTGTTGCAGCTTTCTTATGATGTTTTCACTGACTGTGAAAGCCTTGAAGAAATAAATTTCCCCGGAGATTCGCTTTACTGTGTCTATGCCGATATATTTATGGATAGCCCGAAGATGTGGGAACAACTCGAACGGGATGCGGACGGCAATTATTACTGGGGAACGGCATTCCTCGGACACACTGCCTATGTAACAGGAGATAAAGTTGAAGACGATACGACGACATCCGTCACCGTGCGCGAAGGGACTACTGTCGTTGCGACATATTCGTTCTATTATATGAATGCTCTGGAAACGGTGACGTTTGCGGATACTGTCAAATATATTCCGGGTTATGTATTTGGAAGTTCAAGCGCTCTTAAAACTAGTCCCATTCAGACGATCCATCTGCCGGCATCATATACCGAGGCCGGAACCCTTACCACACACTTCCCCGTCAACGTGGAAACGATAACCATTCCGGAAAGCAACGAGGAGTTCACGGTGATCGACGGCTGCCTGATAAGCGTAGAAGATAACCGCCTTATCGCCTCTACCGTAAACGCAACAGCGATCCCCGACGGCATCGTGATCATAGGCGAAAATTCGTTTACAAACAAGCCGCTCGATACGGTCGTTATTCCGAATACGGTCACGACGATCCGCGCGAATGCTTTTGCCGATTGTGAATTTACGAATATCAACCTTCCCGACAGCGTAGGCATTCTGGACAGTACCGCCTTTGCGGGATGCTCGGATATGCTCTCCATCACGTTCGGCGCAGGCATCAACTTGCAGAATACGGAACTGTTCAGCGATATGAGTAAATTGCAGAGTCTTTCTGTGAACGCAAACAACCCGTATATGTACAGCAAAACGGACGTGCTTTACAGGAAAGCGACGAACACGATCATGTACTTTGCACCCAAGCACACCGGACCCATCGAGCTTGCAGACGGACTTGAAACTTTGCCCGCAGATGTTTTTGGCATAATTTCGGGTATCACAGAAAGATTCGTTATTCCCGACAGCGTAACTGCAATCGAAGACGGCGCTTTCGACCACATGTCGATCGGCTCGCTCTATCTCGGCAAAAACGTGCCTAAATTTAATGCTGAAATGGGTTCGCTCATCCTGGTCAGCAACGTAGAAGTTGCGGCGGATAACCCGAATATGGCATCTGTGGACGGCGTGCTGTACGGCAAGGATATGACCGAGCTGTTGCTTTTCCCTGCTGAGCGTACAAATTATACGATTCCTGACTCCGTAATAAAAGTTGAAGACTATATTTATATGCCGTACCTCGACGATATGACCGTCGGTGCAGGTATTTCGCGCGAAACTTTTGACTTCCTTTTGTATGGCAATGAGGAGAACGGCTGGGAGCCGGCGGTAACGTGTGGCTTGAACACGGTAAATGTGAGCACAGATAATAAGGAACTTACTTTGTTCGAAGGCGTCGTTTATTCCAAAGACAAGAAGGAACTCGTCTATATTCCTTCCGGGTTTGACGGCGACCTGATTCTTCCCAAAGAGATGGAAGTCGTGGACTCCTACTTTACGGCGCATTCTTCTCTCTGGCATGCAAGCGGCGAAGACGCCGACTATAATACGATCCGGATCTGCACGTTGCGTACGGAAGAAGGCAGCATGTTGCGAGAAGTTTCCGAAAGTGCTTTTTTAAATATTGAAGACAGGAGCGGCGGGGCGGCAAGTCTGCCCGCTTGGGTGGATGCGAATTATTATGACTGGGAAAGAACACAGGTGCTGTTGTACGCCGTCGATCTCTCCAATGCGACGAAACTGGAAAGCATTGATTCGTATGCGTTCTATGCACTGGATATGCTCACCTCTGTAAAGCTGCCCGAAACGTCATTTGATCTAGGGTTGAGTGCGTTCGCGGATTGCGAAAACCTCGAAAGCGTCAGCGGGCTGGCGCAGGCGACGGTAAACAATTCTTTCTATAACTGTCCGAAACTTTACGACGAAGACGGGCTGATGATCGTAGACGGCGTACTGTTCGGCTTTGATATTTCTTCTGCTAATCCCGATCTGCACGGCGATCTTATTATTCCGGAAAATGTCACGAAAATCGCGGGCGGCGCTCTCCGTTGGGTGGTTTTGCGCAGTATCCGCATCCCCGAGACGGTAAAACTTGTGTGCGCGGGCGCCATAGATCCTTCCGCTGATATAATCATCTATATCGAAGGTGAAAATACGGAGTATGAGGACGGTTGGTACGTTGACGGCGGCGATTGCGAGATCGTAATAATGAGGAACGGAGAATCCGAAAGCGGCGTTTACTACTATGTGGAACCTGAAACAGGACTGTATTACAGGCTTGATCCGAACGGAACAGCGAACCTCATCAACGATAATTCCGCAACCGAAGCATGGGCGGGAAATGTGACGCTCGGCAACGTGACATACGGCGGAAGGGAGTATATTCTCACTGAAATCGGAGAGAACGCATTCGGAGAAAACAGCAGCGATATTACGGGCATCACCCTGCCGGAAACTCTTATAAAGATAGGCGGGAGTACTTTCGATTCCATTGCCGCTGAGGAAGTTATCATTCCCGATAGCGTTAAAGAGATCGGTGCTTTCCTGTTCTATGGAAATGAAGCGATTAAGAGTGTGACGCTTTCCTCGCAAATCACGGAAATACCCGATTATATGTTCTATGGTTGCACCGCGTTAGAATCGGTAAAATGCGGAAATATTATTTCCATAGCGGACAACGCGTTCAAAGAGTGTATCAATCTGAAAAACTTTGACTTTGCAAGCGTTGAAGCGGTAGGCGGTTATGCCTTCCGTGACAGCGGCATTACGCAGGCAAATTTCATGAAGGCAAAGACGATAGGCGACTATGCGTTCAGCGGTTGTTCCGCGCTTGAAACGCTCACCTTGAACGAGGGGCTTATGAGCGTTGGAAAACAGGCGTTCAGCGGAACGGGCATCAAAGAACTTTCCGTTCCCGCATCGCTCACCGAGGTCGGCGATTACGCCTTCTACGGTAACAATACGCTTGAAAAAGTTACGTTTGCAGGCAGTGTGTACGGCAAGGGCGCGTTCCAGCAGAATCCGGCGCTGAGGAATGTCACCTTTACGGGCGGAAAAGCGTATGAAGTGGGCGAACAGGCGTTCTGGCAGTGCACGGCTCTCTCGTCTGTAACGTTCGGTAGCGGGCTTACTTCTATCGGCGCATATGCTTTCCGCGAAACGGCGGTGACTTCTGTATCCTTTCCCGAAACATTGAAAACCATAGGCGATTATGCGTTCTATAAGTGCGCGGCTGCCGTACCTATTGAAGGCGGAGAGAGTTATGAAACACCAACACTTACTTCTGTTACGTTTGCAGAAGGAATAGAGAGTATAGGCGATTATGCGTTCTATATAGCAGCGCTTACCGCAGTAAATTTCCCCGCTTCGCTTAAATCAATCGGGGCTTATGCTTTCTATTACAATCATACGCTCGTTTCCGCCGAAGACGGAACAG
The DNA here is from genome assembly GCA_000437555.1 of Acidaminococcus sp. CAG:917. Classification (GTDB taxonomy): domain Bacteria; phylum Bacillota; class Clostridia; order Christensenellales; family CAG-917; genus CAG-917. Next base: position 47,564 of record FR901028.1, on the reverse strand, counting down.
ATGTAAAGACATCGACTTTGAAATTCATCAATTTCAACGAAGGGCTTGAAAGCATCGGTACATATGCATTCTATGCGTCTGCCGTTGAAACGCTGCATATGCCTGCATCGCTTACAGAATACGGCGACCTTGCATTCCTCGGTTGTTCGTCATTGAAAGAAATATCTTTTGCAGACGGCTCAACAAATATAGGCGGAAAAGATGTCTTCCAGTGCAAAGCGCTCGAAAAGGTGACTTTCGGTTCGAGCAACGGACTTGTGATCGCGGCAAGAACATTCTACGGAGCAAGCGCGCTGAAAGAGATCGTCTTTGACGAAAATTGTACGGTCAAAGAAATAGGTGATTATGCGTTCGGCAATACCGCGCTTACAGAATTTACTTTGCCCGAAGTTGAAGTTATGGGCAGGCAGGTATTTTACCACTGTACGGGTTTGACTCTAACCGTTCCTTATACTGAGGACGCATTGCCGGAAGGCTGGTCGGCGAACTGGAACACTACGGCAGACGCGAAAGTCGTTTACGCCGGGTAAATAATTTTTATTCACACCTTCAAAGCCGCTCTCGCAAGAGGGCGGTTTTGCCATGTAGGAAACGGAGTTAAAAATAGAAATGGCAGTAAGGCGTGCGGGCAAACAGAAATTAAAATGCGCCGAAAGACGTAGCAGCTAGCAATTTCTGTATTATTTAGTGAGACATTTTCATATTGCACTTTCCCCCTTATATTCGTAAAATACAGATTGCCATATCAAAATTTTTATGCTACAATAAACGCATGCGAAAGGGAAATCGGATATTGTCCGTCGAGGCGGCGGATATTTACAAACAGGAACAGGAAAACGGCGTTGCGGTCGGGTATAAAATGCCCGAAGTTAAAAGCGACGCCTATTTTCGACTGCTCAAAGTTCTGTTGGACGATTCGCTGGACAGCGCGGAACTTGAAAAGGCATATAAGCGTATCTGCCGCAAAAAGTTTTCATTTTCGGATAAGTACGGTAACGCTTATACCCTTGCCGTCGTCAACGTAAAATTTAATTATATCTATAAGCCGCAAGACGGCAAAACCGTCAATCTCAAAGCTCTGCGCGAGCATTTTTACACGAACGGTTTTTGCGTAAACGGCGTGCATTATGTAAGATACAAGCGCAGCGCGGGCAGCTCGCGGGAGGGCAAGTGTCTGTTTATCGACGAGCGCCTCTTCCGCGCCATGCGCAAGTGGAGCGAATGCGGCTTGAAACCGCAAACAGACCTCGCCTCGTGGGAATCGTATAAAGCGCTTTCCCTTTCCTCCATCAAAGGCACAATAGATATCCCGCTCGAAGGCATCCTCTTTGTGCCGGACTATCAAAGCGTGTTCACGGAAGAGGTCGTTTCTGTGGAGATCAAAGACGGCGCTCTCTGTGCCGAGCAGAAGAAAGCACAGATCGCCAACGACATCTGGGACGGCGAGAGTCTTTTGGACGAGAGCCTGTTCGAGGGAAACTATGCGGACAAGCATATGCTGCTCCTCCGCAATAAGTTCTTCAAATCGTGCGCTTTTCGCACTAAATTACAGAAATGGTTTGCGGATAAGCATATCACGTTAGAGTCATTGAAAGCGCGCGGCTTTGTCACGCTTGCCGAGGATATCAATCAGATCGTCATGGTAACGACGCCGAACAGCCTGAAATATCTCAAATTCGCGGGCGGCCTGACGGAGAAAAATATCCGGCAATGGGCTGCGCATACGGACGGCACTTTCGGCGTAGTCAAATGGGATAAGCCCACGCGCTTCTTCCACGGGAAGATGGTGCAATCGAGCTACCAGCTTTTGAACACGCTCTCCTTATCCGAAGAGGAAGTGCGTATTCTTTTACAGCCGAGCATCGAATATATCGCCCTCTTGCGAAAGGATACCGACTTCATGCGCTATCACTTTACGGACGCCTTTGCCCGTGAGAAAGACGGCGAAGAAGAACACATGGACGGGCTTGCGGAACGTGCGGACGTCATCTTCACGCTTTTACATCACTGCCCGCACTTTGACGAAACAGCGCTCTATGCCAACTTCCGCGACGACGTTGTGCGCAGTTTGAAAGAGCGGTTGAAGCGCGGGCATATCTTTCTGAACGGCACCAACGGCACCCTCTTCGGCAATGGCCCCGAACTGTTAAAATTTCTCGCGGGCGAAGACATCGCAAGCGAATTAAAACCGGGGCAGATCCGCTGCGAACGCTTTGAAGACGGAGCGAAACTGCTCTGCGCCCGCTCCCCGCATATCACGATGGGCAACTTGTACTGTGCGGAAAACGTCCTCGGCGGCGGGATGTGGGACTATTTTGATTTGGGCGAAAACATCGTCTGCGTCGATGCCATCGGCGAAAATATCCAGCAGCGATTAAACGGCTGCGATTATGATTCGGATACGATGCTTCTTACGGACAACGCGCTCTTGGTAAACGCCGCCGAGCGATATAAGGACTTCTTCAAAGTCCCCGTATGCAATATCCAAGCCGAGGGAAAGACGGAGCAGACGCTTGCAGAACTCGACCATGATACGAGCGTCAATAAAATCGGGGAAATCGTCAACCTGTCACAAAAGCTCAACAGTATTTTGTGGGACGAACTGCATCACGGCGCGGATAAGGAAACCATACTTGCAATTTATACGGACATCTGTAAGCTCGCGGTGCTTTCGGGATTGGAGATCGACAAGGCGAAACGCACCTTTGAGAGCGTCCACGTAAGCAAGGAACTTGCCGCTCTTCGCAAGAAATATGCCCGCCCTTCGCCGCAGTTCTTTGCCGAAATCGACGAGCGCAAGGATAAGCAATACGCCTTTTACCATACGGCAATGGACTATCTTTATGCGCAGGTGAAAAAACTCCATTTCCGAAAAGGTCGAGAGCAATATGAGATATACTGTCCGATTTCGTCGAACTTGGCGTATGATATAAGCTCGGGCAACGCCACCGAATACAGGCACAAGGATAAGATCGTCCGGATCATCGACGAGAGCAAAGCCGCAGTCAATCGCTTCTATCAGATGATAAGGACGGCGGACGAGCAGGAGCGCGAAGTGCTGTATGCGCAGATTGCAGACATGAAAGAAGAGCGCGACAAGCAAGTCTCCAAATGGCTGACGAACGAAAACGTGCTCATCCTTGTGCTGCGCCACTACGAGAAAAACAGCGCGGCGGACTGGCGCATCTATGCGGCACTGATAAACCATCCTATTTTCTCGGAACTGTTATGGGAATTATACGACGGTACGGCTCTGCAAGTCGCGGAAGACGAGAACGGAGAGTACACCTTATACGGCAGAAAATTCGCAAAAATCTACCGAAAAATGAGAATGAAGTGATATAGAGTTGGGATAATTGAGCCACAGTATTCAAGATAAACGGCGTACAAAAGCCGAAAATACGCTGTTTTTAAGGGAAAAAGAGCGCAAAAACTGTTGCATTTTTGTACCACCGGAAAACATCACTAATCAACGTAATAGGAAGCACCCGAACAGGGAGAAATACCACGCCCGACCGTGAATAACGGCCGGGCTTTTGCATTGCCCGAGCAGAGCAATGCAAGCAGGTTTCCGAACAGGCAAAACGTTTTGGAGGTGATGACGAGAGAAAATACGGCGAGCCGATAAGCCGTAACCGTCGGCAAAAGAAAGGAGGGAGGAAAAGAGAATGGAACAATTTACGTTTTATGAGTTGTATGCGGACATTCTGCAAAGTATGGACGATGTAAGTGCGGGGAAACTGGCAAGCTGTATCTGTGCGTATGAGTTCGAGGACAGAGAGCCGGCGGAAGAGCTGTCGGACAAGGAGAACTTTTATTGGAGCAACATAGCGGACATTTTGCAAGAGGTCAAAGAAACGGAAAACGCCGGGAAGATACCGAAGAAGTACAATCTGCAATCGAGACACTTTACCTTTTACGAAACCTACTACAATGCAATGAAGCTGCTGAATATACGTAAGCGTGGCGTCTTTGCAAAAGCGATTTGTTCGTATATGTTCGGAAACGAAGAACCGAAGTTTGCGGATAGGACGATACAGGGATACTTCAATCTGTGCAGAAGGAAGATGGATCTTTCAAAGAAGCGAACGGCGAGCGGCCGCACGGGAGGTGTGCAGAAAAAGAAAGTTAATGCCGCATCTCCGACAGAAGATCCGACACCTACGCCGCAGGGGATACAAACAGATACGCCGCAGGAAAAACTGACGTATGAGGACTTCCGCGCGGCATATCCGGAGATACAAGGCAGTTTATTCGGCTCTGCGGAGCGGTATAAGCAAGCTCTCAATTGGAGCGACGTCGCCGCAAAGCGTGCAACGGACGAGGAGCTGAAAAAAGAGCGGAATATCTTTCGCTTGGCACGCAGTTATGAGCAAAAATATATACAAAAACCGTAAGCAAAACAACCGGGTGCGTGGTAGCAAAACAGGGAAAATTTGTAGCAGGATAAGAAAAACGCAGAGTTTGTTGCACCCTGCGTTTTTGCTTTCCGATGCGGGAAACCCGCCATCGGTTTGCCTGCAGCAAAATTTATATGAGGAGGAAAAAACGATAAGCAATCAACCGATTATATTCAACATTACATATACGCCGTGGAAGTTAAAGAGCAACGCCACGGCGGAAGAACGCAAGAAGTTCGAGCGGGAACGCCCGTACTATGAGATGCGCGACGGCGGAAAGAATATCTACAAGTACATGACTTCGGACAGGAAACTGAACGGGGAAAATTCCAAATCGGATATGCGCGACATGATAGCGTACTTTGAAAAATCTACGGGCGTATTCAACGGGGACGGCTTTATCTCACAGCAGGAACTCAAAGCGATACAGGAACGCGCAAAAGCAAACAAAATATTGTGGCACGGATTCATCTCTCTCAACGAGGAAATGAGCCGCAAGATCGATATGCCCGAAAAGTGTATGCGGCTTATAAAGAGAACGTTCGGGGAGTTCTTTCGGGATATGGGCCTTGATCCGAAGAACATAGATCTGATATGTTCGCTGCACAAGGATAAACCGCATCATCTGCACATTCATTTTTGGTTTGCCGAGAAAGAGCCGAAATGCAAGTATAGAAAAAGAGAGTTGGAGTACCGTCATAAGGGGAAAATTGAAAAAGCGGTCATAGATCGTATGCACATTCGGCTGAACGCCTTTATAGATGAAAGGACGGATAAATTCTATAGAACGAGGGATGAGGCTTTGCGGGAATTGAAGAAGATGACCCACCTCAGGAGTATCGTAAGCGAGGAAGATGTGAGAAAAGAATTGATCGCGCTTGCCAAAGCGATACCGAAGGATGCGAGCTTTTTCTATAACAAAAAGGATATGCTGCCGCACCGGGAGCAGATCGACAAGACGGTGAATCGTCTGTTGCTCTACGACAAGCGGGCGCGAAAAGCGGATAAGATGTTTTACGAACGGCTTGCGGGGATACAACGCAAGATAGACGACCTTTGCGAACCGATAAAGAGCGGCAACCATTACGCCATCGAGGCGCAGAACATTACGCTCATACGGGAACTGGAAGAAGACTACAAACGAAGGCAAGGCAACATTGTATTGCGTGCGGTCGAGTATATCAAACCCGAAATCTATGAGCGGAAGTTCAGGAACAAAGTCAACGACAATAGCCTGAAACGAAAACTTGCCATCTCACGCTATAAGGTGGGGAAACTCATAGGCAGCTTTCTCTCCTCATTCGGAGAAGAAAGCGAATATTTGAGCCGGGACTATACCGACCGACTGAAAGAAATCGAGGACGAAATGGAAGCCGAACGCAAAGAGAGAGAATGGCAAGAAGAGCGCGCCGCGAAAGCGGCAAGCCGTTACGATTACGGCAAGGAGTGAAAAATTTTATACATACAGGTACTTGACTTGGTCGGCGGAGTATGGTAGAATTAGTATCAATACGATAATTGCTTTCGGAGAAAGAAATGCAGCGGAGAGAGAACACGCCGGGGCGGGAGAGCCGCAGGCGGTATGAAGAGCGCAATAAAAACAAGAGGAAAGCAGCGAGCGGGAACTTCGGCACGATGCTGCCGAGGGAATTGCATGATGAGATCAATGCTTTTCTGAAAGCGAATCATCTAACGAAAGTAAAACTGATCGAGGAAGGATACAAAGCTCTGCGGGAACAAGTTACGGACGAAGAACAACTGAATAACGCAAACCGTCCGTCGGGGCAAAGCGGGTGAGCCTGAACAAGGCCTCCGCACGGCCTGGCGGATTTTCATTTCATAAAGGAGGGGGCTTTGTGGAATCGGTGAGAGAAGATTGTAACCGTATTCGGAGAGGGAACACGATATCCGCACAAACAAGAATAAGGAGAATTGAAAGAGAGAAGCAAGTATAGTTATACAAAGAAATTCGGCGGAACGGAATATACCGTGGAAGTAACCGAAAGCGCCGCCGCAAAACTTACGGCGGAACAGAAACTCAAACGCTTATTGATAACGGACTTGTCCGGTAAGGTGTATTCGGGAGGAGAAACTCATGAATAACACGGCATTATCGGAAGAATATAAGGACATTGTATTTTTCGGAGGTGAGACAGAAGAAATAACTGCCCTGTACGGCAGGCTGAGCAGAGACGACGAACTGCAGGGCGACAGCAACAGCATCAGAAACCAAAAGGCAATTTTAGAGAAGTATGCGAACGAACACGGGTATAGCAATATCCGGTTCTATATCGACGACGGGTATTCGGGCACGAACTTCAACCGGCCGGGCTTTCAGGAACTGCTCAAAGACATAGACGCGGGCAGAGTCGGAACGGTCATCGTCAAGGACATGTCGAGGCTGGGCAGGGATTACCTGAAAGTCGGGTACTACACGGAAATCTATTTTACGGAGAACGGCGTACACTTCATCGCTGTAAACGACGGCGTGGACAACCAAAGCGGAATGGACAGCGACTTCACGCCCTTTCGGAACATCATCAACGAATGGTACGCGAAGGACACGAGCAAGAAGATCCGCGCGGTGTTCAAAGCTAAAGGCAATGCGGGGAAGCACCTCTGCACCTGCCCGCCCTACGGGTATAAAAAGGACGAGAACGACAAGCAGAAATGGCTGGTGAACGAGGAGGCGGCAAAGGTGGTAAAGGAAATATTCTCTCTGTGCATGCAGGGCTACGGCCCCACGCAGATAGCAAGGATACTCACGGAACGGAAAATAGACACGCCGACGGTGTATAACCGTAACCACGGGCTGCCCGCTACTTCGCTGCAGATGCAATCGCCGAACATATGGAATACCGAAGCGGTAAAGCGTATCCTCGAAAACCTGAGTTACTGTGGGCATACGGTCAACTTCACGACGACGAGGAAATCGTATAAGAGCAAAAAGAAGGTTCGGCTGCCGCGCGAGGAGTGGGTTGTCTTCAAGAACACGCACGAAGCAATCATTGACGAGGAGACCTACGAAACGGTGCAGCGGATACGGCAGGCAAAACGCAGACCTACGAGAATGGGCGAAATGAGCGTGTTTTCGGGGTTAGTCTGTTGCGCGGACTGCGGAAAGAAGATGTACCTTTGCCGCTGCTCGAAGAGCAAGCAGAAAGACTACTTCAACTGCTCCACCTACCGCAAGAAAACCAAACATCTGTGTACTTCGCATCAGATCACCGTGGAAGCCGTAGAACATCTTGTCTTTACGGATTTGCAGAGGATACTCGCCGCGGCGAGAGCGAACGAAAAACAATTCGCGGAAATGCTTTCTTCCGTACAGAGCAAAGAGACGAAAAAGGCGTTGACGGCAAAGGCGAAAGAATGCGAAGAAGCGGAGAAACGCATCACTGCGCTTGACCGTATTATCCAGACGCTTTACGAGGACAAGATAAGCGGAGCGATAACGCAGGAGCGGTTTGCGAGAATGAGCAAAGCATACGAGCAGGAACAGCAGACTCTTACAGAGCGCGTCGCCAAACTGCGGGCGGAAATCTCTGCGGCAAAGAAAGAAACGGACAATGCGGCGAAGTTTATGCGCATGGTGAAACGATACACGGAGATAGAAAAACTCACGCCCGAAATCGTGCGTGAGTTCGTAGAAAAAGTGATCGTGCATCAGGCGGAGAACATAGACGGGATACGCAGACAGAAGGTAGAGATCATCTATAACTGCGTGGGCGCGATACCGTCCGAAACACTGTAACAATTTTCCCTACAACGGAACAGCGACATAGTCTGTTAACTACGCCGCTGCTCCGTTAGGGTTTTTATTCTCTATGAAAAGCACCCTAAATACGGCGTTTTTATCAAGATTTTACAAACCGATTTTGCTTGTTAATAATTTTTTGCTTACGAATAATTTTTTTATAACTGTTTCGTTTATAAAAGATTTAATTTTAGTTTATAACGTATTGTCCGTTAAAGGTTGTTTGAAAGACGGAAAGCGACTACCGAGCAATCGTCTTTTGGCGGATTGCACTTAGAGATTATTCTGTCGCAAACGGTTTGAGGATTAAAGCTTTTTTCATAGGTGATAAGATTTAAAAACTCATCTTCTCCCATAGTATCGATGACTCCGTCGGAAAGCATTATGACCATATCGGAAGTCGAAAGTTTTACCGATTCCACCGACGGCGTTACCGTGTCGAGAATTCCCATAGGCAGGGCGTGGGAGTTTATCTGCTTTACGCTCTGTCCGTCCGTGATATAAGTCGCCACCGCTCCGAGCTTTATGGCGTCGAGCACGCCGCTGTCACGGTCGAGTATACCTATGTCGAGCGTGGAATAAGTTTCAAAATTGTTCAGACACAAAAGCTTGTTTACGAGCGGAAGGATAAGCGAACTTTTAAGCCCCGCTTTATATAGATTTTCGATAAGTGTTATAGTGCTTTGGCTTTCTTCTTTTGCCGCCGCTCCCGTACCCATACCGTCGGAAAGACCTATGATAATTTTTCCGTCGTCGAGTTTCGTGACGGACAGACTGTCGCCGCAGTCGGGATTTATTGCGGCTCTGCTCATACCGACAGCCACTCCGTAGCGGGGCGCACTGTTAAGATATATCGTTCGCCAGCCGCTGCCCGTCGTCTTTTCGACAATGGACGCTCTTTCCATTTTGCACCTTAAAACCTTTGAGACTATTTTTTCGAGAACGGCTTTATCATAGTCGGATTCTCTCACTGCCAGCGTGACGGAAAGGTGCGGACTCTCGCCGTAAACTATAGCCTCTTCCGCTATTATATTGTGACGGCCGAGTTCTGCAATGATTGAATTTTCCCGTTCGAGAGAATAGGAAACCCTTTTTTTCATATCCTGTCCGAGTTCTCCTATGACGGAAGCGACGGAGCCGAATTGTTCGGCAAGAAGTTTTTTGCATTCGTCGGTTTCGTTTGCGGATTTGAGTTTCTGCCTTGTCGTTTCGCACGCCGAAAGAGTGTAGGCTGTAAGCGCGCTTAAATTTTTGCAATTTGCCGAAAGCTGAGACGTCGTATCCAAAATCGTTATTCTGCCTTTTGTCATTCCCGCTTCCACAAGCTGAGCGATGTGAAAGGGAAGGTTGGATTGAGTGCAATTAGGATATGACGGACATTTGGCGCAGTAAGTTTTAATTATCGAGTCGGCTACCGTGTAAGCGTCTACCTGAACGGGCGGAGCGGACGAGAGCATATTTTGCATAGAATAAAACACGCTTGAAACGCAGCCGAGTTTTACCGACATTTCTTTTCTGTTTTGATTGACTATGTTTCTCGACGCCGCCTTTTGCGACAGTCCGCCCATTGACTGCGCCGCCTGCTCAACTATCTTTTTCGGAATTATAAGATATAGTATAAGTCCTGTTATAACGGCGATAAGCTCGAGATAATCAAAGGAAAGACCGTCGACGTAAAGCTCTATGAGAGTGTTTACAACCGCTATTGCCGCCGCCACCGAAAACTTTGTCAGTCCCCTAAACGGCAGGGCGAGAGCCGTCCAAAGCGCGACGAGAGAAGCAACACCTATGTTTCCGCCGCCGAGATAAGCTCCCGCACCCATGGCTATACCGACAATAAGCGCTACGTCCTTTGAAAAGTTCATTATGAAAAACATCGAGGCAAAGGCGGCCAATATGTAAAAAATATTAAATTCGCCGAGCGGCAGACGGTAAACGCCGAACGATAAGGCGGCAAGCATAACCGCAAGGCAGATTCTCTCGTCTGCCGACAGATGGTAGTTAAGACCCCTGAGCACAAGGGCATAGCAGCCTATCTCGCAAACAAGCGCGAAAACCACGGCAAGCAGGGCGGTAAAAAATATTTCAAAATAGGCGGCGGTATTTACGCAGCTTATCGCTATATACGGAACAGAGCCTATAAGCGTGCAAACGGCGAGCATTACAAGAGTTACCGTTTTCGACGCTTTATAGCAAAGATAATAACACACCGTAAGCACGACGGCGGGAGTTATCGTATATATAAAGGCATAAAGGCTGAAATCCGCCGTTAAAGCGGCGAGGATATACAGCGGAGTTAAAATAAGTATGTTTTGCCTCGCGTATACGAGCCCTACGAACAGTCCGAGGGCAAAGGGCGAAAAACTGTCGAACACGGTCGCATGCGACAGACACAAAAACGCTATAAAAGAAAGAGCGTATTTCGCTATCGCGGAAAGGTTTATTTTGTCCGCTTTGAATTTACGTTGTTTATAATATACGGGTGGTTTTAAGGCTTTTGCTTTCATAGCAAAAAAAATACCACGGCGTTTTCAAAAAAGAATTTCTTTTGCCGTGGATATTTTACTTTTTTGGTAAAAACTTATAACTTTTAGTCGATTATTTTGGGTTCTTGGGCTCTCCGAACATTTCAACCGTTACGGCGCCGTATCCGAGGTGCGCTCCGATGATGGGCGAGCAGGGCATAATGCGGACGTCGTTTACACCGGTAAGCTCCTGTATTTTTGCTTTAAGCTTTTCGGCGTTATTTAATGCCATTGTGTGAGTAATAAAGCAAACGTCGTTGTCAAAGCCCTTTACCCTGTGAGCGAGGTTTTCCGCAATAGTTTTAATGCAGAGGTTGTTTCCCGAAACTTTCATAAATTGTTCAAGCTTTCCCTCTTTGTTTACAATAAGCACGGGTTTTATGTGAGCAAGCGTTCCCATTATCGCCTTAGATTTTGAAAGCCTGCCGCCTCTGTACAGATGCATTAAGTCGTCAACGGTAAACAGGTGAATGACGTTGTCGACCGCCGCCTCTACGTCTAAGGCATTTGAGGCTATATCCATTCCTTTTTTACGGTTTCTTATTGCCTTAAGCACCAAAAGTCCCTCTCCGCCCGAAGCGGATTTGGAATCTATGAGGGCGATTTTTCTTTCGGGATATTTTTTCTCGAGTTTTTCTTTTGCCTTTACGTAGTTATCGTATGTTCCGCTGAGCCCCGACGAAAAGCCTATATGCAATACGTCGTATCCCGCCTTTAGTTTGCTTTCGAAAAATTCGAGTGCCGTATGTTCGGGAACAAGCGACGTCGAAACAATCGCACCCGCTCTGAGCTGTTCGTAAAACGCTTCCGGGCTCAGAAAGTCGTTTGTTTCACCGTCGTATAACACTCCGTCCAAAACGTAGGTCATCTTAATCGTATCGTAACCGTTTTCGCAAAGATTTTCGGGAATATCCGTCGTGGAATCAGACGTGATAAAGTATTTGGTATCCATATTCACAACATAGCACAATTATCAAAAACTGTCAATTTAACTGCTTATTTTTTTAGCCTTATGCAGTGCGGGAGTCAATTGACGGGCTTTAATCCGTAGGGCGAAAATAACGTTTTTTTGTCTGTTCTAAAAAGAGTCTGACTTATATGCCGTTTAACCGTTATCGCCGTCTTTCGGGGCGTCAACCTCATCCGCGTCCTTTGGCGATTCGTTTTGTCTTAAATCGGGATAGGCGCTCAGTTCCGCTTCGTAGCGGTAAAGGGCTCTCTCTCTTATCGGACGGGTAAAAGGGTAAGTGTTAAAAAGCAAAATAATCGCAAATTCGCCGTCACCTTTTATTATTCCTCGAAGTTCGCCGTTTTTTATGCGCTGTCTTATTCTTCCGTGATAACTGTACATATATAAAATTTTTGCCAAAAACCGTTTTATATAATCGTAGTGAACGCTTTAAAACGCCATTGCGCTATTTTAGCCTGCGCTTAAAGGATAAAAAAGGCAACCAGATTCAAGCAGTAAATTAAGTCCGAAAAATGGGACGCCTTTAAAGTTTTGAGTGTGAAACAATCGGCGCAAGACGGTAAATACGATAAAAAATATTAAAATACGAAAAACTTATTGCTAAAAGAAAGTAAATTTCCGCAAAGCTTAAAAATGTCCGTATTGACAAACCGGACCGCTTAAACTAAAATTATCTAAAGGGGGCAGATATGGAACAGCATAAAGTTACCGAAAAACAAAAACTTTTAAACAAACAAGGCAATATAGCCGAGCCGGGTTATTCCACTTCTCTTGTGTGGCAATACGACCGTGCGGATATAAAAGCCAAAAAGATAAGAATCAAAGAGTGGGATTATTACATAATCACAAATCAGAAATATGCCTTAGCGCTCACTCTCGGCGACGAGGGTTACGTCGGGGCGATAAGCGCATCGGTTATAGATTATACCGTGCCGTTTGACCATACCAACACCGCCATTAACTTTTTCCCGATGGGCAAAATGAATTTTCCTGCCACAAGCGAAATCGGCGACGTTGAGTGGAAAAACAAAGACGTGTTTTTCTCGTTCAAAAACGACGGAAAGACTCGTCGTCTGACAGGCGTCTATCCCAAATTCGGGAAGAATAAAGAAGATTTGTCTTTTGACGTAACGTTGACCGACTTCCCGAAAGACAGTATGGTCATCGCCACGCCTTTTAAAAAGAAGAAGCATTTTTACTACAATCAAAAGATAAACTGTATGACTGCAAGCGGCAGCTTTAAATACGGAGATAAAGAGTATATTTTCGACCCGTCGGATTCGCTCGGCACTCTCGATTGGGGCAGAGGCGTCTGGACTTATGACAATACCTGGTATTGGGGCTCGTTTCAGGCTGTCTTGCCGTCCGGCACAAAGCTGGGGTGGAATATAGGATACGGCTTCGGTGACACTTCTGCGGCAAGCGAAAATATGCTGTTCGTCGACGGCGTGGCGCATAAGCTAAGTCAGGTTACTTTCAACATTCCCCGTGACAAAAAGGGAAATTATCTCTATATGCAGCCGTGGACTTTCACGTCCGACGACAAAAGATTTGAAATGCAGTTCGAGCCTATACTTGACAGACAGGCTCCGCTTGATTTGAAAGTGCTTGCAATGCTGCCGCATCAGGTGTTCGGATATTTTACGGGTGAGGTGGTGCTCGACGACGGCAAAAAAATAAAAGTAGAAAAAATGATAGGATTTGCCGAAAGAGTACATAATAAATGGTAGCCGCCTTTATTTTGGCTTTTTGCTTATACAGACTTTCATTGCCTACAAAGCGGGAAAAGCCTGTTAAACTTACGGCAAAGGCGGCGTTTTAAAAAAGATATGGGAGGATTTATGGATTATTTAGTTTACGCAACGCTTGCGCTCGGCGTTATAGCTACGGTGTTTTTTCTATACGTCAGAGTCAAGCACGGCGGTGTTAAGGGTGTATTGACAAAAACTCTTGCAAGCGTATTTTTTATTTTGACGGCGGTTTTTTCCTTTATTGCAAAAAAGGAAGTCGTATCGGTTGAATTCGGTTCGCTCGTTATAATGGGACTTGTGTTCGGACTCATAGGCGATATCGTGCTCGACCTCAAAGTCGTGTATCCTGCCGACGGCGACATGTATCTTTTTTCGGGTATGGCGTCGTTTGCGCTCGGTCATATCTGCTATCTCACGGCAATCTACCTTGAGGTGGCAAAGATAATTTCTATTGAGGCAAACCTCATCGTATTGCTCGTGCCCATGGCGATAGCCGTAGTGTTTGCGTTGCTTGCAGTGCTCGGCGGTCCGCTTATGAAACTCAAATACGGAAAGTTTACCGCACCGTCGCTCATCTACGCATTTTTGCTTGCTTTCATGATGTGCGCTACGGGTGCGGCACTGATTGTGACGAAAGGATTAAATCCGCTGTGGATAATAATGTTTATCGGCGCCGTTATGTTTGTTGTCTCCGACCTCATACTCAGTCAGCAGTATTTCTTTGTCGTCAAAAAGACAAACGAAAACGGAGAAGAAGTTATCGAGCGCCCCAAAGCGATGATGCCATCGCTGGTCATTGTAAATCATGCGACGTATTATATTGCACAGTTTTTGATTGCAATGAGCATTTTCGCTTTTGCGATAGTATAATAAGCATTAAATCTTTTGCCATAAGGCAGTGCTAAAATTTAACTCGCATAAGAAAATAGGATAAAAAACAACCAAAAAAAAGCTCCGCATTGCGGAGCTTTTTAGCATTTTATTTTATTTTCCGTTCATAGCCTCTTCGCTTTGCACGTCGAAAAAGATTTTTATTCTTTCGTTTCTTGCGCACTTGTTATATACGAAATCGTATACGTCCTGAATGTTTCCCTCTAAAAAAATGACGTTTTTATATTTTTCATAAAATGCCATAAATGCGTCAAGCTGTGCCGCTTCGCCTTTTTGCAATAAAATATTGTATAACTCTTGCTCGTCAAAATCTTTTGCCATAATCATTCCTCCTTAACAAATTTTGATTGTTTAGCTTGCCAAATATAGGTAAATTATACTATATCGAAGGAGTTTTTTCAATATCTAATTTAAATATTTATTTTAAGGCAGTTTACTTGAAATATTGTCCGCCTTTTAGTATAATGACTGTATGGAAGAAATTCAGTCGGAAGCGAGAGAGGCTTTTATAACCACGGTTGAAGATATGGCAAATTCAATTATAGTGTTGCAGTCCAAAAAAATAAGGTCGCTGCTGCGCTGTATTGCATATTATGACGAACTCCGCACCGTTGTGGACAGGGCGAGGGCAGGGTTCGACTTCAACACGGTGGCTTCCGAGGCACTGGTGCGAACTCAAAGCGGCTGGACTTTTAAAATGCCGTCGCAAAATAAAAATGCCATAGCTTTGGTGCTCGCGCTCTTTATAGAGGTGGACACCGGCAAACTTGACTTTGTCGATTTTGTTTCGCAGTTTTTTCCTTCAAGGGACGTGGCGAAATCTTTCTCCACTTTCTGTGAGGTGGTCATAAAGCCTTTTAAGTTTGCGTTTTTGACTATGCTTGATGAGCTTGGCTTAGAAAATCCCGAACAGGTGGCACAAAGAGAAAGGGAAATCGACTTCGTTTCCGGCGGTCTTGCAAAACAGACTGCTTATTATGTAGCAAAAATGAGGGAAACGGTTAAACTGTCAAAATATAGCGACGAGACAAAACTTGAGCTTATCTGTATGCTCGACGGGCTTGACAGCGCACTTATGGCATGCGACAGCCTTATGATAAAAGCGGTGTGGCTGGGGGTGTCGTTCAGGCTGAAGGCCTACAACCTTTGCGAAAGAGAAATTCAAGAAGTTCAAAAACTCATCAAAATGTTTTTACTCACCGATAAAAGCTGATTTTTGCTCTTTTTACTTTTTAAATAAAAAGGCAAAAAGGCTCTGATTTGATATAAAAGCGGGCTTTGCCCGCTTTTTTAAACGGTGCGGCTTGGAGAGTGTTTCAATTGACATTAAATGGGAATGTTTGTATAATATTAAGACAAACGGCAAACAAACTTTTATCCGATAAATCTTCTTGCGATTTTCGGGCAAAATAAAGTTGTCGCCATAGTATTTTAAGGAGGAGATATGATAAGTTTTGCCACTTTAGGTTCTCGTATAGCAGACGATTGCATAAACCGCAATAAAGACTTTGAAAATAAATTGAGAGTGGTTCAAATTTCACCTATATCCGTTTTGGGCAAAAAATTGCCCGAAGGATTTTCCTTTTCTCCCGAACAATTGCATTGCGACAGCGAATATCACAACAAACTTTTGTGCGACGATTTAAACAAAAACATATTGGATAATCTCGGTAAGGCCAATCCCGATTACGTAGTGCTTGACTTTCTCGATTTTGAAACGCCGTATTATGAAATACAGTTTGACGATAAATTCAGTTATAAATTTTCCTGCCCTGGTTGGGTGAAAAAAGAAGATATAACCTATATCGCAAAAAAGGCGATAGCCGCTATAGGGAAAAAAGTCGTTTCGCAAAAGGCGGTTTATCCGAGGGCGTTTACCGACGAACAGATAACAGCTCACGTTTCAAATTTGATTAAAATTTTGGGAAGTATCGTTCCGTTTGAAAAGATTCTCGTTTTAAACGCAAGACACAGCGTCTTTGCCTTTATGGCTAACAGAATAAAAGCCATGGGTTCAGCTGCCGAGATTATAGCGAAAAACAATTTTTTGGATAGGGTATACAACGCTTACTCGCAATCGGAATATTCACAAAAGTGTTTTTCTTTGGGCGATTGCCCTGATACGACCGTGCTTATGGCAAATCAAAACGAAGGCATTGCCGATGAAAACCGTTTTTCAAGCGAATATTACGACTATGTCAACAAATGTCTTGTAATAGCTACGGGCGAAGAAGAGGACAAAAAGTCTCAGCTTGATGCGAAACTCGAGACGTTCAATCAAACGATGCACGATAAAGTGGACAGCGTGCTCGGCAATCTTATTGCCGACGCCGTCCAAAGAGAATACGGTGGAAAGCAGGTTGTCGTCGTTGGCGACAATAAGTTTTTAATCGACTTCCTTAAAAAGAAATACAATATAATCCCCGCCGAGGTTTTGCCTTATTCGACCGAGGAAGAAAAGAAAAACGCCAAAAATATTTTGTCTAAAAAATATAAGGAAAAGAGCAAAACTTATCATATCGTTTTGCCCAAACTCGAAGCGGGCGACGATTTGTTTTATACCGTCCGAAAACTCGGCTATTCAAGGCCCACCGTTCCCTTTTGCGAGAAATATTATCTCGATAAATTCAAAGGCTATTTCAAAGATCATTTGGGCAACGTGTTTGATATAAAAAACAACGCTTATTTCACGGTTATGGGCGCAGGAAGCCGAGTTTCGTTGGGAGAGTGCGTCATAAGCGCGGAAGCGTTAAAAGTTCACGTCAATCACCAAAACAGGATCAAGATGGGAAAAAATATAAGGATCTCCAATCGAATGTTAATCGTGTGTTGGGATAATTCCGTTGTCGAGATTGGCGACGATTGCACCTTTGCCGAGGGCGGAGAGATTTATGCTTATAAAGATACCAAAATAAAAATAGGCAAAGACTGTATGCACGCAAAGGGCGTGGCATATCTCGGAAACTCGGGACACTCCATTTTCGATATGCACACTTTGGATAACATATCATCTGACCCGAGGAAGGTGCCTGAAGAGAAGAGGACGATTGAAATAGGCAACCATGTCTGGCTGGGCAGAGACTGCGTTTTGATGGGCGGCTGTAAAATTGCCGACGGAAGCATCGTAGGCGCAAAAGCGGTGGTAAACAAAAAATTCCCCAACAACTGTTCCATTGCAGGAATACCGGCTAAGATTATAAAAAAGGACGTGGCGTGGGCAAGGTCTATCGAAGTTTTCGATATAGACGAAATGTATTCCGTCCCCGAAGAATATCGCAATTTTACCGAGGAATAAGGCTTTTGAGTCTGCCTGACATGGCGGAAGAAATATCAGACGAAAGGGAAGGCATGGCGCTTAAGCGCAAATCAAACTAGAGAAAATAAAGAAGATAAAATACAACGTAAAGAAGTTAAAACATAAAGGAAACAGAAATGATTTTACAAAAGCTATTGTTGCCAAGCGAAGCTATTTGCAACAACAAGGAAATGTATTTCAGGGGCGACGGAATATCGCTCGGTGAAAAGGGAATTGAAATCGCCAAAGGCGGGTTTTTTGATACGGATACCTATTTCAATTCGTTTTCTCTTATCAAGTGGAAAAAATATACCGTTTTAAAGTCTTTAAAACTAAGATTAAGGCTCAAAGGCAAATGCGAGGTATATCTGTGTGGCGTATATATCGATAAAGAAAAGGTGATCAGGCGTAAATTCGACAACAAGCCTGCCGCCGTCGCAGAGGCAAAGGCGTTTAAGACGTTTGAGTTTGAATTTCCCGAGATAAACACTGAGCTTGTCTATTTCCGCATAAAATCACTTTCCGCCACCACCGTCATAGAGAGTGCGGAATATTTTGACGATACGTCCGAAAGCGATTTAAAAGACGTCAAAATGGTTTTGGGTGTTTGCACCTATAAAAGAGAGAGTTTTGTATTTTCCAATATTGACAGGATAAAAAAGACTATCCTCGAAAACGAAAAAAGCTGTCTTTACTCAAAACTCGACATAATCATAGCCGACAACGGCAGAACGCTTCCCGTCAGAGTTTTAAACAGGGGGGCGGTGAGCGTGTTTAAAAACAGAAATCTCGGCGGAAGCGGAGGTTTTACACGCTGTCTTATCGAGGCGAAAAAAAGGCAGATAGACAAAGGCTATACGCATATCGTCTTTATGGACGACGATACTCTGCTTGACCCCAATGTGCTTGAGCGCAATTATATCTTTTTAAAATATTTAAAAGACGGATATTCCGACGCCATGATAGGCGGAGCAATGCTCGTGCTCGAAGACAAAATCAGACAGTTTGAAAACGGCGCAAGACTTGAGGGCGGCAAATTTGTGTTTAAAAACAAAAATCTCAATCTGTCGCTTTTGAGAAACATTATAGTAAATTCATACGAACAGGAAAACAACTTCAACGCCTGGTGCTATTGCTGTATGCCGCTTAGCAAAATAGATTTATACAATTTGCCTTTGCCTCTGTTTATCCATATGGACGACGCGGAATACGGCGTCAGAAATCACTTTAAGGTCATCAACGTAAACGGCATCTGTCTGTGGCACCCGTTTGCAACGAATATGAGAGGGGCGTCGATCGTCTATTACGATATGCGCAACAAACTCATTGCTCTGTCTATGCTGGGCGGCGTCGATCTTAAAGAATACGCCGTTGAGTGGCTGAGAACTTTCAGAAAAAACATTTTCGTTTACGACTACAACAGAACGCTTGCCGCTTGCGACGGTATAAAAGAATATTTAAAAGGTATCGATTCGTTTATGAAACTCGACGCCGTTGCGACCAACAAGAGAGTTTTGAAATACAACACTCCGTGGGTGCCCGCGTCCGACGTGGTAAGGCACAACGTTACCGCTCCCGAGAAAATCGACAGCATATGGAAAAAGAGACTTAGAAAACTCTTAAACTTTTTGCTTCCCTGCAACAAAATAAGAGTGGTGCGCACCTGCGACATTTCCGAGGCCGATCCTTACAGGGCGTGGAAACTCATTCTTTTTAATCCTAAAAACAATACATGCGCCGTCTATAAAAAGAGCCGCAAAATGACGTTAAAGTGCTGGTTTGAATGTAAAAAGACGGAAAAACTGATAATGAAAAAAATGGACACCGTTTCGCTTGAGTGGAGAGTCCGTATCAAGGAATTGACAAGTTACGATTTCTGGAAAAAATATTTGGGGATTTAACTATGGATAAAGCGTTAACAATCGTTATACCTGCCTACAATATGCAGGACTATCTTGAAAGGTGCCTCGACTCAATGATTACCGAAAAGGCAAAAGAGCTGCTCGAAGTGCTCATAGTCGACGACGGCTCGAAAGACAATACCGCCGAAATAGGCTTAAAATACGAAAAGAAGTATCCTTCCATTTTCAAACTCATTAAAAAGGAAAACGGCGGTCACGGCTCCGCCATCAACGTGGGAATAGAAAAAGCCACGGGTAAATATCTGCGTCCCATCGACGCCGACGACTGGGTGGACAGCAACGCTCTCGACTATTGCCTTGAGAGAATGAAAAACGTTAACGTCGATATGATTTTGACAAACTTCAAAAAAGTTTTGGAAAAATCCAACAAGACGGTAAACGTCAGACTTAAAAACGTGTTCAACTTAAAGCAAATTCAAAACGGCGAAGCTCATACCACCGAGGGCAGGGAGCTTTATATTTACGACAACGTATACGACTTCAACAACGACCTTTACGACTACGCCCCTCAATATCTTTTCCATTTCACCACTTACAGAACGGAGCTGCTGCGCAGCAACAACGTTCGTCTTACCGAGCACGTTTTCTATGACGATATGGAATACGATATATATCCGCTCATCTACGTCAAATCGGTATTGCCTATCGACAGATATTTATATATGTACAGGCTCGAGCGTGACGGGCAGAGCGTGGACGAAAGCTCGTTTATAAAAAACCGCAAACACAGAGAGACAATCGTCAGAAATCTGTTTGCATACATGAAAGAGCACAAAACTCAGTTCGGCAAAAAGGTATACAATTATCTGTTGCCCGATATGCTTTGGAAGGTTCGCCGTCAATACGAGATTTATATGGCAATGCCCGACCAAAAGGCGGCGTTAGGCGAGCTCAAGGCGTTCGATAAAAAGGTAAAGGCGGCAAACCCCGAATTGTTCGGTATGGAAAAGGATGAGCTCGTTTTGAAACTGAGAAAAAACTATTCAAGCTATCCGTCCGTCCGCAAAAAGTATCTCGAACGTTTAGTAAGACAAAAAAACGAAGCGTCGTTGCCTAAAGCCTGGACGATAGAATCAGACCTCGAGATGCACAAACTGATAAAACACAGGCGCATTTTCAAGGCTTTGCACCTTACGAGGCTCGACCCCGAGATGCAAAAGATTAGAGCGCTTAAAAATTCGCGCAAGGGCGAAAGCTGTTTTATCACCTGCACGGGACCGTCGCTCACCGTGTCCGACCTTGAGCTTTTAAAGGACCGTCAGACGATAGGCGTAAACAGTATAGTCAAGGCGTATTCCGAAACGGATTGGCGTCCGACCTATTATGTGCTTGTCGATATTTTCGCATTCGGTAAATTTTTGAGCGAAAACAACGTCCCGGGCGGAATTTATGCCACGGATAAATCCTTTTTGCATTACCGTTCACGTCCTAAAGACGTCAACGGCTCGGAAGTTTATTGCCTTATCAGCTACGAAAATCACAGGCACGACTGGATGAAAAAGAAAAAGATAAAGGTGAGCCGTGATTTATCCGTATGCGCCTACGACTGTTTTACCGTCACGAATATGGCGATTCAGGTGGCGATATATCTGGGATATAAAAATATATATATCATCGGCGCAGACTGCGATTACAGCGGCTCGAAGATACATTTTGTCGAGCTTGACGACGACAAACAGAAAATCAGCGAGGGCTGGCTTCCCGACGCGTTGGCGCTCAGTATAGACGGATATAAAGCCGTCAAAAAGTTCGCCAAAAGACACGGCGTAAACATTTACAATTCCACAAGGGGCGGCAAACTCGAAGTATTCGAACGTGTTCCGCTCGAAGAGGCTATCAAGAGGACAGCCAAGGAGAAATAATATGAAAGTAGTTTCATTTATACCGATAAAACTGAACAATCAAAGGCTTCCCGGCAAAAACACTCTGCCCTTAAACGGCAGACCGCTTTGCAGTTATATTTTCGATACGATAAACAAAGTCGACCTTATCGACGAAAAATACGTCTATTGCAGCGACGAAAAAATCATACCTTATATTCCCGAGGGATTGAAGTTTTTGAAAAGAGATACCTATCTCGACGGATTTGCCGTAAAGGGACTTGAAATAATCGAGCGTTTCGTAAAGGACGTCGACGCCGATATTTACGTTTTGACGCACGTAACTCAGCCGTTTACGAAATCCTCGTCGATTGAGTTCGCTCTCAAAAAGGTCATCGAGGAGGGATACGATTCCGCATTCAGCGCCGTCGCTCTTCAGGATTATATGTGGTATAAAGGAAAACCTTTCAACTACGATTTAAAAGATATCGTCCGCACGCAGGATTTAGAGCCTGTCTATATGGAAACGGGCGCGTTTTTCATTTTCACTAAAGACGTGTTCGTAAAACTCGGACAGAGGATAGGTAACAAACCCTATATTTGCGAAATAGACCAATTCGAGGCAATCGACATAGATACCGCCGAAGATTATAAAATGGCGCAGATTGCGGCAGAATATTTAGGTAAACAACAATGAAGAACGTTAAACTTTTGGATTGCACTTTGCGTGACGGAGCAAGAATAATAAACTGCGAAGTGCCCGACAAAGACATTAAAAAAATTATCAGCCGCTTGACGGAGTCGCACATCGACTATGTAGAAGTGGGCTTTTTGCGTGACCACCGAAAACTGACTTATAAACGCGGAAGCACCTTTTTTACTTCTGTAAAACAGATAGAGCCCTTTATCGACGTCGACACTAAGTCCAACACCAAATATCTGGCTTTCGTCGATTACGGAATGTTCGACTTCGATTCCCTCGACGAGTGCGACGGAAAATCCGTTGACGGCATAAGAGTGGGATTTACCAAAGGCGACTACGAAAAGGAACGCAAAAATCTTCTGGCGGCTTTTGAAAAAGTAAAACAAAAGGGATATATGCTCTTTATTCAGGGCGTCAATTCGTTAGGCTATACCGATTCCGAGATTCTGGAGCTTTGCGGTATGTTAAACGAGATTATGCCTTACGGTTTCGGCATAGTGGACACTTACGGCTCTATGTATCTCGAGGACGTCGACAGAATTTATTCTATCGTCAATCACAATCTCGACAAGCGTATCGCCATAGACTTCCACGCCCACAACAACAGGCAGATGGCTTTCGCTCTTTCGCAAGAGGTCATGAGGCTCGACGCAGGCAGAAGAGAAATCATTATTGACGCCACGCTTGAGGGTATGGGCAAATGCGCAGGCAATTTAAACATCGAGCTTATGGTTGACCTTTTGACCAAAAAACACAAATACGATTACAACTTCGATTTGCTTTTGGACACCATCGACGAGTGTCTTTACGAGATAAAGCAAAATCACGAATGGGGATATACCGTTCCCAATCTTATGGGCGGAATATATCAGACTCATCCCAACAACGTGCTGTATTTAAACGATAAGTTCAGGCTCAACAACAAGGACATCAAAAATATAGTGTCCATGATAGCGCAGGAAAAAAAGCACCACTACGATTACGATTATCTCGAAAATCTATACCTCGAATACAGCGAAAGCAAAATAGACGATTCTAAGTCGCTTGAATTTATCAAGGATACGTTCAACGGAAAGTCGGTGCTGATTCTCGCCCCGGGAAGAAGTATCATCGACTTTAAGGCGGATATAGACAAGTTTGCCGAGGAGGAAAAACCGATTATCGTCTCCGTAAACTTTATAAGCGGTTATAAAGATTCCTTTGCATTTTTCGGCAATAAAAAGAGATATGAAAATACCGAAGGCACCAAAAGCAACGAAAGGCTTATCGCCACGACAAACGTCACTTTGGACGACAGCAAAAACAAGGTGATAAATTTTTATTCGCTCATCGACAGAAGATACAAAATGTATGACAATTCCGTCATGATGCTGCTTTCTCTCCTCAACATAGCGGGCGTCAAAAAGATAACGCTTGCAGGCTGCGACGGATATTCCGAAACGGTTGCGGACAACTATTTCGATTCCGAATTCGGCAACAACCGCCACAGAAAACAATTCGGCGAGATAAATTGCAACGTCGGCGGTATGCTCAGCGATTTTATCAACAAAGTGTCGGGAAGAATTGAAGTCAAGTTTTTAACTCCGTCGATTTATCAACAGTATATCAAATAAAACAAAGTCAAAAGCGGCTTAATTGTTTTAAACGTCTTTTAAGTCAGACAATTTATAAACGGGCGGACAATATAAGGGATAGGGCTATAAAAAATCGCATATAAAATCTCGCATATGAAAATATCGCATATGAAATAAATGGGGCAGAGTATGAAAATAAAACTTCTCGTTCTCGACGTGGACGGAACCTTGACGGACGGTAAAATATATTATACGTCGTCGGGGAAGGAAATTAAGGCGTTCGATATCAAAGACGGCTTGGGAATAAAGGAAATTGCCGCCGCAAACGGCATACAGTGCGCTGTCATCACGGGCAGAAAATCGCCCATGGTGGAAAGACGCTGCACCGATTTGAATATCGCACATCTCTATCAAGGCGTATCGGACAAGACGGAATGTCTTAAATCCGTTTTGGAAAAAGAGGGAATATCGTTTGAAGAGACAGCCTATATGGGCGACGATTTGAACGACCTCGAGGCAATGGAACAATGCAAAATCGTCGGCTGTCCGTCAGACGCCGCCGAACAGATAAAAGAGCGTGCGGATTTCGTAAGCAAGAAAAAGGGCGGCGACGGTGCCGTCAGAGATTTTATCGAATATCTTATAACGCTGAAATAAATCGCAAAAACCGCCTCGGGCGGTTTATTTTTCGGATGTTTAACGAATTTGAGTGCTTTTAAAAATGCGACGGACTGCCGTGTTTTCGAGGCGAACATACGACAGTTTTTTGCATAAACCCATAAAAAACGCTTGACAATTTATAGGTTATCCTATATCATAGTGAAGCATTGAGCGTCGCGGGGTAGAGCAGCTGGTAGCTCGTCGGGCTCATAACCCGAAGGTCGTTGGTTCAAATCCTTCCCCCGCAACCATAATGGCGGCGTAGCTTAGTTGGTTAGAGCGGCCGGTTCATACCCGGCAGGTCGTTGGTTCGACTCCGACCGCCGCTACCAAACTTTAAGGCACGCACCTTTCAAAAAATTTAATCCCTTGGGATTGTCCTTAATTCCCCAAATGTCCTTGGGCGGAGCACGGAAGGACAATTTGGGGAATTAAGGAAAAACGCTTGCGTAAATTTTTTGAAAGGTAAGCCCAATTAAAGTGCAGGAAGGCGGCACGCAGTACCGCCGAGAGCACGAAAAGCCGTCCGAGCGGGCAAGGCACGCAGAGGACATAAAGGCTAAAGAGGAAAAACGCTTGCGTAAATTTTTTGAAAGGTAAGCCCAATTAAAGTGCGATAAGGCGGCACGCAGTACCGCCGAGAGCCAAACAAAAAACAAACTGCAAAAAACTTATGAATAAACCGCCAAAGGACAACCGAGGCGTTTAGATATACGGCCCCATGGTCAAGAGGTTAAGACATCGCCCTTTCACGGCGGTAACGGGAGTTCAATTCTCCCTGGGGTCACCATCGCGGAGGCATAGCTCAGTTGGTAGAGCGCTACCCTTACAAGATAGATGTCATAGGTTCGAGTCCTATTGTCTCCACCATCATATAGGCACACCTTGGTGTGTTTTTCTTTTGGGAAAAAAGACGTTTTGAGGATATTATGAAATCGATTTTAATCAAGCTGAAAAACGCAGACGACGTTAAAAAGTTTGTTTCCATCGTAGAAAGGTATGAATTTGAAATTGATTTAAGGTGTGGCAGGCACGTCGTAAACGCCAAGTCGATACTCGGTATTTTGAGCCTTGACCTTTCTGATACGGTAGTACTCGAAGTCTATACCGACGATTGCATAAATCTTATCGAAAATATAAGCGAGTTTATCGCTTAGAGTCGGAGAGCGAAAGCTCTTTTTTTTAAAAAATTTTTTAAAAAAAGTTGACAGCAAAAATATGCGGTGTTACACTTTAGCTATGAATATGAATTTAAATCGCAACGCATTTGAATATTTTTACTTTTACTTTTATGGCTTTATGAAGTCATAGTTTTTGCGTGCGGTAAAAATCAAAGAAAAAATAATTTTTAAAAAACCGTTACGCAAGTAGCGGTTTTTTTAATGTGAGGGTGTTATGATAATAATTGTAAAAAACAACGGTTCAAAAAAGCAGCTTGACAATCTTACCGATTGGATAAAGAGTATGGGTCTCGATATTCATTATTCCAAGGGCGAGACAAGCACGGTGCTCGGCGTCATAGGCGATACGTCCAAAGTGGATATCGACCTTTTGCGCTCGCTCGATATTGTCGAGAACGTGACGAGAATTCAGGAGCCTTATAAAAAGGCGAACCGCAAATTCCACCCCGAGGATACGATAATCGACGTGGGCGGAAATCTCATTGGCGGAAATCACTTCCACATGATAGCCGGTCCTTGCTCGGTTGAAAGCGAAACGCAGATAATCGAGATAGCCAAGGCGGTCAAGGCGGCAGGAGCTACGCTGCTCAGAGGCGGAGCTTTCAAGCCGAGGACAAGCCCGTATGCCTTCCAGGGTATGAGGGCGGAAGGCATCAAACTTTTGCTTAAAGCCAAGGCAGAAACGGGTATGCCCATCGTCACCGAGATTATGAGCATAAGTCACCTCGACAGCTTCCGTGACGTCGACGTCATTCAGGTGGGAGCGAGAAACATGCAAAACTTCGAACTACTCAAAGAGCTCGGAAAAACGGATAAGCCTATTCTTTTAAAGAGAGGATTTGCAAATACCATCGAGGAGTGGCTGATGTCTGCCGAATACATTATGTCGGAGGGCAACGAAAAGGTTATGCTCTGCGAAAGAGGAATAAGAACGTTTGAGCCGTCCACGAGAAACACGCTTGACCTTTCGGCAATTCCCGTGCTCAAAGAGCTCACGCATCTTCCCATTATCGTTGACCCGTCGCACGCTTCGGGACTTGCAAGACTTGTGCCTCCGCTTTCGCTTGCCGCAGTCGGCGCAGGAGCGGACGGACTTATCATCGAGGTGCACAACAATCCGTCAAAGGCTCTCTGCGACGGCGCGCAGTCGATAACGCCTAATCAATTCGAAACTCTCGCGAACAAGGTAAAGACAATGCTCCCGCTCGTAGGCAAGGAGATGAACTGATATGAAAATAGGCATAGTGGGATTGGGACTTATAGGCGCTTCAATGGCAAAAGCTTTGTCGGGCGCAGGACATACGGTCTTAGGCGACGATATTGACGCCGACGTTTTAAAGCGTGCAGTCTTGACCGAGGCGATATCGGCGAGGCTTGACGATATAAACGTCAAAAGCGTCGATATGCTCATACTTTCGGTATACCCCGACGACACGGTCAAATATCTTTCCGTTTACGCACCTCTCCTTAAAGACGGCGCCGTTTTAGCCGATTTATGCGGTATAAAGCGTGAAATAGTGGCGGAAATGAAAAGGCTTAAAAATCAATATCCTGCCATCGAGTTTATAGGGCTTCACCCTATGGCAGGCAAGGAATATTCCGGATTTAAATACAGCAGTCCGCTCCTTTTTGAAAACGCGTCGCTTCTTGCCGTGCCCGTAGATATGCCGCTCGAGGTTTTAGCAAAGGTAAAACAAGCCATGCTCGAAATAGGCTTTAAAGGTATGGTAATAACCACTGCGGAAGAGCACGACAAAATCATATCGTATACCTCGCAGCTTGCCCATATTGTTTCAAGCTCATATGTGCAGAACGAAATGGCAAAATCCATTTACGGTTTTACGGCAGGCTCGTTCAGAGATATGACGAGAGTTGCAAGGCTCAATCCTGTCATGTGGACACAGCTGCTTATGCAAAACAGAGATATGCTGTCACTCGAACTTTCCGACCTCATACAAAATCTTACGGAATTTAAGGATGCCCTTGACGGTTGCGACGATAAAAAGCTTTGCGAGAAATTAGAAAAGGGCAATCGCATCAAATGCGAGATTGAAAAAGACAGAGTCAAAAAGACAAAGGAGAGTTATGACAATTAAAATCTGCGCCTCTACGCCTTATGAAGTAATTATTGAAAAGGGTGCTCTCGATAAAACGGAAGAGCTTCTGAAAGGTTACGGCTCTAAGGTTTTGGTCGTTTCCGATTCCAACGTTATGCCCATATACGGCTCAAAGTTTAACAATGCTTATAAACTTACGATTAAGGCAGGGGAAAAGCATAAAAATTTAAAGACGATAGAGCTTATTTTAAAGACTTTGCAAAACGAAGGCTTTACCCGCTCGGACACCGTTGTCGGCTTGGGCGGCGGAGTTGTCGGCGATATGGCGGCGTTTGCCGCGTCTATATATATGAGGGGCATAAGATACGTTGCCTGTCCGACGTCGCTGCTTGCCATGATAGACTCGAGCGTGGGCGGAAAGACGGGAGTCGACTTTTTAGGCTCCAAAAATATGGTGGGCAGCTTCTATCAGCCAAGCTGTGTCGTCTGCGATACCGAATGTCTTAAAACTCTGCCGGAGCGTGAAATAAAAAACGGTATGGGCGAGGCTGTCAAATATGCCGTCCTTACGGGCGACGAGGAAATGCTTTCGGACTGTCTGTCTGCCGATAAAGTCGAGGGATTTGTCGCAAAGTGCGTCACGGCAAAAAAAGAGATAGTCGAGGCAGACGAAAAAGACAAGGGCGTCAGGGCGCTGCTTAACCTCGGTCACACTTTCGGCCACGCCATAGAAAAACTCAGCCGTTTTAAAATATCGCACGGCGTGGCGGTTGCAATGGGCATAAGGGTGGCGACAAAAGTTGCCGTAGGCGCAAAGGTAGCGACAAAGGAAAACGCCGAAAAAATCGAAGGCTTGCTTGACCGCTACTTTATGCCTAAAGCTATTGAGTATAAAAAGGAAGATTTTATCGACGCCATATGGCTTGACAAAAAGAGAACTGCCGACGGCGTAAATTTAGTGCTTCCCGAAAAGTTGGGTGTGTGCAAAATAGTTAATATGACAAAACAAGAGGTTTTAAAACTGCTTTGAATATAAAAATATATCCGTCAAAAATAAAGGGGCAGATTTATGCTCCCACGTCTAAATCGGCAGGACACAGGGCATTGATTTTAGCGTCAATCGCAGGCGGCAGGTCACGCCTTATAGGAGATTTTTCCTCAAGCGACCTTATCGCCACGGCAAACGCGCTTATATCTTTGGGCGCTAAAATCGAAAAGACAAAAAACGGCGTGACGGTTTGCCCCATAACTTGCGCTCCGAAATCGGCTGCGATAAACTGCGGTGAGTCAGGCTCGACACTGAGGTTTATTCTTCCGCTTGCCGCCGCGCTGGGAACTACTGTAACATACACCGGCGAGGGCAGGCTGTCTCAAAGACCTATAAAGCCGCTTTTGGATATGCTCGAGGTAAAATCGGACTATTGCGGCACTATGCCTTTTACCGTTGAGGGCGGTATCGATGCAAAGGATTATAATACGGGCGACGTGAACAGCTCGCAGTTCGTCAGCGGAATGCTCTTTGCGCTCCTTGCCTTAAAGCGTCCTTTAAAGCTAAGGACGGGCGAGATAAAATCGAGACCTTACGTCGATTTGACGGTCAAACAGATAGCCGAGTTCGGCGCAAGCATTGCAGAAAAAGACGGCGTGTTTTACGTCGACGGCTCGTCGCTTAAAGGCAGAGATTACACGGTAGAGGGCGACTACTCCGGTGCGGCTTTTATGCTCGCTTTAGGCGCAATAGGCGGCGAAGTCGAAGTGAAAAACTTGGGCGAGAGCAGGCAGGGAGACAGGGTGATAATCGACGTATTAAACAAGATGGGCGCAAACGTCGTTAAAACCGTTGACGGATATATATGCAAAAAGGCGGAGTTAAAGGCGGTGGATTTTGACCTTAGCGATTATCCCGACCTTGCTCCGATAATGTCGGTTTTGGCGTCTTATGCAAACGGAGTCAGCACTTTTAAGGGCGTGGACAGATTAAAAGACAAAGAAAGCGACAGGCTCGGGGCAATCGAAGATATGCTATACAAAACGGGGATAGAATACGCCTATTCCCACGACGTTTTAAAGATAACGGGGGGCGCTCCGCATGCGGCGGATTTAAACGGATACGGCGACCA
>FR901028.1:13609-17903 GCA_000437555.1 Acidaminococcus sp. CAG:917 | reverse complement strand
TTATGTCCGCAGCCGTAAATTTATCGGTATGCGGCGGCAGCGTGACGGACGGAGAGGCTGTGGCTAAATCTTACGCTTCCTTTTTTGAGGATTTTAAAAAGGTAGGAGGAAATTATGGCGTTTGACAGATTGAAAGTGGAAATTTTCGGGGCGTCGCATTCTGAGAGTATAGGAGCCGTCGTGCAGGGTTTGCCGTCGGGGTTTAAAGTTGATTTAAAGGAACTTGACAGCTTTGCCAAAAGGAGGCTCAGCACGGGAAAGTTTACCACTCCGAGAAAGGAAGAGGATAAATTTGCCGTAACGGGGCTTGTTGACGGAAAGACTTCGGGTAAGCTTACATTTGAAATTGAGAACAAAAATGTCAAAAGTTCGGATTACCAGAAAATATGCACGATTCCACGTCCTTCCCATGCGGATTATCCTTGCTATATCAAATACGGCAAAATATTCGAGGGCGGCGGAAATTATTCAGGCAGAATGACCGCACCGCTCACGCTTGTCGGCGGAGTGGCAAAACAGATGCTTGAGAGTATGGGCGTGAAAGTGCGTGCCTACGTTTACAGCATAGGTCAAATTGTCGGCAAGTCTTATAAGGACGGATATGAAAAAACGGATGAGCTCGGGCTCGATATTGCCAAGGCGCAAAAGGTTTTGGAGACGGCGCAAAAAGACGGCGACAGCCTCGGAGGAACGGTCGAATGCGTCGTGCAGGGTATGCCCATAGGCGTGGGCGACGCACTCTTTTCGGGGCTCGAAGGAAAGATAGCTTCAAACGTGTTCGCTATCCCTGCGGTAAAGGGAATAGAGTTCGGAGAGGGATTTAACATATCGTCGATGAAAGGCAGCGAGGCTAACGACCCGATTGTCCTTATCGGCGACAAGATAAAGATAAAGACAAACAAGGCGGGCGGTATAAACGGCGGTATGTCCAACGGAGAGGATATCACGCTCAGAGTGGCTTTTCGTCCCACACCGTCGATATCGAAACCGCAAAAGAGCGTCGATTTAAAATCGATGGATAACGTAGAATTGAAAATCGGGGGCAGGCACGACGTATGTTTTGTGCCCAGAGCGGCGGTAGTTGTCGAAGCCGTCGTCGCGCTTTCGGTTTTAGATAGTGTTATAGTGGAGGACTTATGGAAAAATTAAGAAACAAATTAAACGAAATCGACGACCAAATCGTCAAACTTTACGCAGAGCGTATGGAAACGGTAAAGGAAATAGGTCAGTTTAAAGAAAAAGCGCACTTGCCTATAACGAGTAAATCCAGAGAGGATGAGGTTGTAAAGCGTCTTGAAAAGGAAGTACCCGAAGAAATTTCCGTATTCGTCAAGATGCTCTATCAGACGATATTCCAGACTTCAAAAGCGTATCAATCCAAATTTACTGCTATGGATACCTCGCTAACCAAGATGCTGAAAGAAACCCTGCTCGAAGGCTTCAAGAAATTTCCGTCGTCCGCTTCCGTGGCGTGTCAGGGTGTTGAGGGAGCTTATTCTTCCATAGCCGCAAACAGACTGTTTTCAAATCCCAATATAACCTTTTTCAAGAACTTCGAGGGCGTTTGCACGGCGGTTGAAAAGGGACTTTGCCGTTACGGCATACTTCCCATCGACAACAGCCTTAACGGTTCGGTGGGCGAAGTTTACGACTTGCTCCTTTCCAAAAAGTTTTATATTGTCAGAAGCGTCCGCCTTCCCATTCGCCAGAGCCTTTTGGGAAAAGGCAGTCTGTCCGACGTAAAGACCGTATATTCTCATCCGCAGGCGATAGGTCAATGCTCCAATTATCTTTCCAAGATGGGCTACACCGTGCACGAAACGGAAAATACCGCCGTGTCGGCAAAGATGGTTGCCGATTCCGACGACAGGACGATTGCCGCAATATGCTCAGCGGAGTGCGCGTCGCTTTATGACCTCAAGGTTTTGGATTCCAACATACAGAACGACGATACGAATTTCACTCGTTTTATCTGCATTTCAAAAGCGCTCGAACTGTATGAAGATTCCAACCGTATAAGCATAATAATAGGGCTTCCTCACCGTTCGGGAAGTTTGCAAAACGTGCTTGCGAGATTCTCGGCAATGAATTTAAACCTGACAAAACTCTCGTCAAGACCTGTTCTCGGCACCGAGTTCGAATATATCTTCTATCTCGATTTTGAGTCTAACGTCAAATACGGCGAGGCGCTCAGTCTTCTTTCCGAACTCGAGAGAGAGTGTGAAAGTTTCGCATTTTTAGGCTCGTATTTTGAAAGCTAAAAAGGAATTTAACGTGTATTATCTTATCGGCGAAAAATTAAAACACAGCTTTTCTGCTGTCATACACCGTGGCAGGGGATACGATTATTCCTTGCGAGAAATATCCGAAGACCGCCTTGAAGCTTTTTTTAAGGAAAGAAATTTCGACGGGCTCAACGTTACCATTCCGTATAAGACGGAGTGTATGAAATATCTTGACTTTATCTCACCGCTTGCGTTATCCGTCGGAGCGGTAAACACAGTGGTAAATAAAGGCGGAAGTCTTTACGGATTCAACACCGACGCGATAGGTTTTTATCTTTCGCTAAGAAGAAAAAATATAGAGCTTAGCGGAAAGGTTTTGATTTTGGGTAGCGGCGGTGCAAGCAAGGCGGTAAGAGCGGTTTGCGAAAGATGTTCGGCTGAATACGTCGTCATTTCGAGGACGGGCGAAAACAATTACGGTAATATCGACCGCCACTACGACGCGGATATTATCGTCAATACCACCCCTGTGGGAATGTATCCCGACTGCGAAAAACTCGTCCTCGATATAGAGCCGTTTAAAAATTTAAAGGCGGTATGCGACCTTATATACAATCCTTATAAAACGCCTCTTTTGGCAGAGGCGGAAAAACGGGGGATAGTGTGGCAAAACGGAGCGGATATGCTCACCCTTCAGGCTCTCGCTTCCGAAAAACTGTTCGACGGAGCAAAAGACGAAGACAACGTTGCAATCGAAAATTTTACTTCTCTTAAAATGCAAAATCTCGTGCTTATAGGTATGCCCTTTTGCGGAAAGAGCACGGTGGGAATGCGTCTTGCCGAAAGGCTTGGCAGGGAGTTTGTCGATTTAGATACGGAAATTGAAAAGGCGGGCTTGTCGATAAAAGAGCTTATCGCATCGGGCGAGGACGCTTTCAGAGAAGTGGAATCCGAGTTTGTTAAAAAATACGCTTTTGAAAGCAACCTCGTCATATCTACGGGCGGCGGAGTCGTCGAAAGACGGATAAACACAGACAGGCTGAGACAAAACGGAAACATAGTATATATCACCCGCAAGTCGCTTCCCGAAACGCTTGAAAACAGACCGCTTGCGCAAAATATAGAGCAATACGAAAATCTGAAAAAGAGGCGTGCTCCGCTATACGAAGCGGCGGCGGATATAATAATCGACAACGACTCCTCCGTTGACGACACGGTGGACAAAATAATCAAATGGTGGTCAAGGCAATGAAATTTTTAGTTTTAAACGGCGTCAATCTCAATATGTTAGGGATAAGAGAAAAGGACCTTTACGGCGAAAGAGATTTTAAATCGCTTGAAAAGTTTATAAAAAAAAGCGCAAAGGAAAAAGGCGTTAAGGTCGTGACAAAACAGAGTAATTGTGAAGGAAAGCTTTGCGAATATATCCAAAAGGCGTATAAAAAGTTTGACGGGATAATAATCAATCCCGGGGCTTATACCCATACGTCCGTGGCGCTCCTCGACGCTTTAAAGGCGGTAAACATTCCCACCGTCGAAGTGCATCTGACCGACGTCGACAACCGTGAGGATTTCAGAAAGACAAGTTACGTTTCGCTTTACGCCTTCAAAAAGATTGCCGGGAAGGGATTCGACGGCTATGCTTTGGCAATTAAGGCTTTAAAGGAAAAACTCGGCGAAAATTAAATCGCTTAAGACTTCAGAGAAATATTTAACAAAAAGACATTAAAAACACGCTTGTGCGTGTTTTTTGTTTTAAATGCTGATTTGAATATATAACAGGCTTTAACGGAAACGGGCTAAGATTTATTAAACTTAAGATAAATCTTTACAGGCGGCGTAAAATAGAAAATTAAAATCGAATAGGCGGTAAACGTCGCAGCTAAATTTCTACTGTCTGTCCTAAATAAAAATATTCGATTTGATTTTTAAGCGTTTGTTTTAGTTTTTCATAGCCTATATATCCCGTGCAATGGCAAGTGTAATATTTGCACTTATACTGTCCGAGGGCGTCTGCCAAAGCGGCGATTTCGCCGTCCGTCATGATGACGTCGGCTGACGTATTGACG
>FR901028.1:5918-13602 GCA_000437555.1 Acidaminococcus sp. CAG:917 | reverse complement strand
CGGCTGACGTATTGACGTGAAAGCCGCCGACGACGGCGTTTGGCTGTCTTTTGAAAATTTCGATAAATCTTTTTATGGCGTTTAAAACTCCTCGATGAGCGCAGCCGCATATAAGCGCACACTTTTCGCCGTCGAAAAGTGCTATATACATTTCGTGCGAAAAAGAGTCGTTTTTGTCTTCTTCGAAAAGGTGAGCGTTTATAGAGCTATTCGGATATTCGTCCTTGACGGAATCGAACACGAAAACGTCGGGCAAAGCAAAAAAATCACCTTTACAAAGTTTTATTCTGCCGTCGCTCAAAAGCGATTCGTTCAAACTTATATCGTGAAGAGACGAGCCGCTGTCGGACGAATGCTTTTTAAACGCTCCTTCGTGGACAAAAACGGAAGCTGACGGATTGACTTTTAAAAAAGACTCAATGCCTCCGCCGTGGTCGGAGTGTCCGTGCGTGATAAAGCACGCTTCGGCTTTGGTAAGGTCAACGCCCGTGCGTTTTGCGTTGATTAAAAACGCCTCTCCCGCTCCCGTATCCGTCAAAAAGGAACGTGTGGCCGTTTGCGCATATATCGAAAGTCCTTTTTCGCCCTTGAGCGTGCCGCAGGAGATATCGTCGCATAAAAGAGTGAATTTCATTTTTCGCCTCCGATAATATAGTCGCTCTAAATTTACTTTTTGTCAAGCAGGGCGATAAATTAAAAAGTTTGTCGCCATATGTCTTATTACGACTATGACAAAAGCGGCGGTATTTCGCGCTTTAAAAAATACGTCTTATATGCACGAAAAACAAAAAAGAATGGAATATTTTGTCGGATAAGGTTTGAAAAATTTAATAAAATTTGTCGAATGGCAAAATAAAAGCCGTATTATGTTTTAAACAATATTCGCCCTTTATTGCCCAAAAAATAAATGAGGGAGGGAAAGCAGGTCAATGACAAGCGGGTGACGGCAAAAAAACCGAACGCTTAAATATAGGAGCAAAATATATCTTTTTAAAAAAATCAATAAAAAATCCCGCTCCAAAAAGGGCGGAATTTAAATGTTAATATATGTGCATTTTTAAATGCGACTTTTTTAAGACAGTTTGAATATTAAGAAAACGTCAAACGTCAATTGCAATAAATTGCTTTTTCAATTTGTCTTAAACTAAAACGGCTTATGATCTCTAAATTGCCGTGCAGGGGATAGGCTATTTAATGATATCCGTTCCGATATAAGGAACAAGCACTTCGGGAACGGTTATCGAGCCGTCGGCGTTCTGATAGTTTTCCATAACTGCCGCCGTCGTTCTGCCGATAGCGAGTCCGCTTCCGTTGAGAGTGTGGACAAACTGAGTTTTGCCGTTTTCCTTGAAGCGTATATTGGCGCGGCGTGCCTGGAAATCGACAAAGTTGCTGCAAGAAGAAATTTCCACATAGCGTCCGTAGCTGGGCAGCCACACTTCGATGTCGTATGTTTTTGTGGAAGAAAAGCCGAGGTCACCCGTGCAAAGGCAAACGACTCTATACGGTATTTTTAAAAGTTGCAAAATCTTTTCCGCATCATGGGTCAAAGACTCGAGTTCTTCAAAGCTGTGGTCGGGGTGAGCGAATTTGACAAGCTCCACTTTGTTGAATTGATGCTGACGGATAAGGCCTCTCGTATCTCTGCCTGCCGAACCCGCTTCCGCTCTGAAGCAAGCCGTATATGCGCAGTATTTGATAGGGAGTTGGTCGGCGCTGAGCACGTCGCCTCTGTGAAGATTGGTGACGGGGACTTCCGCCGTCGGAATGAGATAGTAGTTCGTTCCTTTTACGGCGAACATATCTTCTTCAAATTTCGGAAGTTGTCCCGTGCCGAGCATAGAATCGCGGTTGACCATAAACGGTGGGAATATCTCGGTGTAGCCGCTCTTTGCGTGCGTGTCGAGCATAAGGTTCATTATCGCTCTTTCGAGTTTTGCGCCCCAATTACGGTATACCGTAAATCTCGCTCCGGTAATTTTGCCCGCCTGTTCGAAATTGAGCATATCGAGGTTTGTGCCTATATCCCAATGCGCTTTGGGCTCAAAGTCAAATTTGGTCGGCTCTCCCCATCTTCTGACTTCTACGTTGTCGTCGCTGTCGCTGCCGACAGGGACGGATTCGTCGGGGAGGTTGGGGATTGCATACATAAGCTCTTTAAGCGAGTTTTCCACTTCGGACAGTTCGTCGTCAAAAGCCTTGATTTTATCGCCCTCGTCACGCATTTTTTTAATGAGGTCGTCGCAGGCTTTGCCCTCTCTTTTCATTTGGGCAATCTCGGCAGAAACCTTGTTCTTTTCCGCTTTGAGAGCTTCGACTTCTCTTATGATTTCCTTTCTGCGCTTGGCTTTTTGCGCTACTTCCGCAATGGGGAAGTGTCCGCTTCTTCCGCTGAGACGCTCCTCTACGTATTCGATGTTGTCACAAACCTTTTTTAAATCTAACATATATACTCCTTAAAAATTAAACGGCTTTTTGCCGTGCAGGATTTTTTATTTTACAACTATCTATCACAAAGGAACAAAACTAAACGATAAAGTTAACGAGTCTGCCTTTTATGACTATAGTTTTTTTGATTGGCGTGTCGCCGAGTGTTTCCGATATCGCTTCTTTTGCCGCCGCCGCAACTTCCTCATCGGACGCTCCCGTGGAAACGGTCGCTTTTCCCTTTATCTTGCTGTTTATCTGAACGGCGATTTCCACCTCGTCTTTTACGAGTGCTTTTTCGTCGCAAACCGGATAGCGCATTTTAAACACGGACGTGTTGCTTCCCATACGCTCGTTGAGCTCTTCGGCAAAGTGCGGAGTGAGCGGAGCGATGAGCAATACTACGTCCTTTACGCAGTCATAGAGAAGCTTGTTGTGATTTTGAGTTTTGTTAAAATAAGTGTAAATCGCGTTGACAAATTCCATAAGTCTTGCGACCGCCGTATTAAACGAAAAGTTTTTCATATCCGCCGTCATCGATTTTATAGTGAAGTTGCGAACATAGTTCAATTGCTTTTCGTCCCTTCCAAGCGGAGCGTCTGAAAAAGTCTTATCTTTTACGGAATCGACAAGTCTTTCTACTCTGTCCATAAAACGCTGAACGCCGTCGAGTCCGCTGTCGTTCCACGGTCCTCCCTCGGTGTAGCTGAAGCAGAACATAAGGTAAAGTCTGAAGACGTCGCTGCCGTATTTCTGTATGCAGTCGTCGGGAGATACGACGTTGCCTCTCGACTTCGACATTTTGTTGCCGTCGGGGCCGAGTATCGTGCCTTGATGCACCAAAGAGAGGAATGGCTCGTCGAAGTTAAGATACCTCATATCCCGCAAAGCCTTTGTGATAAATCTTGCGTAAAGCAGGTGCATACAGGCGTGTTCCGCTCCGCCGATATATTTATCGACGGGAAGCATTTTATTTATAAGCTCGCTGTCAAACGGTGCTTTGTCGTTTTTGTTGTCGGGGTAGCGCAGATAATACCAGCTTGAACACACAAATGTGTCAAGCGTGTCGGGGTCACGGCGTGCGGGTTTGCCGCAAACGGGGCAGGTGACGTTCATAAATTTTTCGCATTTCAAAAGCGGAGATTTTCCGTCGGGAGTGAAGTCCACGTCGTGGGGAAGGGTGACGGGCAAATCCTTTTCGGGGACGGGCACGATTCCGCAGTGCGGGCAGTGAATGACGGGGATAGGCGCGCCCCAATATCTTTGACGGGACACGAGCCAATCGCGCAGACGGTAGTTTGTCTTGAGTCTGCCTTTCGATTGCTTTTCAAGTTTTGCCGTGATAGCCTTTATCGCTTCTTTACTTGACATTCCGTCAAATTCATCGCTTGCCGTCAATACTCCGTAGTCGCAGAAGGGGAGTTCGTCGTTTTGTCCTTTCTCGCCCTTTATAACTCTCGTTATGGGGAGATTGTATTTTGTGGCAAAGGCAAAGTCACGCTCATCGTGAGCGGGAACGCCCATAACCGCTCCCGTGCCGTATGAGGCGAGGACGTAGTCGGCAATGAGGATAGGCACCTTTTTGCCGTTGACGGGGTTTATGGCGTATGCTCCGGTAAACGTGCCGCTCTTTTCACGGGTGGTGGAGAGCCTGTCTATCTCCGACGCTTTTGAACATTCGTATTTATAATCTTCCACCGCCTTCTTTTGCTCGGGCGTGGTGATTTTGTCGACGAGCGGATGTTCGGGGGCGAGCACGACGTAGCTTACGCCGTAGATGGTGTCCACTCTCGTGGTGAACACGGTAAACTTTTCGCCGCTTTGGGTTTCAAAATCCACTTCGCTGCCGAAAGACTTGCCTATCCAGTTTTTTTGCATAAGTTTCGTCTTTTCCGGCCAGTCGAGCTTGTCGAGTCCGCTAAGGAGCTCCTCGCTGTAATCGGTTATCTTAAAAAACCATTGAGTGAGATTTTTTCTTATGACGGGAGTATGGCATCTTTCGCACTCTCCCTCTTTTACCTGCTCGTTGGCGAGCACGGTGTTGCAGGACGGGCACCAGTTTACGGGCGCTTCCTTGCGGTAGGCGAGCCCGTGCTTGTATAGCTGTAAAAACAGCCACTGCGTCCACTTGTAGTAATCGGGAAGGCAGGTCTTTATCTCGTAATCCCAATCATACGTTGCGCCGATAGCCTTTAACTGTTTTTCCATTGTCTCGATGTTCTTGAGAGTGGATTCTTCAGGGTGAATGCCCGTCTTAATCGCGTAGTTTTCGGCAGGAAGTCCGAAAGCGTCGAAGCCCATCGGCTGAAACACTTCATACCCTTGCATACGCATAAAACGGGCGTAGCTGTCGGCAGGTCCGTAATTGAACCAATGTCCCGCATGAAGCTTTGCGCCCGAAGGGTAGGAGAACATCTCTAAAACGTAATGTTTTTTGGATATGTTGTCTTTGTTGAAAGAATAAAGCTTTGAATCCGCCCATCTTTTTTGCCATTTTTTTTCAATAGTTTTAAAATCCATATAATACTCCGAATAAAGTATTTATATAATAATACCTTGAAAAAATAATGTCAAATATTTCAATGCGCACTTATTTAATTGCTTGACCTCGGCATAGCTAAATAGTAAACTTTAAATATGAACGCTCCGCTCTATGAAACGTTAAAAAAATACGCAGAAGGGGATATATCCCGTTTTTTTATGCCGTCGCACGCAGGGCGGGATATAGACGGCTGTCTGTATAAGTCGAGCAGGTTTGATTTTACCGAACTGTCCTTTTCCGACAACCTTGTCAACGCCGACGGAGTGATATTGAAAGCGGAAACTCTTTTGGCAAAAAGCTACGACAGTCCTTTCTCGCTTATGTTCACGTCGGGGGCGACGAGCGCGATATGGACGGCGTTGGCAACAATAAGAGAATATACGGACGAAATTTTAATCGATTCCTTTTCTCACAAGAGCGTTTTTTGCGCCGCAAAAAATTTTAATTTTAAGGCAACAATAATACAAAGAGAGTTTGACGGAGTTTTTCCGAAGCCGATAGACTGCGGCAAAATCGATAAGATATTAAGTCAAAATCCGAGCATTAAGGCGGTTTCGGTGACGAGCCCCGATTATTTCGGAAACGTAAGCGACGTCGAAAAAGCAGCAAAGGTCGCTCACAGTCACGGGGCGATACTCTTTGTCGACGAGGCACAGGGTGCGCATTTTGTCTTTTCGCCGCTGTTGCCGAAAAGCGCCAACGGGGCGGCGGACATCGTTTGCGACAGCATGCACAAAACCATGCCCGTATACGGCGGCGGTGCCGTCCTCAACCTAAAAGAAAAGTTTTACGAAGCGGCAAAATTTCACAGAGCACGCCTTACCACTTCAAGCCCGAGTTATATCGTCATGGCGTCAATGGACTACGCAAGGGGATTGTTCGACCTTAAAGCTAAAGCGGAATACGAAGTTTTAAAGCGAAAAATCGACGAAGTAAAAAGCGTTTTGGGCGACAGGGTAAAAAATACGGACGATTTTACCCGACTTGTAATAAAAGTAGACGGTGACTCCCTTGAGAAGGAGGGGATATATCCGGAGGCGTCGTGGGGGGAATTCTCCGTTTTCATAGTTAACTTTTTCAACGCTAATTGCCTGTCAAAGCTGACCGAAGCGGTAAAAAAACTTCCCGTTCCCGAAAGCGGTGGCAGAGGATACGGCGATATGCCCATACCGAGCGAGCTTAAAAGTGCGAAAGGCAAAAGGGAATATATTCCTTTAGCCGAGAGCGAAGGCAGAATATCCGCCGACGACGTAGGTTCATATCCGCCGGGAGTGCCGCTCATCTATGAGGGAGAGATTATATCGGGCGAAAAAATAAAATTTTTATCCGCCGAAAAACATACATTTAATCTTGTTAACGGTAAAATTTGTGTTATAATAGACAAGTAAACCAACAAAAGACGGAGTTGAAACAATGAAAGGAATTATGGTCACTTTTGAAGGTTGCGACGGAGTGGGAAAATCCACGCAGCTGAGATATTTAAAGGAATATATGTCGCAAACGGGGCAGGAAGCCGTCTTTGTCAGAGAGCCGGGCGGCACGGATATTTCCGAACAGATAAGGGATATCATTATGTCTTGCGACAATAAAGAAATGAGCTCTAAAACGGAAGCTCTGCTCTATGCGGCGTCGAGAGCGCAGCTTGTCGATGAAGTTATACGTCCCGCGCTCGATGAAGGCAAGCTTGTCATATGCGACCGTTTTATAGATTCTTCCGTCGCCTATCAGGGCGGAGGCAGGGGACTTGATAAAAAGGCGATAAAGGCTATATCCGCTTTCGCCACCGATTATATAAAGGTTGACCTCACTGTGTTCATTGACCTGGAGCCGAATCACGCTTTCAGAACCGTCAAAAAAGAGGACAGGCTCGAGTCTGAGGATATGGAATTTCACCGCAGAGTCTACGAAGCTTATATATCCGAGGCGGAGGAAAATCCCGACAGGATAATCAGAATCGTTCCTTGTCAGAATAAATCGGAAACCAAAGAAAAAATCATAAACGCATTGAGGCAGAGGGGTATTATCCGTTGATAGAATTTTCAGACGCTCTCAAGAAAAGCAAAGCGTTTCGTCTTATTCAAAACGATATTGAAAACGCGATGGCACACGCCTATTTGATTACGGCGACCGACGAGGATATCGTTTTGCCGCTTTTCAGGCTTGTGGCGTGCCGCATTTTTTGCGAAACGCAAAACGCATGCCTTGAGTGCAGAGAATGTCAAAAAATTTTAGATAGCGTAAATCCGGACGTTATAGAACTTAATGCGCAAAAACAGACTATAAAGGTAGGTGCGATAAACGAGCTTGTAGACAGCGCGCATATAAGTTCCGTTTCGGGAGTTTTAAAACTTTATTTTATAAACTGCGCCGATTGTATGACAACCGAGGCGCAAAACAAGCTTTTAAAAACGCTCGAAGAGCCGCCCGACGGAGTTATTCTGTTTTTGGGGACGGCAAAGCCGGCCGCTCTTTTGGATACGGTAAAAAGCCGTTGCAGAACGGTGCCCGTAGAGGCGTTTGACTATCAAACGGTTTACGACGAGATATATGCGCTCACATCAGACGAAAAAATCTCGTCCATTGCCGCCGCGTGCAGCGAGGGTAAACTTTATGCCGCAAAGCACATAGCTTCGTCGCCCGAATATGTCGAAACGTTTTCTGCCGTTCTCGATATGTTGGACAGCGTAAAAAAGTCGTCGGATATTTCGGCTTTTA
>FR901028.1:0-5847 GCA_000437555.1 Acidaminococcus sp. CAG:917 | reverse complement strand
CTTTCCGTGATTTTGAGAGATATCCTTGCGTCGGATTTAAACGACAGACTCGTGCTTACAATGCACGTTAAAGATAAGATAGAAAAATTAAAGAGCGAATTCAGTCCTATGGCGGCGGCGCAGTGCATTTTCGTCGTCAACGAGGCAAAAGCGAAGCTCAAGTTAAACGTAGGGGTGCAGGTCGTGCTTGAGCGTATGCTCTTTAAAATATTGGAGGTAAAATACAAATGTCGCTGATTGTTGGCGTTAAATTTAAAAATTCCGCTAAGGTATATTATTTCAGTCCCGAGGGGATTGAGTTTGCCGAAAACGACGGAGTCATAGTAGAGACGGTAAGAGGCGTAGAATACGGAACCGTGGCCGTTCCCAATAAAGAGGTTGACGAAAAAGAGATTGTGTCCGAGCTCAAACCCGTCATAAGAAAGGCGACCGAAAAGGACGTCGAACAGTTAAAGCGTAACGAAAAGGACAAACAGCACGCGCTCGACGTCATAACCGAAAAAGTGCAGAATATGAATCTTTCAATGAAACTCGTCGACGCCGAATATACCTTTGACCGCCACAAACTGATTTTTTATTTTACGTCGTCGGGCAGGGTGGACTTCAGAGAACTCGTCCGAGAGCTTGCCGCCGTGTTCAAGGTGAGGATAGAACTTCGCCAGATATACGAACGCGACGACATCAAGATGAGGGGCGGTCTCGCCGTTTGCGGCAGGCCGTGCTGTTGCACGACGCATTTGCAGGACTTTGAAAAGGTCACAATTAAAATGGCGAAAATTCAGGGGTTGTCGCTCAATCCGCAAAAGATAAACGGCTACTGCGGCAGGCTTATGTGCTGTTTAAAATACGAAAACGACTACTATTCCGAAGTGTTCAAGTTAATGCCCAAGGTCGGCTCCGAAATTACCACAAAGGACGGCAGGGGAGTCGTTGAGTCAAACGACCTTATAAGAAAACTCGTTACCGCAAAAGTTACGCTAAAAAACGGCGACATAGAAAGAAGAGTTTACAACCTCAGCGAGATAGGCGTAAAGTCGCATCAGAACGCCAATGAGATAGACGACTCGGAAGAGGAAGAGAAACAGTAAAAATTTAAAAAAAAGACTATACAAAACAAAGCGTCTGTGTTAAAATAATTTCATCAAAGTATATAAGGAGAACGATTATGCCAAGAGTTATCAATGACAGTTGCATCAGCTGCGGTACTTGTGCAGACACCTGCCCCGTCAGTGTTATTTCGGAAGGAGACGGAAAATACGTCATCAACGGTGCTGAATGTATAGATTGCGGAGCTTGCGAAGAAGCTTGTCCCGTAGGTGCAATCAGCGAAAGCAACTAAAAAATTGACGGCCTCGGCCGTCAATTTATTTTTATGGGACTAACTATGTTA
Source organism: Acidaminococcus sp. CAG:917 (assembly GCA_000437555.1). Taxonomy (GTDB): domain Bacteria; phylum Bacillota; class Clostridia; order Christensenellales; family CAG-917; genus CAG-917. Next base: position 4,457 of record FR901028.1, on the reverse strand, counting down.
GTCCTTTTTATTTTTCCATACTCAAAAACCTTCAAATCGTTTATTATAATTTATACCAGGGACTGTTAATGTTAAGGCATTTCAGATATATTCAAGATTATATGACAAGCTTTTAAAGTATTTACCGATTGCCGTGGCATTTCAAGCGTCTGCAAATATTTGTAATCCGTTTTTTAGGACATATTAAAAAACTTGCAATGCAAGCACATTAAGTAATCGACGGCTTAGAAAGGCAGTTAAAATCAGACGTTATCAGCACTTTAAGGCAAGTTTTTAAAGCAACAAAGTATAATATTTTACTGTATGCTAAAACTAAGGATATGAAAAGAAGATTGAAAAGAAGAAAGGATGAGGCGCTGTCCGCTCCCTCACTCGGGGCGATAAAAGACCCCAACGTGAAAGCGGGAGCAAAAAACAAATAATTCGGCTATTTAAAGCCGAATTATTTTTTTTCTGCCTACGGCTTGGAAAGAGGGGAAACTATACGACGGCGGAGTTAAATGCCGTCGCTTAACGCGCTAAATTTAATAATTTAATTAAAGCGGTTGCTTTTTGCGCCTTTGGATATATAATAAAGCTATGGATAAAGGACAGATTGCAAAAGAAAATTTCAAAGCAGGATACAATTGTGCTCAGTCGGTCGTGCTTGCGTTTAGTGACGAACTCGGCATAGATGCCGAAACGCTTTTAAAACTTTCCTCGTCGTTCGGCGGTGGGCTTGCAAGGCTCAGGGAAGTATGCGGAGCGGTAAGCGGAGGAGCTATGGTGCTCGGGCTTTTAGAGGGATATACTTCTCCTACGGATAACGTTTCAAAGACGGAGCACTATAAGAGAGTGAGGCAGTTCACCGAGGCGTTTAAAGCGGAAAACGGTTCGATAATTTGCAGAGAGCTTCTTACGGGAGTTAAAACGGACAGTTCGCCGGTGCCGGACGAGAGAACGGAAAGCTATTATAAAAAGCGTCCGTGCGCAGAGATATGCGAAGTAGCCGCCGGCATATTGCAAAAGATGCTCGAAGAAAAAAACTAAAAGCAAAAATTTTATGACAGCCGATTTACTAAAAGACGGCAAACTCGGTTTAGGTCATATTTAAATTCTTGACAAAAATCTTTGACGAATAGCGAAAAAAAGCAACCTCAGGTTGCTTTTTTAGTTTTTAAAATACGGCTTTTTAAATTACCTTTTTTATTTTGTCCGACCGTCGCTTCCGTATTGCAAAAAAACAATCTCTTTTCGGGAACGATAAAAGAGAACCTAAGGTGGGGCAACGAAAACGCCACCGATGAAGAAATAGTCGAAGCGTGCCGTATGGCGCAAGCGGATCTCCCTTGTCCCACTTGTCGCCGAACAGCTCTGACGGAGCGTAAAGTCCTGTTCCGTTCATAGTGTCGTACAAAAGACTGTTGATTTCTTCCTTGTACTGTTTGTAGAAGCGCACGGTGTCTGTGTAGTAGATAAGTTCTCCTACAATACCGGATTGACAGCCATGATAAAGCACGTCGGTAAAGATATCCTTCTTATTCGAATAGTCGCTTCATTCGCCGATAACGTAGTTGCATACTCGTTTTGTAAGAGGGCTGCTTGAGTTTCGTTTTATTTGTTTGATATTAGCAAGAGTAAGTTTCATTACGTCACCTCCTTAAAAGCGTCCAGATGGACGTGTTCAAACATAGCGCCGTATTCGAAATACAGTCTGCCGTTTTTATCAGTCAGAAGGTCGTAAGTGATAACGCTTATTTTGCCTCTGTTGGTAACGGCTATCTGTATTTCATTTTTGGCAGCATCGATTCCTACGATGTTGAAAGTGATGAATTCTTCACCGTCGTAGAGTTCGAATTCCGAGAGATAGTATCTCTTGAATTCAGGAATTTGGGAAACTTTGTTTTCCATAGGATTTACCTCCAAATTTATTTTGCCTTTCGGCAGAGGCAGAGGTAGCATTGATTGAGCATAGGTCTGTTTATTGGAAGTAAAGGAAACCAGAAGTCCAACGACCACGAAAAAATATTGAGTTGGAGTTGTTAGATTTACAAGGCAAAAGAAAAGGCCGAGAAGAATTTTCCTCCCGGCTTTTAAGTTAAGAGATATTTGATTTTTAAGCGATATTTTTTCGCATTGACTTCTGCGAAATCTGTGCTACGATAGCTACCACGAAACGGCAAAATTTGAGGAAATGGTATTAATCCGTTTGATTTAATTTTTAATAGCGGTAGTTTAGTTTGATATGGAAAAATAAAAAAGACCGCAAAGATTGCGGTCTTTTGGCGTTCCCGGCGGGAGTCGAACCCACGGCCTTTCGCTTAGGAGGCGAACGCTCTATCCTACTGAGCTACGGAAACAAAAGGAATTATATTTGACGATTTGAAAATGATTTCAAATCAAATTTATACCAAAATTTATACCAATTTTATACCAATTTTCAAAATTAAAGCCATATACCACAATATGTAGTGGTCGCACTTGCAATTCTATACCATATATACGCTTTTAGGTGGATAGATCGGCTACTTAGGAGGGGGCTGTTATATCCATTTAACTACGGAAGCGTATTGAGGCGGTATTCTGCCAAGCGATAAAATCTCGTCGCCGAGTGGGCGGGGCTTATTTATGCTCGGGATATCCGTTGCAAATGTGATTATACACCTTAAGTTCGATTTATCAAAACGATTTTAGGTAAACGAATAAAAATTATTGCAAATTTTCTTTTGGGGAGTCCTTATCGGCGAGGTCAGAATCTGCGACAATATTTTTTTGTTCTGAGTCGGGCAGTGAGTCTAAAGTGGGTTGGATATTTGGAGCAGAGAATGTATCGGTATTTGAAAGCTTAGCTTTTTTTATAATGAAATTACCTTTATACAAAATAACCGTTCCCACACTAAAACAAAACACGGCGCAAAGGGCGACCATAGTATAATGGACGGCCGGGTGGAAGTGTGCGTTTGACGACCAAATATCAAAAGTCTGAGAAACTAAGGTCAGTAAGAAGTGCGAGGTGAGGGATATGCCTACGTTGTGCGTTTTTAGGTCGGCGGCAAGATAGAAGAAACCTACGGAAGAATAGGTGACGAGGTTGAGCAATACGTATTCATAATTGTGCGGAGCAAGTATCAGGTTCATTAGCGTGGGCAGACCGTAGATTATGGTTGTCAGCGCCAAAGTCAACCCGGACATTTTACCTTGACGCTTGAAAAAGGTTGCCGCAACGTACCTGAAATAGAGTTCGTCGCAGAATACTGTAAGAGTCAGAGATATTATCCAGATAAAAAATACGGAAACATTAAACGTTCGGTCAAATGCTCCCGTTTTTCCGATCAGCAGCAGCACAACCGGCACTAACGAGAGTAAAAGCGTAAATGAAAAGTATTTTCCTCTGAACGGATTATCCTTTTTGAAGAACATCAAAAAAAGGCATAGCAAAATAAAAAATAACCTGCCGAGATTTTCAAACAGTCCCGGCACCTTGTATCCGAAGCGTGAAAAAACGTCCGTTCCGAGCATTACGTCGGCACAGCTTCCGATAACGGTGGTCAGACCCATCGTTAAAGCGCCAAGTAAGAACGTGGCCATTTTTAAGGCGTATCTTCGTTTTTCCTCTTTCGTCATAATTCCCTCTTTATACCATTATATAAAATCAAGCAAAGTAAATCAATAGTGAAAAACCGAGATAGTAAAGTGAAATTAAATTGATAAACAAATCAGAATTCGGACAGGGTAGAGTAAATTTAATAAATGATATTATTTAAAATAACCCAAGTTTTGTTTAAAGAGAAGGGTAAGGGCCATAGCTTTTCAGGAGAATAAATGTAAATTTGTATAAAATCCTATAGCTAGATAACAAGCATAATAAAGGAAAGCTAAAACATAAAGAATAATCAATTAAAATTTTCCATAACTGCCTTTAAACGATTGCATTTTTTCTCGAATATGATATAATACAACTTGCCTGGGGGTGTAGCTCAACTGGTAGAGCGTTTGAATGGCATTCAAAAGGTAAGGGGTTCGACCCCCCTCATCTCCACCACACGAAACCTAAAACGAACCACTTTGAGGGTACGTCGTTTTAGGTTTTTCTTTTTGTCGTTGTGTTTTTAAGACGCTATTTTGAGCCATTTTGGAGCCGTCATAGGCGTGGTGAGCAGTGTGTCGAGTGCTTTCTTACGGTTATGTGGAACGGCGGTTTATGCCGCGAAAGCCGCTTGACATGAGGAAGGCGTACGGTAGGCTGTCCGCCTATGGCAAACGAAAAGCCCCTTGGGGCGTTTGGTATTGGCTCTTTGCCTTGATACCGTACGCCGCAGAGGCTCGTGTCAAGCGGAGCGTGGAATAAATTGCCGTGGTTCTCTGTCTTTACAGGTAAATTTCCACTTCGAATTCATACTTTGCAAGGTTAGCTCTGAACGGCACTTTGAATGAGAGTTTAACTGTTTTGGAGCATAAAGAAAAGCCCCGACGGCTTT
>FR901027.1:104861-114053 GCA_000437555.1 Acidaminococcus sp. CAG:917 | reverse complement strand
CTCGCTTACCTCTGTCACAATAGGAAACAGCGTAACGAGTATAGGAGATTATGCGTTCTGTAATTGCACCTCGCTTACCTCTGTCACAATAGGAAACAGCGTGACGAGCATAGGATATGATGCGTTCAGTGATTGCACCTCGCTTACCTCTGTCACCATACCTGACAGCGTAACAAGCATTGACATTTATGCGTTCTACCGTTGCACCTCGCTAACCTCTGTCACATTTGAAGGCACAGTGGCGCAGTGGAATGCAATCAGCAAGGGTAGTTATTGGAATGTGTATTCGCCGTTTACTAAGGTGGTTTGCTCGGACGGCACGGTGAGTGTGTAGAAAATTTAAGTCAAGCAAAACAAAGGAAAAATTCAACTCTTTTTAAAAATCGGAGAGGCAAAGCCGCAGGTTTTAAATTTGCGGCTTTGCAAAAACAAAAAAACGGCGATATGCCGTTTTTTATGATAATTGTAAGTTTTAAACTTGTTTGTTTTTTATTTATTATGTTTTAACTTAACTGTAAGTTTTAAAATTTGTTTATTTTAAGTTGCTTATTTTTAATGATAGGCTAAATGCTGTTACTTTCATTAAGGCTAAAAGTTGTTACTTGCATTAAACCTGAATGTGTTTGTCGCAAATTTAAATGCGTGTTAATGGCTAAAAGCCGTATAGCGAGTTTTACTATAGCATATCAATATTCAAACTCTTTTGCAAAGTAGCTTTCAAGCTCGTCCACTCTCACTCTTACCTGGCTCATGGTGTCTCTGTCACGGACGGTGACGGTGTTGTCCTCGAGAGTGTCGAAGTCGACGGTCACGCAGAAAGGCGTTCCTATCTCGTCCTGACGGCGGTATCTTTTGCCGATAGAGCCTGAAAGGTCAAACTCGCAGCTGTATTTTTTGGAGAGGGTTTTGAAAATCTCGTCCGCTTTTTCGACAAGCTGTTTCTGAAGAGGGAGTATAGCCACTTTGACGGGGGCGAGGGCAGGGTGCAGGTGAAGCACCACTCTCGTTTCGCCGTCGATTTCTTCTTCATCATAGGCGTTGCACAAAAACGCGAGGAACGCTCTGTCTGCGCCGAGCGACGGCTCTATGACGTAGGGGACGTATTTTTCGTTGGTCACGGGGTCTATATAAGATAAATCCTTGCCCGATTCTTTCATATGCTGATTGAGGTCATAGTCCGTTCTGTCGGCAACGCCCCAAAGCTCGCCCCAACCGAACGGGAACAAAAACTCGAAGTCGGTTGTCGCCTTGGAATAAAAACAGAGTTCGTCCTTGTCGTGGTCACGAAGTTTTAAGTTTTCGTCCTTTATTCCGAGTTCCAAAAGCCAATTGTGGCAAAAGTCTTTCCAATATTTAAACCACTCGAGGTCTGTGCCGGGCTTGCAGAAAAACTCAAGTTCCATTTGCTCGAATTCTCTTATTCTGAAGATAAAGTTACCGGGCGTTATCTCGTTACGGAAGCTCTTTCCCACCTGACCTATGCCGAAGGGAACTTTTCTTCTTGTAGTCCTCAATACGTTTTTGAAGTTTACGAAAATGCCTTGCGCCGTTTCGGGGCGGAGATATACGACCGAGGCGCTGTCTTCGGTAACGCCTTGGAAAGTCTTGAACATAAGGTTAAATTTTCTTATCGGGGTAAAGTCGCATTTGCCGCATATCGGGCAGGGGATTTTGTGTTCGGCAATATAGCTTTCCATTTGCTCGTTTGTCCAAGAAGCGATGTTTTCTTCGATGCCCTTCTTTTTCATATATTCTTCAATCAAGGTATCCGCTCTGTGACGGGCTTTACAGCCTTTGCAGTCAAGAAGCGGGTCGGAAAAACCGCCTATGTGACCCGACGCCTTCCAAACGGACGGATTCATAAGTATCGCACTGTCAAGTCCGACGTTATATTCCGACTCGACGACGAATTTTTTCCACCAAGCCGCTTTTATGTTGTTTTTGAGCAACACGCCAAGCGGACCGTAATCCCACGAGTTTGCAAGACCGCCGTAAATTTCACTGCCGGGGTAGATAAAGCCTCTGTTTTTGCACAGAGCGACGAGTTTGTCCATAGTGAGTTTTGCCATAAAAAATACCTTCTTATATATGAAATTTTAAATTTGAATTTTTAATATATTGCAAATTTTATATATTGCGAATTTTATTTGTATAAGTTTAAGTTTTAACGCTCTAAAGGTTTTACCCTTTCACGTTTTATATACATTTTATACACAGTATAATTATCTTTAAAATAATATTATATCTTTAGTTTTATGTCAAGTATTCCTATTTTTTAAATTTTTTATCACACAAATTTTTGTCATTGCGTAAATTGAAGTATGGGGAAACCCAAATAAAAAAAGGGGGAAAAGCTATGAACGGACTCTTTGGTCAAAATGCTTGCGGATGCAATTGCTGTGACCTTATCTTGTTACTTATTTTGCTCTCATGCTGTGGCTGTGGAAACGGCTGTGGATTCGGCAACGATATCTGCGGCTGCTTGCCGTTACTTATCATCTTATGCTGCTGCGGCGGCTGCGGTTGTAAGTAATCAACTTATGCAACGGGAGAGAAATCTCCCTTTAAATAGGGCGATAGCGAAAGCTATCGCTTTATTTTATGCAGGCGGCTTTTTTGCGGATACAAAAAGCATTGAAAACGCAAAAACGGAAAGCTTTTGAATTTTTGACGAAAGGCAATTTTATGCGGCGAGCAAAAAACCGTTTTAAAATCATTCTTTTAGGCATTTCAATTTCATATTTTATAGGGTGAAGACTCTACGTGCTCTTGCCGCAACCGTGGTTTCGATATTCATTATGCTTGTGTTTGCATTTTTATTTGCCGCGTCCGAAAACGGGGGCGGTCAGTATTATGCTTCGCTACCGCTGCCGCCGTTTGCGCCCACAAGGCTCACCATGCATATACTTATGCCCATAGAATATGCGATGTATATCTACGTCTTTGCCTGCCTCATCGCCAAAAGGAAATTTAAAACCGAATTTATTTTGCTTATCGTGATAAATTTATTGAGTCTTGCGTGCGTCGTGGTTTTATTTGTATTTCATCTGGAGTTTATCGCCACATTCATTATGTTTGCCGTTTTAGCTTTCGGCGTAATTGAATTTTTCAAACTGTGTATGTTTAAAAAGGGATATCTTCCTTTTTTAATCACGCTGGGCATTAACACTTATCTGACTGTGGTAATGATATTTATATCGATGAAAGGATAAATTAAATATCTTAAATTATTTTAATCGTTTTTGCAGTTTAATGCTTTTTATCGTTTTTTATTTGAATATTTTAAGCCGTTAAACGAGCATAATCTCTATTATGTTTTAGTGACTTGTAAAAGACAAGAGTGAATTTTAAAAGGCAAGTTTTTATTTTTTCAAAAAGGTAAAAATTATTTTGAACGGTATTTTATCAAGCAGAGCCGATAAAACAGCGCAAATTCGCGCTCATGGCGGTAAGAGTCGAATTATGCCTTTAAATTTAGCGGTCAATAACTTGAAAAGCTGATTTATTTTTGTTATAATATTAAAAATAGAAAATTTTGGCAAAGGATTTAAATATGCTTCTCGTAATGGATATAGGAAACACCAACGTTAAAATCGGCGTTTACAGCGACGACGAGCTTTTGGCAAGCTGGAGAATTTCCACCGAAGCGCAAAGGACGTCCGACGAATACGGTATGGTGCTTTACGATTTGCTTAAAAATCAAGGCATAAGTTTTAAGGATATAAAGGGAATCGTTATGTCATCGGTTGCTCCGTCGCTCAACTACACGATAGAGCATATGTGCGACTATTATATAGGCATTAAACCCACCGTTGTCGACCATACGACGAACACCGGCATTAAGATAAATTACGACAATCCCAAAGAACTTGGCAGCGACCGTATTGTCGACTGCGCTGCGGCTTACGCCATTTACGGCGGTCCGCTCATAGTCATAGATTTCGGCAGCGCCACGACCTTTAACGCCGTCACGGCGGACGGAGAGTTTATCGGCGGAGCGATTGCCCCCGGTATGAAAACTGCGACGGAATCTTTAGTCATGACTGCGGCAAAACTTCCGAGAATCGAACTCAACAAACCCGAAAGCATTATCGCCACTTCCACAAAGAGCGGTATGCAGTCGGGCGTCGTTTACGGATATACGGGTCTTGTCGACTATATGGTAAAGAATATGAAAAAAGAGCCTAAGCTCAAAAATGCCAAAGTAGTCGCAACAGGCGGTCTTAGCGAACTTATCGAAAACTCCGAAGTCATTATCAACGTAATCGACAGGGCGCTTGCGCTTAAAGGACTAAAACTCGTTTACGATTTAAATAAACCGAAAAAAACGGGCGAAAAATAAGAGCGGACGAGATATAATCGAAAGCAAAATAAGAGAGCAAAAAATAAGACAATGCGTTTTACGGCTTTTAAGCCGGATATAAACTTGGCAGAATAAAAACACAACTTGCAATCAAACGCCTTGATTTAGGCGGGCAAAAGATACATCAGGAGCAGATATGAAAAAAGTAGGCGTAGCATTATTAGGTCTCGGAACGGTTGGCGGAGGAACTTATGAAATTCTCACCAAAAACCGCGAATATTTCCGTGAAACTCTCGGTCTCGACGTTGAAGTCAAAGCCGTGCTTGAAAAAAATATCGACAGAGCCAAGCAGCTTGGCGTCGATTTGAAAATCGTATCGACAGACATTGCCGACGTCGTTAAAAATCCCGACATATCGATTGTGGCGGAGTTTTTCGGCGGTATAGAGCCGGCAAGAACGTTCCTTCTCGAGGCATTAAAAGCGGGTAAAAGCATTGTTACTGCCAACAAGGAGCTTTTTTCAAAACATTGGTATGAGCTTGAGGCGGCGGCGAAACAGACGGGCGCAGGCTTGTATTTCGAGGCAAGCTGCGTAGGCGGCGTTCCCATCATAAGGACCATCGAAGAGGGAATGCAGTCAAACAAAATAGAACAGATAAAGGGCATTATAAACGGAACGACAAACTATATTCTCACAGCCATGAGCGACGAGGGCGCAGACTATGCCGCCGCGCTCAAGAGGGCTCAGGAACTCGGCTATGCGGAGTTTGACCCCACCGCCGACGTCGAAGGGTTTGACGCAACGTATAAAATTTCCATTTTGTCCACATTAGCGTATCACAAGAGAGTGCCTGTCGAGGCGGTCAAAAGAGAGGGTATATCCAAAGTGGACGCCGTTGACATTCAGATAGGAAAAGAACTCGGCTACACCATGAAGCTTTTGGCTCTGTCCAAAAACGTAAACGGCAAAATAGAGGCGAGAGTTGCTCCGGTGTTCGTCCCGACTTCTCATCCGCTCGCTTCGGTTAAGGGTTCGTTTAACGCGGTATATCTCCACGGCGATTCGGTGGACGATATTATGCTTTACGGCAGGGGCGCAGGCGCACTTCCTACGGGAAGCGCAATCGTATCCGACATTTTGTTTGCGGCGAAGCAGTCCGAGGCGAAACGCTATCCTTTTGCAGAGAAAGGTAAATCCGATTTGAAAGAGTTTGACACGGATTTCGTTTCAAAATATTATATCCGTCTTAAAGCGGCGGACGAAGAAGGCACGCTTGCTAAAATCACGCACGTTTTAGGAAAAGAAAATATCAATATCGAATCGGTGCTCCAAAAAAAGCCGATTTCGAGCGACAACGCTCCTATCGTGTTTGTTACGGATAAAACCGCAGAGAGCAACATTAAAAAAGCCGTAGACGAGATAAAAAATCTTGGCGCCGTAAAAGAAGTCGACGCTCTATACAGAGTAGAGGAGTAAAATGGAGAGAGCTTCCGGAGTTTTGTGCAACATATCGTCGTTGCCAAGCAAATTCGGCATAGGCAATTTTTCGAGAGATGCCGAAAGTTTTGCACAAACCATTCACGAAATGGGCTTTAAATGGTGGCAGATGCTTCCGCTTACCGCTATCGGTTGCGGAAATTCGCCCTATTCGGGTATATCCACTTATGCGGGAAATTATCTTTATATCAATCCGTATGAGCTTATGGATATAAATCTTTTGACGCACGACGAGGTCAACAACTTTAAATATAACGGAAGTCCCTATAAAGCGGATTATAATTTCGCCAAGTGGAACGTAAAAAACTTTATGCAGATTGCTTTTTCAAGGCTCACCGACGAGATGAAATCGAGCGTCAAAAAGTTTTTGAAAGAGCAAAGCTATTGGCTTGACGACTATGCGGTATTTCAGGCAATAGCCGAGAAATTCGGCTCCAAGTGGTGGGAATGGGAAAAAGCTTTAAAAGAGCATAACCAAAAAGCGATAGAGGCGTTCAAAAGGGCGAACGAGGACAGATATCAGTATTACGTTTTCGAACAATACGAGTTTTTCCGTCAGTGGAATATGCTGAAAAAGAAGATAAACGATATAGGCGTGAAGATAATAGGTGACTTGCCTTTTTACGTCGCCTTGGACAGTGTGGACGTCTGGGCAAACGCCGACCAATTTCAGCTTGACGGAAACTACCGTCCAAAGGCAGTGGCGGGAGTTCCTCCCGACGCTTTTTCCGATACGGGACAAATGTGGGGCAATCCGCTTTACGACTTTGACAAAATGAAAAAGGACGATTATTCGTGGTGGAGAAAAAGGGTGTCGTATTGCTTCAAACTTTACGACGGATTAAGGCTCGACCACTTCAGGGCGTTTTATAACTATTTTGCCATTCCTTACGGGGATGAAACGGCGGTCAACGGAGTGTGGCACGCAGGTCCTAAAAACGAGCTTATCAATTTAATTAAAAAGGACAACAAAAACGCCGTGATTATTGCCGAGGACTTAGGTCTTCTTACGCCCGACGTCACGGAGTTTATCAAAAAGACGGGTTTCCCGGGTATGAAGATATTTCAATTCGCGTTTGACGGAACGCAGTCAACGCACCTGCCGCATTATTACGACATCAACTGCGTGGCATACACGGGCACTCACGACAACGACACTCTGCTCGGCTGGCTGTATAAAGCAAACGAGGGAGCGAGAAACTTTGCTCTCAAATATTGCAACTTCCAAGGCTTCGGCTGGGGAGCGGGCGGCCCCGAGTGTGGCTCGACAAAGGCGATAATCAAAACCGTCATAGCGTCAAGCGCAAGCCTTGCGGTCATACCCATTCAGGACCTTCTCGGCTACGGTTCGGATACGAGAATGAACGTCCCCGGCGTGGCAGAAGGCAATTGGGAATTCAGAATTGCCAACGAGGCGCTTTACGGACTCGACAGGGCGTACTTTGCGGATATAAACAATACTTACGGCCGCAGCTACGGAATGTAGATGATTTATTTTGTAAAGGGCAATCCGCCGTCAGACGAGTTTATTCTCGCCGCATATAAAATATACTGCGAGGACTTGAATCTGCCTTATTCTCCCCAAAAGATTTTGAGAGACGGCAAGCCCCGTTTTGAGGACGGCGTAAAATTTAATCTTACTCATTCGGGAGAATATACCGTCGTGGCGTTTTCGGAGAGCGAGGTGGGCATAGACCTCGAAAAAAAAGAAAAGCGCAATTTGAAAAAACTTAAGGCATATCTTGATTTCGACGGCTCCGACGACCTCTTTTACGACGAATGGACTCGCCGTGAGGCGGAGTTAAAAAAAGAGGGGAAAGGCATTGAATCTATAAGAAATTTTAAACCGCAATTTGCAAAAAACGTATTTTTCGCCAAGGGATATTCCTTTGCCGTTTGCGGTGATTGCGGTCAAATAAAGGAGATATTATGGAAAAGAAAGAAATACTTGAAAAAATAAGAGACTTGGTTTGCGAACAACTCTCAATCGAAAGAGATTCCGTTAAGCCCGAAACGGAAATTTATAAGGGGCTCGGCGCAGATTCGCTTGACCTTGTCGAAATGCTCATGAACGTCGAGTCGGAATGGGACATCGTAGTGGAAGACGGTGAAGTAGGTGACCTCAAAGTGATAGGCGACGTTGTTGACCTTGTATACAGAAAAATAAATTAATCGGCCAACGCAAAGAAATCTTAAAGCTATATATTCTGCTCAATCGGTATAACCTAATTGCCGCTTTTTGTGTATACTGTGCCGTCAAAGCTTAAAAAGGCACTTTATAACAGTGACCGATGTTTGATACTCGGGTGAACGGGGTTAAACAGTGAGAGGCGGGCAAATTTTTTTTGTCGGTACTTAAGTTTATAAATTTAAAATAAAATCAAAAGAAGATGCTTTTTTGCATCTTCTTTTTGTTTTGCCTCTAAAAGGTTTTTCATTTTTCGGTTGCAATAATTAAGATATGCATTCAGCTTAAAAATTTAAGCTTATATTCGAAACTGTCGCAAAGAGCCGCAAGAGAGGCTTCCAAAATATCGGTGGAAACGCCGAGCGTCGTCCAGGAAGAATCGGAGTCTTTACTTGTTATTAAAACACGAACGGTTGCTCCCGTCGCCATTTTGCTGTCGATTACTCTGACTTTGTAGTCGATTAGCGTCACGTCTTTAAGTTTAGGGAACGTTGAACACAAAGCGGAGCGTAGCGAGCAGTCGAGAGCGTTAACGGGTCCGTTGCCGTCCTTTATCGAAGTCGTTTCTTTTCCGTTTGCTCTTATAGTGACGGATGCGGACGACATACCTGTGTTGGATTTATCCTGCTTTTGACTTTGAAATTTATAATCCAGAATTTCAAACGGGGGAGTATATCCTTTTTTCAATCTTGCCACCAAAAGTTTGAATGATGCGTCTGCACCTTCAAAACGGTAGCCGTCAAGCTCCAGGCTTTTAATTCTCGCCGAAACTTCTTTCGAGTTAATGCTGTCTAAGTCCAGGTCGGGGAAAAGAGATTTCAGCTTTTGCGCTACAAGCGCCTTTCCCGAATATTCACTGAGTAATACGCCCGTAGTGTTGCCGACTGATACGGGATTTACGTGTTCATATGGTTCACCCTTTGTCATAGCGTCGGCATGAGCGCCTGCCTTATGGAAAAATGCGTTTTTGCCTATATAGGGCATAGAGTGGTCAAGCGTTATGTTGGCTATTTCCGCTATTTTTCTGCCCACTAAAGTTGTGGTTTCAATTTTTACGTCGACTAAATATTCCGTTTTTAATTTAAGATTGCAAATAACCGTGGAAAGGTTGGCATTTCCCGCTCTCTCGCCAAAACCGAGGAATGTGCCTTGAACGTGTCTTGCTCCGTTTTCGACGGCGGCAAGGGTAGAGGCTACCGCCAT
>FR901027.1:103811-104837 GCA_000437555.1 Acidaminococcus sp. CAG:917 | reverse complement strand
CGCCATACCCGTATCGTTGTGAGCGTGTATGCCGATTTTCGCCGAGAACTCCTTTACGATTTCATTTGTTATTCTGCCAATCTCTGACGGAAAAGAACCTCCGTTTGAGTCGCAAAGACATAAAGTGTCTGCACCCGCGTCTTCTGCCGCCTTTAAAACTTTGAGGGCATATTCGCTGTCGTATTTGTACGCGTCAAAAAAATGCTCTGCGTCAAAGATGACTCTTTTGTTTAAATCGACAAACATTTTTACGCTGTCGTATATCATTTTAAGGTTGTTTTCCTTTGTTGTCTTTAAAACGTTTTTAACGTGTTTTGCCGACGTTTTTCCATAAAGACAGACAACCGTGTTTGAAACTTTTTTAAGCTCAATTAAACCGTTGTCCTCGTTAGCGGAGCAGTCGCTTTTACAGGTCGAAGAAAACGCCACCAATTTATCCGAATCCGTTTCGGAGAAAAACGCGGCATCTTTGGGGTTGGACGAAGGATAACCGCCTTCGATTAAATCTATGCCGTATTCATCGAGCAGTTTAAAAATTTCCTTTTTGTCTTCTATTGAAAAAGAAATTCCCTGTGCGCCCGCACCGTCTCTTAACGTTGTATCGTAAAGCTCGATTTTATCTTTAGAAGTAGTCATCAAAGTTATTCCTCTTCATCTTGCAATTTGTTGACGGCGTTAAGATATGCGTTTATTGACGCTTCCAAAACGTCGGTGGAAAGACCTTTACCCGTCATAATCTTATCGCCCATCAAAAGCTTGACGGTCGCTTCACCCAAAGCGTCTTTACCTTCGGTGACGGAGTGAATGGAGTAGTCGTTAAGTATGAAATTCTGACCGGTTAGCGAGTTTATTGCTTTAAAGGCGGCGTCGACAGGGCCGTCTCCCGTCATCTTTTCAACGTGCGTATGGTCGCCGCTCGAAAGCGTGATTTCCGCAGTTGCCTGACCTTTGTATGAAGTTATTTCATAGTCGACGAGCGTGTATTTCCTTGCGATTGCCTGACGCGCAATATTGATTAAAAGAGCG
>FR901027.1:96803-103788 GCA_000437555.1 Acidaminococcus sp. CAG:917 | reverse complement strand
CGTCGATATCGCGTCTTGTGACGATTTTCTTTTTCTCGGCAAGTTCTTTAAATCTTTCAAAATAAATCTGAATTTCCTCGTCGGAAAGTTTGTATCCCATTTCGGAGATAAGTTCGACAAAGGCGTGTTTTCCGCTGTGTTTTCCGAGCAAAAGTTTGTTTTTGGGTATGCCGATATCGTCGGGATTCATAACTTCATAAGTCTGTCTGTTTGCGAGCACGCCGTGTTGGTGTATACCCGCTTCATGAGCGAAAGCGTTTGAGCCGACAATCGTTTTGTTGGGCGGAAGTTTTATACCCACAATTCCCGATACGAGTTTTGCGGCAGAGTAAATCTGTTTTGTTTCGATATTCGTTTTGCATTTGTGATAATCGTATCTGGTATTCAAAGCCATTGCGACTTCTTCGAGCGAAGCGTTGCCCGCTCTTTCGCCGAGACCTATGACGGAACAGTCAAATTCGTCCGCTCCGCTGTCGATTGCGGCGAGCGTATTCGCCGTGGCGAGCCCTAAATCGTTGTGGCAGTGCACGGAAAGCGGACAGCCCACTTCGGATTTTATTCTTTTGACAATCTCCGCCATTTCGGCAGGGGTGGCATATCCCACGGTATCGGCGATGTTTATGCAGTCCGCGCCGTTTTCATAGGCAACGGAAATTGCCTTGATTAAAAAATCGACGGGAGTTCTCGTGGCGTCTTCTATTGCGTATCTGAGGTAAGGCAGTTTCGTTTTGGCATATTTGGCGTGATAGGCAATAGCCTCTAAAACTTCGTCCTCGGTCATCTTTAGTTTATATTTAAGGTGAATAGGGCTTGTTGCAATAAACATATGAAGCACGGGATTTTCGGCGAGATAGAGTGCCGCAGCGGCAGTATCGATATCGTTAACCGTTGTTCTTGACAAAGCTGCCACTGCGCAGTCTTTAACTGCGGTAGTTATTTTTTGCACCGATAAAAAGTCGGCGTTTGACGAAGCCGGAAAGCCTGCTTCGATAATGTCGACTTTCATAGCCTCGAGTTTTAAAGCTATTTCAAGTTTCTCCGTCGGGTGCATAGTGCAGCCGGGGGATTGTTCGCCGTCTCTGAGCGTAGTATCTAAAATTTTTATCGTTCTTTTAGCCTCTTTCAAGAGCCGCTCCTCCCGTTCTTGCCATTTCTATAATTCCGTATGGAACAAGTACCTTTATGAACGCATCGATTTTTGAAGTGTTGCCTGTCAATTCAAACATCATTGTAGACGTCGTCGTGTCGAGCGCCTTTGCCTTAAAAATAGTGCAGATGTCGCAAAGCTCGCTTCTCTCCTTTGCGCCTGCGTTGACCTTTATCAAGAGTAATTCTCTCAGCGCCACGTCGCCGCTGTTGAGGTCGAGAACCTTAACAACGTCAATTTGTTTTTTGAGCTGTTCTACAATTTGATTTGCCGTATTTGCGGTGGCGCAAACGGTAACGGTCATTCTTGAAAAGTCGTCGTTTTCGGTAGCGCAGACGGTGAGGCCGTCTATGTTGTATCCTCTTCTCGAAAACAGTCCGGCAATTCTCGACAGAACGCCCGGTTGGTTTTTAGTCAATATGGAAATTATGTGAGTTTCGGGTGTGTTTTTAACCATATCTTTCTCCTTGGATTAAAGGGTTTGCGTTTATAATTTTATTTTTCGGTTTATAAAGTATAGCGTTTTGTAAAAGCTTGCAGGGTTTCCCTTTTTAGTTTTCGGTGGCGTATGTTCGCCGTTTTTACAAGCATTTAAATTTCGGACTGCGGTATCTCGCAGTCGACGATAGCGGGTTTATTGCAACTAAGTGCGTTTTTAAGAACGCTTTCTATATCGTCGCTTTTGGAAAGACTAAAGCCTTTGCCTCCGTAGCAATCGGCAAGCGAAGCAAAATTAAGTTTTGACAGTTCGCACTCGACATAGTTTCTCCCGTATTGTTTTTTTTGCAGGCGTTTTATAAGACCGAGGCTTGAGTTGTTAAAACATAAGACGGTCAGTGGAATATTCAGCTTTACCGCCGTTTCAAATTCGTTTATGTTCATTCTGAGCGAGCCGTCGCCCGTTATCAGTATTGTTTTTTTGCCTGTCGACAGGGCGGCGCCTATTGCGGCTCCCATACCGAATCCCATAACGCCAAGCCCTCCGCTTGTAAGAAAAGTGCGGGGAGCCCTATAAGGGAAACACTTTGCGGCGCAAATCTGATGCAGCCCCACGTCCGTGACGATGACGGCGTCAGGACATATTTTGCCCAAAGCCGAAACGATTTTTTCGGAACGGTGAGTTAATGCGGGAAGATATCTTCCTTGAGTTTTTGTTTCTTTAAAATTTATCAATGGCAACAGGACGCCGAGAGCTTTTTTCAAGTCGCCCAAAAGGTATGCCGTGGTCGGAACGTTTTTATCTATCTCCGCTTTATCGACGTCAATTTGAACCATCTTTTTGCCTTTCAGCGAAACGCTTTTGTTTCTGTTTGAAAACCTTACGCCGAGGCTTATGATAAGGTCGCTGTTTTTTATGGCGTCAAGAGCGATAACGTTGGTATCTTCCACAATTCCCACATAACCGTCCGAGGAAGAATCAACCGAACCGAGTGCCATAAAAGTGACCCCGACTTTTGCGTGAATTTTTTCGCTTAGCAATTTTATCCCGTCAAAAGCGTCAGAGGCTATGGCGCCTCCGCCCACAAACAAAAACGGCTTTTGACTATCGTTTATCATTTTTGCCGCCTCGTTTAACTGACCGAAGTCGCAAGGGCTGTTTTCTTTCTCGACGGGAAGGTCAGAATATTTTGCTTCTCCCGTTAAAACGTCAAAGGGGATATCAATCAAAACCGGTCCCTTTCTGCCTTGATGAGCAATTTTAAACGCCTCCAAAACCGTCTTTTCGATGTCGGCGGAGGAAGTGACTATATAGCTGTATTTGACTATCGGCATAGTTATTCCGAAAATATCCACTTCCTGAAAACAGTCGTGTCCGAGGTCGGAAAGTTTTACGTTTCCCGTTATTGCAACAAGCGGAACCGAATCCATAAAAGCGTCGGCTATTCCCGTGACAAGGTTGGTTGCCCCGGGGCCGGAAGTGGCAATAACTACTCCCGTTTTACCCGTAGCTCTTGCATAACCGCTTGCGGCAAAAGACGCGCCCTGTTCGTGAGCGGTGAGGATGTGCCGTATCGGATAATCGGGTATACGGTCGTATATGGGCAGCACCGACGAGCCGGGATAACCGAAAACGGTATCCACTCCCAGTTTGGTCAAAGTCTTCAGCAATATGTCGGCAGCCTTATACATATAGTCTCCTGAGCAATTTTTCCTTTCGTTTTTAAAATTTAAAGGTGAATAAACATTTTTTAGCTTATTTAATTTTATTTTGCTTAGTTATTTTGATTTGGTGTTTTAATACGATTTAAATAATATTATAAGTTATATAAAAATTATAGTCAATACCGCGCAAATAAATTTAAACAAATAAATTTCAAATGCTGTTTTTGCAAAAATTCCGTATATTGAGTGTCGGTTTAAAATAAAAAGCGTGTTGTGCCGTAAACGAGTGTTCCTAAAGTCACCCGAAAAAATTATAGTCTTGCGATGTCTTACGGCGCAATGCCTAAAAAATAAAAGCTCCGCGTTTTGCGGAGCCGATAAACTGAAAATGCGTTTTTTTAATCCTTAAAAAACAGGGGAAGATGCTCTAAGAAAATTATATCGTTTCTCTTTGCGGCGTCGCCCTCTGCGAGCACAGCCATCTTTGCGACGATAATCGCACCCGTCTGTTCGAGCAGTCCCTCAAGTGCCTTGAGCGATTCGCCCGTGGAGATGACGTCGTCTACAATCAATACTCTTTTGCCTTTTAGCAAGTCGGCGTCCGCCTGGTCGAGATAAAGCTCTTGAAGTTTCGCGGTGGTGATTGATTTAACCTCTATTTTTATAGGCTTTTTCATATAGAGTTTGGGTGATTTTCTTGCGAGCACATATTTTTTGCCCGACTCACGGCTCATTTCGTATGCAAGCGGAATGCCTTTAGATTCCGCCGTTAAAATGAGGTCGAAATCGGGGGCTTTTTTCAAAAGCTCCTCTGCCGCTCTGATAGTAAGTTCTACGTCGCCGAACATAACGAAAGCGGCGATGTCCATTTTGTCGTTTACAGGGCAGATGGGAAGCTCTCTTGTAACTCCCGCAATATTGATTGAATAAAATTTCTCCATAAAATCCTCTCTTGATTTTTTGTCCTTCGCTATTATATCACACCCGTTTTAAAAGTCAAATCAAATGATATTTAGTGATTAAAATAGTATTCGGATTTTCGTTATGCTTTAAAAAAAACATATTAAAGCTATTTCGACTCAAAACGGCAAAAAATTCGGGTATTGCAAAATGTCAAAGAAAAAGTTATAATAATATATATAAATTAACATACAAATTGAATATTGCTACAAAGTTGAGACACGCAACGAAGAATCGGAGGTATTTATGAAAAAATTCGTTTTGATTCTGGCAACAGTTTTGCTCGTCACGTGCTCGGTAATGTTTGCATTTTCAGCTTGCGCGACTTCTTCTGAGTCTGATGACAATGCGTTAATTATGTATACGCATACGCCTTTCGCCCCCTATGAATGGAAAGGAGCGGACGGCAAAATGACAGGCGTCGACGTTGCGATAATGAGTCAGGTCGCCGAAAATCTGGGCAAAAAACTCGTTATAAAAGACGTGGCGTTCGACAGTATCTTTTCATCTGTCGCAAAGGGCGGTTCTTTCACGGCAGGAGCGGCGGGGATAACGATAAACGATGGCAGGAAAAAGCAAGTAGATTTCAGTTCGGTCTATTCGAGTTCCACATTGGTAATCGTATCCAAGTCCAACATCAAATCTTTAGCCGCTCTTAATAACCTTTCCGTTGCCGTTCAGACGGGAACGAGCGGCGATTCAATTTTGACGCAGGCGAATTCGACCGGATATACTTATACCGTTAAGAATCCCGACGGAACAGAAAGTTCGGAAACGGTTAAAATTTCCGCCGATATAAAACGATGGCCGGATTACGACACTATAAAGCTTAATCTGCTAAACGGTCAAATCCACGCCGTAATCATGGATAAACTTCCTGCCGAGTCGCTTTTTTACGGCAACAGCTCCGTAGGGATTTATCCCGTTGCCGAATTGCCGCAAGAAGATTTCGGCATAGCTGTCAAAAAGGGCAATTCGTCGATGACGGAAGCGATAAACGAAGTTATCGATTTATGGCTTGTCAACGGAAATATGGATAAATATATTGCTTATTATTCCGATTTATACGAGTACGAAAACGGCGGCACCGTCATGCCGACAGCGCCCGCAGGTCTGAAACTCGAATGGAATTGCTGACATTAACCGTTTATGTAAAACGAATGGAGTGAAATTCAGAGTGTTCGTTTTAGCTTTGCAAAGCTACTTTAAACCCGTTTAAATTTAAACGGGTTTTGTTTTGCCCGGGATTTTAAAAGAGCTGTTTCAATTTCCTTCAAAAAAAGAGTAAAAATCGTAAATTGTCAAAATTTATTTAAAATATTTACAAAAACGGAAAACAAAAGAGTTTTTGCAAGTTGAATTAGCCGTGATTTTGCATTTTACAAACTTTGGCGATTAAAATCAATTGCCAAACTTAACCGAAAATGGCATAATGTATCTATAAATTTAAACCTGTTGATTAAATTTAATTTGACAATTTTAATCGGATAAAATCCGGAGGTATTTATGAAAAAAACTTTATTGGTATTAGCAATGGTATTGCTCGTAGCTTGCTTTAGCGTTTTCGCTTTTGCGGCGTGCAACAATACGGACAACAATACGATAACTATGTATACCGAAGCGGGCTTCGCTCCCTACGAGTGGATGAGCTCAAACGGCAAAATCACGGGCGTCGACGTCGCTATCATGAGCCAGGTTGCCGAAAATCTCGGTATGAAGCTCAACATCAAAGACGTCGAGTTTGACTCCATTCCGCTTATGGTCAAAAACGGACAGGCAAATTCCGTCGGCGCGGCAGGAATGACTATTTCCGACAGCAGAAAGGAATCGGTTGATTTTAGTAATGTTTACGCAAAATCAAAAATAGTTATTGTTTCTAAAGAAAGTTACAGTTCTCTTTTTGATCTTGAAGGAAAAAAAGTGGCCGTTCAGCTCGGAACCAGCGGTGATTCTATCATGACTGATGTAAAAGGTGAAGGATATAAATATGTTGTTGAAAATCCTGATGGCACAACTGAGAATAAACTTGCCAAGATTAGCGTAAATTTAAGGCAGCTTAATGACTATTCGGTTTGTAAAACAATGCTCGAAGAGGGCACGGTTGACGCAATCGTCATGGATAAAATTCCTGCGGAAGCTCTTTTTATGAACAGTGATACATTTAAAATTAACATAATTGAAGAAGTTGTTGAAGAAGATTTCGGTATAGCGATAAAGAAAGGCGACACCAAAATGATGGAGGCGGTAAACGAAGTTATCAACCTCTGGCTTGCAAACGGCGATATGGACAAATATACCGAATACTACATTGACCTTTATTTATATGAACAGGGCGCTATCGAAAAACCCGTTGCTCCCGAGGGCTTGAAACTCAGCTGGAATTGCTAAACCTAAAAGGTTTATCTGAAATTAAAATACGAAAAAGATAAATTGAAATTTATCGGATAACGGTAACATAATGGAAAAATCACTCGGCGAAAAATTTTACGACGCCTTTATAAAATTCGACAGATGGGAACTCTATCTCAAAGGTCTTAAGACTACGTTGATTGTGGCTTTGATAGCGATAATCATAGGTATAGTCATAGGCGTCGTTGTCGCTATGGTGAACTACGTCAACAAAAAGACGGGAAAGCTTAAAGTTCTCAATTTTATTACCAAAATTTACGTTACGGTGATAAGAGGAACCCCTGTCGTTTTGCAGATGTTCATTATGTTTACCGTTATTTTTATAACTCAGCTCGGCGACCTCAAGATAGGCTCGGTCGTCTGGGA
>FR901027.1:72607-96786 GCA_000437555.1 Acidaminococcus sp. CAG:917 | reverse complement strand
GCTCGGTCGTCTGGGAGGGCGGCGCCGATTATCTTATCGGCGGACTCACTTTCGGACTCAACAGCGGAGCATACGTTGCCGAAATCATAAGGGCCGGCTTTGAAAGCGTCGACGACGGACAGATGGAAGCCGGCAGGTCACTAGGATTGTCTATGGGACAGACGGTAAGAGCCGTCATCACTCCGCAGGCAATACGAAACGTTTTGCCGCCGCTTTTTAACGAGTTTATTATCCTCGTCAAAGAAACATCGGTTTTGGGCTACGTCGGCGTTATGGACCTCGGCAGAGTGCCGAGTATAATAACTTCCATCACGTTTGAAACAATGCCGCCTCTTATAATCGTAGCTTGCATGTATCTCGTGCTCGTTTTGATTTTGACGGGAATACTTAAACTGCTTGAAAAATATCTATCCAAATCGGACAGAAATTTCAAGAGGGTAAACGTGAGGGGCAAGAGTTTTATTTCCTATCTCAAAGAGAAATTTCCCGCGCTCGATAAAAAGAAGCGCATAGCGCAGACGGCGGGAGACATAGCCCCCGTTTTGAGTTTTAAGGAAACTTCGGAGGGCGAAAGACAAAAAGAAAAAATGCCTGCCGATATGTCCGATAAGGAATTTAAGGGAAACGGCGCCGTAAATGAAGGCGAGGGTGAAATCAATACCGCAAGAAGCGATAATGCAAATAGCGGCGAGGAGGAGACAAAATGATTGAAGTCAAAAATCTGACTAAAAAGTTTGGCGACCTTCTCGTTTTGGACGATATATCCGAAACAATCCACGAGGGAGAAAAAGTAGTTATCGTAGGTCCCAGCGGCGGCGGTAAATCTACTTTTTTGAGATGCCTAAACGTGCTTGAGGACCCTACTTCGGGACAAGTCATATTCAAGGGCGTAGACCTTTGTGACAGAAAAGTGGATATAAACGTTCATCGACAGAGAATGGGTATGGTGTTTCAGCATTTTAATCTGTTTAACAACCTTACCATTTTGAAAAACATAACTTTGGCTCCGGTTAAAATCGGCGTCAAAAACTATCGTAAACAAAGGACGAAAAACTTTTTTATCAGATTTTTCAATTTATTTCGAAAGGATAAAAAAGAAACCGTTCCGCTTACCACTTATCCCGCGGCAATAAAGGAAGAAGCGAGAAGAAAGGCGGTTAAACTATTAGACAGAATAGGTCTTTTGGACAAGGCAAACGTTTATCCCAGCACTCTGTCGGGCGGTCAAAAGCAGAGAGTGGCAATTGTCCGCGCGCTTGCGATGAACCCCAAAGTGATGCTATTCGACGAGCCTACGTCCGCTCTCGACCCCGAAATGGTAGGTGAGGTCTTAGAACTGATAAGGGAAGTCGCCAACGAGGGAATGACTATGGTCATAGTAACGCACGAGATGGGCTTTGCAAGAGAAATAGGCACAAGGATATTCTTTATGGCAAACGGTAAAATCGCAGAGCAGGCCCCTCCCGAAGAGTTTTTCACACACCCAAAAACAGACCGCTTAAAGGAGTTTTTAAAGAAAGTTCTTTAGCAAGCGTTTTTGCGAACGTTTTTAATAGTAAGCCATATATTGTTTATGATAAACCGTCTTGTTTTTAAGACGGTTTTTGTTTGTCCGTTCAGATTAATTTTAACGGATATAGGATAAAATAGGTATGAGAATAAAACCGTGACGAAAAAAAGGAAACCTTTGCTTAAATCGGCAGAGAGCTCATTAAAAGTTCAGTCGCAAAAGGCGGATAAATTGAAGTTTGGATATATTTTAAATTCTTTACAATATATATAAAAGATGATAAAATATAAAGAAACGAGAAAAGGTATTTATGAGAGTAGGCGAACTTAAAAATTCAACCGCGCTTGCGCCTTTTTATATCTTAAAGGGCAAGGACGCATATCTCAGAAGAATGGCGATTGATTATTTTAAATCGCTCTGTCCGCCTGAGTATATCGATTTCAATTTTTCCGTGTTTTCCTTAAACGACGGCATTGAAAAAATCCTCGATTCCGTCCATACCATGCCTATGTTTTCCGATTACCGTTTCGTGGTCGTAGAGGGCGTGGGCGACAGGATTTTGGAAAGCGATTTTCTCGCTTTTGAAAAATATCTTTCTTCTCCCGACGAGGGCTCCGTTTTAATATTTGAAACGGAGAGCGCCGAAATTAAATCGGAAGAAAAATTCCGTTCGGTTAAATCGCTTGAGAAATACGCCGTAGTCGTCGATTGCGAAAGAATGACTATTGACGAGCAGGAAGCCGAAATAGAAAAAATTCTTTCCACGGGATACAGTGTCGCCATAGAGAGAAGCGCCGTGCAGACTTTAGTCAACTATACGGGCGGCGATATGCAAAGAATATATTGCGAGCTTGAAAAGCTACGCTATTTTTGCGACGGCAGGATAACAAAAGACGAAGTGGAGGAACTCGTTTCTCCCGAGATGGAATCGCAAATTTACGAACTTTCAAACGCTCTCGGCGAAGGAAATTCGTCTAGGACAATGTATATTCTTTCAAATTTTTTCAAATACGGAGTATCGCCCACGGCGGTGGTAATCGTTCTTACAAATCACTATCGCAGGCTTCTTGCCGTTCTTCTCAGTCCCGACGCTTCAGCTGACGAAATGGCAGGCAGGCTTTCCGTTAAACCGTATGCGGTTTTAAACCTGAAAAAGCAGGCGAAAAACTTTACGCAAAAACGGCTTAAGGAAATAGTGGATTATCTTGAAGACACTCACCTGAATATTTTAAAGGGCAAAATAGGCGATGCCTCCGCACTTAAAAATATAGTGCTCAATCTTATGTAGGAGTAAAATGAAACAGCTTACCGTTAAACAATATACGTCAATAATCATAGTCGCTCTCGTAGTCAGCGAGATTCTGTCTTGCATATACGATATAGTGACGGGATATACCGAAATGTTCCTGAGCGGGTCTGCCGCTTACGTAATTTCCGCTCTGGCGCAAATAATATTTATGGACGGCGCTCTCGGCGCTCTCATAAAATATATTTTCGCTCTCGTGCTCTTTATGATAGGAGCAAAGTATTCTTCGGGTATAAACAAAAACGATTTTATTTTGCGCTTTCTGATTTATGCGATAATCGCAAATCTTGTTTCGGGTATAGTCAACGCATTTAATTTCTTAAACGCTTCGCTATACGTTTTTTACGCTTATATTTGTCCGCTTACCGTAAACGTTATCGCATATGCCGTTTTTGTTCATACCTACGTTTTAAAGAGGACAAAAGGTAAAAAGGACGCTACTTTCTTGGCTTATATGTCACCGTTCGTCATCTGGAAAACGTTGGTATATCTTTCAAACGTGATATTATACGTTACGAGCAGTGAAACGAACGCAGTATTGCAAGAATGGGGATTTGTTTTTACGACTGACCCAAACGAGGAGACTGCAATCATTATAGGTGCGGCACTTTTGGGAGCATTGCTTGTGTATTTTGCAGTGACGTATATCGTTTTGAGATACGCCAAAAAGCCCACGGACGGCGGCGAGCCGCCAAGAGACCAAGAAAAGGTAAAAAAAGAGGAAGACGTCAAAGTGTTTGACGATTTCGATATTTAAACGGAGGAGAAGATGTTCAACTTTTACGAATATTTTAAAAATATAGACGCTTTTGCGGTCGTAGATATAATTATATTTGTGCTTGTGCTTGCCTTGTTGACCGTTTTTTACGTCAGGAAAAAACAGCTCAACGTTTTGCTTATATTCCTTGCTCTTGTCGCAGTGGGGCTTGCGCTCAATATCGTTTCATACGTTTTCGGCGGCACGGTACTGACGGCGGCAAGAATAATAATGCTGTTTTTGATTTTGTGCTACGCTTTTGCGAATATAGTCATTTATTCAAACGATTTAAAACTGTTTTTCCAAAAAATAACAAAGTCGGGCAGCAGCACAATGCCTCATGAAAGCTTCGGGGGCGACGACGAACTCAGGACTTCGACTCTTGAAATTCTGACCGCCTGCCAGAATATGGCAAAGAGGGATATTGGCGCGATAATACTGATTACGGGAGAGAGTGAATTTCCGAAAACGGTCATCGATACGGGCACGGAGCTCAATGCCACCCTGTCGAGCGGACTTATCGAATCTATCTTTAATACCGAGGCGCCGCTTCACGACGGAGCAATCGTCGTTAAGGGAAACAAAATTCTTTCGGCAGGCTGCTTTTTGCCCGTCACGCAAAAACTCGTCAACAAAGAGATGGGAGCGCGTCACCGTGCCGCTATCGGCATAACGGAAGAATGCAACTGTCTTGCAATCGTCGTCAGTGAGGAAACGGGGATTATTTCCACCGTCAAGAACGGCGATATAAAAAGATATATCACAATGGAAAAACTCAAAGACGAAATCGAAAGGGCTTATCACTTGCTTCCCGACGAAGAGTCGACAAATATTACAGAAAAGAAACATACGAGGTTCAAATGAGAAACGCACTTTTACCGGCAGATATTCTGTTGCCCCAAAACGTCGATATGTCCAAATGGGCTGTCGTGTCCTGTGACCAATTTACGTCAGAGCCTAAGTATTGGCAGTCGCTTGCCGAATACATAGGCGGAGCAAAATCCACGCTTGACCTTATCTTTCCCGAAGTTTATCTCGGCGATAACGACGCAGAACGCATTGAAAAAATAAACGCTGCGATGGAAAGCTATCTTTCGGAAGGCGTTTTCAAGACGATAAAAAACAGTTACGTCTTAGTCGAAAGAATTACGGCGTCGGGCGTCAGGAGAGTGGGAATCATCGGAATGGTCGACCTTGAGGATTTTGACTTCAGCGCAAACGCTAAATCCGTCATACGTCCTACCGAGGGCGTTGTGCCGAGCCGTATTCCGCCCCGTCTTAAGATAAGAGAGAACGCATCGTTAGAGCTTCCGCATATAATGTTATTGGTGGACGACCCGAGCGGCTCTGTCATTGAAACGCTTTATCAAAACCGTGACAGTTTTGAAAAGCTTTACGATTTCAATCTCAATATGGGCGGAGGAAGCGTAAAAGGATACCGTATCGACGCAGAAAAAGTAGATTTCAGCCGTCTATGGGACGAAGGCGAGCAAATAAAAAAATACGGTGAAAAGACGAACTTTATTCTTGCCGTAGGCGACGGCAATCATTCTCTTGCTACCGCCAAAACATATTGGGATAACTTAAAGAAAACTCTCTTAGACAGCGAAAGGGAAAATCACCCTGCAAGATTCGCTCTTGTAGAGGTAAACAACGTCAGAAGCGAGGGGATAATTTTCGAGCCCATTCACCGCATAGTTTTCGGAGCGGGGGAGGAGTTCGTAGATTATCTTAAATCCTCTTTGTCGGGCGACCTTAAAGTGAAAGTGATATGTAAAGGCAAGGAAACATATATAGACGTTCCGTCGCTTACGCCGCTTGCCATACTTGAAATTCAAAAGGCGATAGACGCATATAAGGGCGTCGAGTGCGATTATATTCACGGAGAGGAACATCTTCTTGCCATAGAAAAGGAAAAGGGCGGTGTGGCAATAGTTATGCCCAAAATAGAAAAGGGCGACCTTTTTAAATACGTCCTTAAAAACGGCGTTCTTTCGAGAAAGGCTTTTTCTATGGGCGAAGCGGAAGAAAAGAGATATTACATAGAGGCGAGAAAAATTAAATAGGGTTACATAAAGGAGAAATTATGCTAGTTTGTAAATTTGGCGGAACTTCAATGGCAAACGCCGAAACTATATCAAAAGTCGCAGATATAATCAATTCGGACTCAGAAAGAAAATACGTTGTAGTATCCGCTCCCGGCAAGAGGGACAGGCAGGATACAAAGGTGACTGACCTTTTATATAAATGCTTTGCCGAGGCTCAGGCTACGGGCAACTGCGCCGAAACTTTTAAACAGGTCAAAGAAAGATTTGACGCCATTATAAAGGGGTTGAATATCGACCTCGACTTGAGCGACGACTATGCGGAAATAGAAAACAATATAAATTCGTCAACCACGGCCGATTATGCGGCGTCAAGAGGCGAATATCTCTCTGCGAAAGTGCTTGCAAAAAAACTCGGCTATGCTTTCTTGGATACCTTAAAGCTCATCAAATTCAACGAGGACGGCGAGTTTCAGCTTGATTATTCCATAGACCTAATCCGTCAGGAAATGGCGAAAGTCAAAAAGGCGGTTTTTCCCGGATTTTACGGTTCATCTCCGGGAGACGTGGTTAAGACTTTCACTAGGGGCGGAAGCGACGTTACGGGCGCAATTATCGCAAGAGCCGCAAATGCCGACGTATACGAAAACTGGACGGACGTCTCGGGCTTTATGAAAGCGGACCCGCGTATAGTTTCCAATCCCAAAAAGATTGAATATTTAAGTTATAGAGAGCTTCGTGAGCTTAGCTATATGGGCGCAAACGTCTTGCACCCCGAATCAATCTTCCCCGTCAGAAACGCAGGTATTCCCATAAATATCAAAAACACTTTCGCTCCCGACGACGGCGGAACGATGATTGTTCCCACATCTAAACTTCCCGACAATACCTCCGTCATAACGGGCATAGCGGGACAAAAGGGATTTACCGTTATTCTTATCGAAAAAGCAATGATGAACGCCGAAGTCGGATTCGTCAGAAAGGTGCTTTCCGTTATGGAATACGAAAATATCAGCGTCGAGCATATTCCGTCGGGTATAGATACTCTTTGCATAGTAGTCCGTGACGAGGATATTCAAAACAAGATGCAAAAGGTGCTTGATAAAATAAGAGATTCCGTGTCGGCGGACAACGTGGAAATTCACAGCGGCCTTTCTCTGGTTGCGGTTGTCGGTCACAATATGGCTTCAAGACAGGGCACTGCGGCAACGATATTTGCGTCGCTGGCTAAATCGAACATCAACGTAAGAATGATTGACCAAGGCTCAAGCGAATTGAACGTAATTGTCGGAATAGACACGTTTGACTACGAAAAGGCGATAAACACCATTTATCACGCTTTCGAGGGTTAGATGAGTGAAAACTTTGCGCTCGGATAAGGCACAAAGCGATTGAAATTTATATTAGTAAAAATAAGCCGAAAGAGCAAAAAATAAAAGCCTTTCGGCTTTTGTTTTATATATTTATTTTGCTTCGTTTAAACCTGACTTGGGAAGTTTATTTTGTTGTCGTTTAACTTGGCTTTTAATATTTATTTTACTGCCGTTCAAACTCGGCTTGAAAGCGCTTGATTGATACGCATTTATGTTTTCATATCAGTTTTGCGAATGAGGCATTTTAATTTGCTCGCTTTTATTAGTATAAGCATTTTTTCGTATGCGTTTAATTCTTCTTTTCGGTTTTGCCGTATTTGCCGTTATTTTCCTTTTAATAAATTAAAGGCGCTTGTTTTACACAAACGCCTTTAAAATCTTAAAGAAATTTTATATTTAGTTTTAATTTGACCTCAGCGCTTCCACGGGGTCTTTTTTGGAGGCTATAAACGCCGGGATAAGCCCGGCTATCACGTTTAAAGCTATGCTCAATACCACGAGCAATACGCCGTGCAGGGGAGCGAGTTTGGCGAGATTTTCCACCATACCGCCGACGAGGTTGTTTATTATGGCGTTTATGGGCAACGTCAACAGCGCCGCCACGCAAACGCCGAATATTCCCGACGCTCCGCCGATAATAAACGTTTCGGCGTTGAACACGTTTGAAATGTCAATCTTTCTTGCGCCAAGGCTTCTTAACACGCCAATCTCCTTAGTGCGCTCGAGCACGGAAATATAGGTGATAATCGCTATCATTATCGACGATACGACAAGCGATATTGCGGCAAAGGCGATAAGGACGTATGAAACGATATTTATCATCTCCGACATATTGTCCGTTATAGTCGAGGCGAGGTCGGTGTAGTGTATCTGTTCCATTTCCGTTCTGCCCTCGTTGTAAGCGTCGAGATATTTGATTATCTTTTGTTTGTTTTCGTATGTGGACGGATATATAGATATCGACGAAGGCGTGGTAACCGCTCCTATCTGTTGCATTCTTTCCACGTAGTCGGGGCACACCATTTGCAGGAACATACTTTCGTCGATTTTAAATCCTTCGGATTCAGAAAACAGCCCCACAACTGCCGAAACCGCTGCGGAAGTGGAACCGCACGTTTCCTTTGCCATTTCAAACAGGGTAGAGAAGGTAGCGTCGGTGTTTTGCGTCAATTGCATAAGCTGTGGCATGGTAATGTTTCCCTTTGCATACATCATTGTCGCCACAGCCTGAAGATTGTTTTCAAACTTATAGTATTGACCGTTCACTTCACCCTCGAACACGGGAAGCATCAAAAGGAGCTGGTCTATCTTGTCAAAGTTAAACGAAAACTCGTCGCTTGTGGGGGAGAGCATATCGGCATAGCTTCCCGTTTGGGCGGTGAAAATTTCGCTGTTTACAGAGCTGTTTAACACGTATTCGGTAAGCGACGGAAGGTAGCCTATTCCGCTGCCGAAAAACGAGAGGTCGCTGTCCTGTTTTATCCTGAGTATTCCCACGATTTTGAGGCGGTCGCCGTCCGAGTTAAAGACGCTTTCGTAACTTGATTTTGCAAGCTCGGTGAAATAATCGCCGTTTTTAGTGTAATATTCGTCGTTTAAAACGAGTTTAAATTCTTTGGCGCCCTCGCCCGAGGAATTGCCGATAAATTTGGTGAAATCAATGTCTTTATATTCCACGGCTTCGCCTTGAGCGGAGCTTACCGCCGTGACGGAATATCCGAGCGCTTTTAGCGTGTCCGTTTTAATTCTGTTGTTGCTGTCGACTATGAGGACGAGTTCAAATTCGTTTTGAGGGTATCTGCCCGCAAGCACGTCATAGTAGCCGTTCACAAAATCATCCGCTAAAAGTTCCTGCCAAAAAGAGCCGGTCATTTCGTTTGACTCGTTGTCCACCAAAATATACGGATCGCTAGTGTTTTCGTTTTTGGCGATAAGGTGCATGCTCACCTTTCTTTCATACGCCACGGAAGCTGCCCAATCGGGGTGGTCTTCCTCCATTTTTTTGATATAGTTGAAATATTCGTCCGTCAGTATGTTACTGCTTATCTCAAGTCCTGCGGTTCCGCTCGGGTCATACGGCTTTACCGTATCCGAGGAGGGGAACGTGCCGCTTCCTAATCCCGTTTCGGCTGCCTCGTTCATATCGTAGGATATGGCGATATCGCTTATCGTTATCGGGAAGCTGGAAAGAGTCGTCTTTTCAAGGTTGTCCATATACAGCGAAAAGCCGTTGGAGATAGAGAGCACCAAGGCAATGCCTATTATTCCTATGCTTCCTGCAAATACGGTAAGGGCAGTCCTCAGTTTTTTTGTGACAAGGTTTTTTGCGCTGAGGGCAAGCGAGGTAAAAAAGCTCATCGACGACTTCTTTTTATATCTCTTTACCTTATTATCTTTTGGCGTGCCGTCTGCGCTCATGGCGCCGTCGCTTATATTTTCGCCTTTTCCCCCGTATACCGTTTCGTCAGCATTTATTTGCGTATCTGAGCCGTCCGTCTTGACTTCTTCGACGGAAGCCGTGCTCACTGCCGTCATATCGGGGTTTGCCGCTTTTGATTTGAGCTCACTCAATTCCTCTTCCGTTACCGGGTTTGAGTCGCTCGTCACCTCGCCGTCAAGGAGGGTGATAATTCTCGTCGCATATTTTTGAGCGAGCTCGGGGTTGTGGGTGACTACTATGACGAGGCGGTCGTTTGATATTTCTTTCAATATATCCATGACCTGCACGCTCGTTTGCGAGTCAAGCGCACCTGTCGGCTCGTCGGCAAGAATGATATCCGGATTGTTTACGATGGCTCTGGCAATCGCCACTCTCTGCATCTGTCCGCCCGACATCTGAAGAGGTCTTTTGTTGACCTGTTCCGATAGTCCGACTTTTTCCAGCGCTTCAAGCGACATTCTGCGCTTGTCCTTTCTGCCCACGCCGGATATCGTAAGTGCAAGTTCGACGTTTGAAAGAACGCTCAGGTGGGGAATGAGATTGTAGTTCTGAAAGACAAAACCTATGCGTTGATTGCGGTAGGTATCCCAATCCCGCGATTTGAATTCCTTTGTGGAAATTCCGTCTATGACGAGGTCGCCGTCGGTATAGCTGTCAAGTCCGCCCACTATGTTGAGCAGAGTTGTCTTTCCGCAGCCCGACGGACCCAGTATTGCCACAAATTCGTGTTCGCGGAAATCAACGCTTATCCCTTTTAAAGCGTTGACTTTTGTGTCGGATAAAATATAATCCTTTGTAATTGATTTGAGTTCTAACATTTTCCACCAAAAAGATAATTATTTTTGTTCGGAATTTATTCCCGATATTAGCTCAGTTTAAGTATGACAAAACGTGAAGCCCGAAAATCAGTTTATGTTTTCATATTAATTTTTGCTATAAATTGTATATCAATAAAAAATATCACGTTAAAATTAAAAACAAATTAAATTATGTGCATCAATTATACCCGTTAATCAGCCGTCGGCTTTGCGGGTTGGGCATAGGCAAAAAAACCTGTATGTTCGGTTTATATTATATAATAAATGAATTATAATACTAAATAATTGCGCTGTCAAACTTTAGTTTTTATTGCCTTATGCAAAAAACGTGGTAAAATGGTTATATGGATATATTTGAAAGAGAAGAAATGCTTATAGGAAAAGAGGCTGTAAAAGGTCTTTCCCGAAAAAAGGTCGCCCTGTTCGGTGTGGGCGGCGTGGGAGCGGTCGTCGGTGAAATTCTCGCTCGCTCGGGAGTTGGCACTATAGCCGTCGTCGACAGCGACAGGGTAAACACGACAAACATAAACAGGCAGATAATAGCGTTGCATACTACGGTAGGACGCTTAAAGACGGAAGTTTTGGAAGAAAGGCTCAAAGATATTAATCCTAAAATGAACGTCAGGCGTTTTGATATGTTTTATGACAAAGACAGCTGTGACGAGATTGACCTTTCCAAATTCGATTATATAGTGGACGCCATAGATACTGTTACAAGCAAAATACTTTTGATAAAAAACGCCAAAGAGGCAAACGTTCCCATAATAAGCAGTATGGGCACGGGCAACAAACTCGGCATAAATTTCGAGGTCGCCGACATTTATCAGACAAGCGTCTGTCCGCTTGCTCGGGTGATGAGAAAACTTTTAAAAGATGAGGGCATAAATTCTTTAAAGGTAGTCTATTCAAAGGAAGTTCCGCAACTTCCCAAAGAAGAAATAACTGAGAACGGCAGACATATTCCCGCAAGTATAGCTTTTGCTCCCTGGGCGGCGGCTATAACGATTGCAAGAGAAGCGGTGCTTGATTTAATGAAAACAGAACCTACTTATAAGGTCATTAAATGAAATATTTTAAAATGTATAATTAATACCGTAAGTCGGATACAGAGCCGTTAAAAATTGTATAAATCAATTTAAAAAATGCAATACAATAAAATTAAACGTAAAAACAATTAAACTAAATGAGATAATAAACTCATTATAAATTATCAAAACTATTGAAGTTAAAACAAGCGGATACATTATGCAGAACAGAGTTTACGTATTACTTAACAGCCCAAACGTTCCGTCTGTCGAGGGCGACGTCATATGCGCCGACGCAGGCATAAAATTCGCCGACGGCAAAAAGCAGAAAATCGTTGCCGTGCTCGGTGATTTTGATTCCTTTGACGGCAGGTGCGAGTTTGAAACAGTCAGATTTCCCTCGCACAAAAATATGTCGGACGGAGTTATATGCGCAGATTACGCCGCGGAAAAAGGCTATGGGGAAATAGTATTCTGCGGAGTGACGGGAGGAAGATTTGACCATCAGCTTTCCAACCTTTCGCTTTTAAAATATGCAAGGCAGAAAGGGGTTAAAGCATTCGGCTACGACGTTGAAGATGGCAAGGCTCTGTATATCTACTTTGCCGCCGAGCCGATATCGATTGACGTAAAAGCGGGGGATATAGTATCCGTTATGCCGTTTGACAGCGTGACGGTGGACGGGGCGGACAACCTCGAATATCCGCTTGACAATCTCACGATAACTTCTTCCGATTTGTCGAGGGGGCTGTCGAATATCGCCCTGAGCGACGGAAAGGTCTCTCTCAACGTCGTAAAAGGCGAGGCTTTTGTTTTCAGATACGCTTTATAAAAAACAAAGAAACGAAAAAAGATTTAACAAAAGCCCGCAAAGCGGGCTTTTGTTTTGCCGCAATGTGCGGCGGCTAATTTATCAGTATTTAAATATAAGTTTTTAGTTATTCGTTTGAATTTTGTTCTGCGTTAGTGTCTTTTTGAACACTCTCGATATTTGTTTTTGATACATTGTCGGCTTCGGCATTGTTGTCGCCGTTCGATATTTCGCCGTCGATTTGCTCGGTTTTAGCATTCAAGGATTGCTCCGATGCCCCCTTTTCCTTTTTGACGGATACGTTTACCTCGAGTCTTGCGACAAACGCTTTTGAAGTAAACATCATAAGTCCGGCAACGAGTGCGATTGCGAGGTCGGCGAACACGAAGGAATTGTAAAGGAAGCTCCACGCCACGGCGGTATAACTTGCGTCGGCGGAACCGAAAATGAATACTCCGGAAATGACGTGCGAGAAATATCTCAAAATGCCGGCTATAAAAGCGCCGAGAGCAAAACCTACTACTTGTTTGTTTTTAAACAGTCCGATTTCTTTAAACATTCCCGCCACGCCGAGAGCCGCAAAAGCGATGGGGTAGTCGAGCAGGAACTGAACGGGGTGATAAAACCACGGTGCCTGAATGAATTGCAAAAAGCCGTAAATTACGCCTGCCATAATTCCTCGTCTGGTGCCGAACATATAAGAATAGATGAGCATCGGAAGTATGCTGCAAAGAGTTATCGAACCGCCTTGCGGAAGCTCAAAAAATCTGATGTATGAAAGGGCAAAGGAAAGTGCTATGCTTATCGCCGCATACACGATAGATTTTGTGTGAAGTTTGTCGTCGAGCTTTTTGCCGACGAAGATATAGACGGCGGCAATTGCCAAAACGATGACGATTGTGAAGATATAGAGCATTGCGTTGTCGGCAGTCGAGAGAGTCATCGTGTTATTTTTAATGCCCAAAGCGATGAGCAGCGCAAAGAAGAAAGCGATGACTATTGCCGCGGAAATTTTAAAGCAAAGTTTAAATTTATCCTTTTTGAAAAGGGAAACGATGACGTTTGCTATCGCAAGCACGACTACGGTAAGAACGAACGCAAGCACCGGGTAGAATTGGTCTGCCACGATGTAGCCGTCGGCGGAATATTCGTCAAGTTTCAAAAAGCCCAACAGCAGGACGAGAGCGACAGCATAACCGATAATAAAGCCTGCCATCACCTTTTTGACGGCGCCGATGGATTCGTGGCTTTTTTTATCTGCGACGAGGTAAATCACCACGCAGATTATCGCAAGCGCGATAGTGACAAACAGGGCAACAGTGCCCGTTTTGTCGAAGATTGAAAAGTTGTTGAAGTTTTTCAGGTCTGACATTTGTCCTCCTCTACCGAAAAACATGACGAAACTAAAAAGTCCCATGCTAAACGCCTTGGGACTCGGAAAGCTTCCTTTCGTGAGTATAAACTCAATCAAGTTCAAAGGGTTTAATCTCAGACGGTTTCCCGTCACCCCTAGCGGTATATTAAAATTTTTATACTAATAAATTAGTTCGTAAATAAAGTTTTTACTATAAGGTGTATTTCACTGCGACCATATATTTTTTGGCTTATAGTAGCTTTATGTTTGATAGTGCAATTTTAACGCCGAACCTTATTAAATCGGTTTTATATTCGACGTGTTAGCCGCCGTTATTTTTGCGCTTTAAAATCGACGCTGTCAATCACTTTGCCGTCAAGGTCGTAAATTGTGATTGTGTCTGCCGCCGTGTCCAAAATAACGTAGGAGCGGGGGCTGTTTTTGACGGGCAGAGAAACAGAGCCCGTGTTGATAAAATAGACGCCCTTGTTTTCTTTGATATAGGGGACGTGTTCGTGTCCGTAAAAACACACGTCGCCTTTTTTGAGGTGAGCGGGCGGCATTTCAAAATTGAAACGGTGTCCGTGCGAGAAAAAGAAAGAGCGTGTGGTGACTATTTCGTGATAATCCTGAAAAGTAAAATCGGAAATCATCTGGTCGACTTCGCTGTCGCAATTTCCTTTGATGACTACGAGTTTGCCCGGATTGTCGCGAACGCATCCGTTTAAAAGACGCGCCACTTCCATAGGCGCATAGCCTTCCGGCAAAGGGTTTCTCGGGCCGTGGTTGTATATGTCGCCGAGCAAAATAAGCGGCGAGCCGTTTGCGATGTCGATAATCCTCTTTGCGCTGATTGCGCTTCCGTGTAAATCCGATGCGATGACTATTTTCATATCCACCTCTTTTATGCAAAAATTTTAGCATAAACGGTATGTTTTGTAAAGTCATTTTAAATGCGCCGACATAAATTCTGACGCCGATATTTAGGCGGGCTAATTCAAAAAAACCTTGCAAGCGTTATTTTTTTATGTTAAAATAAATTCGATTTAAAAAAGGGTGGTATTATGAGTAAAAAAGTTTTATCTACACAAGAAGAAATCAAAAGCAAATCCAAAAACATAAGAGTCAGACTTCAATCTAAATTTTACGATGAAGTGGGCGAAATTCCCCATAACGAATATCCCCGTCCGCAGTTTGAAAGAGACAGTTTTTTCAATCTCAACGGAACGTGGGATTTTTGTATGCAGGACGCCTCGGCGGAATTTAAAGGCTATGACAGTAAAATATTGGTTCCTTTTTCTCCGGAGTGTCTTTTGTCGGGACTTGACGGAAAGATATGTCAGCCCACCGACGTTCTTTACTATAAAA
Source organism: Acidaminococcus sp. CAG:917 (assembly GCA_000437555.1). Taxonomy (GTDB): domain Bacteria; phylum Bacillota; class Clostridia; order Christensenellales; family CAG-917; genus CAG-917. The sequence continues at coordinate 81,979 of FR901027.1, read as the reverse complement.
GAGAGTTTACCTTGCCTAAAGGATTTATAAAATCTCGCACGTTCTTAAATTTCGGAGCGGTAGATTTTGAATGTGAAGTAAAGATAAATTCAAAGGTTGTCGGAACTCACAAAGGCGGGTTTGTTCCGTTTACGTTTGACGTGACCGATTGCATAAAAGAGGGTGCAAACACTATTGAGGTAAAGGTTACCGACCCAACCGATACAAGCTATCACACGAGAGCCAAACAGGCGCTCAAAAACGGCGGAATCTGGTATACGCCGCAGTCGGGTATATGGCAGACGGTATATCTTGAATCGGTGCCTGAAAAATATATCGCCGATATGCTCATTACACCCGATATCGACAGCGACAGCGTAAGGATAAAACTCGAGCTTGTCGGCGGCGGCGAGGCGACGGTCAAGGCATTCGACGGAAAAAAAGAAATAGCGAAAGCACAAACCGAAAACGGCGAGGCTGTTTTGAGTTTAAAAGACTACGAGCTTTGGAGTCCTGAAAATCCTAAACTTTACGACCTTGAGATAGAATACGGCACCGATAAAATCAAGTCTTATTTCGGTATGAGAAAGTTTTCCGTTATGGAGGACAAACACGGCAAAAAAAGACTTGCATTAAACAACAAAATCTATTTCCAAAGCGGCGTGCTCGATCAGGGCTACTGGTCGGACGGTATGCTCACTCCTCCTACCGATTCCGCTATGGAATACGATATAAAACTGATGAAAGACATGGGCTTTAATATGCTCAGAAAACACATCAAAATAGAGCCGCTCCGTTGGTATTATCACTGTGACAGGCTCGGAATGATTGTCTGGCAGGACTTCGTCACGGGCGGCAGGAAGTATAAGTTTTCCGTTATCGGCATAGGCGGATTTTTAAATTTGCCCACAAAGGATACAAAGCGCAATTATAAAAAGTTTTCCCGTCACGACGAAGAGGGCAGGGCGGAATATTATGCGGAAATGGAAACGGAAATGAATTACCTCAAAAACTGCGTATGCCTCGGCACTTGGGTTCCCTTCAACGAGGGTTGGGGACAGTTCGATTCCAAAATTGCCACCGAAAAGGTCAGGGCTTTGGACCCGACGAGAATTATCGATTCCGTCAGCGGTTGGTATGACCAGGGCGTAGGCAATACCGATATGAAGAGTCTTCACATCTATTTCACTCCGATAAAGTGCCCTAAAGACCCCAGAGTTTGCGTGCTTTCTGAGTTCGGCGGTTACAGCTACAAAGAAAGACCTCACGTGTTCAGCCCTAACAAGTCGTTCGGTTACCGTATATATAGCACGGCGGAAAAACTTGAAAAGGCGTTTAAAAAGCTTTATGAGAAGTCTATAGTCAAAAACGTCAAAAAAGGATTTTCGGCAACGGTATATACTCAAGTCAGCGACGTAGAAGAAGAGATAAACGGATTTATCACTTACGACAGAAAGGTGGTAAAAATCCCCGTCCAAACCGTCGTAGAATGTAACGAGATGATTAAAAAGTGTTACCGTGAGCTTTTGGGCGAATAGTTTTTGCGCTTAAAAACATAAACTTGATTGCCGTATGGCGACCGCATTTTCGGGCGGTAAAAAGTATGGCAAATGAGGCTGTTTGCATAAAGCTTAAATCATAAAAATCGAGTTTTAAAATTGACGTAAAAAATCACATAAAAAATTGCATAGCAAAAATTTTAAGCAATAATTTATAAAGCAAAATAAAAAGACCGCAAGTTGCGGCCTTTTTTATGCGTTATTTTTAAACTTAACGCAAATCCAAGCATAACGGTCAAAGTTGTCCAAACGTTCAAAGTTATCCGAAAGCGGGGCGGATAAAGCGTGGTCTAAAGCTCACCGTTAAGGCTTTTAGCCTTTTTTATCTTCGCTGTTTGAAGAATCCGCCATTGAATTTTTTGCGGTATTGTCTGTCTGAGTCTCGGGTATAGCGTCCGCTTTTTCCGCTTCCGAGTTTTCGGTGTTGCCTGTCGCTTCGCCGTCTGCGGAATCTGCCGACGCTCCCGCTAACTTCTGAAGTTCAAGGCGTGCCTTTTTCTTGTTTTCCACTTTCTGCCAGGTTATGGCAGAGATAAAGCAGAGGATAACTCCGACGAACAGGAAGTAGCTCGGCTGGGCTATCGATTTTAAGCCTAAAAGATTAAGTCCTACCGCCGCTACCGTCATTATAATAAACGGGAAGATTGCCACTTTAGGATATTTGATGAGATATTTTCCGCCGAGCGCGCCGAACAGGGCAAAGGCTACCGTTCCGAATGCGGGTGTCAAAAACTGCGCTTCGTCCGATTCGAGCAGGTCCTGAAGTCCGGAAAGTGCGAGGGCGGCGACGCCTATTGCTATGACGAGCGTGGTGACTATGCTCGATACGGCAATGGAAATCGTGCAGGCTATCTCGTGTTCTTCCGTGCCCACTTTTGTTCCCACTATGTTGACGGCATTGACGACGCAAGGAATTTTAAGGTTTGAAAGGTTGCCCGTTACAAACGCAAGATAGGTTCCGTTTACGCCGAGCATATAGCTATATGTAAATACTTCGCCTATTCCGATGGGCAGATAGTAAATCAAAAGACCCACGCAGGCAAAAAAGAGTTTCCAATCGAGCGGAGCTTGCAGTATTATTGAAAACCCGACAGGAATCATGCACATTACGATGAGGGCGCAGAGCGTCCAAATCTGTCCCGTGCGGTGAAGACGGCGGTTCATCATCTGCGTAGCCACGTTGATTGAAGGGGGAGAGGATAAAAACTGCGCTTCTTTTTTCATATAATACCTCCTATGCTCTCAAGCAACATAGCCGAGCTTTTAGTCAGTGCTTCGTAGGCTTCGGGATTAAAATAGCTGATAAGCGCCACGACGCCCATACCGGCAATCATGGATATGGCAAGCGAAAAGTTTTCCAGCCACTTTTGATTGCACCTCGTTATCAGAATATCGAAGATAAACATCATACCTGCGGCTACGAGCACCGCTATGAGATTGTAGTAACTTGCGATATTCGACGGCGCACCTGTAAACTGTCCGACGGCAACGGATATGTAAGCTACTACCATGCCGACGAAAACCGCTCCGAAAATGGTGTCGTCCTTGCCCGTCGTCTTTGCCGCGGCGTCAAGCATTTTCGGTTGAAACTTGCGGTAGAAGAAAAGACAGAAAAGCGGACCCCATATAATTGATACCGTCATGACGGCGGCAATGGTGACAAATGTGCTTGAATCCACGTTGCCTATGATGCTCGCCATGCCCGTGCTACCACCCGTTATCTGATTGGCAACCGTATCGACTGCCTGCGTTTCGTATTGGAGTGCTCCGATAATGGAAAGACGAATGGCGGGGAGGGCAATGCCTATTGCTCCGATAAGCGTCACTATGCCGATAAATATTCCTATCGACGGCAAAATGGAAAAGGCGACGGACGACGAAACGACTTTTTTGAGTTTGCCCATATCCATGCCTATCTGCTTTGCACGCCTAAGCGATTTCACAAGATAGAATAGCGACTGGCTGAGCACGAACACGACTATAATTACATACAGCACGTAAAGCCACGGATTGTTTACGTTTGTCGAAGAAATTGCGTATCCCAAATTTTTGCTCCTTTTATAAAACTGAATATAAAGCCGAAAAACAAATTTGATTAATTTTAAACTTAACTTTGCAAACAACGGTTTTTCGATAATTGTTTAAAAAAATTTAAAACGCTTAAACACTTTATATCCTTTAAAAGTTTAACATATTTTGACGACTTAGGCAAATATAAATTTTTTGCCTAAAATTTTGTTGCCATATAAAATTGATGTGATAAAATAATTAAAAAGGTTTATTCTTTACATATGAGGCTTTTTTTATGAATTACGAAGAATCGATAAATTATATTAAGAAAATATCAAAGTTCGGAAGCGTTTTCGGACTCGAAACAATGAAACGATTTCTCGCACGGCTCGGCAATCCCGAAAATGAACTCAAATTCGTGCACGTGGCGGGAACTAACGGGAAGGGTTCGACGTCGGCGTATCTTTCGTCGATATTCAAAGCACAGGGCTATAAAACGGGAACGTATATTTCGCCGTCGGTGTTCAGATATAACGAAAGATTTTTGTTCGACGGCAAAATGATATCGGACGACGACCTTGCCCTATATATGACGACAGCCAAAGACGCCGTAGAGCAAATGAAAAAGGAAGGTGAAAATCTTCCCACCGCTTTCGAGATTGAAACGGCACTCGCACTTTTATATTTTAAGGCAAAGGGCGCAGATATATGTGTTTTGGAAACGGGATTAGGCGGAAGGCTTGACGCCACCAACGCCGTGGGCAACAAGCTTTTGGCGATAGTTACCAAAATAGGAATGGACCATATGCAGATTTTGGGCGGGTCGTTAAAAGAGATTGCCGCCGAAAAGCTTGCCATTGTCAGAGGCTGTCCTCTTTGCACGGTGGAACAGCCGCCGGAAGTTATGCCGCTTGTATATTCCGTTTCGGAAAGTTACGTAGCCAAAGGATACGAACTATTGTCTTATTCTGACAAAGGTCAGACGTTTTCGTTTGAAGGCATGAAATATGATATTCCGCTTTTGGGCAGACATCAAATTGAAAACGCATCGCTTGCCGTGCTCAGCGCAAAGGTTTTGAATTCTAAGGGATTTGCCGTATCGGACGAGGCGATATATAACGGGCTTAAAAACACAAAATGGCAAGGCAGGTTTGAAATTATCGACTGCGTTAAGGGCAAGCTGATTTTAGACGGCGCTCACAACGAGGACGGCGCGAATGCGCTATATAACGCGCTTTGCGATTATTTTCCCGACAGGAAAATCGGTGCGGTCATGGCGAGTTTTAAAGATAAAGAGTATCAAAAGACAGTCGAAATCATATCGGGTGCAGTTGACGAAATCTATACCGTAAACGCAGAAGGGGAAAGGTCGCTGCCTGCCGAAAACTTAGCAGAGGTTGCGGCAAAGTTTGTCAAAGCAAAAGCGTTTAAAAATATAAAAGATGCAATATCCGAAATGTTTGTGCATCACGACGTGGTCGTCGTCTGCGGAACGCTCAGCATATTGAAAGAAGTCAAGGCATTGCCTTTGGAGACACTATAATGGATAAAGAAAAAATTGAAAAAGCAGTAAAGATGATTCTCGAGGCTGTCGGCGAAGACCCCGAAAGAGAAGGACTTAAAGAGACTCCCGAGCGTGTTGCGAGAATGTATGAAGAAATTTTGTCGGGCTATAACGACGATGCGGCAAAGCATCTTTCAAAGGTGTTTTCCTCTCCGTCGGGAGAGTTGGTATTAGAGCGTGACATCAGTTTTGCTTCCACGTGCGAACATCACCTCATGCCTTTTTTCGGCAAGGTCTCCGTGGCATATATTCCGGGCGGAAAGGTGGTGGGACTTTCTAAACTTGCAAGAGTAGTGGAGGTTTACGCTAAAAGACTTCAGCTTCAAGAGAGAATGACAGACCAGATTTGCGAGGCGATATACGAAACCTTGGGTGCTAAAGCGGTGATGGTCGTATGCGAAGCGGAGCACACCTGTATGACGGCAAGAGGCGTTAAAAAGACGGGGACTAAAGTAACAAGTTATGCCACCAGAGGCAGCATTTCCGACGATTTGAAATACAGAATACTTGCGATGGTTACGGCAAAATGAAAATAGGAAATTTTGTTTTTGACAAAGCTACATACGTAATGTCAATAATAAATCTGACGCCCGACAGCTTTTACGAAAAGAGCAGGGCAACGGACGATTTTAAAAGCGCCGTGAGTAAGCATATAAGCGACGGTGCGGATATAATCGATATAGGCGCGCAGTCCACACGTCCCGGATATACCGAAGTTGGGGCGGACGAGGAGATAAAGCGTCTTGCGCCGCTTTGGGAAATTATCGGCGAAATTAGCGTACCTGTTTCCGTCGATACTTATTTTACTAAAACCGCAGAGTTTGCACTATCTCACGGAGCGGATATGATAAACGACGTGTGGGGATTGCGGGACGAGGGTATGGCGGAGTGTATTGCCGATTGCGCGGCTTCCGTTTGCATTATGCACAATCAATACGGAACGGAATATAAAAATATTTTGGACGATATGGACGCCTATTTTGAAAGAGCGTTAAATAAAGCTATAAAGGCGGGCATAGATAAAGACAGGATATGCATAGACGTCGGGATAGGATTCGGCAAGACGAGGGAACAGAATTTTGAGGTGCTCGACAACTTAGAGCATTTTCACAAGTTCGGGTATCCCATGCTTTTGGGAACGTCAAGGAAATCCCTTTACGGAGGAGATATATCGTCAAGGCTGGTGCCCACTCTCGAAACGACGGCAAAGGCTTTTATGAAGGGAGTAAGATTTGTCAGGGTGCACGACACCTATGAAAATAAAAAAGTGCTGGAGGAGCTCGGTGCAAAGTTATGTTGAAATAGAAGGGCTTGAGGTCGAGGCAAAACACGGTTGTTTCGATTTTGAAAAGACAACGCCGCAAAAGTTTGTGTTTGACTGCCGCTTTTGGGGCGATTTTTCTCTTGCGATGTCAAGCGATTCATTAAACTATGCTCTCAACTACGGCGAAGCGGCAGAGATAATCGCCGATGTAGCGACAAAAAACTCGTTTAATCTTATCGAAAGACTTTCCAAAGAGGTTTTGGACGCTATATCTAAAAAATATCCTTATCTTGACAAAATCGAACTGAAAGTTTCAAAGCCTATGGCTCCTATCGGTTTTGCCAAAAAGAACGTGGCTTATTTTACATCTCTTTGCAGCCGTCCCGTATATCTCGGGCTTGGCAGCAGTATGGGAGATAAGGCGGCATATATCGATTTTGCTTTAAAAGCTTTATCCAAATTCGGCTCGGTAAAAAAGTGTTCTGATAAAATCGTCACGAAGCCTTACGGAGGCGTTGCCGAAAACGACTTTTTAAACGCCGTCGTTTTGTTTAATACTTTTTTAAATCCGAGCGAGCTTTTAAGCGCCGTAAACGAAATAGAGGCTCAGGCAAAGCGCGACCGCTCCGTAACGTGGGGGGACAGGACTTTGGATGTCGATATAATTTCCTATGACAATATAGTGTTGAACACAAAAAAGCTCATTTTACCTCACGCAGATTATCGCAACAGGGATTTCGTGCTTTATCCTCTAAGGCAAATCGCTCCCGATTTTGTCTGTCCCGAAACGGGAAAGAGCATAACGGAACTTATAAAAGAGTTTGAAAAAAATACCGAAAGTAAAAAACGAAGTGAAATTGCAACTAATCCTATTGTCGGCGTATAAAACCTGGCTAAACGCTTAAAAATCCTATTTTAAAAATTTATATTGAAAATTATATAAAGATATGTTATTATCAATATAGATTTATTGGAGGGTTTAAATGAAACTTTTAATCAAGCAAAAATATTTCTCGTTCAGAGACAAATTTACTATTACCGACGAAAACGGTCAACCTTGGTTTTACGTTGAGGGGAATATCCCTTTTTTCTCAAGAAAGAAAATTCATATATACGATATGAACAACAACGAAGTTTTGATGCTTCAAAGCCGTTTCACGTTTATGTTCATGAAGTTTGACTTTTTCAGACCTGCAAGCGGAATGGATCAGCCAATAGGATTGTTTAAAGAAAAAATGCATTTTCCGTTTACGAGAAGATTCAGATATTCCGACGAGAACGGCGAAATTGCAATTTCCGGTAGCTTTATCGGATATAATTGGAAGATAAAAGACGCTGCGACAAAGGCTCTTTGCGGAACGTTAAACAAAAAATTCTTCAAAATAGCGGATACCTACACGCTTGACATTACCGACGATACCAAGGACCCGGCTCTTATGCTTGCGTTCGCTCTGCTCATCGATTTGCGCCACCATACCGGACATTAAAATTTGAGGCAGATAAGTTAAGCTATGCGGACTTGCCGATAAGATATTTAACTTATTTTAAAAAAACGCCCTCGGGCGTTTTTAGCTTTTTATAGGGCAAAATTTTATCGGGCTTTTGTGTTAAGAACCGACAGTGTATATAATCATTTAAAGGAAGCCAATAATATAAAGAGCTGTTAGATAAAGAGCTGTTAGAATCTTTCGCAGTTAGAAAGAATCCGGACAAGACATATCGATAAAAATTTATTTTTTTAATTATTTGATATGCCGTAAAGCTAAATAATTGACAAAAAAAAACGGCGGTGATAAACTGACCATAGCGAGGTTTTTTATGGATTTACAAAAGATTTGCGAGGAAATCCGAGTCGATATTTTGAAGTGCATCGGCTCTATCGGTGTCGGACATATAGGCGGCTGTTTATCAATAGTCGAGATTTTGACAGAGCTCTATTTCAAGCATATGAACATCGACCCCAAAAATCCCAAGATGGAAGGCAGAGACCGTCTTGTTTGTTCAAAAGGACACGCAGGTCCCGCTATTTATGCGGCACTCGCGAACAGGGGATATTTTTCAAAGGATATTCTTTTGACTCTCAATCAATCGGGAACCTCACTTCCGAGTCATTGCGATATGAACAAAACGGTAGGCGTCGATATGACTGCCGGAAGTTTAGGACAGGGTTTTTCCTGCGCTATCGGTATGGCGATAGGAAGCCGTCTTAAAAAGGATAACGCTTATATTTATGCAATCATCGGTGACGGCGAAAGTCAGGAAGGACAGATTTGGGAAGGCGCTATGTATGCCGCTCAAAAGAAACTTTCAAACCTTATAGCTTTTTGTGACTACAACAAAATGCAGATTGACGGCAATATAGAAGATATAAATTCGCTTGACCCGCTCGACAAAAAGTGGGAGAGCTTCGGTTGGAACGTTATCGTCATAGACGGACACGATTTAGGACAGATAGACAACGCTATTTTAAAGGCGAAATCTCAAAACGAAAAGCCCACCATGATTATTGCGAATACTATAAAGGGCAAGGGCGTCAAATTTATCGAAAACGCAGGTTACGGCAACCACAGCATGTCGCTTTCTAAAGAGCAGGTGGAAGAAGCCATCGCCGAAATCAGGAGGAACGCCTAATGGAAATGCGTGAAGTATTCGTTCAAAAACTCTCCGAGGCTATGGAGCGTGACGACAAAATTGTCGTTATCGACGCCGACCTTGCAAAATCTACCAAAACGTGGGGACTTCGCAAGACTTTCCCCGACAGAGCTCTTGACGTAGGTATTGCAGAGCAAAATATGGCGTCAATCGCCGCGGGACTTTCCGCTTACGGATTTAATCCGTTTATCACTTCTTTCGCTCCGTTTGTTACCAGACGTATTTTGGACCAGGTCGCAATATCGTGCTTATATTCAAAGCAAAACGTCAAAATCGTCGGAACCGACCCCGGTATCTGCGCCGAGATTAACGGCGGAACGCATATGGGTATGGAAGATATCGGC
>FR901027.1:65240-72589 GCA_000437555.1 Acidaminococcus sp. CAG:917 | reverse complement strand
CGGCTCGCTCAGAAGTCTTCCCGATATTTTGATTTACGAGCCCGTCGACGAAGTTCAGCTTATGCAGGCAATGCCTTTTATCATCGATTATAAGGGCAGTATGTATATAAGGCTTTTCAGAAAAGTCATCGACAAAGTCTTTGACGAAAACAGCTATAAATTCGATATGTATAAAGCCGACGTATTAAAAGAAGGCAAGGACATCACCATCGTTTCAAGCGGCATTATGGTGCAGGAAACCGTCAAGGCTCTTCCGCTTTTGAAAGAGGCGGGCATAGACGCCGAGGTGATAAGCGTTCACACGATAAAGCCTATCGACGGCGATACGATTGCAAAGAGCGCAAAGAAAACGGGCATTGTTTTAACGTGCGAAAATCATCAGATAATCGGCGGACTTCATTCCGCAGTATGCGAAGTGCTTGCCGATAAATGCCCGACAAAAGCAGGGGCGATTGGCGTTCCCGACGTGTTCGGAGAAGTGGGAAAACTTCCTTATCTTAAAGAGATATACAAAATGCGTGACGTCGACATCGTTGAAAAATGCAAACAACTTATAAAGGAAAACAAATAAAATAAAAAAATAAAAGTAAAAATAAAACAAACTCGGCAGTGTTGCCGAGTTTTTAATTTACGTTAAAAATTTTTGCGGTTAAATTCAAAGTCGGAAGATATCGAAAGCCGCTTAAATAAAAACCTAAAAAAACAACCGCATTTGTGGTTGGCAGGGTGTTTTTATTTAAGTTAAAATTTAGATAATAAAATTTTATTAAATAAAAGGCTTTGTAATTTTAACAATTAAAATTTTTAAAAAAGATAAGGGCGTTTTTAATTTATCCTTTTGTCTTTGCCTTCCATTGTTTTGAACAGACTGTTGGATTTGTTTAAAAGACGTGAAAATACTCTTTCGCCGTATCTTATGAGTATCTGTTTTTGGTCAAGATTGGTGGTAAATATAGTATGCTTTGAGTTCTTTTCTCTTTCGCCGATAAGTATCATAAGATATTCGACGGTGACGTTTTTGAGCATGGGTTCGGTGCCGAGGTCATCGAGCACCAAAAGGTCACAGTCGAAAAATTCGTCGAGCATATATCCTCTCTCGCTGACGGGGGAGGTGTGATATTTAAGGCATTTCTGAATAAAATCAAACGCCGTAACAAAATTTGCCGTATAGCCTTTGTCGAGTACCCCGTTTGCTATACAGCTTGCAAGCACGGTTTTTCCCACGCCTGTCATACCTGATAAAACAATGCTTAAAATCTTTTTTGTTGGATACTTTTCTACAAAAGTTTTTGCAAACTCCAAATAGCCTTTATCTTGCTCGTTTTCAGTTTTAAAGTTATCAAAGTTGTAAGTTAAAGATTTTTGTTTTGAACGCTCAAGCAAAATTTTGCGGTAAATCTCTATGGCGCATTCGCAGAGTTTACCGTCTTTCTTTCCCGTGTCTAAACATTTCTTGCAGTAGTAATCGGGGGCAAAATCCTTTTCGCAATAGCCGTGTCTTTTGAGGGCGGAAAGGTAATCTGCTTTGGCTTTTTTTATTTCGCCGTCCAAACTTTTTCCGTTGCCGTCGGCTTTGTTTTTAATTTCTTCAAATTCAAGCTCTTTATAGCGCGAAAAAGCCGCCGAAATTTCTTCGGTTTCAAACGCCTTGTCCTCAATTTCTTCCGCCTTAAGTTCGGCAAAAGATTTTCTTGAAGCTATTATGTCAAAAACTTCTTTTAATATATCGCTTCTCATTCTATAATCTCGTCGTGATTTTTAGTGTTATTAAATATTGAAGAAAGTTCTTCTTTTGTATAATCTCTTTGGACAAAACCGTCGCTATGTTTCGGTTGTGCGGTAGTGACCGTTTTGGCTTTCTCTACGCTGAACGCACCTTGCTCTTTGAAAGCCGACAGCAGCTGATTCATATACTTCATAGGGTAGGTTTTGCCAAACGAGCAGGAGGCGGCATAGAGTATGACGTCTTTGGCAAAGCCCCAATCCGATTCCCAGATTTTGAGGTATTCTCTGTCGCTTGCAATAACAGAGCGCACTTCGCCCGCCTTTGAAAGTATTTCCTTTATAAACTTATCCTTTTCAACCTGTTTTGCTATATAACGGTTTATGCTTTCGACGGTGAGTGCTCCGCTTGAATAAAATTTTGAGATGACGCCGTTCATACCGTCAAGGTTTTTGACGCCCGACAAAAAACAGTAGTGGGCAATCTTGACAAGGGCTTCTTCGTCAAAGCCCTTTTGAAGCCACGGTTGAACGTAAATTTCGATTTCGGCGTCAAGCGATTCGTAAAATACGCCCAGCGATTTATTTATTTTAACTGCAAGTTCGTTTAAAGACGCTTTGCGCTCGAAATAGTCCTGCATCTGACTTTCGGTGAAAATATCGAGGCGGTAGTATTCGTCGAGGGTAGAGTCGAGTTTTTTAAACGTTTTGTTTTTCAGTTTTTTGGCGCAAAAGGCGATAGCCGAAACGGAAAAGCCCCAATTTTTCGTCCACTTCAAAAGCATTTGCTTTTCTTCGAGGTCCGCTCCGCCTTTTCTCGACAGCGATTTTAAAATAAGACGCATATCTTCCGATTGCTGTTCGTATTCGTTTAGCTTTTCTTCAACGTCGTCGACAGTTCTCACTCCGTCGTTAAACCAGCTTCTCGCGACTGTGAGGATATAGGGGTATCTGACCGACGAGCCTTTCAGATTGATGCAATATTGCACAATCATTATAAGGGCGTCCTGGTCGATAGGACAGTCGTCCAAAAACTCATAGTAAACGTGAAATTCGTTTGACATAATCTGTCTGTCGGGGAAAAGCTGTTGAAGGGCGGTATTGAAGTCGGCAAACTTACCTTCTTTGTATTTTTTAATCGGTTTTAAATTGTTTTTAAAAGACAGATATTTCACTTCGAGCGGTGACGTCGATATGAGTCTGACGAGCCCTTGCTCCGACCAAAATCTGAAAGTGTCAACGATTTCTTCCTTTGTCATATCGAGAGCTTTTGCCATTTCTTCAAAACTGTCCGCATCCGAATCGGTATTGCATAAAAAAAGACCGTAAAGGTAAACCTTTACCTGTTTTTCGTCGGCATAGGGCATATATTCTCTTATAAAGAGATTGTCGACCATAGTAAAACTCTCTATCAGATAATCGTTTGTAAATTTGCAAATCATATAAAGTAGATTAACATAAAAAATGAAATAATTAAAGTAAGTTTTGACATTTTTTTTAAATTTCAATATATAGTGTTATCTTTTGGCATTTATACAAACTGAGAATAAATCGTCATATAAAAAATAAAATAAGTGTGACGCATATGCCGAAAAAGACCTCGTATGCAAAGCGGCAAAAGTTTTTTTAGTCGCATTGTCTTTTACGGAGAGGCTTTTAAAAATATGTATTGTTAAACCGATATATATGTGCTATTATATATTAAATTAAAAACCGAATAATATAAAAACGCTTAGGAGGCATATATGATTAAATTTGACGATACGGCTAAACTTATGAACAATCTTCTTACGGCAGGCGGATTTCTGAGCTCCGGCGACAACGTGATGACCATATCCTGGGGTATGGCAGGCGTGCTCTGGAGAAAAAAGGTTTTCCTTGCCGTGGTCAGGAAGTCGAGATACACTCATTCTTTTATAGAACAAAACAAAACCTTTACCGTGTCCGTGCCATATGACGGCGATATGAAAAGCGCTCTCGGAGTTTGCGGCAGCGTTTCGGCAAAGAACGGCATCGATAAGTGGGAAAAAGCGGGCATCGAAAAACAAAAGGCAAAGAGCGTGGACGGCTACGTCGTGAAAGGCTGCAAGGGTTACCTTGAGTGCCGTGTTATAACAAGGCTGGATATGGGGGCTTGCGACCTTAAAGAAATCGGCACGTTTTACGCCGACGGCGATATGCACGATTTTTATTTTGCGGAGATTATAGACGAATACTATGACTAAACTGTGGATAAAAGTTAAAGACGAAGACAAAATCTTAAAAGACACCGTTTTGGAAGACGGGGCGGATTTGAGCGAGGAAAGCTTTTTGGATATGATGTCCAAGGCGGCGGACGTGCTCGACATTTCAACGCCCGTTATACTGTCGACTCACCTCGAACATCTGTTGCAATTCAAAAGGGTTGAGTTTTTGCCGCGCGATTTTATAGACGAGGTTAAATTTACTTCCCTCGAAGTGGAAAGGGCTCAATAGGAAAAGGTTTTGAAAACAAATCGGATATCTGAATTCCGACACAAAAATCGTTAACTTAAATTCGCTTGGAAACTATGTCTGACAAACTTTTTTATTTATAAACCGATTTCATTTAAAGCGCCTGTCGGGCGCTTTTTTGTTTATATAAAATCCATGTAATAAAAAAAGCGTATTTTTTTAAAGTGTTTTTAAATACTAAATTTAGTAAAAATCATGGAGGGTTTTATTATGCAAACAACGGGAATAGTCAGACGTATCGACGAACTCGGCAGAATAGTCATTCCCAAAGAGCTTCGCCGCAGCATGAGACTTCACGAGGGCGACGAACTTGAAATTGCCATGGAAGGCGATTTAATGACTATGAAAAAATATTCCGAGATGGAAGCGATGCGTCATATTTTAGAAGATATCGCCGTATCTCTTAAGGAATTTACCGAAGCGGACGTGTTCGTATGTGACGGCAATTTCGTAAATATTTACGAGGGCAGTCAAAAACGCTTTGCCGAGGGAAAAACGATATCCGACGATTGTCTTAAAATCATAAGAGGCAAGGAAATCAAAATCAAATCCGGCTCGGAGAGAATTTCCCTCTACGACGGGGATAAAATGAATTTTGCCTATCAGATTATCGCTCCCATAATCAATCAGGGCGACAACGTGGGTGGACTCGTTCTTTTGACAAATCATCAGGCAAGCTCGCTTGTGGGTTACGTCAACCTCTGCGTGAAGATTTTGTCGTCGCTATGCAGCAAGTAGCTTCCAAAAAAAAATCGCACAAAAGCTCGTTCGGCAAAAGCGCGCTTATTATTGCAGCCGGCGGAATACTTTGCAAGATTATAGGCGCGATATACCGAATTCCGCTCACCAACGCTCTGGGCTCGGAGGGCATAGGACTCTATCAGCTTGTGTATTCCGTTTACGCTCTGTTTGTCGTGATAGTTACCGGCGGAATCACGCAGGCGATATCGAGACTTGTTGCCGAGGGCGACACTAAATGCGTCAAAAACGCTTTTTGGTTTTGTTTTGCACTCTCGCTTTTGATGACCGTCGTTTTGGTGCTGTTGAATAAAACGTTTGCCTATATGCAGGGCAGTAAGCTTTTGGGTATGTGCTATTTTATCATAGCCCCAAGCGTATTTTTTGTGGGAATAAGTTCCGTTTTCAAAGGCTACTTTTACGGTAAAATGAAAATGGGTCCCCCGACGGTGTGTTCGCTTATCGAACAGACGGTAAAACTTGTTTTGGGATTGACTTTAGCGTTCGCTCTCATAGAGAGGGGAATAGACTACGCACTTTACGGCGCTTTGCTCGCTGTGACGGCAAGCGAGATACTTTCTTTTGTCTATGTAGCTATAGCCTATCTCGTGACGAAAGGCAAAGAGAAAAAGGACTTCAAAGCAAATTCGATTAAAGAGGGTAACTCTTGCCGTAAAGACAAAATCAAAAGGGCGGATAGTCAAAACAAACAGGCAAAAAGGGCGGTATCGGCGGCGGTATCGTCGGGCGTGGCTTTAACCGATGCGGGGCTCAATTCTCAGTCGGAGGCAGTCTATGCAAGCGGAGTTGAAACAGACGATAAAACTGCCAATCCTTTAGGGTTTTTAAAAATAGCGTTTCCTTTTGCGCTTATCGCTTTACTGTTGCCTCTGTCGGGATTTTCGGACAGTTTCATGATTGTGGCTCTTACAGGTTCTAAGTCGCTTTACGGAGTGTATTCGGGTTCGGTCACCACCTTGATAAATATGCCGATTATGATTTTGCTTTCGCTTGCGGTGGCGGTAGTTCCCAGCGTATCTAAAGAGAGAGCGCAAAGAGACGTAAACGGAATACTTTTAAAGACAAGGCTTTCGATAAAATTATGTCTCTTGATAGGCGTTCCTGCCGCACTCCTAATGCTTATCTTTTCGCAAGAGATATTAAAAATAATTTTCCCCGTGCTTACCGTGTCCGAGCTTGAGGCGGGAGCGAATCTTTTGCGTATAATGTCGCTGTCCGTCGTGTTCTCTTCAATGGCGCAGATTGCGGGGTCAATACTCGGCGCGCTTGATAAAACGAGGGTTTACGTCCTCGCTATGATTTGCGGTATTGCGGTTAAAACGGCACTGTTATTGATATTGAGCCGATATATATCCATTCTCGCGGCGGGCGTAGCGTCGGTGTCATTGTCTCTCGTGACGCTTGTGATAAATCTTATATATCTTACAAGATATCTCTCGCTTGATAAACTCGACAAAAGCATAGCCTATATTTTGGTATCGTCGCTTATAATTGCGCTCAGTTGCTTGTCTTTTAAATATATTTTCGTTAATATATATGTGGCGTTCGGTGTGGCATTGGCGTTCAGTTTACTTTTGTATCCGGCCCTCATTGCCGCTTTCGACGTATTAAGCAAAGAGGAAACCCAAAGTCTGCCCATGTCGGGATTTTTGCTCAAATATAAGCGAAAAATCAGGTTTTGGGATAAAGAGGTTTAAAATGAATTTAACTTGGGTAAACGAAATACTTTTAAAATCGCACAACACATATACGTCTTGTGACATTGCTCAAAAGACGCAGTTTTTCACCGACAAAAGCATAGACACTTTGATATTGGTGAACGGCTATCCCGAGTTTTTGAATAAAGCTTTAAAGGCTTTCGGCAACGTGCCCGTCAAGGTTTACGGCAAGAAAGAAGCTCAAATCGACCTTGCCGACTTTGACGGCGACGATTGCATTATTTACATAAAGGGCGCAAAGGTTGAGGACCGCAAGCGCTACGATTTTTCCGATCTTATCGAGATTATGACAAGGCTTAGGGCAAAGGACGGATGCGAATGGGATAAGGCGCAGACTCACGAATCGATAAGAATCAATCTTATCGAGGAAGCATACGAGCTTGTCGAGGCCATCGACGCAAAAGACAAGGATATGATGCTCGAGGAAATAGGCGACGTCCTGCTTCAGGCGGTATTCCACGCCCATATAGCGATGGACGAAAAAATGTTCGACTACTTAGACGTGCTTTACGAGCTTTGCCATAAACTTATTACAAGACACACCCATATTTTCGGAAGCAATCACGCTTCCAACGCCGACGAGGCTTTGAACTTTTGGAACGCCGCAAAAAAGGAAGAAAAGCATTATTCTGACTTTACCGACTCTATGGAAAGAGT
>FR901027.1:56543-65210 GCA_000437555.1 Acidaminococcus sp. CAG:917 | reverse complement strand
AAATCTGCCTGCGCTTTTGTATGCGGAAAAAATTCAGAAGAGGGCTAAAAAGTGCGGTTTCGATTTCCCCGACCTTGAAAGCGCGGAGAGCAAGGTAAGAGAAGAACTTGCCGAACTCAAAGAGGCGAAAGCGGACGAAAAAGCAAAGGAGGGCGGCGACCTTTTGTTTGCCGTCGTAAATCTTTTAAGACTTATGAAAATCGAGCCTGAAACGGCGCTAAGCGATTCTTCCAAAAAGTTTATGGCAAGATTCAAAAAAATGGAAGAAATTTTAACGGCGGGCGGCAAGACCTTGGACGAGTTTACGCTCGCCGAAATGGACGCCGTCTGGGACAGGGTAAAACAGGGCGAAAAGGCTGAGTAAAAGCAGATGAAGATAGGAAACCTTACACTTAAAAGCAACGCTCTGTTTGCTCCCGTGGCAGGGTTTAGCGACGTAGCGCTAAGGAGATTGTGCTATAAATACGGAGCAGGGCTTTGCTATACCGAAATGGTGAGTGCAAAGGGGCTTATGTATAAAAACAAAAACACCGCCTTTTTGCTTGCCGCTATGCCTGACGAACAGCCTAAAGCCGTTCAGCTTTTCGGAAACGACCCCGAAGTTTTTTTTAAAGTGGCAAAGTCGGAAGAGATAGCGCCGTTTGACGTCATTGATATAAACATGGGCTGTCCCGTGCCCAAAATCGTATCCAACGGCGAGGGCAGCGCTCTTATGGAAAATCCGCCTCTTATAGAGGAAATAGTAAGGGCGGCAAAAGAATCGGGCAAGGCGGTAAGCTGTAAATTCAGGATAGGCTTTAACTCGCCGTCCGTTATAGAGTGCGCTCTTTCGGCAGAGAAGGGCGGCGCCGATATGATAACGGTGCACGGCAGACTGAGGTCTGACTATTATGCAGGCGAGGCAAATCACCTCTATTGCAAGCAGGTAAAAGAAGCGGTGAACATTCCCGTCGTCGCCAACGGCGATATAAGAACGAGAGAGGACTACCTTAAAGTGCTCGAATTTACAGGTGCCGACGGCGTTATGATTGCAAGGGGCGCTCTGGGCAGACCTTTCGTGTTTTCCGAGATTTTGGATATTCCCTTTACTGTGGATATAAAATCGGACATATTGGAGCAGATAGCCGTCGCCAAAAAATATTATCCCGAGGCGGTGCTTGTCAACATAATGAAAAAACATCTCTGCTATTGGGCAAAAAGCGCCCGTCTTCCAAAAAAGACAAACCTTGTTTTTACATCGCTTAAAAGTTACGCCGAGATGCTCGAGGCGGTGGAAACATATTTTTGACGATACATATTTTCGATATTAAGATATCGTATATTCGCCTTTATTCCTGCGGGATAAAGGCTTTTTTTACGGGATAAATCTTTTCCGATAAGTTTCAATAATCAAAAGGGCGGCAAGGGATATCCTAAGGCAGGCGATTTAGGAGCAAACAAAAATCAAAGGAAAACAAAAGCGGAGTTTAAATAAATCGGCAGATAAGGCAGGCTACCACCGTTCCGCAAAAAGTGGCAAAGAGTGCCACGGGTATGGCGTAGGAGAGTTTTTTGCTTTTGCATTCGCTCAGATATACCGCCGAGATATAAAACACCGTTTCGCTTGCGCCCGATATGACGCAGGCGCATCTTGCGATATAACTGTCCGCGCCGTATGTAGAAATAATATCTTCAAGCAGGGCAAGCGAGCCGCTTCCCGACAGAGGAGTGAGCATAATAAGTTCGCATAGCTCTGAAGGTATGCCGACGTATGAAAGAGGCGTGGCAAGCAGAGCGGTGAGTTTTTGACTTAAGCCGCTTTCTTTAAACAGCGTTATGGCGATAAATATCGCAGCGATATAGGGAAAGGCGGAACGGACAAGCTGTATGCTTGCCGTTGCTCCGTCAATAAAACAGTCGTAAATTTTTACCCTCTTAATAGCGGAATATAAAATAATCAGACCGACAAGGGTGGGCAGAACGTAACTTATCATTTTTCCTTTTTGACGCTCTTTGAAATCTTTGCAAACACTTTGCACAGTATAACGCCTATGAGCGTGCTCACCGAAGTGGCTATCAGGGTGGGTAGAAGTATGTCGGACGGATTTGCGCTTCCGCCGTCGCCTCTTAAGGCTATGACGGTTGCCGGTATAAGCTGAAGCGAGGTTGCCGAGAGCACTAAAAGCAGCTTCATATTATGCGTGGCTTTTCCGCTGAGGTCGTCCATTTCTTTCATCGCTTTAATTCCCGCGGGAGTTGCGGCTCCGCCCATGCCGAGCATATTTGACGCCATATTGATAGATATATATTTTTGCGCCGTTTCGCTTTCGCCTTTAAACAGACGTTTGGTGAGAGGCGAGAGCATTTTGGACAGCTTTTTGTCGAGGCTTGTTTTTTCAAGCATATTGAGCACGGAAAGCCAAACGGAGTATATGGCGAGCAGTTTAAAGGCAAGCGCTATTGCATCCGACGCACCCTTTATCATGGTGGGGAAAACGGCGTCGGGATTGACAACCGTCATGGCTACAAGACCGCAAAAAGCGAGCAACAAAAACACTATGTTCATACAGTTATATTTATTTTACAATTTTAAAAATTAGTAGTATAATAACTAAAAATTATTTATGAAATCGCCTGCGGTATCACGTCCGAGGCGGTTTTGTTACGAGGCTTATATGAGCAAAAAGTTTTACATTACAACACCGATTTATTATCCGAGCGGAAAGTGGCACATAGGTACTTGCTATACGACGGTCATATGCGACGCAATAGCGAGATATAAGCGTATGCAAGGCTACGACGTGTTTTATCTTACCGGCACGGACGAGCACGGACAAAAGATAGAAGATACTGCAAAAAAACATAACATCACCCCCAAAGAGTGGGTGGACCGTCAGGTGGATTCGCTCAAGAAGCTGTGGGAGCTTTACGATATTTCCTATAACCGTTTTATAAGGACAACGGATGCCGACCACGAAAAGCTTGCTTCTAAAATTTTCGACGAGCTTTATAAAAGAGGAGATATATACAAAAGCGAATACGAGGGCTGGTATTGCGTGCCCTGCGAATCGTTCTGGACAAAATCGCAGCTTGTCGACGGCAAATGCCCCGACTGCGGCAGAGAAGTCAAACTGACAAAAGAGTCAAGCTATTTTTTCAGGCTTTCAAAATATCAGGATAAAATCATGAAACTCCTTTCCGAGTCGGACTTTTTGGAGCCTGCCACAAGAAGAAACGAGATGATAAACTCCTTTTTAAAGCCGGGACTTGCCGACCTCGCCGTATCGAGGACTTCGTTTAAATGGGGTATTCCCGTATCGTTTGACACAGGTCACGTCATATATGTCTGGATTGACGCACTGACAAACTATATCACCGCGCTCGGCTACGGCTCTGACGACGAAAGTTTGTTTAAAAAATATTGGCCTGCCGACGTTCATATGATGGCAAAGGAAATCGTGCGTTTCCATTCTATCATCTGGCCCGCCATTTTAATGGCTCTTGATTTGTCTCTCCCCAAAAAGGTTTACGGACACGGCTGGTTGCTATTCGACGGAGGAAAGATGTCAAAGTCAACCGGCAACGTCGTTGATCCTCTCGTGCTTGCCGAACGTTTCGGAGTGGACGCAATAAGATTTTATCTTTTAAGGGACGTGCCTTTCGGGCAGGACGGCATATACACCAACGAGCTTTTGATAAAGCGTATAAACAGCGACCTTGTAAATACGCTGGGAAACCTCATCAAGAGAACCGCCGCAATGATAGGTCAGTATTTTGGCGGGGTCATTCCTGTGCCCGATAAGACGGAAGCGGTTGACGACGAACTTAAAAGTTTTGCGCTATCTACGGTAAATGCCGTCGACGAGGAAATGAATAAATTTGACACGTCCAAAGCGTTGACTCATATATTTGACCTTCTTAGCAGAGCAAACAAATATATCGACGAAACTACGCCTTGGGTGCTCAATAAAGAGGGTAACGTTGCAAGACTCAAAACGGTTATGTTTAACCTTGCCGAGGCTATAAGATTTGCGTCCGTCCTTTTAACGCCGTTTTTGCCCAAAACGCCGTCCAAGATTTATAAATCCTTCCCGTTCGACGAAACGCAAAAGACGTTAGACAGTTTGAAAACTTTCGGCAGCAAAAAGACGGCAGGCGTAAAAGTGGAGCAAAACGAAGCGCTTTACGCACGACTCGACGTCCAAAAAGTTTTAAAGGAAATGGAAACTTTGGCGGCGGCAAACAAAGAAAAGAGCAATGCGGATATTAAACCCGACGGAGCGGACAAAGATGCCGAAAAAGCCAAAATGGAAGGAATAACGGATATAAATCAAATTTCAATAGAAGATTTTGCCAAGGTAGAGCTTAAAGTCGGTGAAATAATCACCGCCGAAAAGGTGGAAAACGCCGACAAACTCTTAAAGTTTTCCGTAAAAGTGGGCGAGGAAACCAGGACGATAGTAAGCGGAATAGCTAAATACTATTCCCCCGAGGAACTTATCGGAAAGGAAGTCGTCGTTGTCGCCAACCTCAAGCCTGCCAAACTTAAAGGTATCATGAGCGAGGGTATGCTCCTTTGCGCCGTAGACGGCGACAAGGTGGTGCTGATAACTCCCATGGTGAAAGTCAACAGCGGTAGCAAGGTATGCTGATAGATACACATTGTCACTTGGACGACGAGCGCTTTGGCGAGGACAGAAAAGAAGTCATCTCGTCGCTCGGCAAAAACGGAATATCGAGGGCTATAACGATAGGCTGCGACAGGGAAACGTCGCTCAAATGCGTTTCGATAGCGGACGAATACGAAAATATTTTCTGCGCCGTGGGCACTCATCCGCATTATGCCGACGGTTTTACCGACGACGACCTTGACCTTTACGCATCTCTATCGAAAGACGAAAAAGTCGTGGCGATAGGTGAGATAGGGCTTGACTACTTTTACGATTTTTCTCCGAGGGAAAAACAAAAGGAAGTTTTTGTCAGACAGCTTCATCTTGCGTCGTCGCTTTCGCTCCCCGTCATTATTCATTTGAGGGACGCCTACGAGGATATGACTTCTCTTTTAGACGACAACCGCTCGCTTCTCAAAAACGGGATAGTTTTTCATTGTTACTCGGGCTCAAAGGAAACCGCTTCGATATATTCTAAATACGACGCCTATTTCTCTTTCGGCGGAGCGATAACCTTTAAAAACGCCAAGGCGATATACGAGGTTTTGCCGTCAATTCCTTCGGACAGAATACTCTTTGAAACGGACAGCCCTTATCTTACGCCCGTGCCGTATAGAGGTCGGAGAAATGAACCGAAATATACAAATATCGTCGTGGATAAAGCGGCGGAAATTTTACATACGGACGCCGAAAAGTTAAAAGAGATATCGACAAAAAATGCATTTGAACTGTTTAAAAAGCTAAAATAAGCGACATAACCTGACGTTGCCTTTTAAAATCTAAGGGCTTATAAATAAAAAGCAAAGTTAAGCATTGCTTTAGTTAATAAAATTAAAAAGCATTAAATTATCGCCGAAGTTAACGAACCTCAAAAATGTAAGAATCCAACATAAAAAACCAAACCGGTTTAAAACAATTAAAAAAAAAGGGCGGCGGCCCTTTTTTATATAGTAAAAAAGACTTGACGAATGCATCTGTATCCGTACAAGCCTTTTTTACTTTTTGACAAAAACGCATGATAGTGTATTTACGTTTAAGTCAGATAAAATCTCTTTTATCTTTTGTACTTCGATTATTCATCTTTAGTACACTATTATTTTGAACCGTTTCAAAAAAAATATTCAAACAATATAAAAATATTTGCAATTTATTTTTTTTTAAAGCAATATATAACTATGGATTCACCAAACGTAAAAGATTTAATCATATCAAGCGGATTTAAATTCAACAAAGCCTTGGGTCAGAATTTTGTTACGGACAAGAATTTGCTTAATGCAATCGTTGACGACGCACACGTCACATATGACGATACCGTAGTCGAGATAGGCACAGGCGCAGGAACTCTTACGAGAGCTATTGCCGAAAAGGCAAAGCAGGTCATATCTTTTGAGGTGGATAAAAATCTCGCTCCCGTGCTCGATTTATCCTTAAAAGGATTAGAAAACGTGACCGTCGTGTTCAAAGACGTGCTTAAAATGCAAAAAGAGGAGTTTGAAAAAATCGTTTCGACTCCGTTTAAGGTGGTGGCAAACTTGCCGTATTACGTGACCACGCCTATGATTATGCACTTTTTGGAATCCGACTTGCCTGTCATATCCGTTACCGTTATGGTGCAAAAGGAAGTCGCCGATAGGCTTGTCGCAAAGGAGGGCACAAAAGATTATGCCGCAATAACGCTCGGGGTGAAGATGAGGGGAAAGGCGTGCGTGACGAGAACGGTTTCGAGACAGATGTTCTATCCTCAGCCCAACGTCGACAGCGCGGTGGTCAACATAACGATAGATAAAAACAAACTGCCCGATACCGATTTGAAAAAACTTTCCTCGCTTGTAAAATGCGCCTTTTCCATGCGCCGCAAGATGCTCACCAACAATCTTATGAGCGGATATTCGATATCGAGAGAAGCAGCCTTAGATATTTTAAAAAGGGCAGATATTTCGCCCACGGTAAGAGGCGAGGCGCTGTCGCTCGATGACTTCGTCAGAATTTTAAAAGTTATGGAAGGATAAATCTTTAGCGATTAAAAAACGGGCGATTATAAAGATATAACAGCCGCATTGTGTTGCTTTAGCGCATAAATTAAACTTATGCAGCTAAGCCGCGTGCAGATATCCAAAACGCTTTGCATTGACAGGCGTTAGGGAATTTAAAAACTTTGATTGTCAAAAACTCAAAATTTTCCGCTCGGAGTATCCGAGCTTTTTTATATCAAAAATTAAACGTAAAAATAAAAGCGGACTAAAGACAATCCGATAGGCGGCATACGTTTAAATTTAAATTAAATTCTATTTAAAATAGCATATCGGCGAATTTTTCAAGCCTTGCCGCATAAATTATTGTGTGAGGTTTGTATGTATCAAAAAATTATCCTGATTTTAAAGAGCGAAAAAAACCGTGAAATATTAAAACTGACCGAAACTGCCGGTAAAGTCAGAGTGGAAGCGGGCGACAGTCTTGTGGGCGCGCGCTTATTGACCGATATTGACGGAGACAAGTCTTATGACATAACCGGCAAGACGTTTTCGATTGCCGCAAATTTGCCTGCCGACGTCAGCGCAGTAGCTGTAATAAACGGCGAGACGTATTCGGGATTTAGCGGAAAGTCAAACCGCTGTCCTTATCTTTTAGAAAAATTGAGAAGCGGCGCATTTGACAAAAAAGAGGAAGACTCCGCAAATTCAATAAGCGGCACATCAAAAGAAGCCAAAGATAAGGCGGACGAATCGGAAAACTCTGACGGCGAAAATAAATACGGCGACGAGATAATACTGAGGGCTAAAACAAAGTCGGAATCCAAAGACAAAACCGAGGGCGCAAAAAAGGATAAACCGACGATGCTGCTCGGCGTGGAATTTAACGGCAAAAACTTTTACCAGGCGGTCAAACCCCAGCTTGAGGAGATGTTCGTTTGTTATCCGACCGAAACTCGGCTTTGCGAGCGTATTCCCAATTCAAAGTGGGTAAGGGTGGACTGCGAGGACTGTTACTACGTCGTCGGCGTGATAGAGGAGCTCGGCGAAGCGTTATACGTCTGTTACGGAATTCCCGGCAGAGAAGATATTTTGCCTCCCGACGAAATCAGAAACATTTCCCAATTTGTGCCGGTCGACGATGACGGCGGTATATGGATGCTGTTTCAAGACGCCAAGACGGGCAGATGCTTAAGTCGAGACGACGTAGTAAAAATTTAAACCGCAAAAGCGGTTTTTATTTTTGTCCTTTAAAACTGTTGTGTAGACTTAAAACAAAAAAGCTTAAAGCTTTTGACAAAATCAACGGGCAAAATGTACGTTTATTAAAATGTCAAAAAAAGCACAATTAAAATCAGATTGAATTTAAAAGCGCCAATTTAAATTTTATAAATAGCAATTTCGGTTAAAAATAAAATGAGGCGATTAAAGGCATTTTAGCAAAAAAGTAAAAGCTGAATTTTTATTGTTTAAAATTTTTGACGGAATTAATATTTGCTATATCGCCGCAAACGGTAAACGAAATATTAAACGAGTCGTAAATCATACCGTAAGTTCTCTCGTCGTCGTGGTATGCGGGGCGCGGGTCTTCGGCGACGGCGGCAACGATGTCCTCCTGAGCTTTTTTAGGCAAAGAATAAAAATCGTCCGTTTCGATTTTTACGTTAATCTTATAATTTTTAAACTCGTCCGAAAAGCCTCCTTTTGCGTTTTCTATACAGTCGGCGGAAGGGATATAAGGCTTTATATCATATATGGGCGTTCCGTCCACAAGGTCGGCTCCCGACACCAATAGTGCGCCGTCTTCAATGCCTATAAGCTTTACAACGCTAAGCCCCAATCGGTTGGGACGGAAAGGCGAACGGGTGGCAAACACTCCTTTTTTGGCGTTGCCGCCAAGTCGGGGCGGTCTGACGGTGGGGGTGAATTTATCGTATTCTACTTTGTCGAATTCAAAAATGAGCCAAAGGTGCGAAAAGTCTTCGATGCCTTTAATTGCGCTTTTGTCACGGCAGTAGGGCTCGAAAACTATTTTGGATAACGTCTGA
>FR901027.1:52702-56527 GCA_000437555.1 Acidaminococcus sp. CAG:917 | reverse complement strand
TAACGTCTGAACTCTTCCGCTCTGACGGGGCACTCCGAATTTCTCTTTGAAGGGCGATACAATCTTTGCCACGGGTTTAATTTCCATAAAATAATTATACCTTTCTTTGTGGTAAAAATAAACCGATTTATATTATTTTGCTCTAAACTTTAGCAAACATATGATGAGCAGAGTGCTGCATAGAAAGACGGGTATTGAATACTTTTTTCCGGGGTGGTATAATTATAAAAAGCAAAAGGGGGGAATTATGGAAATTTTTAAAGAGGACTTGTTTTCCAAAACCGAAGTATTGCGCGCGATGGACAATATGAACTCTTTCGGGATAAGGCTGACAGGCTCTAAAGGACAGAGCGATTTTGTCGATTATTTAAAGTCGGAAATAAAGAAGACGGGGCTTAGCGTCGTTGAAAAGGAATACGCCTTTGACAGGTGGCAGTCGGACAGTGCCTCGCTCTCCGTGGACGGCGAGCAAATCAAAATTTCTTCTGTTTTTCCTTACAGCGGTCTGACGCCTGACGAGGGAGTGACGGGACGGCTTGTCAAGGTGAAAAACTCGGCTGTCGGATTTAAAAAGGCAAGGGGGAAAATAGGCGTCGTTGAAATTAAAAACCTAAGACGCATATCAAGCAAAGTGGCGTTTGACAAAAGGCGGTCGTATCCTGAAAATCTCGAGATAGAAAAGAGCTATAGAGGGCCTGTCAGCACGGCGTTTGTAAAAACGCTTTTGACGTTCGGCTCGCTAAAACACAGCGGAGCAAAAGCGATAATCTGTATATGGCGGGATATGTCCGACGAGATGGTGGAGGGGCAATATCTCAACTTCATTATGGATTATCTGTCCGTCCCCGTCGTGTGGGTAAACTCTACCGAGGGCGACAAGGTGCTGAAGGCGGCGGCGGAGAAAAAGAGCGCGACGGTCACCGTGAAGGGGAGTATCGAAAGGGGCGCAAAAACCTCGTCGTTTTACACGGTGATAGGCGGCACGGAAAACACGAAAGAGGCGATAATAATAAACACGCACACGGACGGGCTTAACTTTTGCGAGGAAAACGGAGGGGTGGGTATGCTTTCGATGATAAAATATTTCAAGGCGCACCCGACAAAACGGAATTTGATTTTCGCTTTTGTCACGGGGCATTTTCGTCTGCCGAAATTCAGGACGGGCTTTGACCAGGCAACGTCACGGTTTTTGGCGGATTTCAAACCGCTGTGGAACGGCAAAACGTATAAGGCGGTGGCAGGCTGTTCCGTCGAACACCTCGGCTGCACGGAGTATAAAGACATAGACGGAAAATATCAAAAGACAAACGACGTTGACGTCGAGCTTGTCTATACCGGCAACAAAAAGGTTGACAAAATATATTATGAAGCGCTTGAGGGCAGAAAGGTCTGTCGGACTATGACGCTCAGAGGACACAACTTTATGCACTTCGGTGAGGGGCAGCCGCTGTTCAACAAAAAGATACCCGAAATCGCGCTTGTCACCGCACCCGATTATCTTTGTTCGGTTGACGCAAACCACCATATGGATAAGTTTAATCTTGACCTTATGTGCGAGCAGATAGAAACGTTTGTCAGGTGCGTTTTGCTCCTCGACGAAAAGAGCGCAAAGCAAATAGGCAAAGCGCAAGGCTATTCGCTCGGGCTCGGCAGATTGAAATGATGCGATGTTTAAATTTGCAGTTTAAAATCAAATCAAATTAAAAGACAAAAAAAGGACGGGTTTTCCGTCCTTTTTTGTTTGCGAAAATTTCAGTGATATGGCAAGGCTTATGATTTAAGTTTAAAGCGCCTTGCACATTTTTTTGATATAAATCTCGTTTTTAATAAATAATAAATAAAACCGTCTGTCCCTTAAGGGAAAAAAGGAGAAACTATGAAATTTGAAAAATGGGCAAAAGAATGGCTGGAAAAGAGCGCTTTTTTAAGACTTAAAACAAGAAGCTATCTCAGGTATAAGTCGATAGTGACAAACCACGTTCTGCCAAAGCTGGGCAAAACGGAGTTGAATAAAATCGACGGCGACAGGATAAAAGACTTGTTTGACGGACAAATGGAAAACTCAAATTCGCCCGACGGCAAGCTGTCAAACGGCACTTTAAATCTTATCCGCACGGTTTTAAAACTTTTATTCAAAGAAGCCGTAGTGCGAGGTCTTATCAAGCAAAATCCCGTGGATAGCGTCGCAAGGCTCAAGACAAAATCAACCGCTCCGAAAGCCTTTTCAAGACTCGAACAAAAAAAAATGGAAAGGGCAATATCCCAAAGCAAAGACGGCAGGCTTTTCGGAATAAAAATCTGCCTTTATACAGGGCTGAGGATAGGAGAGCTTCTCGCCCTCGAGTGGCGTGACGTTGACTTAAAACAGGGGATAATATCCGTGACAAAAAGCATGTTTTCGGCAAAGGATAATAGCGGAAAGTGGACGACTTTTACGGACGTACCAAAGTCGCACGCTTCCGTCAGAGAGATTCCGCTCCCGTCCTTTTTAAAAAGGGAAATGCCGGCTATGTTTAAAAAGTCGAAAGGGAAAACGGTGGTGCAGGACAAACACGGCAAAGCCGTAGGAGTGAGGACGTATCAATATCTTTTCGAGGCGTTTTTAAAAAAATGCGGCATAAAAAAACTGAGCTTTCATTCGCTCAGACACACGTTTGCCACAAGGGCGCTTGAGGTAGGTATGGATATCAAAACGCTAAGTGAAATTTTAGGGCACGAATCCGCCGACACCACGATGAAGATTTACGCCCACAGCTTTATGTCCACAAAACAGCGGTTTATGAATAAGCTGAACGGGCTATACAATCTTTCGCCGAATATGTTATTCGATGAAAAAACAAATATATGAAGTTACATAAATTTTAGCATTTTAGTGCAATAATGTCAATCATCAATTAGCAAATACGGCTTTTTTAGAGATCTTTTCAATACGAATTTTAGTTTTTGTCGTTTCCGACCGTATTATTTTCATCGAATAACATATTCAATGAAAATATGCAGAAATTAAAAGTTTGTGCAGTTTATCGAAGGAGAGATTATGAAAAGGAAATCATTTTTAATTTTAGTAGTTGCACTTTTTGCCTTGATAACGGCTTTTGCGTTTGTCGCATGCGATGATGAACCGCAGACGACCGTTCCCGAAGGCGACAGCGATGCGCCTTATACTCTTACGGGCGATTTGCTTTCCGCAGAGGGAGTGGTATTTTACAAGGGCGACGATCTAAACGAGATTTACAGCAATGCCGTCGGTGGTAAATTCGGCGACAGCGAATACGTCGTTAAATTTAAAAAAGCGAACGATACCGACAGTTACGTCACGGGAAAAGCTCCCGCTTGCAACTTGATTGCGGAAATAGTTTCAATTTCTTTTGCAGATACGGTAGCTGCGCTTGACGAAAATTTGTTTGCAAATTCGGATACTCTTGAGCAGGTAAAATTGCCCGACGGATTTTTAAGCTTAGCGGATAAACAGTTTGTCGGCTGTTCGGTGTTGAAGCAGGTTTCAATTTCCAAAGGCTTAGTCAGTATAGGAAACTATGCGTTTTCGGGCTGTTCTTCACTTAGTTCGATTACCTTACCAAAGACTTTAAGCAGTATCGGCAATAATGCTTTCTATTGGTGCGTTGAGTTAAAAACAATTTATTTCGAAGGAACCGTCGAACAATGGAATCTGGTGACCAAGGGCAGCAATTGGAATTACGGCAGTGCTTTGAGTGAGGTGATTTGCTCAAACGGAACCGTTAAGGTAAATTGAAATATTTAAAACCTTATCAATAAATTGAATATAGTTTCCGTTTTTACGGAAAAAAAACGGGGAGTTTACGG
>FR901027.1:33121-52652 GCA_000437555.1 Acidaminococcus sp. CAG:917 | reverse complement strand
CGTAAACTGAAATCGGAAGAAAGCTAAAGCCACGGGATAACGTGGCTTTAAATCTCTTTAATTCAATTTGTGTATTCTTATTTTAACATATAAAACCTATGAAAAACATTGCGTTATTCGATGTATAAGCTTCATAAACGCATATTTCACAAAATTGTAAATTGACATTGCGACGGTATTATAATATAATAAAAAAAAAGATTTTTAACATTTATTTAAAATTACAAAGAAAATCGGTGAGAGAAATTGAAAAACACTAATGACATTAAATCGGATATGCACGCCATCGAGTGTCCGAACTGCGGCAAAGAGTTGAAAAAACTCGAAAACGGACTTTTGCAATGCAAGCGCTGTAAAAAACTTTTCAGACCTCTGCTAAGCGGCTTTTTCCTGCGGCATTCTTTTACGGAAGTGGAGGAGGTGTCCGTCAAGACGGAAAAGGCGGAGCCTATCTATATCAAGCCTGCCGAAGAGGTCACGGAACAGCCTTCTCAGGATAAATCCGTCAAAAACAAACCTAAAAAGAAAAAGGCGTCTTATGCTCGCTATTTCTTCAGGCGTTACGGACTAAGCGTGTTTTTGCCTCTCTGTCTTGTGATTGCGGCAACCGTCATTTTGCTCACTTGTTTTGTGGGAGTAAGGGGAATTTACGTAAACGTAGAAAATCCCAACGAATATTTCAGTTTTAATCCCATTGTGTTTGAATATCAGACGGACGAGGGCGGCGTTTATCGAAAGATGACGGGAACCTGGTTAAACGCAAACGGCGTTTTGACAACAACTCACACTAAAGACGGCGAAAAGGTCGTGAGCGAATACAGTTTTTCACACAACAATTTCGATATGATTTTTCTTACAGATTCATCGGGAAGCAGAAAGATTTACAAGCGTGTGTCGCTTCTGGCGATAAGCACCGTTCAGAAGGTGGATATAAACCTTGTTTACGACTCCCCCTCGATTTCCAATTCGTCGCAAAAAATTTCTATCGGCGACTACCTTGAAATGCCGTCCGTGCCGAAAAGGGAAGGATATAACTTCAGAGGTTGGTATACGTCCCGCGACGGGTGGAAAGACGCCGACGCCGTTGCTTTCAATTTCGGCAACAGAGTATGGGAAGACGTTACGCTTTACGCAAATTGGCAGAGCGATACGGAATATTTCCTCACAGGCGACGGAATATCGGGCGAGCCTATCGGCTTTTTGGAGGGCGTCAACCTCGTATCTGTATACGTGACGGCAATGGGTTGGGCGAGTTTACCCGACGACGTTCTGGCAATCGAGTTTTATAACGACGACGGCAAGAAAATAGACGGTACGTCCGCACCTCGTGGCAACGTGAGGGTAAAGGTTGTCAAAAAAGATTCCGTGACGGGCGCTTCGTTTTCTGAAGATTATCAAAACGCCGATAATCTTTCGATACTCTCTTTGTCGGGAACGATAAAAGAGCTTCCCGAAAAGGACAGCGACGTATGTTTGACTTTTAGCGACTTAATGCCGTATGACCTTTTGCCCGTATACGGACAAAAGAGGGTATAATGCTTTTTATCGAAAAGAGATTTTGGGCGGCGAATGCCGTTTGTTTAAAATCTTATAGCATAAACGCCCTTGCAGTTTAAGACAAAATAAAAGGCAAAGACACAAAGGAGATAATTTTAATGAAGAAAAAGGTTATTGCTTTGATTGCGCACGACAACAAAAAAGCCGAGATTATCGAATGGGCGAAAAACAACAGACAAAAACTTGAAGAGTTCGAGCTGTGCGGAACGGGAACCACGTCCCGTCTTATATCCGAGGCGACGGGGCTTAAGGTAAAGGGCTTTTTATCCGGTCCTATGGGCGGCGACCAACAGATTGGCGCAAAGGTGGCGGAGGGCGAGATTGACGCAATAGTCTTTCTTTGCGACCCTTTGACGGCTCAGCCGCACGACCCCGACGTAAAGGCGCTTTTGAGAATCGCCGTTGTGTATAACGTGCCGATTGCAACAAACGTCGCAACCGCCGATTGTGTGATAAAATAAAATACCTATATGGTTAGTCACCGCTGCGGAATAAAACTTGTAATTGAAGAGGCGTAAAATGTCTACACGAAGCGAAGCACAAAAAGAAGCAGATAAGCGTTATTCCAAAAAGATAAGAGGGAAGTATAAACCTTTTATAGTAAATCTTAAATTGGAAGAACTTGCTTATATTGATGAAAAAATAAAAGCAACAGGTATGACGAAAGCCGATTTTTTGCGGTGGGCAGTGGAAGAATGGTCAAAAAAACAAAATAACAATTAAGATTGAAGCCGTCGGCATCGGTTTTAAAATAAATCTAAGAGCAGTTAAAAATAAGCGAGAATTTGTTTTATAAAATTTAAAGTTGTGTTATAAAGCACAAAAGCGATTGAATGTCTGTTGAGAAGACTATTCCCGCCAATCGCTTGCTTAAAGCAATTCACCCGAAACGACGTAGGAAAAACAAACAAAAAAAAGAGGCGATGAGCCTCTTTTTGTTTTGGATTGCTTTGAGCCGAAGCCCTTTGCTTTGGTGGAGCAATGGCAACGTAAATAGAATATTTTCAAACGATTTATTATAGATAAATGTTTATAAACGCTGATAATCTATTGTGAAAGATAAATTACTATGCTATAATTTATATGTTATAATAAATTGAGGTGATTTAATGGCAATCAGCTACAGTAAACTTTGGAAATTGCTTATAGACAAAGGAATGACAAAGACAGAAATGCGACTTAAAGCGGATATTTCCACGACTACACTTGCCAAACTCGGTAAGAATGAAACCGTTTCAATGGATGTGCTGATTAGAATTTGTAATGCTTTAGATTGTAATGTAGGCGATATTATAGATCTATCACGGAAATCGTGAAAATAAAGCTCAAGGGGTTGAAAATGTTTGAAAAAATGGTTTTTTCTAATGTTGATGAAAAGGCGGAGTTTGAAAAATACATAAAAATTAAAGGTCAATTTTTATTTAAGCAAATGTACTGTTATTTGATAAAGTTCGATCAATCGAAGGTGAAATATTCGGATTTAAGTTCCTGTATTAAATATGACAAAAATTTAAGAGATGCGTTATACATATATCTAGCTACATTTGAAGAATATCTTAGAGCTCAATTATTTGATAGGTATGATATAGAAAGAGATTTTAAGCTTAATAGAAAGGAAGAGGATTATATCATAAAAATGGCGCAAAATGTTTATAAGCAAGCTGAGAAAGAAGACTCTGAGTTATATAAAAATTTTAATCTTGATTTAGGAGAAACAATCGAACTAGTAAAAGAAATAAAAATGTTCGATGTTGAAAAATGCAGGGAATTCGATGAGATAAGGAAAGTCAGAAATGTGGTTATGCACCACAATCTCTTAGTTTTAGGTAAAGAGCAAAAGTTCAATAAAATTGAAGCAAATAAGGAGAAAATGAAAGCCGGGATAAAGGCATTGGCAAACAACTTACCAGAAGGGTATAAACTTAATTTTATAAACAAAATAAATAACTTAAGATGTGATTTTACAGATTATAAGTTAAAATTGGAAATGTGATATGGATAAAAGATATGTCGATCCTTCAGAAGTAAGGCCGTTTAAAAAACAATTTGATAATTGGATGCAAACTATACGCGAAGAAATAAAGGATTGTGGTGTTAGTTTTACTTATATGTTGGTAGGCAGTGCAAAAAGGAATTTAGTAATAAGACATCATAACAAAGGTTTTGATTGCGATTATCAAATTAGAATTACAAAAAATAAAAACAATTTAAAAGCAAAAAAATTAAAGTATTTATTTATCAATGCTTTAGACAGTACTGTAAAAAATTATGGGTATAGTAATTGTGAAAACAGTACCTCTTCTATTACAATAAAGAAAAAGGGTAATAATTCCGATATCAAACATTCCTATGATATTGTGATATTAGAGGAAACCTTACAAGGCGTAAAAATTTTAAGATATGACAAACCGCCAAAAGGTAAAGGAAGCTATATTTTTGAACTTTTACCCGACACGGACAAAGCCCAAGAAAATTTCCGAAAAATAAAAGGAAAAAATATGTGGGGAGAATTAAGAGATGTTTATTATAAAAAGAAGATGATAGAATTAACGGACAAACAAACAGGAAAAAAATCTTATCAATTACTCAATGAGGCCGTCAATGAAGTTTTAGATAAAAAGAAGCGAAAACCAAATAACACATGTCAAAATAGTAAAAACAATAATTGATGTCGATTGCAAAATAGAGCTTGTTTCAATAGAAATTATTATGAAAGAAAGAGGATGTATTACAAATGATTAGAGCAGATATTATTTCTATCGTTGGAAGAGAATACTTAACAAGCAACATTGAAAACGACGAATTCAGTTATCCGAAGGCGTTCAGTAATGCAGCGTTACCTTTTAAACCTATTAGAAATAGGATTGGTAGAGTATTTGAGAAACTTGATATTCGATTCGTAAAAGATAATGTGACCGTATTGATAGAAACAAAGCAAAACTTTACTGTGGCAGATGAAGAACAGTTATCTGCATATGTTGAATATGAAAAGGCGCTTACAGGCAACAAAACCGTTGCCATTCTTGCCAACACAATAAACGATAATATTAAAGTGTGGAGAGGCGTTGTTGC
Source organism: Acidaminococcus sp. CAG:917 (assembly GCA_000437555.1). GTDB lineage: Bacteria > Bacillota > Clostridia > Christensenellales > CAG-917 > CAG-917. The sequence continues at coordinate 48,023 of FR901027.1, read as the reverse complement.
CGACAGCGATTTAATGCCAAAAGAAACAGCACTTCGCACAATGGATGAGTATGTCGACTTCTATACTTCAAAGATAAACGACAAGGAAAAGGTGATGCAAAACACCTATAAACTTAACGAGTTGCTGCATCGCCATAGTATTCCTGAAAAATTAAGAAGTCAGTTTGTGGGAACGTGCTTGTTGGCACTGAAAAATGGACTTGATTACTCGACTCCAACATTAACTGCCGCACAAATTCGTACAAGAATAAGAGAAGTGTTGGAAAATTTGCTCAATGATGACTTGAATAAAGCGGAAAAGTTGGCTTTGTTGAATAGAAATGTGCTGGATAATCAATATGTTCGCCAATTAAAAATTGATGCGATAAGAGAAATTTTAAAGTTTATTGAAGATAACATATTGCCTTTTATTAACGATAAAAGCACGTCGGGACAAGATCTGCTTAACTTGTTCTTTGTTACCTTTAATAAGTATGTTGGTAAATCGGATAAAAACCAAGCGTTCACGCCTGATCATATAACTGATTTTATGTCAAAAATCACAGGAGTAAACAAACATTCTGTGATACTCGATCCTTGTTGTGGCAGTGGTTCGTTTTTAGTTCGTGCAATGACGCAAGCATTGGATGATTGTGCTACGGCAGCGGAACAGGAAAACATTAAGAAACATCAAATATTCGGTATCGAATTTGACGAAAACATATACGGTCTTGCTACTACTAATATGTTGATACATTCCGACGGAAATTCAAACATAAGACAAGGGAGTTGTTTTGCACTTGCCGATTGGATTAAAGAAGCGAAGCCAAATATTATCCTAATGAATCCTCCTTACAATGGGCAGCGCATTCATCTGCCCAAAAGCTATGTAGATACTTGGGCAAAAGATAAAAAGGAAGATCCTTCAAAAGGATTGTATTTTGTCAAGTATATAGCGGATACACTTAATTCAATCAATCACCATGCAAAATTGGCGGTTTTGCTTCCTGTGGCATGTGCAATAGGGACAAGCGGAGAAATCGCAAGACTTAAAGAGGAAATACTGAAAGAGAATACCCTTGATGCGGTATTTACATTGCCCAGCGAAATTTTCTACCCAGGGGCAAGTGCTTCAGCGTGCTGTATGGTATTCAAGATAGGCACAAAACATAGTGATATTTCAAATCCTGATACATACTTCGGCTATTACAAAGAAGACGGATTTAAGAAAAAGAAAAATCTTGGACGAGTTGAACAGATCGATGCTAGCACCGGTAAGAGTAAGTGGGTTGAAATAGAAAAAGAATGGATTGACCTTTATCGCAACAGACAATCTGTTGACGGTTTATCGGCTACTCACAAAGTTAACGGAGATGATGAATGGCTGTGCGAAGCTTATATGAAGACGGACTATGCGAAATTAACGGAAGCAGATTTTCAGCAGACAATCAATGACTATCTTGCTTATTTAATAAAGGAAGGCAATGTCTATGAATCTTAATACTGGAAATTGGAAGGAATTTCGTTTAGGAAATTTATTTTCAGAAATGTATAAAGCAGAGGCACATGTAAAGGCTGATTTGGAATGCTTTAATATGTTTAGTCACAACACTATTAAGTTTATTTCTCGAACAGAAATGAATAACGGTTGTGATTGTTATGTGTTGAATAACGACTTAACGGGGATTGAAGAAGGTAATGCAATCTCCATAGGTGATACAACAGCAACATGTTTTTATCAAAGTGAGCGATTTATATGTGGAGATCACATGGTGATTTGTCGTGCTGGATGGTTAAACAAATATACAGCATTATTTGTGCTTTCAATTTTAAAGCAAGAAAAATATAAGTATAGTTATGGACGAGCATATAAAATGGATTTGATTTCAAATACCGTTATTAAGTTGCCCGCAACAGCCGATGGAAGTCCCGATTGGGATTTTATGGAGCGGTACATACAATCTTTAAATTATAAGCCATTAACAACGCAGAACAATCACCCTCAACATCTACTTAATATTGATAGTTGGCAAGAGTTTTTTGTAAGTGATATTTTTGAAATTTATAATGGAAAATTCATAACTAAGGAAGAAGTTGACGAGAATCCAGGTGATTTTCGTGCGGTACAAAGCGGCGAGGAAAATAATGGAATCTTGGGTAAGATAGATAAACAATATTGTATTGACAATGGCTATATTTATACGGATCAGCCTTGCTTGACGGTTGCAAGAAGTGGCTCTGCGGGATATGTATCCTACCAAAATTTTGGTTGTGTAGTTGGCGATTCTGCGAAAATTTTATTGTTGAAGGATAGTTCATGGAGGACGCCATACATTTATTTGTTCATTAAAACATTGTTAATGGCAAACAAATTTAAGTATACTTACGGAAGGAAAGTTACAGAGGATAAATACCTTATTGAAATAATTAATTTGCCAGTTAAGTTGACACGAGAAGGGGATATTATGATAGATACTCAAAAGAAATATTCGGCGAAAGGTTTTGTGCCTGATTTTGAATTCATGGAGAATTATATTAAGTCACTTCCATACGGGGATAGGATTTAGGTGAAAGTATGCAGAACGAAAATATAGACAGGCATTTTACGGGGAGTTTCAATATTGATGGAGAAGAGATAACCGGAGAGTTAATCTACAATAAAGAGAAAGGTGTTATTATGCTCAATCTTATAAAACGATTGACTGATACTCCATTAGGAAAGCGTTACCATAATTTGGAGGTTATTACAGGTATACTTAATTCCGGAACATTCGTTACTCTTTTTCACAATCGTTGCACCAAGAATCATACGCAAAACTTTCAAATACAGCAACTTGTTTTTGTTGCCGATTATGCAATATGGTCAAAAAGTGATGCAACAGATAAGAAATACAACAAATTGATATGTACATTGGAAAATGCTTTGGAGTGGAGCGGATTGTCTCGCATAGATGCAAGCGGAGCATCTGTAATTAAATTCAAAGACAATGGAAGCGGTAACATATATAATTGGTTTGGGGCTAAAATTACCTTTTCCACATCGCTAAAATGTGAATTATTCAATTTCCCGCATAAAGAAGAATCAGAGGTAGTTGAACGCCTAGTAGTTCATATTGAAGTAGATGAGAAAAGAGAACTTTCTTATTTCACAGATATACGAAATAAGGTGATATCATTAATTTCATTTGCGATAAAAAATAATGTAAATATAGTAGAACAGTATTTGTGTGACTACGATGACGGTTATCAAATAGCTGAGCATATTGAATATTACAAACACTATTTGTACACAAAAGAGCGACGCCTTTATATTTATAGTGGCAGCCTACATGAATATAATTTTATGCTTGGGCAATTATCGCCAGAAAAAGATATACAAAAAGAACTAATTTTGTTAGAACCCATCTTTAATCTTTACTTGTCGCTTTTTAAGTATGAGCAAATGCCGCCTGAAATGGTTTTTTTGAACATCGTTCAAGCATTGGAAACATTTCACGCAAGATTCTTCTACGAAGATAGTAAGGATAAATATATTGCATCCGTTATTGCGCGTTTTGGAAAATTGCCCAACTATCACGAAATAGAGAAATTATTATTGTGTGATACGCAAAAAGATAAAAAAATTGACTTCATTATTTTGAGATCAAGGTTAAACGATCTATTTATTGGAAAGAATGATGGACTGTTCTGGGATTATTATGTAACCGACTCTGATTTTGCTCAGAAAGTGGCAGATACAAGACATTATTATACTCACTATGGAAAAGCAAAAGAGAAAAAAGCATTAAAAGGTGACAAACTTATTGATGCCATACATGTTTTATCCCTATTGCTTGAATATAACGTTTGTTTGCAATTGGGAATTGACAATCAAACAAAAGTGAGAGAGCAGTTAAGCAGAATCGCATTATATGAGCAATTTAAAGATGATACCAGCAATAAAACAGGACAGAAGAAAATAACTTCTGTTGATATTTAGCTATTCTTATAATTTTAAATTTGGCACTGTGGCGTGTGCTTGTCTTTGACAAGTGGCGTCGCTTCGCACCGCTAGACAAGTATACGCCACTACAAAATAATAAGGCTCAATGGAAAACGAGAGTGAATCAGTAGAGAGATTGAAAATCTGGTGTCACTTGCTCGGAAAGTCGGCTTTATCTTAAAACAAACAGTGTTTGTTTTTTCGATTTTTCGCCGTTTTCTTCGCCTTCCGCAAAAAGCATTTTGCGGAGTTTAATAGGGAACCAAATCATAATTCCGTTATTATTATCCATTGTAAAACAAAAAAAAAGAGGCGGCATGCCTCTTTTTGTTTTGGATTGCTTGAGCCGAAGCCCTTTGCGTTTGGTGGAGATGAGGGGAGTTGAACCCCTGTCCAATCTGCCTTATGCGGCACTTTCTACATGCTTAGAGATTGTTTGAATTTCCCGCATATCGGCACAATCACAAGCCTTTAATTGGTGATTCCGATTTGTGACAACCGCCTTATCGGACGTGGGACGGTGTTGTCTGTTTTTATGATGCCGATTGCTAAGGGAACAGAAAACCTTAGGTCGACATGCCGCTAAATTAAGCAGCGAGTGCGAACTCTTGCGAGCTCTGATTTTTGTTTGCGTTTATTTTTTGTTTCCGTTTTTACGTAGACGAGCCTACGACATGCTTATGACGCAATCATCAAACTGTCGAATGCCGAAACATCCCCATCGCTTATATTATATGCCAAAAATCGAAAAAAGCAACAATATTATGAATCATTAGCTCTTATCGGCAATGTAACGGGCAGTGTGTCGACGCTGTTTTTTATTGTAAACACTTGAAAAATGCGTAAATTGTGATAGAATATCATAAAGGAGAAAAAAATGAGAAACGTTTGTATCATCGTCGTAAGCGACAGATGTTTTAAAGGGGAAAGAGAAGATAAAAGCGGAGAGATGATAAAAAAGATTTTATCACGCAACGGCTACCGAGTTGAGGGCAAAATTGTCGTGCCCGACGAGATGGAGATGATTGAAGAAGCAATCAAGCACTGTTGCGACAATATAAAGGCGCCGCTTGTGCTGACCACCGGCGGCACAGGTTTTTCTCACCGTGACGTCACGCCGGAGGCTACCAAAAACTGCATAGAGCGTGAGGCGAGAGGAATTTGCGACGCGATAAGAATGTATAGTCTTGAATTTACCGATAAGGCTATGCTGTCGAGAGCCGTATCGGGATTGAGGGGCGACTCTCTCATTATCAATTTGCCGGGAAGCGAAAAGGCGGTAAAGGAAGCCCTTGACGTTATTCTGGGGGCGGTAGGGCACGGATTAAACGTTTTGCTTGGTGAAAACGAAGACTAAACGGAATTTTATTCCGTTTATTTTTTTTGTATTAGTCACTTTAAACTAAAAAGCGCATTGCCGTTATGGAAACCTTTAAAATTATGAAAGCTACATGCCGAAAACAGGGGCAGGCATAAATCGGAAAGATAAAGAAGAAAATAAAAAGCATAGCCGTCAGGCGTGCGTTTTTTTATGGAAGGATAGACAATGAGTATATTTGACGGAGAGCTGAAAATAAGCGTATCGTCGGCAAGCGGTATTGAGGCGATAACGAAAAGAGAATTAAAGTCGCTCGGCTACGGCGACATTCCGTCATACTTCGGCAGAATGAATTTTATCGGCAAAATGTTAGATATTGCACGTTGCAATATGTTTTTGCGAACGGCAAACAGAGTGAGAATTATTCTTGCCGAGTTTAAAGCCGAAACGTTCGATGAATTGTTTGACAAAGTTTATGCCCTCGACTTTAAGGAAATATTGCCCTATGACGCCATAGTCGCCGTTGAAGCAAAGTCGGTAAAGAGCAAGCTGTTTGCGCTGTCTGCCATACAGTCGGTGGTAAAAAAGGCGATAGTCAAAAAGATGACAGGCTATTACGGCACGCAAACGATGCCGGAAAGCGGAGAGAGATATTCGTTTGAGCTTTCGCTCGTAGAGGATACGGCGACGCTTTCCCTCGACACGTCGGGCGATGGCTTGCACAAGAGGGGATACCGCCAAAAGGTATGGATAGCCCCCATGCGCGAGACGATGGCGGCGGCTATAATCCTAAATTCGTTTTATAGAGCGGACAGAGTTTTGATTGACCCTTTTTGCGGTTCGGGAACGATTCCTATCGAGGCGGCGCTGATTGCGACGAATACTGCGCCGGGTTTAAACAGAAGTTTTGCTTTTGAAAAATTTTACAACGCCCCCGAAGTTTTAAGTATAGCAAGGCAGGAAGCTCAAGATAAAATAATAAGAGATTTGCCTTTGAGAATTTACGGCTATGATATAGATTCGCGCGCAATACGGCTAAGCTATGAGCATGCCGAAACGGCAGGCGTAAAAAGCTCTATTCATTTTGAAAAGAGGGATATGCGCGACGTTACAAGCAGATACGCTCACGGGATAATAATCACCAATCCGCCATACGGAGAAAGGCTCTCGGGAGGAGAGGAACTGAAAAATTTATACAGAGATTTCGGGAAAATGTTCCGTTCGCTCGACGAGTGGTCTGCATACGTTGTGGGAACGACGCCTGCGTTTGAAAAATATTTCGGGCAAAAAGCGGATAAAAAAAGGAAGCTGTATAACAGTGAAATCGAGTGTATTCTCTTTCAGTTTTTCGGTTCGCCGCCTAAAAAAAGAGAGGATAAATCGGAGAAGATAATTTAAACGGAGATATATCACGGGAAATGAAAGCACTTATTCAAAGAGTAAAAAACGCAAAACTGTCGGTTGACGGCAAAACCGTATCCGAGATAGCAAAAGGACTTGTCGTGTTCTACTGTGTGGATATAGGTGACGAAGAAAGCCGAATAGATTATTACGCCAAAAAGATTGCCAATATGAGAATATTCGACAGAGACGGGAAGATGGATTTATCCGTTCTCGACGTGGGCGGCGAGGTGCTTTTGGTGTCGCAGTTCACTTTGGCGGGCAGGTGCGAGAGGGGAAACCGTCCCGATTTCATTCTTGCCGAAAAACCCGAAAGGGCAAACGATTTTTATATCAAACTCGGCAAAGCGTTAGAGGCGTTCGGCGTAAAGGTTAAATACGGAGTATTCGGTGCGGATATGCTCATCGAGCAGGCAAACGACGGGCCTGTCAGTATAATTTTGTGATATGTTTAAAATAGCAAGAGTAGGTTTGCATCATTATGAAGAGCCTGTCATTTCGGGCAAAAAGGGAAGCGGAACGGTGTTTTTTAGCGGTTGCACTCTAAAGTGCGTGTTTTGTCAGAACTATGAAATTTCCCGAGGCGAAAAAGGTATTGAGATATCGGACGGCGAACTTGTCGATTTATTTTTTTACCTTAAAGAGAAGGGCGCACACAACATAAATCTCGTGTCACCCTCTCTATACGTTTCATTGCTGCCGAACGCTTTAAAAAAGGCAAAGGAGCAGGGTCTTGATATTCCCTTCGTATATAACACGTCGGCATACGAGAGCGTTGAAAGTTTAAAAAAACTTGAGGGACTCGTTGATGTGTATCTGCCCGATTACAAATACGCCGACGATAGTTTGGCGTGGAAACTAAGCCGCGCCAAAAACTACGACGAAATAGCCTATAAGGCGATAAGCGAGATGAAACGTCAGCAACCTAAAAACGTTGTCAAATGTTCGCTTATAAAAAAGGGGGTTATAATAAGGCACCTCGTTTTGCCGGGCGAGGCGGAAAATACTAAGGTTGTTTTTAAAAGGATTGCATCTATCAACCTCGATAGCGTCGTATCGGTTATGGCTCAGTATTTCCCCGTGCCTGCCGTAAGCGGGACAAGTATTGACAGACGGCTTACGCAAGATGAATACGACGACGCAATTGACGCATTTTTTGATGCGGGATTAAAAAACGGATATATGCAGGAGCTTGGTTCCGCAACAGAAGAATACGTTCCCGATTTCGACCTCGACGAGTTGCAAGCCGTTCTCGACGATTGTCGCTCAAAAAGATAAATTAAACCGCGAAATTTGTCAAAAAAATTTACATTCGGTCTTGAAATTTATAATTGTTGTGCTAAAATGAAAATATAAAGGTGAGGAGGGGTCAAAAAATGAGGGTAGCCATTGTCGGAGGTATAGGAAGCGGAAAATCCGCCGTCATAGATTATATCAAATCGCTTGGCTACGTCACTTGCAAAGCCGATGAGATAAATGCAGAACTTTTCGGCGATAAAGATTATGTTCGTCTTCTCTTTGCAACCTTTCCCGGTATCCAAAAGGCGGACGGTACGCTCGATAAGGCTGAGCTCCGTCGCCAGGTTTTTTCCGATAAGGCAAAACGATTTATTTTAAACAGTATTTCTCATCCGAGAATTAAAGCTAAAATCATGGCGATTGAAAGCGACCCTCTTTTTGTCGAAATTCCGCTGTTGATAGAAGCTAATATGGGTGACTGCTTCGATGAGGTAATTTACGTCAAAACAAGGAAGTCAAAAAGGCTAAAGCGTCTTATGAGCCGTCCGGATATGACGATGAAAATGGCGCTAAAAATAATGAAAGCGCAAAAGGCCGATAAAATGTTGCTTAATAAATCTACAATTATTCTGGATAATAACGGCTCGGAGACGGAGTTAAAAAAGGCAGTGGACGAAATCTGCGAATACCTTTTATCGACAAAAGACGAAAAAGAAAACGACGCTTAGGCGTCTTTTTTTTGCCGTTTTGATTGACATAAATTTTTGTATGCCTTATTATCAAAAGGCAGGTTAAAAGTTTTATTACCTTATTTTATTGGTATGCGGGTATGGCGGAATTGGCAGACGCGTAAGATTCAGGTTCTTATGATCGCAAGGTTGTGCAGGTTCAAGTCCTGTTACCCGCACCAGGCGTGAGGCTCGCCTTATAGCCGAAAACAAAAAAAGTGCTTCTGGCACTTTTTTTGTTTTCTTTTTTTTGCTTCGCCTCACGCCGTGCCAATAGTCAGGACAGTCCGAACCCGTGACGCTCGATTTCATCTCGCTACTGAGTCGCTACGCTCCTTACAAGTCCTGTTACGGCGTCGGAGCAAAGCTGTTTGCTTGGGTTTTTAGCAACCGATAAATTCGCAAAATGATTTTTGAGCAAAGGCGAGGGAAAGGCGAGAGGGCAAAACATAATTTATTATGTTTTAGTAAGAGCCTGTTTTAGAGACTGATTGCTCCTCCTTTTTCGTCAAAACGTTGTTTTGACGAGTTTGCGCCTATTGAGATGCGACATACTTTTAAGAACAAGTGCTTAAAACTAAAAATTTTTTATTTTTAACCTGCAAGCGTAAAATTTAACGCAAAATATGCTTTAAAATATTAAAAAAACATTAAAACACGCTATTGACAGGTGTATATATATTTGGTAAAATATAGTCAACAAATTTACCGATTTATCGGGAATAAAAAAGGAGTATGTATTATGGCAAAAAAATCAAGCAAAATTAGCGTTGTTTCAATCGTCATGGTTGCGCTCGTTGCCGTGTTCCTCGTTTTGGGAATCGCAGGCGTTTGCGTCGATGAGTATCTTGTCGGAGTTCAAGAGAAACTTGACGTAAGAGAACCCGCAGGCTCTTTCCAAGATTATACTGACCTGAGCAATGACTATCAAGAGCTAAAAGCAGATTTAAGTGGTGAAGAAATTAAGGTGGAATACGAATACGCTGAAAAACTTTCGGCTGCCGTAGCGTTCGGATATCTTGCAATCATTCTTTCGGCTGTATGTCTCGTTATGGTTATCCTTTCGCTCTTCTTCCAAGGCGGACTTTGGGGATTGCTCACCTTGATCGCAGGTATCGCAACAGTCGTTATCGCAATCATCATGATTTCTACCACTTCGGCATACTGTGCGGATGCCTCCGGCTTAACCGGCGGACTTTATGAGATTAAGATGGGCACAGGCGCAATCTTGCTCGCTGTCGGCTCTATCGGAGCAGGTGCGGCAACGGTTGTCAAGAAATTTGTTAAATAAGCAAATTCCTTTTAAAAAAAGCGTCGGTTTTCCGACGCTTTTTTATTTGCCGTTTTAATCTTATTTTTGATTGTTTTTTAGCCTGTTTATATTTGCTTCTTAGTTATTTTATCTGCGCCGTTAGCTATTTTTAATTTGCATTGCATTCCCATAGGATACAATTTCCTTTATAGGTGTTAAACGCTTGGACTGTAATGAGAGTTTATAATGCCGTTAAAATACTAAGTTTTATTGACATAATTTAAATCAGAGGAATAAAATAATTAGCCCAAACTTTATATATTATTGTCCTACCGCATTGCAAGGCAAAACGTCGCGTATGAATAACTGTATGTAAATACAAATTTACTATTTTTGTGAATAAAATTAAATATTTTGTTGACAAATTTAAAAGTATGGTATAAAATAAGGTAAACAAATAAACCGAGTTAATCGGAATAAAAAGGAGTGTGTATTATGTCAAGAAGTTCAGGCGGCGTAAGCATAGGGGCGGCATTGGTCGTTGCTCTTGTGGCTATATGCCTTATATTGGGCATAGTGGGTCTTACCCTCGATGAATTTACTTACTACGGCAATGAAGATAACAAAATCGCGACATCGTTTGAAAGTTACAGCGATACCGCTCAAAAGCTGCACGAAAACGAAATCGAGGACGATTCTTTGATGACCCCGATGGTGGCTTTTGCTTATCTGTCGATAGTGGCGTCGGCACTTGTATTTGTGCTCGCCATTTTGGGGCTTTTCTTCAGGGGCAGGTTCTTCAGCATTGTTATAGGAATTGTCGGAGTGTTGACCATTGTCGTAGGCGTAGTCTTCTTAGTGCTCTGTATCAAGTTCTGTCAAGAAGGCAGCGTAAACATTTTGTGGGCGACGATAGAAAGTAAAATGGGCGTCGGAGCAATTCTTCTTTCGGCAGGCGTGCTGGGAGCGGGAGTCTTCGGCACTTCAAGACTTTTTGCAAGGTCATGATTTAATGCGGACAAGCTATTTTTATCAAGAAAAAGGCGTCGGTTTCCGACGCTTTTTTTTTACAAAATTTTAATTTAAAACATAGATGCGATTTATTTTTTTAGGGATTGTTAGCATTTATTATTGCCGTTTAAAAATTTTGCATATTGCCTTTTATTAAAAATTGATTTAAAATATTTATGCAATAAATTACTGCGATAAAAAATATAGATTAAACCGCAAATCGATATCTGTTTTATATTGTTGGTTTACAAAAAAAATGCGGCGCACGCACTGTAAAAAATTTTGCGCCATAGGAGGAGATATGAAAGCTATTGTCGCGGGAGCGGGCATAGGGGGACTTGTTGCCGCCGCTAAACTCAAAAAACTCGGTCTTGAAGTTACCGTTTTGGAAAGGGCGAAAAGCCTTGAAGAAATGCGCTATGATTGGCACGATGACGTAAACCCCGACGTATTCGAACAATTGGGAATAACAATGCCTTCCGAGAGCTTTAAAAAGAAAAGCTGGACCTTTATCGCTCCCGTCAGCTCAAAGGCAAGGCTGTTTAGGCAGGACGAAAAAAAGGCGGATTATTCCGTAGAAAGGCGTCCGCTCAACAAAACGCTTTTCGACTTGTGCGAGGGCGTCGAGTTCAAGTTTGACGAATTCGTCACGGGTGCGGTAGTCGAGGACGGTTTCGTTTCGGGTATCGTGTCAAACGGTATCGAATATAGGGCGGACTTTGTCATCGACAGTCTCGGCATAGATTCGCCGCTTAGGGAGTCGCTTGTCAAAAAGTTTGACCTTGACAGCTACAATCCGGACGAAGCGTTTATGGCATACCGTGCCTTTTACGAGAAAAACGATAAATTTACCGCCGAATATTCAAACAAGGTTTATCTTAAATATCTCGGCGACAAGGGCATAGCGTGGGTAATTCAAGACAACGACCCTCGGCTCGTCAACGTGCTCATAGGCAGGCTGGAAGAACTCAAAGAGGAAACGCTTAAAGACTACTTAAACAGAATTAAAAAAGAAAATCCGACGGTGGGAGAGAAGATAATAAGGGGCGGTATAGTCTGCAAAATCCCCGTGAGGTATCCTTCTACCATGATGGTGGCAAACGGATATGCCGAGATTGGCGACTGCGCATTTATGACCATTCCTATGCTCGGCAGCGGTATCGCTTCTTCTATGCGTGCGGCAGACCTGCTGGCGAAAACGGTAGAAAATTCAATGGCGAATTTTAAAGAGACAAAAGAAATTTTCGGTAAAAAGAGTTTGTGGAATTATCAGTGCGCCGTTTACGAAAAATTCGGAGCGGAACACTGCGCAGTGGACGTGTTAAAGAGAGGCGTCATGAAGCTTGATAACGAAATAGTGGATTATATCTTAACGTCGGAACTTTTGACAAACGACGAGGTGGGACGCCTCGCCAGCGGAAAGCCGATAAAACTGAGCGTTAAGGATATGATAAAAAAAGTCGCAATAGCAGGTGCGGGCAGAATACCGTCGCTGCTTAAGGTAAACAATATGCTCACCAAAAGCAACGCCGCTCAAAAGTATGCGAAAAAAATACCCAAAAAATACGATTCCAAAAAAGTGGAAGCGTGGAGAAAAAAACTCAAAGCCTTTTACGTTTAATTTGCCTTTAAAAGGCGTATGCCCGATTATCTCAATTTTTAAGTAAATAAAATCGGTTTAGTAAAATGATAAAAATGCGAGATAAATTGCGTGCTTAAGTGATAGGTTAAAACCGTTTAAGTGTTAAATTTGAATGAACCGAATATTTTTAACCGTCCGAACAGGACGGTTTTTTTATATATAGAAATTGATTTGAAAATATAAAAAAAAATTAAAAGTAAGCGTTTATCGTTGTTTAAAAATTTTTTTAGGTCTATAATAAATGCGTTATGGGTGAGGTATTCTTAGACGCTTTTTTAGACAGTTTAAAAATTTTGGCATTCCTTTTGGTATGCCGTTTTGTCATAGCGCTTATCGAGCCCAAAATGTCCGAGTCGGTAAAGCTCAAAGGAAAACTTGCTCCTTTAATAGGAGTAAGCGTCGCACTTTTGCCGCAGTGCGGATTTGCCGTCGTTGCCACAGACCTCTATAAAAAGAGGCATATCACGGTGGGAACTCTAATCGGCGTATACCTTGCGACAAGCGACGAGGCTCTCCCCATATTTTTGGCATATCCCGATAAGGCGCTTCATATTCTCCCCATACTTGCCTTAAAATTTGTGCTGGGCGTCATTATAGGATATAGTATCGATTTAATTTGCACTAAAAACAGAAAGAGCGTGCTTCATCATCTCGAACATTGCGACGATGAATACAGGATTCGCCTTACCGATTGCAAGGGTGCGGAGGCCGTTGAAAATCCCGATTGTCATCATCAAGAAAAAGAGGTTTGCAACTGCAGCGAGTGCGCCGCGTCCGAGTGCGAAAATATGCACAAAAATTGCGGCAGCGGAGTTTTGGGCGATACAGCCGACGCCGCGTCCGGTGAAGATGTTACACAATTTAAAACGCAGTCCGACGTCAATGAGGAGATTAAAGAAAAATCTCTGACAGAAGATGAACAAAAAAAAGCGGCAAAAAAACAGAAGATAAAAAGATTTTTGGTCAATCCTCTTGTCGATTCCCTGGAAACTTTCGTTTACGTTTTGGTGATAAATATCGTTTTCGGAATTATCATTTACTATGTAGGCGAAGATAAAATCATAGATTTTTTAATGACCAACAAATACGCCGCTCCCGTGTTTTCCGTGCTTGTAGGAGCAATACCCAACTGCGCGTCTTCAATCATACTTTCACGTCTCTACATTATGGGCGGACTCGGTTTCGGAGCGACGATAGGCGGACTTTGTATGAACGCAGGACTCGGCTTTATGGTGCTTTTGAAAAACATCAAAAACACAAAGAGCAATCTTGCCATAATAGGCAGTATGTTTGTTATAAGTATAGTAATTGCATATATTTTCAGTGCGATATTCTCGTTTGGAGTATTGCCGATATAGGTGTCGAAATGGAAAAACTTAAAGTAAAAAAACTTGACAAAAGGGCGATATTGCCTACATACGGAACGAAATTTTCGGCAGGCGCAGACCTTTACGCACTCTCGGACGGAGCGGTGGAAATCGCGCCCCACGAAACGCAGTTTATGCATACGGGACTTGCAATGGAAATTCCGTCGGGCTACGTCGGTTTTGTATGCGCGAGAAGCGGCATTGCCTTAAAGAGAGGACTTGCCCCCGCCAATAAGGTGGGCGTTGTAGACAGCGACTACCGAGGTGAAATTATGGTGGCGATACACAATCACACGGATAAACCGCAGGTCATCGAAAACGGTGAGCGTGTGGCGCAGATTATCATATTACCTTATCTTGCCGTCGAATACGTGGAATGCGACAGCCTCTGCGAAACCGAAAGAGGAGAAGGCGGTTTCGGCTCCACCGGAAAGAAATAACGAAAAAAGCATAAAATTTACGACTTAAAGCCGGACAGACATGGACTTAAATTAAACGTGCAGGAGTAAATTAAATAACGGGCAGACCTTAACGGTGAAAGTAAATAACGGGCAGGAGTTTTAATTTTAAAAGTTTTAATGCTTAAAAAGCGAGCCGAAAAAAGAAAAATTTTTAAAAAAATTGTTGACACGGCGTCGGAGCGGTGTTAACATATATTCAATTTAATAGTTAAACCGTTGAAAAAGAGGAAGTAACTTAAGCAAAGGTTCAATACAGAGAGCCGTCGATGATGAGAATACGGCAGGAAAAACTTAAGCGAATGGGCTTTTGAGGGCAAACCGAACCGAAAGGTAGGGGCGACGGATACGCACCGTTATTGCGTGAAGATATGATAGTATCTTATAAGTGGGCGATTTTATCGTCAAGCCGGGTGGCACCGCAGAGTAATTGCACTCTGTCCCAGCACATTATATGGGATAGAGTTTTTTTATACCTCTTTCCCTAAACTTAATAGGGACAGAGGTTTTTTTATACTCTTTCCC
>FR901027.1:15995-33093 GCA_000437555.1 Acidaminococcus sp. CAG:917 | reverse complement strand
CCCGTCAAAGTCGAAAATACTTTAAAAGGAGAATAAAAATATGAGTAAGCAACAAATTCCTTACAAAATCTATCTTGACGAAAGCGAGATGCCCAAGTCGTGGTATAATCTCCGCGCGGATATGAAGACGAAGCCTGCTCCGCTCCTTAATGGTCAGACGTTTAAACCCGTCACCGCCGAAGAGCTCAAGGCTGTCTTTTGCGACGAACTCGTAGCGCAGGAATTGGACGATACAACGCCGTATATTGCCATACCGCAGGAAATTCTCGATTTTTACAAGATGTACCGTCCGTCGCCGCTTGTCAGAGCTTACTGCCTCGAAAAGAAACTAGGTACCCCCGCTAAAATTTATTATAAATTCGAGGGCAACAACACGTCGGGCAGCCATAAGCTCAACAGCGCAATCGCTCAGGCATACTATGCCAAAAAGCAAGGGCTCAAAGGAGTCACCACCGAAACGGGCGCAGGACAGTGGGGAACCGCTCTCTCTATGGCGTGCGCATATCTCGGTCTCGATTGCAAAGTGTTTATGGTTAAATGCTCCTACGAGCAAAAGCCCTTCAGAAGAGAAGTTATGAGAACTTACGGAGCGTCGGTAACGCCTTCTCCTTCAATGGAAACGGCTGTAGGCAGAAAAATAAATGCAGAGCATCCCGGCAACAACGGAAGTCTTGGCTGTGCCATATCCGAAGCGGTGGAAAGGGCGGTCACGTCTAAAGGATACCGCTACGTTTTGGGAAGCGTTTTAAACCTCGTTTTGCTTCATCAGTCTATTATCGGTTTAGAGTGCAAAACAGCTCTGGATAAATACGGCGTCAAACCCGATATAATCATCGGCTGTGCGGGCGGCGGTTCAAACCTCGGCGGTCTTATCTCTCCGTTTATGGGCGAAAAGTTAAGAGGCGAAAACGACTACCGTTTCATAGCCGTGGAGCCGAGCTCCTGTCCGTCTTTTACGAGAGGAAAGTTTGCATACGACTTTTCCGATACGGGAGCAATTTGTCCCTTGCAAAAAATGTATACTCTCGGTGCGGACTTTATGCCGTCGGCAAGCCATGCCGGAGGGCTTCGCTATCACGGTATGAGTGCGGTGCTCAGTCAGCTCTATCACGATAAACTTATGGAAGCAACGTCGGTAGGTCAGGTAGATGTGTTTAAAGCGGCAGAGTATTTTGCCAAGGTTGAAGGCATTCTGCCGGCGCCTGAAAGCGCACACGCAATAAAAGCGGCAATCGACGAGGCGATAAAGTGCAAAGAGACGGGTGAAGAAAAAACTATTCTATTCGGACTGACCGGCACCGGATATTTCGATATGGTGGCATATCAAAGATATAACGACGGCGAGATGAGCGACTATATCCCGACGGACGAGGAAATAGGAAAATCTCTCGCTAAGCTTCCGAAAGTCGAGTAATCGAGCAAATTTAAATCTAAATATTCAGTTTTAAAACGGTATGCGATGAAACGGAATTTTAGTTAAAGTAAAAGGCGGTATATCTGCCTTTTATTTTGCCCTACGGCGTCGGCAAATTAAAGAGGTCGGTAAATTGAATTAGGTGGAGAAATTATAAGGGGAAAGCGTAGCAGGTTAAAATTTTATCGAAAAAAAAGTATAAAATGAAGCAAATTAAGGCGAATAATAAACCGAACGTTGACAAAAAATCGGAAACCGAGGTGAAAAAATCAAAAACGGGGGACACGTCGCTCTAAAAAAATTATGTCTTTATACGGGCGTCATTTGTTTGACAGCGTTTTAGGTTTATGATAAAATACTTTACGAGCCGCATGAGAGTGGTTTATAAGTATGCAATCGCATCACCTATGCTCAGCGAGACTGGTTAGAGGAGGTATGTTCAATGTACGCAATTATCGAAACGGGCGGCAAGCAATACAAGGTCGAGAAAGATATGCTTGTTAAGGTCGAAAAACTCGACGCCGAAGTCGGCGCAAACGTCGAACTCAACGCTTTGATGCTCGTAGACGACAAGGGTGCAGTCAAAACAGGCGCAAACGTCGGCAAAGTTACCGCTCAGGTGACAAAGCAGGACAAATTCGCCAAAATTTTGGTTTGTCACTACAAGTCCAAAAAACAAATCAGAAAGCGTCAAGGTCATCGTCAACCCTATACGGAACTTAAAATTGTATCGATAGGTTAATATGACTACAATCAGGTTTTTCAGAAACGATTTAAACTTCATAACGGCAGTCGAGTGCGAGGGGCACACTGGTTATGACGTCGAAGGTTACGACGTGGTGTGTGCGGCACTCAGCTCGATAGTGCAAACGGCGGTTTTGGGGTTAATGCAGGTGGCAAAAATCAACGTCGACTATAAAGTGGACGAGGAAAAAGGCTATCTTATGGTAAAACTCCCCAAACACATGACGGAAGTTGAGGCGCACGACGCCGACGTCGTTTTGAAAACTCTCTATTTAGGGGCGTCCGACCTCTACGAAGGTTTTTCGGACTATATCAATTTGGAGGTTAAAAACAATGTTTATTAAAATACAATTGTTTGCTCATAAAAAGGGTGTCGGCTCGTCAAGAAACGGTCGTGACAGTGAATCCAAAAGGCTTGGTATCAAGCGCGCGGACGGTCAATTCGTTTTGGCGGGAAACATTCTCGTTCGTCAGAGAGGAACGAAATTCCACGCCGGTAACAACGTCGGAAGAGGCAAAGACGACACGCTTTTTGCTTTATCGGACGGCGTAGTCAAGTATGAAAGATTCGGCAAGGATTCCAAAAAAGTGAGCGTTTACGAGAAAGAAGCAAAGTAATTTTTTAAAGCAATGCAAAAATTATACAAAAAAGGCCGTTAAAATCGGCCTTTTTTTATTGTTTTTGTTGCCTATATGCCTTAATTGGTGTACAATTGAACGGTACTTTATAAAAAAGTAGTTGTATTTTTTATTTTTTTTTGCACCGCTTATTCTTGAAATAATATCTCCTATCCCTTTTAAAATTGAAAGTAAATATTGTTTCAGAAATTGTCGTGCATTAAAGGAGGTAGATATGGATATGACAATAATCGAAAAATACGAAAAAAAGTGCAGTGAAATTTATCCCGTCAATACAGACCTTTACGACGAGTTCCACGTTAAAAGAGGACTAAGGGACAAATCGGGACAGGGAGTAGTGGCAGGTATAACGAATATCTCTAAAATAGTCGCTTGCAAAAAAATAGACGGAATCAATATGCCTTGCGAGGGAGAGCTTTATTACAGAGGCTACAGTATAAACGAGCTTGTTGACGGGCTTATGAAAGATGACCGCTACGGCTTTGAGGAAGTGGCGCACCTTTTGCTTCTCGGTGAGCTTCCAAACAAAAGTGCGCTTGACGAATTTAACTCTACGCTATCTCAGCTCAGGAAACTCCCGAAAAACTTTACCCGTGACGTCATCTTAAAAGCTCCGACAAAGGATATGATGATGAGCCTTTCAAAGAGTGTTCTGACGCTCGGCTCTTACGATAAAAAGGCGGACGACATTTCCGTGCCAAACGTTATAAGGCAGTGCCTTATGTTAATCAGCGTTTTCCCAATGCTTGCCGTTTACGGATATCACGCCTACAATCATTTCATTTGCGACGACAGCTTATATATTCACCGTCCCGACGATTCTCTCTCTACAGCGCAGAACTTTTTGAGAATGCTCCGTCCCGACCAAAAGTTTTCCGAGCTCGAGGCAAAGGTTTTGGATTTGGCGTTCATTCTTCATATGGAACACGGAGGCGGAAACAATTCGACGTTTACGACAAGGGTTGTCACGTCGTCGGGAACGGATACCTATTCGGCAATCTCTGCGGCACTCGCTTCTCTTAAAGGTCCGAAACACGGAGGCGCAAATATCAAAGTGGTGCAGATGATGAAGCATATACGCGAAAACGTCAAAGATATAGAAGACGAAGACGAAGTTTATGCTTACCTTATTAAAATATTGAAAAAAGAGGTGTTCGACCGCAAAGGACTCATCTACGGTATGGGACACGCCGTGTATTCGCTGTCCGACCCGAGAGCGCAGGTTTTCAAACGTTTCGTTGAGCAGCTTTCAAAATCAAAGGGCAAAAATAAACTTTATTCTTTCTACGAGCTTGTCGAGCGTCTTGCCACAAAGGCAATCGCAAACGAAAGGGCGATATATAAAGGAGTTTCGGCAAACGTGGATTTTTACAGCGGATTCGTTTACAGTATGTTGGGTATTCCCGTCGAGCTTTATACGCCTATGTTCGCTATCGCCAGAATAGTCGGTTGGTCGGCGCACCGCTTAGAGGAACTCATAAACGCCGATAAGATTATTCGTCCTTCATATATCGACACAGTAAAGATAAGACCTTATCAGAATATCGGCGACAGAAAATAGAAAGCATTTTAAAATGCGCAATCTTAATGTTTTCAATTAAAAAGCGACGTTTAACATCGCTCTGTCGAACGCATTGCAACGCATTGAAATAATCCCTTTTTCGTTATAAAGCAGATATTTTAAAGTCAAAAAGATTGGCATTGCCAATCTTTTTTTGTTGTGTTAAACCCTGTTGTGGTGTAAAATTGAGTTATGAAAAAAGGCGATATTTTGACGCTTGACGTTATAGACATGGGAATAAACGGCGAGGGAATAGCAAAGTCAGACGGCATACCCGTCTTTTTGCCTTATGCAGTAGACGGCGAAAAGGTAAAAGCCAAAATCGTCCATTGTAAAAAGGATATGGCGTTCGGCGAGGTTTTGGAGATTGCAGAGCCGTCGCCGCACAGAATAAAGCCTTTTTGTATACATTTTAAAAAATGCGGCGGCTGCGACGTTCAGCACCTCGAATATCCATATCAGCTTGAAGTCAAAAAACAGAACGTTTTAAAAACGCTAAAGAAGATAGCGGGCATAAGCGTCGATATTCAAAACGTATTCCACGCAAACGAATGGGAATACCGCAACAAACTCTCTCTTCCGTTCGGAAAAAAGGGGGACAGAGTGGTCGTAGGATTTTACGAGAAGTCGTCGCACGACGTCGTTCCGCTAAAATACTGCCCCTTGCACGGCGAGTGGCTCAGGTCGCTCATTCAAATCGTATGCGACTATGCAAACGAGTTTCAAATTTCCGTATACGACGAAAAGACGAAAAAGGGACTTTTGCGACACCTTGTAGCAAGAATGATAGATTCGCTTTCGGTCACCATTGTCATAAACGGTAAAAGCCTGCCTAAAGCCGAGGTTTTGTATGAAAGGCTAAAGGAAAAATTCGGCGAGGTAGCGTTATATATAAGCGAAAACACGAAAAACACCAACGTCATAATGGGGGATACGGTATCGCTTATCTTCGGAAAGGAGCAAAAGCAGTCGCTCGGAGCTTTCAGCGCGGCCGTGTCTCCGCTTTCCTTTTTGCAGGTAAACATTGAGGTTATGAAAATGCTATACGACAAAGCGGCGGAGAAAATCGAGGGCGACAAGGTGCTTGAACTTTATTCCGGCGTCGGGCTTTTAACCGCTCAAATTGCCTCACGTCTGCCGTCGGCAAAAATAACGGCGGTGGAGATAAAAATAACGGCGGTGGAGATAGTGCCGTCCGCCACGCGCGGAGCAGATAATCTTATGAGAGATTTGGGTTTTAGCGGAAGAGTCAAAAATGTATGCGCCGACGCTGTCAAATTCGTGGAAGCGCAAAAGGGTAAATTGCCTTTTGACTGCACTCTTTTAGACCCGCCCCGCAAGGGCTGTGACCGTGCCGTTTTGGAAGCGGTCAAAAACAGCGGTATAAAAAAAATTATATATATATCCTGCAACCCCGCCACGCTTGCAAGGGACATAAAAATTCTGTCCGACGCTTATACCGTGGAATCCGTCAATCTATTTGATATGTTCCCTCAAACCTGCCACATAGAGACGCTGGTGATGTTGGAACGAAAAAATCCATAAAAACTGCAATTTCTAAGGCTGAAAACGATACTTTTCAGCCTTTTTTCTTGCTTTTTAGTTTTTATATCCAAATCTGACAGTCAACTTCATTGTTTGCTTTGCAATGCAAAAACAGGCATTTTTTGACTCGCCTAGTTTGCTTGGATATGACAGAAGAAATTCAGGTAGTTAGCTTGGATATGTGAAAAACGACAGGTAGTGTTCGCAAGAAAAAGATACTTTCAATATTTCCGTTAATTTGGACTTGAAATCCGATTTAACGGATATTTTCACAGAATACATATGAAAAAAATGGATATAAAACCACATTTTTGGCACGAACTATATCGAAGGGGGTATGGCTAAAAATAGTTTATTGTTTTTTACCAAAGGATTCTGAAAGCGGTAGTTTATAACAATGCAATTGACGATTTCTTTTGAAGATGATAAAATATAAAAGCAGAGATGTTTTATATAAGGGGGCTTTTGAGGTAGGCTACAACCATTTTCGATTTAAGAATACTATTTATTATTTTGCAAAGAAAGTACTCTGCCATAATTAATTTAACAGGGAGAAACAAGTGTTAAGATATAGTGGTTCTTTTGTTCCAACTGAGGAAATGATTAATGCTATTGAATATTGTGAAACCTGCCTAAACATTTGTGAGGCTTTCTTCCTTGAATTAAATAATCAAGAAAGTTGTACAATTCCTATAGAAGATGCACAATTGAAGGAACAAATTAAGAAGGCACAGAGCGTTTGTGAAATTGAAGAAATTGCTCGTACAAATTCCTTACTTGATAATATGTACAACAAAAGGTTGTTAAAATACTTACTAATGGATTTTTGTATTTATGTGGGACAATCGATATTAAACATAAAGCAGTTTAATCCGCAAATAGCATTCTGTTTGGCGCGTAAGCCGTTTTGTGAAACTTTATGCTATCTTGAAAAAATGTTAATAAATCCTGAGGAAACAGTAAAATTAGTTTTTTCTGATAATGCCCAAAATAAGGATATTGATAATAGAAATAACAAAGGCATAAACTCAAAAGAAACTTATCATGCAGTATTAAAAATACTTGGGCTTGATGATCTTAAAGAATCCATATATGATATGCGTTATGCAAAAGATATTCCAAGTATAAGAGCAATCGGCGATAGGGCAAGCCACATAGCTACAAGCGGTGCAGGAATCAAAGTGGAATCAGGAGAGTTAAATTTTATTTTTATAGAAGATGGCGTGATAGAGGACTTTACGAAAATATATTGTAAGCTCTTACCCCTGTTGATGTATTATGTTGTTTATGTGATTAATCACTTATTCAATAAGATATTTGGTAAAGAAATTGACTTGAAAGAATTTAATAAGGCTACAGACGAGTTTTTTTGGAAGGAGAACTATTAATGATTAGAAACATATCCAAACAGCGGTTTCTGCCCGATTGCACATATCTAAAAACCGTAACCAATGCATGAATGACACATATCTAAGTATGACATACGACACACATAGAAACTCTTGCGGTGCTATATATAAAGTAATAAGTATTTTTTAAATCATTGCGTATTGTTTTTTTTGCCGCTAAAAATGTAAAATATAATACAATAATAAAAAATATTTCAAATATTAGTATGGAGTAACATATTATGATTTTCTATTTTTCGGGAACGGGAAATTCCGAGTGGGTGGCAAAAAAGGTCGCAGATAAGCTTAGCGACAAGGCGGTCGATATTATCTCTTTGGACTTAGCAAAGTTAAGAGGGGAGATGAAAATCGAGTCGGAAAAGTATATAGGGTTTGTTTTTCCCGTGTATGCTTGGGGCGTGCCCGAGCCTATGCTGAACTTTGTAAAAAAACTTAAGGGCGCAAATGAGGAAACAAACGCTTTCACGTTCGGGATATGCACTTGCGGTGAGGACGCAGGTCTTGCAATGAAAAAGCTTTCAAAAACTTATCCGCTTTGCAGCGCATATAGCATCGCTATGCCAAACAACTACGTCATAGGCAGTGAACTTGAAAGCGATGAAGTGGTTTTAAGCAAGATAAAAAATGCCGAGAGCGAGATAGACAAAATATCCTTAGAAATATCGGAAGGCAAAAAGCAATACCGAGTGCATGAGGGCTCACTTGCTTCAATCAAATCTTCTGTGGTAAACAAGGGCTTTAACAAGTTTGCACGCTCCACTTCGCCGTTTTGGGTAATAAAGGATAAATGCATATCCTGCGGATTGTGCGCCAAAGGTTGTCCGTCAAAGGCTATTGAATTGGAAAACGGCAATCCCGTATGGAAAAAAGGGAACTGCTATCAATGCCTGAGGTGTATAAACAGCTGTCCGAGTAAGGCAATTCAATACGACAAAAAAACGGCAGGCAGAAAAAGGTATAATATAGCAAAATACGTTTAAAATTTATAATGGTTTAATTAAGCTAAAAAAGCCATTTAGCTTTTTTTAAAGCATTTAAGGTATTTAAATTTTACCGCATATTTTGTTATTAAAGTCAGATTTAAATTTTACGCAAGTCCCGTATAAATGTGGACTTGTTTTTGTTTTTATGATATTATAATTTAAAAATTGTGATAAAATTTATTTGACGGCAAATCAAAGTCGGCACTGATTTTCAGGGTAAAAAACGGCGGTTTGGTTTGCATTAAGGAGATAATATGCGTGCGGTTGTAACTGTTACGGGCAAGGACAAAAAGGGCATAATTGCAAAAGTAAGCAATTTTCTGGCGGAAAGGGACGTGAATATCGAGGATATTTCGCAGACTATTTTGGGCGAATATTTTGCCATGATAATGCTTGTGGATATTTCCAAGATAAAGGGAGAGCTTTCCGTTTTGGCGGCGGAGTGCGCAAAGATGGGCGAGTCTATCGGAATGAGCATACACCTTCAGCACGAAGATATCTTCAATGCAATGCACAATATTTAATCGGGCGGTGGAATAATGTTCAATAAATTTGACGTGCTTGAAACAATAGATATGGTGCAAAAAGAGCACCTTGACATAAGGACCGTTACCATGGGAATATCTCTTTTGCCGTGTATTCGTCAAAACGCAAAGGATACGGCACAGGCGGTATACGATACCGTTTGCAAAAAGGGCGAGAACATCGTAAAGACGGCAAACAGCCTTTCGGGAGAATACGGCATACCAATTGTCAACAAGCGTGTGTCGGTGACGCCCGTCAGTATAATAGCGGCAGCCTTTCCCGAAGACGGTTTCTTGTTGGGTGAGGCTCTTGACAGAGCCGCAGACGAGATAGGCATAGACTTTTTGGGCGGATATTCCGCCTTGGTGCATAAGGGAACGGCGGACTATGAGGAAAAGTTTTTAAAGACGATACCTTATACACTCGCCAACACGAAACGCCTTTGCTCGTCCGTTAACGTCGGCTCGTCGAAGTCGGGTATAAATATGGACGCCGTACGAGTAATGGGCGAAATAGTTTTGGAAACGGCAAATATGACGGCAAAGAATGACGGATTAGGCTGTGCAAAACTAGTGGTTTTTTGCAATGCCGTTGAGGATAATCCTTTTATGGCGGGAGCTTTCCACGGCATAGGAGAGGCGGACACGGTGATAAACGTGGGCGTGTCAGGTCCCGGGGTGGTGGAACACGCATTAAAAGCCATTCCCGACGCCGACCTCACGACCGTTGCCGAAACGATAAAGAAGACGGCTTTTAAGATAACGAGGGCAGGGCAGCTCATTGCGGCGGAAGCGGCAAAAAGACTTGGCGCGCGTTTCGGAATTGTCGATTTATCGCTAGCCCCCACGCCGGCAAGAGGCGACAGCGTGGCGGCTATTTTGGAAGAAGTCGGGCTTGAGAGCGTAGGCACTCACGGGACTACGGCAATACTTGCCATGCTCAACGACGCGGTTAAAAAGGGCGGCGTTATGGCAAGCTCTCGTGTGGGCGGTCTTTCGGGCGCGTTTATACCCGTATCGGAAGATATAGGAATGATTGAAGCGGCGCAAAACGGCAAGATATCCATTGACAAGCTCGAGGCGATGACCTGCGTTTGCTCGGTGGGACTTGATATGATTGCCATCCCCGGTGATACTTCCGCTTCGACTATCTCGGCGATAATAGCGGACGAGGCGGCGATAGGTATGGTAAACAACAAGACTACAGCCGTCAGAGTTATCCCCGTGCCCGAAAAAAAAGTAGGCGATTGGGTAAACTTCGGAGGACTTTTGGGCAAATGTCCCATAATGCCCGTGCATCAAAGCGGCGCCGATAAGTTTATCAAAAGGGGAGGGCTTATCCCTGCGCCCATTCACAGTTTTAAAAACTGAAAATAAAAAGAGCATTGAAATTTTTGAAATTTTTAAAATTAATTTATACCGTTTATTATCGATAAAAATAAAATAAACCGCCTTAGCTTTTAGGCGGTTTATATATTTTATTTACTGCTATCTTAACAAAATTCAAGCTGAATAAGTTTTGGTTAAGGGCTGTTTTAACTTTTAAGTTTAAACCCATATTCAAAAAGCGTTTTACCATATGCAGAATGGTTTTGGATATTAAAGCGCATAGTGAGGCTCTCGTTTAAGAGACCAATTATTTAAAATTTGGCGATAAACGATAAAAAGGCGTCAATATCTTTGCTTTCTCAGTTTTCCGTCCCTTTTGTGAATAGTAATGTTGCCGTCTTGGTTTTTGGCGAGTTGTTTTGCATAGTCGATTGCCTCGGCTTGCGTGTTAAAAAGTTTTATTGCCTTTTCTCCGCCCGCAAACTTGACCTGCCATTTGCCGTCCTCGTTTTTTGATACGTGGTAGTTTTTGGCGGCTGTCTTTTTTGCGGTGCTTTCCTTTTGGGATTGATTTTTGTCTGAACTTTTGGTATTTTTATTTTCTTTTGTTTTTTTATCCTTTTTAAAGCACATTGTAAAACTCCTTTTTGTTTATTATAACATAGCTTTAACGATATTTAAATACTTTTTTTAACTCTAAAAATATCAATCCATATAATGAAATTTAGGCGAATAAATAAAATAAATATAATTTATCGTAAAGCTTAATATTCGCTTTTGCCGAGCAGGTAGTCGGCAGTTGTATTGAACAGAGCGCAAATCGTAAGAAGCATATCGAAAGAGCATTCCCTCTCACCGCTTTCCCAATAGGAAATTGTGCGGACGGAAACCCCGAGTTTTTGGGCGAGTTGCGCTCGCGTCATGCCTGCTTCGAGTCTTAATTCGTAAATTCTTGTGGCGAACTGATTCATATTTTAATTTTAGAACAAAATGTTCCAATTTACTTGACACGGAACATAATGTTCTATATAATACAAGTATGGAACAAAATGTTCCAAAATATGTAAAAGTAAATTTCAAAAAGGAGAGAAATTATGACAAACGAGAAAATTGCTATTGTAATGTCGAGGATTTCAGATAAGATACCTTCTCAGGACGTTACGATGGTTCGTCATGCGTTGCAATCGGCGAGCGACGATTGCGTTGTGGATATAACTTCATTGCCGCTAAAGAGCCCCGGGGGCTGTGTGGTGCTGTCTTTGTTTTTGGGCGGACTTTCAATCGACCGCTTTTATTTAGGCGACGTGGGAATAGGCATAGCCAAACTTTTGCTCGGCTGGCTGACTTTGGGTATATGGAATTTTATCGATATATTTCTCTGTTACAAAAAGGCTAAGGTTATAAACCGAGATAAGATTTTAAGCGCAATAGCATAGAGGATAAGGTTGACTGTTTGTATGTAAACGGTTCAGTAAAAAGCAAATTATAATATAAAGAACATAATTTGAAGTTGAACGGAAGATAAGCCGTTTTAATTTTGACAAAATATCGATTAACCTTATTTATAAATTATAAAAGCTCCCAATAAGTCTGAAAACTTCCAATAAATCTAAAAATCGGAGAGGGCGTGCTGCGGCGCGTCCTTTCCGTTGCCAAAGCTTTATTTGTTAAACGGAAATGCAGTATTGCAAAATCTCCTCTAACAGTATAAGTTGTTTTACTTTTTGCTTGATGCCGCTTAAACTTTAAGTTTAGTTTCTTGACGTTTCGGAGTAGCAAATCGCTGTTGACATATCCTTTTAATATGGTAAAATTAACAGGTGAAATCTTTAGCTTTAACACGAACGACAGATTTTAATATTCCAACGTAAGGCAGGACGATATGCAGGCGTTAAACGAAATAAAAAATTTTAAAGAGATAAAAAAGCTGTATAAGCACGCTTTTCCTCGCAGCGAGAGAGTGCCGTTTTTTCTTATAAAACGTTTTTCCAAAAGGCGGGATATATCTTTGACGGCATTCTATGACGGCGAAACTTTTTGCGGTTTTTCCTATTCGGTGGAATCGGACACGCTCTTTTTGGTTCTCTATCTTGCCGTATCCAAAGAGGTGAGGGGACAAGGTTACGGCGGTAAAATTTTGAGCTATTTAAAAGAAACTCACCCCGACAAAACGGTGGTGCTTCACATTGAGCCCTTGGACGAGAGTGCACCCAACATAGAGGAAAGGAAAAGTCGCTTAAATTTTTATCTCAAAAACGGATTTATAAACACGGGATATTTTGTCGAGGAAGTGGGAGGCAGATTTTTGATATTGTCGCAAAAGCCCGAGGTCGACTACCGTGAATATTCGCAGATATTCCATAGGCTGTCGGGCGGCACGGTGTCGGGAAAGATATATTCTCCCGACGGAAAACTAATGGAGTTTGACCGTAAATAAGTTTTGAAATCAAGACATAAAAAACTCAAAGAAAATCCTGTTTAACTAAAAAGGTAACAAATTGATTTAAATTTTACCGCGCCATACAGCGCGGTTTTTTGGCAGTAATTGGTAAAATTTTTTTTCAGAATAAATTGATTTTATATTTAATATATGGTATATTTTTAAAGGAACAATGCGTTCCGTTAAATTTATTCGATTTACCGTTAGCCGTTTATTTGACTTAATAGGCAATGTAAATAAATCTGCGGCAGAAAATGCCGATTAGCGGAGTTTTATAAACGGTGAAGCGTAATAAAATTTAAGTGAGGTGTAACAAGCACCGCATCGTTTAAATGTAAAAATTTAAAGAGAGGGTAACGGCATTTATGAAACCTATCGACGAAAAAAGGTTGGAGCGGACGGAAGATTTTATTTTGGCGTTCCAAAGGACGGAGGGGAAAAGCCCGACGTTCAGACAGATAATGAAGGGGTGCGGACACTCCTCTCTGTCACGCGTGGCGTTCGACGTGGAAGTTTTAAAAGAGAGGGGACGCCTTGCAACTCATTCCGATTGCCCGATAGCCGTTCCCGACAACCTCAGGGCGGGCGTAACTAAATCCGCTCTGATAGTGGGCGAGTGCGCCTGCGGCGAGCCTATCTGCGCCATAGAGAACGTCAAAGGCGCAGTCACCTTGCCCGTCGAGATTTTCGGCGAGGGCGAGCATTTTATTTTGCAGGCAAAGGGAAATTCTATGACGGGTTCGGGGATATACGATAAGGACCTTATGGTGGTATCCGCTTGTAAAAGCGCACCCGTGGGAAAGGTGGTTATCGCACTCATAGGCGACGAAGCTACGGCAAAAATTCTTGCCAAGGACGGGGACGGACTCTATTTAAAGCCGTCTAACCCGGCTACGGAAAACGGAGAGAGGGTATATAAAGATATTCGCCCTACCGTGCCGTGGGAAATCGTCGGCGTCGTGGAAAAGGTCATACATTCGGTATAGAGAACACGTCGGCAAGGACGGCGTTAAAAGGCAACGGCGAAACATTAAAAAAAGGAAAGCGCCCGAGTTTAAATTTTTAAATAACGAATATAAAAAAGCGGTTGTTTAACGAAAGTTAAGGGAATAATAAAGCAGATAACAAAAAAACAAAACTTAAAAACGACAAAATAAACAGTGAAATAATAAAGCGGCTGAAACAAGCAGCTTAAACATAAACAACAAAAATTAGAGGAAATTTTCGGTAGTTTAAACGAGTCGTCGGCAAGATAGCCTATTGAGGTAAAGTATGAAGGAAAGGACTTATTTGTGTATAGATATGAAATCGTTTTACGCCTCGGTCGAGTGCGCCGAAAGGGGGTTGAATCCGTTTGAGGTCAACCTCGTAGTTGCCGACCAGACAAGAAGCTCGAATACCATATGCCTTGCGATAAGTCCCAAAATGAAATCGCTGGGCGTCAAAAACCGCTGTCGTTTAGGAGATATCCCCAAGGGAATGGATTTTATCGTCGCCATGCCCCGCATGGGACTGTATGAGGATTATTGCGCCGAGATATATTCCATTTACCTCGACTATATGGACAAAATGGACGTGTATCAATATTCTATCGACGAGGCTTTCATCGACGCCACCGATTATTTAAAACTATACGAAAAAACGCCTGTGCAGTTTGCCAAAATGCTTCTTGACGAGATAGCCTCCCGTCTTAAAATTCCTGCCACGGTGGGAATAGGGACGAATATGTATCTTGCCAAAATAGCTCTCGATATAACGGCTAAGAGGACAAAGGACCATATAGGCTATCTTGACGAAAAACTGTTTAAAGAGCAACTTTGGGATTATACGCCGCTCACCGATTTTTGGGGAATAGGCAAGGGTAAGTCGGACAGGCTGGCAAAATACGGGATAAAGACTATGCGTGACATAGCCGAGGCGCCCGAGGAACTTTTATACCGCATTTTCGGAATAGACGCCGAACTGATGATAGACCACGCAAACGGTATCGAGCCTTGCACGCTCGAGGATATCCATAACTATAAAAGCAAATCTAAATCCATTTCCAATTCGCAGGTGCTGTTTAAAGATACGCCGTTTGATGAGGCGAGGATAATAATTTCCGAAATGATTTTAGAGGCGAGCCAACAGCTCAAAAAACGGAAGATGATAACGTCCAAGGTGGGCATAGGCGTGGTTTATTCGAGAGGGTATATTCCGTCCACGGGCGAGGTGCTCAACGTGCACGCCGCAACGAACGCCTTTTCGATTTTGAACGAATACGGCTTAAAGGCGTTTGACGCTACTACGGTAAAGGGAGCGCCCATAAGAAAGCTGTGCGTGACTTTCCCCGATATAGCGGACGAGAGTGCAGAGGGATACGACCTGTTTTGTGACTACGAAAAGATTGCCAAGGAAAACAAGGCGGAAAAGGCGGTGCTGAGCATAAAAGAAAAATTCGGCAAAAACGCTATGCTTCGGGCGATAGATTTTAAAGAGGGAGCGACTCAGCGAGAGAGGAACAAGATGATAGGAGGACACAACGGTGGAGAGGAGTGAGCGGGCAAAACAGTTTATGCCTTTTGACGCCCTGACGGGATTGCGAAAAAAACTCGCCGCCGTGGAGGAGCGCCACAGCCGAGTGGAAAAGACGGTGCTGGACGAGGAAACGACAAAAGCCATATCCGATACGCTTTTAAAACTTTCGGTAGGCAGCGCCGTTGAAGCGTGCATATATAAAAACGGGCACTACGTCACGGTCATAGGCGAGGTGACGAAGATAAGCAATGCCTACAAGTTTTTGGAGATAAATTATAACAAAATTTTTTTTGACGATATATATTCAATATCGCTTACGTTAAAGCTGTGATTTGCGCTTTTTACCCCTTTCGGGCAATGGCGGTTTTGCGTATTAGGCGTCCGAATTTTCTTATTTGTTTTGCTTTGAAAATTTAAAGCGATACAATGCATAGTCACGGCAAATACGTTGAAGTTTTCAGCTAAGGCTAAAATTCAGGAAAACCATCGATTTGACGTTTTTTGCGATTTAAACGTAAATGGTGGTAGACACAGGATAAAAAAAGTTTTTATAAAGCGTATTCCTTGCTTTATTTTGTCTTAGGTGATATATTAACCAAGGTATGAATTTTTTTGAAAAGGTATACGAAGCGGTCCGGAGCATACCCGAGGGCAAGGTGGCAAGTTACGGCACGATTGCGCTATTGTGCGGCAAGCCGAAAGCGTCGAGGCAGGTGGGTTGGGCGTTGCACGTCAATCCGTCGCCCGAAACTATCCCGTGCTATAAGGTGGTGTTTAAAGACGGCTCGCTGTCAAAAGGATTCGCCTTTGGCGGAGAGGGCGAACAGCGCAGATTGCTCGAGGCGGACGGAGTGGAATTCGACGAATACGGCAAGGTCAAAAAAGAGTTTTTTATGACGTTATAACTTAAACCGACAGGCTTAACGTCAAAGCTAAAGACGGTATAAAAGAAAATCTTAAGCCAAATGGCTTTAAAGGAGATATAAATGAGCGAAAATTGCACACACGATTGTTCTTCTTGCAAAGAGGACTGCGCCTCGAGAAGTTTAATCGAAAAACAAAACGAACTTTCAAACGTCAAGAAAGTCATCGGAGTCGTAAGCGGTAAAGGCGGAGTGGGTAAATCGATGGTGACGTCGATGCTCGCCGTTACGATGGCTCGCCGCGGCTTTAAGGTGGGTATTTTGGACGCCGATATAACGGGTCCGTCAATTCCCAAAATGTTTAAATTGGACCGCAGACTCGACTGCGACAATACAGGCATTTATCCTGCCGTTACCGCAAAAGAGAAAATAAAGGTGGTATCTTTAAATCTTTTGCTTGAAGACCCCTCTTCTCCGGTCGTCTGGAGAGGACCTATCATAGCGGGCACAGTCAAACAATTCTGGACGGACGTCATTTGGGGCGACGTCGATTACCTTTTTGTAGATATGCCTCCCGGCACGGGCGACGTTCCGCTCACGGTTTTTCAATCGCTTCCCGTCGACGGAATAGTAGTCGTTACCTCGCCGCAGGAACTCGTCACGATGATTGTGGAAAAGGCGGTCAATATGGCAAAACTTATGAACATACCAATTGTCGGCCTTGCTCAGAATATGTCCTACGTCGAATGCCCCAAGTGCAAGGAAAAAATTTACGTGTTCGGAGAAAACAACGTCGAGGATACGGCTAAGAAGTTCGGAATAAAAAGTTCTGCGTCGCTTCCCATTTCAAAAGACTACGCCACAGTTGCCGACAGGGGACTTATGGAACTCTTCGAGGGAGATTATCTCGATTCCATAGCGGACGAAATCGAAAAGACGGAAAATAAAAAGCAGAATTAAATAAAGCAGAATTGAACAAAACGGTATTTTTAAACCACGGAATAAATTATATAAAGCTAAAATAAAAACAAAGCTAAGAGCAACAGATGTTTAGCTAATCATAGGCTAAAAAAGCCGAACCGATTTTGTCAAACAGTTTTAAACCGCCGATTGTCGGCGGGTTTTTTTTT
>FR901027.1:0-15975 GCA_000437555.1 Acidaminococcus sp. CAG:917 | reverse complement strand
GGTTTTTTATTTAAAAGCTAAATATAGCCCTTTCGGTTAAACTGAAAAACGTTCAACTTGGATTGATAGGGTCGGAAAAGAAAATATCTTTAATAAATGAAATTTTGCAAATAATAATTTCGGAGGTGCTTTATGGGAAAAATAAAAAAATATTTTAAAAATTTGAAAAGAAAATTATATAAAAAACTTGACAAAAGTTTTTAAAGGTAGTATGCTGTCATTGTCAATAAAAAGGAGGTTTGGATGAGTAAATCGTTATACAGCTTGATTTTGTCGGACAACGTAGTCGCGGCGGTCGACAGTGAAGCTAACCGACGCGGGACGAACAGAAGCAATCTCATAAACGAGATTTTGGCGGAATATTTACAAGTCGAAACCCCGCAACAGCAGATGAGAAGTATTTTTGCCGAGCTTGACAAAATACTCGGCGGATACTTCGAGGCGCTTCTTCCGTCGAACAGCAGGTCTATGGCGCTTAAGACGTCGCTTGATTATAAGTATAAGCCTACCGTAAAATACGAGCTCGAACTCGGCAAGGCTATGGAAAGGGCAATCGGCGTTTTAAAGGTGCAGTGGAGGACTACCAGCGAAGAATTGACCGAAAGGATTGACGACTTTATCAATCTTTGGATGTCGATAGAATCCGAGCTCTGTCACGACGTCATAGGATACGTCAAAGACGGCAACAAGTTTCAAAGGACGTTCGTTTTGCCGGAAAACGTTTCGTTTAGCATAATATATATTTCGCAGGCAATAGGCAGATACGTCCGCTTGTTCGATAAGGCGCTTAAAGATTATGCTTCGGGTAAACTTTCTTCAAAAGAGGACGTCGAGAAATTTTACAAGGACAGCGTTTACGTCCAAAATCAGCTAATCTGAAACCTATCACTACAACCGTGCGGCCTTAAAGGTCTGATTTAACATACCTAAAAAAGGAGGTATTGACTATGGATATCGAAAAATTTACCAGAAAGTCGCTTGAAAGTTTAAAGGCGGCTCAGGATAAGGCAAAAGAAAACGGCTCCAATCAGATAAGCCCCGAACACTTAGCTTATGCTCTGCTTACGGCAGAGGACAGCATCTGTCTTAAGGCGCTTCAAAAGACGGGAGCCGATACAAAAGGACTTATATCCGAACTTGAAAAGCAAATAAAAAAATTGCCTGTAACCAAACTTGCAGGCGACAACTTTTACGTCGACGGCGCCGTGCAGGATATTCTGACTGCGGCGGAGAAAAAGGCGCAAAAGGACGGCGACTCGTTTGTGGGAACGGAAACCATATTCGAGGTCTTAATCTCAAAAGCGAGCGGACAGTTAAAGACAATATTTACAAACTATAACGTAGATTTAAATAAATATATCGGGGAGGTAAAGAAAATGAAAATCACACCTAATACATCGGACAGCGCCGAAGAAAATTTCGAGGCTTTGTCCAAATACGGAACAGACCTTGTCGAAAAGGCCAAAGACGGAAAGTTAGACCCCGTTATAGGTCGTGACGACGAGATAAGAAACGTAATCAGAATACTTAGCCGTAAGACTAAAAACAATCCTGTATTAATCGGCGAGCCGGGCGTAGGTAAAACGGCTATCGCGGAGGGACTTGCTCAGCGTATTGTTCGCGGTGACGTGCCCGAAGGCTTGAAGGATAAAAAGCTCATCGCTCTCGATATGGGCGCACTCATCGCAGGCGCGAAATACAGGGGCGAGTTTGAGGAAAGACTCAAAGCCGTCTTGAACGAAGTCAAAAGCAAAGAGGGCGAAATTCTGCTCTTTATCGACGAGCTTCACACTATTGTCGGAGCGGGTAAGACGGAAGGCAGTATGGACGCAGGCAACCTTTTAAAGCCTATGCTGGCAAGGGGTGAACTTCACTGTATAGGCGCGACGACTTTAGACGAATACCGCAAGTATATCGAAAAGGACGCCGCCTTAGAGAGAAGATTTCAGCCCGTTATGGTGGACGAGCCTACGGTGGAGGACACCATTGCGATACTGAGAGGTTTAAAAGAGAGATACGAAATTTATCACGGCGTCAGAATTCACGACGAAGCTCTCGTAGCGGCGGCAACGCTTTCAAACAGGTATATAACCGATAGATTCCTGCCCGATAAGGCAATCGACCTCGTGGACGAGGCGTGCGCCCTCATAAGAACGGAAATCGACAGTATGCCGCTTGAAATGGACGTCATATCGAGAAAGATAATTCAGCTTGAAATC
This sequence comes from Acidaminococcus sp. CAG:917, assembly GCA_000437555.1. Taxonomy (GTDB): domain Bacteria; phylum Bacillota; class Clostridia; order Christensenellales; family CAG-917; genus CAG-917. Next base: position 13,756 of record FR901027.1, on the reverse strand, counting down.
GAAGAAATGGCTCTTTCTAAGGAGACGGATAAACTGAGCGTAGAGCGTCTTGCAAAACTTAAAGAGGAACTTAAAAAGAACAAGGATAAGTTCGAAAAGATGAAGGCGCAGTGGGACGCCGAAAAGAAAGGTATAACCGGCGTTCAGGGAATCAAAGCCGAGATTGAAAAAAAGACGCAGGAAATGGAAAACGCAAAGCGTAATTTCGATTATGCGAGAGCTGCGGAAATTCAATACGGCGAGCTTCCCAAACTCAATGAAGAACTTAAAAACGCCGACAAAAAGAGCGGCGACGACAAAAAGAAAAAATTGCTTCGTGACGAAGTGACGGCAGAGGAAATTTCGTCGATTGTGGCAAAGTGGACAGGTATTCCCGTATCCAAACTTATGGAAGGCGAAAAGGAAAAACTGCTTCATCTTTCCGACGAACTTCACAAACGTGTCGTCGGTCAGGACGAGGCGGTCGACAAAGTGGCGGAAGCAATCTTAAGAAGCAGAGCGAAAATCGCAGACGAAAACAGACCTATCGGCTCGTTCCTCTTTTTGGGACCTACGGGCGTAGGCAAAACGGAACTTGCAAAGACCTTGTCGCAAAACCTGTTTGACGACGAAAAGAACATCGTGCGTATAGATATGACAGAGTATATGGAAAAATTCTCCGTTTCACGTCTTATAGGCGCACCTCCGGGATACGTCGGCTATGACGAGGGCGGACAACTTACCGAGGCGGTAAGGCGTAAACCGTATAGCGTCATACTTTTCGACGAAATCGAAAAGGCGCACCCCGACGTCTTCAACATTTTGCTTCAGGTGCTTGACGACGGCAGAATAACCGATTCGCAGGGCAGGACGGTGGACTTTAAAAACACGGTTATCATTTTGACGTCCAACCTCGGCAGCAGCCTTATCCTCGATTCGATATCGGAAAACGGCGACGTGTCGGATACGGCAAAGGCGGAGATTGACAGAATGCTGAAACAAAACTTCAGACCGGAGTTTTTGAACAGACTCGACGAAATCGTGCTCTTTAAACCGCTTAAGAAAGAAGAAATCTCGAAAATCGCTTCGCTTCTTATCGATAAACTCGCCGCAAGACTCAAAGACCAAAATCTCAACCTCAAGGTTACGGACGCGGCTTTGGGTAAGGTGGTAGAGGGAGGCTATGACGTTAACTTCGGCGCCAGACCTTTAAAGAGATATATTCAGACCAATATCGAAAACTTGCTTGCAAGAAAGATTTTGGAAGGCAATCTCGAGGACGGCGCTACCGTTACGGTCGATTATACAAAGGACGGTTTTGTCATAAAGTAACGTTAAATCATAGTGACTTCCAAGCGACGGCTAAATAAAACAAGGCTATAAAACTAAAGTCATAAACAGAAGCTTTAAAATTAAAGTTTTAAAATTAAAGCTCTCTTTAAAGAGAAATACAATAAAAAAACGGACTGTTGTCCGTTTTTTTATTGTCTGTTTTTTATTGTCTGTTTTATATTTAAATTAAAACGCAGATTGTATAAGTTAAAAAGCAGATTGCATAAGCGTTTGTATTTTGTTTAGATTTAATTATGCTTCCACAATTATACTTCCTCGAATTTTTCGAGAGATTTAATAAAGGAATTTTCGCTCATTATCGAGTGCAACTCCTCGGAGCAATAACTCTTTAGCGTGCTAAACTCTATGTTTGCGGTAAATCCGCCGTCCGACGCGACCTCTTTATAATTTATAAATCTTTTAATTTCAAAAATTTCTTTAAATTTTTGAATTTCATCGTTTCCCTTAATGTCAATCTGAGCCTTCATGATGCTGTAAACTCTGCCTTTAAGTATTCTGAAAGGAACGTGGAGCAAAAGCTGAAAGCCGACAAGGAGCAGGGTGGAGCATATGCCTATTATATACATACCGGCACCGAGAGCCATACCGATGCCTGCGGTTGCCCAAACGCCTGCCGCCGTGGTAACGCCGTGAAGCACGTCCCGGCGGTAGATTATGATACCCGCGCCTAAAAAGCCTATACCGCTGACAATCTGTGCCGCAACACGCGCACCGTCGAAATCGGCTATATCGGCAAATGCGTATTTTGATACTACCATCATAAGGGCGGAGCCCATGGCAACTATCGTGTGCGTCCTGACGCCTGCCTCTTTTGAACGGGTCTTTCGCTCGTATCCTATGACGAAACCGCAAATGCCGGCTAAAAAAATGCGGAGTATGAGCCAAAGAGCCTCTATACTTCCGTCAATAATCTGATATGTCATAACTTCTCCTTGAACAACTTTTATATTATACTAAATATAATTTTTTTGTCAAGTTGCAGCAAAAATTTTATTGATAGAAAGTGGATTTTAGGCGGGGGACCGACTTTGATATAAAATGAAAAGAGCAGTATGTTTAACTTCTTAAAGTATTGTAATTTGTGAATATAGCCTAATATGCGGCGAGTCGGAATATGGCAAATTCCGCACGGTTTAAAAAAAGTTTATACTTTACAACTTATAAAACCCGTGTATAATATAGGTATGGAAAACTTGACTTTTGATATTATATACAATCCCGTAAGTTCGGGCGGAAAAAGCTTAAAGGTATTTGAGGAAGTTTTGTCGGAACTCGACCGCAGAGGCATAAACTACGTTGTCCACAAGACGAGCTATGCAGGCGAAACAACGGAAATCGTCAAAAAGCTCAACAAGGAGCAAGACGATACCAAGGCGATAATACTCGGCGGCGACGGCACTTTTGGCGAGGCTCTCATGGGCATAACGGATTTTAATACCATTGCTTTAGGACTCATTCCTTGCGGAACGGGCAACGACTATGCCCGTGCTATGCGCTTTCCCAAAGAAACGAAAGAGTTTATCGACCAATTTACAAAATGCGAAACGAGAACGACGGACTTTATCGAAGTAAACGACAAACGCTGTCTCAACGTCTGCGGTATGGGTATGGACGTTGATATTTTGGAGCGTTACGCCGTGACTAAGGGGGTAAAAGGCAAACTCAAATATTATGCCGCGCTCTTTTGGGTTGTAGCGCATCTTAAATTTCATAAAATACGCTATACGATAGGCGAGGAATCGGGTGAGAGGGAAGTAGTTATTACTTCCATAGCAAACGGTCAGTTTATCGGAGGCGGTATGAATATGTCGCCAAACTCTATAATAGGTGACGGAAAGTTTAACGTAATTATGATTGACAGGTTCAAAAGAGGACAAAAAATACCCCTTCTTTTGAGCTTTTTAAAGGGTAAACACCTGACCAGACCGGAAACGAGGGAATTTTGGGCGGACGAGTTCGACATTGAGATTTTAGACGACGGCAAATTCCAGATGGACGGCGAGCTTTTCGACTTCAAAAAAATACATTGCAAACTTATACACGGAAAGCTGAGGCTTTTAAACTGATTTATATTAAATCAAGCGGATTTGACCTTCCCTTAATTGCCCGATTTGCCGTTCGTTGAGTAAAAAAATCGAGATTATTAAAATCGGAAAATTTTTGATAATTGCCATAAAAAGCTTTAAGTTTTGGGCGTAACGGCAATCGAAAGAAAAACGGCGATAAAGAGCAACAATAAAAAATCCGTAATAACAAACATCGATAACAAAACAGCAGAAAATAATAAAAAGAATTTTATAAAAATCGCATAACAAAAAAAGACGGCATTGCCGTCTTTTTGTTTTAAGCTTTTTTGAGCTTTTAAGAATAAGTTATTTTAGTAAATCACTCTTGCCTTTAAGACGTCGCCTTTTACCATATCGGCAGTCAAGGGTGAGTCGCTGTCGATGATGGCGTATTTGATGTCGCCTTTGACGGCGGTAGTGACGGTGGCATTGTCAATGGAATTAAGTTCGCCCTTGTAGAAAACGCCGAGGCGGTGTGCCATTTGGCTTTCCACTTTAAGGTTTGGCATATTGACGGAGTTCACTATGTTTCCTTTTTCGATAAACTCTTTAATTTCCTTTGCCGCCATAACAGCGCAGTTGTCTTCCGCCTCTTCGGTTGATGCGCCGAGGTGGGGAATGACGATTATGCCGTCAGTATTTAAACAATCGGCGTCGGGGAAGTCAACGACGTATTTTGAAAGTTTGCCGCTAGCTATCGCCTCTTTGACGTCCGCGACGTTTACGAGTTCGCCTCTTGCGCAGTTAATCAAAACGGATTTCTCTTTCATAAGCGCAAGTTTTTCGGCGTTCACGAGGTTTTTGAATTCGGAAGTATAGGGCATATGGATAGTTACAAAGTCGCTCGATTTGAATACGTCGTCCATTTTGTCGAACACGGTGACAAAAGGGATTTCCGCTTTTGCGGAATCGGAGAGGTAAGGGTCATAGCCTACGACCTGCATGCCGAGTGCGTTTGCCGTGGCGGCGACTTTTCTGCCGATAGCGCCGAGTCCTAAAATGCCGAGGGTTTTGCCGAGAATTTCACAGCCGGCAAATTGTGATTTGCCTTTTTCGACTTGCTTTTTGACGTCGTCGCCCGTGAGCGAGTTTGCCCATTTATTGCCCTCGAAAATGTTTCTTGCGGCAATTAATAGAGCGGCGATGACAAGCTCTTTGACGGCGTTTGCATTTGCGCCGGGAGTGTTGAAGACAACTATGCCTTTTTTTGCGTATTCGTCGCAGGGAATGTTGTTTACTCCTGCGCCGGCTCTTGCCACGCATTTGAGCGTGTCGGGAACGGCCCAATCATGCATTACGAAGCTGCGAACCAAAACCGCGTCGGGAGCGGCACACTCTGTTGTGAGAGTGTAACCGTCGGTCAGAACGGCGTCCACTTTATTTGAAATCGCGTTGAGTTTTAAAACGTTTGTCATAAATCACCTTATTTGTTTTCTTGTTCGAATTTTTTGAGATATTCGACAAGTGCCTTTACGCCTTCGATAGGCATTGCGTTGTAGATAGAAGCTCTGAGTCCTCCGACAAGGCGGTGTCCTTTAAGCGATACGAGTCCTGCCGCTTCGGCGCCTTTGATACATGCGGCGTCGAGGTCGGGGTTGGGAGTGGTGAAAGGTACGTTCATGATTGAACGGTCGCTCTTTTTGACAGGATTTTTGTAGAAACCGGAATTGTCGATGAAGTCGTAAAGAAGGTTTGATTTTTCCGTGTTGATTTTTTCCATTTTTTCAACGCCGCCCATCTTTTTGAGATAGCGGAGATTGAGCATCATCGTATATATCGCAAACGTCGGGGGAGTGTTGTAGAGGCTGTTGTTTTTAGCATGCAACGCCCATTTGAGCATTGACGGGCAAAGCGGGTTTGCCTGCTCTAAAAGGTCTTTTCTGACAATGACGAGCGTCACGCCTGCGGGACCTAAATTCTTTTGTGCGCCGGCATATATCACTCCGAACTTATCGACGTCGATTTTGCGGCTCATTATGTCGGAAGACATATCGCAGGCAATGGGCATCTTGACGTCGGGGAAATTTTTCCATTCAAGACCGAAAATAGTGTTGTTGGAAGTGATGTGAAGATACTTTGCGTCGTCTCTTACCGTATATTCGGGGATATAGGTATAGTTTTTATCCTCGGACGAGCCTGCCAGGGCGATATCGCCGTATTTTTTTGCTTCTTTATATGCCTTGGACGAGAAGTTGCCTGTTACGATATAATCGGCTTTATCCTCAAAGGAGGTCAAAAGATTTAAAGGAACCGCTTCAAATTGGGTGGAAGCTCCGCCTTGTAGCAGAAGCACTTCATAATTGTCGGATACGCCTAAAAGCTCTCTTACCAATGAAATGCACTCGTTGTGAATGGGTTCATAGTGTTTGCCGCGGTGGGTTAATTCCATCACGCTCATGCCTGAATTGTTGTAATCCGTAAGGCATGCTTTTGCTTCTTCCAACACCTCGAGAGGAAGCATTGAAGGACCTGCTGCGAAATTGTAGACTCTCATTGTTTAGCTCCTTTGTTTATATAAATTAAAAATATAATCAATATATTATCAACAGCAAAAATTATACAACAATTAGTTTTTTTAGTAAACTAAACAAGCATAATTTTGACAAAACTTTTTAAACTAACTATATGAAAGTTGTTATTTTGGCAGGCGGAAAAGGAGAAAGACTTCGTCCGCTGACGGAAAAAATTCCAAAACCTATGGTTAAAGTGGGACAGTATCCCATGATAGAACACATTATAAGAAAGCTTAAGGCTTTTTCCCTGACGGATATTATAATCACGCTGGGATATAAAGGCGAGGTAATAAAGCGATATTTCAAAGACGGAGACAGATTCGGCGTGAATATAAAATACAGCGACGAGCCGTTTCCTCTCGGCACGGCAGGGGCGGTCAAAAACTGTGAAAGTATGATAGGCGGCGATTTCTTGGTCGTATCGGGCGACGCTTTTTTTGACTTCGATTTCGACGCTTTCACCGAATTCCATTTCGATAAGGGCGGACTTTGCACTCTTGCGGTTAAAGAGGTTGAAAACGTTTCAAGGTTCGGAGTCGTGGTGACAAACGACGAGGGAAGAATAATAAATTTTATAGAAAAGCCCGAGCGTTCCAAAATTAAAACTGTCAATATGGGCGTATACGCCATGAAAAGAGAGGTGCTCGATTTAATTCCCGACGGATTTTTCGATTTCGGCAAAGATTTGTTTCCCACGCTTTGCGGAAAAATGTTCGCATATAAAAGCGACGGATATTGGTCGGACGTGGGAACGCTCACCAGCCTCTATATGGCGAATAAATTCGCAGACAGCGGTGTATGGTTTTAAGTCGACGTCGGTCGGCTTTTTTGTTTCCCCTTATTTTGCTTTAAATATAAGACAATTTATTTCTAAATGCACGCATAAAAATTTCGCATATACGGCTATTTTATTGTAAATTGCCGTTTTTTGGTGTATAATTATTTAAATTGGAGGCTACAGTGGCAAAAAAACAAGTAAAAATCATATTTTTGGGCGGCGTGGGAGAGATAGGAAAAAACATGACCGCCCTCGAATACGGGAATGACATTATCATCGTAGATTGCGGCGTTACTTTCCCCGACGAGTCCACACCGGGTATAGACAGCATAATTCCCGATACGACATACATTTCGGATAACATAAATAAACTGAGAGGCATAGTGTTAACGCACGGTCACGAAGACCATATAGGCGCTCTGCAATATCTTGCGGACGAATTTAACGTGCCCATATACGGCACCGCTTTAACGCTGGGAATTTTAGAGCATAAACTCGGCTTCAGGCACGTTAGGGCAAATCTTAAGACGGTTGAGCCGGGCGACAGGGTAAAGCTTGGCTGTTTTGACGTCGAATTCATCAAAGTCGCGCATTCTATGGCAGGAGCGTGCGCCCTTTCCATTGAAACGCCCGTCGGAGTTGTGTTCTTCACGGGAGACTTTAAAATCGATTCTACTCCCATAGACGGAAAACTGACAAATCTTCAGAGGATTGCAGAAATCGGAGCAAAGGGCGTTTTGGTTATGCTCGGCGAATCCACCAACATCGAGAGAAAGGGGCATTCCACATCCGAAAAAGTGGTGGGACAGAATTTAGATACGATATTAAACAACAACCGCGAGCGCAGGATAACGATTGCGACTTTTGCTTCGAGCAATTACAGGGTGCAGCAGATTTTAAATCTTGCGCAAAAATACGGCAGAAAAGTCATACTTTCGGGCAGAAGCATGAAGATGATTGTCGAAGTCGGCGCAAAGGTGGGAGAACTCAAAATTCCCAAAAACGTCATAGTAGACTCACCGGGAAAGCTTCCTTATTCTCAGCAGCTCATTATTGCAACGGGAACGCAGGGAGAGCCTATGAGCGCACTCACCCGTCTTTCGCAGGGAGAGTTTAATAAGATAGCTTTAGGGGAAAACGACCTCGTCGTGCTTTCAAGTTCTCCGATTCCCGGCAACGACAAGTATATCTACCGCGTCATAAACAATCTTTTCAAGTGCGGAGCCGAAGTCATTTACGACGCAATGAACGACGTTCACGTTTCGGGACACGCCTATGAAGAGGAGTTAAAGATAATGCTCTCGCTCGTTCGTCCCAAATTTTTCCTGCCCGTTCACGGCGAATACCGTCATCAGGTCAAGCACGTTATGCTTGCCGAAGCTCTCGGAGTGCCTAAAGCCAATATCGCCATTCCCGAAATAGGGCAGGTGTGGGGATTCAATCAATCGGAAATGAAACGGCACCCCAACGTGCCGTCCGGCTCGATATTCGTTGACGGCGAAATGCTCGACGACGGAAAGAGCGTCATAAACGAAAGAAGGCATCTTGCCGAAAACGGACTCATCGTGTTGCTCGTTTCGATAGATTTTAAAGCGGAAAGGCTTTCCGCTCCGTGTGACGTGGTGACCAGGGGCTTCGGGATTACCGACGAGACGGAATCCGTCATAAAAAGGCTTGTCGACAAGACCGTGTCCGAGCTTGATTTTTCCGCTTTGGACGACCGCTCCGAGCTTCCGAAACTTATAAGGAAACCTATTAAAAACTATTTTGCAAAAGACAGGCAATTCCCCGTGATAATGCCTATCGTGCTGGAGGACTAAATGACTCAGTATAAAAATATCCCGTATATTTTGGTGGTTAACTCCAAAGAGGATAAAAATATTGTGGCGGGTCAGCTCAAAAAATACTTTGACGAAACGAAAAGTCATTACGTGGTGGTAATGGACGAAACGGGCTACGGAAAGACTATTAAAGACTTTGAGTGGATTTCCAAGACTTTCTTTAAACTTCCTAAATTTAACAAACTCAAAAAGCAGGCAAGGAAAGCGGAGCCGAAAAAGAGTAAGGGTATGTCAAAGCGCATAGCCAATGCGTGTATGCGTTTCGACCCCGTGGCGGTAGTATGTCCTACCGCTTACGGACTTCTTGCGGCGGCGGAATCAAAAAAGCAAAACGAATTTGAAGCGCCCATTGTTTCTTTGATACCCGATTTCACGTTCGATAAAAATATTTGCGATTCTGCGGTGGATTATTACATAGTCGAAAGCGAGGAACTTAAAGACTCTTTCGTTTCCGGCGGAATACCCGCAAGCTGCGTATTGCCTCTCGGAGTGCCTGTTTCGGGATATAAAATCAACGACGACGAGAAAAGACAGTTGAAGGAAAAACTCGGGCTTAAGGATAATCCTACGGTATTCGTTTGCGCCGTGGACGGAAAAGAAAGTTTAGAGGCTCTCGATATGCTCTTCGACCAAGGCGATATCATAAACATAGTCGTCTACGTCGAGAACAAAAAACTTCAAAACAAACTGCGCAAAAAGGTGGAGTTTAAAGGCTGCGACAACGTTCAGCTTTTTGACAAACTCAGTTTATATAACGACTATCTCAACGTCAGCGATATTTTAATCACCAACTACGACGCGGCAACTATTGCCAAGGCTTTTGCATCGTTTAAGGCGTCAATTGCGTTTGCGCCCAAAAGCGACGTTCAAAAGGCGGACGTTGAGTATCTGAGCCAAAACGAGCTTATAGCCTATGCGCCGACTCCAGCCGACGTTATAATTAAACTTTACGACCTTCTTCAGACGGATTTGCAAAAAAAGCTCGTTGAAAATATATCCAAAAGATTAAAACCCGACCAGCTTAAAGATATCTGCGCCTTTTTGGCGTCTTTAATGCCGTCGGCGTCGGAGTAATATGGCAACTATTATAGCCTTAGGTAAAAAAGGTAAAAAACAAGGATTTAAAACGGGTGACAAAATCGTGTCCTTTGACGGAGAATTGTTCGTCGACGTTTTGGACATAGCGTTTTACGACTCGCTTGAATCCTTTTTTTGCGTCGTCGAAAGAAAGGGAAAACTCAAGACAATAAAAGTCAAAAAAAAGGCGGAGGATTCGCTCGGCATCGAGATTGACGAAGAACTCACGCCCGCAAGATGCAAGAACAAATGCACGTTTTGCTTTGTCGACCAGATGCCTAAAAACATGCGCTCTGCGCTTTACGTCAAGGACGACGATTATCGCTTCTCGTTTATAAGCGGCTCATATATAACGCTCACCAACGTCACGGAAAGCGATATAGAAAGAATACTTCGTCTTAAACTTTCTCCGCTCTATATTTCCGTGCATGCCATGGACGACAAAGTCCGCTATTCGCTGGTTAAAAATCCTGCCACTTTAAAACTCAGAGAAATAATGCAAAGACTGTCCGACGGAGGCATTAAGATGCACACTCAGCTCGTCATCGTTCCCGGCGTCAACGACGGGGCGGTTTTGGAAGATTCGATAGAAAAACTGCACCAAATCGAAAACGTGCTGTCGGTCGCCGTTGTTCCCGTGGGACTTACAAAGCACCGTGAAGGACTGGAAAAAATTTCACCGATAGACAAAGAGGGCGCAAAAAAGATTATAGAGCAAACGGAAAGGCTGTATAAAAAATTCGGCGGTTTTTGCTACGCCGCGGACGAGTTATATATGAAAGCGGGCAAAAAAATTCCCGAATACGACTATTATCAGGATTTTCCGCAGATTGAAAACGGCGTGGGACTCGTGCGTGAGTTTTTGGAAAGCGTCTCTTATTCTCTCGACACGGAGCCGAGCGTTTCCATAAACAAAAAGGTCTGTATGCTGACGGGCGTGTCATTTTATCCCGTCTTAAAGGAAACGGCAAAACTTATCGAAAAAAAGACGGGGCTTTCGTTGGACGTGTTCGCCGTAAAAAACAAATTTTTCGGTGAAACCGTCACCGTGACAGGACTTGTCACCGCAACGGATATAGACGGGCAGGCGCCGAGAGGCTATGATTTCTATACCGTGCCGTCGAATATGTTAAAAGAATTTTCCACCGTGTTTTTGGATAACGTTTCTCTAAAAGATTTATCGGAAAGACTTGGCGCACCGATAATCGTTTTGGACGAGACGGGCAAAGATTTAATAAGTAAACTTTCGGAGTTAATATGAAAACGAAACCGTTGATTGCAATAGTAGGGCGTCCGAACGTGGGCAAATCGACGCTTTTTAACAAAATTGCAGGAAAAAGAATATCTATAGTCGAGGACACTCCCGGCGTTACCCGTGACAGGGTTTACGTCGATTGCGAGTGGTGCGGTAAAGCGTTTACTCTTATAGATACGGGAGGACTCGAACTTAAGTCGACCGACGAGATGTGGCGGCATATCAAGGCTCAGGCAGAGCTTGCCATCGATATGGCGGACGTCATTATTTTCGTTGTGGACGGAAAGACGGGTATAACCGCCGATGACGAACAGGTGGCGGGATATTTAAGGCGCTCTAGCGCACCCGTCGTTTTAGCGGTAAACAAGCTCGACAACAACGAAAAAGACACCCTATACGACTTTTACGCTTTAGGTTTCGGCGAACCTCTCGCCGTTTCGGCAGAGCAGGGAAAGGGCATAGGTGACCTTCTCGACGAGGTGCTGTCCGACGTTGAAACGTCTTTGCATTCCGATGAGGGAGAAGCGTTAAAAATTGCAATCGTGGGAAAACCGAATGCGGGCAAATCGTCGATAACCAACAGACTTCTGGGCTATGACAGAGTTATCGTATCCGATATAGCGGGAACTACGAGAGATTCAATCGACACGGCTCTTGAGATAAACGGCAAAAAATATATTATTATAGATACCGCGGGTATGCGCAAAAAGGGGAATATCGACCAAGGGTTAGAGCGTTACAGCGTTATGCGCTCACTTGGCAGCGTTCGACGCAGCGACGTAACCGTGATAGTATGCGACGCAAGCGAGGGGCTCACCGAACAGGACGTCAAGATAGCCGGATTTGTTCACGATGAGGGGAAACCCGTTGTATTTGTCTTTAATAAGTGGGATTTGATTGAAAAGGATACATCAACCGTAAACGAGTTTAACAACAAAGTCAAAACGGAACTCAAGTTTATGGACTATATAAAGCCAATGTATATTTCCGCAAAGACGGGAAAAAGGCTTGACAATCTGTTGCCGTATATCGAAAAGGTGTATGAAAATGCCTCGAGGCGAATTTCCACCGGGCTTTTAAACGAGATGCTTATCGACGCCACGAGAATAAGCGAGCCGCCGTCAAAAAACGGTAAAAGGCTAAAAATATTTTTCATAACGCAGATTGCTTCCAATCCGCCTACGTTTGTGCTAAAGGTAAACAACCCCGAACTTATGCATTTTTCCTATAAGCGCTATTTGGAGAACGCGCTCAGAAATACGTTCGATTTCGAGGGTACGCCCGTAAAACTTCTTGTCAGGAAAAATCAGGAAGATTAAATCTCAAAAACGGAAAATTGCTTGTCTTTTTAGACATAATGTGCTATTGTCTTTAGTCGAGGAGAATTAAATGGATTATAAAACTTTAACAAAAGACGAACTTGAAAAACAGCTTGCAGCCGAGCAAAAGGTCCTCAAAAAGCTCGCAAAAGAGGGACGTGTCGTCGATATGACGAGAGGCAGACCTTCTTCCGAGCAACTTGACCTTTCCGTTCCCATGTTCGATACGGTCAAAGACGCAGACTTTATTTCTCAAAATATAGACGTGCGCAACTATGGCGGAGTTTTGGGAACAAAAGAAAGCCGCGAACTCTTTGCGGAAATTTTGGGCGTTAAATCGGAAGAAGTCATCGTTATGGACAACTCGAGCCTTTCCATTATGTATGACCTCGTGCAGTTCGCAAAACAATTCGGTATCGACGGTCACACGCCGTGGAATAAACTCCCTAAAGTTAAATTTATCTGTCCCGCTCCCGGTTACGACAGGCACTTCGCTATCTGCGAGGCTCTCGGAATAGAAATGATAACCGTTCCCATGCTCGACGACGGCCCCGATATGGACCTTGTTGAGCCTATGGTAAAAGCGGACGCATCGATAAAGGGTATATGGTGCGTGCCTAAATACAGCAATCCCACTGGTATTACATATAGCGACGAAGTGGTAGAGCGTATCGCCACCATGCCTACGGCGGCAGAAGACTTCAGAGTCTTTTGGGATAACGCCTACTGCGTGCACGGGCTCTACGACGAGGACGATAAACTCAAAAATATATTCGAGGTCGCCAAAAAAGCGGATACCAAAGACAGAATTTACGAGTTTGCCTCAACGTCTAAAATCACCTTTGCAAGCGCAGGCATAAGTTGCGTGGCAACCAGCGTCAAGAACGTGGAAGAAATTAAAAGTCACCTTTTCTATAAGACGATAGGACCTAACAAAGTAAATCAATATATGCACGCTCTTTTCCTTAAAAATAAGGACGGCGTTCAAAAACTCATGAAACAGCACGCCGACATTTTGCGTCCTAAATTCCAAATTGTCGACAAAGCGCTCTCGGATGCTTTCACCGACGACAAATTCGTCAAATGGTCAAAGCCCAACGGCGGTTATTTCGTTTCCGTCGACGTCAAGAGCTGTGCGGCAAGAATTGTCGAACTCGCTAAATCGGCAGGCGTTTCCTTCACCAAAGCGGGAGCAACTTTCCCTTACGGTATGGACGACTATAACCGCAATATTCGTATTGCTCCGTCCGTTCCGTCGGAAGAAGAACTCGAATTCGCAATGAAAGTGTTCGTTTCTGCAATCAAGATAGCAAGAATGGAAATCGTGCTGCAAAAATGTTTTTCCGAATGATTTTCCTTGCGTATATCGTTTGACATTTTAAATTGTTTATTATAAAATATATCTCGTCTTTGAGCGGCATAACGCCGCTTAAAGATTGAGTAAAGGCAAGTATCACAGCGCAGGCAGAAAGCTTCAATATTGATATTTATATTAAATACGCTGCTATGGCTCAGTTGGGGCGACGCGTAAAGCAAACCGTATGGGGTACGGTTTGTAGCCAAAGCCGACAAGGG
>FR901026.1:49355-49601 GCA_000437555.1 Acidaminococcus sp. CAG:917 | reverse complement strand
GCCGTCGGGACCGCCGTCGGGCACGAATTTTTCACGGTGAAAACTGACGGCTCCGTTTCCGCCGTCGCCTGCCTTTATAAATATTTTAACATAATCCAAAAACATATTTCCTCCTAAGGCAAGCACTGTAAATGCTCTGCTTGTGCCGAAGGCTATTTTGCTATACCGAGTCTTTCCATAATGGATTTTGCCGCTCTCTTACCTGCGCCCATAGCACTTATAACGGTAGCCGCACCCGTCTGAGCG
>FR901026.1:47652-49347 GCA_000437555.1 Acidaminococcus sp. CAG:917 | reverse complement strand
TAGCCGCACCCGTCTGAGCGTCGCCGCCCGCATAAACTCTGTCTATACTCGTCTGCCCCGTCGATTCCTCGGTGACAATAATTCCTTTGTTTGTCGTTTCAAGCTCACGGCAGCTGTTTTTAATAATGGGATTGGGTTTGGTTCCGAGTGCCACTATAACCTGGTCGCATTCAATGACGAAATCGCTTCCTTCGACAGGCACGGGTTTAGCTCTGCCCGACGCGTCTTTCTCGCCAAGCGCCATTTTCTGACACAGAAGTCCCGTGACGTGTCCGTCTTTGCCGAGTATCTTTTTGGGCGCCGTCAAAAGCTCGAATTTGACGCCCTCTTCTTCCGCATGCAAAATTTCTTCATATCTTGCCGGCATTTCCTCTTTTGTTCTGCGATATACAAGCGTTGCCTTTCCGCTTATCCTGAGTGCCGTTCTTGCGGCGTCCATCCCGACGTTGCCCGCTCCCACGATTACGGGATTTTTTGCTATCTGCAAAGGAGTGCTGCTGTCCGACTTATACGCTTTCATAAGATTTATTCTAGTCAGGTATTCGTTTGCCGAATAAACTCCGCAGAGGTTTTCGCCCTCAACGTTCAAAAACACGGGAAGACCCGCTCCCGAACCTATAAACACGGCATCGAAGTTTTCCAAAAGCTCATCGATAAACACAGTTTTTCCTACAATTTCGTTTAACCTTATTTCCACACCGAGTTCTTTTACTCTTTCAATCTCTTTGGACACAACCTCTTTGGGAAGCCTGAATTCGGGTATGCCGTAAATAAGCACGCCTCCCGCTTTATGAAGCGCTTCATAAAGGACAACCTCAACGCCGTTTGCGGCAAGGTCCGCAGCGCAGGTAAGTCCTGAAGGACCGCTTCCTATAACGGCAACTCTTTTGCCGTTCTTTTTAATCTCTTTTGGGCATTCCTTCTGCTTTTTAAGCGCGATATCTGCACAATATCTCTCAAGCGCGCCTATAGCGACGGAGCCTCCGAGTTTTGCCTTTCTT
Source organism: Acidaminococcus sp. CAG:917 (assembly GCA_000437555.1). GTDB lineage: Bacteria > Bacillota > Clostridia > Christensenellales > CAG-917 > CAG-917. The sequence goes on along the minus strand of FR901026.1, from coordinate 48,346 downwards.
ATACACATTGCCTCGCACTGCTTTTCCTGCGGACAGACTCTTCCGCAAATGGCAGGCAGATTGTTGGTTTGCTTTATTATGTCCGCGGCGGCAAGCGCATCTCCGCATCTTAAAGCCGATATAAACTGCGGAATGTTTACCGATACGGGACAGCCTTTGACGCATTGCGGATTTTTACAGTTAAGGCATCTTTGAGCTTCGAGCATCGCTGTATTGTCGTCAAAGCCGAGAGCCACCTCGTCAAAGTTTTTTATCCTCTGTTCTACGGGCTGAAGAGGCATTTCGTGACGCTTGTCGACGTTGCCGTCTCTCAAATTGCAATAGTGCTCTTTTTCCTGTTCGTGATAGAATTTTGAACGAGCCATAGCCTCGTCGAAATTGATGAGCGCACCGTCGAATTCAGGTCCGTCGATACAGGCATATTTGACCTGACCGTCCACCATAACTCTGCAGCAGCCGCACATACCCGTGCCGTCCACCATCATTGAGTTCATACTGACAATGCACTTTACGCCGTAGCCTACGGCAAGCGCAGTTACCGCTTTCATCATAGGCATGGGTCCGACGGCAAAAATGACGTCGTATTTTTTCCCGCTGTCAAAAAGCTCTTTTATTTTATCGGTTACAAAACCTTTTTGTCCCTGCGTGCCGTCGTCCGTCATAATGTATAAGTCCTTGCAGACGCTCTTCATCT
>FR901026.1:44785-47638 GCA_000437555.1 Acidaminococcus sp. CAG:917 | reverse complement strand
GCTCTTCATCTCATCTTCAAAGAAAATAAGGTCCTTGTTTCTTGCACCCAAAATCGCATCGGGAGTTTTACCGCTCATCGTGAGCTGTTTAGCCTGAGGATATACGACGGCAACGCCTATTCCTCCTCCGACAAGCAATATGTTTTTATAATCGGTAAGGTCTGTGGGATTTCCAAGCGGACCGGCGAAAGATTCGAGACAGTCGCCCTCTTTCATTGTCGCCAATTTTGCGGTTGTATATCCCACCGTTTGCACCAAAATGGAAACCGTTCCTTTTTCACGGTCATAGTCGCAAATGGTAAAAGGCACTCTTTCGCCCTTTTCATCGCTCCTTAAAATGATAAACTGTCCCGCAAGGCAATGCTTTGCAACGTGCGGAGCGTTTATGACGTATTCATGAACGTTTTGAGCAAGCTCTCTCTTTTTGATTATTTCGTACATTTTGCCTCCTGATAATAGTCGCACATAGATTTAAGCGGACAGGATACGCAATCGGGTTTTTGCGATTTGCATATGTATCTTCCGTGGAACAAGAGCAAATGGTGCGCCCTTGACCAATTATTTGGCGAGAAATATTTTTGAAGCTGCTTTTCGGTATCGAGCGGAGTCGACGCCTTTGCGATTCCCAATCTGTTTGCCACTCTGAAAACGTGAGTATCAACCGCTATCGCCTGCCCGTGAAAAGCTACGGCGTAGACGACGTTTGCCGTTTTTCTGCCGACCCCGGACAGCTTTATAAGCTCGTTTAAATCGGACGGAACGACGCTGTCGTATTTATCCACAAGGCACTTTGACATTTCCTTGATTGCTTTTGCCTTGTTGTGGTAAAAACCGCAGCTGAAAATCATCTTTTCAAGCTGTTCGGTATCCATATTGACAAAATCTGACGGCGTGGAAGCGACTTGAAACAGCGTTTCGGTAACGGTGTTGACCCTTTTATCCGTGCATTGTGCAGATAAAATGACCGCTACTAAAAGCTCGAACGGCGTTTTAAAATTGAGTTCGCAATCCGCTGTCGGGTGTAATTGTTCCAATACCGATAGCAAATCTTCTTCTTTTGGTTTCATCAATGTATTATTGCATAAAATGCGGACGTTTGCAATTAAATTATAAATAATTTGCAAAAACGCTTTTATTTTTTCATTTTATACGGTCTATTTGCTACTTTTTTATCGATATGATTTTATTGTAAACAATACGGTTAGAATCGATATCAGAGATTGAATGTTTAAAAATCGTAATTTTAAGATTAGTTAAATAAAAAAATTTATTTTTTAATTGAAAGAAGGATTTTTGCCTATTGAAATACCAAACTCAAAGCTTTAAAAATAAATTTAAAATCGGATTTTAGCGAATTGCAAAAATAAAGGTTACAATAAATCGCAGGATTTAATGCAAAGCCGTGAAACTTTAAAATTTTTTTATAAATTAAAAACGGACGGCAAGCGTCCGTTTAGCGGTCAGAGTCTTAAAAGGTTTAGTGTCGGCTTAAAGCCATACCTTAGCTTTTTATGACTGCATAGTAGCAACTAATCATATAAAACCGTATAATATTTAGAAATTCAGCCGATTCTTTTTAATCCGCCCCGCTCGACGGAAAATATTCCCTCTACGCCGACTATTCCCCTCGATAAAATTATCTGAGCCCTTTTCAAATCTTTGGCAAGCAGTTTTACGGAAAGTCCGCAACCCGTCTTTGCCTCTTTAGGCGTGTTAATAAGTCGGCAAGATATGTTGTAGCTTCTCAGTTCGTCGTAAAATCTCAGCGCACCCGCCCTTGATTTTATGACGACAATAATTTCTCCCATTATTAAACCTCCTCGAATACAATGTATTAAGACTCTAATATAATATATGTGTAAGGTGATTAAATGATTTATTTTGACAATGCGGCAACTTCGAGATTTAAGCCCAAAAAAGCGATAAAAGCTCTCGTCTACGATACCGTTCACAGCGCAAACAGCGGCAGAAGCGGACACGACGACGCGATATATGCGATGGTGAACAACGAAAAAACCCGTCGCCTGTTATTAAAGATATACGGAGCGGAAAGCGGATATAACGTTGTGTTTACAAAAAACTGCACCGAGGCGATAAATCTTGCCGTTTTCGGCTGTCTTAATCCGTCAAACAAAATCGTAACAACGGTGAACGACCACAATGCAATGCTGCGTCCTCTTTTTAATTTGAAATCAAAAGGAGCGAATCTGTTTGTCGTAAATCCTTCGGATAATATGAGCATAAATCCAAAACACATATTGCGAATTGCATACGACGCCGATTTTATAGGAATGAACCTCGCTTCAAACGTGACGGGAGCCGTGAGCGATATTGAGGAAGTGGGAAAAAAGAAAAGCGATAAAACCCTTCTGCTCGTCGACGGTGCCCAAGGTTCTCCGTTTTACGAAATAAATATGACAAAATATAATATAGATATGCTTGCGATGCCCGCGCATAAAAGTCTGCACGGCATTCAGGGAGTGGGATTTTTGATTTTTAAAGATAATATAAAATTATCTCCCCTCATATACGGCGGGACAGGAACGTCATCGGACAGCGTTTATCAGCCACTTTATGCGCCCGAAGGTTTTGAAGCGGGGACGCAGTTTTCGGCAGGAATTCACGCTCTTTACGAGGGCGCAAAATGGAGTATTGAAAATCTTGAAAATTCAAAAAGGAAAGTTTTGAAATTATCCGAAAAATTAATGTATGCACTCGGCTCTATCGGGCTTATAAACTATTCGGTAAATCCGCAGTTAGGTATTTTTTCTTTTAAAGACGCCGACATTCCGCCAACGGTCATGGCGGACGAATTAAACGCGCTCGGTTTTGCAACAAGAAGCGGTCTGCACT
>FR901026.1:31712-44774 GCA_000437555.1 Acidaminococcus sp. CAG:917 | reverse complement strand
GAAGCGGTCTGCACTGCGCGCCGCTTATTCACAATTATCTCGGCACATTGGAAAGCGGACTCGTCAGAGTGAGTATAGGCGCAGATAACACCGAAAAAGAAATAAACGCGCTTATAAGCGCGCTTGAAAAAATAATGATTAAGAAAAAAGAAATTTTAAACGGTTGGTCGTTTAAGAAACTCTAATACTTTGACGTATTTATAAATTTCCGCCTCCCTCAGTATTATTCGCTTTATCTCAAGCGGGCTAAGGTCGGGATATCTTTGCTTTAAAAGACAGCAAGCGGCGGCAATATAAGGAGCGGCTACGCTGGTGCCGCTCATTTTTACATATCCCGAACCGCCTAGCCCTGCAATTTTAACTCCTTTGGCATAAACGTCCGGCCACGCTTGACCGTTTACCGTCCCCGTAGAGGTGAATTCCGCCACTTTATAATCGTCGTCTACCGCACCGACGGAAATGACGTATGGACTGACGGCAGGTGACTTTATACTGTCCTTTCCGCTGTTTCCCGACGCCGCCACGACGCATATCCCGTTTTTGACAAGAGTTTCCGCTCCTATACACAGCGGGTCATGCGCTTCTGGTTCGGCGCCGAAAGACATACACACAACGTCGATTTTCTGCTTTTTTCTGTTGTCGAGTATCCATTGCATTCCGTCCAAAATTTTAAACGCACCTGCAACGCCGTTATCGTTTATCGCTTTTACGGATATAAGATTTGCGCCGCTTGCGACCCCCGACACTTTTTTTGCCGACATTATTCCCGTGCCAAGAGCCACTCCCGCCACAAACGTTCCGTGTCCGTTGTCGTCGTAAGGTGCTTCTTTTTCGTTTAACACGTCTTTAAAGCACGTTAATTTCTGCGATGGCAGCCATAAATCGAGATGCGGCATAACGCCCGTATCGAGCACGCATAGCCCCACGCCCTTTCCGTCCATATCGGGCGGTATAGACAGACTTTCGGTCGAAACTTTTTTCGACTGAGCATAAACGGGTCGGGTTTTATTTCGCGTTTTTATAGCCTCGTCAATGGAAATTTTTTCGACGTCATTGACGTCGTCCAAAGTGGAAACTTTGCTTTCCGCAGCTATGTAGTCGACGCCGTCCACACTTGACAGCTTCATTGCCGTATTAAAATCAAGATTGACTCCAACGGCGTTAACTATGGGATAACGCTTTATAATTTTAAAATTGCGTTCGGCAAAATACAGGTCAAATCCGTTTTTTACGTATACCAAAGCGGGAAGCTGTCCTCCCTCTTTCAGCTTTGATACCAATTCATAATGAAGCTTTCTCTCTATCATTTGAGCATGTCTATAAGACTTCTTAGCCTTTTCAATTGAGCGTCGTTCATCATTCCCTTTGCCGTGTCGTATACCGCCTCGAGTTCGGACGGGTTAAACTTGCCTTCCCTTTTAAGCCTTGCCGCTTCACCCATTAAATCGCTGAGCAGTTCGCCTTCCGATTTTCCCTTTAACTTGTCTACGGCTTCATAGACGTCTTTTTCGTTTTGATATGTATTTTTTGTGCTTTTATTGCAATCGGAATTGTTTGAAAAAGTTTTAAAATCCATATATCCTCCCGACACTATCAAATATATGCTTGCATATACTGTATTGTGAAAAAGGAGCAGATAATATGAATCCGATGATTTTATCTTTACTTACTGCTTTGACGGGCGGCAAAAGCGGAGGCGGAAATGACGTTTTAACTTTATTGACGTCTTTGCTCGGAGGGGGAAATTTAAATTCGGACAACGGAGGACAAAACGGTTTAAACAATATGGCGCAAAGCCTTATGGGAGCTTTCGGACAAAACTTGCAAAATTCGGGGCAAAATCCGCAAGGTCAGGGAACGGACAAAACAAATATGTTGCTCAGTCTTTTGCCCGCCCTTTTAAACGCAAATAAACCCGTGCGCAAAGAGGACGAATATTTAAAAGAAGCGGAAAAAATGTTCGGCTCGTCCTGCGGTACAGGTCAATGTTCCGCCATGAATACGTCGGAAAAACAACAAAACATTGCCAATACCTTTGAAGAAATCAAAGGCTTTTCAACAAACGAGGTAAACGAAGCTCTTTGTTATCTTCACGACTGCCAAAAACGCTAACGTGTATTATCGCTGTCGTACAAAAGCTTTTAATTCTTAAAATTTATAGCCTTTACACTTTCAAGTCAACTTCGCTTTATAAGGATTTTTATATATAGTGCGCAATATTTACATATTTTAGGTGTGAGAAATTTTTAAGAGTACAATTTGCTCCGTGTATTTCAGAAATTAAAATAGTCCTAAATAAATTTACAAGTCAAGACAAAAAAAAGCCGATGTTCTGCATAGCTGCATAAACATCGGCAAAAAAAGGCATGGATTAAACTTTTGGGAGCTATTCTCCCGTTTTATATATTTCGCCGTGATAAATTTAGCCCTAACCTAAATCAACGTTAGCAAAATTTAAAAGGCATTCAGTCAAAAAGCTTTAAGTCTATTTTACGATATCGTTTGCGTAAATAGGATATCTTTTGCAAAGCGAGATAACGTTTGCTTTGACTTTTTCGATTGCCGCTTCTTTCTGTTCGATAATATCGGCAATCATATTTCCTATTTGCCTCATCTCTTCCTCTTTCATTCCCCTTGTAGTAACGGCAGGAGTGCCTATTCTTACGCCGCTCGTGACAAACGGTTTTTCGGGGTCATTGGGAATAGCGTTTTTATTTACCGTTATTCTTGCCTCGTCTAAAAGATGCTCGAGTTCTTTTCCCGTAACGCCCGTTCCGACAAGGTTTACGAGCATAAGATGGTTGTCCGTTCCTCCGGAAACGAGTTTGACTCCTCTCGACAGAAGCGTATCGGCAAGCGTTTTGGCGTTGAGCACGATTTGTTTTTGATATTGTTTAAACTCGTCGGAAAGCGCCTCTTTAAATGCGATTGCCTTTGCCGCAATGATATGCATTAAAGGACCGCCCTGCGACGCCGGGAAAATAGCTTTGTCTATTTGCTGAGCATATTGCTCTTTGCACATAATCATACCGCCTCTGGGTCCTCTGAGCGTCTTATGAGTAGTCGTGGTGACAAAATCGGCAAGCGGAACCGGACTTTCGTGAAGACCTGCGGCTACAAGACCGGCAATATGCGCTATATCTACCATAAGGTATGCGCCGACGGCGTCCGCGATTTCTCTGAATTTCTTGAAATCGAGTGCTCTGGGATATGCGCTTGCGCCCGCCACAATCATTTTGGGCTTGCACTCTTTAGCAATTTCCAAAACTTTGTCATAGTCTATCCTGCCCGTTTCGGCGTCCACGCCGTATGTGACGGAATTAAAAATTTTACCGCTCAGATTGACTTTCGCTCCGTGCGTTAAGTGACCGCCGTCCGCAAGCGACATACCCAAAACGGTGTCGCCGGGGCTGAGCATAGCGTAATATACGGCAAAGTTGGCGTTTGAGCCGCTGTGAGCCTGAACGTTTACGTGTTCGGCGCCGAAAAGTTCTTTAGCTCTTTGAATTGCGAGCTTTTCGACTATGTCGACGTATTGACAGCCGCCGTAATATCTTTTATCCGGATATCCTTCGGCATACTTGTTTGTAAGATATGAGCCTGCTGCCGCCATAACTGCGGGAGAGACAATGTTTTCACTTGCAATAAGCTCAAGATTGTTCTGCTGACGTTCGAGCTCAAGCGCCATAGCGTCGAAAACTTCCGCGTCCGTTTGTCTGATAGTTTTAAGGTCGACCATATTTACCTCGCTAATTTAATGCTTTGTCGATTGACGCAACGATTTGCGCCTTTGTTCTGAATCCTGTCATTTCCTCGACTTTTTCTCCGTTTTTAAAAACGATTAAAGTGGGAATTGACTTGATGTTAAACTTATCCGCAAGGTCGGGATTTTCGTCAACGTTGATTTTACCCACGTTGATTTTATCGCCGAGCTCGTTTGAGATTTCGTCGATGACGGGCCCGAGCATTTTGCAAGGTCCGCACCACGGCGCCCAGAAGTCGACAAGCGTTACTTCTTTACCTGTGATTGTTTCGTTGAAATTCTCGCTAGTAATAACTAAACTCATTTTGTTACTCCTTAAAAAATTATCACCCAGGCTTTAGTCCTTTGGTTTATCTTCGTCCGACGGTAAATCCTTTGAGTTTTCGTGAGTTGTATCTGAAAAAGTGCTCACGCTCTCTGAGGGCGTCTGACCGATTGTCGGGTCACTTGCCTGTCCGTCCGACGGCTGAAGACTTTCCAGCCTGAATTGTTCGTTTTCAATGGGGATATCCACCATCACGGGAACAAACCCCTTCTTTTTGCGCAATACTCTGTCTAAAACCGTGGAAATAACAAATCCGACCACGAGTCCGATAAGAGCGAGTATTACCTGCCACATTTCGCTTATGGCATATCCTATTCCGATGCCGATTCCCACCAGCACCAAGGGTATTATATAAACTATAAACGCCGCTGTCAACACAAATCGCCTGCCCATTTCAACAGCGACATAATCGCCCACGTTTAAATTGAGCGTATTTTTGACGACTACCTGAACTTTCATTGAGTCTTTGGTGACGGCGCACATATGACATTTGTCGCAAGCGGACTTGCGGTCAAACTGCACCGTTGCTTTGTCGCCTTTTATTTTTACGATTGTGCCCTTTTCTATCATAACTCGTCCGCCGAAACTGTCTTTTCCTCGCCAGAGGCCATATCCTTAACCTTGAATATTTTTGACTTGATTTCGTCGTCTCCTATTATAATGACGTATTTTGCGCCTATTTTATCGGCATATTTCATTTGCGCTTTGACGCTTCTGCCCACCAAATCCGTTTCGACCGATTTACCTTTAGCTCTAAGTGAAGCGGCAAGTTTTAAGGCATAGTCCGCCTCTTTCTCTCCCATGGAGCCGATATAATAGTCGACTGCCTCTTTGGGAGCGCGCTCTAAAAGATTTTCGCTTTCAAGCACAATCAAGAGTCTTTCGAGTCCCATACCGAATCCGACGGCGGGCGTGGGCTTTCCTCCTACTTCCTCCACTAAAGAATCGTATCTGCCTCCGCCGCATACGGTGCCTTGTGCGCCTATCGCATCGGATACGAATTCAAATACCGTTTTGGTGTAATAGTCAAGACCTCTTACTATTTTCGGATTGACAACGTATTTTATGCCGACTTCGTCCAATCCTCTTTTGAGTTTTTCAAAATGCTCTTTGCACTCGTCGCAAAGATAATCGAGAACGACGGGAGCCTTTGCCGTGACCGTTTTGCATTTTTCCTCTTTGCAATCTAAAATTCTGAGCGGATTTTTTTCAAAACGGCTGTTGCACGTCGGGCACATATCCTTGAGGTGCTCGAAAAGATATTGCTTTAAAGCCTCGTTATATACCTTTCTGCACTTAGGGCAGCCTATGCTGTTTATATTTAAGGTGAGCTTTTCAAGCCCTATCGTATCGAAAAATCTTTTGGCGAGAGATATGACCTCGACGTCCGCCATAGCCGATGCGGCTCCGTATAATAGCCGATGCGGCTCCGTATAGTTCAACGCCGAATTGGTGATGCTCTCTCAGTCTTCCCGCCTGCGGTCTTTCATAACGGAAAACGGGGGTAAGATAATACATTTTATAAGGAAGAATACCGCTGCCCTGAACAGATGAAACGTATGCCCTCGCCACGCCTGCCGTGCCTTCCGGTTTGAGCGTAACGGAGCGGCCGCCCTTATCCTCGAAGGTATACATTTCTTTTGTGACAATGTCGGTTGTTTCGCCCACTCCTCTGAGGAATAGCTCTGTATGCTCGAAAACGGGCGTTCTTATTTCTTTAAAGCCGAACTGAGCGGCAACGTTCCTTGCCGTGTTTTCGACGTAATGCCACTTAAAAGCCTCTTCGGGAAGCATATCCTTTGTGCCCTTTGGTATAGTAAACATATTTCTCCTACAAAATAAATTTTTTGAGGTTTGCGCCCTTTAACGCTTTGGAAAGGTGCTCCTCTACAAATTTCTTGTCTATATCGATTTTTGTTGTCACGCTGTCGTCCGCTTCATATAAAATATCCGAAAGCAAATCTTCAAGCACGGCGTGAAGTCTTCTTGCACCGAGGTTTTCGCTCGTTTCGTTTTGCATATAAGCGGCTTTGGCAATTTCCTTTATGGCGTCTTTGCTGAAATTAAGTTCCACTCCGTCCACCTTTAAAAGCTCTTTGTATTGCTTTAATACGGCGTTGTCCGGTTCCGTCAGAATTTTGACGAAATCGTCCTCGGTAAGGTTGTCGAGTTCCACCTTAATGGGGAAACGTCCCTGAAGCTCGGGAATGAGGTCGGACACTTTGGAAACGTGAAAAGCTCCTGCCGCTATGAAAAGGATAAAGTCCGTCTTCAGCGAGCCGTATTTCGTCTGAACGGTGCAACCTTCGACAATGGGAAGAATATCCCTTTGCACGCCCTCTCTGGAAACGTCGGGACCTTGACCGCCGCTTCTGCCTGCCACTTTGTCTATCTCGTCGATAAACACAACGCCGTCCTGTTCCGCTCTTTGAAGAGCCTCGACGTTTATGCTGTCGCTGTCAAGCATCTTTTCCGCTTCGTTGTTTTTAATTATCTCCATCGCCCTTTTTACGGTAAGGCGTCTTTTCTTTTTCTGCTGAGGAAGTATTCCTCCGAAGATATCGCCTATGTTGATACCTTCCTGACCGGGCGCAACCTGAATGGGTTTTGGCTGTATTGCCATTTCAACTTCAACCGTCATATTGTCAAGATTGCCCTTTCTGAGTTCGGAGAGAATTTCTTCTTTAAGTTCCGCATCGCTCTTGCCGTCGGCGGTATCCTTTTTTATAATCGGAAAAATAACCTGCAAAATCTTATTTTCGGCAATCTCTATCGCGCGGGGCATAACCTCTTTTACCTTTTCGTCTTTTACAAGTCTTATCGAAACTTCTACAAGGTCTCTTATTATCGACTCTACGTCACGTCCTACATAGCCTACTTCGGTAAACTTTGTCGCCTCGACCTTGACAAAAGGAGCTTTGACGATTTTGGCAAGACGCCTGGCTATTTCCGTTTTACCCACGCCCGTAGGTCCTTTCATAACTATGTTTTTGGGCGTGATTTCCTCTCTCATCTCCTCGCTGAGTTTGCTGCGGCGATATCTGTTTCTGAGCGCAATAGCCACCGCCACTTTAGCTTTATGCTGACCTATTATATATCTGTCTAATTCTTCGACGATTTTTTTCGGAGTCAATTCGTTCATAAATCACCTCATACCTTTTCGACCGTGATATGGTCGTTTGTGTAAACGCAAATCTCACTTGCAATCAAAAGTGCTTTTTTGGCAATTTCGACGCAGTCAAGGTCGGTGTTCTGCACAAGTGCCCTCGCCGCCGCCAAGGCATAGTTTCCGCCGCTGCCGATAGCGCAGATTCCGCTTTCGGGTTCGATGACCTCGCCGTTGCCGCTGACAAGCAAAAGCGTATCTTTATCCGCTACAATCATCATCGCCTCTAAGCGGCGCATGGCGTTTTGCGTTCTCCAAAGGTCGGCAAGCTCGACAGCACTTCTCATAAGGTTTCCGCTGTATTTTTGCAGCATCTCCTCAAATTTTTCCGAAAGCGCGAATGCATCCGCTACGGAGCCCGCAAATCCTATGACGACTTTGTCGTCGTATATTCTTTTAACTTTGACCGCATTACCCTTGAAGATGACGCTTTCGCTCAAGGTGACCTGTCCGTCGCCTGCGATTGCCGTTTCTCCGTTGCGTTTTACGGCGCAAATGGTAGTTCCTTTAAATTCCATAAAATTCTCCTATTTATTCAAGCATTCCGCAAATGGCATTATATCACACATTGCCCTTTGGTAATACTCTTTTTTTCTGTTTTTTTTGTCTTTGCACTCTATATGAGGCAAAATTCCGAAGTTGGCGTTCATCGGCTGATAGTTTGAAGTAGCCGTCGTCGTATGAGCGCACAGCGCACCGCTTATCGTCGTATAAGGAGGAGCAATCGCCTCTTTGCCCTCAAGCTCTCTGTGCAGATTAACCGCCGCTATAAGGCCGCTCATAATCGATTCGACGTATCCTTCCACTCCCGAAAGCTGACCGCCAATGTATACGGGCTTGTCCCCTTTAACCCGAAAGCCTTTATTTAAAATCTTCGGGGCATTGATATATGTGTTTTTGTGCATAACTCCGTATCTTAAAAACTCGGCGTCATGCAAGGCCGGTATCAATGAAAACACTCTCTTTTGCTCTTTGAAAGTGAGATTTGTTTGAAATCCCACCATATTGAAACAGTCGCCTTTTAAATTTTCCTTTCTAAGCTGCACGACCGCATAATATTTTTTTCCCGTTTCGGGATGAGAAAGTCCGACAGGTTTTAGCGGTCCGAATCTTATCGCGTCCTCGCCTCTCTTTGCCATAACCTCGATGGGCATACAACCTTCGAAAACCTCTTTACCCTCAAAATCTTTCAGCTTTACCGTTTCGGCGGAAATAAGATTTTTGTAAAAATTCAAATATTCCTCTTTATCCATAAAGAGATTTAAATAGTCGTCTCCCTTTCCGTAGCGTCCGCCCCAAAAGGCATAATTCATATCTATCCCGGAAACAATGGGAGCTATTGCGTCAAAGAAGAAGAATCCGCCGCCGAATCTTTCTTTAATTGCTTCCCCGAGACTTTCCGACGTTAAAGGACCCGAGCATATTATCGTCGGAGCGTCGGGCAAAGCCTTGACTTCCTGCCTTATAAGTTTGAAGTTTTTATAAGAAAAAAGTTTGTCCTCAATAAGGCGAGAAAACAGCTGCCTGTCCACGGCAAGCGCGCCGCCCGCTTCCACTTTAGCCTTATATGCTAAATCGAGCAAGAGACAGTCCATTTGTTTAAGTTCGTCTTTTAGCAAACCCGAAGCCGTTTCGGGGTCGGCAGATTTAAGCGAATTTGAACAGACAAGCTCTGCAAGCGACGAAGTTTTGTGCGCTCCCGTTTGAACGCTCGGGCGCATTTCATACATTTCCACGGCATATCCTCTTTTTAAAAGCTGATAAGCCGCCTCAGAGCCCGCCAGCCCGCCGCCTATTATTTTAACTGTTGGGGGTGTTTGCATCGCTTGATACAATCTCCGTTTTAGAGCACTCTTTAGAAGTGCATACGTATTTTGTCGTATTGTCCTTTTTAACAATCTTCATTGTCGAGCCGCAGTCGGGACAAAAATGCGGAGCGGGAATATCCCACGACATAAAGTCGCAGTTGGGATAATTTGAGCATCCGTAAAAGAGTTTTCCCTTTTTGGAATATTTTTTAACTATATCGCCTCCGCACTTGGGGCATTTTGCCACGCTCTGCACGAATTTTTTGACGTTTTTACAATTGGGATAATTGGGGCACGCTAAAAACTTTCCGTAACGGCCGTCCTTTATCACCATGTGAGCGCCGCACTTTTCACATATAACGTCCGTCACCTCGTCGGGTACCTTTGCCCTTTCCCCGTTTTTGGTGGCATATTCGACGTGCTTGATGAGAGTGGGATAATAAGCCTCGATAAGGTCCTGCCACTTGCCTTCGCCGTCCGCTATCTTATCGAGAGCGCCCTCCATTCTCGCCGTGAACGTGAGGTTCATTATATCTGAAAAATATTTTTCCATATATTCGCAAACCGTTTCGCCGAGTTTTGTGGGCATAATGGCTTTACCCTCTTTTTGTGTATAATTTCGCTTGGCGATAACGGAAATTATGGAAGCGTAAGTGCTCGGTCTGCCTATGCCGTTTTCTTCCATCGCCTTGACGAGCGTTGCATCGCTGTATCTCGCGGGCGGTTTGGTGAATTTTTGCTCGGAAAGAGTATCTTTGAGCACGAGTTTTTCGCCCTCCGTCATATCGGGAAGAATGGAAAGCTGATTGTCGTCCTCATCTTTTTCCTGCGTCACTTCGTAAACAGCGGTATAACCTTTAAACAACACGCTTTTGCCCTTTAAGACAAAGCCGTAGTTTTTGTCCGCGGCTCCGATGATATGCACGTTCATTGTGTTGTAGGTAGCGTCCGTCATCTGAGAGGCTAAATATCTTTCGTAGATGAGTTTATAAAGCCTGTATTGGTCGCGCTCTATTTTACCTTCAAGCGACGACGGCGTTCTCTCTAAAGATATTGGTCTTATTGCCTCGTGAGCGTCCTGCGCTTTATCGCTCGTCTTATAAAAATTCTGCTTTTCGGGAGCATAATCGTTGCCGTAAACACCTCTGATATAATCAAGCGTCAGTGCGGCAAAATCGGGAGAAACCCTCACCGAGTCCGTTCTGATATAGGTAACGAGAGCTGTTTGCCCCTCGCCCGCTATCTCGATGCCTTCGTATAACTGCTGAGCCACTCTGAGCGATTTATCCGCCGTCATATTGAGCTTGTGGCTTGCTTCCTGCTGAAGAGTGGAAGTTGTGAAAGGCGGTGCGGGATGACTTTTGGACACGCCCTTTTTAACGCTGTCTATCGTATAATCCGCACTTTTGATTTGAGCAAGTATAGCGTTGGCGTCGTCGCCGTTTGTGACCTTTGTCTTCTTGCCGTCTATGTCGTTGAACGCCGCTTTAAACACAGTCTTGTGTCCTTCTTTGGAAAGAAGCGCAAAGATGTTCCAATATTCCTCGGGAACGAAAGCTCTTATCTCCCTTTCACGGTCAACAATCATCTTGAGAGCGGCAGACTGCACTCTGCCCGCCGAAAGTCCGCTCTTTAACTTTCTTGAAAGCACGGGAGAAATTTTATAACCTACAAGACGGTCAAGAACGCGTCTTGCCTGTTGAGAATCGACAAGGTTCATGTTTATTTCTCTCGGCTCTTCGAGCGCCTTGTTTACCGCCTTTTTTGAAATTTCGTGAAATTCTATTCTCGGCTTTTCACTGGTTATCCCAAGCGTATTTTTCAAATGCCAGCTTATCGCTTCACCCTCACGGTCAGGGTCGGTGGCGAGATAAACTTCGTCGTATTTTTTCACGGCGGCGGAAAGTTTTTTTATAAGTTCTTCTTTATCGGGGGAAATGACGTATTGAGGCTCGAAATGGTTTTTGACGTCAATTGCAAGCGTCTTTGCCGGCAGGTCGCAAACGTGACCTTTTGATGCCATAACCGCAATATCGCCGCCGAGATATTTTTGAATGGTTTTCGCCTTAGACGGCGACTCTACTATTATAAGTTTTTTCATATTACTCCCTATGCCAAAGCATAATAATTTCCGTTTAATTTTTGCACGACGCCCATAATTTCAAGTTCCGTCATTACGGCGGACAGTTCGGACGCACTTACCTTTACTGCCTCTAAAATTTCCTCGAAATGCAGTTCGCCCTCGTAAAGAGCGTTGACGACAAGCTGTGCCGTAACACTTAGCTGAACGGTGTCTTTTTGCGTTTCGGCTGCCGATATACCCATTCTTTCCAATACGTCATCGGGGCTTGTCACAACCGCACCCTGCATTTCTTTTATTAAAGCGTTGGTGCCTTCGCTTGCCTCGCTGTTTATGTTGCCGGGCACTACAAACAGTTCTTTACCCTGTTCGACGGCAAGCCTTGCCGATATAAGACTTCCGCTCTTGAGCGACGCTTCCGCTAAAAACACTCCGCCCGATAGTCCCGTTATTATGCGGTTTCTTTCGGGAAAGTGAAATTGAAGCGGCTTTACGCCTATCTTGTATTCGCTGACAAGCAATCCGCCCGAGTTTAATATCTCTAAATAGAGCGACTTGTTTTCCGCAGGATAGCAAACGTCCAATCCGCAGGCAAACACGGCAACGGTGGGCTTTGAAAGCGAAACGCATACCCTGTGCGATACGGAATCCAGCCCTCTTGCGAATCCCGACACGACGGTGAGCGAATTTTGCGCAAACGCTTTCGTAAAATCTTCCGTCACTTTTACGCCGTAACGTGTGGGACGGCGTGTGCCGACAACCGCTATCATTTTCGTTGCGAGCAAATCGGCGTTGCCTCTAAGATATAAAAGATTCGGCGGATTGTCAATGTTTTTTAAAGAGTTTGGATATTCTTCGTCGTAAATAGACAATAATCGAACATTTGCCGAATTAAGCTCCGAGAGAATATAACTTATTCCCTTTACGGTATTTTTAATCGATTCCGTTAAATCATTATTAAAAATATCCCGAAATTTCAAATCGAAAATGTCCTCGGGTGAAATTTTGTTTAAAATGTCTTTCTTTTGCTCCGCAGTGCCTTCAGCGTATGATAAAGCAAGAAGTGCCAGCGTGCTTTTTGAATAATCAAACATTGTATCTTCTGTCCAGCTGTCTGTATTGTATTGCTTCGGCAAGGTGAGACGTCGTGATGTTTTCACTGCCGTCAAGGTCGGCAATAGTCCTTGCCACTTTTAAAATTCTCGACGTTCCCCTCGCGCTGAGATTTAATCTTTCAAACGCCATCTTTAAAAGCTGTTCGCACTTTTGGTCAATGGCGCAGTATTTTTTCAAATGTCTTTCACTCATCTCGGCGTTAGTCAGAATGCCTTCGCCGACAAAACGGTTTCTTTGAATTTGCCTTGCATAATTTATTCTCTCTTTGATTACAGCGGAGCTTTCCGCTTCCCGTTTATCTCTGAATTCGTCGTATGATACGCCGTCCACTTCAATTTGCAGGTCAATCCTGTCTAAAAGCGGAGCGGACAGCCTTGAGAGATAATTGTGAATCTGCATAGGCGTGCAACGGCATTGCGCCGTCTTGGAGCCGTAATTTCCGCACGGACACGGATTCATTGACGCCACCAACATAAAGTTGGCAGGATACGTAACCGCCTTCTGCACTCTCGACACGGAAATCTTTCTGTCCTCGAGCGGTTGGCGCAGGCTCTCCAATGCGTTTTTTGAATATTCCGGCATCTCGTCCAAAAACAGAACGCCGAGGTTTGCAAGGCTCACCTCTCCCGGTCTTGACTTTGCCCCTCCTCCGATGAGCGCGGGCACCGTAACCGTGTGGTGCGGACTTCTGAAAGGACGGGTGGTAACTATTCCCACCGAGTTATCCAATACGGAAGCTATGGAATGAACCTTTGTGACCTCTATGGCCTCCTCAAAAGTCATATCAGGCATAACAGAGGGTAT
>FR901026.1:31366-31659 GCA_000437555.1 Acidaminococcus sp. CAG:917 | reverse complement strand
CCGGGCGGTCCTATCATAAGTACGTTGTGTCCGCCGCTGACAGCAATTTCAAGCGCCCTCTTTGCCACCGTCTGCCCTTTCACGTCTTTAAAATCATATTCAAAAGTTCTTTTATCGCAGGCTGAATTAAAGGAAACAAGCTCCACTTTGTTTGCCTGTCCGCCGTTTAAAAAAGCGACTACCTCTTTTAAACTGTCAAATGCGTAAACGTTTAGCCCGTCTATATAAGAAGCCTCTTTGGCGTTGCACGACGGAATTATAAAATCGGTAAAGCCTGCCTGCATAGCGGCAAT
>FR901026.1:14177-31361 GCA_000437555.1 Acidaminococcus sp. CAG:917 | reverse complement strand
AAAGCCTGCCTGCATAGCGGCAATCAAAATCGGCATAACGCCGCTCACGTGTCTTAACTGCCCGTCAAGCGAGAGCTCGCCCAAAAAAACATATTTTTTATAACTGTCGCAATTTAACTGTTCGGAAGCGATTAAAAGCGCAACGGCTATACCAAGGTCGAAAGAAGGGCCTTCTTTTTTTGTATCGGCAGGCGCAAGATTGACGGTTATGCGCTTTTGAGGATATAAATATCCGCTGTTTTTAATTGCCGAACGTATTCTCTCTTTCGACTCTTTCGTCGCAGTGGAGGCAAGCCCTACAAGCTCGTATGACGGCAATCCGTTGGAAATGTCCGTTTCGATGGTGACTCGGTATCCGTCAAGTCCGTCAAGCGCGAATCCGTTTAATTTACAAAGCATATCTCTCCCTTTTTAAAAAATAGCAAACAACGAGGTTTGCTATTTTTTTAATACGGCTTTTGTATCAGCCGAAAATTTAGTTTTTTACCTCACCGTTTACAAGCTCTCTGTAAAGAGCGGCGTTCGGCGTACATACGTCGGTAGGTCCTACCGTAGGACTCGTCTTATTGTATGCGTAGAAATACAGAGGATATTTTACCTTGTTGGCGAATTGAGTAAGTCCCAGTCTTGAGACGTAATCATACAAATTAAGAGTCGCAAGTCCCGTAAGTCCGATAGATTTGAGGTCGTCGTTTGAAATGATTCCCGAGACCGGATAATGAACGCCGAGATTTCCGACAGCAAGTTGGAAATAAGTCGTGCCGCCAACGGTCATGTATAAATCGCCCCAGCCGAGATTGTCGAGATATGATCCTACATTGTTGTTTAAAATCATTCTGAGAAAATCGACGACTGTATTATAAGACGAATCGCTGTCAAAATATGCCCTTAAATAACCGAAATCGAGTTCTGCTGCCGTTTTCCAATTATAGATACGGCAGAAACCTTCAAAACTTACGTTGCTCGGCGTTACCGACCTGTAATAGAGTTCGAATTCGTAAATTCTGTTAGCCTGATCGTTGGGGTCAGCGTCGGGGTTAGCCGCCATAATATCAGGATCGGGAATACGGTTGTCATAGCTGTCGTCGAGATCCGCCGTGATAATACCTATCGACATATTGATTGCATTGGTGAACACGGTATTTTTAAGCACGACGTCGGAATTCATTTTCTGTTCTTCGGTGGCGACTTCGTTTCTGACGGCACCCACGTTTTGAATAGAAGTATCGACGTAAAGCGTCTGCTGACCGCTGTTTCTCATAAGCGTTCCCTCGATAAGAACGTCGGAAGCGGCTATATACATACAGTAATATGCGTTTTCCACCGTCGTGTACTTAACTTGAATATTGTTGAATTTGCCCTCTTTGACCTCACCGTTCGGGAAATAATGATACCTTGCGTCAATCATTATACCGTTGCCGGCTTTGTTATAATCATAAAGCGACTCACCGTCTTTAAGAGATCTCGAAGCTCTTATCGTAACGTTTTGAATTAAAATATCGTCAACCATCACCCTAAGCAAGTCGAAAGGCTTATTGTTGGTATCCAATCCTGTGCCGGTTGAGGAATAATCTTCGGAAACCTGACGTAAATACTGACCGTTGCCGTAAATCGATGTATAAAGCTCGTTGGTCTTTCCTCCGAAAATTATTCCGTCCTGAACGACTACGACGTATTTTTGAACGAAATCTTCCTCGTTGCCGTTAAGGTCGTAATATTCTTTAGCAAGAGCGTTTACCTTATTAAAACCGTCTATCGAGAATTGATTTTCATCGAAGTCCTCGTTTTCACGGTCATCCTTTGTGGGCATTCCGATGTTGACGCCGTTATCGACAAATTTTACGGTATATGCCGATTCGACCTTTATCGTCTCGTAAATAGGATATTTTGGTTCCACCGAAACGGTAACCTCGTTCCCTTCCGTAGACGTATATAAAATTCCGTTGTCGGAGATTGAATAGCCGTTTGAAACGGCAGTTTCGTCAATGGAGAATTGAACGTATTTTAAAATCTTGTTTATCTCCTCGGTCGACGACAACAAAACCGTTTTATCTCCAACCGTGGTTATATAATATCTGAGTTCGAAATTGAGAGTGTCTCTTACCGTGCCGTCGGAATAATAGGTAGATTTTCCGAAAACTCTCGTCATTTCAATTCCAAGCTCGTCGCCGTTGTTGGAATAATAAAGTCCGAGGCTGTATATGGACGGTATGACCATAACTTCTATCGAATCGCAATAGGCACCCACGCTGACGGAAATTTTTGCGACTCCTGTCGATTTCGCAATAAGACAGCCAAGCGTTTCGTCATAATAAGCGACGTCGGGATTGTCGGAAGCATAAGTCGCCGTACCCGAAATCGACGTTTCGACAGGAAGATAAATTCCCGCACTGCCCGTCTTGAGCAAAATATATTTCTTTCCGTCCTCTTCAATGGTGTCCCAAAGGTCGGTATTAGAAATATTGACGCATTTAAAGTTTACGGTTATAGAATCGAGCGTCCTTCCTTCAGAGTCAACGGCGTAAACGCCTACGGTTACGCAGTTTTCGCTCATCGCTTCGTTTAATACGATATTGCCGTCAACAACGGAGGCGTTATCGGTCGTTTCGTAATGGTCTACCGAAAGTGCCGTGCCGGAATTTATAACGTTTGCAAGAGGCATACTTGTCCCTGAAGTATAGGTATAAACTTCGTTGATAAAGGCGTCTGCCGTGTCGTGAGGTTTGATTTGAGCGTGATAGAGCGCATAAGTTTTTTCTTCCTCGAGATTTTCGGGCGGATTCACAAGAGAAACTCTGATAGTGATATTGCCCTCTTTGACGGCGGTGATTATTCCGTTTTTATCGATTGTGGCATAATCTTTGCCCGACGTAATTTCCCATTTTAAATATTTTTGCTCCACTTTGGCGTCGGCAGGGTTAATTCTTGCCGTAACCGCCACTCTGTCGCCCACCGTGATGTTTTTAAGTTCGTCGCTTTCTTCGATTGCTATACCCATAACGTCGCTGGAAGTGACGTAAAACTCAATCGTAGCCTTTACGTTGTTCTCGTCGGTGACAACCTGCACCACCGCCGAACCGAGATTTTCAAATTTAACGTAACCGTTTTTATCCACGGTAACGACGTCGATTTCCAATCCCTCGTCGGAAACGGCAGTCGGATTGTTTTCTATAACTGACCAGCTAACGCCTTTGTTTGTGGCTTTAGTGGGAATGACCTTTGCAATAAGCTGTATGCCGCCTTCGGAAAGATACGCAACCATCGTTTCTTCGGCTTTAGATTCCTTGCCGTCCGATTGCTTTATCCAAATCTCGACGTCTTCGACAGCGATATACGAGCCTACCAGAAGCGAAGCGGTAAGATTTACGACGAGTATAACTAAAATTGGAATTATTATAAGCATTCCAATAATTAACTTTTTCATTTTTCCTCCAGCGTAAAACACATTAAGACAGCGTAATTTTACCACGTTATTCAACAAAAATCAACAATATACCGCAAAATGCCGTCAGGGAAAAAATGCCACATAGCTTAGCCGAGGGTCAGAAAACTCGGCAATTTATTATAGCTTTTGTTAAAACCGACTTATTTTAACCAAGTTTTGCTTTTTAATCAGCTTATTATAATCAGCTTATTATAATCAGCTTATTTTAATCAGCCTGTTTTAATCGGCTGTTTTACAGGTTTTATGGATTAAGCCGATTTAGCTATATTATATAATTTAATTTAGATAGACTGTTTTATATTAGATAGGCTCTTTTATATTATTATAATCTAAGTTTAGATAAGCTGTTTTATATATAGATATATAGGATATAAATAGCATTTATTATCTATATAAATATATTTTTGCTATTGCAAAAGAGCTCGGGTTTTGTTATAATTTTAAAAGACTAAAAGTCGACATACATTTTACACTTTTTTTGGGGGATTTATGAAGAAACTAAGACTTATTTTAGTCGCCGTTCTGTTGTGTCTGCTTTTCGGAGTTCTCTCCGCTTGCAACGAAGCCCCTGCCTACGATTTTATCGACGGGGCATTCGGCTACACATTCAACGACGACGGAAAAACTGTCACTCTTTCCTATTGGAAGGACAGGTCAAACGGTGATATCGTCATTCCCGTCACGGCAACAAACGGCGATAAAACCTATACGGTAACGGTTATCGGCAACGGAGCATTCGCCGCACAGACAGGCAAACTCACCGCTTCCGATTGTTTCGGAAACTATACCGACGTGGCAAACAACGACTTGCTTTCCGTAACTTTTGAAGAGGGAAGCAAAGTGACAAAAATCGAAGGAAGAGCCTTTGAAAAATGCAAAAAAATAACCTCCGTCGTCCTGCCGGAAACGGTTACGGAAATCGAAGGATTTGTCTTTTACAAATGCACTTCACTGACTACCGTTACAATCGGTTCAAAAGTAAAAAAACTCGGTGACGACTGTTTCAACGGTTGCACCGCTCTTAAAGAAGTTTATCTCAATTCAACCTCCGTCCCTGAAGTGGGCGACAGAGCCTTTAAATGGTATGACAGTTCCGTCACCTCGTTTATGGGTTCGGCTGACCCTTATAAAGTTATCACGGGGCTCAAACTCATCGTGGCAAACGATGAAATTTTAAAGGCTTTCACGTCGACGGGAACTTCAACGAATTTGAATCTTCGTTACTGGCACGACTATAAAAGCTGCTTTAAAACGGTATAAGGAGGTCGATTATGGAAAACACTAAACCTACCGAAATTTCAGTTCAATCCGCAGTAGCCGATTCTGCGTCCACATCCGTCTTAGGAACTTCCCCTAAATTAAAGACCTATACCCCGTCCGAGCGAAATTGGTATCTTATCGGACTTGCGGGACAAAACGTAACCTATAATGTCATAGGTGCGGCTCTTTCGTATTATTTACAGTTTACCCTGCTTATACCGGCTATGGCGGTTTCGATAATCATGGCACTCGCCAGAGTATGGGACGCTTTCAACGACCCGATGATGGGAACGATAGTCGACCGCACACGTTCCAAATGGGGAAAATGCAGACCGTATCTTATGGTCATTCCTATCCCTATTTTCATTATCACCGTGCTATGCTTCGTCAACTTCGGTTTTTACGGACAAGGCGTCGTCAGCGACGGTCTGATAGTATTCTGGGCTGCGCTAACTTACGTACTTTGGGGTATGATTTATACCGTCGGCGATATTCCGCTTTGGGGCGTCACTTCGCTTATGACGGAATCGGAAAAAGATAAAACAAAACTTTTATCTCTTGCCCGTATAGCGGCAGGTATCGGCGGCGGCATAACCCTTCTTGCCATTCAGCCTCTTGCCCTTGCGCTAGGCGATATTTTCACAAACACAGTAACCGACGGCAATGCGGCGCTGGGCGAGCAATACGGCTTTATCGTATCGGCAGTAATTTTCGGATTTATCGGCTGTATAACATTTGTCCCCCTCGGCTTTAAAGTCAAAGAGAGGATAAACACCAACAAAGAAAAATATTCGCTTGCCGACAACTTCAAAATCGCGCTCAAAAACAAACCTTTCAGACAGATTATCTTCTCGGGCATACTGTCGAGTATGAAAATGCTCATATCGTTAGCAGCAATGCCGCTTGTCACTTACTACTTCAGTTCCAAAAATCCCATACTTGCGCTTGTATATCTTGCAATGCTCGGCGGCGGTATGTTCCTCGGTCAGTTTATATGTCAGGCGTTCACACCCGCCCTTATCTCAAGATTTTCGACAAAAAAACTTTATAACTGGTCAAACATTATAGGAGCCATTCCCTTTGCGCTTATCTTCGTATGCTACCTCGCCGCGCCAAGCTCGCTCACCGATCCTTTCTGGCTCATTATCTGCTTTATCCTCTTTAGCGTCGCAGGCGGAACAAACGGTATAACTTCCGTTTTGCAGTCCACCATGATAGCAAACGCCGTCGACTACGAGGAATACAAAAACTACCGCAGACCGGACGCCGTTTTCTTCTCGGGTCAGTCTTTCGTAACAAAACTTCAATCGGGTATCGCAACCATTATGTCGGGTATCGCCTACACCATAGTCGGCTTTTCCGATTCGAGAGTGGCGGAGCTCAACAGCTATATCAACGCAGGAGGAACGCCGAGTCAGGTGGGCGAATACGCATCGTTTATGATGATACTCTTCCTCATCGTATCGATTCTGCCCGCCATATCGAGCCTTCTCGCCGTTATCCCGACGTGGAAATATTCTCTTGACGACGACGAGCACCACCGCATAATCGGCATACTTAAAAAACGCCGTGAATTAAACCTCGAGCAAAGACCGGAAAACTACGACGAAACGGCTTGCCACGACGAAATCACGGGCGAAGTTATCACAAAAGAGGAGCTCGAAAAGCAAATTCAAATAAGCCGAGAAAACAACAAACTCGTCTTAGCGGAAGAAAAGAAGTTAAAACTCGAGCAAAAGGCAGCCGCAAAAGCCGCCAAAAGCAAGGGTAAAGAGGAAAAATTCTTCTTCCTCGAAAACGACGACAGCGACAAAAAAAAGAAGAATAAAAAATAATCGTTAAATCTTCTCTTGTAATTTTCGATTCGGCTTATCGGCCAAAATAAATGAGTTAATTTGCAAAATCAACAATAAATTCGTTAAATCGAAACAATAAAGGAAGCGGCAATCGCTTCCTTTATTTTATTGCCTGCCGACACTCTGCGAATGACATGACAAAAATAAACGTTTGCGTAAAAGCTTCTAAGACAGAGGGTGCAACTCATAAAAAAATATTTGTAAAAAACGGAAAATAACCATATTAACTTTCAAAGTCAACTATTAACTTAATCCGTTTTCGGCAGATAAGGGATATGAATACAAATTTCAATGCTATTTCCAAAGGTCGAAAAAATGAAAATTTTTTTCGTTTGAGTCATATTAAGCGAGCAATAATAAATACTATATAATAATGACAAAAAAACAACGTCTTATATTTTGCATAACGGGAGCGATTTTTACGATTGGATTTGGCGCGCTATCCCACTTTTTTTACGAGTGGAGTGGCTATAATAAGGCGGTGGGCGTTTTCTTTGCCGCCAACGAAAGCGTTTGGGAACATTTGAAGCTGGCTATCTTCCCCACTTTGATTTTTTTTGCCGTAGGAATTTTTTTTGTCGACAGTAAAAACCTGCCCTTTTGCCTTTTTGTTACCCTTGCCGTTCCTATGCTCGTTATACCGTCCGTATTTTATACCTATACGGCTTTCACTCAAAAAAGCATAATAGCCGTAGATATATTGACATATATATTGTCCGTTTCGGCGGCTTACGCTTTGGCATATTTAATCCTTAAAATACCGCCCGTAAAACCGTGGGTAAACTTTTTGTCGCTCATCGGGATAGGTGCGATTGTCGTTATGTATATGACTTTTACGCTAAATTCGCCAAAGTGCCCCCTGTTTTTAGACGAAACGAAAAACGTTTACGGACTTATAAAATAAGCCGCCGCAACCTGCGACGGCTTATTAACGGTGAATTTTTGCGACTTTATCTATTTTTTATCGCCGCCTCCGTCAAAATCGTTTTTGTCCGAGGCTTTATCCTTATTCAAATCTTTAAAGACGTTATCGTCCTCAAACGTATCTAAAACCAAAATGCGATTGGGCATATCCTTTTTAAAGTCTGTTGCGCCCCAAATTGAAGCCTCGTCGATTTCAAAATCATAGCTTCCGCCCTTTGGCATCGTGTATCTTCTCCTCGCCTGTTCTTTGGTAAGGTGAATTACTTCCACCCTCTTTTTATCTTTTTTGGGCTTCGTCCTTTTTTGAACTTTCTTGGGATTTAAATCCGTTTCGGCTTTCTTTTCCCCGTCTTGAGTGCCGGCGGTAGGCAAACTGTCTTGACTGCCTTTTATCTCCTTGCTTTCTGTTTTTGAGTTTTTCGGCTTTACCTCTTCCTTAGGCGTAACTGTTTTATCTGCCGACTCGGCGGGAGCGGCCTGCTCGCCAATATCCCTCTTCTTTTTCGACTTTGGTTTGGTCGGCGCAATCTTTAAAGGCTCTTGTATCTGTTCGGCTTTTTCCTCCTCCTTTTCGGGCAAAGCGATTTCCACTCTTTGGTCGGCAAATGTGTTAAGCTTTTCTTCGTTGCGTGCAAATTTACCTCCCCAAATAGAAGACTCGTCGATTTCGTAAGGAATGAAAGTTTTCCCACTCGGCCTTGTATACTTAAACTTTTGTCTGCGGTGCGTTTTTTTCGGTTCGCTCGCCTCGGCTTTTACCTTTAAATGTTCATGCGAAACATCGCCCGCAACAGGCTCGGATATGTTTTGCTTATTCATCGTTTGAGTTTCGTCAACCGATATTTGCTCCGATTTTATCTTATCCTCCGCCAAATTCTCTAACGGTTTGACGTATTCGATTTTAACTTTATCGTCCTCAAACGTTTCGGGAGCGAAAAATTTATTCGAATGAGATAAAGCGTTTCCCCAAATCGCACTCTCGTCAATATTATCCGGAATAAAAACTTTTCCGCTGGGTCTTGTATATTTTACCTTTGGCAAAGACGGCGCTTTTTTCGCCTTTTTAACTTTAGCGACGGGTTGCCTTTGTCCGAACGAGGGCGACAGAATTTTGTCTATTATAGCGCTTAGTTTTTCCTCGTCGTTTCGGTAAAGCTCAACCGCCCTGCTCGATAGAGCGTCAACCGACTCGCCCCCCTTGGACAGCGTGAGTTTCGGATAAAAATTTTTGGTAAACTCGTCGGGATTTTCCTTATAAGAGTTGGAATCGATATACCCCGAAAAAATCAAATCTTTATACCACGGCTTAAAACGGCGTTTTATAAACTCTCGTTTGAATTGTTCTTCCGATATCGTCGGCTCGGGCAAAACGGGAGCGGTTGTCGGATTTTCGCAGATAACGGCGTTTCTTCCGAATCCTTTCGCTATCTGCCTTATGCTGTCGCCGTAAATCTGAGTCCGGCTCTCCTTTTGCAACCTGCGTTTGGATACGGCAAGCATTTCGTCGTCTTCATGCCTCTTTTTATCTTTTAATTCCTTTTCGTATTCTGAATTTTTAGCAACTATTTCAGCTAAAACTTTTTTTAAAGAAGACTTATCGCCACAGGAGAGCTTTTTGCGGTCGAAACAGCACGACATAGCGTCGCTGCCCTTAGGTGCGAAAATCTGTTTTAAACCGAAACCTTCCATAAGCCCTCCTTTTTTATTTTTACTTTTTACTATTTACTATTTGCTTTTTACTATTTGCTTTTTACTTTTTGCTTTTTTCTATTTACTTTTTGCTTTATGCTTTTTACTTTTTGCTTTTATATTTTTTATATTTTATATTTTTTATATCTTTATATTTTTACAAAATCCCCGTCGTCGTTAAAATAACCGTCGGGAATCCACATTCCGTTTTCGTCACAGTAGCCGTTGTCGTGCCACTCATCGCCGGAATCAAAATAGCCGTAGTCTATCCAGCTTCCGTTTTTGGCGAAATACCCGTTGTACTCCTCGCCATCGGAATCTATCCACTTGAAATCTGCGTTATAATGTCCGTCATTGTCGTCATATTCTTTGTCTATATCAAAGCCGCCGTCAAGCACCCTCTTTTTCTGCTGAGCTTTTTGGTCGTCTTCCTCTCTTTCGTTAGCTTCTTCTCCTCCCGACTCTGTTTCGGTAAAAGCCAAAGTTTCATTTGGGGGCAAGACTCCTTCTTCCTCGCCGTCGTTTAAGGGCGAACTGTCGCCGTCTGCGACGTTTTCGTCCTCGGTTTGGGTTTCCGCTTTATTGCCTCCGTCAACAATATCGGGCTGTGTCGACTCTCCTTGGTGCGCTTGCGTATCGTATACTGCCTCACCGACCGTTTCGACTTCGACTTTTTCCCCTGTGTCATTCCTTCTTTCGGACAGCATTATATTTTCCGCAGGTTCTAAATCAAGGTTTTTGTGCGGCACCTCGTCCGTGGCGGTTTCGGCGGTTTGACCGCTCTCTTGTTCGGGGTTATACAAATTTCCCTCTGTTTTTTCGGTTTCGCATTGAGCGCTCTCCTCACTCTCCGAAACGGGAGCGTTTTCTAAGGCGGTATCGCTATCTTCCGTTTCCGTGCTTTGAGCGGGATGCTTATCTTTCTCGCTATCCGCAGTGATTTCAGAATCCTCTCTTTCAAGCGTGACGGCTTCGTTTTTCAAATTGATAGGTTCGCTGTCTTCTTCGGCACTTTCCGATTCCGTGCCCATAGCTTCGTTATCTGTCGCGCTTTCGGCGTTGCCGTTCAACTTTTCGGAGTCGCTTTCCTCCGTCATTTCCGCCTCTTTATTGTCATTCATTGTATTTTCGGCACATTCGCCCCACGCTCTGTCAAACGGTTCGCCCAAAAGCGCTTGTTCCCCCTGAGCGGTTAAAGGATTATCTGAAATTTCAGTTTCAGTCGGAGCCTCCGTCCGAACGGCAGGCGATTTACCGTCCGAAGTTTGCGCTATGCCCGCGCTTCCGCCAGAATTGTATACCGCCTTTTGAACGGGCAAATCGTATACGAGAGTCTTTTCGATTTCACGTCTTTTCTCTTCCGCCTTTTTCTCTTTTTTAGAAAGTTTCTTTTTGGGAGTATAAATTTCCGACTTTAGAAATTCGCTGTCATCGATAGAGGCAATATAAAAATCGTCCTCGATAAATGCAGGCACCTCTTCTTCAATGGTCGCCGGCACAAATTCTCCAAGCTCTATGGGCTTTTTTATCTTCGTGGGTTGGGCGGCAACAGTTTGCAAAGGCGCTCTGTCCGCTTTTAATTTTTCCGCCTTTAAAAGCTCCGCTTTAAGTCTTGCAATTTCTTCCGCCTGTTTTTTGTTTAACTCGTCCGCCTGAATTTTGGCGTATGCCTCGGCGGCAAGCCTGTCTCTTTCGGCTTCCTCTTTTTGCCTTGCAAGTGTCTCGCTTTCCTTCCTCTCTTGCTCTAATAGCTCGATTATCTCTTGCTCGACAATGGCGTCGAGTTCTATCCGTATTCTGTCGAGGTCGATAAGATAATCTATTCGGCTTTCCAAAGCGTATAAAAGGTGCGGCAAAATCTTTTTCTTTTCGGCAAGCGCCCTCTCAAGGCGGGCATTTAATTCCGCTTCTGCTTTAGCTTTCTTTTCTTCTTCTGCCTTTAAGGCTTCACGCCTTAAAATTTCCGCTTTTATGGCTGTTTCTTTGTCTTTAACGCTCTTGTCGGCGACGAGCGCATATAGCGATTCTATGATGGAATTGTTATATTCCTCCATCATTTCGTTTCCGCTTTCATCGAGTTTGACTTCTTTGGGCTTTGGCAGTTTACCCTCTTTTAAAAGCTTTACCGTTTCGTTTTCCGCAGAGTTTGCCCTTCTTTCGACGACGGGCGCATTTTGCCTTGACGAAGCTACGATGAACTCGCCTGTATCGAAATTAAAATCGTGACGCGCACGCTTTAAAAGTTTTTTGCCGTCCTTTAAAAGCAAATTCTGCTCTTTTGTGATTTTTTCCTGACTTAATCTGTATGCAAACCTGTCCGCTTCGGCAGAAGTAAGCGGCTTTAAGCCCAGCGTTTTTCTGTCAACCGTTTCCACGCTCTTGCATACGGCGTCACCCGATACAAGACTGACTTTGCCCGCTCTTACCGCTCTGAAATCCGAAATTTTATCCACGCCCTCGACGATAAGTTTTACGCCGTTTTTTGAGCACGCCTCGGTAAGTAAAGAAACATTGGCAATATTTGATACATATTTGGCGGAAACTCTGAAATAATCGAAAAACGGTTCGGCAAAAACCTCGATGAGATTTATATCGTCCCCGAATCCGCCCACGCATATCTGCAAACCGTAACTTTTTAAATGCTTTAGATTTTTGATAAAAGCGTCCTTATGCGTGCCGTATATATCGGACACGTCAAAAAACATCACCGTATCTTTTGTTCTTAAATTTACGGAATCCAAATACTTTACAAGTCTTTTGAAATTGTCCGAATTTTTTAAATACTCTGTCGTAGGAGAAAAACACAGTTTGAAAGAATCGATAAATTCCGTCTCATAAAGGCTCGTTCTGTATTGCGACGCCTTTAAGAAAGCCGCTTCGCACAGAGCCATAAAAGAGGATTTGTCTTCTAAAAAACCGTAAAGAGACGAAACGTTTGTCCCGTCCGATAAAATCTGATATACGTCGCAAAACTCAATGCGGTTTAAATCGAGATTTTTTACAGGTCTATAAAAATAATTTAGAACCTTGGTTGCCATTTAAAATTCTCCTTTTATCATTATAACAAAACAGAATAAAATTTCAATACTATTTATTAAACAAAAAAAGGCATTAAACTCATTATCCTTAAAAACAAAGCTTTACATCAACGGTCAATTAATATACGGTATCAAAACGCTATTTATCGAAAACTCTTTTTGACACTCCGCCCGCTTTTGTCTTGATTTTTATAAAAAAATAATATATAATTATATTAATATATAGTTTACAAATTAATTATTGCTTTTATATCTTTCAGAAAACTAAATTAAAGCCAAAAAATTACCGACATTTATAGAGGAACCTATTATGACAGATGAAAATTTGAAAAAAGAAAACGACGTGACAGTCGAAAAAACCTTAAATAAAGAGCTTACCCTCTTTGAATCCGCTGACTCTAACATGGCAGACAGCGGTATGGACGACAAGCCACAAAAATCGGAAAGGAGCGGCAAGGCGGGAGATAAAAAGGAAAATTCGAAAATCAAAAGGAAACCTCGCCTCAAACCCATTTCACTGTCTTCAAAAGCGGAAGCCATGACGTCTCACGAACCCGTTCATGCAGAGAATTATCTCGAGCTCAAGAGAGTGGGAAAGGAATACGTTTCGGACGCAGGCGGTTTTTGGGCTCTTAAAGAAGTTTCTTTCTCGCTTAAAAACGGCGAGTTTGTCGTCATATTAGGTCCCAGCGGCGCAGGTAAAACCACACTTTTAAACTTACTCGGAGGTATGGATTCCGTCACCACAGGTGAAATTTCCCTTAACGGACTGATTGTTTCAAACCTCAACAAAAAACAGCTTACTCAATATCGCAGGACGGAAATAGGCTTTGTATTTCAGTTTTACAACCTTATGCCCAACCTTACTGCGCTTGAGAATATCGAACTTGCGACGGAAATTTGTAAAGACGCTTTGCCCCCTGCCGAAATTTTGAAAAGCGTAGGTCTCGAAGAACGCGCCAAAAACTTTCCCGCTCAGCTCAGCGGTGGCGAACAACAGAGGGTAAGTATCGCAAGAGCTATTGCAAAAAATCCCAAACTTTTGCTTTGCGACGAGCCGACGGGCGCACTTGACTATAAGACGGGCAAGAGTATTTTGGAATTGTTGCACAGCGTTTCAAAAGAACACAATAAATTGGTTATCATAGTTACGCACAATTCCGCCCTCAAAGATATGGCGGATAAGGTCATTTATATCAAAAACGGAGAAATCGGCGACATCGTCGAAAACAAAAACCCTAAACCGATATCGGAGATTGAGTGGTAAATGAGAACGTATCTTAAAACTCTTTTCAGAATGTTTTCAAAACATATCACGCGCTTTTTGACGATTATCGCAATCGTCTTGATTTCCATGGGAATTTCTGCGGGTCTCGGTGAGGTTGAGGATAAAATAGACACCGCCCTGACAAACTACTATCAAGAGCAAAATATCCCCGATTTCGTTGTCAAGAGCACAAGTCTGCTGGGATTTTCTTCTGCCGACATCGATGCGATTGAAGCTGAATACGGCTCGGCGGGATTTGCCAAAAATATGTGTATGGATATGGACGTCGAAGGTCAGCTGACCAGAGTTTACGTTTCCGACTACATAAATCCGCAAGAAATAAACAAACTCGAGCTTGTCAGCGGACGTATGCCCACTGCCCTGAACGAAATAGTCGTCGAAAGGGCAACCAATTCGATAAAAAGCTATAAAATCGGCGACACGGTTCATTTTTCCATCTCTATGGGAGTATCGATAGAAAAAGATTTTACCGTCGTAGGCATTGTGGTCAATCCGCTCATAATGCACAAAGACAAAGAGCCGTCGCTTGAGGACCAAAATAAAAACATACTTCAAGCCATATATATCGACGAAACGAATTTTGCAGGCACTCTTTTGAGCGGCAGATATAACGAATTGTATTTTTCTTTGGAAGACGACAAACTTTTCGACGGATTTTCCGATAGCTACGAAAAAAAGGTAAAAGAGGTAAAAGAGGAGTTTAGTGACAAATACCCTGATTTTGCCGTCCTCACCCTGTATGAAAACTTCGGAGTTTACTCCACTCACTACTATGCGCATACGGTAGGACAGATAAGCCTTATCTTTATAGTGTTCTTCGCATTGATAACCATGCTTGTCGTGTTCTCCACAATGACAAGATTATTTGACGAGGAAAGGGGTCAGATTGCCTGTCTTAAAACTCTGGGATATTCAAACTCGATGATAATATCAAAATACGTCCTGTTTGTTTTAATCAGCACGCTTATCGGAGGCGCGCTGTCTTTCGGCATAGGCGTCTTGGTGACAAAAGTTTTGTATAACGCTTTCAACATTCAATATCAGATGCCCGAATTCCCGGAAGGGTCTTCATACCCCTATTATTTCATTACGTTTGCGGTCATATTAGTCGTAACATTAGTCCTTACGATTGTTGCGGCTTTAAAAATGGTGCGCGTAAAACCGGTAACGCTTCTCACCCCGAAAGCGCCCAAGGCGGGCAAAAAGACGTTTATCGAAAAAATTCCTTTTATATGGAAACGTCTCAGTTTTAAATATAAATCTACATTCAGAAACGTATTATTGTTTAAAAGCAGATTTTTTATGACGGTTATATCAATTATGGGTTCGGCAATACTCGTACTTGCAGGCCTCGGACTTTGGGACTGCGCTTTAAAGAGAGAGAACGCTCAATCCATTGTCACAATATCGATTGTTTTGGTTGTGTTCAGTGCCCTGCTTTCGGCGCTCGTCATATATAATATAACAAATATAAACATCAGCGAGAGAAACAGAGAGATTGCGACTTTGATGGTGCTCGGATATCAGAACAAAGAAGTAGCGGGTTATATTTTCCGTGAAATTTACATAATGAGCATTATAGGAGCTCTTTTGGGTCTTCCGCTTGGATACGGCTTTTTAGAATTCGTATTTAACCTTGTAGACTTCGGCTCGGTTGCGGACGTCAATTGGTGGACGTGGATTATAACTCCGCTTATAACGATTGTATTCTCTTCGCTCGCCAGCTTGCTCCTTTATCCGAAATTGACAAAAACGGATATGAACGCTTCGCTTAAAACGCTCGAATAAAGGCTTTTAAGTTTTTATAAACATAAATTTTCGGCTAAACGCATAACAAACAAAAACCTCGATAGCAACGCTTCGAGGTTTTTAAATCTGTTTTAAAATGCGGTTTTAAATATATTGCAATGCTTGCAGCTTAAACATAAATTTGTTTGAATTTTTGTCTTTTTAAAATTAATTTATGTAGCTGTTTTTTGCGTTTAATTTGCGCTTATATTAATAATTTTGCAAAAGTACGGTGGCGCATTTTGCAGGCAACACAAGCTCTCCGCAAAGCGAAACCTTATCCGACGTCACGGCATCGGTAAAATCGCCGTATAGTTCGCCGGCGGCGAGTTTAATTTCTCCTCCGATGTTTATGGCGACTATGGCTCTTTGGTTTTCCGATTTTCTTTCAAAAATCAAAGCTTCGTTCCTTTCGACGATATTTTTATATCCTCCGAAACTGAAAACATAATTGGATTTTCTGATATCGATTAGCTTTTTTATGTATGCGGTAAGCTCGTTAAACTCGGGCTTATCCACTGCCGGTCTTAAGGACTCGTCGCCTTGCGCTTTGTCGCCCTCTATCCCCCATTCGCTTCCGTAATAGATACAGGGTATCCCGGGTGTCGTAAGCTGGAGCGCAAATCCGACGTTAACAAGCTCTTTATCTGTCAAAATACTCTTAAATCTCGTGACGTCATGATTGTCCAAAAAAGTCATTAAATGCTTGCCCTTATAAATGCACCATTCAAAAGGACCGAATTGACGGTTTAAAGAATAGGATATTTCAAACAAATTTCTTGAATTGAAAGCGGAGTACAAACTTTTATAGTTTTCATAGTTTGTGCAGCTGTCGAGCATATTATCGTTTACTATTAAATTGTAGTCGCCGAAAAGCACTTCGCCTATCAAAACAAAATCGTCCTTTATACTCTTTACGAATTGCCTGTGCTCACTCATAAAACCTCTGTCAAGACAATATGCCACGTCAAGCCTTAGGCCGTCTATGTCAAAGTTTTCTATCCAGAATCTCACAGCGTCAAATATATGCTTTTTTACGTCCCTATTGCAAAGATTCAGTTTTACAAGCTCGGGGTGTCCTTCCCAACAGTCATACCAAAAACCTACGCCGTATGGGTCGGAATCGAAATTGAGGATAAACCAATCTTTATAAGGCGAATCCCACTTTTTTTCAATGACGTCTTTAAACGCCCAAAAACCTCTGCCTACGTGATTGAAAACGCCGTCCAAAATAATTTTTATTCCCTTTTGGTGAATGGCGTCGAACACTTCTTTGAAATCGGATATTTCGCCGAGCCTTGCGTCTGTTTTAAAATAATCTCTCGTGTCATAACCGTGTTTGTCCGATTCGAATATCGGTCCGAAGTAAATTCCGCCTATGCCGAGATTTTCAAGATGCGGCAAAAAGTTTAAAATTTTATTTATCCTGTTTGTGCTCTGCCCGTCGTTATATACGGGAGCGCCGCATAATCCCAAAGGATATATATGATAAATTGTTTTATCGTCAGTCCACATAGTATGCCTCTAATTCGCTTTAGTTTTATGTATTGATTTTTTGTTTCAGATTTATGTATTTTCCCTTTGTCTTTTTGATTATCTCTTTACTTGATTAAAGCGGATATTATCCGCTTTAATCATTCTGAGACTTGATACCGTTTAACTTGTTCCATTTGTTCCGTTTTGGCGCATTCCCTCGCCTGCCGCAACGTTAGTATAATCTAACTAAACCTATAATCCGGATATTCCTTAAAGCATTTGCTGAAGTTTTAAAATCAGTCGTAGTTTTTTAAAAACTCTATCGTTGCTTTGAATACGGCGTCTAAGGTGTCCTTTCTTACTGCCTCTATTGTATCGTGCCTTGTGTGATAGTAATAAGGAATGTCATAGTTTATGGCG
>FR901026.1:10201-14165 GCA_000437555.1 Acidaminococcus sp. CAG:917 | reverse complement strand
AATGTCATAGTTTATGGCGGTTACGGACGTTGCGGTAAGCTTAGCCTGCGAGAAAGCCGCTCCGTCGGTAGAACCGATGGGTATTCCCGCAAATTTTGCTTTCGCTCCGCTGTCGACAATGGCTTTCATATATTTCTCACCGAGGGCTTTATCCGTCTTTACTGTCATATTTAAATCTTTTAGGTTGACGCACAGATATTCCAGCTCGGTTATGGTATCGAACGATATTATCTCGGTGGGAAGCTTCTGACACTCCGCCTTATGCGCTTTGCTCCAAGCCTTTGCTCCTCTTAATCCCGTCTCTTCCGAACCTGTCAAAATGACGCCCACTTTGGTGTGTTCAAAGGTTATGTCGTTTTCCTTGAGCGCTTTCAAAACCGCCATAGAAAGTGCGCAACCCGTCAAATCGTCGTTTGCGCCGTCGACGACTCTTTTCCAATTGTTTAGGAAAAAGAGCGGAATAAGCACAAATATCCATACAAGCGAAGAAAGTCCCACGTATAATTCGGTGCCTTGAGCAAGGTCGGGTTGAATATTTCCTATTTCGACAAGACGGTATATGCTCGTTGCCATAATATACAGCATTGAAATAAATGCAAGGCAGACGATTGCCGTCATAGCCTTTCCTCCGAAACGGTAGTTTAAATACCATTCGTTCGCGGCGTCGATATGCCCGACAAAATAGACCGCCCTTTTTACTTCGCCCGTCGGCATTTTTTCCGCGGTAACGTTGTGAGAGGTTTCCTTTTTATACATCCAGTCAAACGTAGTG
Source organism: Acidaminococcus sp. CAG:917 (assembly GCA_000437555.1). Taxonomy (GTDB): domain Bacteria; phylum Bacillota; class Clostridia; order Christensenellales; family CAG-917; genus CAG-917. Next base: position 13,393 of record FR901026.1, on the reverse strand, counting down.
CGATAAAATACAAACGCCGAGAGCATAGGAACCAGTCCCGTGACAAGCAAGATAATTGAAAGCAACGGCAAAATAAAATAACAGCCGATTGCGCACAATACGCACGTTACCGTCCAGAATATCCAACTGTAAAAAGATTCGGGGCATACGGCAAAAGGCTCGATTTTAACCTTATCGCAATACCCCTCCATATCCTTTGCCAATTTTTCCGCGGCCTTTTTTTCCCCTTCCGAACCGGAAAACCTCGTTCCGCAGCTTTTAATCGTATCGGAGATTGTATCGACCATATAGTCGACGTATTTTCCGCTTTGATTTTGAATTTTTTTCAAATCCATAACTTATCCCCTCTTATATATTTGATATTTATCGGCAATTCGATATGCCGAAAACTTAAATACGGTTTTGCCTGCAATTATTCTATTACTCGATTTAAATAACCGCTTTAATTTTAAAAGTCGAGTTTAAAAATAAGAGCGCAAAATAAATCGAAATATATCGATTTTTCCGTGCTCTTACCACACATTATAACTCGTTAAGGTTTCTGAGTATAAGGCCCAAGAGCTGTTTTAAAACTGTAAACTCCTCGTCGCCGAAATCTTTAAAGGCATGACGTGTAAAATTTTCCTTTACGCTTATTATCTTCTGTCTTACTTCGTCGCCCTTTGGCGTAAGATTTATTACAAACTCGCGCTTATCCATCTCGGACAGCGTAACCGTTATATACCCTTTTTGCAATAAAAGTTTTACGCTCCTCGAAACCAGCGCTTTTGAAACGTTTTCTTCTTTCGCTATCTCGCTTGAAGTAAATTTAGTTCCTAAATGAGACAAAACCTGAATCTCATTGGGAGTCAGTTTAAATTTTTTCAGCTCATCGTGAGAATAGGTCTTGTATAATTTCAAAACCTTTCCGAAAGCGGTATAATAAAGTTCAAATTCTTTCATAATTCACCACGCCAATATTTATTTTTAAAGCATATAAATTGCCTTTAAATCGAATTTATTTTCTGAGCGACGGCCATAGCCGAAGACCAAGCCCATTGAAGATTATATCCGCCGCATATGCCGTCTACGTTTAAAGCCTCGCCGGCGGCAAAAAGTCCCTTTGATAACAGGCTCTCAAGATTAAAGTCGAATTGTAAAGTATCAAGCCCGCCACAACATACCTGCGAAAGGGAAAAATCGGCATTTTTTATCGGTTTTACAATATAGTGTTTTATAACTTTCAAAACGTCTTCTTTTTGCGACTTTGCTCTCTCATGAATTCTTTCCGAGACTTTGGTATGAAAAATCCCGCTATAATTTTTTAAAATTTCATGCGCTGCCTTTTGAGAATATTGAGGTAAAAAATCGATAAACATTTCCCCCGATTTTCCTCTGGCAATAAGCGACGAAACGTTAAACGAGGCGATGCCGCTCAATCCGTAATCTTTGAAAAGTATTTCGCCGTACTCAGACGCATCACCGAAATGAAGCGTTGCTTTTACCCTTATACCTCCTAACCCTTTTACGGATTCTCTATCCGTAAGAATTGGACAAAGCGACGGTTTAAACGCAAAAAATTTATGACCGAAAGGTTTGAAAAGCTCCAAGGACGAATATCCGCCCGAAGCAGAACTTCCCGAACAAAGCACGACGTTTTTTGCCGTGAGAATTTTGCCCGATTCAAGATGAATTTTGTATCCGTCCGATATCTTTTCAATTTTTGACGCTCCGTCGGAAGTTATAATGTTTACAACTTTTCTTCTTAAAACGTTAAGTACGGTAGCCGCACTTTCGCTGTAAGGGTAAACTTTTCCGTCCTCTTTAACCGCAGTCAAAAGACCCAGCGAATTAAAAAGCGAGACAGTCTTGCTCGGCGGAAACTTTTCTAAAAAGGGAGCGACGAACTCAGGCGCATTATAACCGTCAGGCGATATGTTTATGTTTGTAAGATTGCATTTACCGTTGCCCGTAGCAAGCAATTTTTTGCCCACCCTGTCCGCCTTTTCGATAAGCACATATTCATCCTTTAAAAGATTTGCAAGCAAAAGTCCGCTTGCTCCTGCCCCGATTATCGCCGTTTTCATAAATACATTTTAGCATTAAAAATCCTTATTGTAAATACGAAACGCAAAAAAAGTTAACTTTTTAATTATTTTTATTTTTAAGAAGGCTCGGAAACTTTTATTTCAAAACCGATAATATTTAAAAGCGCATTCTTAGTTTTAGGTTAGACATACAATTATAAATAAAATTTTATAAATTTTTTTAATAATTAAAGACTTGATTTAAAAAGCCGTTTTTTAATGCGTCAAACTAAATAAATCGATTAAAAAACGGCTTCCCGTTAGATATAGAAAAAGGACGGAAAGCCGTCCTTTTGTTTTATCAATAAACCGTTGCGATATTTGCCATTGCTTTTTTCTTTTCCTGTTGAAATTCGCTTGACCAAGTTGAAATATCCGTCTTTTTGTTGGTAAGCAAGAAACTGATTTCCAATTTATCTTTATGCTTCCAATAAAACTCCTCGCTTATGCGCTGATACCTTGCAACGTATTCCCATCTTATTTTGTCGGCATATTTTTCCATAAATTCTTCGGATAAATCCTGTCCTGCGGTTATATCCGTCCAATTTATCTTATCCGCAAACTCAAGTATAAACTTTTCCGAAAGCTTCTGACAAGCCGAAAGCGCCTTCCAGTCGTTCCATTTGAAATTTGCCATATTCTTTCTCAAAAATGCCTCGGAGACCTTTTGTCTTGAAAGAATCGCCGACATATCAAGCCGGTCGATATGTTTTTCGATAAATGCTTCGCTAAGCGTCGCCCTGTTTGAAACCATTCTCCAATTAAGTTTATCCGCAAATTGTTCTATAAAAGCCTCGCTGAGATTCGGGTCCGCACTTATAGCGTCCCAATTCTCTTTATGACTTTTTATTATTTTTTTAAAATCTCTGTCAAGTCCCATAATTTCACTCTCCTTTGTGCTTTGTTATATTTTACCACATACAAATTGAAATTTCAATATGCAATTTTTTTATAAAAAGGCAGGATATACTCAATTAAAGATAAATTGAGTTTAAACCGCCGTTAAAACTAAAATAAATAGCGGTGTTAAACCGCCTGTTTTATCGGACGTAAAATCGCATTTTTGACTGATTCCGCAACAGATAAAACCTTAAACCGATGCAAACAAAAACGGCGAATGCAAGCC
>FR901026.1:0-10193 GCA_000437555.1 Acidaminococcus sp. CAG:917 | reverse complement strand
AAACAAAAACGGCGAATGCAAGCCGTTATAAAATAAAAGCCTCTTTAAAAAGAGGCTGTCGTTTAAAGCAAAACTATTAAATATGATTGTGATTTTAGTTGTCGAAATATGAGGTGTAGACGATTTTATATTCGCTGTTCGGAAAAAGCCTGTCGTGAAGGTCGATAAAGTAGTCGTCCGTCATAGAAGCTATGAAGTCGCACACTATCTGATTGGGCTCGGTTTCGGAATAAGGCACGCTTTTTTTGTAATATTTATAATAGGTATCGATATTTTCGATATGATGGCGGTAAATGACCGACTTTGTATTTTTAGAAACGACGTCGGAGAGCATCTTATCGTAAATATCTTTAAACATCGGTTTTATAATTCCGTTATATTTACTTTCTAAATCTTCCGACTTATATATATATTCATAATTTTCTTTTTTTGCCGCCTTCAAAGCGTTAAAAGCCGTTTCGCTAAGCATAAGATAATCTTTGCGATAGCTATGCTCCAAAATATCAATCGTGAGATTATTTATAATTTCAGAATTGTTGGTCCCGATTTCCGACATTGAGAATTTGTCGTCAATATCGAGTTTTTGCGCTTTTCTCGCGTCCTGTCTGTCTTTGCCGAGATATGCTATGATATCGCTTATGCGCACGACGCAAGCTTCTAACGTTACGGGAACAAGCTTTTCAATCGCCTTTTTGTCAACGTAACAATTTTCCACCTTTTTATCGAATTCCTCAAACGTGATGGGCGGCGCAGGACGGTATTCTTTAAGTTCAAATTCGCCGTTGTGACAAAGTATTCCGTCAAGCGTTTGAAGCGATAAATTTCTAAGATACAGCGTATCGAGAACACGCACGCTCTGCACGTTGTGGTTAAAATATCTTCCCGTGTTATTATAAAGCAGTTCGCTTAAAAATCTCTCTCCTGCATGTCCGAACGGAGTATGCCCTATGTCGTGCCCGAGCGCAATCGCCTCGATTAAATCGACGTTAAGCCCCAGCACCGCCCCGAGGTCACGCGCAATCCTCGATACAATCTGCACGTGAAGTCCGCGGCGGGTTATATCGTCGTTTTTATAAAATGAAAAAACCTGCGTTTTATCGCCGTATCGGTTATAAACGGGAAGATGTAAAATTTTTTCTACGTCCCTGACAAAGGCAGGTCGCACAAAAGTCGCCTTGTCCTTATCGGGATTTCTCCTTATGATTAAATTGTCCGACATGGCGTAAGGATTTTTCCAATTGTTCTTTTTATCCAGGCAAATCTGCCTTTCAAGATAATCGCTGGGTGATTTAAACATATTATTCCTTTTAATTCAGACCGTCATTATAATGTATCGTTGCCATAAGCTTATAAATTTTACGGCAATATCGTTATTCGATGCTTAATTATATCACAAAACCCGATTAAAATCAATTCCCTTTTAAAGACTGTCGGCTATTCAAAAGCGGCGGCTTGAAAACATCTTTATCTTATAATACTACCGAAACATTAAAGCAATTTTAATCGTAATACTCTTTATAAAGACTTTTTCCGATAGAATATACCTCGGCGTCAAAAAGAACGAGATATATTTCCATATTATTGCTTTTTAAAAACTTAGTTATCTCACCTACAGCAACGCTGATTGCATCTTTTTTCGGATAACCGTAAACCCCTGCCGAAATAAGCGGAAACGCAATCGTTGCAAAGCCATTTGCCTTTGCAAGAGCAAGCGATGATTTGTAGCAGGATTCAAGCAATTCTTTTTCGCCTCTGTTCCCGCCGTGCCAGACAGGCCCTACCGTATGAATGACGTATTTAGCGGGCAAACTGTAGCCTTTTGTCAATTTGGCCTCGCCTGTATTGCAACCGCCAAGCGTTTTACATTCTTCCAAAAGCATATGCCCTGCCGCTCGGTGAATCGCTCCGTCCACACCTCCTCCGCCCAGCAAGGTTTTATTTGCCGCATTAACTATTGCGTCACATTCGATTTTCGTTATATCCGCTTTTATAATATGCAAAGACATAATCTCTCCTTTACAGCATGCCTACTTGCCTGTTTTATCTATAAATTGTCGTCGCCGTGGCATAGAAATTTACCTATTTGATTGACAATTTGATATCACCTACCTATTGCAAGTTTGATAAAGCTTAAATTATATTGGAAAAGGGGGCAATATTTATAATCATATTATAATAATTATAGCATTAAATTCAATGTTTTTCAACGGGCAATGAAGAGGCAAAAGCTCGTTTTGTCTAACCGAATTTAGTTTAAATCTGCCCGTTGACTACGATAAAGTCAGATGATAAAATATATACGCAATTGAGCACAGTTAAAAATTTTCATTTGTGCTACAACTTAAGGGAGGCAAAATGACTCAATCGGATATAATTGCCTTTTCCGTAACGGGAGCCATCGCTCTGTTGCTCGTAATATTGTCGGCGGTTCTTCTATCGGGAAAGGGCGCAAATTTAATTGCGGGCTTTAATACCCTACCTAAAGAGGAAAAGGAAAAATACGACAAGGTAAAACTCTCGCGGTTTATGGGTGCAATACTTTTGCCGATAGCTATTTGCACTCCGATGCCTGCCTTAGCGGGATATTTTAAAATCGACTGGCTGATATATTTATACATTGCCATTATTGTTTCCCTGTGTCTGTTTGCCCTACTTTTTGCTAACCTTTCAGGAAAATTTAAAAAATGATTTGTAACGGCTTTTAAAGTCTACTGCGCAATTATATCGGCATTGATTTTATTTGCGTAATTTTCGCCAATCTGTCCGATAAATTTAAAAAATAATTCTTTGCAAGCAATCCTCTTTTAATGCTCTGTCATATAGTAATATTGATGTCTTTAGGAGAAATTTATGATAATTATTGACAGAGAATTTTACGGCCTTTGCGAAGAAATTAAATCTCTTGACGAAAAAGAAATGTATTACCGTATGAGAAAGGCATTTGACAAAGTGCCGGAAGTGACGAGAAAAAGCTGTGAAAATTTTTTTAACAAATTCGGGTTTTGGGGGAAACTCGACAGCGAAAAAGGTATTTTTGAAGAAATAGCATTAAAACAAATTGCGCTTAAAGATCATATAGACGACTTTGTCCGATTATATGAAAAACTGTGCGATTTCCGTTCCAAAAAAACGCTTTTTTCCATTCTTTCAAATTGGTATAGATACGATTTTAAATCCACTTCAAGGACAAAAGAAAACCTTTTTGACGACTACTTTGACCACGATATATTAAAATGTTCTCCCGATGAGGTCATTGCCGACCTCGGTGCGTATACGGGAGACAGCGTGATTAGCTATATAAAAAACTACGGCGAGGATTGTTATAAAAAAATATATTGCTATGAAATTACGCCTTCGACTTTTGAAAAGCTCAAACAAAATCTTGCAGGCTATAAAAACATAATTTTTAGAAATTGCGGTATAGGCGACAGGCAAGAAACTCTCTGCCTGGCTAACCGAAACAATGACGTTTCGTCGAATACCCTATCCGCCAACGGCGAAAAGAGCGTAAAAGTTACTACGCTCGACGAGGATATAAACGAGCCTTTAACTTTGATAAAAGCGGATATAGAAGGCTATGAGTTAAAGGCGATACACGGTGCAAAAAATCATATAGCAAACGAAAAGCCCCGCCTTTTGATTTCAGTATATCATAACAACGACCACCTGTGGCAAATCCCCGAAACAATAAATAGCTATAACGACTCGTATAAATTTTACCTGAGATATAACAGTTCTCCGATTTACCCTACCGAAATAACGCTTTTTGCGGTTTAATTTTTAAATAACTTCTCAAAAAGCATAGCATGATATAAAACTATCTATGAGCGTTTGAAGGTAAATAAAATTAAAAATCCTGCCTTGCAGCAGGATTTTTAAATATGAATTTAACTTAAACGGTTTTCAATTTTTTTGAAAATCATTCGCTAAATTATTTAACCTATTACGATTTTTAATTCGATTAAAATTTATTCCACAAATTGCTTTACCCATTCCTTTGCTTCCGCTTCCTTCATAAGCGAATTGAGCAATCTGCCCTTTCCCCAGTTCAAGGAAGGGTAACTTTTCTTTAAAGCCTCTTCCGCTTTCCCGATTCCGCTTCCGCCGCTCGTGGCAAACGGAACGATAAGTTTTTTGCCGAAGTCGTAGCTTTCCAAAAAGGTGTCGATTATATGCGGAGCGATATACCACCATATCGGAAAACCGACAAAAATCACATCGTATTCGTTCATATTCTCTACGCCGCCTTTGATTTTCGGTCTTGAAGCGGGGTCTTTCATCTCCACGGAAGAACGGCTGTGACTGTCCATCCAATTTAAATCGGAGCTTGAATAAGGAACTTCAGGCTCGATTTCATAAAGGTCCGCCCCTGCAGCTTTCGCCAGCGTCTTTGCAGCCTTTTTCGTCGCCGCGGTGCAAGAAAAATAAGCAACCAAAACTTTATTCATAAAAACCTCCTTAATGTTAACAAAGATTTTCTTTTTTTAAACTCTATGCTAATTAAAATACTCTCTTATGGAATTCAAAGCGTTAAACAGCCTCGGAATACCCATATAAGGCATTGCCTGCACCAAGACGCATACGATTTCTTCTTTTGAGTTTCCCGCTTTCAATGCCCCGTTAAAATGCGCTTTTACTTGCATCTCGGAGCCGCCCAACGCCGCAAGCGCAGATATAATTAAAAGCTCCCTCGTTTTCGAATCCAACCCCGCCCTCGATGCAAAATCGCCGAATTGCAACTCGGTCAAAAATGCGGGCAAGGCTTTTGCAAAATCATCGGGAAGCCAAACATACCTTTCGGCTATCTCGTTTCCGTAAAGGGGATTTTGCAAGTCAAGACCTGTCAAATATCTGTTTTCTTCCGTGACTGTTTTCCCTCCCTTTAACGGCATGGCTATTCCGCTTTCTTTGAAAGCCTCGTTCATAATTCCGATAGCGTTCAATGTTTTGGGAAATCCTATGACCGGCGCACATTGATATATCGCCTCTCTAATCTCTATCGGGTCAACCCCTATATTTAAACAAGCCGAGATGTGTGCTTTAAGCTACGGCAAAGTCTGATTTACCGTCAAAACGGTTACCGTAACAAGTTCCCTCGTCCGACTGTCAAGCGAGCCGAGATAAAACACCTCACCGAATATGAATTTCTGCAATATTTGCATAAATTCCCCGTCCGTCCCGCTTCCGTCTGACGGCATTGCCTTGAACAATTCTTTAAACTTTTCGTCGGTTCTTTCAATCCTGTTCATATCCACCTCTTATTGAGCCAAAAAATTAAATCAATAACAAAATTTTTTTATTTTAACGAAACCGATAAGCCAAATTTTTATTTTTAAACATTATACCACAATAAACAAATATGTCCATACCGCTTATAAATTTAATTAAACACAAAATTTTTATTAAAAGCGGAATATCTTTTTGCACCATATAAACGCATCTTTAGCACACCGTAAAAAAATCAGAGCATTTTCGGCAACTTATATATGCAAAATAAAAAACAGCTATGTTATAGCTGTTTTAATAGGAACAAACGGCAACGTAAAAAAATTGTTAAACAGTCGCATAAGATATAATTATATGAATGAATATTTTATTCCGTGTCCGCCGATAGACAAAGTCTGTATAATACCGTCTGCGGGAATAAGTTGCAAAGCTCCGTAAGTCATATATCCGTGTCCGTCAATTTTGTAGAGCTTTTCAACTATGATTTTGCCATTATCGAATAGGCTCCCTTTGTCAATTTCAATATTTATCGTATAAAAATCTTTATAATAATTTTCGGCAACTTGTTTGCTCATGCTATTAATCAGATATGAATTAATTGTTAAATTAGTCCGCCAAAATTCCTGATAAGGTTCAAAATCATAAACGCCGTAAAGATAATAAAGGCCGTCCTGTTCTTTTATGCTGCCGTCTTCTTGAAAGATATCTTCGTCGGGTATGCTTGGCATATCGTTTTCATCGACTTCATAGAATAACATTCCAACAGCACGGAATTCATAATAAACGGGAGTTATTTCCGCATCTTGCGCACATGAAAATTCGTTTGACGAATAATAATTATCTCCGTCTTTGTAAAGCTTATCATTGACTTTCCAATAGACAAGCGTTTGGCCGCTTTCGTTTTTATTTTGAATAATGCTAAGAGGCGTTAAAATTTTAAACGGCTCGTTTTTGAGAATATTGTAATATCTGAATTCATCATTCTTTTGCTTTCCGTTTACTGTGTCGGCATCGTCTAAGTCTTTGTTGAATTTGGAAACGCTTGCTATTTCGTCATTTGTATAGATAATATCGTATTCATTCGGTAAGGCAACAACGCAATGTGTTTCATCTGCAATAAAATCCGAAACAGTGTTTCCGTCATTGCTGTCGCAGGCGGCAAGAGGCAAACAACAAAGAATAACGATAATTAAAAGCAAATAAATCCTTTTCAATCAAATACCCTCCGATATTTTATTTTTTTCTCTCTATTTAATTAAATATATGATAGCACAAACAGAATGAGTTTTCAACAATGCGACATAAAAAACCCAAACGACACTATGACAAGTCGGTGAATAAACATTCACCCGTCAAACAGCTTGTTTTTCGCAATATGGGTATATTCATTTGGTTCAACCTCGCCTAAATAGCATCTTGCCTGCCATATTCTAATGGGTTAAACTATTTATGTCATTCATGTAACACTTTTTCTTCTTTGTATTTATTGAGTGGTAGACCCCGTATCCTGGCAAGGGTGACACTTTTTTTACCTCTTCGGCATGACATTTTAGAGCCGCCCGTCTAACGAGCGTTTTTCTGTTAACAAAAAACGGCAAGCATTTGTGCTTGCCGTGTTAGATTTGGTTATTTTCAAAAACAACTATCTTCCGGTCTCGAATAGAACCTAATATCCATCTTTTCTTCCAAATATAATCTTAATACAAAAATTTCAATTTTTTTATCACTTCTCTTTTGCACAAGATAATACCTAGTGTAATCTGAAGCGTTCTCCGGTTGAACTATTTCTAAAGTGCGCGTTTCGCCCGTAAGATCGGTTATCTCTTCATTATTTTTTAAATTTGTGCTGATATCCCAACAAATTATTGCTTTCAAATTTCTAAAAGTATGATTAAATTTTTTATCTAAATAATACTTCATTTCTACATAAAATAATTTAGAATGTTTTATAGGGCAATCATCCTTCCCTTTAACAATTATATCTATACCTTTGTGAGTATTATAATCTATTATTGTAAATGGAAATAAATCCTTATTTATGCCCATTAATTGTATAAATAAAGAAAAAACAGCTCCTTCACTTTGAGGCTCTACTAAAACATTATCTCCTACCTTAGCTATTTTTGTGCTATTGATACGTTTAATTCGCCATTCAAAGTCTTTTTTCTCGCTCTCATCTGTTTTATACGCTTCGGCTTCCGAGTCTAGCCACTCTAAATCTTTCCAGGCATCACCAGTTGTAAAAGACATATATATATTTCTTGCAACTTCTTCTAAATCTTCCAATATTGCTGCCTTTGTATTTTCAACAGACCCGCGATTCGCTGTTAACTGTAAGTTTTGACAGTTTATAAAAGCATGAAACCTAGTATATTCAGTTCCTTTCTCAACTATCCACTCATTCTTTCTTTGAATTGGAATAAAATCTTTACAAAGCCATAAGCCATATCGATCTTGTACGCTATATGCGCCTCGTGGCGCCGAATAACCGCGACGAGAAAGCATTTCGTTATACAAATATTTAACTTTATTACCTTCCAGGCAAAATATTGCTTGATATGAAATGTGCGGAAATCTTGTCAATGTGCCTTCAATTATCTTCTTGGCGCAATAATAGTTTGAAGCATCTGTCATATAATCATCAAACAGGGCACTAACTGACTTACTTTCGTCAGGAAAAACGTGTCCGAAAGATAATTCTTCATATGTATTACAATCTAGGCCTTTTAATTGCAACTTTACATCAATATTATCTTTTATTCCGAATTCCTTTTCAATTGAGCCGAACTTTGTAAACCAATAAATATAGTCTTTTATATTTTTATGCGTGAATTTTTCAAAACTGTTATTATTAAAGCCGAAAACTTCTATATGCGTATAATTATTACCTTCGCTATCTACAGTTTCATAATCTACTATTGGTATGATATCGTTAAATAGATTTTTATAAGGCTCATTCATTGTCGCTCTAATTAAATGCCCGTCTTGCTTTGTTTCTAAATAAATTTTTGAACTATTAAAATAAACTTTCGTTCCATGCCCCTTTTCTCCGATAGTGTCTTTTTTCCCTTCGGCATTTTTGCTTTTACCATTTATTGAATTACCCAAATCAAAAAAAGCGAACATGCCCTCTTCATCCATACCATTGCCATCATCTTCTAATATTATTTTTAAAATATCAGTGCCATAATCATTAAAAATTTCAAACCCGATTTTTATATTCTTCGCATGAGCATCAAAAGCATTACTAATGGCCTCTCTAACCAATTCCAACGGTTTTGCAAAATCAAAAGCTATTTCCTTAAATTCTTTAGAAGCATTGACTTTAGGTTCGTATCTCATATAATCTTCTCCTATGGAAATTAGTGTTATAATATTATAACATAACAAATCTTAAATTGTAAAGAATTTTAATAAATACAAAAGTTTCATCAAATATTCAATATTACGTTTGCTTCGCAAACTAACGTCGTACTGCATGCGCTGAAGCGTGGCGGGACGTTACCCGCTATCCGACAAAAACAAAAAAAACTAAACCCATTTATTCGATTTAGGTTTTTTTGGTGGAGTGGGCAGGGCTCGCCAACAGCGAGCATTTAAATGCGAGCGTGACTGCTCGGAATGTCGTCTTTAAACTTAAAACAAACTTTGTTTGTTTTGTCGTCTTTTTAACGCATTCCTCGCTTTCCGCAAAAGCAGGCTTTTGCGGATTTTTACATAACGGTTAATAGATCGTCAAAACACTGTTTTGAAGATAAGGAGGAGCATGCGGATAAAGCGAGATTTTGCAAAAATCGAAGCAAATAGCTTTGCTCCGACGCCGTCGCAGTTTTGCACAAAGTGCAAAATCGTTTGCCTAGCAAACAAAGTTCGAGCCCTTTTATTTTTGTAATGAAAAACAGCTACTATGTAGCTGTTTTGTGGTGGAGAGGTTGTAACCTAAAACGAATTTGTATGCATATTCATTTCCGGCTTGAATTACAACCGTATTCAAAGCATGAACAAGTCTAAACAAGTCTGAAGCATGTACGCCACATTCAGCATCTCTTTCATGTATATATTGAAAATCAACTTTTCAAATAGAATTTAGGTCAACAATCATAATGTGTTCTTCATCCGTCTCGCAAATTGTCTTAAATCCCGCTTTTCGATATAGCTTCACTGCATAATTATCCTTTTGAACAGATAAAGAAAGCTTTGCATAGCCGGCAGCTTTTTCCGCTAACAGCATTTGTGTGAGTAATGAAGTTCCGATTCCCATACTCCTGTGCGCTTTAAGAACGGACATCGCAAGGGAAGGCGTATTCTCATCAATATGTCCGTAGTCGTTCATAATTCTTGCCCATATTGCGCCTACAATATTTCCGTCAACTTCTGCAATCAAAGCCTTATCGTGTTTGCTGTTTCCAAAATCTGCAATATATACTTGCAATTCGGGACAAGTTATCACTGATTTAGGCGGCGCAGCCGTGCCGTCCGGAATATAAATTGCTTCGTACAAAAAATCACTGAGCAGACTATATTCTTCCTTTCGCATTTCCCTTATAGAGTAGCTCATATTTTACTCGTTCCTTTGTCAAAAAATAGCCTTTCCGCATACAAGCATTTATAAATTTAATAGGTACGCCCATGCGTTCTGCGACTTGTTCCGGCGTCATTCCGCTATCCAAGAAACGCCTGCATACGACCTTCATATTCTCTCCGACTTCGATAATATGCTTATCGGAATCATATCAGTGAACGCCTCTCTGTCCCCAAAAATGCTCCATAATCGTGTGGACATATTCAATATCACATTACTTCAACTTATCAGCAAACTTGTCAAAGTCATCTGCCTCAAAATTGTGACGATTTTTTCATTGCGGAATTTCTCCGATTCTTACGCTGTATTTGTGTAATAATTATAACACAAATACAAGAGATTTTCAAACTTTTATGGGCGATAGAATCAATTTGGCACTATGGCG
>FR901025.1:60153-68791 GCA_000437555.1 Acidaminococcus sp. CAG:917 | reverse complement strand
TTCGGAAGGGACTCGAACCCTCGACCTCCAGCGTGACAGGCTGGCGTACTAACCATCTGTACTACCGAACCATAACTTATAACGCTAATGCGTTGTTAGTTGATGTATTATTGATTTTGGTGGGCCTTCACGGACTCGAACCGCGGACCAATCGGTTATGAGCCGACCGCTCTAACCAACTGAGCTAAAGGCCCGAGAAAATATTGTGTGGCGCGTTGGTTGGGGTGACAGGATTTGAACCTGCGACGTTCTGCTCCCAAAGCAGACGCTCTACCAAGCTGAGCCACACCCCAGTGTGTCTCATTTTCGCGACTGTTAAAATATACAATATAAAAAGCGCTTTGTCAACTAAAAGAAAGCCGAAAAAACTAATTTTTTTACATTATTCCATATTTATTTAAATGCATACGGCAAGCGCATTGCTATATGCCGCTATAAAAATTTTCACCCTGTCTGTAACAAAAACAGGTTGAGATATCCTTTAGTTTAGCTATAGTTATACTTTGCTCGCTTATTTAATCTATGGAAATATAATCTGCCCCAATTCCCCTTTCACTTTTAAGTTTTTTATATTTAAGCCGAAAAATTTTCCTTGCCATGCTACCGCCGACGCCGCAAAACAGATTATTTATTTTCACTCTGTCGTATTTTGCGAATTGTTTAAAAAAACATTGATTTAATAGAGGGTGTGTGATAAAATTATACACAATCAGGAGGCAAGTTATGGACAAACTGCAAAAAGATATTATCAATTTACTGACAGACGACGCAAGATATACCGTAAAGAAAATCGCTCAGATTTTAAACGAAAAAGAGGATAAAATCGAAAGCATAATCGACGATATGGAAAAAAGCGGCGTCATTGTAAAATATACGACGATAATCAATTCGGAAGAATACTCTGACGACAACGTTCAGGCACTCATTGAAGTGAGAGTGACGCCCGAACCTTCAAAAGGTTTTGAAGCAATAGCGGAAGAAATCGCATCGTTTGACGAAGTGGATTCTATCTATCTTATGAGCGGCGGCTACGATTTTTGCGTCATTTTGAAAGGCAAATCGCTCAGGGAAGTTGCAATGTTCGTATCCGAAAGGCTTTCCACGCTTGGCGGAGTTATATCCACGGCAACGCACTTTATACTGAAAAAATACAAGATTGACGGAGTTAAACTTTCCGCCGATTCGGAACGCAGGATGGCTGTCGGCGCATGATAGATTACGATAAAATTCTGACGGAAAAGGTGAAAAATCTTAAGCCGTCGGGAATAAGAAAATTTTTCGATATTGTTACCGAAATAAAGGGCGCTATCTCGCTCGGCGTGGGAGAGCCCGATTTTATTACGCCCTGGTCGATGCGTAACGAAGCGATAAAGAGCATACAAAAAGGCTACACTCAATACACATCCAATTCGGGAATACCAAAGCTGAGAGAATTGATAAGCGAATATATCGAATACACGCAAAAGATAAGCTACTGCCCTAAAGACGAGATACTCGTCACGGTTGGAGCAAGCGAAGCCATCGATTTGTCGCTAAGAGCAATGCTGAACCCCGGTGACGAGGTGCTCGTCCCCGACCCGTCATACGTTTCATACGTTCCTTGTATAGAACTGAACAACGCAAAAGCGGTGCCCATAAAATGCACGGCGGATAACGGCTTTATCCTCACCCCCGATGCGCTTAAAGCGGCAATAACTCCTAAATCGAAAGTGTTGATATTGCCCTATCCCAACAATCCTACGGGTGGCATAATGACAAAGCAACAGCTCGAGCAAATAGCCCCCGTCATTTTGAAACACAACCTTGTTGTCGTATCGGATGAAATTTACAGCGACCTTACCTATGAAGGCAAGCACTGCTCTATCGCCACGCTCAAAGATATGAAAGAGCGCACCATTTTGATAAACGGTTTTTCTAAATCGTTTGCTATGACCGGTTGGCGACTCGGCTTTATGTGCGCTCCGAAAGAACTAATAGCGGGCATTAAAAAAATTCATCAATACACGATAATGTGCGCCCCGACGGCAAGTCAATACGCCGCAATCGCCGCCCTCAAAGAGGGACTTGAAGACGATTTCAATTCCGTCACCTTAATGAGAGAGGAATACAACAAACGCCGCAGATTTTTGCTTTCCAGATTGAACGATATGGGTCTTGACTGTTTTGAACCTAAAGGCGCTTTTTATGTGTTTCCGTCCGTAAAAACAACGGGACTTGACGGCGACGAGTTTTCACTCAAACTGCTCGAAAAGCAAAAGGTTGCAGTCGTTCCCGGCTCGGCGTTCGGCGAAAGCGGTAAAAACTTTGTAAGAATAAGCTATGCCTATTCAATTAAGGCAATAGACGAAGCCTTGGACAGAATAGAAAAGTTTTTAAACGAAATAAAATAAAAAGAAAAAGCGGTTGTTTTACACCGCTTTTTTACTAAGGGATTTGTTTGACGGATTTACTTTGGTGTTTGCTTTGACGGTTTTTTCTATGTAAAAAAAGATACTATGCTCATCGGCTCAAGCAAGCGCCCTGTTGACAAATTTATCCACTGTGTTATACTAAAATATATTAAACTAAAAACAAACTAAATAAAAAAATTTAAATTCGGAGAGATTTATGAAAAAATTTAAACTTCCCCTTTTATTATTGGCTGTATGTTTAATCGTATGCCTTATAGGTGTTATGGCGGCATGCAACGGCGAAACGGCAACAGACGGCACGCAGGACAATATAGACCCTATCCTCCCCTCACCCCCCGAGGAAGAGAAGCCCGAACAGACCGTAGAGGAGCTTAGCAAAGCAGAGTGTGAAAACATATTGCAAGCCAAAACCGAAAACCTTTTGTCCTCTGCCGAGGTGGCAAACGTAGAGGGAATTCAATTATATAAAGAATACTATCCAATTCCTTACGACAATTATAACCCTGATTTCGTTTTATCAACACTCTTCAATTTCTCAGACATAACAATAACCAAAATAAATTTAAACGGTGGTGAAGTTTTCGGCTCATGCACCCTTACCGCCAAATCCGACGGCGCATTGCACAGCGTATATTTTGTTTTGAAAACCAACCTCTTTTCCTTGGACAGAACAAGCTACGAAGTTTTAAAGGAAGAGCTTGCCTATTTAAACGCCTACTACGTCTCCGTATATGAAAATAGCGCTGATATACCTGCCACAGACGGCTTTTTTGATTTCAATTCCCTCGTAGCAGGCGAAACAGTCCCCTCACCCCTCACCGAGGAAGACTATAAAGCACAATGCACGGAAATTATAAATGCTATTGCTTTATTTGATTTAAATGTTTTAAGCAATAAATATACAACCGTATCTGGCTTAACCACTAGCAAAATTAATACATTTAGCGGATTCATATTTGGGAATGCAACTTTTACAGCGTCTTTGGGGACGAGTAGCCGCTCAATCGTAATATTTCAAACCAATCTCAATGAATTAGTCTTAACAAGCTATGAAGCGTTATGCGAAAATTTATACGGCTTTGAAGTAGTCAGCATGGAATCGCAAACAAACATTCAACCCGAAGTTAGTGCCGAGGCGTATGCTAACCTCGTCAATTTCGTTATAAGCAATTCAATCGGCTGGGGGCCTGCCGGAACAGATGTCGAAATTTTGAATGTGAGTACTTTTAAAGCATTAACGGACGGTTCGGGTCAAAATTATTGCAGTATACATATTTTAAAAAATGATACTTTGTATGAGATAAGAGCTAAAGGACCTACCGGCATAGGAAGACAAGAAGACCATATAGAAGCATTACTTGAGTGCCAAGCCGAAGAAATAACCTTTACGTCCGAGAGTTTTTCCGACTTCAACGACATAGGCAAATAAATTTAATTTTCTATTTAATGAATTTGCAATTTAATGCTTATTGAAAGAATAATCTTTTGACAGCATAGGCTCGGCAGGCTAATGCAAGGGGTTTAAAACAAGACTTTAAACCGTATGGCAAACGATAAAAATGACAGACCTCGCACGGCATTGTAACAACTAAAGCCAAACTGCAACGCAATAAACGGCAGACGGCTTCACACGGTTAAACGTGGCAAAAAGTATATAGAGAAGAAACAAAAAAATTAAAACTACTAAAACATAAAAACAAAGCAAAGGTAACAAGGCAAATAAAGGTAAAAATGTCAGATTATTTTAAACAGAGAAAAGCGGACGTGATGGCACGGCTTAACGAAATAAAACTCGAGCTTCCCGAATTTTGCGACGAATTTTTCGTCGGTATTGCTCAACAGACTTCCGAGCTCACACGTCTTAATTATGCCTATGACCTGAGAATTTTCTTTTATTATCTTTCACATTATTCAAGACGCTTTAAAGGAAGAAGCGAGCTTGATTATGACATAGCCGACCTCGAAAAAATCACTATTGTTGACCTTGAAAATTATATCGAATGGCTGTCCTCTTACGAATACAACGGCAAACTTTACACCAACGAGGCAAACGGAAAGGCAAGGAAACTTTCTACAATACGTTCGTTTTTCAAATACTTTTTCAATAGAGGCGCAATTGTCGCCAATACCGCCGCAAAAATCAGTATGCCCAAACTTCACGAAAAGGAAATTATCCGTCTTGAAGGCGACGAGGTTGAAAACATATTAAACGTTACCGAATCCGGCGACGGACTGACAAAGCAAAGCCTGCACTTTCACGAAAAGACAAGACTCAGAGATATTGCAATCGTCACCTTGCTACTTGGCACGGGAATCCGTGTGAGCGAATGCGTCGGGCTTAACCTTGACGATATAGACTTCAATAATCACGCTTTTACCGTCACTAGAAAAGGCGGCGGCAGGACGATACTTTACTTCGGAAAGGAAGTTGAAGAAGCACTCGGCGCATACGTTTATGAAGAAAGACGCAACGTTACCGACGCTGTCGATAAGGACGCCCTGTTTTTATCCTTACAAAAAAAGCGCATTTGCGTGAGAACAGTTGAGATTTTGGTCAAAAAATACGCACATATAATCGCACCTTTAAAGAAAATTTCTCCCCACAAACTGCGCAGCACGTTCGGAACAAATCTTTACAGGGAAACAAGAGATATTTATATGGTGGCTTCGGTGCTCGGACACCGTGACGTAAACACGACAAAAAAACACTATGCCGCAATAAGCGAAGACCACCGAAAACAAGCGGCAAACCTTATCAAACTGAAAAAAGACGACGGCGAATAGCCGCCGTTTTATTTTGCCTATTTAACATATAATATTAAAGACATTTTGCAATATAACACCTACTTTTTATGCAATATAAAACCTGCCTTTTTTTAAAGATATTCGTCAAATCAAAATAACCGCCATCAGATATCGTTTTATATTGCCAATCTGAACTGTTTGATTTTATATTCGCCATAAATTTTATAATTTTCCCATAATATAACCTTCTTTAATAGAGGCAAAAAACCCATTGCAAAATCCTCTAAAATGCGTCAAAGTATTATAATTTATTGACTTTTATAAAATAGTTTGCTAATATTTTTTATATGGATATTTCATCGGTAAATAGCGACCTTATCCGCGGCAACGTGACCACGATTATACTTAATTCACTTTCCGACGGAGACAGATACGGCTATGATATTTTAAAGGAAATTGAGCTAAGAAGCGGCGGTTTATATAAACTTAAACAGCCTACGCTTTACAGCTGTTTAAAAAGGCTCGAAAAGAACGGGCTTATTTCTTCATACTCCGGCGACCCGGAAGTAACAGGCGGCGGTCAAAGAAAATATTACCGCCTGACCGAAGAGGGACGAAAATATCTCGATAAAGAAAAAGAGGAATACGAATATTCGAGAACAATCCTCGACAAACTCGTGTCAAACGACGATTTCGATTTTTCCAAGCCAGCCCCCTTTAACGCAGACGAGCTTCGCCCCTATACCAAACCGAAAAACGACGAAAAAAAAGTCGTATATAAAGAAAAGATTGTCTACAAATATATCGACAACCCCAAAAGCGTTCCTATGGGCATTATTCCCGAGGATAAAAACGCATACCTTTCAGATGCCGAAATAGCTTATCTTGAAAACTCCGCAATGGCAAATCAGTCTAAGATATATTCGGAAGAATCAAAGCCGATTGCCGCTGACGATATGCAAACTCAATCGCAACAGGATATCTTAGAGGCAAAGCGTGAGGATTTTGAAGAAAGACTCTCGCACACCAATTCAAATGCGTCCGATACGACTGCAAAAACGGTCAACGACGCTCAAGATATTTCCCCTGT
Source organism: Acidaminococcus sp. CAG:917 (assembly GCA_000437555.1). Lineage (GTDB taxonomy): Bacteria > Bacillota > Clostridia > Christensenellales > CAG-917 > CAG-917. Next base: position 62,545 of record FR901025.1, on the reverse strand, counting down.
CGCTACCGAAGATTTGCAACAGCAATCTCAACCGCAAAACGGCGAAATCGGCACGATAGAAAACGCAGACGGCAACAACACAGACCCTATCGTATCCACCCGTATGGCTTCGGAAATTACTTCAGGACAAAACGACGCATATCAGGCACAACGTCCCTACTCTGACGAAAGATACGGGGAAGCATATCAGAGCGTAAATCAATATCAAAACTTTTCCGAAACGTATAACGGATATGCCCCCTCTCAACAGAATAGTGCGCCGGATAATGCACAGCGTATAAATGCGGAAAGCAATGCCTCGCAAAACGGCAACGTTGCCTATAACACACCAAGCGAGCAATCTCAAAATTATTTTGGAAAGCCGAAGCCCGAAACGGATAAATCCGTTCTGCAGATACTCGACGAGGCGGAACAAAATCATAAGCTAAAAATAAAAGAGGAAAAAAAGCCCGTCCCCACTTACAGCGAGGAAACGGTAAACAATCCGACCACAAAGAAAATCAATCTCGACGAATTTTTCGAGAAAAAAACGAGAGAAAAATACGAAAGAGAGGGCTCTTCGGCACCCAAGCAGTTTTGGGGATTGCCCAGCGAGGCAAGACTTTATGCCGCTGACACCGCAGAACAACAGGACAGAGAATACGCCACCTCTTACGTCACGCCCAAACTTAAAGGCGATTTTGAATTTGAAAAAAACGAGGTTCAATACGTCGACTTTTACGACGGACTGACTTCCACCAAGCTTCAGGAGCCGAAAAAAGAAGAAAACGGTTTTCAGGCGAATTACAGCGACGCCGTGCTTCAAAACAGGCTTTATTCCAAAGGATACAATTTAAAGCCGTACCAAAAGGCATATACGCAGGAATTTTACTTAAACAATTTTGTATACATATCTCGTCTGCGCCGCGACAGCAACCTTTTGGGGCTTGTGACGTATCTTATTTTGCTGGGAATACTTTGGGCAACATGCTATGCAACCGTCACAATGAATTTATTCATTGGCGCGCTTGCCGTCGGCGTTGGGCTTTACCTTATTCCCCTTGTGATGTATTTTATAAATCCCAAGAAAAAAGCAAAGGCTAAATTTAATTTTAAATATGCGATGCTTAACTCTATAATGCTTTTTGTGGAAATATCTGTCATCATTGCGCTTGTCGGCTTCTTTATCGTAGGCGCGGACGTGGCAAATCCGACGTCCACCCTCGCCCCTATCGTTATCCCAATCGTGCTTGTCGCAACAATACTGTTTTTGCCGATATATCACGGATTGCTTTACAGGTCGAAAAAATACCACGTGCAATAAAGTAGCATACCGCCCAAGTTAACTTGAGCGGTATTTAATTAAAACAGCCGCATTGCTTAAAACACGGCTTGAGGTTTATAACAAGGCTTTTGCGTTAAAGTTTAAATAAATGACGCAAAAGCGCAAATAGACAATAAAAAAACACCTTTCGGTGTTTTGGCAGGGGAGACGCGATTCGAACACGCAACCAGCGGTTTTGGAGACCGCTGCTCTACCATTGAGCCACTCCCCTAAGCCACTAAATTATATAATAGACAATAAATAAAGTCAAACAAATAGACGAGGAATTGGAGATAATATGAAAACAAAATTTTTACTCGGAGTAATAGGTGCGGGAAATATGGCAACCGCCATTGTCAAAGGAGCTTTAAAGTCGCTAAACGCCAAGGATATCGTTGTCAGCGACAAGGACGAAGCCAAACTCGAGGAAATGAAAAAAAGCGGCATTTGCGTCACAACGGACAATATAGAGGTCGCATCGGATTGCAAATACCTTTTGTTTGCCGTAAAGCCGCAGGTCGCCAAGCTTGTATTCGATGAAATTAGAGACAAAATAAACGCTGACACCGTTATATCCATAATGGCGGGAATTTCAATCGACACAATATCAAAGGCGTTAGGCAGCGATTTGGGATATGTAAGGGTTATGCCCAATACCCCTGCTATGATTCAAAAAGGTATGTCCGCCCTATCCTTTACCGAAAACGTGACGGATAAGGAATTTGTCATAAATCTGTTTAACTCGCTCGGAAAAACCGTTGTGCTGTCGGAGAGCGATTTTGACGCCGTGACAAGCGTCAGCGGAAGCGGTCCTGCCTACGTCTACTCTTTTATCAAGGCGATGATTGACGGCGGCACAGACGGCGGTCTTGACTTTGAAACGGCAAAGACTCTCACCCTTCAGACTATTGTCGGCGCCTGCGGTATGGTGGAAAACAGTTCGGACGATATTCAGACTTTAATTGACAAAGTATGCTCTAAAGGCGGAACTACGATAGAAGCCGTTAACTCTTTTGTGGCAGACGATTTAAACGGCATAATAAGAAAGGGAATTGCTAAATGCAAAGCCCGCTCCGAGGAACTGAGCCA
>FR901025.1:55675-60082 GCA_000437555.1 Acidaminococcus sp. CAG:917 | reverse complement strand
GAAATCCCGGCAAAGGCGGCTGGGGCTCAATATTGATTTACGGCGACGTCGTAAAAGAATTAAGCGGCGGTGAAGATAATACGACAAACAACCGTATGGAATTAAAAGCCGTTATAGAGGCTCTTAAAGCGCTTAAATCTCCTTGCGACGTGGAAATATACTCCGATTCGGCATATGTTGTCAATGCCTTTACTCAAAAATGGATTGACGGCTGGCAAAAAAGGAATTGGAAAACTGCCGGCAATACAAGCGTCAAAAACGTGGATTTGTGGAAAGAGCTTTTATCTCTCATGCAAAATCATAAAGTGGTATTCAAAAAAGTAAAAGGCCACTCGGACAACGAATTGAACGAGCGGTGCGACAAACTTGCAAAGGCGTATTATCTCATATGATTTTGTAATTTGAATTTTTTCCGTCAAATTTAAAGGCTTTAATTTAACGCACATATTATGAATAAGTCGAAATTTTTAACTCTAAAGGGACGCAAAATGCGTCTCTTTAAATTAGTATAAAATTTAATTCGCTACAAAATAAAAATAAAAATTTCTGCTTAATCTGTCTTTACATAGCAATTTAAAAATTTCCGATTATATTCAATATATAGAAAAAGGCATAAAAAAACCTCAATGATCAGATAGCCATACAATATCAAAATCAATGAGGAATTTTATAACGTAATTTATGATAACACGTTTTAATTTGAATTTCAATACTTTTTTAAAAAAAATTTTATAAATATGCAGTTTTCAAAATTTATACATTATCGGCGCACAATAAGAAAACGAAAAAAAATCAAATAACATAAAAATTTAAACAACAAAGGAAACTATATAAAAAACAACATAAGAAATAATATAAGAAACGCAAAAATTTAATAAAATAAAAAACCGCCAAAAGGCGGTTTTTATTTTGTGAATTTAATTAGTCCTTTTTGTCGTCCGAGGGAGTTTCTTCTGCGGGAGCTTCTTCCGTTGATGCTTTCTTTCTTGTCTTTTTGGGAGCCGCAGGAGCTTCTTCTTCTATACCGAGGTCAAAAGCTTTGAAAAGGTCGCCCAACGTGGCAGAGCTGTTGTCCGAATGCCATTCCCTGAGTTCGTCCGTCTTTTCAGTCTTTTTGGCTTTCTTCTCTTTCTTGTCTCCGTCCGTCTTCTTGGCTTTCTTTTCTTCCGCTCCGCCCTCTTCTCTTACTTCCGGTTCGGGAAGCAATGCCTTAATTGAAAGCGTTATGCGGTTGCCCTCAAAACCTATGATTTTCGCTTCGACTTCCTGACCGACGGTCAAAACTTCGTTTGCGTCTTTAATATACTGATGAGCTATTTGCGAAACGTGAACAAGTCCGTCTACTCCGTTATCGATTGAAACGAATGCGCCGTAAGGGAAAATCCTTTCTACTTTGCCCTTGATGACGGTACCGACAGGATATTTTTCGGCAGCCTCTTCATAAGGCTTCTTTTGAAGCTGTTTATAGCCGAGAGAGATTTTATTTGCCTCACGGTCCATCTTCAAAACGACGAAGTCATAGGTTTCGCCCGCCTTTAATACGGTTGAAGGGTCGGTAATTTTATTCCAGCTGATTTCGGAAATATGGCAAAGGCAATCAAAACCTCTTACGCTGACAAAAGCGCCGAATTCCGTAAAGCGTTTGACTTTACCTTCAACGATGTCATGAACATGAATGCTCTCCCAAAAAGCGTCTTCCTTTTCCTTCTTTTCACGCTCTAAAACGAGTCTTTGAGAAGCAAAGATATATTTTGACTTCTTTTGAGGCTTATCTTGAGCTTCCTCCGTGTTTTCAGCCTGTCCCTCTTTAGCTTTGGGAGGCATAACGACGAGACGAAGTTTTTTGCCTTTATAATCTTCAAGATTGCTTACGTATTTAGTGGTGATATGTGAAGCGGGAACGAAAACGGTATAGCTGCCCATTCTTCCTCTGAGGCCGCCCTTAACCACTTCGGTCATTTCCAAAGTGAAGACGTCTGCCTTTAAAGCCTTTTCCGCTTCTTCGTCCTCAATGCGCTTTGCATCTATTTTCTTTTTGGAAAGGAGAACGGAATCGTGAGTATTGGACAAGATGACAGCTTCGATTTCCGAACCCGGTTTAAAATCTGCGGGATTGTATTCACCTTCGTAACAAGCTTCTTCTTTAGAGATAAAACCGTCTTTTTTACCGCCAAGCGAAATTGTAATGCCGTTATCGTCTGCGCTCATAACCGTGCATTTAACTCTCTTACCCGGCTTATAATCTGTCATGTTAAGCAATTCTTTGTTGTCAACGATTTGAGCCATAGTAAGCTTTTCGTCCTCGTTTTTAACTTTTTTAGGACTTTTGTTCGCCTGTGAAGTTGCCTCTTTTTCAGTCACAGTCGTGTTTTCCGCGTTTTGTGCGGTCTTTTGAGTTTCACTCATAGCGTTAATTACCTCCAGAAGCAGTCCCGTCGGAGTTGAAGCCCCGGCAAGCACCGCAATGCTACGAAATTGATTTATGTCAAACGATAAATCGTTTAAACCCGATATAAAAAAGGTGTTGGGATTGACTTGTTTTGCCAACCGATAGAGCGCAGTGGTATTGGCGCTTGAGCGGCTTCCGACCACGGCAACGGCACCGCACTGTGTGGCTAAAGATACCGCCTCTTTTTGCCTATCGAACGTAGTATAACAAATCGTGTTGAAAAACTCAACTGTTTTAACGCTACCTTTTGACCAATTTTTAATTTTTTCAACAATATTTTCGAATTTGATATTGTCGAAAGTGGTCTGCGCAACCACCGCCAATTTGTCAAAAGCAGCCGTATTTAAAAATTTCTCTATATCCGAAAAATCGGATAAAATAACGCCTTTGCCGTTGCAATACGACAGAGAGGCTTCCGTTTCGTCGTGCCCCGAATATCCGATAATCAGCGCAAAATATCCGTTTGACGTCTTTTCGTTTAAAATTTCGTGAATTTTTTTTACGAACGGACAGGTGCAGTCCTCAATTTTAAAACCTAAGGCGGATAAATGCTGTATGGTCTCTTTTTTTGCGCCGTGCGTTCTTATCAATACGGTTTTGTTTTTATCCAAAGACAAAACGTCATTTACGCAATTTACGCCTTTTGATTTTAAATCGGCAATAACCGTTTCGTTATGAATGATATCGCCCAGCACCTGACATTTGCCTTTTAACTCAAGCGCTTTATCCACCGCCGATTTAACGCCCATACAAAAACCTGCATTTTTAGCGAGAAAGATTTTTCTTTCAGCCATATCAGTTTTTCGACTTTTCACCGTCATTATCTTCGTTTTTTTTCACAGCGACGTTTAATGTATCCGTCACGGTTTCGGATTTTGCTATATTGTCTACGGTCTTATCGTCGAATTTGTTTGATAAATCGGCTTTATCTGCTAAGTTTTTCTTAGCTTCCTTTAAGGCGTCGGCTTCCTCTTTTGCCTTTTGCTTTGCAAGCTCTTTTTTGTGTTTTTTTGCAAGGCGCGGATTATGCTCTTCGACATAGGCGTTTAAATCCTCTCTTATCTTGAGCATAGCGTTGTGTATAATCTCGGTCGCTTCGATATAGTCGCTTGCAGATTTCGTTCCGTAATATTTATCCAGATATATAGGCTCGCCTATATAGAGATAGTTTCTGGAAAAGAGTTTATGCATTTTATAATACATCATCGGCAATACGGGAACCTTTGCTTTAATGGCAAATCTTGCCGCACCCTGCTTAAATTCCCCCATTTCCTCGGTGCCTTTTTTATTTCTTGTTCCCTCGGGATAAAGTGCAAGTTTTTTGTTTTGCTTTAAAACCTTTAAAACTTCTTTAAAAGCGGTGATATCCGCCTCGCCTCTGTGGACGGGAATAGCTCCCACTTTTCTCAAAAACCAATTCCCTATTTTCGATTTAAAAGCTTCCGCTTTAGCCAGAACGTGAAGTTCTTTTTTGTAGAGTTTAGAAGCGGGAATCAAAGTATCCGGGACGGCATAGTGATTGCATATAACTACCGCGCCCTCTACTTTGTCGAAATTTTTTCTGTTGACGATTTTGGTCGGATATAAAAAATTTATCGGCCAAAATATAACTCTCATAAGTCTGTAAAAAAACATATATTCACCAACTAAAAATTATTTTTTATTGAGCGATTTTAAGTCTTGTCCGCCATAAGACGGAGACAACGTTTTACGTTTTGTATTCAAAGTTTTAATAAGCAAAGCCTAAATTTTGGACAGAATGAAGTCTTTAACTTCCTCAATCGACATATCAGAGCTATCGATAAACACAGCGTCGTCGGCTTGTCTTAGCGGCGCGAACTGCCTGTGTGAGTCGTTGTAGTCTCTTTGTTTGATTTCTTCCAATACCGTGTTGAATTCCACCGTTTGTCCCCTTTCGGCAAGGTCTTTTACTCTGCGCATTGCCCTGACCTCTTCCG
>FR901025.1:55069-55642 GCA_000437555.1 Acidaminococcus sp. CAG:917 | reverse complement strand
TAAGATAAAACTTATAAGGCGTATCGGGCAATACGAAGGTGCCGATATCTCTGCCGTCGAGCACGACGTCGTGAGTTTTTGCAAACTCTCTTTGCAACTCGACGAGTTTTATTCTTACCGACGGATGTGCGGATATATCCGACGCCGCCTTGCTGACATGATTTTCCCTTATTTTGGAAGTGACGTCCTCTCCGCAGACAATTATATGCTGGATACCGTCGATATATTTTATATCCATATCGACGCCGACGACAAGTTTATCCACCGCTTTTTCGTCGACCGGATCTACACCGTTTTTTAAAGCATACACGGCAAGCGCCCTATACATGGCGCCTGTATCGAGATATATATACCCTTTTTCCGACGCAATGAGCTTTGCAATCGTGCTTTTGCCTGCTCCGGCAGGACCGTCTATCGCTATATTTATCATATTCGCTCCTTTTTAACACATTATATTTTTTTTGCGCCTGCCTGTCAAACAATTATGCGCCTGTATGATATCCGACAAAATCCGTTCTTTACGCCACTTCGCCTGTTTGCCACAACTTACTGCCTGTTGCCGTCATGGCTCCC
>FR901025.1:45039-55060 GCA_000437555.1 Acidaminococcus sp. CAG:917 | reverse complement strand
CTGTTGCCGTCATGGCTCGCCGACGTTGCGGCAGCATAAGCCGTGGAAAAAGCCGCCTGAAGATTAAACCCTCCCGTCAATGCGTCTACGTCGATAGTTTCGCCAACGAAATATAAACCTTTTTTCTTTTTCGCTTCGCAGCAAGGCGTAAGTTCTTTGACGGACACTCCTCCGCTCGTTACGACTGCGCAGTTATAATCGCCCACCTTTGACACGGTAAATTTCAAGCCCTTTAAAACGGAGAGAATTTTTCCCCGCTCTGCTTTGGTTATCTCGCCCGTCGGCTTATCCTTTTTAAACCCTGCCCTCGTCATGACAAATTCGACAAGTCGCATGGGCATGAGCGAACGCAAAACGGATTTTAAAAATTTTCTGTCGGGATTATCAAGTTCTCTTATAAGGCGTTTGTCAAGCACCTCGTTGTTCAACGCAGGTTTTAAATCGAGCGACAGTGTCACACTGTCGAGTTTGTTGACGTATGACGACACGGTAAGAGCGATGGGGCCCGATATTCCTTTATCGGTAAACAGCATTTCGCCAAACTCGGATACGACTTCCTTTTGACCGCAAAATGCCGTGAGCGATACGTTTTTCAAAGATAGCCCCTCAAGCAACTTTACGTCCTCTTTTACGTAAAGCGGACATAGCGCAGGATACGTTTTGGTAACCTCAAGCCCTGCCGATTGAGCAAAAATCAAGCCGTCTCCCGTCGAGCCGGTGGAAGGATAACTCTTTCCTCCCGTTGCAACGATAACTCTGTCGGCGCTGTATTCTCCGCCGTCCGTCTTGACGATATAGGCGTATTCCTCTCCGTCTATGGCAAGAACATTGCAATTTAAAACAACTTTGACGGAATATCTTTTCAGCGCTTCGGAAAAAGCCTTTAAAACGTCGCTCGACTTATCGGATAAAGGAAAAACTCTGTTTCCCCTCTCCACCTTGAGCGGCAGCATTTTTTCAAAAAAGGAATATGCGTCCTGCGGAGAAAATTTGTGTATGGCGCTGAATAAAAACTTGGAATTTGTTACGACGTTATCCAAAAACTCTGTTTCGGAACACAGATTCAGAAGATTGCATCTGCCCTTTCCCGTTATATAAAGTTTTTTGCCCGTCTTTTCGTTTTTTTCAATGAGCGTGACTTGCGCTCCCTCTTTCGCCGAGATAAGAGCCGCCATCATACCCGAAGCGCCACCGCCCACAACGACTATTTTCATAAAACGAATTTCTCCTTTGAAAGAGAACGGACAACCAAGTCGTCGGAGAAATAGCAAACGACGGGCGTTATCGTTATAAAGCCCTTATCCGACATGGAAGCGTCGTTGCTTAGTTTCGAGCGCTCCATAGACGGGCACTCGCCGACAAGCCGATAAACTTTTCCCTCGCCGCCCTCGGCAACGGGAACATAATTGTCGTTGTATTCCCTGAATCCCGCGTGGCATACGGATATTCCCGCATTTAACTCTTTTTTGTTAAACGGAATGTTTAAATTGATAATCAGATTTTCGTTTGCGTATTCAAGCAATTTCTCAAGATTGTCCACCGTAAATTTTGAGGGAAATTCATAATCTCCGTCGAAAGAGTTTGTCGAAACGGCAAGCGATTTTTTACCGCATAGCGCTCCCTCGATAGCCCCGTTAACCGTGCCCGAATACAGGTAATCCGTGCCTATATTTAAAATGTTGTTTATGCCGCTCAGCACTGCGTCGGCGTCGGGGCACAAAACCTTTACGGCAAATCTGACGCAATCGACAGGCGTGCCGTTAAGCGAATAGATTTTAACTCCCTCAATAAGTTCGTGGGAGCGGTAAAAAAAATCGTTTACAAAAGTTATCGAATGACCTGCGCCAGACTTTTCGCCTTCGGGAGCGCAGACGATAACCTCGTGTCCCGCTTTATGTAATTTTTCGGCAAGAGATAAAATGCCACCTGCAAAATATCCGTCGTCGTTTGTCAAAAGTATTTTCATAATCAGCCCAACCGTTTAAGATATTCTATTTCAGCTTCCGTCAAAAACCTGTATGCTCCGCGCGAGAGTCCGCCGAGTTTTAAATCGCCGATTGCCACACGTTTTAAAAACACCACGTTTTTTTCCACGGCGGCAAACATACGCCTTATCTCTCTGTTTTTGCCTTCGAAAATTGTCACTTCGAGCCTCGTCAAACCGTTTTCCACGCCCGTAACTTTAACCTTTGCCCTGCCGAATTTTTCGCCGTCAACCACTGCCCCTTTGCGAATAATGGCAAGGTCGCTCTCGACAATTTCGCCCTCTATTTTTACGATATATACTTTTGGAATTTCGTTTGAAGGGTGAGTAAGCACCTGAGTTAAATTTCCGTCGTTAGTCAAAATGAGCAGTCCCTCGCTGTCATAGTCAAGTCTGCCTACGGGAAAAAGTCTCTTTTTTAAATCAATATAGTCAAAAACCGTCTTGCGGCCTTTTTCGTCGCTGACGGTGGTAACACAGCCTTTCGGCTTATTGAACATTATGTAAGTCAGTTCCCTCACGGGAGTGACTTTTCTTTTATCCACGGCAACGGAATCGTTATCCTCGTTAACCGTAGTGCCGAGTTCAGTGACTTTTTTTGAATTTACCGTCACCCTGCCGGATAAAATCAGTTCATCCGCTTTTCTTCTCGAGCAGACCCCGCAATCGGCAAGATATTTGTTTAAACGAATCATATTAAAACCTGTCAAAAAATGATTTTTTCTCTACTGAATTTATAGTAACCAATTTTTGACGATAAATCAAGCGATTGCCGTCATAAACCTCAACCGTTCCGCACTCTGTTCCCGCTTTAAAAGGCGCCTTTAAAGTTTTGACTTTCGCCTTTATCTCAAACTTATCCGAGCCGTCTTTTTTTACGGGATACAGTCCTGTATTCTCGGGCACCGCTTTGCAAGATACCGATTTTCCTTTTAATACGTTGACTTCCTTTTCGTAACCTTCCAAAAGCGGCTTGAGCTCAAATTCGTTAAATCCCCTATTGAGAAGATTTTTCGAATCGTTCCACATATCATAGCGGTTTAACACAACGCAGATAAGCTCCATATCGTCTCTCATCGCGCTTGAAACAAGGCATCTGCCCGAATTTTTCGTATAACCCGTCTTTATGCCGGTTGCTCCTTCAAAAGTAGCAAGCATTTTATTTTTATTTGTATAATACCTTTTATTTTCCCCTTCTCCGAAAACTATCGTTTTTGTAGAAACAATTTTTCTGAATGTTTCGTTTTTCATTGCTGCCGCGGAGATTTTGGCAAGGTCAGAGGCAGTTGTATAATGATTGTCGTCATGCAATCCGTTGGGGTTGACAAAGTTTGAATTTTCCGCACCGCACTCTTTTGCCTTATCGTTCATCAATTTTGCGAATTGTTCGATATCCGGCGAAACGTAAAGAGCGAGCGCAACGGCGGCGTCGTTACCGCTACGAAGCATAAGACCGTATAAAAGTTCCTTAACAGAGCGTTTGTCGCCCTTTTTGAGATATATGGACGAGCCTTCCACTCCGACCGCTTTATCGTCTATTGCCACTATTTGTTCAATGTCCTTGACCTTATCCAAAACAGTGAGCGTAGTCAGAATTTTGGTAGTCGAAGCAGGATACATCTTAAGATTTTCATTAGACGAAAACAAAACCCTGCCCGACGTTCTCTCTATGACGATATAAGCTCCCGCCGTGTTCGTTTTTGCAAAAGCCACGCTATCCCATAATTGAGATAAGCATACGAATGACAAAACTAATAATGCTGACCATATAACACCTCTTAGTCTTTTTTTATTTTTTCCATAAACGTTTTGATGAATGTTGTCCATTTGTTCTCCTCAAAGCTGCCCGAGGTTGAGATAAATTGCTTTTGACTGCCGACGATTAAAAATCCCAGCGGCGTTATAGTCACGCCTCCTGCCGCACCGCCCGCTACGGGCAAATCACAGCTTTTTACCTTGGGCACTGTTTCGTTGTATTCCCCTGCGCCGGTTACAAATCCGAGCGACACCTTGGATATGGGAATAATGGTAGAGCCGTCCGCACCCATAATGGGTGAGCCTATGACGTTGTCCACGTCTATGACCTCTTTCATGCGAGACAGCGTAGATTGCATTATGTTTTCGATATTATCCATTTTTTCTCCCGATAAAAGCGACCGCAAGACTCAACGCAGACAGCTCCGCTTTTAAAAATATGCTGGAAAGCAAACCGTCCTGCCATACGGGCGCAAAATTAACCTTTTTGTTCTCTGCCATTCCGCCTACGCCGTTTATAACTCCTTTTAAAACGGCAAAAGACATAGCCGAGCTCATCGCGTCGTCCAATCCGTAATATCCCGCAAAGGAAAAATTCTTAAATTCGAGCGCCGATAAGAATTTGAAAAAAGGAAATTTTTTCGCGCTCTTTTTAATCGCCTTACCCTCGCTTGAGATTTTTCCTTCCGATTTTTTTTGTATTGTCTTTCCCAATACCACCGTATATTCATCGTTTATTTTTACGGAAAGACTTAAGCCCAAAACTCTTATGACGGACAAAATTTTTTGTCTGTCCAAAGAAATATGGGCGGTCACGCTTACGGGTATTTTTATAAGACAGATTGAAATTATCGCTACCGTGGCAAAGTATACATATTGCACAAATTAAGTGTTTGTCTTTAAAATGAAATTATGCAAATTTATTTTTAAAAAAAGCCCCGTTTAATTTAAGACTTGTTTTATTTTGTTTTCATTAAAGCAAAATCGCTATAATAAGGACTATGGCAAGAATCGTTACCGAAACAGCTTACGGTTTTAAGGCAGTGACGAGGCTTTTAATAAATTTTCGGATTTTTATTAAGGTATAAAAAAGGACAAAACTAAAAGCGTTTTGTCCGTTAAAAATTTTATTCTTTCCAAGCAAACAGTTTATGCGCCTTAACAAAACAGGTATGCCCCTGCATATGCGCCTATTCGATAATTTCGTATTTTTCACCCTTTAAAAAGTCGGGTATTTCGTCGTTCTCGTCGTCGCTTGCAACAAGTTCCGAAAGCTTTTGAAGGTCGGGGTCGTCCTTTACGCTCTCTATCTGAGCTTCGACTTGCTTCAGAGCCTCTATGACGCCCTTTTCCTTTTCTTCGACGTCTGCCTCATCATCGCTGCCGTCCAAAAAGCTTCTGTTGTGGAAAAGCGATTCCGACTGAGGTTGATAAATAAGGTCAATCTTTTCCATAACCTCGCTAAGGTCGGGAAGCTCGTCAATGGATTTAAGCTCGAATTTTTTTAAAAACTCATCGGTAGTGCCATAGAGAAGCGGACGTCCTACCGTGTCGCGCCTGCCCACCACTTCAATAAGATTTGCTTTGGTAAGACCCGCTATAGCGTATTCGCTGCCCACGCCCCTTAGTTCGTCTATTTCGAGTTTGGTTATCGGCTGTTTATACGCTATTGTGGCAAGCACCTCAAGGAGCGACTTCGTGAGCGATTTTTCCCTTAAAGGAGTAAGCATATCGCATACAAAATCACCCACTTCGGGATTTGTGGTAAACTGAAGTTTACCGTTAAATTCGATAAGTTTTATCCCGCTGTCGCCGCTGTATTTTTCTTTAAGCGCATTTACGATATCGTCGAGCCCTTCTTTTGTGAGTTCCGGCATTTTGTCGACTATTTCCGCTTTTTCAATCGGTTCACCGCTGGCAAAAACGATTGCCTCGATAATCGATTTAATATTCTCCATTGTCGTCCTCCTCGAAAATAATCGGCGTATCCGTTGCGCCCTCTACGGCGTGCAGAATGATTTCGCCGAACATCTCATCCTGCTGGGCGGTAAGCTTTTGATATTTCATAAGTTCAAGCACCGCCAAAAAAGTAGTCACGATATCGTTTTTATCAAAATCGGGCGTAAAGAGAGAATAAAATGAAAAACTTTTTTCAACGGTAAGTCTTTCTCTTATGTTCCTCATCTGGTCGCTAACCGAAAACTTTTCACGCATGACCGTTTTGGGCATCTCGCTTTGCTTTATCTTGTCGCTGTTGGCAAGCACCCTCGCATAGGCTTCCACAAGTTTTGACAGGCTCAGGTTTGTCAGCGACAGACGGTAGTCGTCTTCACTGTAAACGGGCATTCTTTCAAAACGGTTTACCGTTTCCATCGCTCCGAGTTTTTGCGACTGCTCTTTTAAAATCGCATATTCCTTCATTTTTAAAATAAGGTTCTGCTTTTTGAGCTCGATTTCGTCTTCTTCGTCGTTTTCTTCTTCAACAGGCAAAGCTCTGAGCGATTTTATGTAAACAAGTTCCGCCGCCATTATAATAAACTCGCCGGCGTATTCAAAATCAAATTCCTCTTTGGGAGTGTTTTTGATAATGTCTATATACTGTTTCGTAACGTCGGAAACGAAAATCTCCTCGATATCGATTTTAGCCGCCTTGACCAAGGTCAGAAGCAAATCGAGAGGACCTTCGTAGTCGCTAAGCCTGTAAACCACTTTAGGTCTCGAAACAAAGAGTTCCTCTTCCTCCTCGATACCTGCAAGCTCGAACAGATTTTTTATTTTAGGTTCTTTTTCGTCCATTTTAATCCTTTATCCATTCGGGAATTGCATTGAGTCTTAAAAGGTCCTCATAACTTTGCGGTTTTACTATATAATCCGCCCTGCCGTCCTTTACCATAACAATCGGCGGAACGGCGTTCATATTGTAGTTGGACGCCATCGAGTAGTTATATGCTCCCGTGGAGAAAACCGCAACGATATCGCCAACTTTTGTATCTTGCAAAGGAATATCGACGCCTATCATATCTCCGCTTTCACAGCATTTACCGCATATTGCAACCTTTTGCGTGAACGGCTTATCCGCTCTCGAGGCGTTTATTGCGGTATACACCGAGCCGTAAAGAGCAAATCTCGGATTTTCAAACATACCGCCGTCTATGGCGACGTATTTTCTTATTCCCTTTATTTCCTTTATCGTTCCCACCGTGTAGAGCGTTATTCCCGCCTCGCCCACTATAGAACGACCCGGCTCTACGATTAGGAACGGCTTTTTTATATTATATTTTTTTACCGCTTTTTCAATGAGCAGAGCGAGATTTCTTACCGTGTGAGCATATCTTTGAGGCGTAAATTTCGGGTCGTCTCCCGCATAATAAATTCCGAATCCGCCGCCCATATTGAGAACGTTGACCTCCGCTCCTTCCTTGTTTAACGAGGCTATAAATTTCACCATAGCTTCAACTGCAAGTTCGTATGCGGAATAATCGAATATCTGCGAACCTATATGGCAGTGCAATCCGTCGAATATAAGGTTTTTCCTGTCTTTAATTTCAAGCACCGCTTTTGTCGCCTCGTCACCTATTATGACGCCGAATTTACTGTCCGGCTTTGCCGTCTGAACAGCAGCGTGCGTGTGAGCCTCAACCAAAGGATTGACTCTGAGCAGCACCTTTTGGGTTTTGCCCTCCTTTTGGCATATCAAGTCAAGCCTTTCAATCTCGTCAAAGCCGTCCAAAACAATATGCCCTACGCCGGCTCTCACAGCTTCGGTGAGTTCTTTGGGAGTCTTGTTGTTGCCGTGCATTACGATATGTTCGGGGTCAATTCCCGCCTTTTGAGTGGCGTAAAACTCTCCTCCCGACACGACGTCCGTCCAAAGCCCCTCGCTTTTAACTATTTTATACATAGCAATACAGCTTAGTGCTTTCGAAGCGTAAGCGACGGCAAAGTCGCCGTAATCGGACAGTCCCTCAACGTATGCTCTCATTACTTCTCTTACATATTGCTCGTCTAACACATAAAGCGGAGTCCCGAACTTCTCGGCAAGTTCGACGGTATCGCAACCGCCTATGAAAAGCCTGCCGCCCTTTATGCACAAAGTATCTCTCAAATTCATATTTATCGCCTCTTAATTTACTGTGAAAAATCATAACATATCAGAATTTTAAAGTCAATTTATTTGCCGTTCCATAATAGCTAATTTTAATTGACGATATTTAGCATATTTATGTGTTTTGCTCTCTTGAGAAAATCTCATACATACGCTTTGCCCTCTTATAAAACTTTACCCTCTCCCGTCTTACAAGCATTAATTTTGTCAAGTCTTTTTATTTGATATTTACGGTTTGAGATTTGCCATACAGCATTAAATTCCGTTTGTTGGGTAAATTGAGCAATTACACAAAACGCTTACGGTAGTTTAACATTTATTCTGTCTGCTTTAAACTGCAAAATGCCATTAAAGGAAAAAGGACGGAAAAATCCGTCCTTATATAATTTTAATTACTATAATCCGATAGCCTTTATTTATGCAAGCCGAAAAGTTTTTTGAGGTCGTCTAAAAGGCTTGACTTGTCAAGATTCTCTTTGAGCACGACGTTGGATTCGTCCACAACCACGCCATCCTTTACAAGATACGCCTTGCCGATTTTTTCACCTTTCTTCTTTGGTGCCTTTATCGATTTAGGCAATTCGTATTTAATTTCAAATCCGCTTTCGTCGCCTCTTTTGGCAAAGCTTACCAAAGGCGAATCAACGACGATTTTACAAGTATCCTGTTTGGATTTTTTAAGCTCTATATCGTTTTTGATTTCCGTTTCGGTATCGAGATAGACTTTGTTTTCGTAGTTCGCAAAGCCGTAATTGAGCATATTGCTTGCGTCTTTAAATCTTGTCTTTGAATCCTTTTCTCCTATAACAACGCCTATAAGTCTCATTCCGTCACGCTCTGCCGTTGCCGAAAGACAGAATCCGGCTTCGTTTGTAAATCCCGTCTTACCGCCGTCGCAGCCTTTATAAAAACGAATGAGCTTGTTTGTATTGGTCATAGTCGTTTTTCTTTCGCTGTTGTGCTCAAAATCTTTAAGCCACACTTTTGAATATTCAAAATAGGTCGGATGCTTTACGAGTTCTCTCGTCATCGTTGCGACGTCTTTAGCACATGAATAGTTTTCGGGAGAAGGAAGTCCCGTGCAGTTTGCAAAATGCGTATTGCCCATTTTGAGCTGTTCCGCTCTTTCGTTCATCTTAGCAACAAAACCTTCCACGCTTCCCGAGATGTGTTCGGCAAGAGCCACACAGCTGTCGTTTGCGCTTGCAACGATTACCGATTCAAGCAACGCGCCTACCGTTTGCTCTTCGTTTGCGTCCAAAAATACTTGCGAACCGCCTTGACTTGCCGCATTTTCGCTTACGGTCACCTTGTCGTCGAGTTTAAGATTTCCCTTATCGATTTCCTCGAGAGTCAGCAACACCGTCATTATTTTCATCATAGAAGCGATGGGAAGTCTTTCCGTTTCGTTTTTAGAATAGATAACGGTTCCTGTCGCATAGTCCATTAAAAGACTCGCCTTAGCGCTGTCGGATATATTCGCCTTTTCCGACTTTTTATCCTTTTTTTCAGAGCTGTTGTCAGGCTTTTTTGCTTCCTCTTTTTTGCCGTCTTTTACAGCCTTATCCTCAGAAGGCTTTTTGTCTTCCTCGCCCGAATAAGCCATTGTATTCTTTCCGTCGCGAGGTTGAATTTGCGGATGGCGGTCGCCATGAGGGCGATTGCCATTATGCGGACGCTGTTCGCCGTCGGGGATTTGATTGTCCTGAGCATCGCCTGTTTCCCCTCTGCCTTCCGTCGTTTCGCCGACGTATATTCCGTCAACACCCGCGTTTTCGATTTGAACAGTTTCCACGGGCATATTATAAGCTTGAGCCTTTGCAATATTAAAAGGCGCATAACTTACCAAAAATCCGAAAAGTGCCAATGAAAACATAAAGAAATAAGTTAATTTTTTCATATTCACCTCTTTGCTTAGTATTTATCAAATCATAAGCATTATCCTAAAAACATTTAACTTGTCCTATTTTTTTAAAGAAAATAAAACGGTAAAATTTTTACAGAAATAATCTTTTTAAATTTAAATTGCAAAATGTTCGATGCCGATATATAATAAAATAGTTAAAATATAAAGTTAACAAACTTAAATCAGGTAACAAGCCTAAACTTAAATAACGTAAACGGTTAAGCAACATAGAAAAAACAAGAATATAATTTAAACAATAAATTGTTATCGG
>FR901025.1:43042-44985 GCA_000437555.1 Acidaminococcus sp. CAG:917 | reverse complement strand
GGAGGCGGCGGAAGCCGCGGAGGTCACAGCAGTTTCAGAGGGTCGAGAGGCGGTTTTTCGGGCGGCAGAAGCAACCGTTCTAATTTCGCATACACGAGATATCATTCGCATTTCAGGAGGCGTTACCCGGGAATAGTGGTCACAAACGTTTACTCCTACCCTTCATACCGCTCTTATTCGAAAGCCACTTCGGGAATTTTCAGCGCATTGCTTTTAGCATTTATCTGCCTTATCGTAGGCGGTATGTTTTTAGGCTTCGGCGTTCAGGCGATAAATCAGGCAAACAGCTCGGAGGCGGCAAAATACTCCGACGTCATCTACGGAACTTGCATATCAAACGATTACGAATACAGCTATGAAGACCAAGCGTCTTTTTACTACACTACATATTCATATACCGTCAACGGTAGGACATATCAATCCAAAAGTCAAATCGGCTGGGATTACCCTGAAGATGTTGGCGATAGAGTGGAAATCAGATACCTTAAATCTGACCCGACTTTTATTATCGAAAACGAATATTATGAAGACGAAATTGACAGCGGCAATTCAAAATATATTATGCTTGCCATAGGCATTGTCGCACTCGTCATCGTTGTGGCAAGCGTCATATTTGCTCTGGTCTCGCTAAAAAAAGCAAAAACGGCTGAAGCGGCGCTCGATAAAGAGGTATTGGCGTCAAACGCTCAGCAATCAAATTCCAACGGCTCGGCTCAGAGCTCGGGTCAAAACGGCGACGTTTTCGACATGAACGAATTTAAAAAAGACGCAACCAAAAAATGCGAATACTGCGGTTCTACCTACTCGGCGAAACTTGATAAATGCCCCAACTGCGGAGCAAGCAACCGTTAAGAATTTTCGCAACAAATGCAATAAATTTTATGCATTAAAAATATGCAATAAAAAATTTGCTATAAATGCTATAAAGTTTATAAATAAAATTTCGGATAAAGAGTTTTATCGTCGGCAAAAATCAAACGGATTTCAGACGGATTTTACATCCACATAACCGCCCGATAAATTTAAAGCTCTGAAACTCGGAATATCTCAAAAAACAAAAAAACGAAACGCAAGTTTCGTTTTTTTTTTAACTGTTAAACCGCAGGATAAATCAGACAAATTCCTCACCCGTAAGATATTTATAAACGGTTTTGGCTACAAAGTCAAAGCCTTCGACTGTGCCGAGATTTATAGCTTCAATATTTTTAGTATAATTTAAATAAGGTACGTTTTCCCTGCTATGGTCGGTTGAAGGCGTAGCGGGGTCACAGCCGTGGTCTGCGGTAACGATAAACATATCGTCATCCCTTAAAAGTTTTAACATTTTTTCAAGATACCTGTCAAAACGCTCCACGCATTTGCGATATCCGTCTACGTCGTTTCGGTGTCCGTATAGCATATCGGTATCCACAAGATTTACAAAACACAGACCTGTAAAATCCCTTTCTAAAACTTTTAGCACAGCCTCGCAAACATCGTCGTTGGAATGAACGGGTATATGTTCGGTCAGACCTTGCCCGGAGAATATATCTCTTATCTTTGCAATACCTATTACGCTTTGCCCTTTCTTTTTCAACATATCCAAAAGCGAATCTCTAGGCGGCAAAAGCGAATAATCTTTTCTGTTTTCAGTGCGATAAAAACCGTCTTTGCCCTCCAAAAACGGTCTTGCGATAATCCTGCCCACCGCATAATCCCCGCACATTATTTTCCTTGCGCTCTCGCACATTTTATACAGCTTTTCAAGCGGAATTACGCTCTCGTTTGCGGCAATCTGCAAAACACTGTCCGCAGAAGTATAAACTATAGGTTTTACCTCGTCCGTAGACTGTCTGCCGAGTCGCTTAATTATTTCCGTTCCGCTTGCCGCTTCGTTACCCAGAATTTTCAGACCGAAAGCCGCTTCGAGTTTAGTTATAATCTCATCGGGAAAACCGTCGGGA
>FR901025.1:42735-42975 GCA_000437555.1 Acidaminococcus sp. CAG:917 | reverse complement strand
AAAATGACCCGTTACCGTATCTTTGCCTACGGATTTTTCAATAAGTCTCGCAAAGGAAGCAATCGGCTTATCGCATTTCGGCATAACTTCCACGCCGTCAATGTTGTTTAACCCGAGCTTAACAAGATTGGGCACCTCTATACCCTTTGATATACTTTTATAGGTGTCGCTGCCTTCGTCTCCGTAAAGATATGCGTCGCTTGCTTTTCCTATTCCGAAACTGTCTAAAACTAAAATAAA
>FR901025.1:23538-42722 GCA_000437555.1 Acidaminococcus sp. CAG:917 | reverse complement strand
TAAAACTAAAATAAATGCTCTCATCAAAAATAATTATACCACAATAACATCGATAATCAACCCGCAAATGAATATAATTATTAAATTTAAAACAAGATTGATAGCCGCCATAATTCCCACCGTTGCCAGGACAGGTTTAAGCTGCTGCCAAGCCTTGCACCCTGTCACGGGAAATTGCGACACGCTGTATGCAAGGCTTATCATTACAAAAATTAAGGAGAAGAAACATATAGGCAAATATATTAAAACAAGATTTAAAACGCCGCTGAACCCCAGACATGCCACCAGAATGCACATTGCCCTGCCAAAGAAAATTCCCCAAACGGCAAGCATGGCATAGGATAAAACAATAAACAAAAAATTGACGGCGGAAAAAACAACAAATACATATACGGGAAGCAACATTAAAAGCGTCCTTGCAAAAAAACGCCAAGAGCCGAAAATCAACTCGTCTTCGTTAAAGCGTTTTATACCCGACGTCGAACCTATTACTATGCCGATAACGAGCGCAAGGACAAATACGGCAACCATAATAAGAATATACTTTTTGTTGCCGTCTAAAAATTGTTTCGCCTCATACTTGAAGGCGTCAAGTCTGTTTACTCCGTATTTACCTTTCAATCGATTCAATCGCCGTCAATATAAAATGCTTATTGCTCGGCTTTCCTTTTTTCATATCTATCGTTTCACCAAACTCTCTGTAGAGTTTGTCGACGTCACCGCTGAGCCACGCAAATGAAATTGCGTTTTGAATGTCTTTTTCTATACAGTCAACCGATTTATGATATTTTGTTCCCAGCCTTGTATAGGCTTTAAACTTTAAAGGAAGTATCTCTTCACCGCTTAAAGCGGAGCACAAAATATCGCACAAAAAATGATAACCGCATTTGTTCGGCATAAAGCCGAGCGACAATAAATATTCTTTAACCTTTCTTTCCACGCCACAAAATTTAACACACGGAGCGATAAGACAAACAAAAAGTTTTGTTTAATTATATCTAATAATGTCGCTATTTTTTTATGAACAAAACCGCATATATAAGGCGTATTTTGTCCGAAAAAATCACCCGTGCAAAGCAATAAAGTTTTATTATAAATAGAAATAGTTTATACATTATATGCAAACAAAATCGATTTGCCACAAATAGGAAAATATATAACGATAAATAAAATCTTTAAAAAAAGCAAAAGTATTACAATTAATCCTGAAATATATAAATTGTATTATATAAAAGGCTGTTTTAAAAAGTAGTCAACGTCTGAAACGGCGCATTGTAGAGCATTAAATTCGGTTGTGCTAAATTACATGCCAATTTATTTGTTTTAATTATCTTTTATTTTATTAAAGTTTCTATGCAAAAGTTAATATACAGCTAAATATACAAGCCGACTTTACAACCTGACAGGCTGAGTATAAATCGTATTTGTATTCCGTTTTTATAACCGCTTATATTTTGCGCTTATATACCGCACTTATATGGCGAATTTAATACTGCATTTATAAAGCGCATTTATAGAGTGCATTAAATTTAATTAAATTTTAAAAAAAATAAAACTATAATAAATAATGCAATAAAACAATATGTAATGGGCGAAGGGTTTTACCCTTCGCGCCCCGATTTATATTTATATTATACGTCGTTAGTTCTCATACATTTATAACGCTAAATCGTTTATGCCGCGTTTTTCAACATCCAAGGAATATATATGGCATAGCCTTTTGTATAATCGCCGTTAAATACGTGCGTCACCGCCCCAATAATTTTCCCGTTTTGCACGATGGGACTTCCGCTCATACCTTGAACGATACCGCCCGTCTGCGACAGTAAATTTTTGTCCGTAACCTGTATTATCATTCCTTTTTCGGATACGTCCGATTGTTTGAAAGTCCTGAGAACGTTTATATCGTAAAACTTAGGTTCATCGCCCTTTATCGTTGTATAAATTTGAGCCTTGCCTATTTTTACCTCGTCAATCGACGCGGTATCAAAAGTTTTGGCGTTATACGATTCTATTTTTCCGTAAATTCCGAATGGAGTATTTTTATCTACAGTGCCGATTTTATCCGCCTTGTTAAATCTTCCTTTAAGCTCTCCGGGCGCATTTTTATCTCCGATTTTAGCCCCGTTTACTTCGGCGTCATAAATATATCCCGATTGATACTCAAACGTCAATCCCGTTTCGGGGTCGGAAATTCTATGTCCCAGCGCGCCGTAGGTTCCGTCCTTTTTTACGAAAGAAATAGTTCCGATACCGCTGACTTCCTCTTTGACGTAAAGTCCGAGTTTGTATTCTTTTGTAAGAGCTTCAAGAGCGGGAGTAAATTCAAAACTTAACGTTTCCCCCTTTCTCTCTATGTTTACCGTGCACTTTTTCTCCGTTACCGATTTCCTTAAATCCGAAACGGTAAAAACTTCTTTGCCGTTTACTGTTTTCAATATATCGCCCTTTAAAAGTTTTCCCTCTGTAGGATTTTTCGCTCCGTCATCGGTTATAACTTTAGTCGTTTCGATGACAACGAGTCCTTTTGCGCCTATTGTTATTCCCACCGGCTTACCGCCAATCATCACGGTTTCGGCATAAGCTACACTGCTTCCGCAAAGCACGGCAAGTGCGATTATAAGCATTGTTATGACAAAGGAAATTTTGACTATTTTTGCATTCATAGTTTTATTGTCTTTAAAATTGCCACTAATATGTTTTTCATTTTTAATTTGTCTTGTAAATAAGTGGATAATTTTTAGTCAAATTTTGTCGATAACGCTCATATATTGTAATACACGGAGGCCAAATGTTAGAAAGTTTCTTTGGAATGCTAAAAGATATACTCATCTTTTCGTCTTACGTGGACGGTAAAAATTCTTTTCCTAAGCCGCTGTCAAAGGAAAAAGAAAGAGAATATCTTATACTTGCAAAAAACGGAGATGAAAAAGCAAAGGAACTTTTGATTTCCCACAATTTAAGACTTGTCGCTCATATCGCCAAAAAATATTCGAATTATAACGACTCCGACGAATTGATTTCCGTCGGCTCGATAGGCTTGATTAAAGCGATAAATACATACAAAGTCGATAAAGGAACAGGTCTTGCTACCTATGCCTCGCGTTGCATAGAAAACGAGATTTTGATGACGCTCAGAAGCGGCAAAAAACACAAAAACGACGTAAGCCTTTATGACGCCGTAGGAGTAGACCGTGACGGGAACGAACTTTCGCTTATAGACCTTATCTCCACCGAAGCGGACACCGTAATCGATAAAGTGGAGATAAGCATTTTAATGGAAAGACTTAAAGCGCTCATAAAAAAAACGCTCGACGAGAGGGAATATAAAATTATTAGTCTTCGCTACGGTTTGGATTCGAGCGGCTGCCTTACTCAAAGAGAAGTTGCCGACTTCCAAAATATTTCAAGAAGCTACGTTTCAAGAATAGAAAAAAAAGCTCTTGAAAAAATTAAATGCCGTATTAAAGAAGAAGATTTATACTTTGACTAAAAATAGAAAAACAAAGCTTTATAGCTCAAGATATCTCGCAATTTATAGCAAAATCCCGTCGGCATACAGTTAAATCGGTTATTCTTATCAATGCAATTTTGGACGCTATTAACAGCTTATTAAATTATAAAAAAAATTTATGCCGTTTTGCAGCCGCCAAGAAACGGTTTCCGATTTAAAACGTCCTATACACGGTTGCATAAAGTAAAACGTCGCCTTTCGGCGACGTTTTACTAATCAAATTAAATGTTAAATTCTTTTTGGTTTCTTTTTGTGTTTCTTACGTTCATTTGTCTTACATTCCGCCTACGACGGTTTTATCGCCTGAATAACACATCTTTTGAAACTCACGGATTCTTTGGTTTTTTTTCCGCTTTTAAAGTTAACTTTTGTTTCTCAATAAAATAAAATTTACCTTTTGTTTTTTAAAGCCAATCTTAAGTATTAAGCAATTCTTTTGCAAAACTTCCTTTGCGGATACCGTATTTCTTTTGCAATCGTCTTTAGGTCTT
Organism: Acidaminococcus sp. CAG:917; assembly: GCA_000437555.1. GTDB lineage: Bacteria > Bacillota > Clostridia > Christensenellales > CAG-917 > CAG-917. Next base: position 38,717 of record FR901025.1, on the reverse strand, counting down.
TAAAAAGCTTTTGTAAATCTATACGATAAAATCGATAGCTATTTTTTGTCGAGTTGCTCTTTAAGTTTTATCAGTTCCTCGATTTCGTTTAGAAGCGAATTTATATCCTTAAACTGTCTGTGGACTGAAGCATATCTGACGTAAGCAACCTCGTCTATTCGTTTTAAACCGTCCATAACAAGCTCTCCTATATGAGTGCTCGAGACTTCCTGCTCTAACGAATTTAAAACGTTTTTCTGAACCTCCGAAACGAGTTTATCCACATCCGCCATTGAAACGGCTCGCTTTTCGATTGCCTTCATAATACCGCGACGGACTTTGTCTATGTCGAATTGCTGACGGCTACCGTCCTTTTTAACAACCATAACCGGCGTAAACTCAACCGTTTCGTATGTAGTAAACCTTTTGCCGCAGCTTTCACATTCCCTGCGACGGCGAATGGCAGTGCCGTCCTCGTTTTGTCTTGAATCGATAACTTTACTTTCGGTGCAACCGCAGTAGATACATTTCATTTTTTTACCTCTTTTAGACTATACCATATTTAAGCGTTTTTGTAAACTTTTTCCCGCAAAATAGCGCAAGCTTTGTCATATATTGAAATTTAATGTCATATATTATAGTGACTTATATTATGAAAGAGTATTCCTTTTCCGATTTAAGAACAAAACGGGTGATAAATATCATCGACGGCAGAGAGCTCGGCCATCTTTGCGATATTGTCTTCACCTGCACGGGCAGAATTATGTATTTTGTAGCCCCGGGAAAGAAATCGTTGTTTAAATCGAACGCCGAAAACATTTATATTCCATGGCGAAACATTTTAAAAGTCGGCGAAGACGTAATACTTGTTGAGCTTTCTCAAGCCAATCCCGTTATGTGTCAAAACGCAGACGATATCCCGCCCGAACTTTAATTTTTTACCGGCTTTACCTTTTTACTTGCCAGAGGCTTTTTAAATCTTCTGATTGAAATTAAAATTTAAAATTAAACTAAACCGTTTTTTAAATTTGTCAAAAAAATTTGAAACTTTTGAATATGCTTTTTAAATATATTTTTTGAATATATTTATATTTATTCACGGTTATCCACATTTTTATAAATAAATGTGGATAACTCGGTTTAAAACTTACAACAAATGTAAATTTTGTCGACAAATAGCTTTTTTTGTCTATACTAACCTTTTACCGCAAATCGCCAAGTCAGACTATGTTCGGGGTGCTCTCTATAGAGTCGGGCCTATCATAGAGATATGCACTGATATAAAATTTACAACAAACTCTTTTAGGCAAAATCATATGTTTAGCCCGAAAGTAATCACTTCTAAAAATTTATCAAACAGAGAGCAGATATTATTTCGAATTTGTCGTTTTCAATACTCGTTTATAAAAACTCAATGAAAATTTTTACAACAACCGTTTATGGAAAAATCCGAAAAATTATACGCTAAGGTGTTTTCTGAGTTTTTCAAGCGCATTTTTTTCAAGTCTTGACACTTGGGCTTGGGAAATTTTTGTAGATTCTGAAATTTCAGTCTGGGTCTTTCCGTAATAATATCTTAGAATAAGAACTTGTTTTTCTCTTTCGGGGATTTTTTTGAGTGCGTCGCACAGAGCAATATTTTCCGTCCAATTTTCCGTCGTATTCTTTTCGTCGGAGACCTGGTCGATTATACACATACCCTCTTCAAAATCTCCGCAAACCGTATCGTAAATGGATACGGGCTCACTCACAGCGTCTAAGGCGCAGGCAATTTCTCTTTGCGAAACGTCGAGTTCTTCGGCAATTTCAAACAGGCTCGGCTCTCCGTCCGGCATTTGTTCCTGAAGCCGCTCTTTTACTTTTAGTGCGTTATATGCAATGTCTCTGATATTTCTTGAAACCTTTATCGACGTTCTGTCTCGTAAAAATCTTTTGATTTCACCTATTATCATAGGCACCGCATAGGTTGAAAACTTCAACCCCAAGCTGAAATCGAAGTTTTGCAAAGCTTTTAAAAGCCCCACGTATCCCACTTGAAAAAGGTCGTCGCTGTTCTCTCCGCTACGTGAAAATCTTCCCACAATTGACAATACGAGCCTCATATTGGCTTTTAAAAATTCTTCACGCGCTACCATGTCCCCTTTTTCGATTCTTTTCATAAGTGCTTCGCATTCGCCTGCCGTAAGCTTCGGCAGTTCACTCGTTCGTATTCCCGATATTTCTACCTTACGCATATATATCTCCTATGTATGCGTAACTATTTTGTGCAATTTACCAGATTTTTACTCTGAAAATAAAAATTTTCATCGTTTTTATTCCCGTTCTTTTTTATGTTTAATATTTTATAGCGTCCGACTTTACCGTAAATGACAAAAGCCGAGGCAAAATGAATTATTGCTAAATAAATTGCGGCAATTTATTTAAGGGCAATCAAAATATTTGCAATCGCGCATTGCTTTTAAACGTTTATTTTTCATTCTTTTAACCGCTGTTATCTCCCTTTAAGGAGATTATCTGCAATACGGAGAGAAAAGACAGTTTTGCTCGACGGCAGCACGCTATTCCATTTTGGAAATTTCTTTTTTCAGTTTAAGGACAATCTTTTTTTCAAGTCTGGATATATAGCTTTGAGAAATTCCCATCATATCGGCTATTTCTTTTTGCGTTTTTTCCTCTCTGCCGCAAAGTCCGAAACGCATCTCCATTATTTCCCGCTCTCTGCCGCTGAGTTTTTCAAAGGTTTTTACAAGCATCTCCTTGTCGCTCGAGTTCTCTACGTCTTTATAAATTGCGTCGCTGTCCGTGCCGAGAATATCGCTTAAAAGCAGCATATTGCCTTCCCAATCGACATTTAAAGGCTCGTCAAGGGATACCTCGCCTTTAGTCCTGCTCGTCTTTCTTAAATACATCAAAATTTCATTTTCAATACAACGAGAGGCATAGGTAGCAAGTTTAATGTTTTTGCCGTTATCGAAACTGTTAACAGCCTTTATCAATCCTATTGCCCCGATGGAAATTAAATCCTCGAGGTCAATGTTGGTATTGTCAAACCTTTTGGCTATATAAACTACAAGCCGTAAATTGTGCTCTATAAGCTTTTTTCTTGCTTCCTCGTCACCTGCCATAAAGGACGACAAAGCCTGCTGTTCTTCCTCACTCGAAAGAGGAGACGGCAAAGCTTCTCCGTTGGCTATGTAAAGAGTTTCTACGCTCTCTTCGCTGAGTCTGAACAGTTTGACAAGTTTTCTGAAAAATTTTCTGATAAGCTCTATCATATACCCCCCTTAATATGTCTTAAAATTTCTCATTTGCTTTTCGGCACTATATACTTTTGTTTTTGCTTGTAAGATATAAGTCCGTATATTACGAGATTAGCTTCTGTAAATCAAATAGTTTCAGATAAAACACATACAGATGACTTTATCGGCCTATGGAATGTTTATCGCTTTTTATAGCCAATATGCTGTTTATCAAGCATAATTTGCAAAATTTATTCTAAAAATGGCTATTTTATATAATACTTTTATCAATTTAGCGCTAAAAATATTTAAAGTACTATCTTTATCCGCTTTTTAAAGCATTCTTTATCCGCTATATTTATCCGATTTTTTTATTATTTTATTTTATTTGGACTGCCGTTTTTTTTATTATTTTATTTTATTTCGACTGCCGCATAAGCTAACAAAACGAGTTATGCAATACAACGTCATATCCAACATAATTTTCCTTACTGACCGCAACCGAAAAGTGAACCTCGCCCCTTTGTTTAAACTTTATGTATTCGCCTTCAAGAAGCTTTAACGTAGACAGTCCCCCCACTGTTTTGACGACGATTTCCCTGTCGCTTTTCGATATGTATTTTTCCCCCCATTTTTTTGATAAGACAATCACAGGTTTATCTCCGTCCACAAGCGAATTGCCGGTATCATACAGCGCTTTAAGATTTAAACTGTCTCCGTATATCTTCAAAACGACCTGCTCTATTCTTTTATGTTTTTTAACAACGTATACGATATGCCATATAAAATAAAACAAAAACATAACGGAAAATAAAGCTACTGCGGGAATAAGGTTAGCCTCAAGCTCTATACCCGTCAGATTGGATATTCCCGTCATAATACCGCCCAATGAGAACGTCAAAGCGGCAAATACAACAAGCCCTAAAATATATTGCTTTAAATTTTGTGATTTATAAAAAACCAAAGTCAAAACGGGAGCAAAAGTCGCGGCAAGCAAAATCTTGTATTTCCCCATGAGCGGATAAAATACCGCCCCTGCCGTTCCCACTATCGCCCCTATAAAAACACGCAATTTTTTTACCTTTTGCTTTGTGCAAAAATACGTCAGAATCATCAAAAACAAATCTATAGCGAGATTGTTTAAAATGACCACTTCAACGTAAACTTCCATACTTAAAGATTATAGTTTTACCGTTAAAAAAACATTCCGTTTTTGACGAAAGGCATAAATTTTTTTATAATTATTTTTAACGTCAAAAGTATTAACCATAAAACTTAAAGTTTTCCAAAGTTTGCGTCATCAGCCGCATTTAAGCAACATATATCTGCGCCAAATATCTTTAATTAGCATTTATGGCGATACCGATAACCCGATGCTTTAGCTCTTATTTAGGTATATATAAACTAAATAAGATTAATTTAATAATAAACATATTATATTTTTGGGTATATAATTTCGCTTTAGTTTAAAATATTTAAATTCTTGTGTAAATAACTTAAAATTAAAATAGATAAAAGTTACCTAAAAAAACGTGTTGTTCAAATAACCGTCGCCAAAAAACTGCCGAACAAAAAACCGATACTAAAAACTCTCTAAATCTATATCGCAGATTTATATATCCGATATCCTTTGTTTTTTCGTTTAATTAAGTTTTATTGTGTATTTCAGCTTTTATTTGTTTTGTTTTTTTTGTTTACTATGAGTTTTGTTTTAAAACTGTTGCTTATTTAAGTCTTTCACCTGTTTTAAGATTGTTATCAGTTTAAAAACGTTATTTATGTTACGGCTGTAATTTATCAAAAGCTTATTGCTTGTTTTACGATTGTCAATTGACGGAAAACTTTTAACTGTTTTAAGGTCGTTATTATTTTAATGTTTTATTAGTTTTTTGCAATCAATATTTATTTTTTCGTTTTCCATTTATTTTTCGATTTATATTTTTTTGCACGAAAACATAGTATAACAACTCAATTGAAAACGGCAACACAATTAAATTGCGCTGCCGCCTTATGATGTGTGGTATTTATATAACTTTAAATCAAGACTTAACGGTTTTAAAAGCCGACAAAGATAAATTGATTATAACGCTCTGAATAAATTTTGCCTTTCAGATTATCTGCTCAGAATATCTGCTTAGATTATCTGTTGTCGTTTTTATTTTTCATAAGTCTGAGGAACGGAGGAACGTTTTGGTCCTGCACGCCCATTCTTGAGGAAGAGATACCCGAATTACCTTGAGTCGGATTGCGTCTTATGCCTCCCTGCGACATATATCCGCCTTGGGTATAGCTGTTGGGCATAGGTTGATAACCGCCATAACCCGAACTGCCGTAACCTGTTGAGGTATAGCTTCCGAAACTGCTTGTGGGCTGCGATTTAGGTTGGGTTTTATCTCCAAAGCCCGTTGCGATAACGGTAACTTCGATATCCTTTTTGTTTTCGACTTCGTTGACGCCCAAAATAATATTGGCTTCGGGGTCGATGAGCTGTTTAATCGTATTGCAAATTTCATCTATTTCCTGCAAACGAAGGTCTTCTTTTCCGCCGACGATGTTAACGATAATTCCCGTTGCGCCTTGAATGTCCGTTTCGATAAGCGGGGAATATACAGCCTGTCTTACAGCCTCAATAACCCTGTTTTCCGCTTTGCCGAGACCGATACCCATGTGCGCCAAACCTTTGTTGGAAAGTATTGTTCTTATATCCGCAAAATCGAGGTTGATGATTGACGGATGCGCTATAACGTCGGAAATGCCTTGAACGCCCTGACGGAGAATATCGTCCGCATATTTAAATGCCGTTGCAAAAGATATATTCTTATCGAGAATTTCAATAAGCTTTTGGTTGGGAACGACAACAAGCGTATCTACGAAATTTTTAAGTTTCTCAATACCCTCTTCCGCATTCCTCATACGTTGAGGACCTTCAAAAGAGAAGGGCTTTGTGACGATACCCACGGTAAGAATACCGAGTGCCTGAGCGATTTCCGCAATAACAGGAGCGGCACCTGTGCCCGTTCCTCCGCCCATACCGGCAGTGATAAACAAAAGGTCGACGTCTTTTAAAGTTTCTCTTATCAAATCTCTCGATTCTTCCGCAGCTTCGCGTCCCTTCTCGGGAATTGCTCCTGCGCCGAGACCGCCCGTAAGTTTCGCTCCGAGCTGAATTTTGTTTCTCGGCTGAACGAGCGACATATTGAGTGCCTGCATATCCGTATTCATAACAACGAACGTAGCACTGTTAACGCCCGCCCTTATCATATTGTTGACGGCGTTATTGCCGCCACCGCCGACACCTACGACGACGATTTTCGCTTTGCCGATTTCTTTTTCCTGAATATCGCCTTGACCGTCATAATCGTTTATCATGTCGTTTTGTTCCTGAACGTGATTTGATGCGTAAAATTTACCGTTATCATTGTAGTCAAACATTTATTTGACCTCCCTTGTCTAATAGTATATAACCCTTCCTGCGCTTGCCCCCGACGTCCGACTTGCCACTTCAATAAGAGACATACAAGATGAAAATTGCGGTTTGTTATAAGACGGATATTTTGGCGACACGACCGCCACCGTCTGCAAAAGACCCCTTTCGAGATACTTGGGTGCGCCTCTGAATTGTTCAAAGGCGTCGCCTGTGAGATATACCGGCAAAGAACTCGAACCCGAGAACTCACATTCCTCGGCGGCTTGCTTTACCGTAGAGACCAGAACGTTAAGACTTGTTCTTGCAATTTCTACCGCCTCCGCAATGGGTACGTCGTATCCCGAAGCGGTGGTATAAAGCTCATTCTCTTCATAATAGAGATTCAAGTCAATTTGTTTTAAAAGTTCTTCCGCGTCCTCGAAAGGAATTTCGAGCATTTCATAAAGATTGGCGGCTATGTGCGCCCAACCGTATGAAAAAGATTTAAGAGCCTCAACTCCGTCCCCTTTAAAGACAACCACGGAGGACGAAAGGTATCCTACGTCGACCAGAAGCTGTTGATTGAACCTTTCCTCTTTTTCGAAAATAGAAAGAATTTCGCATAGAGGGGTTGGGTGATATTGAACGGATTTAAAGCCTAAACGGGAAGCAATGTCGTTAAACACCGAAAAATATTTCTTTTCACAAAGTATGTATGACGCGTTAACTGCAAGTTTTTGAGCGAAAAAATTTCTCGGGTCTTCAAACGTCCATGAGCCGTCGTCAATCGAATAGGCAATAGCGGTAGCGCTTATGGTGCGATAATCCGCCTCCTTGAAGTCGTCCCCTTTCTGAAAGAGATAATCGACGTCGTAATCGATAATGCGTTTGGAGCGTTCATACTCCACTTCGACTTTTTTCGTGGTCACCGCCAAAAACTCCGCAGGCACCGAAACGTGCAGGATTTTCCTTTTGCCTTTAAAAGAGCCGAGGACTCTTTTTAAAACGGTTTCGGAAACGTTTTTGACGTTTTCGGAGTCAATCCACTCACCCTCAGAATATCCGAAATAAGTTTGTCTTTCCTCGCATTTTACAGAGAGAAATTTATTAGATTTTTCTACGCCAACCATCGCGGTGATACATTTGGACGAAACGTCCAACGCGACGATATCATTTGTAAACAGCATGCTCCTCTCCAAAATTTCAAGAGTGTAGATTAACTTATATATATTATATATTATAAAAAATATAGTGTCAACGCATTTTATAATAGAATTTAAACAAATTTAAATGGAAAAAAATGGTAAAAAAACGTTTAAAAGATAAAAAATTTACCCCGATTTTCTAAAAGTCAAAGATAAAAAACGCAATTGAAACACGGCATTGGACAACTCAAAAAAAAACGGGTTTGCCTTATCGCTTCAAAAGGAAAGAAAATTTGAAATCAGCTGTAATCCTGATGAACGAAGTCGTTGCCTTTTTTGTAGATATATCCCCCTCTTTTTTGCTCTTCGCTAAGACTTTCGTATTTCTCGTAAGCTCCGGCAAGAAGCGAACCCGTCGAAAGGCTGGATATTTTTATATCTACACCGTCGGAAGTCTTGAGCGTTGCGACGTAATCGCCGTCCGCATAAAGAGTTTTGTCGTTGGGCTCTACGCTCACGTTCGTTATAAACGAACAAAAGGATTGATTTAGAATATCGAGATTTTCAAGAGCCATAATGCAATTTTGCACTACGCAAAGCTCGGGAGAAGAGCTCGGGGAAACAATCTTCCCTATTTTTACGGCGGCGGATTTAAGAGTAAAACCTACGGAAGTCAAAGTATAATTTTTTTCCGTCTCGAATGCCGAAACCTCGTCGACCGTCATAACGTCTACAACGGACATCTCTCTGTCGAGCAAAGCAAACAAACCGTCGTCAAGTTCGACTTTGACGACAGGCACCCTAACGGTAACGTAAATTATCACCTCGGAAGGGAACTTCCTTTCAATATTGATGACTTTAATCTGCGGGTATTTGCTCTGTATATTTGCGGTTGCCTCGCTCTCACTGATAAACAGAATATTTTTATTTGTTTTAATACCGGACGCGTCGATAATCTGTTGTCGGGAAACAACGGACTCCTCCCCCTTTACGGAATAGCCGACGGAAATATCACGCACCAAAAAAACGGTGGCAAATAAAATCAGAACCACCGCGATAATGGCAAAAGCTATAATCAGCGCCAAAATTCTTCCGTCTATTCTTGAGCTCATTTATACCTCTTGTGTTTATTATAATATATATAAAAATTTTTTCAACCCTTTTTCCGCAAATTTGCACGGCATATAAAAAGACGAAACTATTTTTTGTCTTACGTTTATTAATCCGCCGTCTTTCTTTTTATTCTGACGCCAAGTAAAGACAGCGTTTCGTCGAGATTCTCATAACCTCGGTCTATAAAATCCACTCCGTAAACTCTGCTTTTGCCCGCGGCCTGACATGCGGCGATACAAAGACCCGCCCCTCCCCTTAAGTCTTTGGCGAAAACGTCGGCACCGCACAGCGATTCCACTCCGTTTACTATCGCCTCTCTGCCATCGACGACAATATCTGCGCCCATTTTAGCAAGCTCCGGAGCAATCAGGAATCTGTTTTCGAAAATACTTTCCTCGACTGCCGTTCTGCCGTCGGCTATACAGGAAACGGCAAGTATCTGTGCCTGCATATCGGTAGCGAATCCCGGATACGGACTTGTCTTTAAATTTCCGAAGGATACGGGTTGTCCGAGCCCCTCCATTTTGACCACGTTATACCGCTCGGTTATCTCGCAGGTATCGCAGGCAAGCAACGACGTAAAGCCGTGCGACAGTTTTTCGGGAAAGTTGGATATCTCGAGTTCCCCGCCGCAAGACGCCAAAAACGCCATTAGCGTTCCGCCCACTATCCTGTCGGGAACGGGCGTCCACACTCCGCCTTTAAGCGACTTTACCCCCTCGATTTTCAAAGTCGATTCGTTTAATTTAAATATTTTTGCGCCGAGAGAATTTAAAAAATCGACGAGGTCGTCAATCTCCGGCTCTCTTGCGACGTTTTCGATAATAGTCACTCCGTCGGCAAGCACGCTTGCCATAATGAGAGTTTCGGTAGCGCCGACGCTCGGAAACGACAAAGCCAGATTCTTTCCGTAAAGCTTTTGTGCTTTTCCCGATATAGTGCAGCCTTTTTCAACGAAAGACGCTCCCATTTTTTTGAGGTTTTCTATATGTAGATTAATCTTTCTGTTGCCTATATCGCAGCCTCCGGGATAAGATGTCTCAACCCTTTTGCAGCGAGAAAGTAAAGGCGCAAGCAGAAAAATGGAAGCTCTCATCTTAGCCGCATAATATTTCGAGATGACGGGCTCTGATACGCTTCCTTCTTTTATTATCGTCCTGTCGTCGCGGTAACATTTTACTCCCAGCGAGCGAATTAAATCTATCATGATATCGACGTCGGCAATACGCGGACAATCGTGAAAGACGACTTTTTCGTCCGTCAAAAGCGATGAGGCAAGCAAAGGCAAAACGGCGTTTTTTGCTCCCGAAAGACGAACGCTTCCGAACAGCTTTTTCCCGCCGTCGATTTCAAAATATTCCATAGACGCTCCTAAAACTTACTATATTCTATGGAAGAAAGAAAATTTCCGTGCTTTTTTCTTGAAACGGACAATAACAGTCCGCTTGCCATATAATACGCGACAACAGAGCTTCCCCCTGCGCTCATAAAAGGCAGAGGAAGTCCCGTCGGCGGAATGGCTCCGCTCACGACGGCGATGTTTATCACCGTCTGAAAAGCTATCATCGCCGATATACCGCTTGCAAGATAACAGGAAAACCTGTCCTTTGCCCTCATAGCAATCAGAATACCTCTCGAGAGCAAAAGTATAAACAGTGCTATAACGAATATACAGCCTATAAGTCCCGTCTCTTCTCCGATTATAGAAAATATAAAATCCGATTCCGCGAACGGTAAAAACAGATATTTTTGACGGCTCTGAAACAGTCCGACGCCGAAAAGCCCTCCGCTGCCCAGCGAATAATAGGACTGAATGAGCTGGTATCCCTCGCCGAGCGGAGAAGCGAAAGGGTCTAAAAAAGCCATAAGTCTGCTCAGTCTGTAAGGTTCGATTAATATGAGTATTAGTCCGAAAATAACGGACGGAACGATGACTAAAAGAAGATGAGATATTTTGGCTCCGCCCAAAAACAGCATGGCGACGACGACGGCAAGAGTGCAGACGGTTATCGACATATTCGGCTCAAGCATGAGCAGAAGACACATCGCTCCGCCCGCCATAAGCGGAATGAGCATCGTGTGGAATTTGTCGACGCCGTATACGGTCATACTCCCCGCTATAAAAATAACAAGACCGAATTTTGCGAACTCGGACGGCTGAATGGTGGAAAATCCGAGATTTATCCACCTTTTCGCTCCGTAACTTTCCACACCGAGCACGGGCACGAACACCAAAGCAAGCAAAACAAGGCTGACCACAAGCACGACGTAACGCCACTTGATAAGCCATTTTACGTCGATATAAGTTAAAACCATCATGACGACAATACCCGCCGCCATGGCTATGGCTTGAGTTTTTAAATATTTAAACGAATCGCCGAATTGAATTTCGGCAGAGTAGTTCGATGCCGAATAAATAAACACAAGTCCTAAAGCGCCGAGAAACAGCACTATAAAAAGCGTGGGCAGGTCAAAATCGATTTTTAAACCTGCCTCGCTTATCTTTGAAGCGACAGTGAGCATTTTTTCCTTCCGCCTCAACCTTATTGCGCTCTGCTCAATCTCCCGCTCGGCTTTAAGTTGTTCTCTTTGAGCCCGCCTTTCACTCTTTCTGACTTTTGCCAGTCTTTGTTTTTCCTCTTTTACGAGGGTGTGTTCAATTTTTCTTTCACGCTTTTCGAGTTTGGCTACTTCCTCTTTTCGCACGACAGAAAATTCCGTCATAACAGCTTCTCCACGATAGATTTGAAATGCTCGCCTCTTTCGACATAACTGTGATATCGGTCATAACTCTTGGAAGCCGGAGAAAACAAAACGTTTTTTTCTTTGCCTGAGAGCGCTTCGTCGACGCATTTTTCCAAACTGTCGCAAACCGAAATATTTTTATACCCCGAAGAGACGGCGGCGTCGTATATACGTTTGGAATTTTCCCCGCACACAACGATACGCCTTATCGTTTTAGGTATATGTTTGAAAAGCTCTATATATTCCTCACCCTTATCGCTTCCTCCCAAAATAAGCACGGTATCGTCCTCGAATCCTTCGCAGGCGGATACGGTAGCGGACACGTTGGTCGCTTTGGAATCGTCGTAAATCCGCTTACTGCCCGACTCCGCTACGAGTTCCAGCCTGTGAGGAGGTTTTGTAAAGTTCTTTACCGCCTCGTAAATCTTTTCGTCCGATACGTTTTTAATTTTCGCAACCGTCACCGCCGCTAAAAGATTTTCCCTTTCCCTGCCCTTGAAATACAGTCCGTCCGTGGGAAAGAGACGGTTTCCTTTATACATAACGAAACCGCCCTCAAGATACGTCCCGTCGCATTTTTCCTCTATGGAAAAAGGAATAAGCGTACAATTGCATTTTTCTACCAATGTTTTAATCGTAGGGTCGGAAATATTCGCTACGCAAAAATCTCCCTCACGCTGATTTAAAAATATTCTTGCTTTAAGCGAAGCGTAAGTTTCAAAACTTTTGTGTCTGTCGAGATGGTCGGGCTCTATGTTTAAAAGCACGGATATCTCGGGCGAAAAGTTTTTAACGCCCTCAAGCTGAAAGGAGCTGACTTCCACCACAGCCACGTCGCCCGGTTTGAGTTTATCCGCCACGTCGCAAAACGGAGTGCCTATATTGCCCACCTGACAGCTGTTTATTCCTGCGTTTTTCAATATGGAGTTTGTGAGCATGGTCGTAGTGGTTTTTCCGTTCGTCCCCGTTATAGCCACTACCTCTCCGAAACAGCACTCGTAGCCCAATTCGATTTCCGATATGACCGGAACGCCCGAAAGCCTTAGCTCTAAAATTTCGGGTTTTAAGTTGGAAATAGCGGGAGATATGACAACGCAGTCGACGTCTTTAAAGCTTTCCGCCCACTGCTCGAATATCAAAAAATCCTTTTTGGAATAATCGTCGTCATAAACTTTGACAATCGCTCCCCTCTTGTTCAATAGTTTGGCGGCGGATTTACCGCTTTTGCCATAACCGTAAATCAAAACGGTTTTACCGTTAAAAATCATATAATTACCCCTGCCGCAATAAGCGTTATCGCTCCCGCCACAACGCTTACGGCAAAATAGACGGAAACGATTTTTGACTCCTTATATCCTTTAAGCTCAAAATGATGATGCAAAGGAGCCATCAAAAACACTCTCTTTTTTTTGATTTTAAATACAAGCACCTGAACAATGACGGATACGCAGCTGACGACAAACATAACGCCTGCAAACAATATCAAAAGCGGTTGGCGGCTGAACACCGCAACGGTAGTTGCTCCCGCTCCGAGCGCAAGCGAGCCCGTATCGCCCATCATTATCGACGACGGATAACTGTTGTGACACAGATATCCCAAAAGTCCGCCGACAAACGACGCCGAAGTGACGAGAAGTCCGAAAAGCTCTTTGGCATACGCCTCATTGCCGGCATTCAATGCGTCGACGTAATAGAAATAGAGCATTATGCCGAACGTCATAAAATACGCCAGCGAAACGTAGCCTGCAAGTCCGTCGAGTCCGTCCGTCAGATTTACTCCGTTTGTCATGGCGATATAGACAATCATAACAAACGGAATAATCACCCACGTCATATCGAAAGAAGCCGTTGTAAACGGGAGTCTTATCGACGTGCCGATATAAGGGTTGTTGTAACAAAAAAAGCCTAAGATTATAGCCGCTCCCACCTGACCTATTATCTTTTGATAGGGCTTTAAACCGAGATTTCTTTTAAATTTAATTTTGATAAAATCGTCCAGAAATCCAAGCACGGCATAGCTTAGAGTCGCCATAGCCGAAACAAGCGAAAACGTCGAATAAAAAATAAGCGGAAACACTATGGCGGGAATTACGAATATCCAACCGCCCATAGTGGGAGTTCCCGTTTTGGCTTCGTGCTGTTTGACGTATCCCAAAACGGTTTGCTCCGCTTTTTTTCTTGTCAAAAGTTTTTTTAATAAAGGTGCGAAAATCAATGCGAAAACGAAAGAAAAACACACCACGCCCAACGCCCACATACTAGCCTCTCGCACCCCTTCTCAAAACCGTTTCAAGGTCGCTATAAGGGATTTTCTTTCCCTTTATTTCCATATACGTTTCCGCGCCTTTTCCGGCAATGACAACGGTATCGCCTTCCGACATCTGATTCAATGCATATGAAATTGCCTCCGTTCTCGCCACAAACGTTTTGAGAGGACAAGTTACGCCTTCCGCTATCTGCGAAATTATATCCATCGGATTTTCGTTTCTCGGATTATCCGAAGTCAACACAACCTCGTCGCAGAGTGCCGATGCCACCTCTCCCATAGTCTTTCTTTTTGAGCTGTCTCTGTCTCCGCCGCATCCGAAAACGCAAATGAGCCTCGACTTCGTTATCGTCCTTGCCGTGTTCAGCACGTTATACAGTCCGTCGGGAGTGTGCGCATAATCGATAACGATAAAGCCTTTGCCGTTTTTGAGAATGTTAAATCTTCCGTCTATGGGTTTGAGTTTTCTTATTCCGTTTTTTATCGCCTCGTGCGACACGCCGAGACTTACCGCGCATATCATCGCCGCCAAAAGGTTGTATACGTTAAAAATTCCGTATAACGGCGAGTGAAGCGGAAGCACTTCGTCAAACAGATTCGCCACAAACTGTGTTCCGTCAAAATCGGGATAGACGTCGATGGCGAAAACGTCGCTCGGCTGTTCAAGACCGTAAGTTATCACGGGGATATCGGTAACGAGGCTTCTTGCCAGCTCGTCGTCGCCGTTGACAACCGCAAGCGCCGCATTTTGCGAATTGAAATAGCCGAGTTTCGTTTTGGCATATTCGTCAAAGTCTTTGAAAAAGTCTAAGTGGTCCTGCGTTATATTGGTCAAAACGGCTATATCCGCTTTTATACCAAACAGCTTTTTATAATAAATGGCGTGCGCCGACACTTCGGACACAACCACTTCCACCGCCCTCGCTTTCATATTCTGCAACAGTTTGTTGAACTCGTAAGGGTCGGGAGTCGTAAGTGATTCGCCTATCTTTTCATTCCCTATAAAATGTCCCAAAGTGCCGATGACGCCCGCATTAATTCCCGCCGAACGCAACAGCGACGAAAGTATGTGCGCGGTGGAAGTTTTGCCGTTTGTTCCCACTATGGACACGAATTTCATCGACCTTGCGGGATTGCCGAAAAAGTTTTGACAGATAATGCTATAAGCTTCCCTCGCATTTTCCACCATTACGTAAGGTGCGTCCGCTTTGCGCTCGGTGATAAACCCGACCGCCGTCTTTTTGAGCGAATCGACGAAATCGTGTCTGTCCACCCTCTTTCCCTTG
>FR901025.1:15631-23496 GCA_000437555.1 Acidaminococcus sp. CAG:917 | reverse complement strand
GAAAAGGTCGCCCTCGGACACCTGATTGCTGTCTATTTTTATGTCTTTTACCTCTGTATCTTTATCGATTTTCCATTCCAAAACGTTTACGCCTTTGAGCAATTCGGATATTTTCATATCTACCTCCGAAGTAGTTTTTCCACTATGTTAGTAGTATTAAAACCCTGTTGTCAATAGGCTCGCAAAAGTAGACCAAAACCGATTTTATGTGACAAAAAGCACAGTATTTCTCTTGTCGACAATTGCTCCGTTTAGGGGAAATTGTTCCGTTACGATATCGCCCTCGCCGTCCGTTTCATAGTGCAATCCGAGTGCCTTTACCTGCTTTATCGCATCGGCAAGACTCATACCCGTAAAATCCGGAAGCGAGAAAGGGTCGCCTATTATTTCCGCGTCCTTTTCGCTGTATGAAGGCTCGATTTTAAGATAATCGAAAATACCTTGAAACACCTGTCCCACAAGCGGCGCGGCGACTAAACTTCCGTAATAAATTCCGCCTTGAGGTTCGTCAACAACGAGCAATACGGCAATATCCGCGCCCTCCGTCGTGGAAAAACCCAAAAAGGAAGAAATATATTTCCCCTGCGCTATAGAACCGTTTTCATATTTTTGCGCCGTGCCCGTCTTGCCTATTATGCTGTAACCGGGACAATACGCGCCCTTTCCGCTACCGCCTTCGACAACCGCTTTGAGAAGCTGTCTCATCGTTTCGCTCGCAGAAGAAGAAAGCACCTGCTCGGATGCGAAATCTCCTTTTAGCAACACGTCGTTTCCGTAAACGGAATCTGTGGCTTTTTCGGCGATATACGGCTTTACCGTATATCCCCCGTTGACCACGCAGGATGTTGCCGTGATGAGCTCGATTGGCGAAACGGCTATCGCCTGACCAAAGCCTATACGCGCGAGGTCGACGTTTTTGACTGCCGACTCCTTTATCGTGATTGCCTTTGTTTCGCCATACAGGTCTATGCCCGTTTTCGACGTCAAGCCGAAAGCGTCGAGATATTGATAAAACTTTTCCACACCGACTCTCAACGCGCTTTCCATAAACACAACGTTACAGCTTTGCGCCACGCCCTCGGCAAACGTTATCGAACCGTGCCCTTTTGTCTTCCAGCACTTTATCTTCTGACCGTCCACCATATTGTAACCGGGACAGTAAAAAGTTGTATTAGGAGTTAAGACTCCTTCGTTCAATGCGGCGGCGGCGGTCAATATCTTAAAGGTGGAACCGGGTTCGTATACGTTTGAAACTATCTGCGACTTGGAATAAGAAAACAGCGTCGTAACGTCGTCGCGCGGTATGTTGTTAAGGTCGAAGGAAGGAGCCTCCGCCAGAGCGAGCACCTCGCCCGTCTTATAATTCATAACTATACAGCTTACGTTTTTCGGGTTATAAGTTTCCACCGCTTTCTGAACGGCGGCGGCCGCTATGCGCTGAATATAATAATCAAGCGTCGTAGTAAGGTTCATTCCCTTTACTGACGGAACGTAATAACTCTCCTCCGCCCCTATCGGTCTGCCCACAAGGTCGGTTTCGGTGAGTATCTGCCCGTTTACCCCCTTTAAATAGCTTTCGTAATAAGCCTCGAGCCCCGTTTGACCCACACCGTCGGAGGAGGTAAAGCCCAAAAGCTGAGTCATAAAATCGCCGTATGGATAATAGCGGTTGTTGTCTTCCGCATAATAAATTCCGCTTAGACCCGTCGCGTAAATCGCATTCATCTGTTCCTTTGTGACTCCGTGCGAAATAGTGACTTCCGACGCTTTTTTCGTCACCTTTTCGTAAACTTTGTCATAGTCAAGTCCCAAAATCTGCGACAGAGCGGAAGCCACTTTTTCCTTTTCCTTTACCGCAGTGGGACGAACGTATATCGAATACAGCGTCGACGTATCGGCAAGAACTATTCCGTTTCGGTCAAGTATCTGCCCCCTCGGAGCCTCGAGAGGAACGTCTCGAAGCCACTGAGATATCGCTTTTGCCTTTAAATCTTCCGATTGCACTATCATAACGAAAAACAGCTTTGCAAAAACTGCGACAAACAACACGCAGAAAGCCAAAAACAAAATCCATACCCTCTTGTTGGGCAAATAATTTTTTTTGACTCTTTCTGAGTTTCTTTCCGACGATGACCCGTCGCCTCTGTTTTTAAACCCTTTAAAACCCATAAAACACCTCGGAATATTTTATTATCCGACTTTAGGTTTATACCGAGCTTTTGAGCCCGCGCTGTCTCAAAAATGTTTTGCTTTAAAAAAGTTAACATTAACGTGTAAAAAATGCTTGAAAAGAAAAATTATGTAAATTCAATAAATTGATAAAAGCGAAAACCTCCGAAAATTCGGAGGTCTGCGCTTATATGTAAATTTAATTTGATTCTGTTTTAGCGTTCCGCATCAGCGGCTACCTTTAGCGGAACAAAACTTTTGAAGGCTTTTTAAAACTGCTTCTTTAATTTTTTCTGTTATAGTCTTGCTTTTACGACTGTTGGCTTTTTACTTAAAAACTGCCGTCAACGATGTATGTCTCAATCTAACTTTTAAGCGAATCGCACAGTCTGTCAAACCAGTTACTGTTTACGGCGTATCCGTAATCGGAATGCGCATAATTTGCGGAAGCGTCCACGTTGTCGAGTCTTATGGACGTAGCTCCGCTTCCCGTCGCCACGGAAACGGCGCCCGCGTTAATGCCCGTCGCGTTTACTATTATGAGAGTAGCCACCAAAACGATGACCGCTATGTATACCGCAAGAATGACTTTGCCCTTTACGTTTTTGACTCTTCCGCTTTTGGATTTTGCTCTGTTTATTCCCAAAGCTCTTTGAGGAGCCGTAGCTCTAAGGCTTCTTTCTCTCGGAGCGTTGTATGCCAATCTGTCGTATAACATATTCGCGCCCTGGTCGGAATACTGAGCCTGAGCTTCCCTTCTCATACTGTCGAGACGGGTATCGTAGTTGCCGTATCCCTCGTCGGCATAACGGTAATCGGCATAACCCTCTCTGCTTACAGCGTAATCCGCTTGAGGCTGCCCATATCCGCCCCTTTGATAATCGGCATTATATTCTCTTTGATATCCTGCGCCGTAATTATCCTGTGCGCCCTCTCTGTAAAGCGGGTGCGTGCAGTTTGAATAAATCGGGTCGCCCGCGCCAAAGAAATTGATTTCCCTTTGCTCTCTCGGTTCTTCCGGTTTAGTTTCCGCATAATAGCTGTCGGAATATCTCGATTCATAATCGGCATAACGGTCCATACCGCGGCTGTCGCTTCTTTGCATAGGTTCCGACATAGACGAAACTCTGTCGGAATATCCTCTCGAATAATCCGCTCTTTGATAATTATAGCCGTCCCTGTATGCGTCCTGCCTGAAATTTAAACGAGAGTCCGTCGAGGTGAAATCTTGTTGTCTAAATTCAGAATTCCGCCTTGTCTGAACAGGCTCGTGTATAACGTCTTGAAATGTTAACGACATAGCTCAATCTCTCCTTTAAATTTTTTCAGACTCGCTGTGCAATTCTGAGTTTTGCACTTTCCGCACGAGAATTGTTTTTCAATTCTTCTTCCGATGCAGTGATAGGTTTTTTATTTAGTATTTTTATTTCACGGACTTTCCCGCATACGCATTTCGGCAAGCTTTTATCGCATATACAGTCCGTCTCAAGCTCCTTAAAGCAATTCTTGACTATTCTGTCCTCCAAGGAATGGAAAGTTATTATCACAGCTCTTCCGCCCTTTTTAAGACGCTTACAGAGCGTCTCTACGGTATCGTAGAGTTTGTCCAACTCTCCGTTAACCTCAATCCGAATCGCTTGAAAGGTTCTCTTTGCGGGATGACCGCCTTTCCACCTTACCGACGGCGGATAACACTCTTCAGCAATCTTGGCAAGCTGCCCCGTCGTCCTTATGCTTTGCTTTTCTCTGACTTTGGCTATCCTTTCGGCAATCTTTTTTCCATACCGCTCCTCGCCGTATTCAAAAAGAATTTTTTCAAGCTTAGCCACCGAATATTCGTTGACCACGTTGAACGCCGTCAGATATTGGTCGCGGTTCATTCTCATGTCCAAAGGCGCGTCGTGAATGTAGGAAAATCCTCTCTCTTTGTTGTCTATCTGATAGCTCGATACCCCGAGGTCAAGAATGAATCCGTCGAGAGCGTCCACCTTAAGACTGTCCAAAATCTTAGCCGCGTTTTTGAAATCGTCGTGAACAAAAGATATTTTGTCTTTATAATCTTTAAGTCTGTCCGCTGCGAACATAATCGCTTCGGCGTCTTTGTCCACGCAAATGAGCCTGCCGCCGTCTAATTTTTTTACTATCTCAAGCGAGTGTCCTCCGCCCCCGAGCGTGCCGTCGAAATAAATTCCGTCAGGCTTGACGTCGAGACCCGTTATACACTCGTTAAGCATAACCGGTTTGTGATTAAAGTCCATAACTCTTCAGTTTTGCAATCATTGCACTGAGATTGCCCTTTTCCAAAACGGAGAATTTGCGTTCCCACGTTTCGGCTGCCCATATCTCGGCATAATCGAATTTTCCGACAAAGACGAGGTCTTTATCAATCTGAGCCATTTTTTTCAAATCGGAAGGAAGAGTAATTCTTCCCTGACCGTCTTCTTTGACTTCATAAGTATGGCTCAGCAAAAAGGTCGTTGGATTTTGGGCGTCCGTATCGAAAACGGATATATTCGCCCTGGAGCGTTCCATCATTTCTTTTGCTCTTTGTTCGGGCAAAAGCAGGATACAATCGTTATCGGCAGGAACAAAATATAAAGGAGCCGTTAAAACTTCTTTAAACTTTGCCGGAATTCTCGTCCTGTTTTTGTCGTCAACACTGTGACGCACATATCCCGTTAATATACCTGCCATGCAATACGCTCCTTTTTGGTATGATAAATCTATCATTTTTCTGACCACCTGTCAAGCGGTTTAAGAAAAAAACGCTATATCCCTTTATTCATAAGGTTTATAGCGTTTTAATAAATTCATTTTTTTGATTATTTTAATATACAAGTAAACTTTATTCATTTACTTGTTAACTTTAATCGTTAATTTGTTAACTTTAATAAAATTTGTGCTTAACGATAAGCTTTTTTTGGAGGAAAATAAGCCGTTTTTAAGCCTCAAAATGCCTTAAAAAACTAAATTTTTTTAATAAGTGGTCAAAAATTTTATTAAAATTTTAAAATCAAAACAAATTTTGTTTTGCAATTTTGTCAATATTTTGAAATCAATACAAAAAAGAAAATCGCTCAAAAATCTCTGTTTTGCCGATAAAATGCTTTAAAAGCAAAAAAGTTATAACAAATTTTGTTTGAAAATAAAATTTCAGATACAATCTTTAAGTTTGTTTGCAACAACAAATTTACCTATATATACCTATATATATGTAAACATTTAAATTGTATATTCATATTATATAATATATATAGGAGGTAAAATAATGTCTTTTTGCAACTGTTCCAACAACGATAAAATACCGGGCAACATCGTGGGAAATCCTTTATACGGACTCTGTGAAAAAGCTCTGATTCAGGTTAACCGCGTATTCGACGCCTGTATGACTCAGCAAAGCAACGAACAGGTAACTCTGCCTCTGACCGCGTCATCCGGTTCCATAAGCGCAAATAAACCGCTCACCCTTATCAGTGCGGTGTCAAGCTCGTCAAAGGGAGTACTTAGCGGAGTTACCGTCACACCGCTCCAGGACAGACAAGGCTGTTCAAGAGTGCAAGCCACCGTAACTATACCTATCGAGGTCATATATGCCGATTCTACCGGCGCAACGTATAAAGCCACTTCTTCATACGCTCAAACGCTTGACGTCGTTTTAAACGTTCCCGACAACTCGGTAATCCCCGTAGAACTCGACTCAACCGTAAATTTCGTGGCGCTCAACGGCACATATCAGGAAACCGACACGTTCGTAGTTACCGCTTGCTCGACAATCATTTTAAAAGTCGTGGCGGAAGTGGAATTGCTTATTCCCACCTACGGCTATCCGCAAATTCCGTCCTGCCAACCCTATTCTCAGGAAGTTTGCGCGGGTGTATTCGACCTACCCCTCTTCCCGAGTTCAAACAACTTCGGTTGTAACAACAACTAAAATACGTCGATAAAAAAACTCTGAATTTATAAACGTCGCCGCAATTAAAATACTTTATTTAAATGCGGCGGCAGAAAACTTAAGTGAGCGTATAAAAACGCAAGCTTTTTAGGGGGATTATAAATACAACAAAAACAAGACGAATACAGGATAAATACATTAACACGGTGGCAAAATTTTTGCCACCGTGTTTTAATCGGACTTCCCGCCGAAGCCGTTATGAAATTTAATTCATATTTTATAAGCTTTAGTTATAGAATAAAAAATTGTCCTTCTGATTGTCCCTCTGTTTAGACTAATATCGAAAGTTTTTTAAATCTTCAAAATTTTTAAACCATATTATTTTATATCGGTTGTTAAGTTTATATCTTTATGATAAACTAAACGTATGAAAGTTTTTGCAATAAGCGACCTACACCTGTCAACGTCCGTTTCAAAACCCATGGACGTCTTCGGCGACGGTTGGGTTGACCACTTTGAAAAAATAAAAGCCGATTGGCAGAGCAAGGTGTCAAAAGACGACCTTGTTTTACTCGGCGGCGATATTTCTTGGGCGTCAAACCTTGACGAGGCGGAGTCCGACTTTGAATTGCTTAAACAACTCAGCGGCACCAAAGTCGTTTGCAAGGGAAATCATGACTATTGGTGGAGCACTCTCACCAAAATAAGCAACCGTTTCCCCTATATAAATTTCATTCAGAACAACTGTTTTGTTTTTAAAAATTATATAATCGTAGGCACAAGAGGCTGGAACATAATCAACGATTCTTCAACTGAAGAAGACAAAAAAATTTACGAACACGAACTTTTCAGATTAGAGCTTTCCCTGCGTTCCGCAAAGGCGGTGCAACGTGGTGAAAAAATAATCGCACTTTTACATTTCCCCCCTTTCGATGCGGATTTCAAAGAGAGCGAAGCCACAAAAATGCTTGAAAGCTATGGGGTAACCAAAGCCCTTTACGGTCACCTTCACGGTAAAAACGTCAGAGTTATCCCCAAAATGACGAAAAACGGCGTCGAATACATTCTGACGTCCTGCGACCTGATAGACTATAAATTAGTTGAGGTGGATTCAAATGATTAAAAAGGCAAAATTTATTACCTCGGTTGCCGACAAATCCAAAATTTATGAAACAAATGCACCCGAATTCGCTTTTGCCGGGAAATCCAATGTGGGTAAATCAAGTCTTATAAATTATCTGACCGGGCAAAGCAAACTCGCCAAAACCTCAAGCGAACCGGGACGCACTCGTCTTTTAAATTATTTTGAAATAAACGACGGGCAATTTTATTTTGTCGACCTGCCCGGATACGGATACGCAAAAGTTTCTAAAGAGGAAAAAATAAAATGGGGAGACTTAATCGAAACCTACCTTAAAACGTCTGAAAATCTTAAAAACGTTTTCGTGCTCTTAGATATAAGGCATGAACCTTCCGCCGACGACTTACTACTTATAAGCTTTTTATTTACCCTCAATATTCCGTTCACGATTATCGCTACCAAAGCAGATAAACTCAGTAAAATGCAAACAAGAAAAGCCGTTGCGATGCTTTCTGCCGAAACAAAAGTCGGAGCGGACAATATTATAGTTACATCCGTCACACAAAAAAAAGGCAGAGAGGAAGTGGAAAAGAGGATAGGTCAGTTTACAGAGTGATTCCCGAAAATCGGTTCGACCGCTTTTGTTATCGGAAAAAGGCTGAAATTTTTTTCGATAAAATATCTTCGTTAAAAAATATATACTTCCCTATTTCAGCTTTTGCT
>FR901025.1:2722-15622 GCA_000437555.1 Acidaminococcus sp. CAG:917 | reverse complement strand
TATTTCAGCTTTTGCTCACGACAACGGAATATTAACTTTGCTCTTGTTAAAACAAACTCGATTTTAAATTTCTCTTTGTTGCGCTTTAGTCTATTGCTTTTCTCATTTTATAAGATGATATAATCATTTTAATTACACTTGCCGTATTTAATACAATGCCGTATTTAACACAAAAAACCGCGGAAACCTCGGTTTTTATGTTAAAACAAATATAGATAACAAAATTATTTGATTATTGCAAGGTCAAAAACTTCCCCCACGTTCTTAACGAGATTTACCTTTACCTCATCTAAAATACATTCCGGAATTTCGGATAAGTCTTTTTTGTTTTCATAAGGCACTATTACTTCGTAAATATGCGCCCTGTGCGATGCCAACAATTTTTCTTTAAGTCCGCCGATTGGGAGCACTTTTCCCCGCAGCGTAATCTCACCCGTCATCGATATGTCGTTTCTGACCTTTTTACCGCAAAGCGCGGAGTATATCGCCGTCGCAAGAGTGATACCTGCCGAAGGTCCGTCTTTAGGCGTCGCTCCCTCGGGAATGTGAACGTGTATATCCTTGGTTTTGAACAGCTCAGGGTCAATGTTAAGCTCCGCCGTATGACTCTTTAAATAGCTAATCGCCGCTGTTGCCGACTCTTTTAACACGTCGCCAAGCGAACCTGTCAAAAGAATTTCTCCTTTGCCGTCCATCAAAGAAACTTCTATATCGAGCAATGTTCCGCCGTATTGGGTCCAGGCAAGACCTGTCGCGATACCAACCTCGCTCTGTTCGATTTTTTTGTTTTTGGAATACTTTGGATTGCCCAAAAACTCGGTGAGATTATCCAAAGTCACCGATACCGTTTCCACACCCGTTTCGACAATCTTTCGGCATATCCTTCGCATAATCTGAGCAATACACTTTTCAAGCTGTCTGACTCCCGCTTCAAGAGTATAACTGTCGATGACTTCCTCGATTACGCCCTCGCCTATCTGAGCCTGTTCGGCTTTAAGTCCGCAGTTTTCAAGTTGTTTTTTGATAAGGTGGCGTTTTGCTATCTCGAATTTTTCCTGCGAGGTATAGCCGCTCATTTCAATGACTTCCATTCTGTCGAGGAGCGGAAGAGGAATCGTATCCATTGCGTTTGCCGTAGTGATAAAAATGACGTCCTTTAAATCAAAAGGTATTTCGAGATAATTATCTCTGAACGTGTTGTTCATTTCCGGGTCAAGCACTTCAAGCAAAGCCGCAGACGGGTCTCCGCGGTAGTCTTTAGCAAGTTTATCCACTTCGTCAAGCAAAAAAACGGGATTCATCGTTCCGCTCTGCTTTATGGTGCTGACTATCCTGCCCGGCATGGCTCCTATATAAGTTTTTCTGTGCCCTCTTATCTCTGCCTCGTCGTGCACACCGCCCAGACTCATTCTGACGTATGCACGGTCAAGACTGTCGGCAATCGATTTTACAATCGTCGTTTTACCTACTCCGGGAGGACCGACAAAACACAGGATTGGTTCTTTGTGATTCTTGCTCATCGAATGCACAGCCAAAAACTCTAATATCCTGTCTTTTATCTTCTCAAGTCCGAAATGGTCACGGTCCAAAATTTCCTTTGCCTGTTTTAAATCGGTGCTGTCTTCGGTATACACTCCCCATGGCAGGTCGATAACGAAATCAAGATACGTCCTCAAAAGGGTGTATTCCGCAGACGACTGCGACATTTGCGAAAGGCGTTCGGAATCCTTCAAAAGTTTTTGAATATGTTCTTCCGCTATGGGCAGGGCTTTGATTTTTTCGTCGAGAGCCGCACTCTCTTCTCCAACACCGAGTTCCTTTTGAATGACCCGCATTTTTTCTCTTAAATACGATTCTCTTTGGGCAGCTTCGAACGAGCTCCTTATTTTAAGGTTTATTCTTCTGTCCACTTTGGCGATTTCAATTTCCTTGTTGATGAATACGAGGATATTTTCGTAAATCGAAACCAAAGAAGGCTCGCTGAGCTGATTTAAGGCCTCTTCATACGGCATATGAGCGCAAGTTTGCATGGCAAGGTCGTATGCCGACAATTTCTCGATGTCCGCATCGAATTCCACTTCAGCCATAAAGGTATCCTCTTTTAAAGCCCTGTTTGACAGTATATCAACAAGCCTTTGCTGCAAGAGCCTTACGTCAACCGCATCGAGGTCTTTTTCGATAAAAGGCTCGACTTCCGCCTCGTCGTAAGAGTCACCTCTGACCACGTTTTTTACGACAACTCTTCTTATTCCGCTTGCGAAAATATTGTAGATTCCGTTTTCCTCTACAAGGTCGTATACTGTTGCAAGTACACCGACGCTATAATATACGGGCGCCTTTTTGACGTCTTTTAAATCATAATTTAATTGCGGAACAAGCAAAATATTTTTTCCGTTCGCAAAAGCCACTTTACTTGCGCTGATGGATTTCTTCCTTGCAAGTGAAAGTTTAGTAATTTGGTCCGGGAAAATAACCATCCTGCGAAGTGGCAGGATGGGATAAATCGAATTATTCATAATACCTCGTATACAGTATATGCTTTTGCGGGCTAAACTCTAAGAATTTATGTCGCAAAATTATTCCTTAAACGATTTTAAGCGATTTTTCTTTCGATAATGGGTTTCCCCTGTTTTTTGATAACGGCATCGTTAATCGTAACGGAAACAATAGATTTGTCCGACGGAATTTCATACATGAGGTCAAGCAAAGTATCTTCCAAAATCGCCCTTAAACCTCTTGCGCCGGTATCCAGCTCAATGGCTCGCTTTGCCACCGCTTTGAGTGCGGATTGGTCGAATTTTAAATCGACGTTGTCAAGCTTAAACTGTTTTTGATACTGTTTCGTCAGTGCGTTTTTCGGCTCGCTCAAAATTTTGACCAAAGCGTCTTCATCGAGAGCGTTGAGCCCCACCACAACGGGAATACGCCCGACAAACTCGGGTATAAGTCCGAATTTAATGAGGTCAATCGGTTGCAATTCGGAGATAAGTTTGTCGTAATCGTAGTCCTTTGTTCCTTTAACGGCAGAACCGAAACCGAGTTTGGAGCTGTCCTTTCTCGTGTCCACAATTTTGTCCAAACCGACAAATGCGCCACCGCAGATGAACAATATATTTGTAGTATCGATTTGATAACACTCCTGATTGGGGTGTTTTCTGCCGCCCTGAGGAGGCACGCTGGCAACCGTTCCTTCGATAATCTTTAAAAGCGCTTGCTGAACTCCCTCTCCCGAAACGTCGCGGGTTATCGAAACGTTTTCGCTTTTTCTTGCAATCTTATCGATTTCGTCGATATATACTATGCCCTTTTCCGCTCTTTTGATATCGCCGTCGGCGGCGTTGATGAGCTTAAGCAAAATATTTTCAACGTCCTCGCCCACATATCCTGCTTCCGTCAAAGTTGTGGCGTCGGCAACCGCAAATGGCACGTTGAGTATCTGAGCTAAAGTCTTGGCAAGCAAAGTCTTACCCGAACCCGTCGGACCGATAAGCAAAACGTTGCTTTTTTCCAAAACAACGTCGTCGCTCTGTTTGGGCTCGGAAATACGTTTATAGTGATTATATACGGCAACGCTCAAAACCTTTTTTGCCGCTTCCTGTTCGACGATATACTCGTCGAGTTTGTCGTTTATCTCTTTTGGCGTTTTAAGATTAATGGAAGTATCGCCCGTTTTGGAATCGCCTTTGGTGCGGTTTAAAACGTCAAGACAAAGGTCGATGCATTCGTTACAAATACAAACGCCGTCAGGTCCCGAAACGATTTTTTCCACCAAATCTTCGCTTTTTCCGCAAAAAGAGCAATGTAAAGTTTTTAATTCGTCCATTATTACCTCGTTAACTTATTTTATTTCCTGATTTCTTGCATAAAAGATTTTATCGACAAGCCCATATGTTTTGGCTTCCTCGGCAGACATAAAGTTATCTCTGTCGGTATCCTTTTCCACCTGTTCGAGAGGTTTGCCCGTATTTTCGGACAAGATTTTGTTGAGTTTTGCCTTAGTCTTCAAAATCTGTTCGGCGTGAATGGCGATATCGCTTGCCTGTCCCGACGCACCGCCGAGAGGCTGATGAATCATAATTTCGGAATTCGGCAAAGCATATCTTTTACCTTTTGTTCCCGCGGCAAGCAGAAACGCTCCCATAGAAGCCGCAAGCCCCACGCAAATTGTAGAAACGTCACATTTGATATAATTCATCGTATCGAAAATCGCCATACCCGCGGTAACGCTGCCGCCGGGACTGTTGATATAAACGCTTATATCCTTTGTCGGGTCTTTACCCTCAAGATATATAAGCTGAGCTACGATAGAATTTGCAACGTTATCGTCGATTTCGCCGCTCAAGAAAATAATTCTATCCTCAAGCAAACGAGAATACAAATCGTATGTTCTTTCTCCTCTGTTTGTCTGTTCTACAACGTAAGGAACTAAATAGTCTTTAATCACGCCATCCTCCTGTTATGCCTTGGGAGCTTCTTCCTTTGGCTTGGCTTCCTTTTTTTGAATGTTTTCTTTTTTCAAGAACTCAAAGAGTTTTTCCTGTTTAATCATATTGGCAAAGTAGTCAATCTGTTCCTTTTTGAAGTTAAGTTTGACTTTTTCGGGATCTTTGCCGGTAGACGCCGCATACTCGTTAAGCTTGTTGTTGAGGTCATCGTTTGAGTATGTAATTTTTTCAAGTTTGATGATTTCTTCAAGGCAAAGACGAGTTTTAATTCTCTCGCTTGCCTGAGTTTCGTATTCGCTCTTGAGTGCGTCCATTGTGATGTTCATATATTTGAGATAATCTTCGAGCTTTAAGCCTTGATATCTGAGCCTATAGCTGAATTCTTCTATCATCTCTTCCACTTCATAGTCGAGCATTGCCTTAGGAATGTCGATTTTGGTGGATTTTACTATCTTATCCAAAATATCGTCTTCAAGCTTGCGTTCCGCTCTCGCCTCGGCGTCCTTTTTAAGTTTAGCCTCAACGTCCTTACGATATTCGTCTACCGTATTAAATTCTGAAATATCTTTTACGAATTCGTCGTCGAGCTTGGGCATCATCTTGGATTTTACGGCATGCACCTTAATTGCGAACTGCGCTTCTTTGCCCTTCAAATTCTCGGCGTGGTAGTCATCGGGGAATTTAACGGTAATGACTTTATCCTCACCCTTTTTAACTCCTACAAGCTGTTCCTCAAATCCGGGGATAAAGCTGCCGCTTCCAAGCTCTAAATCATAATTGTCCATCGCACCGCCGTCGAATTCCACTCCGTCGACGCTGCCTTTAAAGTCAATAGTTACAATATCCTTCATTTTGGCAGGCTCGTCGGTATCGAGAAGACGGGATTGTTTATCTCTGGCGAGGTCGATTTCCGCATCGACCTGAGCTTTTGTGATTTTATCGACTTTCTTGGCGATGTTCAATCCTTTGTATTGACCGATTTTGAATTCAGGTCTTACGGTTATTTTTAAAGTGAATTTTGCGCCGCCGTCGTCGGTAAAATCAAAGCTTTCGACTTCGGGACGGGCTACAATTTCGATTTCCTTTTCGCTCTCGAGAAATTTATCGTATCCCTCGGGAATAATTATATCCATAGCGTCTTCATAAAAGACTTCTTTTCCGTAAAGTCCTTCAATAACTTTTTGGGGAGCTTTACCCTTTCTGAATCCGCCGACGTTAAATTTACCTTTAACTTTGTTGTAGGCTTTTTTGCAAGCCTCCTCAAATTCCGCCTTGTCAACGGTGAAATTAACCTTGACTTCGCTCTTTTGAGATTTGTCCAATGTGTAGTTCATATGACCTCCGAATGTTACATATAATGTATTCGATATAGTATAGCATATATATTAACATAATGGCAAACATTAATTGCAACAATTTTTAAATGAGGAGCAACATTTAAAAAAATAATATCGAATTTTGATATAAGCAATTCTATCTTTAACGATTAAAAACATATTAAAATTAAGCTATACCGCCCTGCCGTCCGCAAAACTTTATTTTATATTTAATTTAACGCTGCTTTTAATGCGCCATAGCCATATATGCATAGAGATATATGAGCGAAACTGTAGATTTGCCCGTAATTTTGCCCTATAAACAAAATAGGCTTTAAACATTTTACAAACCCTTCTTTTGCTGTATAATTAAATTATGGATTTATTCACTTTAAACGCTCTCGCAACGGAATTAAACGAAACCTTATACGGCGCAAAAATAGATAAAATTGTCCAGCCGGAGATTGACGAGATAAGGTTTTACTTAAGGCGCAAAAATCGCAATTTTGTGCTGGTTTTGTCTGCAAATGCCAAAGTACCGCGAATTCATATCACACAGACAAAAAAAACAAACCCTTCTAATGCGCCCGCCTTTTGTATGTTGCTCAGAAAACATCTTGCCGTCGGAGCGGTGGAAAAAGTTTCGGTTGTCAACTGCGACAGAATTATAAAAATAGATTTTATATGCAAATCGGAGCTTAAAGACTTTTTAAATTACAGCATTATAGTCGAACTTATGGGCAGATATTCAAATATCGTCTTTTTGGACGGCGGCGGCAAAATTTTGGACGCCGTGAAAAAGACGTCTCTTGACGACGAACGACACGCCGTGTTTAAAGGAGTTACCTATGTTCCCCCACAACTCCCCAAAAACAGCGTTTTTTCAGACAGTTTCAACAGCCATCTTTTAAACGTCGATTTTAAATCTTATCCGTCTATTACCGACGCCCTTATATCCAATTTCAGCGGTTTCACAAAAGCATCGTGGGCGCTTTGCCTTAAAATCGCAAAAATCGACTCTTTTTTAAAGGCGGTAACAAAAAAAGAAATCGACGCTTTGACAAAAGCCGTCGGCGTCATGAAAAATATAAACTCTCAGGATATATTCAAGCCTGCCGTTCAGAACGGAGAAGCCGTTTGCGTGCCTGACGAAAATTTGCCCTATACGCCCTGCGACTCTCTGTCGGAAGCTATGGAGATGAGTCTCAACAAACTCGACGACGAAGCCAGAGTGCAATCCAAAACAAAATATTTAAAGGGTGCGGTAAAACGGCTTTTGGAACGAATCAAAAAAAACATAGCGACATACAGACAAAAACTCGCCGACTGCGAATTTATGGAACAGGAAAAAATCACGGGTGAGTTGATTTACTCGAATATTTACAAAATCAAAAAAGGCGACGAAACGCTCAAGGCGTTCAATTACTATACGTCTGAGGACGAAGAAATCGCTCTTGACCCTACTCTCTCGCCATCTCAAAACGCAAAAAAGCATTTTGACAGATACGCCAAGTTGAAACGGACAAAAGAGTTTTTGACAAACAGAATTAAAGAGGAAGAATCCCTATATGAATACGCTTTGACGATAGAACATGCCGTATCGAACCTGACGGCGTCCGACCCGACGGAGGAAATCGAAAACGAACTTTTCGCTTTGCGTGCCTTGCACGTTAAAACAAAACGAAATAAAATAGATAAACCGCTTCCTCCCGTCCGCTATGAAATAAACGGTTTTACTCTGTTAAAAGGCAAAAACAACAATCAGAACGACACGGTCACATTTAAGATCGCAAAATCGGACGATATATGGCTTCACGTCAAAAATGCTCCGTCTGCCCATACGGTCATTTTGCTTGATGGAAAAAAAATCGATGACGGCACGCTGAAAACCGCATGCGAAATTGCCGCTTCCGATTTTGCCGCCGCAACGACGGTAGACTTTACCTTGCGCAAAAACGTAAAGCGCAAACAGCCCTACCGTCCCGGTCAAGTGTATTACACGGATTTTTCGTCGCTCACCGTCGAGCCGAACGCTCATGAGGAATTAAAAGTAAAATGAAAAAAATAGCGTTAATTTAGCCTTTAACAACGATTTTTAAAAGCTACTTTTTCACGGCAATCAAAACGTCACGCGCAAACTTAATTTTACTATATGGTGATAAATAGAAAAACTGCCTTATTGGCAGTTTTTTATTATAAGGGTGAATTATACTTTCAAGTGTTGCACTTGGTTTGACAATTCATTATAAGTAAGTTTAAAAAGTATTTTATGATTTTTTTTATGATTATTTTTTTCTTAATTTATCCAAAATCGCTTCAAAATAATCGGGCAAGTCGCATTCAAATTTCATTTGCTCCCCCGTTCTCGGGTGAGTCAGATAAAGTTCTTTGGCATGAAGAAGCTGACCGCCTTTCCAAAGTTTAGTGCTTCCGCCGTAAACGTCGTCGCCTACTATCGGGTGATGAATAAATTTTGAATGGACTCTTATTTGATGAGTTCTGCCCGTGGAAAGCTCAAAACGCATTAAGGTATAGTCTTTGAAACGCTCTAACACCTTAAAAAAAGTTTTCGCACTTTTCCCGTCCTCGGTCACCGCCATTTTTTTGCGGTCCTTTTTGCTCCTTCCTATCGGTTCATCGATGACGCCCTCGTCCTCTTTGACGTTGCCGTCAACCAAGCCGAAGTATATCCTTTTTGCCTGTTTTGATTCTATCTGCTTTGCGAGATTTTTATGAGCTTCGTCGTTTTTAGCGACAACCAAAAGCCCCGACGTATTTTTGTCTATTCGGTGCACAATTCCCGGTCTTATCACTCCGTTAATTCCGCTGAGTTTATCGAGAGAAAACAGCAATGCGTTGACAAGAGTATCGTCTTTATCGTAGCTTGCCGCGGGGTGCACTACCATTCCTTGCGGCTTGTTTATGACGGCAAAGTCATCGTCTTGATAAATTATGTCAAGCGGAATATCCGAAGGCTTTATATCGAGTTCTTTAGGTTCCGGAGCAAGAAATTGCACATAATCTCCTTCTTTTAATTCATAAGACGGTTTAAATTTTTGCATACCGTTTACCGTGCAGCCGCTCTCTTCCAGCGTCTTTTTGACAAGGGCCCTTGAAAGCCCCGTCTTTTCGGATATGAAAACATCGAGCCTTACGCCCGACTCGGCGCACTTTAAATCGTATTTTAAATTTTTAGAAACGGACTGTGTCATAAACCGATTACCCGATACGCTATAAAAAGGTTTTATTTATCACTAAGTTTATTATTGTCTTTTGCCTGCCCGTCGGAATCGGCGCCGCCATTGGGTTCTGTCAAGCCGTCAAATAATTTTTCTTTTAAAATATCCGCGTCCTTATCACTGTCAGACTCATTTTGTGTAGTTATATTTATCTTATCGCCGATTTGAGTTTCCGAGTCCTCTTTTTTTACCTCTATTTCTATATCGTCGGCAATTTTTATATCCTCGACGTCTGACGGTTTATCGTCTTCCCCCAAAATTTTGGATTTATTTTGTTCATGGCGAAAATCCCACTTGAGTTCAAGGGCAAATCCTTTGAAAAAATCGACAATTTTTAACTGCGGCGTATATACCGAACCTACTCTCTCGTCGATTACATTGTCGGAAATTTTAAGACGGTCGGCGCCCGCTCCCTTTTCTTTTTTGACTTCGACGAAAACTTCAACAATTAAAACTATAATGAGCCACGCCGTTCCGATTGTCAGAAAATTATCGGCAAGGTTGAAAATCGGAAAATCCATAAACGTGAACTGAATAAAATCACGAACGTAGCCTAAAGCTATACGGTCGACGAGATTTCCGAGACCGCCAGCAAGTATCAACACAAGCGGCAGACGAATAAGTTTTTTTGTCCTCGGGCAAATAATCAGATACGCCAAAACGGCAGCCATACATATAGCCGTTATCACAATAAGCGCTTCGGTGTGGTCTTTAAACATACCCCACCCCGCTCCGGTGTTTTCGGAATAATTGAGCGCAAGCACTCCGTCAATCAAATCGTAATAATTAAAAGGCTGCTGCTTCAAAAAAACAACGACGGCCTCTTTGGACGAGAGGTCGAAGATAAGCAAAACCGTAAAAACAGCAATTTCAAGTAAATACCACATCAGTTCCTGTATTGAGGCGGAACGGAAATACTGACTCCCCTCGGAGCAAATAAAAATATGTTCGCCTTAATCTCCTTTATACTTCCGTCAAGAGCGTAAATCGCACCGCTCATAAAATCCATAATGCGATATGCACCCGTTTGGTCAAGCGAGGAAAAATCGACGATGACCTGTTCATTCCTCTTTAAAAAGTCGATTAGCGTTTGAATATCCTCAAACGTGGTGGGAGAATATATGTTTACGTTTGAGCCTTCCATCTGCCTCATTGGCATATCGGAGCGTCCGCCTCTCATCATCATCGGCTGAGGAGCTTCCGAACGGAATTGCCTGTTTCTTGTTCTTGTCTGGTCATAATCATACATAAACTCTGTCTCCAAAAATTGTTCTTCCGAGTCTTATCATATTACTGCCGCATTCCACGGCGATTTTATAATCCGACGACATACCCATCGACAAATACTTAAAGCCGTAAACGTCTTTATATTTATCGTATGAGTCTTTCATTTTCAAAAAGCACTCTTTTAAATATCCCTCGTCATTCGATATGGGAGCAACGGTCATAAGCCCGATAGGTTTGACTCTCTCTAAAGATTGAAGCTGTTTTAAAAACTCGCCTAAATTTTCAATTTTGAGTCCGCCCTTTGCCTCTTCTCCCGCTATATTGACTTCGATTAGGCAAGGCATCACAATACCTTTTTTTGCCGCGCATTTTTCTATCTCGAGCGCAAGCGGCATTCTGTCAAGCGACTGTATGCATTCGACTTTATCTATTATATACTTCACCTTATTTGTCTGAAGCTGACCGATAAGGTGCCATCTGAGCGAAGGCGTATATTTATCGACAAGCTCCTGAACTCTGTTTTCGCCGAAAATGAGGTCGGGATAAACCGAAGCAAGATTTAAAATCCTGTCTATGCTCTGCGTCTTTGACGCCGCGACAATAGTCACGCCGTCGGGCACGTTATCCTTAATCTTTTTAAATGCGGTTATCTCGTCCGTCATTTCGTTATCTTAGAATCCCCCGTAAATATGTTATAAATCATACTGTAATCGACGCCCGCCTGATTGTAGTCTATTTTGATGTGTTTTGAGTCAACGTATTCGCACATTTTAATTTTACCGTCAAACGGTTTAAAAGTTTCGTAAAGCTTTTGAAGTTTTAAGTTGTCGTAATTTGCTATGTTATCCGACACGAAAAGCACGCTTCCGAACATATTGTTGACCGTCGCAAGGAGCATCTTTTGGTCCCAAGTGAATTTAGGGACTTTCTTTCCGTCGTCGCGCAAGAAAAATACGTCGGGGTCGTTCAAGAAGACACGGTGATTTAAGTGCCTGCGGAAAATAGAATTGTTCATTGCGTTTTTTGCCGAAATAACTTCCTGATTTGTGCACTTGGTATAAAATTTATCCTTAAACGAAAGTTCGACGTCGCAGCTTATGCGGCAAGCGTCTACTTTGCCGAAAGACGGTCCTAGCGGAACGCCGCAGCCGAGTATCAGCTTGTCACGGCAACACTCTCTCAAAAAGTCCATAGCCTCGCACATAAGCTGTCCTCTTGTCTTGTTGTTTCTCGGAACGTAGCAAGCGGAATACAAAAAGTCAAGCTTGACCATATCGAAGGCCCACTCGTCAAAAACGGTATCAAAGACTTTTTTTATATATTCCCTAACTTCCGGAATTTCAAAATCTATTATATAAAAACCGCCCCAAGCGAAGCCGCCTATGACCTTTTTGCCATTCTTCCTGACAAGCCATTCGGGGTGCTCTTTTGCTGTTTTAGATTTAAACTCCGCCGAAAAAGGAGCGACCCAAAGCCCCGCCATAAGATTGTTGGCGTGCGCCTTATCCGATATTTGTCTAAGACCTGACGGGAATTTCTTTTTGTCGAGTTCAAGCCAGTCGCCCACTTTGGATTCGTAACCGTCGTCAATCTGAAAAATATTCGCCTGACTTTTGCAAGCGATCAAAGCGTCAAGGTCCCTCGTGATGATTTTTTCGTCTATCTGCTGGAAATAGTTATACCACGACGTATATCCGGCAAGGTGGTCGACTTTAAGTTTAGGCAATTTGAGTTCTGCAAAATAAGCGTCGAAAACCTCGTCGTATCCGCCCACGAAACTGCGGACGTCGATGAGTTTGTATTCCGTATCGATAGTGAGACCTTCGAGGTCTTTTTCAATCAAAATCTTCTGATTTTTTACGTCGTAGTAGATGATTGTATATCCCGACCTCTCGGACATGGAGCCTATCAAAAAAACGTCCTCGTTGTTTCTAATATATCCGTAGGTGAAGCTGTGGAAAAATCCTCTGCCTCCGTATCTCGTAAAATCGTAATCTCCGCAGGTTGCGGCAAAAGCCCTGATAATACCTTTAGGACGGGCAATGTTTCTCAAACCGAGCTGTTTATCCGAAACGGCATATTCCCTCGACGTCGTCCATGATTGATAGCCGTTGACAAAAATTTTGTCGAGCAAGTCAAATTCAAAATCATATTCAAAAACCGCTCTTTTCAATTCGATTTTCTCTTTGGGAAATATCGAAACTTTAAGACGGTCGTCCGACACGTCGATAGCGTTTAACGTAAACGGACCGTTTTCCGCAAAATGCTTTTTACCTTTTGATACGTACTCTAACTTAAATTTGAAATTGCTCAGTTTCAACATAACATTCCCCTCTCAAACGGCTTTTTAACATTATGCCGAGTTTTCGCTCGTTTGCGCCGCAAAAAAAACGACAATACGCCGATATTAAATTTTTATAATTTATTATATATTAAAGAAAAAGAAAATGCAAGAGGTAATCCAAAAAATGCGAAGCGGGAGCTTCGCAAAAATTGTAGTTTAAAAATCGTTTGGGTCGGCTTGACGAAAAACCTTGATTTTTTGCCGGACAAAAATGTCTATAAATAATATAGCTTATATCGCCCGCCCCATTATGAGTTAATCAAAATTAAAATTTGTCATAGCATTATAAAAGCATATTCAAACCGAAATACCGCCGCAAAAAAGGACTC
>FR901025.1:0-2709 GCA_000437555.1 Acidaminococcus sp. CAG:917 | reverse complement strand
CCGCAAAAAAGGACTCGCCAAAATAACGGTGAAATCCTGAATGCAAACGAAACCGTATTTGCATATTTAAAGCGGATTATTCTTCCACCACCGAAAGCTGACCTACCGAAACTTCGTATGCCGTCTTCTTTTCAAAACTGCCGTCGGGAAGCATTTTGTTGTATTCTCTGCTTTGAATTCTGCCGTTAATGAGCACCTTTTCACCGACGTTGAACGTTTGGGCATACCTTGCGTTCCGTCCCCACGCTATGCAAGGAATATAATCGGATTTATTATAAGCTCTGTTGACCGCAATCAGCATATCGCATATTTCTCTTTTAAAAGGCGTCGTGCGGTATATGGGTGCTTTGCACACAAAGCCCGTTATTTCTATCGTGTTGGGATTTCTTTCCTCGTCCTCTTCCAATATCTCACGAACAAAAACTCTCAAAATCAATTTGCTTTTGCCTTCGTCCAATTTATTATAGCTGCGGAACTGTCCCGATACCGTAAGCGACGCGCCTATTTTAGAATTTTCCTCGGTGAGCATTCTCTCCGAAATTGTTAGCGGAATTTCGTCGGACATATCCGAAAGTCTTTTTACTTTCAAAGTCATTTCATAAAACCCCTCGCCCATCACCTCGTGTGAAAAGACGGGCTCGGAGCAAACTATACCGGATAAGTAAACCTGATTGTTTTGCATTTGTTCGTTGTTCATATATCCCTCCGTTTTTAAGACGCACTGTCTTTATGCTGGACGCCGTTGACGTCTATTTTGTAATTTTCGGTCAAAACGAGTTCGCTAAGCGTTACTATCTTAAAACCTTTATTTAATAATCCTTCCAAAACCAGCGGCAGCGCGTCCAAAACGTGGTCGGAGTTATTGTGGAAAAGCACTATATCTCCGCCTTTTGCTTTAGGCAAAACACGCTCGGCAATCTGAGCCCCCGATAATCCTTTCCAATCGAGGGTATCGATTGTCCACTGAACGCCCACCATCCCCTTATCCTCCACGACTTCAAGTAGCGTATTGTTGTAGTCGCCAAACGGCGGACGGAAGTATTTAGGCGTTTTTCCCGTCAGATTTTTAATTTGTTCGTTCACGGATTCTATTTCATAAACGACGTCGTCTTTAGAAAGTTTTGACATATTATAGTGATTTTGACTGTGATTGCCTATATCGAATCCTGCTTCGGCAATCATCTTTGTCTCTTCGGGGTACTTATCAATCCAAAATCCCACCAAGAAGAATGTGCCTTTTACTCCGTAGGAGTTTAATATGTCGATAATACCTTTCGTTTTGTCTGCTCCCCACGCGGCGTCGAATGTCAGGGCTATGACCTTTTCCTCCGTCTCCACGCTGTAAACGGGAACCTTTCTTGCGCTTTTACCGAAAAACACTACTTGAGCGTCTCCGACGCCTACGCAAGTCAACGAGACGATAAAGCAAATCAAAACCGTCAGTGCCAAAATCAAGGTCTTTCTTTTAACAACAAAAAACATTTTTGTTACCTCAAATATATTAGTCTATTGCAAGCGTTTCAGCTTGTCTTATTTTATCGAATATTTTCGATTTTTGTCGCTATTTTACGCTCAGTAAACTATATGCTCTCATTTTGCTTTTTAAAACCAAAAGGTTTGACAAATTCGCCTTAAATTGCTTAAATATAGCTATGAAAAAACTTTCCGATAAAGCAAAATACAACATTTTTACCGCCTTCTTTTGGATATCTCTTATCTTCGGCGGCATTTTTGCATTGGGTGCAATTTTGTTTTTCATATATATCATTCCGCTTACCGTCGCCACCCATTCTGCCTCATACTTTTTCTTTGCGGCAGGCATATCAGTCCTTTTAGCCGAATTCTTCCTCGTTTTGTTCTGCCTTTCTTTTTATACGATAAAATCTAAACAATCGGAAAAAATCGAAAGGCTCGAAAAACACAAAAGGGCGTTCGATATATCCAAAATCGTGCTCGCCGTCGTTGCCGCGGTATTCCTCTTTCTTTTAGCCATTCTAAACAACCAAAGCCCCGATACTCTATCGAGAGGAAAACAATATTATTTAATGCAAAACGGTTATTATGCCGAAGCCGAAAAAATGGAGATTGGCATACTTTCCGACGTAAACGAAATCGAAATAAACTGTCCCGAAAAAAATGTGGTAGTAAAATATTCTTCAATTCACCAAGATATCTTTATCGTTTATTATGACCAATACGAAAAACAAACGGATATATCTGTCGACGGCTCTGTTTTAAAACTAAACGGCACCCCGTCCCCTAAACCGATTAACGCCCTTAACAATATGTGCTTTTTTATGTTTGACCAAAGCGACAACGTTATGCAAACGATAATCTATATACCGGAAAACAAAGCGGTTACGATAAAAGGAGATTATATACTCGCTAAAGACTAAAAGCCGTTTATCTTGAGGAAGTTAAATCGTTCGGTATAATAAAAAAAACAATGCAAACCGTTTCATAATTTTACTATCTTAAAGCAGTTTGTATCGGACAGTTTTAAGTCGCTTTTTAAAAAATTATAAAAAGCAATAAATCGCAAAACTCTGAAAGACAACGAAACGGAAATGCTCAAATCCCTTAAAATTTTACCGCAGTTTAGCAATCAATAATTTAAATCTGACGGCTGAAGCCGATAAAAAACGCTTGCAAAACCAAAACAAATATGCTATATTATATCTCGTTCAAGCCGGTGTGGTGAAATTGGCA
>FR901024.1:50413-56454 GCA_000437555.1 Acidaminococcus sp. CAG:917 | reverse complement strand
GTTACCTCACTCTCCGAAAAGATGGCTTACCTTGTTTCGGAATACGTCGACGTCAATATGCCCGACGGCAACGTGATGCCGAAAGCGGAAGTTTACTCGCTCGTCAAAAACATGATTTTAAACGGCGAAGTGTTCACCAGACACACCTTGGTAAACGAAGCTCAAACGGCTGCCGATTCGACCGATTATATGGCGATTATTTCCGATATTTTATCGAATCTCGAAGTGGTCATGGGCGAAGGCGGTTGGCTCAGTCTCGAGCGTTTCAGCCTTGTCATAGGACAGGAAACCTTAAACAGCATCGTGAGCATTTTCGCTCCCGATTCGACGCTGCCCATCAAGTCCGCCGAAGTTGTGTTGAACAACAGGACGGAATCGGATAATTTCGCAAGAAACAATCTTACTTTCACAATCAATATGGCAGACCCGTTTGACGGCTTTATGGTGAAGGCTGTCGCGGAACTTACATACGGCACGATAACACAGCTTCAAAACGTCATCGATATGTCGGAAGCTTTAGCCAAAGTGGAAGCGGATAAAGACAGCTATCTCATTTACGAGAAGGACGAAAACGGTCAGTTCTCTATCGGAAAGCTTTACGTTTCGCTCAAGGGTGAGTTTGACCTTTATACTTCAAACGGCGACTTCACGACCATTCAGTATCGTGACGTCACTTCGGCAAGCACCTTGCTGTTGCAAGTCCTCATGCACCTCGACAATACCACGCAGGCAAAACTCTATTTCAACATCGAAGGCAATATCGATTTTGCGAACTTCCTTGAAAGCGAGTTGTGCTTCACCGTGGTGGACGCAGACGGAACGGAGTATCTGGAGCTTTATTATAT
The DNA here is from genome assembly GCA_000437555.1 of Acidaminococcus sp. CAG:917. Classification (GTDB taxonomy): domain Bacteria; phylum Bacillota; class Clostridia; order Christensenellales; family CAG-917; genus CAG-917. The sequence goes on along the minus strand of FR901024.1, from coordinate 55,609 downwards.
AAATAAAGTATTATATATAGATTTATCCTATTTTAATATTCAGAAAGTAAAAGTCGACCTTTCCGACTTTATAGGAAAAGAAGAAGTTTCGAACGAGGCGGTAGGCTCTGACGAAACCACCGACGGCGAATCGAGCGGTGTGGATATCGTTGCAATTATCGCCGCTATGATTTCCGGTGTCGACATCGGCTCCGAAACGTTGTCTCTCTATCTTGCAGGCAGCCTTGTTTCAAACCTTATTGCGGCACTTGAGCTTGACGACAAACTCGTTGTCGGTGATATGGACAATATCAGCGGCGGTATCAGAATCGCTCTTGCCGACGGCCTCAACCTTAACGAGCTTCAAATCGATATTTTCCTTGCAAGCGGAAACCGTTTCGATATGAACTTCGGTCTTTCCGATTTCACGATTAAGGCGGCGACGGAACAATTCCTTACCCCCGATTACGAAAAGATTGAGGATCTCGATTCCTATACGGGAACGAGATACGAGCCCATTTACAACGACGGCAGGATAGTCGGATTTAAGGTTTCAACCTCTCCGGAAGCAATTTACAAAGAGAGCGGTTACGTCGATTTTATGGAAACGCCTTTCCTTTCCGTTGCACTCGGCGGCGCACTCAACGTCGATATAATTGCAGGACAGGTTGATTTGCAAGAGGGCGTTGCCGCACTTTTGGAAAAACTCGGACTTGTTATGGACAGCGCAATTCAATCGCTTGTCGTAGAAGAGAATATTTCGGCGGAATATGCGTTCGATTTAGAGTTAAGCGTCGACTTTACTCCTCTTATGCAATATCTCAAAGACGAGGAAACTTTCAATCAGATGGTTGCCACCGGCTCCATGTATAGCAACAATAACACTCAGTTTATGTTGCAGCTTACAAGGAGCATAAACGGCGCGTATCCGAGCACGATTTTAGGTATTTACTATTACGGCGGTATACTTTACATAGATGCGGAGTGGCTGGGACTCGAGAAAATCGCTTTGGAATTCAATATGTTTGAGGCGATAATGGAAGTATTGCTCGCCAGCAATCTCTTTGCCTCGCTCGGCGGGGAGGAAAGTGCGACTACGGATGAAGCCGTATCCGCTTCCGAACTCATCGATTTCGATACCGAATACGTCGACAACGGTGTCGTGAAAAAATACGACGTAGCGCTCTTGCTTTCGATGGCTCTTTCCGATACGAGATTTATTCTCGAAGTCGCTGACGGTCTCACGCAACTCGTTCTCAACAAATTGGGACTCGGTTTCTCGGAGATAGAGGCAGCTTTAGAAATCAGATACAATGAAACCGAATACGAAGACGGCTCGACAAAACCGTCGGGATTGACAGGTTACGTTGCAATCAACAACGATAAAAACGAGCGTATGATTATGGTTGAACTCAACGTCAACGCTCCCGATATCACATTCAGTCAGCGTGACATCTCCGTCACCGATTTCGACGAGGGCTACAACAAGCTCGAACTCTTTAACGAGGACGGCTCCGTCAACCTCGAAGGTATCTTCCTCGAACTCGAAGGCGGCATAGATATTTCCGCATATCAGAGCGACGCTACCAACGAAGAGGAAAAATGGCAGCTGGGCGATTGGATTGAAAGTCTCTATACGACGGATTCGGCGGCACTCGGCAGCTTGCTCTATCAGCTCCTCGTCGCTTTCGAAATTCCTTCGCAGGTAACCGAAACCTTGGGCTTCAAGATTTCCGCGCTCTTGAGATTCGACCTCAGCGGAATAAACATGAACGACAAGACGTTCAACCTCGACAGCGTTCTCGATTTCAATTACATACTTACGCACTCCGACCTTTCCATTGAAATTTGGGACGGAAATCTCTCCAACCCGACGAGTCAGAAGATTATGGCTCTCTATCTCGTATATAAGGGCGAAAACGACCTCGGCGTTCCTTACAGCACGCTCTATCTCGACATTGAAACGGCGCTCATTCAAAACGTGCACATTATGGTGGACGGCTTCGATATCGGTTCGCTCCTCGGCTTGCTCGGCACCACTTATGACGCAGAACTCGGCGTTACAAACGGCAATACCGTCGACGTGACGAGCCAAGTCGCTTCCGACGCCAAAGTCGGCTCGGACGGCAACTTTGCCGACCTCATCGTAAAGAGTCAGAACGACGCTATCGTTTCGGCTGTCGCCGAAAACGGAGCGGTCAAATTCACGGGCAACGCTTTGGGCGAATGCGTCGTGGATATCAGCTATACGAATAACGACGGCGAACTTATCGAAAAGACCATAAAAGTCAACGTCGTCGATAAGGTTTACACCTTGCTCGAAACAGGCGAGCAATATACCTGGACTGCGTTTGATAATCCGCAGGGAACCGTTTCCGCTACGTCTTCCGATGAAGCAATCGCAACCGTTTCCGTAAACAATTACGGACAGGTCGTTGTTGAGGCGGTAGGCGCAGGCAACGTTATAATAACCGCAACGTTCGGCGGTGCGGAAAAGACGATGTTTATGAGCATTGTCAATCCCGATGAGACTCCCGATACGGGCGATGAAGAGGAAGAGGGCGGTGAGAGCGAAAACGCAACGATGGATCTCGTTGCCGTCTTGCTCAGCACGGGACTTTCCGCAATCACGATGAGCGAAGAAACCTTCTTGGTCAACCTCTCGTCCAAATTCCTTGCAGTGCTTTTGGCGCAGTTTATCCCCGGAATGTATGAAGAAAACGAGGACGGCACCAAAACGCTCAAGCCTATGGCGGAATTGAACCCTGACAGGTCCTATATTTCCTACGGCTTCAACTCGCACGACCTCAATATTTCGGCGGGCATAGACCCGTTGCAACTCGAACTTTTCGCTTCCACTCCGACTATTTCGTTTAACAGAAAGTCAATTGGAGCAAACATAGACAACACCGATTACATCTCCTTGCAGGATTTGTCACAATTCTCACTCGCATTTGAGATTGCAATTCAAGGACAGCTCAAAAATTCTCAAGACGAGAAAGACGGTGTCATTAAAATAGACAATTATCTCAAGGCGTTTATCTCGGACCTTGTTCTCGATTTCGGTATCGATATAGAAGAAGATATATGGCTTGATTTGACTGTCGAAATAGAAGCCAACATCAATATAGCCAATGCGGATTCCACCGAACTTTACGTCGTATTGAGAGACAATACCGACGGCAAGGTTATGTTCGGTCTCTACCTCCTCGGCAGCACGCTCTACGTCGAACTCGGAGCACTCAGCGAGGATAACTTCATCTTGGAAAATATCGATATCGGACTTATCGTCAACGACGCAATCAACGGTATCATCTCTGATTTGACAACCTCAGTCACTTCTCCGTCAGGCGGAGAAGCGGTATCGAGTGCGGACCCCGAAAACGGGGAGGGCGGCACAATCGACGCCAAACAGGCGCTCGAACTTGTCATTCAGATTGCAAGTAAAGAAGTATCTTTGACGCTTGCTCAAAATCTCGTTCTTGCCTTGATAAACTACTTCATTAACAACGGCAAGCCGGAAGAAGAGCAAACGGATATCAATACTATTATAAATTCGATGGTGGACGACGAAGGAAACCCTGTCGACCTCGGACTTGAAGTCGAAGTAACTCTCGATTTGCTCACGCCTTCGGTTTTGGTGGGCATCAATTCCGAGCTCTTTGATGCGAGTATTTCCATAGTCCGTCCTTATCTTGCCACGGGACTTATTACCGACCGTTATAACCTCATCGACCGTCCCGAAGAAAAGGCAGACCTTTCCGGTTACTACGTTTATTATCGCGACAGCTATGTCGAACTCGTCACGGACGGAGAGGTTAACGTCTATGAAATGACGACGCCCGACAACTATACGCCTGTTTCGGATAAGACGGCTCAGGTTACCGACTATTTAAACGTAGACGGCACCTATATTTTGATTTCTTCTCTCGAAGTTTACGAAAAACTTCAGAAGACGTCTTCTAAACTTCAGGACGCTATCGCAAGACTTCAGGCGGACGTTGACGAGGACGGCAATCCTACGCTCAACAACTTCGACGACAATCCTTTGCTTACGTTCTCGTTCGACTTCTACTTCAACTATGCTCTTGACGCCACGTTCGTTCCGATGACCGAAACGCAGATTTTGGTCAGCAATGCCGGTAACACGGCAGACCCGAACTATGTCGCTCCCGAGGACAGATATTCGATGCTCGCCGACGGAATTCACTTTGTTCAGGACGAATTTGGAACATACCAGAGAGTAGCAAGAGAATTCCAGGAAATGCTCGACGCGGCATTGGGTCTTGACTTTATAACTTCGATAACAAACGGCGTCAATTTCGGCAGCGACGTAACATTGGGAGACTTGCTCGAGACCATTGCTCTCAGATTCTATGCCGACGACGCTGTCAACACTACCTTGATATTGACATTAAAAGGAAATATCAATCTTGAAAAACTCGGCATTTATTCCGTAATCGAGGGCGAAGACGATTTGCTTCAATTCGTCGACAACTTCTCGCTTGAAACGCTCCTCAACGCTTGCGAGTTCGGTATCGAAATTTCGATGATGGATTCCAACAATCAGAAGATTGCGGATAAGACGGTAGGCGTTTACCTCAAGAACAATTATCTGTTCCTCGATCTCAGCGGCATTGACGGACCCAAAGCTAAACTTTCTGCGGACTTCCTCTTTGACGCACTCGGCTCTTTGGGCGGTGACAGCGAAGCTACCACCACAGACGAAACAGCGGACGATACAACCTCCACTCTTTCTAAGGTGTTGAACGCAATTGTCAAAACCGTTATTGTAAAAGCGAAACTCAGAAGCGGCGCAACGCTCAAGACGCTTGACTCTATAAACATAATGTTCAATACGGATATGCTTCAGGCAGTCGTTGCTCTGTTCAGCAACGACCCGGTCGACCTTTCGAGATTCTTCCTCGACGACGAAAAGAGCGGATTGTTCCTTACCCTCAGCGACCCTGCGTTTGACGGCAAGCCTTCTATCTCTGTCGGAATGGAAACGGTTGACGGATTGAGACTCAAACTCTCTCTTGCCGCGGCATTCACCATAGAGATAGGAGAATCCGCTTCCATTTGGGGCGACGGCGTTTCCGAAGACGATTTTGCCGATTTGACAAACTACACGGCTCAAACTTACAACCTTTCTGTTTTGGGCAAGCTCTATGTCGGCTCAAGCGGGGAAGCAAGCTATGATTTGTCGACGCTCTT
>FR901024.1:16179-50394 GCA_000437555.1 Acidaminococcus sp. CAG:917 | reverse complement strand
GCTCTTCCAGTCGTCCGACCTGCTCGGCTCGTATTTCGGAGATATGATGATATCTTTGATGTCCGACCAGGAATTCTACGACGCTGTCGGCGGTAAACTCAGCGCAAACTTCAACCTCGGCGATTTGTTCTTGGACTACTTCACCAAAAACGGTTACGAACTCATAAGTGAGTGGGAAGCCGCAAACGGCACGACGTATACCGGCACCAAGTATTCCGAGCAAATCGACTATGATGAAGACGGCAAAGAAGTCGTTTCCTACGTTGAAGACGAAAACGGACTTTATAAGGAAATATACACCTTTAAAGACTTCCTCGAGAGAAGCGAACTCAGCTCGCTCGAGATAGCCTTGGAACTTGTCGAACTCGACACCTACGGCAATTATAAATACGACGAAAACGGAAACGTTATTTCGAGGGGAGGTATTTACCTTGCCAACAATACGCTTTATATCGACGGACGTGACCTCTTTGAAGGCGCACCTGTCGCATATATTCCTAACATCGTCGATATTGTCGAAAATATTTCCGACCTCATCGCTTCCGGCTCGACGGATAACGGCGGTTCCGGCGAGGCTGTTTCCTCGTCCGACCCGACGGCTGTTCCCGTATCTTCAAGAGCTGCGGACGCTGTCATAGAATTCATTATATCCGACCCCGCAATCGAACTTGTTTTGACTAAGAGCTTCTTCTCGGTCATACTCGGATTGCTCTTCCCGTCGCTCGGCGATATAGGCGACGTGTTTGACGTGCTCAATTTGACGCTCAGTATCGATAAGGGTGAATTCAGCCACGATATCCTCGACTTTGACGAGATATGCAATTCCGACAGATTCAGCAACATTTATGAGATGTTCAAGCCTGTCGACGTATCCGAGCTTATCGGCAAATATCACTACGACAAAGCACTGAACAGATACGTCCTTATCGACAATGCGGTCGAGTGCGGTATCGACGGTTCTGTCGGAACGGGTTATATCGACGTCAACGACGGACAGTATATCGTTGCAAAGGATACGACTTTCTATACGAAACACGATATCGACCAAAACGTTTATTATGAAAACGATAACGGAGATTATTACGTTACCGGCGGTCTTTACTACGAACAGCTCGACTTCAGCGAGGAAATAAGCGATAACGACAAATACGCTATCGGATATTATCTCCACGGCAACGGCGTTGAAAACGAAAACGTCTACGGCAATGCTTACGTCAAATATCAAAATAACTACTATCGCATTTCCGATTATCCGACACGCTACGTATCCAACGGCGACGGAACCTATTCGGAAAGCGCAAGCGGAACTTATATCAAGATAGGCAACGGCTACGTCGACACCACGACTCCTGTTTCGACGCAGGAAATTACTATTGCCGCGTCGCTTAACACATACGTATTGTATGAAGGCAACTACTATCAGATTGCAAGACGCTTCTTCAAGGTCGGGGACCAATATGTTTCGTCAACCTACGGCGACTATGCTCAGATTTATGTTGACGATGTTTTGACATACGTTCCTTTGACAGCTTCCTCGGTCGGAAACTATTATCAATTAAACACTATCGGACAATTCATTCTCTCCGGCGGAAATTATATCGATATTTCCCGTGCTACGCTCGTCAGGGAATACGGACGTCTCAGTCTCTTTACTCAAGACCGCTCGGAAGTCGCTTACGACGGAGCTAAATACGTTTACGTATCCGGCGCAAATATCGGACAGTCCTTCGAGAGCGGACAGCTTTATGTTGAAGTAAATTCTCAGCTCTACGCTTTCGCCGCCGTTTCAAACGCAGGAGCAACCTTGACGGTTGTCGATACGTATGATTACAGCTGGCACAAGAACGCTTCGGGCGTTTACAGAAAGCAGGCTACGTTTGAAGTTATCAATGCTCGCAGCTTTGTTCAGATTTATATCGGTGAGGACGGAACGGAAACTGCTTGGAACGCAGCATTCGCAGACGGTAACGAAAGCTATACGAGATACGGCTATGGATATTTTGCCAACGCCGACCTCGCTTCCGAACACGATACTTCCGTAACGGAATGGTACTTCCTCTACAACGGCGTCGTTTACAGGCTCAACGACTATATTTGGCTTGATTCCAACGACGAACAGCTTGCCGTAACGGAATCCAATATCGGCAGAATAGCTTCCATTAACCTCAGCGACCTCGGACTCAGAGTCCCCGTAACATCTCTTACGAGAGTCATCGACATAATGACGAGCGATTATGCTCAGGTTAAAGACGCGAACAGAGTTTACGGACAGGGAGCTTCGGGAGATTATACATACTTCTTCTATAAAGGTTACTTCAAGACCGCTTTGGGTACAGATGCGGGCGACGGCGATTATAAATGGGTTGAGGCGGAATATTCGCTCATACTGCCTTATGAAGAAAGATATACCGAGGTCAACTCCTTCCGTCAATACGCCAACGGCGACTACGTCTTTATCGCAGACGACGCTGAAAGGTATGTTCTCTTGTCGGACGGCACGACCACGATTGATAAAAATACCTATAACGCTCTCGGCGAAGCGGAAAAGGCAAACTACGGCGCACTCGGAACATACGTTCTCTACGACGACCTTGACGAGGCAGGTAAGGCGCAGTATAAGTCGGCGACCCGTTATCAGAAAGTTACTAACTACTATTTGTTCAAATATCTTGTTGAGCACGAAGACGACCTCTATGTAGAAGACGCAAACGGATATTACGGCAGAGTTCTTACCACAGACGCTTCAGGTAAGACGGTGGCGACGTACACCAAGTATGATTCGTCGATTCACACATTGCGTTACAGCAAAGTGGTCAATTCCGTTTCTTACAAGACGGAAGCGGAAGCACGCCTTACCAATCCGTCGATTGAGGGTGATTATATTCTCACTTCCGACAGCATTTGGACAACCGGCGCAGAAAGAGAATTCTTGCTTGACGGTTACTTTGCAACCGACGAGGAAAGAGAAGAAGCTCAAACCACGGGCGTATATCTCCTTTACGAGATACTCTCCGATGATTTGAAAGCTTTGACAAGTTCATCGACCCGCTATGTTGCCACAATCGATATCTTCACTTACGAGCAAGACACCGAGTATACGTTCAGAGATTACGAGCGTTACGTTGAGGGCAGGGCATATCAGATTGAAGAAGGTTCACAAGCCCGTGTGCTCACCGATGCCGAGAAGAATCTCGACGGTGACCAGTGCATACTTTACGTCAACACAAGCGACGGAATGCTGCTTTACAGCTCACTTTCCGCTTCCGCAAAACAGACGTATAGAAACTACACCAAATACGTTCTTACATACGGTCATGAAGGAACGAAATATCAAATAAGAAACGAAAAATCGGGCGTTTATACCGGAAGCTATGAATTCGACAGAACACAAAGCGAATTTATGAGAGTTTCCAATAAGTATTCTTCGCTTAACGATTTCGGTGTGACAATCGACATTGAGGCGGGTGTCTTCGATTTCGGTATCAATATTTCCGGACTTGACATCGGCTTTGGCTCGAGCTCCTCGCTCTTGCCCGACGATTTCAGCGACGCAGTGCTCTTTACAAAGACCACCGTCAGCGTCGGATTCGACCTCGACCTCAACGCTTCCATGACCGCAGGTACTATCGACATCGGTCAGATATTCAGCGCAATTCTCGGCGACCTTGACGGCGTCGTGTTTGAGGTGCCCGAATATACCACAGGTATAAGCAAGCTCCACTTCAAGTTATCATTTAACTTGCTCTTGGATTTCAGCGACGTCAGCAAGTCGGAGCTTAAAGCGGAATTGGTTGCGGTTTCCGGTATGGATATCGAAGAAGTTTACATCGGCGTTTACTTCCAGGACGGTAAACTCTATATAGACGCTACCAAGTTCGGTGTGCCTAAGATAGCAATCGACGAACTCGATTTCGTTACCGACGCTCTCAACGATATTCTTTACAATATCTTTGGCGAGGACGTTTACGATTCGGAAGAAATTCAGGACAACGGCAATGAGGCAGGCACGAGTGATTTTGAAAACAACACCGCTCTTGCTATGCTTATTTCAAACAAACACTTCACAATCACGATAGGCGAGCAAATGCTCAAATACGCTTTCAGCCTCATCGAACTCGACAACGGACAGACTCTCGATTCGATTGTCTATGACGGAGTCAAGTTTAACGGAAGTGTAGACCTCAAGACCGACCTCAACGATTTGCAATCGACGGAGCTGACGGTGGACGCAATCTTCAAACTGCCTGCCGGAACGAAATATGTTCCCGTTACGGTCAGCGACGGCGCAGACCTTACAAGCGGCGACGTTGCGGCGGCTATCAATGCTGTTGCGCAAGCCAACAATCTTGAGGGAGTTACTTATCAAAACCTCGTATTGTTTGTCCTTGACGAGAACGGCGAATACGCTCTTGCGGATTCGGTAAACGGTATTTACACCAAAATCACCACTCAGACAGAGGGCGATGCGGTTACGCCATACCTCTACGGTTCTAACGAATTTACCGTTCAACAGGGCTTGATGCAGGGCGACGGCAACGACGACGTCTACTATATCTGCATTGAGGGTGAGGATTCAAACCACGACGTCTATGAAAAGACGGTCGATATCTCGCTTGCGGTTAAGAACGTTCAGATTGTCTTTGCCACGGCAGACCGTGAAAGACCTTTGACGGATGAGGAAATTGACGACTTCAGCGTTTACTCTGAAATCGAAAATCTTATCCTCAATGAAAAGATTGACCTTACCACATACTTTGACGGCGGAGACCTCGTGCTCAGCGAATGGATTCAGCTCTTCTTTGAAAACGAAGACCTTTCCGACCTCGAGGGTATCCTCACCGTTATGGAAGAGGAGGGCGACTACGTCAAACGTAAAACTTATCTTGAGATTTACCTCGACGTTAAGATTGCCGCTATGATAAATTATCTCAGGAAGCAGTCGCTTGACCAAGAGACGATTGATTCCGTGGTAAATGCTTGGGAAGGAGAAATCGATTTCGGCAAACTTCTCGACGTTGTCACGAGCGGAAACCTCAATATTTACGACCTCTTCGGACTTATGAACCTCGCTATCACCATCTCGACCGAGGTTGAAAGTTACGACGCAAGCACGGACGCTTATGATTACCGTGACGAATACGACGTGGCGAGAATTTACTTCGCCGGCGGTTCGTATAACTACGTCGCAAATTATTATACTCCCGAAGAATATACAAACGGCTATGAGCTCATCTCCGCTTATGAAGAGAGAACGAGCAAGGCTTGGACGGGTGATAAGTATTACACCATCGACGGTGTATCCTATGTCAAGTGGGTAGGAGACGGCTCGGACGAGCATCCGGAAGAAGAATATATCTGGAAGGTCAACAAGCCTTACGCCGAGAGCGAGGGCAACAGCCCCGATTCTTACGACGGCTTGTGGTTCAGTAAAAACTCGGGCGGATATTACTTCGATGAAAACGGAACTTATATTGCAGAAGTCGATTATGATAAACTCGACACGATGGATAAGACGCAAAGATACGACTATTACTTCCAGCATGCTCAAGGAACGTATGTTTACGTCTATGAAACCAAGACGTTTGAAAACATAAAAGAACTCGAGGCAAAACTTTTGGCGCAGGGTGAGGAATTAGACCTTTCCGATACGACAAAATACAGCCCCGAAAGATTCTTCTATGATTCGACAAACGTTCACCAAAACCCCTACGGTAAATACGGTTACGTGTTCGGAGGTCTCAGAGTCGACCTTACCGGCGTCGGTTTGTCGGGATTTGAAATCAAGGCTGACCAGCTCAAACAGATATTCGGATTGATAACCGGAATCAAAGAGGAAACCTCGTCAACCGAAAACGAGCAACCGTTGCCGGTTGTGGACGAAACCGATGACGGCACGACGGAAGAGACGGGAATTTCCTTCCCGCTTCTCACGGACGATATTGCGGAATACGTCAGACTGTTCCTCTACGGAATTCAAATGACGTCCAACTACATTTCGCTCGTCATTAACGCTGCTTACCTCAACGTTATCGCAGACCTTGTCACGTCTGTCGATACCGACTTCAGCTTCGACTACAACTTCACCAACCGTTCATTCCTCCGTATCAATACGGACGTCAACGCTTACTCGTTCACGAGTATCAGACCGTATACGGGTGTGGGCGACTTCGGCGACGATTCGATAACCGCTGTCGAGGGCGACGTTTTAATCAACGGCAAACCCATTCAGGACACGGAAGGCAACAACGTCAAATATGAAGATTATATCACCTCGGGTGAGGTAAACCTCTACGTGTTGATACCGAGACAGGGCGATACGGGCAACTACGTCTTGTCCAACAATACGGCAACCGAACTTATCAAGCTCTCTGCCGAGGACAAGAGCTTCCTTGCGAGATTCGGAAAGAATGAAGGAGATGCGGATAACACTCTCGAGGAAATCATAAATCTTATTCCGGACAAGGACAGCGCAGACTTCTCCGCAGGAATGCAGACATTCTTCTACGACGTTATGTTCGGCTTGAAGAATTACGGACAGGACTCGATGAATTCTTCAATATTCATCAAGAGTATGCTGCCAGACGCTATATACGAAGGACTTGTCGCAGGATACGATTACTTCACATATGACCTCTATCAGATAACGCTTGAAAAGGCAAACGATAAATACGTCATAACGTTTGACGGAACGACAAAGACATACGATGCCGTTGCTGACTTCCTCTATGAGGTCGGCGCATACAGCCTTGCTTCCGTCCAGATGGCTTACTACAACGTACTGCCCAGAGTTCAGCTGTTGCTTTACTTGTTCGATCACTCGGTCGGTATCGATATCGGAACGCCTAACGTTATTTTGGAAAGATACGTATATACTTCGAGCGGCGCTTCAAGCTATCCGACAATTGCGACATACGACGCATTTAACGTGTTCGGAAGCCAAAAGCTTTCTGACGAAGAAATCGAGGCTCTCGGATTTGACGAGAAAGTCGACGATGACATTTCGCACTCGTCAATCAAGATTGTTCTTGACGATATGTCGTCAAAAGGCTATGAGTTTGAAGTTACAGACGATATCCGTTATACGATTGACGGAACCGCCACCGCAAACAGCTATGTCGTAAAGATAATTAACGGCGTTCGTTACGCTTACGCCAACTACGCTTCTATGAATGATGATACGGGCGGTATGCCGATTACGCAGTCGAACAGCGGAAACTACGTGCTCATTTCCTACACGCAAACGGGAAATATCACAAACGAATACCTTATCAGAATAGACAAAGAGAACGGTAAAGACACTTACGTTTCGTCTATCGCATTCAACTATATCGGAACGGGCGCACTCCAGATGGACGGCGGCTCACAGAATGCATCAAGCGTATCCTACTATAAGTGGTTCGGCTTTGAATTCAAGCAAAGATTTGACGAAAACGGAAATATTATCCGCGGTCAATACGTCACTGCGCCTAATCTTTCGTCAAGCATAGTTGCCGACGGCGGTGAAAACTATTACGGATACGCAGAGGGCGAATACGTCTATGACGTTACGATTGACGACTATACCTATTTGCCTATGTTCGTAAAAGTCAGCGGCATGGAAACTTATGTTTCGCTCTCGACCGCGTTCAACAGCAATGAGTATGCTTCTACGCAAATGGAAGTCGAAGAGAACAAAGGTATCCAAGTGTTCGCTTCCGAACAGGGCGGCGCCGTCATCGGATATATCACAGAGGATACTCACAGCTTTATCCTCAACAAAGATATCCTCTACGTCCTCAGAGGAGCGGATTATATCGACTATGCAACCGCAAGCGCTTCAGGACTTGCCGATATGACGGCGCTCTATTCCAGGATCGGCGAAGAAGAGTATATCAAGACGGGTTACTATACCGTCGGAAACGCACAAGAAGGCATTGCGGCAGGACCTAAGGCGTTCAGCCGTTACGACAAACTCGATTATCTCAACCTTATGGAGCTTAAGTCGATAACGATGTCGCTTGGTGGTTCTTTCGAACTCAACGGCGATTATTCGTCAACTCAGCTCAGCAATATCATGTATTCGGTATTCGGCGAGCTCGCATCCGCTCTCACCGTAGGTGAACAGGGAGAAGGCTTGCACATGAAGTTCGGATACGCAATCGGACTTAAAGCCGATTTCGACCTCGATATAATGGGCTTGCTCAACGGAGGTTCGCTTGCTTCCTCGTTCAGCCTTAACAATATCGACCTTGCTATCGATATCTGGACGTGCGATGCGGACGGCAATTACGAAAGCGAGTTTATAGGTATATACTATCTCGACGGAGTGGTTTACATAGACCTCAGTTACTTCCTAAGTGACGGCGGCTTGTTCAAACTTGACCTTGGAGAAAACGCCATAGAAGAACTTGTCAAGTCGCTCCTCGGCTCGGCTTCTACCGAAGCGTCCACGGCTACCGACGGAACGGAAGGCGATAAGGTTTATCACGGAGCTAACCGTGACATTGCAGGATTCTACGTAGACGTCGTTATGAATTGCCTTACCGCTTCTATTTCAATGAAGCTCGTTTCGCTCATCGTAAATTATATTGCTGACGAAGACTTGCTCGGAAATATCGTTGACGAACTCCCGAACGTCGTTCCTTACGTCGGAATTGACGTGACAGAGAAAGACGGCAAGATATTCCTCGGCGCCAAACTCTACGATACGATGGGCACGACGGAAATACTCGATATCGGATTTATTGCAAACGGTCTCGATACACCTCAATCGCATATGATATTCTCCGACGGAAATACATTGCTTGGTCACGCTAAGTCAATATCATACCTTGTAGGTGACCTCAACCGTAACGCCAACGAAGTCGTTATCGACATCTACAACGACTACAACAAGAAGCACGGCGAAGGTTTGGCAGGGGAAGAAGATACGGTAAGAGATACTTATCGTTTGCTTGCATCGGTTGATCTTGACGCGCTCATCGCGGGCGATACTTCCGGCATCGAAATCAATTGGGGAAATGCGGAAATTTCCGCCAAGATGGACGTAAGTATCGAAGTGCTTGCAGGACTCATCAACTTCTCTGAAGAATTCGGCGAACTCCTCGATACCGAAGTGTTGGCGTTTATTGCGGCACTCAACAAGGATATGACGGAGGGCGTAAGAAACGACACTTATATCACCGCTACCTTGACAGGCTTTGTCAACCTCGACTACTTCATGGACGAAAGCAGAACGTTTGTCCAGAAACTTGCGGGAACGGAAATAAGCCTTATTATGAACCTCAATTCCGATATACTGCCTTATACGGATACGGTCGCAAACGGAGGAGTATCGCAAGATATCGCTTTGTCGCTCACACTCATCTTTGACGAACAAGGCAAACTTTCGATATACCTTGACATGACCGACCTCGGAACAAAGCTCGGACTGGGTGAAGCGTTCCAGAAACTCAAGTTCGAGGGTCTTGACATAGGCGGACTTTTTGGCTCGAGCAGCTCCGAAGCCGTTTCCAGCGCAAGCTCATTCGTCGAAGGCGATGAAGGTTCAACGGGTATCTTCAGCAGCGACATACTTGAAGTAATTGCGGCACTCTTTAAAGAGCTTCAGATTTTGCGTGACAGCATTAAGGTAAACTTCAACGACGATATGTTCGATTCGCTCCTGTCGCTCCTCACCGATAATCAGACGCTCATCGACCAAATCAAGATGCCTACAATCGACAACGGCGGTCTTACCTTGGCTCTCAAGGACGGTCTCGAAGTTATGATAGACCTCAGTCTCGCTGTCGCGGACGGCAGAGAATATATGCCTAAGGATATGTGGGTCGAGGGTGAATTCGATTGGCAAGGAGACCTCTACGCTTTCGGCAAGCTGGCGAACCTTAACGGTGTTTACGGATACGGCGACGACGACAAGTTCGGACCTGCTACCGACACGACAAAGGGTATTCTCTATGCATTCGTTCTCGACAACGAATACGGCGAGTATTACATCACCGCAGGCGAAAAGGATCTCTACTACTTCAACGGAAGCTCCGCTACCGCTCAATCTGTTAAGGGCGGAGAATTCAAACTCGTTGACGAAAACTATTCAAGCGGAAATAAATACAGCCTTGTCGTACTCTATCGCTTGAGCGAAGGCGCCAACACCGCAGACGACAGCACACTTCCGGAAGAAGATTTGCTCGACAAATATCAACTTACCGACAAACTTGGCTCGTATGCAGAAGGAAACCTTTATATTCCTTATAAGAGTGAATCGGGCAGATATATCAAGCCGTCCGACTTCAGCATGGAAATCAAACTCTATGACCTCGAGCTTCAATACGGTATAGAGCAATCGCAAATTTCGATAAGAGACGAGAGCGGTGCAGTCACCGAAGTTGCTTCCGGAGTCAACTCGGGTGAGGGCGGCAAATACACTTATACCGCAGTCACCGAGTTTAACAAACTTGACGAGCTCAAGCTCAACCTTGCGTTTGAAGGAACGTTTGAAGTGAATGCAGACGCATTGGATGAAAGCGGAGTAAGCAATACGCTTGACCTTTCGTGGCTGTTTGCACTCTTGCTCGGCGACGACAGCTCGCTCGGCAGCACGTCGCTTACCATTCGTATCGGTGACGATATTAAATTGACCTTCAAGATTGGTATTTATATCTATCTTGACTTGCAGGACTTCAGCAAGACGGAAGTAGTCTTAAAACTTGAAAAATTGCTCGACGACGGCACGACAGAAGACTTCCTCTCTATTTATATCGCTCCCGACGGCACGGGTAAACATAGCATTTACGCCAACCTCTACTTCTTGCTCGGAGACCAAGGTAAAGTGGCAATCACCAACTTTGACCTTGCAGGAATGCTTGACGGAGTGCTCGGCGGAGTCTTGCCCGACAACGAAGCCTCGACTTCGTCGCTTGCGGATGCGGCAAAACTCGTTATGCATGATTTGCCTTATGCACTCATTCTCTTCAGCCCTGAGGCTCTCGGTATAGCAATCAATATCAATGCAATAAACGAAATCGTCAACTTCTACAGAAGGGCAGACGGTCTTGAAGAAAAAGAAACAATCGACACAACGGGCGAGTTTATGCTCAATCTCTTTACCAATCACTACGTTGACAACGGCGAGGATAAGACGAACCTGAACACGCAACTTCTTGCTAAGTTCAACGAAACGTTCTATGCATCAATCGATATAACGAGACTCGAGCTTAATACGGTTGATGATTATGACGCAGAAATTGCAAAGGGCAACGGCGCCACCGGCAAACTCCCCACGCAGGGTGAGCTTGACAGTTACGTTGCAGTGTTCGATATCGGAACGGGCGACCTCATCATCGAAAAACTCAGCCTCAGCTTGCAAGGAACGATGACTCTTACTTCGCCTGTTTCAATCACGAGCAATTCGTTTGCATATTGGGTTGGCGGTCTTGTGGATTACTTGCTCGAATCATTGCTCGAAAGCGACCCGTCAAGCAACGACGCAAACGATTTCAAACTCTATCTGCCTGAGGCAATAACGTTTATGCTCAACGCACAGGTTGACCTCAACCTTGCGGAAATAATAACGCCCGGCGGATTTAACCTCGGCGGAATATTCAGGAGCGATATCTATCTCGATATCTCGTTCGGTGACCCGATTAACAGTCCGTTTATCTCGCTTTACTATCTCGGCTCGTCGGGTCTTGGCGGCTCGTCAGGTTCGAGCGCTAATACCAACAGACCTGTCGGAGTCAATGACGGCTCCAGCAACACCATATTCAACGACGCTGTTTATATTGACCTCACCTCTTTCGGTCTCGGTAAAATCAAACTTTCCGGTCTTGTCGGTTTGCTTGGCGGCAACAGCGGAGAGGGCAACACGGGTGAAGGCACAACGGCAAGCGCAGGAGAGGCGGAAGCCGTTGCAGACGGCGGTCTCGATATGAGCGCGGTAACGGGTGAACTTATCATTGAAGAATCACGTTTGGGAATCAACCTTAATTCGGCGTTCTTTGACCGCATCTTCGATATGCTCGGTCTCAACTTCACGTTCGGAAATCCGCCTATTCAGGACGGCTCGCTTATACTCGACTTCGACAACGGACTCAACGGAGCGTCACTCGAAGTCGCGCTTGACAGTGTGGGAACTTCAATAGGTCTCAATATAAGCGATATAGACGTTATGTTCAGCGGTGATTCGCTCATCGACGTTGAAAGCAAGGTAAACGAGGTGGCTTACGGTTACGCCGGTCTTGACCTCGGAACGTTCGGCGTCGGCGGTGTAGTCGCGCAAATCCTTGACAGTATGGATCCCTCGCTTACTGTTACCTACAATAAGAGAACGTATGACAGTAAGGTTGTCACCAACGTCAACTTATTTACCGGCTGGGGTGTCGGAGGAAAGAACGATGGGGCTATCAATGACGGTTTAAGCGCAGACATTTATTACGGAGCGACATCGGTTACAATCAACCTGTTAAAGGAAAATAAGTCGATTGACGGCTCTGCCGGCATTGACAGAATCAAACTTGACATTTCCGCATTTCACCCGCTCAGGCAATCGGGTAATGCCGACGGTGTAAATGGTCCGTTTGAAGGTCTTGACGGATGGCTTTACAACGGCAACCTTGTCCTTACGGGCGTTAAGGACGTGTTTAATACCTCGCTTGACTTTATATTGGCAATATTTGAGCCGTTAGACCTTGCTTCCTATGTCGGTGAAAACGGACAGATATTCAATATCATCGAAATGATGAAGGGCGACAATGACTACTATAACTATCCCAAGACGGGTGCATTCGGCGAGGTTTATTCGACAAATGACGTCGACGACGGAACGAGCGAATATACCTGGTCTCCTGACCTCGGAAACCTCATTTCGGGTATAGATATTCAGATGTTCGGAACGGATAACGTAGCATGGAATCCTTACGGAGGCAAATTCACCGCTTCGGGCGATTCTGAAAGATATTCATCCGTATCGATTACGTTTGATAAAAATACCTTCAATGACCTCTTGGTATACGTTTATTACTTCCTCATTTCTGCGTTTAACAGTGACGCTTTGGTAGCAAGAATGAAGGAAGCTAACGGCGGCTCATATAGCAACGTTTCAGGATTGCTCAGGGCAGTAGAAAACGCAACTACGTCTGCTCAGAGAGTCAATATCATGAAACCGTATGCATATGCTCTGCCTTCGGCATTGGTTCAGTGGCTTATCACCGATCAGGGCGGATTTGGAGCCAACGTTCTCGCTGCGGGCGCATGGGTCATTAAGACGCTTTCGCTTTTGATTGACACATTGCTTCCGATACCGTTTGCGTCGTCAAGCGTTACGGCAAAGATATTTATTGACTCTAAGACAACGTCTACGCAGGACGGCGGCATTAAGTCAATTGAACTCTATATCGACGCGAACAGAGCAACGACGGGAAGCAATACTTCAAACACCACAAACTTCCTGCAGCTTGTCATTCAACCGACGGCATCGAACGGTAACTTGCTCGAGCTTAGCGAAGTAAGCAGCGTATCTATCCCGAACGGACAGGCAACCGTTCCTTCGAGAGCTGATATTATGGATATTGCAAACCGCTCTGTTCAAATTACGGTAGGTGGAAGCAAAAAGACCATTTCGCTCACACATGAATATTTGTCTAACCCGACTTACTTCCCGCAGAGAGCAAGCGTCACATTCTCGGACGGCTTCAAAGATAATTACGGCGGAGGCACGGGACTCGGCGAAAACGGCGGTGTTCAGATTGTCTGGGATGCGTCGAGCGTCGACCTCACGCCTAACAATACTGCGTCCGATAAGCTTGCCGGATATATTTACGGCTACGTATTAAATAAAGTCGTGTATGCAATTCCCGTATATATCGGCTCAAACTATAATCCGACTTCGATAAGCGGAATTACGTATAACAGCTCAACAAGCAAATACGTTTCCAAGACGCTTACCGTCGATATGAAGACTATAGACCCGTCAAAGGGTGATGCGGCAAACAGCAAGTTCAATATTACGCTCCCCGATAACGCGCAAATCACGTTCGAAAACGGTGAAGTTTATACCTTCTCTACTAAATATGTGGACTATGTGGAATACGGTATTTCGGGCCGAGAAGAATTTGTGGAATACGCAAGATACCTCGCCGAAAACTTCGGATTTAAAGGTAAGCTCAAGGGCACGAATATTAACAACGGAACGGCGACGTATAACGGTAACGATACGTTTACGGGCGTTACCAACAAATTCCCGGTCGGACTTCTGACTTGGAACTACGATGACTTCGTATACGATTGGCTCGGCGGAACGGTGGAAGTTTACTACACCTATCAATGGGCTCTTGCAGGCAAGATAACGAGAAGCATAGTCATACCTATTTCGAATTACGAGATAGACAGCATCACGCAATTCTATTCGAACGATTATGCAAATCTCAAGCTGTCCAACCTCACTTCGTTCGACAGCACGAAGATGGTCAAGTATGATTCGAAGACTAATTCGCTCACCTTGGACGTTGACAAGTTTATGTCGAGAGACGGACAAAAGTTCGATGCCACCAAGAATATGAACGAATACTATGACTTCAACTTCGACCTGTATAGCTATATCAAAGCAATTGATATGGTATCGGGCAAATACAGCAACTATGTCAGCTCGGAAGGTCCGCAGGACGGAAGCTCGTTTAAGCTCGACCTCAGCTGGGGCGAGAACTACGAGGGACTTGCAAACCTCAAGGCGGCTCTCGACGAAATCTGGAACGCCACAAACGATTGCTGGGACTACTATAAGGGTATAGATACGACCGTCACCGCTTACATAGGCGGCAGAACGTTCGTGGCAAACGAATATTTTGCCAACTACCCCGAAGACACAGACCTTGTCAAATACGATCCGTATTACGTAAACGGCGAGATTGTAGGATACTATGTGTATCAAACGGTTACTATTCCGATTAAGGTCGCAAGCTGCAGGGTGGAAAGCCTTGCCAAGACTGAAATCGCTGTTGACCCGTATCAATACACAACGCTTGAGGTGGGTGCGGCAATCGATTCAAGCCTGTCGGCTAACGTAAGAGTGGGTCTTGAAACAAAGTCTGTCAGATTCAATTATGACAACACGCTTGCATCGCCCAAGACGCTCGATTACACCGATGCCGTAAACGGTATCATAACTTCGGTTACGGCGGAACAAATGTCTTACCTGGGATATTCGGGTGCCGTCGCGCCGAGATTGAACATACTCCTCGGTAACAGAGTCATGGGCTATCAATCGATGACGATTCCGCTTAATATCAGAACGATGACGGCGCAAGCTACCAACGTTACGATTGCTTCCGACGTGTTCAATCCCGAGTGGTACAACAAGAGCGAGTATCAGTCGATGACTGTCAGCTTTGCGGGCAACATCAAGCATACAATGTATCTTGACTGGTCTACATACCGTCTCTATTCCGACAACGCTTACAAGAACGAACTTGTCGGAGACGATAAGAACATCTTTGCCGGCGGCACGTTCTATGCGACCGTTGAGGCTTACGTCCTCGACGAGGAAGGAAACGAAATAGGAAACTACAACGGCAAGCGTCAGGCTATCAAACTTACGCTCAACGTTGCTCAGCGCTCTGTTTCAGATATCTTCTTCTACAACGGTTCGACAGACGGTGAAGGAATTGACGACCTCAATAATTACACGGTAAATGCGATGACGATTGACGCTTACGATTACTTCACGGGCGCGGCAAATTACTTTGAGGGCGGCGTCAAGATAAAGGTTGTTTATAACGACAAGTCTGAAGGCTTTGCCTATATCGATTCGTGGAATGTCGATATAACAAATGCGGAAAACGGTGCAATCGTTAAGGCAAGTATCGGCAACAACAGCGAATATCAGATTAACGTAAACTTCAAAACTTACGTTGTCGACCGCTTCGAGTTTGACGAAAGCACGACAATCAAGTCCGAAAACGGCGAATATTCTTACGATATGCTCACCGCTTATACGCTCCCGACTTCTGCGACAGTATACTTCAAGGACGGCACGAGCAAACAGCTGGATATCAGATTCGTCACCGACGGAGCACCTTATAAAGACGAGTTTATCGAAAAGAAAGATTTGGACGGAACGGTGCTTTATACCTACGTTGAAAGAGAAGTAGTCGTCTATGAAGGTATTCAAGGTCTCGAACAGACTTTGACTATCGAAATCAGACTTACCAATCATAACCTTAGTGGCGACGACGTCGAAGTAGATTTCGGTTGGGGCGCAATTTCGTTCAGTGTAAACAATGAAGCGGTAACGTCAAGTGAAGCGTCTGTCGCAAGCGAGACTGCGGCGCCGAGCTTCTCGGTGTTCAAAGACTTCTCGCTTCCGAGCACAGCCAAGGTCACCTATAACGGAAACATTTACGACAACGTCCCCGTAACTTGGTTCGACAAAGACGGCAATGCCGCTCAAAGACCTGACATGGCAAAGGTCATAGCGGAAGAAATTAAAGACGAAAACGGACTCGACGGAATTTACTACTTCACGCTCACCGCAAGTTTTGCCGGAATAACGAAAGACGTTGAATTTATCTACTACTACAAGTATGAAATCAACGTAAATGATAACCCCGGCTTCGGAACATATACCGACCAGAATATGGGTATGGATTTCTATACCTACACTCTCGGTGCGGAAAACTTCTTTAACGGCTTGCCGAGCAAGATAGTGGTAAGAGTTTACAACTCCGAAGTCAGAGCCGATTTTGAAAAAGTTACCGTCGACGCCACTTGGAGAGACGTAACTTACACGAGCAACGGTATCGACAACGTAAGACAATTCGTTATGCTTTCGGCGGGCGGTTTTGAAACCGTTCAGCCGGAGCAAATCGAGATCGGTTATCTCAACTACAGCACCGACATGATTTGCTTCCTCACGGTTGAAGCTCCGAGCGATACGATAAACGATTATATCGCAGAGAACTTTGAAAAGATGTACGTGTTCGATACTTTGGGTCTTTACACTCAAGACGAAACGAACACCGTGAAGAAACTCTTTGAAAACGGCGAAAAGACAACCATTCAGTATAAGACGGGCGTTTCGGACGGAAACGACACGTTTGATGAAATTGAAGTTACGCTCAGCTATCAGTTGCCTGCCGATATCATGACGAGCAAAGA
Organism: Acidaminococcus sp. CAG:917; assembly: GCA_000437555.1. Taxonomy (GTDB): domain Bacteria; phylum Bacillota; class Clostridia; order Christensenellales; family CAG-917; genus CAG-917. The sequence continues at coordinate 33,267 of FR901024.1, read as the reverse complement.
ATACTTCGGTAAAGTCCTCAATGTTGACGTGACGCTCACCAACGCACAGGGCAGCATAGTTGTTCCCGTTCAGGTTTACGTCATCGACAGAACGATAGAGAAGATAACCTCTGTTTCAGACAGAACGGTTGTGTTCGACCCGTTCATCGGCGACTTCAGCCTCTTCTCGTCAACTTATGCTCAGACTGCAAATCAAACGGTAACAACGGAGCTTGTCGGAGAACAGACAAACTTCAAGGTTAGCAATGCGGGCACGCTCAACGTTCAATATGACGTCGTTTGGGATGAAACCCTCATCTCTAAAGCTGAGCAAGCACTCGGCGGAGCAAATTGGCCGAATAATATGGTTGACCTCGTTTACAAAGCCACCGAAGCTACACAACAATTCAACATTCCTGTGTCTGTAATCAACAGAACTATTGAGAAATTGCGCTTGATTATGGGCGGTGACTATACGCTTACGGATACCATAGGTTATAGAACGGTTAACAGAGAAATCTACACAAGCGTGAATGACAGTCAAATCGTTATGTTTGACTATGACGTCGACACAAGCTTGCCGGTTAAGATTGAAATCAAGAACCCGTACACCTATAACATGGCAAACTTCCCGACAAACGTTAGCGTCGTATTTACCGACGGTCAGGAAATGGTCTATAACATCACCTGGGAAAATATCCCCGAAACTGTTACAGGTAACGTTTCCGACTTCGTAAAACTCAACGCTCACGTAGCAACGGAAAGAGACATAACGGTTGCCGACTTTGAAGTCGAGCTCGCCGTCAGAGCGTTCAACGTAACGAGATTCAATTCTTCGATTGCTTCCGATACGCTCGATACAGACTACACCTACGTCGGATATCCTTACGCTACCACAACAGGTACGACCATTAAAGTCAACAACGTCGAGCAAACGGTTTACAATCCGTTCGGATTGACCTACGAAAATTCTTTCAGGGCATACCTTGACGGAACGTGGATCAAGAAAGAATATGCAGTTAATTACGTAGGCTATAAGACCTTGGCAAGAGATACCGACGGCAACGTGATTGAAACCAATCTTGCGGATACTTCGCTCATTGATTCGACGAAGACTGTTGACCCTGTTTACTACAACCTCAATCAACTCACGCGTCGTTATGAGAGTGTGGGCGGAACGGATTACATTTACGTATTTACCGTCGCGTTCACAATCGACAACGTAACGTGGGATAAGACGAGCATCGATTATAACGCAAACGGCGGAACGACCTATGCGATTGCAACTTTCGGCGGCAACACCAACGCAGGCGAGCATACCTACAATGTTCCTGTCGAAATCAAGAACTCGTCAAATTATGAGTTTGATTGGAGCGAATCCTTCTGGAGCACAATTGCCGGTAATGAACAAGACGTATTCAGAGCCGCGGTAGGAGTAGAGGGCGCAAGCGGATACGGATTTGACCCGGCTGCGAATATAGACTATACCGGTTCTGAGTTTGCGAAATACTATCCGAACAAGACCACAATGAAATTCCTTGATGCTGAAGGTAACGTGCTTTGGACTCAGGTTATGGATATTGAATGGTCGTTCACCAACCTTGAAATCGATATGTCGGGCGGACTTGGATATACCAAAGTTATAATCAACGGCAATAACGAGTTCAATTATCAGGATAGCGTGACAAACTTCACACTCAAACAGCTTTCGATAACGCAAACCGTTAAGTATATGAACAGAACTTGGAAGCTTGACATGAGCACCAACTCTGCTATCAAGGGTTGGACGGGATTTGCAGGCGCAGACCAGATGACAGCTCCGCATTCGAATACGACAAACATCAATCCTTACAACTACAGCAAGCCGACGCTTCCGGAATCCATTGTGATGAGGTCCACCGACGGAAACGACCAGGTTACCTTTACCGAGGAAGGAAAGGACGGATATAAGCTTGAATGGGATCTCACCGAATTCTATCCGTCGTATATGGGCGGTCAAACCTATGTCTATGCTGTTCTTACGACGCCGAGCGGACTTACTCAATCTCTCAGAATTACGCTTTACGTCCAAAAGATGTTGATTAATAATATTTCAAGTAGCGGTTATACCTCAAAAGTAAATACCGATACGGGAAAAGCGGTAGATCCTTATACGATTACTCCGTTCAGCGCAGGTACTTATTCGCTGCCTTCGGCATACACGGTAACGTTCAGCACATGGAAATATACAGACTCCGGATTTGCAACATCGGCAGGCACGGAATCCAAGAAAATCAACTATGCGCCGGTTACTATGCCGTCCGACTTCGAATACGCATTAAACTCAACGGCAACGAGTTATCTTGCATCAATTAAATTCGGTTCGCAACAGAGAGTTTACGTCAACGTAACGCTTGCGGCATTTACAGGTTCGGTGTCAACCGGTAGCGTTTACGGCGGTAATAACAGCACAAATGCATACGTAAATACGATGTATGGCGGAAAGCCGGTAGCATTTATCGGATATGCTTACGTTGAGTCGGGTAAAGTGTATAAGGTTGAAATCTCGTCGCTTGAAACAAATTACTACTTGCCTAAGTTCAAGGGTAACAGAGCAGTGACTTACGTTCTCGTTCCTATCTTCGGAGTTATGGTAGACAATAACGGAACTGTTCTCACCAAGACGACGATAACGCAGGCTGAGATTAACACTTACGGCTTAGGTTCAGTCTATTCGGAAGGTGATACAATACCTTACGGAAAGGGCGGATTCGGAACAAAATTCACCATAGTAAGCAAAAACTAAAAGGTGAAAAACAAAACACTAAAAAAGGGACTTTAAGTCCCTTTTTTAATGCGTTGAAATGCGGGAAAACAAATTAAAGTAAATCGTATGAATAATCGGCAAAAAAACTGTAAAATCAGAATGAAAGTGAAGACAGGGAAAAGTGTTTTGCAAAAACCGACAAAATGAGAGAAAGAAAAAGATAAGAAAAACGTAAACGGATTGAAAGAAGACGAGAAAAATGGAAAGGCAGAAGAGAGACAAAATTAAAAAAGAAAAACAGCGGCAATAGGCAAGGAAGAAAGGGCAAAGAAAGTAGGGAAGTCGTAAGACTTTTGTTAAAATAAGCCAAAACGGTGAACGAGAAAAGAAATAGGAAAAGCGAAAAGCAAAATTGTGAAAACAAAAAATATATGATAAATTTCGATAATCTTTTTAATTGTTTGCCAAACGGGGAAATATGGTTATATAATTTATAATATGAATTTTGAAGTTACGGCAGTAAACGTTTTGCTCCTTGTAGCAATGGCGATACCCGGTTACATTTTGATAAAAGTAAAAGCTGTAAAGCAAACGGCAATCGCTCCTTTTGCCAAGGTTTTGCTTTACGTCAATCAACCTTTTTTGACTCTCAATTCTTTTTTGAGAGTCAGCTATCAGCCGTCACTTTTAAAAAATCTCGGAATAGCGGTCGCATTTTCGTTCGGAGTTCAGCTTTTGCTGCTTATAGTTTTGTGCCTTATTTACAGAAAGTGGTTTAACAAAAAAATGCCCAAAAAAGCAGAAGGATTTTTGCAGACGAACGTCGATTCATTCAGAGCAATCCCCGAAACGCAGGTGATGAAAGGTAAGGCAATGAGAGTTCTTACCACTTGCTCCGTTTTCGGCAACGTGGGTTTTTTGGGCATACCCGTGTTAAACGTATTGATGCCGAACGTTCCGGAGGCGGTAGCTTATGCTGCGGTATTCATTGTGGCAATGAACTTTCTCTGTTGGACTGTGGGAGCTTTCGTGTTAACGGGCGATAGAAAATACATTTCCGTTAAAAAAGCAATTTTAAATCCTCCCACTCTGACGTTAGTGGTTGCTCTGCCGTTATTTTTCTTGAACGTTCAGCTCCCGGAGCCGGCTTTAAACCTTATAAACCTCTTGGCTCAAATGACCACTCCGATGTGTATGATAATACTCGGAATGCGATTTGCAAGCGCTCCGTTTAAGGAATTGTTTATACATCCATCGGTATACGTTGCCGCACTGACGAAAATTTTGGTGTTTCCGCTTCTGACATATGCCATCGTGTATTTCCTGCCTATAGATTATTCCGTAAAAGTGACGTTGTTTATTCTTTCCGCCATGCCTTGCGCCTCCGTCAACTTAAATCTTTCGGAAATATACGGAGGAGATTCTAAAACGGCGGCAAATACTATTTTGCTTTCAACTTTGCTGTGCGTAGTGTCAATTCCCTTGTTGCTATTGATGGCTTAGTATGCAATTTGCCGTAAATTTTTATTTCAACCTCACATTTTAAAGGTCATCGCTTTTTGTATCGGGCATAGTTTTTTTGAGTTGACGTTATTTTTAAATTGCCATATTAGCAGATAAAGAATAATACGGTAATATAAAATCGCAGTTTGGTATTAAGGAGAAAATTTAATTGTTCTGCCTCAAAGCGTGTCGTTTTAGTAAAATATCAGGTATTTTAAACATATTTTAAATTGTCTCGGTTTTAAAGAAATATGATTTTAAATTTTAAAATCTGTTGAAAAGCTTATTTCCTTATGCTATAATCAATAATAGTTTAAAACGTAATAATCTCGGAGGAAATCATGGGATTAAAAAATCATTTACTTAAAGTTATCGAATGGAAAGACGATACTCACACAAGCATCGTCTACCGTTTTCCCGTCGACGACCGCTATGCTATTATGCAGGGCTCAAGACTCATAGTCAATCCCTCACAGGCGGCTGTATTTACGTCAAGGGGAAGGATTGCCGACGTGTTCGGACCCGGCTCTTACAAGCTCGATACCGACGTCATACCCATTTTGACAAAGCTTGCCAACTGGAAATATGCGTTTGAAAATCCTAAAGACGCCGACGTCTATTTTGTAAGCACGAAACAGTTTACCAATGTCAAGTGGGGGACGACAAACCCCATTATGATGAGGGACGCCGATTTCGGAGCCATTCGTCTAAGAGGATACGGCAATTTCTCGTTTAAGGTTTCAGACCCCGCTAAATTTATGGCGGAGATTTTCGGTACGGTCAAGAAATTTACCACCGAGGATATTTCCAATTATCTCAAAAATATAATTCTGTCCACTTTGACGGACAGCATAGGAGAAAGCAAAATTCCCGCTCTCGACCTTGCGGCGAAATACAGTGAGTTGGGCGATAAGACGCAGGAAATTGCTTCCGACAGATTTGCCGAACTCGGCCTTGAAGTTACTGACGTTACCATTCAAAATCTTTCGCTTCCCCCCGAAGTGGAAAAGGCTCTCGACGAAAGGTCAACAATGGGTATTCTCGGCGGTGTTATGGGCACGTATCAGCAATACAACGCCACGCACGCCATGAGAGATATGGCAAAAAATCCCGGCGGCTCAAACAGCGCAATGAATATGGGTATGGGCGTTACCGCCGGTATGGCTATGGGTCAGATGATGGGACAGCAATTTACTCAGGGTATGGGCGCAAAGGACGCTCCCAAAACCGCAAAGTGCGTAAAGTGCGGCGCAGACATTAAAGTCGGAGCTAAATTCTGCCCTGAATGCGGAGCCAAGCAAACGGAGGAGGGTAAGACTTGCCCCAATTGCGGAGCGACAGTTAAAGCCAACGCTAAATTCTGTTCGGAATGCGGAGCGGCTATAGTCAAAAAATGTCCGAAGTGCGGCGCGGAAGTTAAAGGAAAAAGCAAGTTTTGTCCCGAATGCGGAGAGAAACTTTAAAATTTAAAAATTTTAATTTTCTTTTAAAAAAAGCTTGTTAAAAGTGATAGAACAACAAAATATTCACGATGCGAAAAACGAAATAACCTTTAATCGTTATAAATCTTTTGCAACGTATCAGAAAATAATAACAACACGATAATTGTTTCATATTAGCAAATAATATAAGTGCGAAACGCTGATATAATTTAAATTAAATTTAAAGGAGATATAAATATGGTAACAAAGGATATGCTTATCGCAGATGTTTTGAAACTCGGCAATCAAGAAGAATTGGCGGCAACATTGATGGGATTTGGCATGCATTGCCTCGGTTGTATGCTTGCTCACGGTGAAACTATCGAGCAAGCCGCTCAGGTTCACGGACTTAATCCCGACGAAATCGTCGAAGCTTTAAACAAAGTTATCGCAAAATAACAAATCTTAAATTATTTACGCTATAAGGAATTGCTATGGTAAAGGAAAACGATTATTCAAAAGTGGCAACAAGGCTCTCCGAGCTCAGGACCTTTTCAGATTATTCAACCGCTCAGATGGCGGAGCTTTTGGGAATACTTGAGAGTGAATATATTGAATATGAAACGTCAAAAAAGGAAATGCCCATAAATCTTATTTATAAATTTGCAAGAATAATGGGAACGGAGCCGAATTATGTTCTCGGGGGAGAGATGCCGACCAACGATAACGCCGTTGTAGTTTACGACGGAAAAGGTGTTTCGGTGGAAAGATACGAAGGTTATTCGTTTACTTCTCTTGCCGCAGAATTTAAGGGAAAATCGATGAACCCGATGCTTGTCACTATCGCCCCGTCCGATTCTCCGGAGCTTGTTTCTCACGGCGGACAAGAGTTTAACTTTGTCCTGGAGGGAGAGTTAAGGGTCATCGTGGGTGACAGAGAGTTTTTCTTAAGAGCCGGCGATTCTCTTTATTTCAATCCGCAACAGCCTCACGCGCAGCTTGCAATGGGCGGAAACAGCGCAAAGTTTTTAACGGTTATCAACGAATAAAATTCCGCCGCAAGGCGGTTTTTTATTTGTCGATTGCATTGTGCATCGGCCGAGATATTTTTCAAATTGCAGTTACGATACCTTACAATTTGAGTTTACGGAATGTTACAAGAGCACTAAAATTTTAAATTTATAAAGCGTGGCAACGTATACTTAGCGAGTTTTACAATAGCGCAAAAATTTTGAAATTAAAATAGGTCGGTTATTAAGGAAAGAATATATGGACATAAAAGAATATAACGAAATCATTGCCAAATCGCATTATATTAAAGCAGGCTCACCCGAACATATGTTTATGCACGAGGCGTCCGCAAGGGCAAGGCGAATTACAGCCAAAATTAACGGCAAATATCGCCGCGCGGAAGAAATTAAAAAGCTTTTTGCCGAACTTACGGGAAAGGAAGTATCTGAAGGTTTTTCATTGTTCCCTCCGATTTACTCCGACTTCGGACAAAATATAACGGTGGGTAAAAATGTATTTATCAATTCAGGTTGTTGCTTTCAAGACCAAGGCGGCATTATAATACAAGACGGATGTCTGATAGGGCATCAGGTAGTCTTTGCCACGCTCAATCACGCCATAGCCGTAGAAAACAGGGCGGATATGATTCCGCAGCCTATAACGGTGGGTAAAGGCGTATGGATAGGCTCGCATTCAACAATACTTGCCGGTGTCACTATAGGGGACGGCAGTATAGTCGCCGCAGGGGCGGTAGTTACAAAGGACGTTCCTCCGAAAACTGTTGTCGGGGGCGTTCCCGCAAAAGTAATAAAAAAGATAGAATGAAAACGGCAATACTTAACTTAAATTTAAGTTTGCCGATTTACGGTATTGTATAGTTTTGAGCACTCCCGAAAAGGTCGGCGTATGTAATAAGATTGTCCCTCAAAAAGTTATTTAAAAAATACGAGTTGGTTAAAGCAAGGATTTATATAAAACATTTATAAAATGATTAAATCGAGCAGTTTGCTCGGCGGAAAAAGGAGGAATATGAGTAAGAGAGTTTGCATTGTATCTTCCACAATGAGAAAAGACGGAAATTCTTATCTTCTTGCCGAGGCGTTCGCCAGGGGAGCGGAGGAAGCAGGTAACGAGGTCGTCAAAATAAATCTTAAGGATTTAGAATTGAAGTTTTGTCTCGGCTGTATGTATTGTCAAGAGCACGAAGGTTGCGTCATCAAAGACTCAATGAACGCTCTTTATGAAAAAATTCAAAACAGCGACGTGCTTGTTTTTGCGACGCCGATATACTATTATTCAGTGTCGGGTCAGCTTAAAACATTTATAGACAGGCTAAACCCGCTTTATTTAAGACAGAACAAATTCAAACAGCTATATTTGCTTGCGACGTCCGCAGAGGACGAAACAAGCGCAATGGACGGAGCGATAAAATGTATCGAAGGTTTTATAAATTGTTTTGACGGTGTAACGCTCAAAGGCGTAATTTACGGAACAGGCGTGGAAAGCGCGGGAGAAATAAAAAACACTAAAGCACTATCTCAAGCCTATACGGCAGGTGAGACGGTATAGAAGAGACGATATAGGAGGTAAATATGTTAGGTAATTTTACTTATTGCAATCAGACTATTGTGCATTTCGGACCCGATTCGCTGAATATGTTAAAAAGTGAGTTGGATAAATACGGCAAAAAGGTTATGCTGACCTACGGAGGAGGCTCAATAAAAAAGAACGGTATTTACGATAAAGTAGTAAATATATTGAAAGAGTCAGGAAAGGAAATTTTTGAGGACGGCGGCGTTATGCCGAATCCGACGGTGGAAAAGCTTGCCGAAGGCTGTAAAATCGCTAAAGACAACGGGGTTGATTTAATACTCGCAGTAGGAGGCGGTTCCACATGCGACTATGCCAAAGCTGTTTCCGTTTCCGCTTATTGCGAGGAGGACCCGTGGGAAAAATATTTTATACGCTTTGAAGAGCCCGAATGCAAAATAATTCCCGTAGGCTGCGTGCTCACTATGGTGGGAACGGGCAGTGAGATGAACGGCGGCTCGGTAATAACCAATCACGCTCAGAAACTCAAAATAGGACACGTGTTCGGTTATAACGTCTTCCCCAAGTTTTCGATTTTGAATCCCGAATTCACGTTTACCGTTCCGCGTTATCAGATGGTGTCGGGAATATTCGATATAATGTCGCATATTTTGGAGCAGTATTTTTCCGGTGACGACCTCAACACGTCCGATTATATATCGGAAGGTTTGCTATTATCGCTTATCGACAGCGCGGAGATTGCGGTAAAAGACCCGACGAATTATGAGGCAAGAAGCAACATAATGTGGACTGCGACCTGGGCATTAAACACTCTCATAGCAAAAGGCAAAACAACCGATTGGGAAGTGCATATGCTCGGTCAGGCAGTCGCGGCGCATACGGACGCCACTCACGGAATGACTCTTGCGGCGGTATCGATACCTTATTATCGCTTTATTATGCCTTACGGTTTGCCGAAATTTAAAAGATATGCCGTAAACGTTTGGAAAGTAGACCCTAAAGGTAAGACGGATGAGCAGGTGGCAAACGAAGGTCTCGACAAAATGAAATCATGGATGGAAAGGATAGGGCTTGAAATGAAGATTTCGAACTTCGGTGTAACAAAAGATATGATTGAGAAAATTGCGGACAGCACGCTAATTATGGACGGCGGATATAAAATTTTGACTAAAGCCGAAGTAGAGGAAATTTTAAAGGCTTGCTTATAAAACATCAATCAATTTTATCAATCAGTATTTAAAAACGTTTCTTTATTTTAATGTGCAAGAAAATATAAAGATATTTTAAGAGCGTGGCAAAACGGTTTTTACAGTCTAAAACAAAAATAATAAATTTTGCACAAGAGATTAAAAAGGAATAGGGCATTTTAAATAAACTAAAAAGCGCTCCGTATAACGGGGCGTTTTTGTTTGCCTTAAAATGACAAAAGAGGATATAAATCATCAAAAGATTTTTTTTAATCTACTATATTATGTGTTAAATTTTCAAAAAGGAAATTTTAAGAGGTGTTTATGGAAAATACTGATTATGAAAGAATAGGCACAACCGACGTGTATCTGTCCGAAACGGCGCTTGTCCCGACGCTTATTCCCGACGAGGCAAAAGCGGGACACGTGGGCGTAGTATACTTCGAGGACGTTGAGGACATAGCATTTGACGTCGTCTCAGCCTTAAAGCGCGAAAAGATTTTGGTTTACGAATGTAAAATAAAAAAGTCCGAAAACGAGGAGGACGATATAAAACAAATTAAAAGCGTGCCCGAATACGTCAGATATCTGATAGGTGTGGGTTGCGGCAAGATAAATATGCTTTGCAGTTATTTTGCCACTATAAACGCCATCGATTATATGATGTTCGTCACGGCGCCTTCATCGGACAGAATACTTTATTCCACTCCTGCCCTAAAGGAAGCTTGCTGCCCTAAATACGTTGTGGCGGACAGAAAAATTTTGGACGCTGCGCCAAAGACGCTAATTGCCGCAGGTTGGGGAATAGCTTTAAGTCAGCCTTTAAAGGCGTTTGAAAGATGCGTTGCAAGAAAGCTCAGCACCGAAAAAAGCGGAAGAACGGAAAGTATTGCCGAATCGTTCAAGAGAGAACTTGCCGGCAATTCCTTGCAGATGACTCACGACACGGGAGAATTGTTTTGGTTTTTAATGCGGCTTTCGGACAGAAACCGCAAGCAGAATTTTAAAGGCGGAGTCGATTCTTTTTGCGAGGTCATGCAAAAAAGTTATAAACTTAGACACAGGGGAGAATATATGTTTGTAGCTTCTTACGTTCTATGGGCTTATTACCGCCTGTTTTTAAAATCGAGGTGCGAGGACACTCTTTTGCCGCCCGACAAGATGAAATCGATGAAACTCCTTGAAACAAAATGCGGACTTGAGTTTAATTTGTTACTTAAAAGAATTGACTTTTTGACGATAAACGGCTATTTTAGAATTAAGTATATACTTGACGAATACCGCGAAGACTTGATTGGAATTCTCGATTCGATAGACCTTGAAAAGAGCCAAAGGAGATGGCGCAGACTTTATGAGGACGCAGGCTTCTGGCTAAAAGAGAACTTTACTACCAAAGAATTGTTGTCCATTATGGCGTTGTGCGGAGAAATTTCGGGCGGGATCCTCGGATACGCCAAAGCGAGCGGGGCGCTTGAGGACTACATTTAAACTAAGGAGAGAAGATGACAAAAGATATCAAGAACGTAGAGTTGTTCCTGTTCGACCTTGACGGAACCGTTTATATCGGAGACAAGGAAATAGAAGGTTCTTTCGACGCCATTAACGAATTAAGACAGATGGGTAAGAGGATTTGCTTTTTCACCAACAATTCCTCCCGTATGCATACCGATTATATAGCCCGACTCAACAATTTAGGGCTTAGAGTTTATTCCGACGAGATTTACACGAGCGGACAGGTTACCTGTGAATATATTCTCGACCATTTCAGGGGGGCAAAGATATTCCTTCTAGGGAATGAAAGGCTACGTTCGGAATTTCTTCTTTACGGACTTGAGCTCTCCGATACAAACCCCGACATAGCCGTGTTAGGTTTTGATACCACGTTAACTTATGACAGACTTTATCAATTTTGCAAATTTGTAAAAAAGGGAATTCCGTATATTGCTACACACCCCGACTATAACTGTCCTGCCGACGAGTGTCCGATGCCCGACGTAGGTGCTTTTATAGAGGCAATAAGGCTCACAACGGACAGAGTCCCCGAATATATAATGGGAAAACCGCATACGATTGCCGGCGAAAGAATTTCAAAGAGATACAACGTTCATCCAAAGCAAATCGCCATGGTTGGCGACAGGTTGTATACCGACATAGCTTTCGGCAAAAACTGCGGATTTGTTTCCGTGCTTGTTTTGTCAGGCGAAACTACACGTGAGATGGCGGAGAAATCGAAAATCGTACCCGACGTTATATGTGAAAAGGTAAAAGATATCGTGCCGCTCGTGAGGAAGTAATATGCTTACAAACGCTTTGTGTGCCGCCGACGGATTTGCGCAATATATAATTTTTGCCGCATATATTTTAATCATCATCGTTGTCGCCATCGTTTGCCGTCGTAAGAGTGCGTCGGTAAACGAGTTTTTATTTTCAAAAAAGGGAGTGGGCGGTTGGCTCACCGCATTCGCTTACGGAGCGACTTATTTTTCCGCCGTCGTGTTTGTGGGATACGCCGGCAAATTCGGCTATAATTTCGGGCTGTCCGCTGTTTGGATAGGAATAGGCAATACTGTCATAGGAACGTATATCGCCTGGCAGGTGCTCGCGCGCAGGACAAAAATAATGACAAATAATCTCGGAGCGAGGACAATGCCCGAGTTTTTTGAAAAACGCTACGACAGCAAACATATAAAACTTGTTTCGTCGATAGTCATTTTTATATTTTTAATTCCGTATTCTTCGTCGGTTTATCAAGGGCTGGGTTATGTGTTTGAACAGGTCATCGGTCTCGATTCCGTTTGGTGTATTTTAATTCTTGCCTGTCTTACGGCCCTGTATTTGTTTTTCGGCGGCTATTTCGCCACAAGCATAACCGATTTTATTCAAGGCATTATTATGATTATCGGAATCGTGGTTACCGTGTTCGTATTGCTTGCAAGTCCTACTATGAATTGGGGAGAGGGGCTTAGCTATATTTCTCAGATGGGAAAGGGGCTTATTCCCGCGGGCACTTCGGCCAATACTCCGATTATTGACAGTCCTGCGTTTAACGTAATAATTCTCGTGCTTTTGACTTCATTCGGAATTTGGGCTTTGCCTCAGTCGATACATAAGTTTTATGCCGTAAAAGACGACGACGCAATAAGAAAAGGAAAGATAATTTCAACGATATTTTCTTTGATTGTCGGCGGCGGAGCATACTTTATGGGAAGTATGGTAACCCGCTTCGTCAGTCCCGAAACCTATGAAAAACTCGGCTCTTACGATATGATTGTTCCTTATATGATAACAAACAATTTGCCGTCCGCTCTTTTGGGACTCGTTGTCGTTTTGTTGTTTTCCGCCAGTATGTCAACGCTTGCGGCGCTTACTCTTTCCTCATCGTCCACTGTCACTATGGATTTTGTAAAGGGTTATATCAAGCGTGATTTGCCCGAAAAGAATACCAATATACTTTTAAGATGTCTATGTCTTGTGTTCGTCGCTTTAAGCGCTGTTTTTGCCATATTCGAGGTTGACGCGATAGTGACGCTTATGTCACTCAGTTGGGGTGTTTTGGCGGGTTGTTTTATCGGACCATACGTTCTCGGCTTGTATTCCAAAAAGATGAATAAGGCGGGCGCTTATGCTTCCATTATAGCTTCTCTTCTCGTTACTTTCGTTTTGATTTTGGCTTTGGGATACGGGCTTTCTTCCGACGGAATAAGTTTCGGACAGGCAATCAAAACGGGTGTTGCAGTAAGTCCGTTCATAGGCGTCGTTTCCATGGCGGTGTCTATGGTTGTCACACCTGTTTTCAGCCTGATATTCAAAAAATTGAATCCTTCGCAAAAAACGATTGACGTCGCATTCTTTGTCCCTGCGGAAATCGACGCGGACGCTCTTTGCGGAAAGGTTATAGGAGTATGGAATTCCAAAGAAGAAATGCAAGAGGCACTAGCTGCGGCAGGGAAGGAGGAAGTTACGTTTATGCATCACTATGACGAGCAAAAGATAGCAGACGGCGGCGAATGCGAATCGGAAAATTTTGCGGCAAAAAAGAACGAGGACAATAAAATTGCCGAAGAAAAGAATTCGGCGGCGTCTAAAAATAAAACGAAATAAAAACAGAAACGAAAATTGCAGTTTTAATGAATTAAACTATAAATAAAATTTTTGATTTAAAATTTAAAAGGCGGTTAAACCGCCTTTTTTTATATCGAAGTTGTATAATTTAAAAAACAAATTGTTTTTAATATTACGTCTGCTTTTAAATTTTACTTCGTCAAAAGATGTAGCATTTACAAGGCATATGCTTTAGTATAAATTTCAAAAAATTTTAAAAAAAAATAAAAGTTTTCGTATAAAAACAAATTCTTAGGCAATACTCACCTCAGCGGAGGTATTTATGGATAAAAAAGAAATATGGACAAAGGTAAAGACCTTTTTTAAAAAGAACGGCTATTATTTTTTAATAGTGTTATGTATAGGCGCTGTCGCCACAATGGTGGGCGTTGCGGTTACTCAAAGTAAAACCGATACAAACGCCAACGTAAGCGTGGACGGACCTGCCGACGTAGTTGACGACGAGGATAAAACTCCCGACAACGACGAAGAGCAAAAACCTGCCGAAACTACCACTTTTGCGGCTCCCGTAAAAGGAACCGTAACAAACGATTATACGGCATCGTCTGTCTTTTACAATCAATCGCTTGGCAAATACGAAACGCACGAGGCAATCGATTTTGTTTCTGATAGCGATAAAAACGTCTATGCCAGCGCAGACGGCAACGTAATCGAAGTGGACTACAACATTTTGGACGGCTACTACGTGGTAATCGAACACGAAGACGGCATCACGACAAAATATTGTTCTTTGGCGGCGGAAGTTCCCGTTGAAGTGGGCGATACCGTAAAGGGCGGCGACGTCATCGGCGAAATGTCCGACAGTATGGGCAGCGAATATCTTGACGGAGTGCATCTCCACTTTGAAGTATACCGTGACGGCGAACTCATCAATCCGACTGAAGTGCTTGTCTATGATGAGAAATAATTTTGAAAACAGGGTTTAACAAGGCATAATTCATACTCTTGAATCAATAAAATTAAGGTAAATAAAAAGACGGCTTAGCCGTCTTTTTATTTTTTCGGTTTTTCCCAAAGATTGTTTCTTTCGGGGTGAAAAATTGCGCTTTTTATTCTGTCTTCGGCAAACGGAATTTGTTTGTTTAGCGTTTCGATTGTCTCTTTTGCCCACTGTCTTTTTGAATTGAAATTGCTTGGGCACGGATTGTGAATTATCGGCATTTCATATCTTCTTGCCACTCCCTTTATATATTTTTCGTCAATATATATGAGCGGACGGATAAGCCTTACTTTGCTTCTGTCCATAAATGAAACAGGTTGAAAAGTGGACAGCCTGCCTTCAAAACACATTGACATTAAAAGAGTTTCGGCAACGTCGTCTGCGTTGTGCCCGAGTGCGAGAACGTTTGCTCCGACCGAGTTTATATAGTTATTGAGCGCTCCTCTTCTCATTTTAGCGCACAGACTGCAAGGATTGCTTTCTCCTCTGACGTCGAACACTATTTCGGCAATCTGAGTTTTTTCCCTGTGATAGGGGACGTCTATTTTTTTGAGATAATCTACTGTTCTTTCCACTTCCGTTTGGTCGACACCCGAAAAGCCTATATCTATCGTTACCGCCTCAAGCTCGAAACGGGCAGGGGAAAACCGTTGAAATTCCTTCAGTGCCGAAACGAGGACTATACTGTCCTTTCCGCCCGAAAGTCCCACGACTATTTTGTCGCCTTCCTCAATCATATTAAAATCGTTTACGGCTCTTCTTAGCGCACTTAAAATCTTTTGCATACTGCTCCTTGTCATAAACAGACTACGGCAATATTATAATGTATTGATTGACAATAATCAAGAAATTGATTATAATCAAAAAGCAATATGACACAAACCATTGTTGATTTTTTTCAATCCGTTACGGGAAATAATTATCTGACCTTATTTTTGGTATCTATCATTCCTATCATCGAATTGAGAGGGGCGATTATTCTTATAGCAGGAATGCCCGACGTTCACCGCATAGCGGGTATGTTTGTCTCCCTTGCAGGTTCGAGTGTGGTAATCATTCCGCTTTTACTCTGTTTGAGACCCATTTTAAATAAACTCAAAAAAACAAAACTTTTCGGTAAAATTGCCGCATTTTTTGAGGACCTCTTTCAAAGCAGGGCAGAGGGCGTAAATAAAAAGGCGCAGGAAGGCAAGATGACGCAAAAGCTAAGCTCCGACGCCAAAAAGTTTTTGGGTCTGTCGCTGTTTGTCGGCGTGCCCTTGCCTTTTACGGGCGCATGGACGGGCAGCGGCGTGGGTGCTTTTATGGATTTCAAGCTGTGGAAAGCGGCTCTTGCCGTGTTTATCGGAAACTTTATTGCGGCATGTATCCTCACTTTGCTTACGGCGTTTATTCCCGTTAAATATATAGACATCATTTTATATGCGTTCCTTGCTCTCGTCGTTTTGTCGCTTGTTATATCTTTTACAGTTGCCGTCGTAAAGAGAAAAAAGAAAAAAGCAATGCTTGCTGCCGAGTCTTCAAAGAAAGATGAGGGCGACGTTCAGGCAATCGAAAACGGACAGGAGAGCACGGATAATACCGAAGACCTGGCTTTGTGCGATAAAACCTCGCAATCGACTGCCGAAGAAACAGCCGAAAGTGTAAACGCTGTCACCGACGGCACGGACACGGCAGACCTTTTAAAGCCGCAGGGCGGCAAAAAAACAGATATGGGCATTTTGCATAGCGAAGGCGAAAACGAAGCCTTGGGACACGGCGCAGACGTCGAAAATGCCAAGGAACAATCAGACGGTGAAAACGCTAAGGCAAAAACCGACGCCTCAAAAGAGTAAATTTTTGTTTTTCGATTTGTTATATTCGTCCGACCGTCAGTCGGTTGAAAAAGTTTAAAAACGGTTTAAAAAACCCGCTCTTGGGAGCGGGTTTTTTGTTGCAATTTTATTTGTCTGTTTACCGATACGTCAAGCGGTTATGCTTTGCCTGCGCAACCGAGAACGTCAATGAGCTTGTGTCTGACAACTTCTTTGATGTTTGCCCTGGCAGGCTTAAGATATTCTCTGGGGTCAAACTTGTCGGGATGTTCGTTAAAGAATTTACGAATGGTTCCCGTCATGGCAAGACGCAGGTCTGAATCTATGTTGATTTTGCAGACGGAAAGGCTTGCCGCTTTACGGAGCTGTTCTTCGGGAACACCGATAGCGTTGGGCATTTTTCCGCCGTTGTCGTTGACCATTTTTACGTATTCCTGAGGAACGGAAGAGCTTCCGTGCAATACTATCGGGAACATGGGCAATCTGCGGCTTACGTCTTCCAATATATCAAAACGGAGAGTGGGGGGGACAAGTATTCCCTTTTCGTTTACGGTGCACTGCTCGGGCTTGAATTTGTATGCGCCGTGGCTCGTGCCGATAGCAATAGCGAGTGAGTCGACTCCCGTTTTTGAAACGAATTCTTCGACTTCCTCGGGACGGGTGTATGAGCCTTCCTCGTGGCTTACTTCGTCCTCGATGCCGGCAAGCGTTCCGAGTTCGCCTTCTACGACTACGCCGTGGTCGTGAGCGTATTCAACTACTTTTTTGGTGAGTTCGATGTTGTCTTTAAAAGAGTGGCTGGAGCCGTCAATCA
>FR901024.1:468-16168 GCA_000437555.1 Acidaminococcus sp. CAG:917 | reverse complement strand
CTGGAGCCGTCAATCATAACCGAAGTAAAACCGCCGTCGATGCAGGCTTTACAGGTCTCGAAATCGGGACCGTGGTCAAGGTGTAAAACTATGGGGATATCGGGGCATTCGATGACTGCCGCTTCCACGAGTTTAACGAGATAGGTGTGGTTTGCATAAGCTCTCGCACCCTTGCTGACCTGCAAAATTACAGGAGCTTTTTCCTCTTTGCAGGCTTCCGTGATTGCCTGAACGATTTCCATATTGTTTACGTTAAAAGCACCGATTGCATAACCGCCTTCGTATGCTTTTTTAAACATTTCCGTTGATGTAACTAAAGGCATAATTCCCTCCAAAAAATTTTTAAAGATTAGTTATATTGTATAACAATTTAGGAAATAAAACAATAACATTGTCAAATTATTTAGTTAATTTTAATTAAAAATTATTGTATTTTTAATGTCTACGGGCTAAAATATAAACGTTAACAGGAGGCAATATGATTACAGACGCAAGACTTGAAAAATTAGCAAAGAATTTAGTGAACTATTCCTGCTCGGTCAAAAAGGGTGAAAAGGTCTGGATTGACGTTACGGGCGTAGATTATCAGCTTGTCGCACATCTCGTAAGGGAAATATACGCCGTTGGCGGATACCCTTTTGTGTTTATGTCGGACAATCGCATCAAAAGAGAGATTCTCATGGGCTCAGACGAGCAATATTGGGAGATAATGGCAAAGCGCGACGAAGAGTTTATGAATCAGATGGACGCGTATATCGGCGTCAGAGGCGGTCAGAACAACTTTGAGCTCAGCGATGTCAAGGCTGCCAAAATGAAAAACTATAACAGCATTTATGCTCAAAGAGTGCATCACAACATAAGGGTTGCAAAGACGAAATGGGTAATACTCCGCTATCCCACAGAAGGAATGAGTCAGCTTTCAAAAATGAGCACGGAAAGGTTTGAGGATTTCTATTTTGACGTGTGCAATCTTGACTATCAGAAAATGTCGGATGCGATGACTCCGCTTGTAGAACTTATGAACAGAACAGACAAAGTGAGAATTTTGGCAAAGGATACCGATATAACCTTTTCGATAAAGGATATACCCGCCGTAAAATGTGCGGGAAAATGCAATATCCCCGACGGTGAAGTTTACACCGCCCCCGTCCGTGACAGCGTAAACGGCGTGATAACATACAACGTAGGCTCAATCGAAAACGGAACGATGTTTGAAAACGTGCGCCTTGAGTTTAAAGACGGAAAGATAATCAAAGCGGACGCAAATCACCGTGAGAAGATAAACGAGGTATTCAATACGGACGAGGGCGCAAGATATGTGGGCGAGTTTTCGTTCGGGCTTAATCCTTATATCGAAAATCCGATGGGAGATATTCTTTTTGACGAAAAGATATCAGGCTCTATTCATTTTACGCCCGGCTCTTGTTATGAGGACGCATATAACGGCAATCAAAGCGCAATACATTGGGATTTGGTGCAGGTCCACACCGAGGAATACGGCGGGGGAGAGATTTATTTTGACGGGAAATTAATCAGAAAAAACGGACTCTTTATGCTTCCCGAGCTTAAGGGCCTCAATCCCGACTTTCTCAAGTAAAGCAAAGTAAATAAAAAAAATTGCTAAAATTGCTTGTCTTAATCGATAAAAAATTATAGAATATAATAAATAAAATAAGATTAAATTTTGGAGGAATTTAATAATGGCAAATGTAAAAGTCGCTATCAACGGTTTTGGTAGAATCGGCCGTCTTGCATTCAGACAAATGTTCGGAGCAAAAGGATATGAAGTCGTCGCTATCAACGACCTCACAAGCCCCACTATGTTGGCTCATCTTTTGAAGTATGATTCAACACAAGGTAACTATGCTCTCAGTCACGACGTGAAGGCAACCGAAGATTCAATCATCGTTGACGGAAAAGAAATCAAAATCTATGCGGAGAAAGACGCGGCAAACTGCCCTTGGGGTAAAATCGGCGTTGACGTCGTTTTGGAATGCACCGGTTTCTACACCTCAAAGGAAAAGGCTCAAGCTCACATCAACGCAGGCGCACGTAAAGTCGTTATCTCTGCTCCCGCAGGCAAAGACCTTCCTACCATCGTTTTCAACGTTAACCACAAGACCTTGACCAAGGAAGACAACATCATTTCTGCCGCTTCTTGCACCACCAACTGTCTTGCTCCTATGGCCAAAGCGCTTAACGATTATATGCCCATTATGTCGGGTATCATGACCACAGTTCACGCTTACACAGGTGACCAAATGCCTCTTGACGGACCTCAAAGAAAAGGCGACCTCCGTCGTTCGAGAGCCGCTGCTTGCAACATCGTTCCTAACAGCACCGGCGCGGCTAAGGCAATCGGTTTGGTTATCCCCGAACTCAACGGCAAACTCATCGGTTCTGCTCAACGTGTTCCTACTCCTACCGGTTCAACCACGATTTTGGTTGCCGTTGTCAAAGGACAGGCAACTGTTGAAGGAATCAATGCTGCTATGAAAGCGGCTGCTACCGAGTCTTTCGGCTACAACGAAGACCAAATCGTCTCTTCCGATATCATCGGTTCCAAGTTCGGCTCAATCTTCGACGCCACTCAGACGATGGTCGCTCCTATGGAAGACGGCAACACGCAAGTTCAGGTTGTTTCTTGGTACGACAATGAAAACAGCTATACTTCTCAGATGGTCAGAACAATCAAATACTTTGCTGAACTCTAAAATCTATAAAATAAAGAAGCCGTCGCACGTTAGTGCGGCGGTTTTTTATTTTAAGCTTTTCTCCTATAAATGATATATCTCTTTAAATTGTTCTAATTTACGTTTAAAGCGAAAAGAGAGCGAGCGTTACGGGAAAGAGATAAATCAAATTTCACTCTTTTAAATAAAAATGGATATTGACTTTGGCTTAAACATTTTCTATAATGATTTTGAGGTAAAAGATGAATTGTTCCAAAGTCAATCTTAATCAAACAATGTTCGATTTTATGAGAAATTACCGCACTACTTTTTACGGGGACGCCTATATCTACCGTTTTGAAAAGCGTGAAATTTTTTTGTTTTTAAAAGAAGTCGAAAAAGTTGCGGGAAGTTTTGCGGCTATGGGAGTTAAGGCAGGGGACAATATTGCCATGAGCCTGCCAAATTGTCCGCAGGCGCTTGTTGCCATGTATGCGGCGAATCGGATAGGTGCGGCTGTAAGCGTGCATTATCCCAAATCGAACCCCGAGACATTTAAGAAATCTTTAAACCTTATTAAACCTAAAATTTGTTTGCTTTCCGATATAAATTATTTTAAATATAAAAAACTTGTAGGCGACGCTAAAATTGTTGTTTGTCCCGTTTATACGAAACTTTATATAGGACTCAAAAAATCCGTAAAGTTTGAGCCTTATCACAGCGACGGAGAGGACGTGGCGGTATATATGCACTCGTCCGGCACGAGCGGCACTCCAAAGACGAGCGCGCTTACAAACAAGAATATGAACGCTCTCGTCGCTAACATGTTTGATTCTATAAACAATCACTTTGCGGAAAGGGATAAAATGCTTGCTACTCTTCCGCTCTTTCACGGCTTCGGACTCGTGGCAACCATACACGCTTCGCTTTGCGCCAGAATGACTTGCTGTTTGCTTCCGAATTTCAGTGCGACAAAAGCACTCTGGACAATGAAGCATTACGGAGTGACATGTATTAACATAATACCGAATATGCTCAAAAAGATGATAAAAAAACCGAATTTTGCCGAAAGCTTTAAGACGGTGAAATTCATCTACGTAGGAGGAGATACTCTTTCCGAAGAACTTGTTTCGGCGGCTGAGAAAAAGTTTTTTGAAGCAGGTCTCGACCTTAAAATCACTCAAGGCTACGGTCTCACAGAAATGGCAAGCGTTTGCACTTTAAACGTTGATTGCGTCAAGGATTCGATAGGGAAACCGTTAAAGGGCGTGGATATTAAAATCGTCGATGAAAATTTAAACGAAATCGAAGACGGAAAGGTAGGCGAGATTTTATTGAGCGGAGACCAATTAATGAAAGGTTACGTTGGTGAAAGTAAAAATCCTTTTGTCGAACTCGACGGAAAAAAATGGCTGAAAAGCGGTGACCTTGCGGCAAAAGACGAAGACGGCAATTTGTTTTTTAAAGGCAGGGAGAAAAGGCTTATTAAAATATCCGGAATAAACGTGTTTCCCATTGAAATCGAACTTGTAGCGGATTCTATCGACGAAGTATGTTGCAGCTGCGCGGTTTGCAAATATGACGAAAATTCAAAGCCTTATATTAAGCTTTTCGTGGAACTGAAAGAAGGTGTAATTTTAGACGACGCAATCGTCAAAAAAATTCAAGACGCCATAAAGACAAAACTTTCGCGTTGGAATATGCCTTCGCAAATCGAACAGCTTATAGAGATGCCTTATACGGAAATGGGAAAGATAGACTATAAACTTTTGACTAAAGACGACTATCTCAACGAAGGCGTTTTGGTATTTTCGGCCGAGCAATAAACAGGCTTTTTTCGGAAAAATTTCAGGGCAGATAAAATCTGTCCTTTTTTATGCAAAATGTCAGATATGGCTAAGTACGGATAAAGTGCCCGTCGGGATATTTGCAAATCAAAGCAGGGGGGAAAGTTTTTAAATACAAAAAAAAGTCCGCATAGCGGACTTAGTAATTTATGAATATCAAATAAATATCTTTTCAGACGATTAAAATATTTAAAAAATAACTTTAAATACCGCCTACACAAGGCGGTATTTTAAAAAATCGGTTTACGCTTGCTCTTTTAAAGCAACCTCGTAAGCTTCAAAAACTTTTTGTCTGATTGTCTCTCTTGTCTCGGGATTGATAGGATGCGCTATATCCTTGAATTCTCCGTCGGGAGTTTTTCTTGAGGGCATAGCGATAAAGTTACCTTCCGTTCCTTCAATGATTTTAATGTCGTGAATGACAAAGCAATCGTCGATGACAATTGACGCAACAGCTTTCAGTTTTGCGTCCTCTTTTTTAACTAGTCTGACTCTTACGTCTGTGATATTTAACATAACATTTCCCATCCTTATCTTTGGTAGTTATATTTTAATATATTTTTTACCGTTTTTCAATACCTAATTTAATTTTTTTTACCAAAGAGTGGCAAAAAATGCCATATTTTCATATATTGGCGTGTGAGCAGAGTATTTGACGGAATTAAAATGCATTTTTTGGGCGTGGGCGGAGTCAGCATGTCGAAACTCGCGCTCTTTTCAATAAAAAAGGGAGCAAAAGTAAGCGGATACGACTGCACGAAGAGTGAAAATACTCTTGCCGTGGAAAGAGCGGGCGGATTTATATATTATGATTATCTGCCGTCGTTTACCGATTTTGACGTCGTTATTTATTCTTCTGCGATAAAAGAGGATAACCCCGAACTCAAAAAAGCACGCGCTATGGGAGTACCTTGTCTTGAAAGATACGTTTTTTTAGGCGCAGTTTCAAGGCTTCACAAAGAAACGATTGCCGTAGCCGGGACCCACGGGAAAACTACGACCACAGCATTGGTCGAACACGTCTTTTGCCTTGCCGGAATTAAAACCACCGCGCATATAGGCGGCGAGTCGTTAGGTGAGGTTTGTGACGGCGGCGATATATTTTTGACGGAAGCTTGTGAATACAAGAAAAGTTTTCTTGCCTTAAAGCCGGATATATCGCTTATACTAAATGCGGAACACGACCATCCTGACTGTTATCCGACGGCTCAGAGTTTTTCTGACGCTTTTAAATTATTCGCCGCTTCAACGAAAAATAAAATATATGCCTTAAAGCAGTGCGAAAACCTGTTGCCTAACGGGGTGGAGCGCTGTCTTATCGACGCGGCGGAAAAGGCAGGGGATTGCTCGGTCATCGACGTCGTCGACGGAGGTGTCACGTTAAATTATAAGGGAGAGATTGTCAGTATAAAAACGGCGCTGAAAGGCAGACATAACGCTATAAACATCGCTTTTGTTTACGCCGTGTGCCGTGATAAAGGAATTGACAAAAAAACCGTTTGCGACGCAGTTTCAACTTTCAAAGGCGTTAAGCGCAGGTATGAAATTTTGTGCGAGAAGGACGGGGCAAAAATTATACTCGATTACGCTCATCATCCGACCGAAATAAAGAGCGTGCTTTCGGCAACAAAGGGTAAAACGCTTATAATTTTTCAACCGCATACCTTTTCAAGAACGGCGAAATACTTTGACGAGTTTGTCGACGCTTTAAATAAAAAAGACGTCATTTTATATAAAACTTTTTCCGCAAGGGAAAAAGAGTCGGACGGACTCAGCGCAAGAGCTCTTGCCGCAAAACTGGGGACCGTTTGCCTTGAAAGTTTGGACGATTTATATAATGTGATATTAAAAAACGACAAGCGATACGATAACGTTTTGGTGCTCGGCGCGGGAGATATTGATTTAATCAGAAAATATTTTCAATAGTTATAGTGAGCATGTCTCTTGTCGTTTTGGATATGACAAGCAAAGAAACGACTTTGGACATGGCGTTGTTGTCATCGCCGTTTTTTAAACTCCCCAACGTTTCTCCGATGCTCGAAGATATAAGTCTTAAATCCTGAGAATATGTGATGAACTCAAGCCCGTGTTTTTTTGTGTCCCACCAACCGTTTAAGTCGGACGTCTTTTGTTTTGCGCCTTGTAAGTCTTTTTCATCAAGACAAACTTTTATTTCGTCAAGTTTAAAATCGAGTGCGTCAAAAGTTTTGTTTATATATACGTTTGCCAAAATACCCGATGTGAGAATGAGCGCAAGCATGAAAACCGAAAAAATAGTCTTTCCCATTAGGCGGTCTCCTCAATCAAGGCATTTTGAGCGTTGCCCTTATAAGGCTGAATAAACGCATTGTCGCCCGAAAGGGAAAGGAGATAAATATCCTTTTGTTCTAAAGAAAGACGGGTTAAAAGTTTATATATATCTTCTTTTTTATAATTCGTTTTGTTGAGATTATCTTCTAAGAGTCTGCCTTCCACAATAATGGAATAGGGCAGCTGATTTTTTCCGCCTTCGATTTTGAGGTCTGCGTTCGTCACCTGAGAATTTGCGAATTTAGGCAATACGGTAACGGATCCGTTTGTTTCGACCACGGCGCATTCTATTTCGCCCACTTTAAAAAAGCCCGCGCATCTCAACGCTTCAAGCAAGTCGTTCGTGTTCATATTGAGTTTGTCCATTGTCTTTATATCGATTTTGCCCTCGTTTATTATAACGGACGGTTTGCCGTTTATAAGTCTGCGGAAGCGCACGCTCTTTACGCATAGTTTTGTAATTAAAAGGTGAACCAAAAGCATCGTAAACATAGGCACGACGCCGTATAAAATAGGAATTGTGCTATCTTGCATGGGAAGACAGGCAAGGTCTGCAACTACTAAAGTTATAGCGAATTCAAAAGGCTGTAATTCGCCTATCTGCCTTTTTCCCATGAGTCTCATTACGACAAGTAACAACAAATACAAAATTATGCAACGCAAAAAATTGTTTAACATAATTTTAGTTTTGTTTTGTGTTCAAATTTTATACGGCGGATATTATCTGTTGTGACAAAATGTATCTTTGGCGACCTTCTTTTTCCGTTTAAATACCGTAAACTTAAATGGCAAAAGATTAAAAGATAAGGCAAGCAACATGTATATGGAAAGAGAGATAAGGCTTGCAAACATTATTACGAAAAACGGACTGAGATATAAACACAATATTCCTTTTAAAAACACGGTAAGAGCAATGCACGGCAGAGTAAACAACAAAAGCAAAATATTTTTTGAAAAGTGTTCGAGTTTGGCGCCCACCTTCTTTTTTAATATTATAAAGTTTACCGTTATGCAAACAAGGCTCATGGAAGCGGAGGCTACGGCAATCGAATATATTCCCATAACTGAGGGCAGTAAGAATATCAACGGAATAAAAACGGCGATTCCGCAAAAATAACTAAGCAGAGTTTTCCTTTCGAGTCCGAGAGAATTCAATACCGTGGTGGTCGATGCGTTTATACCTATAAGGAACATCATACCCGACGTGTATTTGACGTATTCGCCTGCCATAACGTCATCGAACAAAAAAAGACCCAGTTCCTCGCCGAGACCGGTGAACATAATAAAGAACAGCGCGCATACGAACACTGAAAAGAGAATCGTATATGAAAGCTTCGATTTAATCGAATCAGTATCGCCGAGTACGTTTGCCTGTGCCATATCCGGTATAAGCACAATGGCAAGAGAGCCTATTATGGTAGTGGGAGCGGTAATCAGCGGGAGAGCCATTCCCGACACGACGCCGTATAGGGCGGTAGCGTTTTGCACGCCGTCCTTTAAAAGCATCATTGGCACAACGAGCGCCGTAAGGGAAGACACGAGAGAAGTGGAAATTCTCAAAGTTGTAAGCGGAACGCCGGACTTATAAAGCTCCAAAAATCCTTTCGGCTTTGAAAATCTTCCGCCCTGAGCAACGAAAATAATTATAAGTATGACGGCGCATAAAACGTCCGCAACCGTAAAAGCTATGGCAATCGCCGTTGCTCCCGTAATTTGAGCCACTAGCCCTATTGAGAAAAACGCGGTAAACGCGATTTTGAAGATTTCCTCTAAAAGCTCGGTAAAGGAAAATGCAAAAAATCTCTTTTTTCCGTTAAGCCATGCTCTTATGGAACAGTATATCGACGATGACAATAGGGCGGGAATCATAATCAAAAACAGATTGCCGCATCTCTCGTCGGAAAATAAGAAATTTAAATAATCTTTAAATAAAAAGCAAAATGCAACAATGAGCGCAGACGTAAGGATGCTAATCAGCACCGAAGCTGTGAGCAGGGCGTTTTGTCTTGTATAGTCGCATTTAGCCTCACTTTCTGCAATTTTTCTCGAAAGCACGGTGGGAAATCCTCCGATTGATATCGAAAGGAGTAAAAGCAATACGGAAAGGCACATTTGATAAAGTCCCACAGTATCCGCACCGTAAGTCCTCGACAAGTAAATTTTGAATATGAAAGAAAGCAGTCTTGTGGCTACTGCGAGAACCGTAACTATTAAAACCGATTTAAAAATTTTATTCACGGGGCAACACTATCCTTTCGCCTAAAAAAACGGCTTCTCCGTTGAGTTTTTTAAGTTCTTCATAACTCACGCCGAATTTTTTAGAAATACTTTCGAGCGTTTCAAAAGGACCCACCACATAGCTTCCGCCCGTCTCTTCTATGACAAGTCTTTCGCCCTCGACGACGTTTTCGACATTGTTAAGCTGCTTGATTTTTGCGACCGTCGTGTTAAACTTATTTGCTATCGATAAAATAGAATCGTCTTTTTCCACTCTATAAACTAACATATTAAAATATATTCCCATTCGGCATAAAATAGAATTTTGCACTTTCGATATTTGAAAAATACGCTCTGAGTTATACGCCTGCATTTAAAATTTAAGATATTTAAATTGGGTTTCGGCTAAAATGCAAAACGCCTTTTCATCTTAAGGTTTGGTATAAAAACAATAATAAAAAAAGAAGGCGTTTAGCCTTCTTTTTTGTTTTGATTTAAGCCCGTCTTATTTCCTTTTTTTGCCCGTCTTTTTTTTGCCTGTCGGTGCGGGAACGGAATTTTCTTCAAACGAGCTGTAGATTTCTTTCTTTTGGTCTATGTTTTCGTTTGAATTGCTTTCGGAAGAATATGACGCGGTTTTTACGTCTTCCTTAGCGGGATATTTTGCCTTAATCTTTTTGACCACAAATACGATTATGACTATGATAACGGCAATTGAAAGAATGATTGTCGGTATCATCCACCAAAGATAAGTGAGGTCAGGAGTATAAGGAACGGTTGTTCCGCCGTCGCTATCCGGGTCACCCGTTGAAATATCCGATTCCGTTGCTTCGAATTTTTTGAGGACGTCTCCTTCGGTAGCTGTGTCGTAAGCGGTTTCGTCAATCTTTTCGATAGAGAAATCGTCAAACATCGCATAGCCTTTAGCGAGAAGGTCCTTGTCTTCGGTTGCCGTATCGTATTCGCCGAGTCCGAGTTCTACCGTAATATCCGAGAGAGCTTCGTCGGCGGTTTTAACGTAGAAGGTATATTCCGTCCACGACTCGCTATTGATTTTGCTGAACGTCTTTTCTGCCGTCGTGTAGTTCAGACCGTTTGCCGAAAGTCTTACGTATGCGCCCGTGCCTTCCGAGACGCCGTAAGTTTTTACGTAAACGGAAACTTTGTAATAGCTGTCCGCACTGAAGGTATATTTTCCGCTGACGTAGTAGTAAGAGCTTTCAACCGTGTTGTTGATTGCAAGCGCATAATTTCCGCTCTTAGTAGCGAGGTTTTCATACGGGATAAACGAATTGTTTCTGTCCTCGGTATTGAGAGTATACTTTGCAAGCACCTGCGTGTCGTCGACGGTGGTAGTTTTCAAGGTGACGACGTCGTTTTCCGCTCTCTTATAATATATACCCGTTTCGCTGAGGGTCGTGCATGCCACGTCGCTGTATAACTTGCCGACCGTATCGGATATCGGGATAAATTCTTTTGAGTCGGCGTTGTTTTGATAATGCGTGCCGTTTTCTTGGTCGAGGGTTCCTTTGAGGTCGAGACCGAACAAATCGGATATTTCATAGTCGCCCTCTATGCCCGAATAATAGTAGATACCGCTCTTGATATCGGTGAGGTTTGAAACTTCTGCAATCTTGCTCGTCCAACCGGTGACCGACGTCAATGAGGATTTGCTCGACGCGTCGGTGGAAGCGGCGTCGAAACCGTCGGTGAGGAAGGAAAGCTTTCTTTGATTTTCCGTGGCGGCAGTGTATTCGTTGAATTCTTCTTCAGTGATTGCAAGGCAGCTTACGGAGTCGTATACGACATAACCCGTTGTCTTTGCGTCTTCCGCATTTGCATAAGACACTACGTCGGTATTTACGCCTAGCCAGAGGTCAAGCGTAGCCGTTACGGCGTTAAGTCCGACTTCCACGTAGAAGGTGTATTCCGTCCAGCCCGCATTTGTCGAGGTAGTGACAAAATAGGGCGCTTCCTCAAAATAGTTGGTGACGGGGTTTTCGCTGGTGAGATACAAGCTGTAAAGCGTGTTGTTGCCGTTGGTATAAGCCCAAACGCTTATCTTATAATAGCTGTTTGCGCTCAAGCTGATTGCTTTTGAAGTGTAGCCGAGGCTGAATTTATCCGTTCCGTCCACATTGGCGATAAGCAGGGCGTTGGGTCCGCCGTTGGGAGTCGCCCACATATCGTATATGCTGGAGGTAGTAGTCCCGAGCGAGGACAGCACGGGATATTTTGCCGCAAGTGTAGCGATTTGTCCCGCCGCGTCGGCATAGAATTTTTTGCTGTCGTCCGTATTAAATTGGATAATACCGCCAAGCACGTCGTCGGAAGATATCTTTTTGTCGGTAGCCGTCCAATTGAGGGGTACGCCGACGTCTTCGAGCAGTTTGCCGTTTTGCATACCTTGAGTGTTGTCGAGGTCAATAAGGTCAAAAGCAGAGTTTGCCACCGTCTTGCCCGATTCCGTCGTCTGATAGGAAATGCTTGTCGAGTTGGTCGTGTTGGAAGAGAGCGTGGTGTAGGTGGTAAGCGGAATGTTCATAACCGAAACGTTTGCAAAATAGCCCGCACCTTTACCGTGCGTTGAAGAAGCCCATCTGTCGCCGTAGCCGTATTCCAAAACGAGGCTGGCGTTTATCGATTTATCCGAGTATCCCTTTATAACGAAAGTGTATTCTATCCAATCGTTGTCGTGATACTTTTCATAGTCGGTGGTATTTATGACCGACGAAGACTTAAGCGAAGTATCGGTATCCGCATCGTAAAGAGAGATTCTTAGTCCCGACGATGAGGGCATATTTTCCGTCTTCATCCAAACGGATACTCTGTAGCAGTTGTTTTGTTCCAAGGTGAAGGGCTGACTTTCAAACTTGTAAATCTGTCCCGTGGGGGAGTAGACCATCAAAACCTTGTTTGAGCCGTAGTCGAAAGGCACGCCGGGACTTGTAAGTCCCAAACTTTCAAACAAAGATGTGTTCGTAGTATCGACAACGCCTGCGACTGTGTCGGGAGAGAGATAAACTCCGTCTATCTGTCCGTCGGCTATTGTCGTTGCCCAGCTGTCGGGAGTGCCCAAAGTGAGGTCATCGTAAGGAATATCTCCGTTTTGCGTCGAGTTTTCAAAATTGCCGTTAGCTGCGGCGAGGTCGTTTGCCAAAGCAAGGTCAATGGCGTATGTCTGATTTGCGTCGCCGTTGACAAGTCTGTCGTCCGTAGGTGTGGTATAGTCGGCGTTAGCGGTGGCTTTGAGGTAATCTTCTTCGGTAACCTTTGAAATGGTCACGTTGTCAAAGAAAGCAAATCCTTTTGAGAACGTGCCGTCAGAGGTGTAGGTGGAAAAACTTGCCTTTGAAGCATATCCGCTCGACGTAAACGAGTCGATTGTTTTTTTGGTGTTTTCGCTTGTATCTCCGGTACCGAGCCAAAGCTCCATTGTGAAGCTTGTGTCCATATAGGCGTTACCTTTAATATAGAAAGTGTAAGTCGCCCAACCGCCTGTTGTTCCGGGATTGTAATCGGAAACGGTGAGTTTTTCGCCCTTCGAGTTGTAGTAATCGAAATCGCTGGTGGAGGTATTGTAAACTTGATAGACCTCTATCTCGTCGCCGTCTGAGTCGGTGGCGTATGTGGTTTTGGAAATGTTGGCGAAACCGAAGTCGTCGCCGTTTCCGCTAAGGAGTATAGAAACACCCGCACCGAAAATGTGTTGCGTGTACACTCTGACGGAAATTGCCGTATAGCTTCCTTTTTCCACAACGAGGGGAGTGCTAGACGTAATTCCCTGCGCCGTCATATAGACTTGCGAAAGCATATATACACTGTTGCCCGAAGAACCTGCGGGAGTGGACGGGTTGACTACGTTTTTGGTGTAGTCCATAGCAGATACCTTGTTTTTGACCGCCTTTTTACCGCCTGCGTATTCGCCCTCCGTTACGTCGGATACGGAGTCGTATGCTTTTTGTTCATCCTCGGTCAATCCGTTCCATTCTTCGAGAGTGTAGAAGGTGACTTCGGGGGTATAGATATATCTTGTGGTGGAGAGTTTTGATTGAAGATTTTCATAATTGGTTACGTCCAAAAGTCCGTTGTAACGGTAGGTCGTCGGAGCGGAGAACGAGGTGGAGCTTCCGCCCGTGACAGCCGACCAAAGGGATGGCTGAGCAGAAGAAGAACCTGAAACGGTAGTGCCGTAATCGAATTCACCGTTGGGGACGAGATAGGTTATCTTTTTGGTGGTCTCGTTTGTAACCGCTTCGCTGTATTGCTCATAAGGGGTTTTGTCTTCGGTGGGCTCGAGTTTTTCCAAAACGAGGTTGTCAAAAAAGACGTAGCCGGTGGTGAGCTGAGCGGAGGAGATGCTCGAGGAATAATATCCGAGCGAAAGGTTTACCGTGAGGGTATAATCTTTAGACGCCGAGCCTTCGATATAAATGGTATAGGTCGTCCATTCGCCCTCCGTGTTTATGCTGTGGAAATCGACGTAAGCGGAAGTGGAAAGATAAATCCTTGCGCCCGCGTCGTCGCCGCCTTCGATGTTGACCGTCTTGACGGATACGCTTAGTTTGTAATAGTCGTATTGAGTGACGGTAAAGCTGTTTGACGTATATCCGTATGCGGTGGGACCGTGTTTGGCGTCGTCGGAATCCGCTTTTTCGGGCATATAAATCATAAGCATTTTATCGTCGGCGCTGCCTTCAGCTTTTCCCGGATTGTCGAGGTCGTCCCAAGTGGATTTATAGTCGTCATAAATTTCCTCGTTGACGTTTATCGTTCCCGCAGTGACTCCGGCAGGAAGCGAGGAAGTCATCACCGAGCCTTTCCAATCTTTTGGCAGGTATGGATATACTTTCGAGTTTGACGTTCCGTTAAAGTCGGAGTTGCTTATCAAAAGTCCTTCCGTATTGTCGATGACGTAGCTGTTGTTTGTCGACGGGGTCGAAGAAGGTTCATTCGGATTGCAAGCCGAAAGACCTATAACGAGAGATACAGCCATGACGAGGATAACAAGATTGATAAATAAGTTTTTCTTCTTCATTGTCTACACCTTAATAGAATTTTTTTTGCCGATTGCCTGATAGTTTATCTATTTTGTCAATAGTCTTTAAAATTATATAATATATATAAATATTTGGCAAACATTTTGCCCAATATTCTCTGTCGGGTCAAATTAAAATTTATATATCTTTTTGCTTTATATCCGCTTTTGCGTTTAGCGTCCTGCCGTTTTTTAGCCGATTTTAAACTTTTTAAATAAAAGTCGTATAGCGTGCAATACTAACCACAGTCGGTTTAGTATGGAAAGCGCAAAATATTTAGAGTTATCGGATAAAAAGCAGAAACTGAGTTACGCTCTCGCAGTCGTTGCGGGATTGCTCGTCGGTTTCGCAAACGGCTTTTTCGGAGCGGGGGGAGGTATGCTTGCCGTGCCTGCGCTCACATTTATATTGGGCTTGCCCGAAAAAAAGGCGCACGCCACCGCTCTGCTTATAATTTTACCCCTTTCGATAATAAGCTCGATAATTTACAGCCGTTCCATAACGCTTGGAGCGGAATTTATTCCCGTTCTTATAGGTGTGCTTATCGGCGGTATCGTCGGCGCCGTATTGCTAAAAAAACTCAGCACGCCCTCTATCATACTAAGTTTTTATTTTCTGATGGCCTTTGCGGGGCTTCAAATGGTGCTGAGATGAGCTTTATCGCGGGACTTG
This sequence comes from Acidaminococcus sp. CAG:917, assembly GCA_000437555.1. Taxonomy (GTDB): domain Bacteria; phylum Bacillota; class Clostridia; order Christensenellales; family CAG-917; genus CAG-917. The sequence continues at coordinate 1,411 of FR901024.1, read as the reverse complement.
TGGGCGGAATACTCGGCGGTATGGGTATGGGAGGAGGAACTTTGCTCGTGCCTATACTTACCGTGTTTTTATCGATGGCGCAAAAGACAAGCCAATTTATGAACCTCGTAGCCTTTATCCCTATGAGCGTCGTTTGCCTGTTTTTGCATTTTAAAAACAAGCTGGTCGATTTCAAAAAGGTGTTGTTTATTTTAATTCCTGCCGTAATCATGGCGATAGCGTCCTCTTTTTTGGCAGTCAAGGCAGACGGCGATTTTCTGCAAAAAGGCTTCGGCATATTTTTGATTTTGCTTGCCGTCTTAGGAGTGGCCGGCGAGATAATCAAAAAGAGAGCTAAAAAATAATCGAGTATATTTCAATTTTGAAATTCAGTCTTCCGATTTTTTAAATTTTAAGCGAAAAGATTTAAATAAATATTAAAACGTCGGGGTTGACTTTGTTTGAACGCCTTTTAAGACTTTCAATTCGTTTCACCTCTTTTTTGCCGACATTTGTCGGCTAAATATCGATAAAATTGCCCGCGACCTTATTGACAATAGCTTAGCTATATAATAAAATTAAAATATATTCAAACGGAGTCAACAATGCTAAAGACATTTAAAAGGGGAGTTCACCCTCCCGAAAGCAAATATACGGCATCCGACCCTCTTTCCGAGTTTGAAACTCCGGACAGAGTTTTTGTATCTCTGGCTCAGTCCGCCGGCGCACCCTGCGAACCCGTCGTAAAAGAGGGCGACAAGGTAAAGGCGGGCACGCTTATCGGCAGAGCAAAAGGCTTTGTTTCGGCAAACGTGTTTTCTTCCGTGTCGGGTGAGGTAAAAGGTTTTGTCAAACTACCTTCTTCTAACGGTTTTAAAGTGATGCACGTCGAAATCGAAAACGATTTCAAATATGAAACCGAAAGTCTGCCTCCGCTTCTCGAAAGGACGCCTGCCGCTTTACT
>FR901024.1:196-419 GCA_000437555.1 Acidaminococcus sp. CAG:917 | reverse complement strand
AGGTATTGTCGGTATGGGCGGCGCAGGATTTCCCGCTCACGTCAAGCTGATGCCTAAAAAGAGGGTGGACACTCTCATTATAAACGGAGCGGAATGCGAGCCTTATATCACTTGCGACTACCGTTTAATGCTTGAAAAAGGTCAGGAAATAATAAACGGAATAAAATATACGGCTCAGATTCTCGGTGTGGGGGAGGCTTACATAGGCATCGAGAGCAACAAG
>FR901024.1:0-138 GCA_000437555.1 Acidaminococcus sp. CAG:917 | reverse complement strand
GTGTCCGACAAACATCAAGGTTGTGGCTTTAAAATCAAAGTATCCCCAGGGAGCTGAAAAACAGCTCATATATTCGATAACGAAAAGAGTCGTTCCCGCAGGCGGACTTCCCATGGACGCCGGCTGTGTGGTCGTCAA
>FR901023.1:74750-75819 GCA_000437555.1 Acidaminococcus sp. CAG:917 | reverse complement strand
GTGCATACCGCATATTGCATAGCAAGAGCGATAGACAACGGCGAGCCCTGTTATATGAGGGCTATGACGGTATCCGGCGACGGCATTGAAAAGGGCGGAAACTTCTGGGTCAGAGGCGGAATTCCTTTTTCTTTTATTTACGAAAAGACGAGAGGCAATATAGACGAGGAAAAAGTTAAAAAGGTAATTGTGGGCGGTCCGATGATGGGTATAGCGCAGTCGAGTCTTTTGCCCGTTACGGGAAAGACGTGCTCTTCGCTTCTGTTTTTGACGGCAAAGAACGTAAATACTTTAAAGCCGACTCAGTGTATTAACTGCGGAAGATGTATGAGAGGTTGCCCGATGAACCTTAATCCCAAGGCGATAGAGGAAAATACGCTTGCGGACAACACGGATAAACTTAAAAATCTCGACGTGTTCTCGTGTATAGAATGCGGAGTGTGTTCTTTTGCGTGTCCCGCAAAGCGTCCGCTTTTGTTTGCCGTAAGACTTGCCAAAAAGACACTAAAAGAAAGGGGGATAAAATGAGCAGATATCTTGTTTCGTCATCGCCCCATATAGCGTCGTCCCGAACAACGAGAAACATTATGCTTGACGTCATCATCGCTCTGATGCCTGCCGTCATAGCAATGGTTGCGATTTTCGGATTTTATCCGCTTTTAAACACGCTCGTTTGCGTAGGCTTTTGCGTGTTGTTTGAGTTTTTATTCAATCTCATAAGAAAGAAAGAACAGACGGTAGGCGACCTGTCCGCGATAGTCACGGGCATTATTTTAGGGTTAAATCTGCCTGCCGTGGTGCCCATATACGTTCCTGTCGTGGGAGCGTTGTTTGCTATCGTGATTGCAAAAATGCTTTTTGGCGGCATAGGCAGAAATTTTGCCAACCCTGCCATATCGGCACGAATTTTTCTGCTTTTGGCTTGGACCGGCGTTATGACATCGTTTGTGGCTCCGCTCGATTGGTCAAATCTTGCCGAAAACAATATGTTCTTTACCGTGTCGAACGTCTTTAACATCAAGATGCCCGACCTCGTCACGAGCGCGACTCCGCTCGCTCACGTCAAAGA
>FR901023.1:67472-74678 GCA_000437555.1 Acidaminococcus sp. CAG:917 | reverse complement strand
CGATATGTTCCTCGGCACGATAGGAGGAAGCGCAGGCGAGGTTTCCGCACTCGCCATTCTTATAGGCGGAATTTATCTTTTGGTCAGAAGGGTTATAGATTGGAAAATACCCCTCGTTTACATTCTTTCGACAGTTATATTTACCGCGATATTTTACTCTGACACGGGATACGTCGGCGAATACGTATGGACTTATCTTCTCGGCGGCGGATTGCTTTTCGGCGCGTTCTTTATGGCGACCGATTACGCTACCTCACCCAAATCCCCCGTGGCGGTCATCATTTACGGTATAGGGCTTGGATTGCTTACCGTTATTATCAGGAAATTTTCGTCGATGAGCGAGGGCGTGTCCTATGCGATTTTACTTATGAATATCGTCACTCCGCTCCTCGACAAGATAAAGGTCAAACCTTTCGGCGGATACCCCGCTTATAAAAATAAAGACTTCGTCGACGCTTCTGCGATAAAAGGCAGAGCTCTCGGCGTTTGGAATTCAAAAGAAAATATGCTATCCGACCTTGCTAAAGGTATCGAAGAAGGAGGCACAAATGGCTAAGCAGATGAGCGCAACTACTAAAGACGTATTAAAATGCGTTCTCGTTTTGGTGGCAATCGCCCTTGTGGCGGGAATACTTCTCGGTGTCGTCAATAAATTCACTTACGTTGACGTCAATGCCGTTATGCTGACTTCTCTTTCGGAAAAATTCGACGTGGCGCAAAGCTCGGTAAAAAGCGACAATTCATATATCTACAACAAGAGTGAAGACAGTTATGTTGAAAGGTGTTACGTAGTTTATAAAGAAGTCGACGGCACTGCAACGGACGAGATTGAGGCTTTGGTTTACCTTGTCGTCGGTTCGGGCGCATACAGCGGTTCGGTGGAAATGTTATACACGGTCAAAGACGGCAAGATTGCCGATATCGAAGTGTATTCTCATTCCGAAACGAGCGGTATAGGCACAAAGGTTTTAAAGCAGGAAAACCTCAACAAATATAAGGGCATAGAATTATCCTCGATAACTAATTACAACATTGCAGGAGGAGCGGACGCTAAGGGCGATGCGGTTTACGTTTCGGGCGCTACGAGGACTACAAGAGGCGTTCTTAACAGTCTCAGGGCTTTAGCGTATAGCTACAACACATACGTTGCAAGGGAGGCGGCAGGTGAATAAAATTCAGATTAACGACTTTTTGAAACAAAAAGGCTCGATAATCGCGAACGGCATTGTCACAAACAATCCCGTTTTCAGGCTTGTGCTCGGCACTTGCCCGACGCTTGCTACGACGTCGAGCGCAATAAACGGAATGGGTATGGGTCTTGCCGCCACTTTCGTGCTCGTATGCTCAAACGTGCTGATATCTCTATTGCGCAAGGTAATACCGGACAAAATCCGTATACCTGCCTTTGTAGTGATAATCGCAACGTTTGTCACGCTTGTGCAGATGTTGCTTCAAAAATTTATTCCGTCACTTTATGAGTCGCTCGGAATTTTTCTTCCGCTCATAGTCGTCAACTGTATAATTTTGGCAAGAGCGGAAGCGTTTGCTTCGACAAACAAAGTTTTCGATTCTGCGTTAGACGGGTTAGGTATGGGTCTCGGCTTTACCGCCTCGCTCATGCTCATAGGTATTATAAGAGAATTTTTCGGAGCAGGCTCGCTCTTCTACGGCTCCCTTGCGGGAATCGAAACGGGCATACAGATTGAAGCGCTTGCCGATTATTCGCTCAATATCTTCGTGCTTCCCGCAGGCGGCTTTTTGGTGTTCGGTCTTTTGATGGCACTTATTAACTATCTTACCGACCTGCATAACAAAAAGAAGGAATTAAAGGCGGAGGCGAAAAAAGAGGACGCTTTAAAAGAGGGCAGAAAGGAAGATTTGCATATCGCTTTCAAAGAGGCGGACTTAAAAGAGAAAAATGACGAAGCATCTATTGAGGATAAGGCAAAGGCGGACGACGCCAAAGACGCTTTGAAAAACGCTTTATCCGACGGTACTTTAAATACGTTGGCGGGGGAGGATAGGTGATGGAATTCTTACTTTTAATCATTTCCGCTATTTTCGTAAACAACTTTGTTCTCTCGCAGTTTTTGGGAATTTGCCCTTTTCTCGGCGTGTCGAGAAAGACGGATACGGCTTTAGGAATGGGCTTTGCCGTCATATTCGTTATGGGCATTGCCTCGGTATTCGCATGGCTCGTTCAAAAGGCGCTTGTCGCACTGAACGTGGAGTATCTTCAGACTATAACGTTTATTTTGGTTATAGCGGCTCTCGTTCAGCTTGTTGAAATGGTGTTAAAAAGATTTATGCCGTCGCTCTATTCCGCACTCGGCGTGTATCTTCCGCTTATCACGACAAACTGTGCCGTGCTCGGCGTCGCAATACTCAACGTCAACACATACGGCACGGAAACGGCAATGAGTCTGTTGCAATTTTTCCTCAACGGAATATTCAGCGGTATGGGCTTTACGCTTGCAATACTTTTACTTGCAGGCATAAGAGAAAAGCTCGAATACGCCGATATACCCAAGCCCTTTAAAGGTTTCCCGATAACGCTTATATCCGCTTGCCTTATGAGCATGGCGTTCGTTGCATTTTCGGGTATGGTGGGATAGGAGGAGTTTATGGTAGATTCAATGACGATTTTATACTCTGCGCTTATCCTTTTAGCTCTTGCAGTCGTATTTTCGATATTGCTTGCCGTGCTGGGAACGAAGCTTGCGGTAAAGCAGGATAAACGAATCGACGAGGTGGAAAAGAAGCTTTCGGGAGCAAACTGCGGTGGCTGCGGATACGCCGGCTGCGCGGCTTTCGCAAAGGCTCTGGTTGAGGGTAAGGTGGAACTATCGGCTTGCAATGCCACGCCTAAGAAAAATAAAGACGAGATTGCCGAAATTCTCGGAATAACTTCGTCGGGCGAGGAAACAAAACTCGTTGTGTGCTGCAACGGCGGAAAGGACGCCGTGGACAAATACGACTATCAGGGCTACGGCAACTGCCGTTCAATGGAACTTTTAGCAGGGGGCAGAAAACTATGCGATTGGGGGTGCCTCGGTATGGGAAGCTGCACCGACGCCTGTCCGACGCACGCCATAGACGTCCGTGACGGGGGGTATGCCGTCATAGAACAGTCTAAATGTATAGGTTGCGGAAAGTGTATCAAAGCGTGTCCTAAGCATTTAATCGAAAGAATACCCAAATCCGCCGTAGTATATATCGCCTGCAAAAACTGCGTCAAAGGCAAAGACGTTCGGACATTCTGTAAAAACGGGTGTCTCGGCTGCGGTCTTTGCGCCAAACTGTGTCCTCAGGGAGCGATAACCATGAAAGACAATCTGCCCGTGATAGACTACTCAAAATGCAACGGTTGCAAAACGTGCGCCGCAAAGTGTCCGTCCAAGTGCATAAAGGTGTTTGAAGAACAAAATACTGCCAAAAAATAACAAAAGTAAAAAATAAAATTTAAAACTTTTTCAAGTTTTGCGCATTTTAAAATGCGCTTTTTTTATAAAAAATCAAAAAAAAGAGGCAAAATATCTCTATTTTAAGGCGTTTTTTTCAAATTGGGTATTGAAACCGCTATGTTCGTGTGCTATAATATCAAGGATAATTTATCAAATTTTGAAAGTTTAAATCGTATTTTGGAGATTAAAATGGAAAAGATTGCAATAATCGATTTAGGTTCTAACTCTGCAAGGCTCGTTCTTGTAAATATTTTGGAAGGCGGTTATTTTGTCGTTTTCGATGAGCTAAAAGAGAGCGTAAGACTTGGTCAGGACCTCGATTCCGACGGCTTTTTAAAGCCTCAGAGAGTGGCTCAGACTATCAAAACTCTGACAATGTTTCGCAGACTTTGCGATGCAAACCATATAGATAAAATATATGCCTATGCCACAGCGGCGGTCAGAAGGGCGAAAAATCAAAAGAGCTTCCTTGACGAAGTGGCGGTGACGTGCGGCATAAAAATCAAAGTTTTGTCGGTTGAAGAGCAGGCGATGCTCGTATATCAGGGCGTCATAAACAGTATGGACGTGCCGCGCGGTCTCATTATGGAAATGGGCGGCGGCAGCACCAATCTCATCTATTACAACCGCCGCAACCTCATAAATTATGAGTCGTTGCCTTTTGGCGCGGTAACGCTTACCGACCTGTTTAAAAACGATTCGGACAAGCCCGAAGAGCGAAATCAGAAGATTGAGGACTTTTTCAAAGAGCAGCTTGAAAAGATACCCTGGCTCAAGACTATCGAGCCGGACACTCAGCTTGTCGGAGTCGGCGGTTCGTTCAGAAATCTCGGCAGGATAAGCCGTATGATTAAAAAATATCCGTTTAACATGACTCACGGATATGAAGTGCCTATCAGCGAATTCGAGCAGATTTATAAGACTATGAAATGTCTCGACCTCGACAGCACAATGAAAATCAAAGGTCTGTCGAGCGGCAGGGCGGATATCTTCCCGAGCGCACTTGCCGCAATCAGTTCGGTTGTCAAGCACGTGGAATTCAACAAAATCATTATATCGGGCTGCGGCTTGAGAGAGGGAGCGATGTTCCGTTACGCAGTGCCCGGTATTGCCGAAAAACCGCTCAGCGACGTGTTAGGACACAGCCTGCACACGCTCATGACCTATTTTGACATAAATCAAACGCACGCGGAGCACGTTTATAATTTGTCGATACAGCTTTTTAAACAGCTCAAAGTTTTGCATAAACTTCCGCGTATGTATGTCAGAGTATTAAAAATCGCTTCTCTTTTGCACGACAGCGGTATGAGGATAAAATATTATCACCATCAAAAACACAGCGCTTATATAATTTTAAACAGCAATCTTTACGGCGTGCCTCACAAGGACATCATATTGGCGTCGTTTGTGGCGGGCGGTCACCGCAAGGTGGAATTTAACCGTGAAGAACTCATTAAATATAAGGACCTTTTAAACGTTGAAGACCTTGACGCAATCAAGAAACTTTCAGTCATACTCAGAATTGCCGAAAGCTTTGACAGAAGTATGTCAAGCGTTATCACGGGCATAAGCTGCGACGTGCTCGGAGACTCGGTTATCGTCAAGACGGAAACGGAGGGCGATTGCTCTCTCGAAATTAAAGACGCTCTTACCGCCGCCGCCGATTTTAAAGACGCATACGGCAAGACGCTTGAAATTTTATGATAATACTCGCTTCATCTTCTCCGAGAAGGAGAGAGCTTTTTAAGACTATATCAAGCGAGTTTAGCATAATACCGCCCAAAGCGGACGAAAATACGACCGAGGTTAAACCCGATAAAATCGTAACAGAGCTTGCCGAAAGGAAAGCTCTTTGCGTTTTCCGGTCCCACCCGTCGGATATAGTCGTATCCTGCGATACGGTGGTATATGACGGCGAAGTGTTAAATAAACCTAAAGACGAGGCGGAAGCCGCAAAATGTTTAAAAAGGCTAAGCGGACGCTGGCACAAGGTTTACAGCGGCGTTTGCATATTATCCCCCAAAGGCAAAGATGTTTTTTACGAAATGACAGCCGTCAAGTTTAAAAAACTTACCGACGGGGAGATAGAAGACTATATAAAAAAATTCAATCCGCTCGACAAGGCGGGCGCATACGGCATACAGGATAACGTTTGCGTGGAAAAAATAAGGGGAGACTACTATAACGTGGTGGGACTTCCCGTAAAGAAATTAAGCAGAATAATCAGGAGGCATTATGCTTGAATTTGCGGTTGACCTCGGGTCAAGCAATATAACTATTTATCAAAAGGGAATGGGGCTCGTATTAAGGGAGCCGAATATGGCGCTTCTTTCGGGCGAGGGCGACGTTTTAAGAGAAGCGGGATATAAAGCAAAAAGCACTCACGTTTCCACGCTCGGCTCGTCAAAACCCGCTTTCCCCGTCAAAGAGGGAGTAATCGTCGACCTCGATACCGCTATTTTGGTTGTAGGAGAGTTTTTCAAAAAAGTTCTTCCGCAAAGCTTTATACGTCCCAAATTCAGCGTACTCGCCATTGTATCGGCGGCGATGAACACGGAAGAGAGAAAAATGGTGGAAAAATTGTTTTCAAAGCTGGGTGCTTCCTCGGTTTACGTTTGCGATTCTCCGCTCGCTCTGTATGAATATACGGGCACGATAGGAGGTTTGTTTGTCGACATAGGCGGCGGTAAGACGGAAGTGCACGCCGTGTCGGGAGAGGGCATTGTGGCAGGATGCACGGTCAATATAGCGGGCGACGCTTTCACCAACGCAATTATAGACTACATAGCGGATACTTATTATATCAAGATAGGCGACATAACGGCGGAAAAACTCAAATGCGAGTCTTTATCATTTTATCAGAACGACCAAGGCTCTGATTTTATCTCCGGAACGGGGCTAAGCGACGGTATGCCCAAAAACGCCGAGATAAAGGCAAACGACCTTTTCTTCGCAATCGCTCCGCTCATCGACGACCTCGTTGACGTAATAAGCTCGGTATTAGGGGCAACGCCTCCCGAACTTGCGGCGGAAATTATGAAAAAGGGCTTCTTTATCACGGGTGCGTCTTCGCAGATTGCCGGGCTCAGCCAGTATCTTGCCGACAGATTGGGGCTTTATTGCACGGTGCTTGACGACGTTGAAAACGCGGCTGCACTCGGCGGCGGAAAGTTTTTGGACAATATGGCGACCCTTTCCTCTCTTATCGGCGTTCAGCTCGATTAAACCGAAAACACAATCAAAAGGGATATTTTATCCGATTTTATTGAATTTGATAAAAAGCCGTATGTGCTTTAACGGCTACATTAATTCGTTTAAAACAGTTTATATAAAAAATTATTAAAGATAAGTTACAATTTTTCTTAAAGAGCCGAAAGGCTCTTTTTCAATGCCTTTTACATAAAGGAAAATTTGCACTCTTTCGGCATATTAAAACAAACATAGTCATTTTTTGCCGAGTGCAAGTGAATATAATGTTTCCTCGGAGGGCGTATGAGAAAAATTGTTATCACTTCGGGAAAGGGTGGTGTCGGGAAGACCACGGTTGTCGCATCACTCGGTAGAGCGCTAAGCGACTTGGGCAAAAACGTGGTTTTGGTGGACGCCGACGTCGGACTCAACAATCTGGACGTCGTTATGGCACTCGAACACAAAGTAGTGTATGACATAGTTGACGTGATATCGGGCAGATGTCGCGTTTCTCAGGCACTCATCGAGGACGCAGAGAGCGGCTTGTTTATAC
>FR901023.1:53411-67286 GCA_000437555.1 Acidaminococcus sp. CAG:917 | reverse complement strand
CCCCCCGCCGTATCGGCTATAAGAGACGCCGATAAGGTGGTGTCGCTTCTGGCGGGATATCAGATGCAAAACGTATCCGTCATCATCAACAGGGTGAGGGGGGATATGGTATCGAGAGGCGAGATGATGTCGCCTGCCGATATTGCCCGACTGCTCAGAACGGAGCCGATAGGCGTCGTGCCCGACGACGAACTCATAACTTTATATTCGCAGGTGGGAAAGGTGCCCGACTATGCCGCGAGCGACAAAGCGTTTAAACTCATTGCCGAAAACATAGTTTACGGCTCGAGAAAATTTTATGAATATCAAAAAACAGGTTTGCTTGCAAAACTGTTCAGGAGAGCGAGATGAATAAAGCAAGTATTGCAACCGAAAGGCTTAAGGATATTTTAATAAAAGACAAGGTAAAGGCGACTCCGGGATTTTTAGACGTATTGAAATCCGACTTAAGGCATTTGCTGGGAGACTATTTCGAACTTGACAGCGACGTCTATTTAGAACTCGAATTGACCGACAAAGGCGATTTCTACGTTATCATAAACACGAGAGCGAACAGAATAAAGACTTTTATGTCCACTTGATACCGCCGTTTTAAAAAAGCGTGAAAATTGACTTTAAATTAAAACGGGCAGTAAATATAAACGGATTGTAAAATTCAAACGTCCCGTAAACGCAAGCGGTGAAAAATAAGCGGTAAAACATAAAAGGCGGTAAAATTTACAGACCGCAAATTTAAACAGTCCGTTAAATCGCGGTAAAAGATTTATTAAAAAATGAAAATTTTTTGAATAGATTTAATTTTTCGGCATATAGTCTACCGAGGTGGCTTATGAAATTTGACGCTATGCAAAAAACTGAAGCATCTATTCAAGAGAACAACTATGTCGAAAAGAACGTGGGTAAGGCAAAAAAAGAGGAGATTTCTTCTAAAAAGAAATTCGGAATTTTCGACGCCGCGATTATAGCTACGGGAGTAGGAGCTTTCGTATCGTTCGGATATCTCTGTTTTAATATCGCCAAAATGGTTACGGGCGTGGCTTTGCTCGGGGGAGTGCTGACGTCGCTTGGCTAAAATCAAACTTCATCCGCTTTTTTTGGCGTTTGGAGTGGTTTTAATCTTTTTGGGGAAAGGCTCTGTCTTTTTGTGGACGCTGTTTGCGCTGTTTTTTCACGAAACGGCGCATATGCTTGCCGCAAAAACGAGGGGATACCTTTTGGGAGAACTCACGTTGATGCCTTACGGTGCGTGTCTGTGGGGCGAGGAAAAGATGGACAAACGTTCGATGGCTTATATCGCCGTCGCGGGACCTTTGGCAAATCTTATTTTGATATTCGTCGTAATGGCGATATGGTGGGCATTTCCTCACACAGAGAAAATATTAAAGCCTTTTTTTTGGGCGAACGTTTCGCTTGTCGTATTCAATCTTTTGCCTGCTTTTCCCCTTGACGGAAGCAGGGTAGTTTTGGCTGTCGTGAAAAACAGACTAAAAGCTTTAAAAATTTTAAAAGGGGTGGGAATCACTCTTTCGTTTGCTCTGTTCGCGCTTTTTTTAATAAGCGCGTTTTTCGATATAAATTATTCGCTCGGAATTATCGCCGTGTTTCTCTTTGCAGGAGCTGTATACGGGTCAAAAAAGGAAGCGTATTGCCACGTTTTTTCCAATCGCCAAAAGGATTATTTTAACGGCGTGGAAAAAAAGACGATAGTGGTTTCCTCTTCCGCTCCGCTTGTAAACCTATTAAAAAAGATGAATTGCAATACCGAAATAACGGTGGTGGTGGATTCGGATAAAGGGAGAAGAACGCTTGACGAAAAACAGCTGAACAGACTGTTTGAAAACAACGAGCTTTTAAAGCCTATCGGCGAAACGCTGAATATTGACGGTTCAAATCGGGATAAAACTCAGAACGCAGTGAAAAACAATTATAAGACGTATAAATAAAACCGTTAAAATATAAATTAAAAATATAGGTGTGAAAATCAAAAAATAAAAGGAACTAAATAAAAATCAATACGCAAAAAAATTTAAGAATTTAATATATTCATAAAAATTTTAATGTATTTCATAAATTATAAAAACAATCGGATTTTAAAATCAAAAGGACTGAAGATTTTAAAGATTAACAGCTGAACAAAAAATCCAAATCGCCCCGTTTGGGACGGTTTTTCTTTTTTAGTTTAGCGTTTGCGCGGCAACGTTAGCCTTCCTGCGATATAATGCCTGCCTGTTGTTGACATTTTATTTTTGGTGCAATATAATTTATGCACAATCACTATGAGGTGTTTTATGAAATATATAGGAATCGACATCGGCGGAATGAGCGCGAAGGCGGGACTTGTAAACGAGCTTGGCGAAATTGTTGCAAAGAGGACCGTCGAAACGGACAAAGGAACAGACACCGTTGAATTCATCGCCAATATGGTGCATCTTACCGTGGATTTACTTACCGATTGCTCTCTGACGCTTGACGATATAGGCGGAATCGGTCTTGGCTTCCCCGGTTCTATAGCGGACGAAGCGGGCGTTGTCAGATACTGTTGCAATTTAAATCTGAAAAACGTCGAGTTTGTAAAACTTTTCAGAAGCGGTCTCGATTTTCAAAAGACGATAAAAATTTCCAACGACGCCAACTGCGCCGTGCTTGCCGAAGCCAAATACGGCGGGGCAAAAGGCGCAAAAGACGTTTTAATGTTTACGATAGGCACGGGGATAGGCACGGGCATAATATCGGGCGGACATCTCATCACGGGCAACATATCGGCAGGCAGCGAGGGCGGACACACGACGCTTTACGTCGGCGGAGAACCGTGCGGCTGCGGCAGAAAAGGTTGCTTTGAGGCATACGCTTCCGCTACGGCGCTTATAAATCAGACTAAAGCCGCCGTGCTCAAAAACCCGACCAGTCTTCTTGCCGAGGCGGTTGAAAAGGGCGGTTTAAACGGCAAAGTGGCGTTTGACTGCGCCGAAAAGGGCGACAGGGCGGCAATGGAAGTGGTTGACAGATATATCAAATATCTCGGCGAGGGCATCGTCAATTTTTGCAATATCTTTTATCCCGAAATCGTGCTCATCGGCGGCGGAGTGTCCAATCAGGGCGACAGCCTCATTAAACCGCTTCAGTCGTTTGTAGACACGAATGTTTACGGAAAAGAATATAATCCAAAGATAAAGGTGACGAAAGCCGTGCTCGGCAATGACGCGGGTATTATAGGCGCAAGTTTATTATGCACTTTGTAGATATTAAAAAATTAAAGGAATTGCTGCTCACCGTCGAAAAACCTTCAAGGTATCTCGGCGGTGAGTTTAATACGCCCGATATGACGAAAAAAGCAAGGGCGAAATTTTGTTTTTGTTTTCCCGACGTTTATGAAATAGGAATGTCCAACCTCGGGTTGCAGATTTTATACGACATTATAAATTCTCAACCTGACTTTATCGCGGAAAGATGCTACGCTCCCTGGACGGATTTGGGGGAAAAGTTAAAGCAATACGGCATTCCGCTTTTTTCGCTTGAAACAAAAACCGCTCTTTGCGATTTTGACGTCGTGGGATTTTCTTTGCAATTCGAGTTGCTTTACACCAACATACTTTATATGTTAGAGCTTGCCGAAATTCCATTCAGGGCAAGCGAGAGGGGAGACAAATATCCTTTAATTATCGCAGGGGGACCATGCGCCGTCAATCCCGAACCGTTTAAACACTTTTTCGATTTAATCGTCATAGGCGAGGGAGAAGAAGTCGACCTCGAAATTTTAAAGCTTAAAGCGAAGGCAAAAGAGGAGGGCTGGTCAAAACTCGAGCTTTTAGAGAAATGCTCTAAACTTAAGGGTGTATACTGTCCCGCCCTTCACAAAGAGGGGGAAACCGTCAAAAAGGCAATTGTTGAAGATTTTGAAAACTCGCCTTATCCTACGTCGCTTTTGGTGCCGAACATAAACATTGTGCACGACAGGGCGGTTATGGAATTATACCGAGGCTGTACTTCGGGTTGCAGATTCTGTCAGGCGGGATTTTATTACCGCCCGATAAGAGAAAGAAGCGCAAAGAGAATAGCCGCTCTCGCCGAAAAGATAATCGATTCGACAGGCTACGAGGAGCTTTCGCTCTGTTCCCTTTCCACAGGCGATTACAGCTATCTTAAAGAGCTTATCGGCTATCTTAAAAAAATGTCGGACGCCAAGCACGTCGATTTATCACTGCCGTCGCTCAGGCTCAACAGTTTCGAGGGCGACATTGTTCAGAATTCTCGAAGAAGTTCGCTGACCTTTGCTCCCGAGGCGGGCACGCAAAGGCTCAGAGACGTCATAAACAAAAACATAACGGACGCCGATATAGACAATATCGAAATGGCGTTCGATGCGGGATATACGTCGGTAAAACTGTATTTTATGATGGGGCTTCCCACCGAAACGTATGACGACCTCGACGGCATAGCGAACATCTGTTTAAGACTTAAAGAGCTTTTCCGCAAAAAAGAAAGAAGCCGTTCGCTTACGCTTTCGGTAAGCTGTTCGGTTTTCGTTCCCAAGCCTTGCACGCCTTTTCAATGGTCGGAGCAGATTTCGGTGGAGGAAATGCTGCTTCGTCAAAGGTATTTAAAGGACAAGCTAAAGCGCATTAAAGGCGTGAAATTTTCCTGGCACGGAGCGGAAACGTCGTGTCTCGAGGGAGCGTTCGCAAGGGGAGACGGCTCGCTATGCTCGGTTATAGAGTCGGCTTATTTAAAGGGTTGCCGTTTCGACAGCTGGAGCGAGCATTTCAAATGGGATAAGTGGACTGAGGCGTTTGCCGAAAACGGCGTCGCCGTCGACAAATTCACAAAAGCGATAGATTTAGACGCCCCTTTGCCGTGGGATTTTATCGATACGGGCGTTCCCAAAGATTATTTCAAAAAGGAATATCTTAAGGCGGTCGAACAAAAGACAACCTGTAACTGCCGTGAGAAGTGCAACGGCTGCGGAGCGTCTAAACTTGGCAGGTGCACGATATTATGATACTGTTGAAATTTAAAAAAACGGATAACTTTTGTTTTATCTCGCATATAGACACGCTCCGTCATTTTCAGAGGATATTCCGCAGAGCGGGGATAGACGTTAGGTTTTCCAACGGATTTAATCCGCATATGCTCATATATTTTTCATCGCCGCTTCCGCTCGGTCTTGCGTCCCGGGCTGAATACGTGACCGTATGCACGGATATGAAGGCAAAGGATTTTCTGCCGCTTTACAACAAAAACTGCCCCGAAGGTTTAATGGGAATAGCCGCCGTCGACGTGGACGAAAATCCCAATCTTCAGTTCAGGGTCGTGGCGGCTCAATACGACTTTTTCACGCCGCTTGAAAAAAAGGAAAGGTATATCGCTTCCTATGTTAAAAAGGGCGAGAGCGTCACAGAGGACGTCACGGAAAAAGTTTTTGAAGTGGACGAGCATACGGCTGTGCTTGCAAGCGGTGCGGTAAATCTTCGCCCGGAGCGTTTTGCGACTGCATGCTGCCGCGCAACAATAACGGAAATATTAAAAATAAGACAATATATCTTGAACGGAGACAAACTCGTAGACGTCGACGAGTTTTATCATTTAAATGAAAACGCTTTATCTTGATTATAAACCGCAATATGTAAGAGTTGCTGTAGCGGACGACAACAATGAGCTTGTCGATTTTTCCATTGAAAAAACGGCGGCAAGAGGGGTTGTCGGCAATATCTACAAAGGCAAGGTGGAAAACGTGCTTTCGGGCATGAAAGCGTGTTTTGTAAACATAGGATTAGAACGCAACGGATTTCTGCACGTAGGTCAGACTCTTGTGGAAGGCAGTACTCCCACAGGCGAGACGCTCAATCTCTCTCCCGGCGACAGCGTTCTCTGTCAGGTAGTAAAGGACCAATTCGGCGAAAAAGGAGTGAGACTTTCACAGGATATAACGCTGCCCGGAAGATATCTTGTGTTTTTGCCCCGTTCTGAATTCGTAAGCGTATCGAGGCGAATAACCGACGAGGAAAGAAAAGCGGAGCTTGAAAATCTCGTTCGTTCGGCACTTCCCGAAGGTATGGGAGCAATTTGCAGAACGGCGGCGGAAAAGGCGTCAAGCGAGGAGATTTTATCCGAACTTTCCGAACTTGAAGAACTTTGGAAAAATCTTTTGGAAAGATATTCTCGGGCTCAGGAAAAGACGGCGATATTCAAAGAGGACGACCTTTTGCTCAGAGCGCTCAGGGATTTAAGATTTAACGACCTTAAAAAGATAGTGGTAAACGATAAAATGGCATACGATATGGCGGTGTCGGAATTCAGTGACGTTCCCGTGGAGTTTTATGATAAACCGCAAAACATTTTGCTTCATTACGGACTTGGGGCGCAGATTGATTCGCTTTTATCGAGAAAGGTTAAACTTCAAAACGGCGGTGAAATTGTTATAGACAAAACGGAAGCTTTAAACGTCATCGACGTAAACACCGGAAAATACGTAGGGGGCAAAAACCTCGAAGATACCGTGTTTATGACCAATCTTGCCGCGGCAAAAGAGATTGCAAAGCAGATAAGGCTCAGAAATCTCGGCGGTATAATCATTATAGATTTTATCGACATGACTGAACAGGCGCATAAAGAGGAAGTTTTAAGAACGCTCAAAGAGGAAGTTAAATCGGACGGTATGCGGACAAACGTCGTGTCCATGACAAGCCTTGGGCTTGTGGAACTTACGAGAAAGAGAAAAAGGGTGTCTATCGACAGTTATCTTTTGCAAAAGTGTCCTTACTGCGACAACGGTTACGTCATATCCAACGAACACAGGATAATGGCGCTAAGAGAAAAACTTGTTAGGGCTCTGTCCGAGGAAAACGTTTCCGCGCTTTTGGTGGGTCTCAATCCCGAAATTGCCGACGCTCTCTTTACGACGAGAATGCTCTCTAAAGAGTGTTCTACAATCTGGAAGCACAAAAGAATATACGTTGTCGGCGACGCCAATATTCCTAAGACGGGCGAAAAGATACTCGCTATGGTCGGCTCGGTGCTGACTTTGCCGTCTAACGCAAGAATGTTATATTAGTTGCTTTTTGGGGCAGATTGAGGTATAATAATTTCAAGAGGTATTATGAAATCTTGGAAAATCGAAGGACCGCACGAACTTAAATTCGTCGAAACAAAGTCGAAGAGGGCGGCGGGACAGATAAGAGTTAAAATTTCAACGTGCGCTCTGTCCGAAACGGACATAGCCTTTTATAAGGGAACAAACAATATCAGGAATATTGTGCCGTCGCACTCCGCCGTGGGATACGTAAGCGAAGCGGACGAAGACAGCGGTTTCAAAATGGGTATGAGGGTTGTTTTGTCGCCCTATATCGACAGCGCTGTCGAAAACGAAGAAAAGGCTCAGCGAAAAATAAAAATAATGGGGCTCGATACCGACGGCTTTTTGTGCGACTTTGTCAATATGCCCGTGGGCAACGTCTATTCCTTGCCTGAGGGGATAAAGGACAGCGAAGCGGTCTTTATAGACTATATCGCTTTAGCCAATCAGGTGCTCGAAAATTTCGACTTTGAAAAGGGCGACTTTTTGCTTGTAATCGGCGCTTCCACTTTCGGGCTCGTCATATCTCAGCTTGCGCTTTACTATCAGCTTGTTCCCATTTTGGTGGACGGCTACGATGACAGACTCAAACTTGCCGAAGAACTCGGCGTGTATTATACGATAAACAACCGCAAGGAAAATCTTGACAGCGTGATTTGTGAAATCACAGGCGGACGTATGGCGGATTATACCGTGTTCGAGCCGAGAGAGCTGCCTTTTTCCATTGCCTATAATTATACGCGTGAGGGCGGCGTCATCGTCATATCCGGTTACAACAACCACGTTTTAAGTTTCGACGCAAACATCGATACGGTGTTTTCAAAACAGCTCACTATAAAGGGCGTTAACAACGGAATAGACGAAATATCCTCCGCCATCAACTTTTTGGCAAACAACGTCGTAGTGACGGACAATCTTGTCGCCGAAGTGTTCGACTTTGACGACTCTCAAAAGGCATTCGAGTTCTGCTCTCAAAAGCACGACCGCAGTTACGGCAAAGTGCTTATAAAATCCAAACAGTTTTAACAAGTTTTAGTCTATCTTTAATGAGCTGATTGAGTTTATATAAAGCTAAAACGATTAAAAAGCAATCGGGCAAGTAAATAAGTAAAATCGGTAAACAGAAAAATAATCAAATTTTCAAATAAAAAATTTTACCGCAGTGTTTTCACTGCGTTTTTTTTGTCGGACAGGTTTACGGCAAAAAGAGCGTTGATAAGGAATACAAAGACGAAATCCGCAAAAGGTATGACAGTTTCGATAACTACAATGCCTTTATCGTAAGAGGCAATAATTTCGCTCAAAAGGGCAGAGTGCACAACCTCGAAGAGAGCAAACAACTTGACGCAGATGTCTTGCAAATGCTCAGCGATAACAAAATTTTTCACGGATATTATAAACAGGGCAATTTATCGGAAGCCGTAGAAAATATCGAAAAATGGCTCGATAAGGACAAGGTGTCTACAATCGCAAACGAAGCGGAAATTATAGATAAAAACGCTTTAAATGAGCCTACGAAGGAAAAGCCTAAAAAAATAAAAGAAAAGATAAACGACAGGTAACAAAAACGCTCTGCATATCGCAGAGCGTTACCTAAAGGCGATAAAACCTAATCAAGATTGGCGTATGAGTAGTCCGAACAGAATTTTGCGGTATCTAAAACTTCGCCACTTCTAAACATTGACGTATAAGTAATAAACGATTTGCTGTCGTCCATTGTAAAAAAATAATAACCGTAATCATCGTCAGTAAAATGGTCGATAATACAAATTATGCTGTTACCTTTAAGAACGGCGTCATAACTTAATCTGTTTAATCCTCTGTCCATTTTCACTTTAAGCTGTTCGTTCTCATTTACAAATTCTACGCTATCTAGATAATCACCTTGAGCTGTTCCTTTAACGTATGCCCAAGTGCCGTAAAAATCGCTCTCTTTAAAAGTCACCTTTTCGACGTCGTCACAGGCAGACAGCACGAAAACACAGGAAAAAAGCAAAATAAGGCAGATAGAAAGAGTTAATATTTTTCTTTTATACATAATACATACCTCGATTTTTATTTGCAAAAATTTATTTTGCTATCTCAACGGCTTTTGCCGTGCCCACAAATAGCAACATACTCTGTCTTTCGACCGTGTCGGCTTTAGATGAGTTTATGGCGTCATTCCAATAGTAGCCGTTTTTACCGGGGACATATTTTTTTGCGGTTTCTTCAGCCGCTTTGGCGTCCTTTAACGATTTATATTTGATAACGCTTACAGAGTCGAGCGTTGTCGGGTGGTAGGCTTCAAACGCCCATTCCACTTTATCCTTGTCGGGCAGAATGTCCGATATATCCGTTATCACATAGCCTGCCTCTTTAAGTTTTTCCTGATAGGTTGAGTTGTTGCAAGCCGTAAAAACAACTGCCATAATGCCGATTATCAATACTATACCGATAACGGCTAAAGCCTTTTTTGTTTTCATTGTTTACCTCTTTTTTTTGTTTTCTTTGCTTTATTATAGCGTAACAATGTTTATAATGCAAGTTAAATGTTTCGAGCTTAATATTCATTGTTGGGACAGGTTAAAAATGCGAGTGATAAGGGAAAGTTTTAGTTTTACAAAAAAAAAGACGGCAATGCCGTCTTTGCGTTTTAACAAATTCAGTTCTTTTTAGATTTTACTTTATACCCACTCAACGCTTTGGCGAGTTGGTCGGGGCAGGAGGTGCCGCCTCGGCACTGTATGCCGCTTAGCGCAGATATTATCTCGTCGATGTTTTTGCCGACAGTCAGTCGGGAGATACCTTGAAGATTGCCGCTGCAACCGCCGACGAATTTGACGTCGGTCAAGATATCGTCTTTGACGTCGAAGATTATTTCTCTCGAGCAGGTGCCGTTGGTGCGATACGAATACATAATTCCTCCTATTCTAAAAGGGTGTCGTGGATAAGCGCAAAGGTTTCAGACGCCTTTTCCGTCCAATTTTTGAAGATATACTTTGCCGTCTGCCTGTCGTTTACGATGAGTCGGAGTTCCATAAGCGTGGTTATGTCGTTTTTGATTTTCATAATCACGGTATAGGTGCCGTCGGAGTTTTTGGAATAATCGCAAAAATACTGTTGTTTGCGCTTATAGCGCATACGGTTTTCACGTGTATAGTTTGTGATTTCCTCTCTTATGTGAGACGGTATGCGGGGAAAGAACAGCGAAAGGCAGGAAATGCCGTCCTGCGTTATGCTTATATAATCCGACCTGGGAACTCTGTATAAAAGATTTGTTTCTAAAAGCTCGTCGAGATACTGTTTGCAGTCGATATAAGAGAGCCAATTGTTGTCCGAAGTGCATAAATCCAACACTGTCGATTCTTCAAGCGGAATCGCCATTTTCTCGAATACGAACAAAACGATAAGTTTTTGAATTTTACTGTCCAGCGTTGCCGGATTATCCACGTCGTACACTTTAAAACTCCTTTGTAAAGATGGAAGAAAATTGTAGCATATAGTCGGCGAAAATTCAAGAATAAAAAAAAATTTATTTTTTTTTACTATCTGTATGGTATTCAGCCGATATGCAACGCAAGATATAAACTCTTTGCACGCAAAAAAACGCCCGATAAGGGCGTTTTTTTCAGATTTTATCCTGTTCAAGCTGTTTGCAAAACCTTTTTTACGCTGTTTGCAAAATCTTATTGCATAGCTGTTTTGAGGCATGGCGCCGTTTGTAAAGGTCTGAGCCGTCTTGACGGGCTTATATGCTCACAATATGTCAAAGAAATGTTTGTTCTTCTCGTTTGATTTATATATCTTTAGTTAAACTTCAGTCAACATATTGTGACGCACACACCTTTATTATGGCGCACACGCTTATTATGTCCAAAGCGTATAAACCAGGCGTGCGTTTAATCTTTTTTGACGCAGGTATTTTCTATAAACCTGGCAAAGAACTGTGTAGCCGTTTTTAATTGGTCTTTGTGCAGTCTTTCGTTTATGCCGTGTATGCGGTTTTGGTCGTCGAGCGAATTGAGGAAGGGTCCGAACCTGAAAACGTTGTCGGAAACGGGGAAGTAAAATCTCGCGTCCGACGCCGCAATGAACATATACGGTATTGTAGCGGTGTTCGGAAAAACTTCGTCTATCGTGTCGGAGAGCGATTTATAAGCATAGCTTTTTATGTCGCCCACGGGAGTGGGAGCGGTGTATACCACTGTCTTGACTTCCACGCCTTTGCCGAGAAGTTTTCTTAAATATTTTTCGACGTCCTCTATCGTTTCGCCCGTGATTATCCTTGTGTTGATGTTCGCCTTAACCTCGTTAGGCAGGGTGTTTCTTGCGTCCGAGCCCCACAGCATAGTGGGTGAAAAAGTGGTGCGGACGAGGGCGTTTGTCATCGACGACGCCACGGTAAAGATTTTTTTGACGAGGGGGGATAAAATGTCACGGTTGACCATGACAAATTTTAAGGGACCCGACGCACGTTTTGAAATCTCTTTAAAGGT
Organism: Acidaminococcus sp. CAG:917; assembly: GCA_000437555.1. Classification (GTDB taxonomy): domain Bacteria; phylum Bacillota; class Clostridia; order Christensenellales; family CAG-917; genus CAG-917. The sequence continues at coordinate 55,739 of FR901023.1, read as the reverse complement.
ATATTTTGTCACGGTAGTCCACCTTGTCGGCATGGGGTGCTTTTGTATTTTGGCAAGTGCCACGCCAAGCTGTCCGACAGCCGTTTTGCGTTTGGGGTTAGAAGCGTGACCGCCTTTGAGTTTTACGGAAATTTCTATATCGCTGTTGCCCTTTTCGCAGATACCTATCATGGCAAGCATACCTTTGACGCCGAGCATTTTGCCGTCCATAATCGTTCCGCCCTCGTCGAGGACAAACTCAAACTTCATTTTCTTTTCGACAAAATATTCAACGATTTTGGGCGCGCCTTCAAAGCTTGTTCCCGGCTCTTCATCGTGTCCGAAACAGAAGTATACGTCACGCAAAAAAGTTTTGCCCTCTTTTAACAGAGCTTCCATTCCCTCGAGCAGGGCGAACATATGTCCTTTCATATCCTGCGAGCCTCTGCCGTAAACATAGCCGTCGTCGGTTATCTTTCCGCTGAACGGCGGATAATCCCAACCTTCAGGCGTTGCGGGAACAACGTCCTGGTGTGCCAAAAAGCAGGCGGGCAAAAGGGACGAATCGTTGCCCTTGAAGTGATAGACGAGCGAATAGCCGTTTATCACGGTAACGCTTGCCGTCTTGTGGATAAGCGGAAAAGTCTTTTCGAGATATTTTTTAAAATCCAAAAACGGTTTGTCCTGTCCGACAAATTCTTCCACCATGGATACGGTGGGAATCTGTATAGCTCCCGAGAGGTGCTCTAAAAGTTTATCGGCGTCCGCTTCCACGGGCGTGAATTGTTTTGTTTTATTTTTGGGCGGACGCGTGAAAACCGTCCTCAAAATCATAAACAGGATAAATGCGCCTATAGCGGCGGCAATTGCAATCAATACAATCTGATATATTTCCATATTCGCTCCTTATTCCGCAAAAGCGGATAGAGTTTTGATTTGTAATATTATTATAACTTCCTTTTAGTTCAAAAATCAACGTTTTTTTTAAACTAAGAGTATCGGTGCGAATGCGGAATGCAAAAGCTCTTAAAACGCAAGGTTATCAAATGACAATATTTGAAAATGGGGGTTGATTTTTTACATGGGATAAATTAAAATTTATTTAAAACATATGCATAGATTATCAAACGTTAAAGTATTTTATTTGCGCTTTAAAATTGATATGTTAGCATATAAAAATATGCCTATATATTCTTCATAACATATGCGCATATTCGCATATATAATTATAAATTCGTCGGGCAGGGGAATAGCTTAAATCGAAAGAGGGTTAACCATAAATGAAATGCTCTTTCAACGTTAAATAAACTCGGCGGTTTGAGATAACGGCTTTATAATAATTTCGGGCTTTGTTTTAACGTAGTTTAGATGATTTATTTTGCGAATCGTTTCGCAATCGAAAAAGGGGGAAGTCTTTAAGACAAAATTTAATGAAAAAGATTATTTTGATTTTAGTTTCTTTAACGCTTATGCTTTCGGTCTGTTTTGCTCTTGTCGCCTGTAACGGCGAAACGAGCGCACCTTTGGATTTTTCGAGATTTCGGACTGACGAGTTTAAAGACTATAAAAATATGTATCTGAACGAAAATATGCCGACTCTCACCAAAGAGGGCAAAGAGCAAGGCTTGTTTTTGGTGACGGGCTACGACAGCGGGGTGACGGACTATAAAGGCAGACCGGTTCCCGACGAGGTATCGGTAAACGACGCCGAGGCGGTCGCTTCCAATTTCGACCCCGACAAGCCCACAATCGTGATTATACACGGCGTTCAGCCGTCCGAGGGCAGATATTCAAACGCCTATTTCTGGGGCGATAATCATATGGGATATGACGTAGAGCTTAGCGAGCTTTTTTATGACGCTTCCCAAAACTTCGAGAACAGAGGCTGGAACGTGTTATATTTCCACTATGAGCAGTTTGTCGAAGCTGAGGGCAACGGCAAAGACGCCGATTTGATGGGTAATGCCGTCATCGAGGTAAACAAGGCGATATGGACTATGGGCGAAAACGGCATAGGCAGCAGGATAATAGAGGTGGACGAAAACAATCAAGGCTCGTGGTCGCAAGAGGCGGCGTTTGACGGCTCGATATGCGAGTATTTTGCGGCGGAATATTTAAGATTTATGAATAATGTGACGACTGCCTTTGAAGATTATCTCACCCAAAGGGACGAAATCCGTTTTGTCTGCCATTCGATGGGAGGAGTTACCACCGTGTCTTCCGTCACATTGCTCACTGCCATGGCGGAAGCGGGCGAAATTGACAAGGCGTATCTTCCGGACAGACTTGCGCTCATAGACCCATACGTCGGAATTTACGGCGACCAGACTCTCAAGATAGCGTGGTCGG
>FR901023.1:48265-53346 GCA_000437555.1 Acidaminococcus sp. CAG:917 | reverse complement strand
TCAGTATTATAAAAAGATAAGCGGCGGTGTAGTCGAGTTTTACGTCAACAGCGAAGTGGGAGTAGTTCCGTATATGGTAATAGGAAGAGAAGGCTCGCTTGAAAAGGAATTGATGACCGAGTGCGCATATTCGGTTGTCATTCCGCAATACCAAAACGTATCGATAGTTTTTTCGGGCGGACACAACGCAATGCGCGAGTGGTATTTTTATAGCTATACCACTCAGCCCGTTAGACTGTATAGCGAAGATGACGCTCAGCTTGTCAACCGCGAATACGTTTTAAGAGAGGGCGCAATACCGATAGGTTACAGCCCGTCTGCATCGCTCTCCACAGAGGATTTGAAAAAGATTGTCGCACAGCCCGTCATTCAGAAAGTGGATACGTCGAGCGGAAAGGATATAGGCGTATTGCCTTATATTACCTATCCGACGGGATTGACCGTTACCGAACATATTTTTGTTCCTTACAACAAATATGCAATTTAAAATCGGATTGACCCTATTTTATTTGATTGACGCTAAAGCCTTAAGGATAAAAGGCACGGGTTAAGCTTAAGGCGGTTAAGTGATATATTTTGTATGTATAGCTTAAAAATATAAAAAAAATCTTTACATATTAAAGCTATTCGATTTAATGCCTAAAATTGATTTATAATTGTGATAACGAAACGCCGACGTAGACATTTATGCCTTTGTCGGCGTTTTATCGCCTTTAACGAAGCAAAACAAAATATCAAATTTTAAAAAAAATTTGTTGCTATTTTTTATAAATTGTGCTTTACTTATTTTAAATGAGAAAATCCGCAGGCGGTCTGTCGTTTGTGGCGGATTTCTCAGGCTAAAAACATAAGGTTTTAAAATCGCTCAGGTTTTAAAGCAAACTTTAATTGGAGGCTATAATGAACAAATATGTTGAGAAGTTTGTAAACGAAAGCGCGGCTTTGACCAAGCCGGACAAAATCGTCTGGATAGACGGCTCAAAAGAGCAAATCGAGGCTCTCCGCAAAGAGGCTTGCTCGACGGGCGAGATGATAAAACTTAATCAAGAGCTATTGCCGGATTGTTATTTGCATCGCACTGCGGTCAACGACGTTGCCCGTGTCGAAGGCAGAACCTTTATCTGCACCGAGAAAAAGGAAACGGCAGGTCCGACAAACAACTGGATGCAAAAAGACGAAGCGTATAAAATGTTAAAAGAAATTTACGACGGTTCGATGAAAGGAAGGACGATGTACGTCATTCCTTATTCGATGGGTGCAATCGGTTCAAAATTCTCTAAGATAGGTATAGAGCTTACCGATTCCATTTACGTTGTTTTGAATATGTGCATAATGACGAGAGTTTCCTCAAAAGTTTACGACGCTCTCGGCGACAGCGACGATTTTGTCAAAGGTTTGCACGCCAAAGCGGATATCGACGAGGAAAAGAGATATATCTGCCAATTCCCCGAGGACAACACGATAATGTCCGTCAATTCCGGATACGGCGGCAACGTATTGCTCGGCAAAAAATGCTTTGCGCTCCGTATAGCCTCATATCAGGGCTGGCAACAGGGCTGGATGGCAGAGCACATGCTCATTTTAGGTCTTGAAAAACCGAACGGCGAAACAAAATATATCGCCGCGGCTTTCCCGTCCGCTTGCGGAAAGACAAACCTTGCCATGCTCATTCCGCCCAAAGAATATCTCGAAAAAGGATATAAAATTCACACCGTAGGCGACGACATCGCCTGGATAAGAGTGGGCAGCGACGGCAGACTTTACGCCATCAACCCCGAAAACGGTTTCTTTGGCGTAGCTCCGGGAACGAACGAAAAATCAAACCCCAACGCTCTCGCTTCAACGAGAAAGGGCACCATTTTCACCAACGTCTGCCACAATCTCGAAAACAACACGGTATGGTGGGAAGGACTTGACAAAAATCCGCCCAAAAAGGCTGTCGATTGGAAGGGAAATCCCTGGACTCCCGACACCGTTGACGCAGACGGCAAGCCTGTAAAAGCGGCTCACCCCAATTCAAGATTTACCGCGCCGGCGGTCAATTGCCCGTGCATTTCAAGCGAATTTGAAAATCCCGAAGGAGTACCGCTTGACGCTATCATATTCGGCGGAAGAAGAGCGAAAACCACTCCGCTCGTTTACGAATCTAAGAGCTGGGAAAACGGCGTGTTTATAGGTTCAATCATGGCAAGTGAAACAACGGCGGCGGCGGCAGGTGCTGGCGGCGGCGGCAGGTGCTGTCGGCGTGGTTCGCCGTGACCCTATGGCAATGCTTCCTTTCTGCGGATACAACATGGGCGACTATTTTGCCCATTGGCTTGACATGAAAAACAAAACGGACAAGCTTCCGAAAATCTTTAACGTTAACTGGTTCAGAACAGACGAAAACGGACACTTTATATGGCCGGGCTTTGGCGATAACATGAGGGTGCTGGATTGGATTATCAAGCGCTGCGAAGGCGCCGTTGATGCTGACGAAACCGCAATCGGTTTCGTGCCTAAGGCCGAAGACATTAATATCGACGGTCTTGACATTAACATAGAGACTTTGAAAGGACTGCTTGACGTCGATAAGGATATGTGGAAAACAGAAGCCGAAGGTATCGAGGAGTTCTACACAAAGTTTGGTGACAAACTCCCTGAAACGTTGCGTAGTGAGCTTGAAACGCTTAAAGCAAACCTTGCTAAATAAGAAAAAGGGAGACACCGAAAGGTCTCCCTTTTTTTAACGGGAAATTAAAGCATAGTTTAGATACGGTTTAACGACGTGCGAAGGTTTTGACAGAGTATTAAAACCTGCGGGGAGACTAAAAATTAATTTGAAAATAATTTTAAAGAGAGATAGACTATGAAACTTTATGAAAAATTTGTAACTGAAGAACTAAACGAAGACAATACTTTAAAATCGCTCAAATTTCACGCTCCGTCAAATTTCAATTTCGGATATGACGTAGTGGACGAATGGGCAAAAACAAATCCCGATAAAAAAGCTATGATTTGGGTAGCCGACGACGAATCGGAAAGAATTTTCACGTTTAAGGATATCAGTTTAATGTCCAATCAGGTGGCAAACTTTTTGAAAGCCAAGGGCGTCAAAAAGGGCGACAGAGTTTTGCTTATACTCCGCCGTCACTTTGAGTTCTGGCTTGCAATCGTAGCGCTTCACAAAATCGGCGCAATCGCCATTCCCGCAACCGATCAGCTTAAAAAGAAGGACGTCGTTTACCGTATCGAGAGGGCGGGGGTCAGTTGTATTCTTTGCACTTCGGACGGCACTATATCGGGCGAGGTAGAGCTTGCCGCAAAAGAAACGGGCGTCGACAACCTCATCATAATAGGCAAAAAGGACGGTTGGACAAGTTTTGACGAGGCGTATTCCTATCCCGACAAGTGCGACAGAGACCCTTCGCTCACCATAGACGACATAATGCTCATGTATTTCACCTCGGGCACCACTAGCTATCCCAAAATGGTGGCGCACACTTTTGCTTATCCTTTGGGTCACTTTATCACGGCAAAATGGTGGCATAACGTATCTGAGGACGGGCTTCATTTCACCGTAGCCGAAACAGGCTGGGGTAAAGCCGTATGGGGAAAGCTTTACGGTCAATGGCTTTGCGGAGCTTGCGTGTTTACCTATGATTTTTCAAAATTTGACCAAGACAAAGTTTTGAAAATGATAGAAAAATATAAGGTAACCACTTTCTGTGCACCTCCAACCATTTACAGATTTTTGATAAAGGCAGATTTAAATCACTATGACCTCTCTTCGATAGTATACGCTACGACGGCAGGCGAGGCTGTAAATCCCGAAGTAGTCAATCGCTTTAAAGAAGTGACGGGGCTCACGCTTATGGAAGGGTTCGGTCAGACGGAAACGACGCTTACCATTGCAAACCTTATCGGCACAACGCCAAAACTCGGCTCTATGGGCAAGGCGTCGCCCCAATACAAAATCGCGCTTTTAGATTCCGATTCCAAGCCCGTTCCCAACGGCGAGGTGGGCGAGATTTGTATAGATTATTCGGACGGTATCCCTTACGGAATGTTAAAGGAATACTACCGTGACAAGGAAAAGACGGACGAGGCTATGCACGACGGCTTCTATCACACGGGCGATATGGCGTGGTGCGACGAGGACGGATTCTTCTTCTACGTCGGCAGAACGGACGACCTTATAAAGTCGAGCGGTTACCGTATAGGACCTTTTGAGGTGGAAAGTGCTATAATGGAACACCCCTCTGTTTTGGAATGTGCCGTAACAGGCGCTCCCGACCCCGTCAGAGGACAGGTGGTAAAAGCGACGATAGTGCTTGCCAAAGGCTATAAGCCCGGCGAGGAACTCAAAAAGGAAATTCAGACTTTCGTCAAAAAGGCAACGGCTCCATATAAATACCCGAGGCTTATCGATTTCGTCGACGAGCTCCCCAAGACGATAAGCGGAAAAATCAAGAGAACGGAAATAAGAAAAAACAACTGATTTAATTTCGCACGCTTTTTAACCGCTCCGATAATGTTCGGAGCGGTTTTGTTTTAAACAGCAGCTGTCCGGCGGTCAATTTTGTTTCGGTATAAAAATTTAATCTCGCATAGGAGTTTAACGGCAAACAAAGAGGAGATTTTTTCGGTTTTCAACAGCTTTATGCTGTTATTTTGTCTTGTTTGCAAGGGGTAGGGACATAAATTTTTTAATTGCAGTCTTAAAAATATTTAAAAAATTTCGTTAAATTGCAAATTACGTTATAAGCACGGTCAAAATCTCAAAAAAAAGGCGAAAAAGGGCGAAAACACGGTATTGTTGCCTTTAAGTGGCAGGGTATTTTCGGCAAAAATATTGACAACCGCTTTTAATTCGTTTATTATTATTCTGTATAGTAGGATAATTAGGATATTTATACCCTTTTTTAAATTTCGCTGTTTTTAAAAGGCTGTGCAATCAGTTAAAAAGGGGTAGGGGTATTGTGTTTTATCCGATATATGCAAAGGGGGAGTTTTAATCTTTCCCGAAAGCTGAAATTTTTGAATATAATTTATAAGTCGTTTAAAAAACGGAACGGAAAAACAAATAATACACGGCGCCC
>FR901023.1:17305-48181 GCA_000437555.1 Acidaminococcus sp. CAG:917 | reverse complement strand
AGAAGGAATTTAACAGGAACATCTTCAAGAGGCAAATTTTTCAATACTTGTTTAAAGGCAACCGTTTTGGTGCTGCTTTTTGCGGTGCTCTGTCTTGCCTTTTCTTTCTCGGTTAGCGGCGTAGCCTCCGCCGATACTTCCGTTTCCCAAGTTTTCGCAAATTCAAGCTCTGTCTCGGCAAACGAAGCCGTAGTTTCCGGTTCCGACGACGAAAACGAAGCCGTCACAAGTGGCGAAGCCACGGCAGCTGAAAAAAACGGGGGCGGCAGTAGCTGGTTGCAGTCGGACGTCAATATAGGCACAAGCGGAACGTCGAGGGAAATCAACGTTCCGGGAATTAACTTCTCTTCTACTTATACGTCTTGGTATTATACCGGCGACAATATGAATTCGGTTGAGGGCAGCGGCACTACTTTGACAATCGACGGTGGCGGACATACGTCTAACGTCAGTTTTTACGTTGTACTAAACTATAAACTTAAAAACCCGGAAATTGCATATCTGTTGAAAAACGGAGCAAGCCTTACCGTAAAAGTCGGCGCAAAGCTGACTTTAACGAAGGACGACCATCACGGATTTTGGATTAGAGTCAGTAACTCCGATAACACAATGAGTTCTGCCAAAAAGGCTTGGAATATGGGAACGAGCGGATTTTCAGGTGACGGCTCAACAAAATCGGAACCTAATTCATATGATTTGACGGGAAATAACGCCAAAAGTTTTACTTTCAACTCAAGTTCATGGAACAACAATAATGCAAATTCCGACGGAATATGTTTTACTGTTGCTTTTCGTCTTCTTCAAAATTCCAACTGGGTTAGAACAATCAATGCTAATATTAATTCTGCTTCAGTTTCCGTTACTTTGAATTTGCCGAGCGACAGCACCTCGCCTTATAATACTGTTAATACGAGCTCTACATACACATCTCCTTATATCACCTCTATGTCATCATTGCCGTTTAACTACGGTGCATCGACGACAGATACCGAGGGGGCATATACCAGATTCCCCAATCTTTTGACAGACTTGGAAAACAGCGTAGACGGAATAACTTCTACCGGTAGCAATACCGACACCTTAAACCTTAAGTCTTACAGAACCGGGACTTTGGGTTCGATAGCAAGCGGAAGTTATTATAAAAAGACCTATTTGACGATAACGGAAAACAGCTTGATACGATCTATAAACATTGCCGCTACCGGTACGGAAAGCGTAGTGTTTAATTATTATGAAAATCAGACAGACAATACAATAAAAAAAGGCTGGGTTAAAGACGGCGACGGAGCTAACGTTTATTATTATGAGCTAAAGCGAACGTCGGTTAAAGCGGCCACTCTATATCTATATTTTGCCCAAAACACAAAACTGACGATAACGACTTCGGATTATGTAGGTAACTCGGCAGGCGTTACCGTGATAAACGTTGCCGGTATCGAAGCTAACGATTCCGACCTTTCTAAGCTCAGTGTGCTTTCGGCAAACGGAGACGATACCGCCGTCGAGCTTCTCAATTCGGGAAACTGGGGCGGAGATACAAGCTGGATATACTCGCTTAAAGCAGGCGATAACGGAAACAGTGTGTTGAATTTTGCTGTTGAAAGGACAAACGATACCGAATACGTTGCGCACCTCGTATATTTCTATCGATTATATTATTCCCCGAGTTTGGCGGGGCTGAGTTCCGCAACGGAAGTCATGCCTAACGGGGTTTCAAGTTTCCATTATACCAACGGTTATATTTTAGGATATAAAAACGTTACAAGTTTCAACGTCGATTTGGCGTTGACTGACGTCGCCAACAATTCCGGTTATTACAGGCTCGAGGTTTCCGTTGCCAACCTTGCAGGAACAAACAAAAACGGCACGGCAAAAAATATTTACTATTTTAAAGTCGACAACGACACGGAAGAATCTACCTTGAGTTCCGACGTTAAATATACCGACAACGTCGGCAACGTTTCGTTTACCGATTATCTTACCAACGAATACGGATTGAAATATTACTGGCTCGGTCTTAAGGATTTAAATTCCAACGGACTATATCCCACGCTCGTGACGACAATCACGCTTGCAGGTGAAACTCGCAAAGGCTCTCTTGCTACAACGCTCGGCAATAACCTCTCGGGCAATACGCTTAAATATACAAAGGCAAACGGCGACGAGGCAGTCGTTGTGATTGTGGGGGGCAAAATTTCTTCTATAGACAGTTCGGGAGGAACGGTAGGTTCGTATGAGTTTATGGGTGCCACCTTAGACAACGTCTTCTTTGACGATACGCTCTATATCTCGTATAGCGACGGCGTGTTTACCATTTGGGCGCAGGCAACCGAGGAATCAAACTTCAGCCTCGAAACGACTTTCACCGTCTATAAGGGCACTTTGGAATCGGGCAAAGCGTCGCTTACCTCTAGCGGTAAGTCAATGTGCTATTTTGCTATGGACTTTCAGCCCATCGGCTCTAAAATAAGCATGAGCGACGAGGGCGGTTATCTTGCCGATTACAGCGGAAGCAGCACAGGCTGGCTCAATCAGACGAGTGCTACGAGAAAGTGGTATACAGAATCGTGGTCCCCGACAATTAAGACCTATATTCCGTCTGAGGGCGAGGATAATACCGTCGCTTATTTCGGCGTCGTGCGCAACAGAGTGTTTGACAAGAGTTTTGAAAATGCCGACAAGGGCGAGGATATGATAAACCCGACGGCGTTCTATTTCAACGGACTCGGCAGCGGAGATTATACAACCTATCTTAATTACCTTTCCGCTTCCGATTATAAAGAATACATATCTTCTCTTACCGATTCTACCGGCGCTTATCTTTTTGATTATGTTTATTCATACAACGTTATCGATATAGGCGACGGAGATATCACCTTGAACTTCGGGGCAATTGACCTCAATCAGGTCTCAAGAGTTTCAGGTCTTTATACCATTTACGGCTGGACGGTTGACCAAGCAGGTAACGTCAGCTCCGTTGCGGCAATGCAAATTCTTGTCGACGCAAATAACTATACAATTGCTTCTTTCGTCGATAAAAATATGCTTAGCGAGTTTAGCAAACTCGGTTACACTTCCGATGATTTTGTCGTTACGATGTTAAACTCGGCAGGCGAGGAAACCTTCTCGTTCGTCAGAGGCGACGTCGTTTCGTTTAACATTTCGTGGAACAAAGGCGTTTCAACAAATTCCGAGGGCACCGTCGTTCAGGAATTCAGCTTTGTTCCCAACACTATTTCACTTGCAAATTACACCGTCGGCGGTTATTCGGATATCACGAGCGTTTTATATACGCCCACCGATCCGCTCGGTTACAGATACGATAAAAACAATGCAAATCTTATAGCAAGAAGCATTACCGTGGGCGATACCAATGATATGGGCGATACCTTCCTTTGCACCATGAATTGGACGGTCGACAATTTGGGACCCATTCTCGATAAAATAGAGGGAACGGAAGATTATAACTACAATTTCTCGACCTCTCCCACCGCTTACGTTTTCGGCTTCAGAAAAATTGCCACGTTAAATCTTAGCGGAACTTCCGCTTATTATAACGGAACTGCGCAGGATATTCCGTACACAGTCGGTATTTACGACAGCATGGACAATCTTGTCAGCTATACCAACGCCGACAACTTTGCCGATTTCAATGCCGATTACTTCACCGATTCAAATTACACTCTCCCGCTCGAGGGCAAACCTAAAAACACAGGCGAGTATTACGCAAAAGCCAAAGTGGACGGAAATTATTATGTTTCTTCATCCATTGAATCGGTCTTCAATATATATAAGGCTCAAGACAGTATAACCATTAAACCTATTTCGCTTGAAACGACTTATGGCGGAAGTCAGTATTATTCCGTTATAGCGTTTGAGATCGGCGGAAATCTTCTCGGTGACGACGCGGTTGCAGTCGATTCTGTTTCGCGTAGCGATTATCTCGTCAAATTTGCTTATTACAGAGTAAACGGCGTTTATTACAGCGCAAAGGGTATGACAAGATATTCCTATGACGGCTCGACTTACACTGAAAACGCAAACGGAAACTACGTCGAAAACGGCGGAAATTATTATGAAGTTCAAACCGTTTACTATACTTATTCATATATTCAATCGGTTACGAAATATATGCTCAGCGGTGACAGCTACGTCATAAGCGACGACGGCAGATATATAAATATCGCGGGCAGTTATTTCAATCTCGACAGCGATTACGAATATTACTACGTAGCGGGACTTACAGGTTCAATAGCACTTTCGGGTGTCGGAAGCTATACCGGTATTGCGGCGGGTCTTTATCAGCTTACCGTCGGACAGACTTTCGACTCGTTAAACTACAATTTTGTCTATGACGATACGGCGGGCACTTCTTACCGTATCAATCCGTTTGCAGTCAAGGTCAAGGTTACGGGCGAGGTGTCCAAGCAATACGGCGACAGCGACCCGACCATTCCTTACGCCATAATCGCAACAAATACTTTCGACGGAATTTCCGTTGATATCGCAAACGTCATATTGTCAGGCAAGGTAACGAGAACTTTGGGCGAGAGAGTCGGAACTTACGACTTTCTCACAACGGGCGACGGCTTTACGGTCAATCCCAATTACTCCGTCACCGTTTACGTTCCCGATTCGCACGACCCTGCCACGGGCAACTATAAATATTTTGAAATTACAAAGCGTATTTTGGAAATAAGCCCCGTTCTCGGACAGTCGGTTTATTATGAAGGAGCGGCGGGAACACAAATTGCTCCCGATACTGCGCTGTCTTACACCCTCGACGCTTCCGACCGTGTTTACGCAAGTTATATAACGGGTGCGCTCGGCGTATACGTCGTTTCCGAATCTGACGCTTATATCACGATAGGAACTCTCGGTGTTTCGGACGACAGCACGTTTATCATTGAACTCGTTCAGATTTCACCTGTCGGAATTGTCGATACCGAGTCATACTATATCGAAGAAAATTCAAACGGAAATCTCTATTCGGCAACCGTGGACGGCGACTCGAGCACGATTTATATTCCCTCAAATTCGCCCAAGTATACTTACACCGACGGCGTGTATACCGAAATTGCCGATTGGTCAAATTATCCTCTTGAGCTTGTGTTCGTCAAGTATTCCTATAAACTGAGCGAGCAGGCGGAAGGTTACGTATCTCTCGCCACGCTCAACGATTGCACGCCTTACGTTTCATACGTTCCGGACGGCGAGCAAGTCCCCGACGACGGAGTGAGCGATACGCCTTACTACGTCTTCACTTACGACGACGGCTCGGGTGATACCGTTACCGATTATTACTATATCGAAAATCTCGAATCTCAGCCGAGATACAGCGAATACGTTTTGAGCGAGTCGGGCGATAAGTATATCAGCTCGTCTATAAACGGCTTTGTCGCGACAATCAATACCGCTGTCAAGTATAACGCTTTGGTCAGGGTCACGATTTTGTCGCTCAAAAATCCGGGCAACGCAATTTTCGTTCAAAAGCAAAATATCACCATCGAATTCGACGATGAGTTCAATGCAGAAAAGATAAACAACGCAACCGTTCTCGAAAACTACCTCAACGATACCCTCGGAGCGTTCAACCTCGCTTCAAGCTCGTTCTTTACCGTTAAGGCGAATATCGACGGCACGGTAAAAGACCTTACAGGCGGAATAGAAGGAAATATCGTATTCAGCGTCGTTTCCGAATTTAACGGCGACGTCGGCGTTTACCTCGTTTCTATGCAATTTACTCAAACCTCGCAATCAGGCGAAGCGGAATCTATCACCGACTATATCTCCAACGAGGATATCGGAAACATGAAGTATATCGTCGAGGTAACTCCCGCAGAGCTTGAAATTGTTCTCACAAGCGATACATATCAAAGAGATTACGGCAGCGACGAAGCAAATATTACATATGAGGTTATCTATAAAGGAACCACCGTTGTATTACCTCAAGATTATTCTGTTTACGGTTTTGTTCCCGGCACGTTCAACAGAGTGCTTGTTGAAAACGGAACCGTCAGCAGGGTGGGCGCGACTTACGATAACGTTTCTGCTTCCTTGGCGGAAGGCAGCTTCTACGGCGTTTCGATAAACAACGCCTTCCAGAGCGGCTCTAACTATGAAATTTCTTACCGCAACTATGACCAAATCTTCTATACGGGCGAAAATGATGCCGAGAGCAATCCTATCCCCGTAAAGGTCATCGTCAATCCTTATAAGATTATCCTTTCAAACAATGAGGGTGAATGGACGTTTGTCGGATATTCAAAAGAATACGACGGCACAACCGACGTTCCTTCATACAGTGCAATTACTGTAGGCGGACTCAGAACCGACGACGTCAGCGTTGAATATTCCGCAAGTTACGATATGGCGGATGCCGATTATAGAATAATAACCTTTAAAGATTTCAAACTGGTTGGCGCAGATATAGCTAACTATATGATTTGCTATAAAAACAGCAACGGCGAAGTAGTTTACAATACAAGCGATATTCACTCGTTGCCCTCGAACTATATCGTAGCAGTTGACAAAATCAACCCCAACGAAGCGGACAGCGAATACGTAAAAATTACGCCAAAATCCGTTACATTGACGGCTGCGGGACTTTCCGAAGTTTCCAAAATATATGACGGAACGGACCAGCTTACTGCCGATAATATCTCGTCGCTTATTGTCGGAAGCTCCGACCTTGATAAGATTGCTCAGGACTTTATAGCCATGGAGCAAAAAGACAATTCGCTCATTATTGTCAGCGGCGGATTCAAATCCCCCGTCGGCGGTCAGCAAATCGATGTAGGAACAGGTCTTACTATAAGCGGTTTGGTTGTAGCATATAGTCTTGAGAAAGCTGAAACAAACTATATAATTACCGGTATGGATAATATCACCGTCACCGTAAGAGGAAACCTCGTTACCGTGTCTTTCCCCGAGGTAGGCGTAGGTATTATCAATAAACGCACTATAAATATAGAGAGCATATCTTTTGAATTGCAGGACAAATCTTACGACGCGACCGCAGAGGCTGACCTCTCTTACTCATTCGGTGCGGAAGTCATTTCCGAACGTAAAGAAAAGTCGGATGAAGTAAGACTTGACTATACGGCGGTTTTCGGCACTGTTACCGACGGAATATTTACCGAAGCCGTCAACGCAGGCAAATATAGTGCGTTCAAACTTCTCACAGTCTCCTCGCTCAACAACAACTATGAAATAGAAGATATAGGCGAGGGTATCGTCATCGAATGTAACGAGGCGCAAATTCTGCCCGTTAAGTTAAAACTCGGCGCTCAATTCTCGACGTCGAGAAGATACGACGGAACTTCAAACGTCGAATTTGACGAGGCGGAATATACACGTTATTCGCTTGACTTTTTGTCGGCATACGATTACTTCGAAAATAACGACCTCGACGTCTTGCAGGTTATGTTCACCTCCGCTCAGCTTATGTGGAACGGCGTCGAGCAAATTTTCGTAGTGATGAATGCGGATAAGACGGGCACCGAACTCGTCGACGTTATGTTCAAAAACGTCGTAGCGTTTGTCAACGATTCGTCGCTTTCCGCAGAGGAACAAAAGACGATTTTGAACAACTACTGCCTCGTCGTATTCGTTTGGGACAGCGAACAAAACGCCTACGTTTCAAAGACAGTCAACTTTGTCGATGAAAACGGCGAATTGACGGATATCTCGGCTTTATACGAAAATATCTATAATGAGGGCGGAGAACTTATCTTTGACGGAACGAGAGAAGACGGCACGGAATACGCCAGCTATTATCTGCCGAAAATAGCATATCTCGGCAGAAAAGAACTCGGCGTTACCGTTCAGAATATTTATATTAACGATAAGTATTATGACGGAACTACAAGCGGTTCCGGCGGTATTAAGGGAAGCGAAGGCATCCTCGACGCCGATAAAGAATACGTAGCGGTCGACTTCTCGGTTGTGTTTACTCAGATTGACGTAGGAACAAACGTAAAAGCAAACGTCTCGATAAATCAGATTATCGACCTCAATCCCGACGACCCGAGGGCATACAACTATATCTTGCCGGAAGGTATTTCGCTTACCGCATACGGCTACGCTAATATCTTGAAAGCTCCGCTTACCGTCAACATTACGCTTGCAGATAAGACTTATGACGGAAAGGTCGTTACCGTTGTCGAAAGCTATGAGTTTGACAACTCACTCTTCAAGGAAAGGGATATCATTTCCAAGACGGAAGCCAAAGACGATAAGGGCAATACCATTTACGTTGCAGACAACAGCGGCGAATACGTCTATATCATTCAAAATGCGACGTATGCTAAATTCAGCGAACTTTCGCCCGAACTTCAGGCGCAATATGAGGATAGTCAGCGTTACAGCGTGAAGTATAATTATACTTATAAATATACGCTCGATTATTTGTTTGCAACTTTCGACGGAGATACGGCAGGAGATCATGAAGGTACTGTTTACGGCTTATCGCTTAAATACAACGGTTATTCGGGCGAAGGCACCTATATGAACTATCAGCTCGTCAGCGTTTCGGTCAAAGACCACATCACCGACGGAAATTCTTTCTCGCTCATCGATTGGGTTGAAGCGACGGGAATGACTTTCGAACAGTGGGCTCAGCAAACCGAATACGGATTTACGTTTGACAACGTTCAATCGGAACCCGTTGACGCGTTTACCGAAGAAGTGTTGCTTGAAAAAGATGTAGAGAGCGGTGATGCGGTTCAAACGGACGGAGTATTCACTGACGTTACTGCTATCGAAATGACAACTGTTTCGGCAACCGCCGAATACGTTGAAGCGGCGGACGGCTCACTCTATAAACTTGCTAACGGCGGATATGTTGCGGTTTCCGCACTCTACGTTGAGTCCGAAGGCTCTTACGTCGAGTGGGACGGCGTATCAGAGGTTCCGCTCTACGTTGCCAATGCGGAAGGCGGATACGACCTTATCGCTTCACAAACCAGATACAATCAAAATACGCTCGGAGAGGGACAATCTCAATTTGCGCTCGACGGAATGAATTATTTCTACACCGCAGGCGAAAATACGCTTGTTGAGGCGAACGGCAAATATTATCTTATCGATACGGATACAACCGAATATCGTTTCGTAACCGTCGATACTGTCAAATATTTCTATCCCGCTTCGGAAGCGTCGCAAAAGATTTCTGTCGGCGAGAGTGTGTTCTATCAAGTTAACGGCATTGTTTTCGACAGTATCAACGAAGGCAACGTCGTGTACAATTCGCCCGAGAGCAAGGGATATAAGGTCATCGTCATCGACGGCGTAAATTATTACTATCGCAGCGACGGAACCGCTCCGGTTAAACTTAACGTGTATAAGAGCGGCGAGGGCTTCGACAACTACTTCTTCTATGCGGGCGCCGTTGTTCAAATCGAAAACAAGTATTCGCCCGAAACAGTTTACAATCCGAGCGCAGACGGACAATATGCTCTTATCGGCGGCGAATACGTTCTCGTCGAAACGATAGCCGAAAATATCTTCACTCTTACCGAGGATGCCACAGGCGAATGGCTTCTCTACAACGGACAGTATTATTCGCTCGCTTCGTTCGATACGAGATATTATCAGCTTACGGCAGGAGGTTACAGCCCCGTATCCGACGTTTACGTCCTCGTTGAGGGAGAATACGTTTTGGCAGACGAGGCTTCTGTGGCTCCGTTCTATATCTCGGACGGCGCAGACGGTTACGTTGAAATTGTATCTAAAGAGGAATACGTTTTAGTCGATACCGAATATGCTCCTGTTGCGTCAAACGTATATAAACAAGAACAATCGGCAGACGGCACGTTCGTTATCATCGACGGCGTTGTTTCCGCTCTCGAAAAATTCGATAAGGGAATCAATTACGTCGCCACCGAAAACGGCACCTACGTATTAGTCGGTTCGGAATACGTAAGCATCGAAGGCAAATTCCTCTTTGGTAAGACAGCGGATAACCTGCTCGTCGATACCAAGGGCAAACTTTACAGCAATTCAGGAGCTCTCGATTCGGAATCAAAGGAAATCTATCTTACCTACGGCGCAACTCCTGCAACGGAGGGATACCTATACCTCGAGTCGGCAGACGGTGCAGACGGTAAATACTATTTCGACCCGACAGCAATTAAAGGCAAGACGGCTTCCTTTACCACAACCGACGGCGCTCTTAAGGAAAAAATAGTTGCTGTCACCGGCACCGCAGAGGGGGTTTATTCCGCAAACCTCAATGCCGTAGCAAAAGACGGTACGACTTATTACTATGGTGACGGTTCGTTCGCTTCAAATGTCTATGCGACAATCAACGGAGTGACCTATTATAACTACGGCACAACTACACTCACGGTCGTTCCTTACAACACCTTTAAAACCACACTCGTTTCGGGTGACGAAATGTATTCCGAAACTTACGGCGAAGCGTTCAAACTCATCACCATAGATGGCGAGCAACACGCTGTCATCGACAAATCGAATATCGGCAAGCAGGGTGTTGATCAGACGGAAAACATATATAACTACCTTACCGATTCGGTTGAAGGCGCTTCAATAAAGAAGAAGAGCGTAAAACTTACCGTTACCGTTCTCGATAACAGACCGCTCACAAAGGCATATGACGGAACTACCAACGTAATTAAACCCGACGATAAAGCGGGACTGTATTACGTTCCTACATCGAAAGACACTGCTGATAAGAAAGAACAATACAGCTTTGCGGTTTCGCTCAGCGGTCTCGCCCTTGACGAAGCGGACGCAATCGAATCTATTTCGTGTGAAGTCGCTTTCAACGACGCAACGGCTTCTTCTCTCTCGCTTGACAGGACGGTAGTTTTCACCATCAGCGAAATTAAAGTAGAAGGCATTGAAAACTACACGATAGAAAACGCCAAGTATTCGCTTTCTGCGACGATAACCAAAAAGGAAATCAACGTCAAGCTTGCAAACGGCAAGCTTGCAAACGGCGACGATACCGAAAAGGCCAAACTCAACGAAGGGGCTACCGTTGAATTTACTAACGACGTTCCTTACGTTCTCGCTCACTACGGCGACAACTTCTCGCAGGCAACTTACTTCTACGAATATACGTTTGTCGACAACGACGGCGTTGACGTTACCGCTTATACCACAGGCAACGGCAAGTTCTACGATACCCTTGCCAATGCTTACAAGGCTTTGACAGACGAAACCGTCGTATTCGAGACTGCGGAGGAAATCGGACTCTACAACGGTCTTGTTCTTCCGACGGCATACACCACGTGCAACTCGTTCTCCAACGCAGGTATTTACGGATTGACATTGAGAGGCGGCGAAGCGACAAACTACAAGTTCGTTCTCAACAATTCTATGTCGACGACGGCAAAGTATAATTACGATTACACGACAGTCAAAGCGGACGCACAGTCTAACTCGAACAACGTTTACGAATTAAGTCAGGTGCTTACCGATTATGCCGGCGCCTTGGTCGTTCAAAGAAAGGTTGCTTACGCATATACTAATTCCGCAGGCAGAATTTACGGTGCATCCGATGTGGAAGTCCCGGTTATGTTCTCGTCCAGCGCATCCGAACTCAACACCTCAGGTCTTGCAAACGGACAGCTTAACAGTTCTATAACCGGAATAAATCTGCGTTTTGTGACTACAAACTATACGGAAGGCGTAGGATACCAAATTACTTCTACCGAAGCCACGGCAGTTTCGCCGGTGACCTCGGACGCCGATAAAGTAAAATACGGTATAGCCATAAACGTCGATAGCGTTGCAAACCGTAACTATACTATTATTTGCCTCTATGACTATCTCGACAACTACTACCTGATGGGCGAGGGCAACGGAAACGGTTTTGTTGCGGAATACGTCATAAGCTATGCGGACTTCAAGAACATCATTTTCAATGACAAAACCATAACTTACGACGGCGAGGTTTATATACCTGTCGTTGAAGGTATCGGAACAGGCGTTGAAAACTTTGCTCAACAAATCGATTCCATTATCCTTGACGGTCAACCTGTCAGCGAAATTAAAAACGCAGGCGTATATACGGTTAATATGCTCATCACGGCTACAGGATTTAAAGACACGATTATGACAGCGACAATTACCGTAAATCCGACACCGTTCAACCTCGCTGTTTACCGTCAGTCTATAAACTATGACGGAAACGGACACGGAATCGACGGAACAGGCGACGCAAAAGATTATATCTACGTTTCCGGCTCCGGCTCAAGGGTCACATATAGCGATATAATGATAATCTATGTCTTGACCGACGGCTCTAAGATTGGCGGATATCCTTATAGAGACGGTAAATACTATGTTGCTAACGCAGACGATACATTGACGGATGTCGAGGCTGAATTGCCTAAGAATGCGACAAGCTATGCGTATTATGCAGTATATAATCCGCAAAACGCAGTTGATACCGTAAATCCGCAAAACTATGCTTATACTACGTCTGAGTCGGCGAGTTTGGTTATCAATCCTATCACGGTAAGAGTCACGCTTCAATTTAACAAGAAAGAATATGTTGAAGGCTCGGATAACCAGCTTAAATTCGATGTTGAAGTAACGGAAGAATTCAGTCAATTCGCTAATACTTTCACAACGAAAAACGCTGCGGTGCTTTATCGTAAAGTTTACGATTTTGCTTCAAATACCACTACGAATCAGTTGATTACAAATACAAACAGACTCAACGCAGGTAACTATCAATTTACGATTTCAAGCACCAAAGAGAATTACACTTTGATAGGTGATATTACCGGAACATATTCTCTTGGCGTCAAAACGATATCCACTATAATCGAAGACGACGGTTTTGGCGAGATAACTCTTTCAGCTACCGCGCTTTCTGATGACGGATTCTTCTCGTTCATGTTCGGATTTGCAAATGCAAGGGTATTGAAATCCGGTGACGCTCGTTATAACGAATTCCTCAGCTATGTCGAAACACTCGGAAATTTCTTCGCTCCGACAACAATCGGTATGGTTATCGACGCAACTACTCAAATGCAGGTTGACGGCGGCGTTCAGGTAGCGTTTACTTATAACAGCTCGCTTGGCAGCGACTTCCAACTCTACCTTGTAACCAAGGACGGTGACCTTAAAGCTGTAAATTATAAGATTTCGGACGGAATGGTTATTGCCAACACATCATACGCCGGATATTTCGTAGTTGTCGTTGACGCTCCGTTCCCGTATTGGTTTATCGCAATAATCGTACTTATAGTCTTGCTAGGCGTAGGCATTCCCGTCACTATCGTCTTGGTTAAGAAAAAGAAAAAGGCAATGGCGGTAGGACCTAACGGAGAAGAAGTCGAAGTGGAAGAAGATGAAAACGCAGAAGCCGACGGTGAAGACGGTGGCAAAAAGAAGAAGAAAAAGACTAAATCGCCCAAATCACCCAAAGTCAACAAAGAGCCCACCGACGTTGTAGTGGAGACGGATGAGCCTAAAAAGCCGAAAGCTCCCAAAGCTCCGAAATCTCCTAAGATAGCGGCAGACGCAACAGGAGACCCTGTAGCGCCCAAAGCGCCTAAAGCTCCAAAAGCGCCCAAAGCTCCGAAGACACCTAAATCGCCTGACGACGATATTTAAACAAAATAAAAAGCAAAGGCAAATGCCTTTGCTTTTTTATATTTTTATGTTTTTAAAATATAAAAATTATAACCGAAAAAACTATAACATAAAATTTATAATTATCGTTAAAGATAAGAAAAACAGTGTAGGTGAATTGCTGTAAAATAAAGATTGTAAAATCAATAAAACGTAACAGTAAGTATGAAGATAAAATTGTAGCCGGTGATAAATTGTAACGGAGAGATATTGTGTGGGTGCGCGGGAAAAGCAAAATCCGTAAAGCCGAGATATGGTGAAATTAAGTTAAGGTAAACGTAAAATTATAAAGGGAAGTTACTTTGAAATGAAGTTGCTAAAAGCGATATATTTTATCGGTTAAGTTACAAGGCGGTGCTAGGGAAAGCGTTATATATAACGGTTATACACAGTGAGACGAAGTTGCACATAGCGATAAATTTTTAAGGGTGAAGCAGATTAAGTTTAAGCTGATAATAGTGTTAAATATTAACGGTAAGATATGCTGAGACGAATTTTCAAAAATCTACAAGTTGTAACACTAAGGCAATTTGCGTTGGTGTTGCTGAAAGCTTTAAATACAACGAGAGGATACGCTAAGAATAAATTATAGATAAAAATAAATTATAGATAAGAATAAATTATAGATAAGAATAAATTGTAGATAAGAAAAAATTGTAGATAAGAATAAATTATAAATAAGAATAAATTTTTATAACGGATTATTATAATGGCAATTATAACGGCGAAAAATTCCATATTGTTGTTATATACAATATAATGCCGCATTGTAACAGGCTCATAAATCATAATTGTTTATAGACGGTTCAGTTGTTTCGGAAAACAATGTTTTAATTGGCTGAATATAAAAATTATAATATTTGAAAGCATAATCTGACTTTTTTGAAATATTTCGCAAAAAATAAATTGTAATTCATTATTAAGAATAAGCGAATTAGTAAATTAAAGCATTTAAAAAACAACAAAATTAAATTGAAGTTTCGTGTTTATTTAGATGTTCTTCTTATGTTTGGACAGTCAAAAATCGATAAATAATAAAGTTGCAAAATGGTTTCATATGTTGTATAATTATCAAATAAAAGGCAATTGCGAGGTAAAATATGAAAGTTGCAGTAGGTTGTGACCACGGCGGTTTTGTTTTGAAGGAGACGATTGTAGAAACATTAAACAAACTTGGAGCCGACGTCGTCGATTTCGGGACTAATGACACGGAATCCGTGGATTATCCCGTATTTGCCGAAAAAGTGGCGCACGCGGTTGCCGATAAAGTTTGCGAGCTCGGCGTTTTACTTTGCGGAACGGGAATAGGAATGAGCATTGCGGCAAATAAAGTAAAGGGAATCAGGGCAGCCGTTTTGTCCGACGTGTTCAGCGCTAAAGCAACTCGCCAACATAACGATTCCAACATTCTTTGTCTCGGTGGCAGGGTGGTTACTCCCGAAGACGCGGCAAAGCTTTTGACCATTTGGTTTACCGCCGAATTCGAGGGCGGGCGTCATCAAAAGAGAGTGGATATGATTACCGATATTGAAAACAGGAACCTATAAAGCGGAGGCAGTATGATAGAGGAAGTTATTAAAGACATCAGACACGCGGAAGACGAAGCTGACGCAATTTCTTTTAAAGGCGTTCAGGATTCAAAAGCAATTGTGCTCGAAGCGGAAATGAAAGCAGAAAAGATGCGCAAAGACGTTGTTTTAGAGTGCAGAGAAGAGCTTAAATCCGTTTGTGCCGAAGCGGAAATAAAAGCGCAAAAACAAAGGGAATCCATTATCGGTGAAGGAAAAATTTTTGCCGATTCTCTTCAGAATAATATGAAAAAACAGTCTGAAAAGATTGCCGAATTTATATGTGATTCTTTTGTAAAGAAGTTTTAACCGAGGTAGTAAATGATTGCTGAAATGAAAAAGCTTTACCTCGTCGCACATAACAGCAGGAAAGCTAAAATTTTAAAAGCGTTATACAGAAGCAAGTTTGTCGAAGTAATTAGCACGAGGGATATCGAAAATACCGTCTCTTGCGACGTTTCCGTCACCTCGGAAAACGTTAACGAAAAGATAAGCAAAATTTCGGGCGCCATTAATTTCATAAACAGCGAAAAAAAAGAAGGCTTAAAACTTGTTAAGCAGACGGCAAAGTCGGAAAACAAGTTTGTTTATAAGCCTATTAAAGTTAAAATAAGCGAAAAAACCGCAACTCTCAAATTTGACGAGTTTGAAAGCTATGCAAAAAAAGAAAGCGAGCTTTTTGAAGTATGCGAAAGCTTAGAAAAAATAAATTCAAGATATTCCGAAATTGCAGGGCAAAAGACAAAACTATTCACCTTAAAATCTCAGGTTGAGATTTTCTCAAAGATGCCGTTAAAGCCGAGTACGTTTGGAGAAACGGATTTTACTCTGTCATTTTTCGGTTATTTCCCTGCGCAAAAAAAGGCACAAGTGGAAGAGGCGTTAAACGCTTCGGAATTTCCTTTTTCATATGAGATTTTTGAAGGCGAAAAATATCTGCCAATCGCCTTTGTCTGTTTTAAAGAGGATGTCGAAAAACTTTCGGCTGTTATGCAGCCCTTTGAGTTTAACAGAGGCACTCTCGATTTCGAAATGACTCCCCAAAATAAACTTATATCGATAAACAGCGAGATTGATATTCTTAATTCGGAAAAGACGGCTCTTTTGGGCGAATCTTTATCTCACGAGGTATATTTAAAAGATTTAAAAATAATGTATGACTACTATCTTGTCGAGCAGGCTAAAATCGAGGCGGAAGGTAAATTTAAAAATACCGACAGCGTGTTCGTACTTGAGGCGTTCTATCCCGAAATGGAAGAAGAGAAATTGAAGCAAATCCTCGACATCGTATGCGATGAAATGGTCTACGATTTAAGAGAGCCGGATGATGACGAGGAAGTGCCTACGCTTGTAGTCAATAACAAACTAATTAAACCTTTTGAAAGCGTTACGGATATGTACAGTCCTCCGTCATACAGGGGAGATTTTGACCCCAATCCGCTTATGTCGTTTTTCTATTTCCTGTTCTTTGGAATGATGATTGCGGACGCCGGTTACGGATTGCTCTTTGCGATAGGCGGTTTTATACTTTTGAAAGTCACCAAACCTGTTCCCGGAAAAGGCAAACTGATTTTAATTGTAACACTTGGCGGAATTTCCACTTTTATATGGGGATTTTTATTTGGCGGATGGTTCGGTATCGACCTTGAGCTTTTGGGAATAGATTCTCCGTTCCTCGAAAAGCTTATCTCGTTGAATTGGTTCCAACCGCTGTCAGAGCCGCTGTTAATGCTTGCTTTAAGTCTCGGACTCGGAGTTGTGCAAATTATCGCCGGTCTTATATGTAATGCCTATAATCTCTTCAGAAAGGCAATAAAGATTGCCAAAAAGAACAAGCAAAAAAGAGATGAATATATTGTCGAAGCGTTTGCCGCTTCCATTTCGTGGCTGTTTATATTCTTCGGCATCGGTTTTGTCGCCTTAGAGCTTTTCCTCAAAGTGTCGGGAACGCTTTACGTAGGCGTGGCATTTATCGTCATCGGCGCACTGACAATTTTAATATGTCAGGCAATCAAAAAGAAATCGGCACTTGGTCTGTTGACGGGAGTCGCAAAGTTTTATGACGGAGTAAACTACATTTCCGACATTTTAAGCTATGCGCGTCTTTTCGGTTTGGGACTTGCGGGCGGCGTTGTCGCAATGGTTGTAAATATGCTTTGCTCCGTTTTGATTTCCATGATAGGAATCGTATGGCTCGGAGCGATAATATCCATACCCATTTTGATTGTCGGTCATGCTTTCAATCTGTTTATTTCGGGGCTCGGCGCTTACGTTCACGACGCGAGATTGCAGTTTATTGAATTTTACGGTAAGTTCTATGAAGGCGGAGGTAAATTCTTCAAGCCTTTAGGTTCAAATACAAAATACACATACATCGATATGTAGGAGGTTTTAAACTTATGGTATCACTCGGAACATTCTACGCACTTTTAGGTTCGGCACTCGCCGCAGGTCTGGCAGGCGCAGGCAGCGCAATAGGAGTAGGACTTGCAGGTAAAGCTGTGGCAGGAGTTACGGCGGAAGACCCCGAAAAGTTTTCCAAGTGTCTCGTTTTGCAGCTTCTCCCCGGAACGCAGGGTATTTACGGATTGCTCATCGCGTTTTTGGTATTTATTAAGGTCAATCTTTTCGGCGAAGTATACGCACTTACCGAGGCTAGCGGTCTTATGATTATGGCAGGTTGCTTGCCTATGGCTATCGCAGGTCTCATTTCCGCTATCTATCAGGCAAAAGTCGCCGTTGCAGGTATAGCCACCGTTGCAAAGCGTCCCGAAGAAAGCGGTAAAGCAATCATTATGACGGTTATGGTTGAAACCTACGCTGTTTTGGCATTGCTCATTTCTTTCCTCGCCGTATTTATTCCCGAAGTTGTTTTGATGTAATTTTTGAGGTAATTATGCAGGGCAAGGAAGCAATAATCGAAAAAATAATTTCCGACGCCAAGTTAAAGGAAGAAGCTTTAATTGCGGAAGCTAAAGCGAAGGCGGAAAAAATAATACAAGACGCCGAGTCTTTCTGCGATTCTTATAAAGCCAAAGCTCAAAAGGATAAAGCAGTTGCCGTCGACGATATAATTAACCGTTCCAAGACGGTAGCCGAGCTTGACGCTAAAAAGATGTTGTTCGGAGCAAAAAACGACGTCGTCGCAAAAACCTTTGATATGGCATTGGAAAAAGTGAAAAACCTTCCGAAGGATAAATATTCAAAAATCATTCTCGGTATGCTCTCATACGCCGAGGACGGTGACGTCGTGACCATTTCCAAAAGGGAAAAAGATATAGTCACCGAAGCCGTGATTAAAGATATTTCCGCCAAAAAGAAAATTAAGCTTACCTTAAACAAGGAGCTCGGCAAATTCGACGGCGGTATCGTTCTTTCGGGAAAGGGTGTGGATAAAAACCTCACGCTTGATTCCGAATTCCAGATTTTAAAGGACGAGCTTGAAGAAGAAGTAGCAAAAAAATTGTTTGCGGAGGTATAAATGAGCGGCAGCGATTTTATCTTTTCAAACGCGAGAGTTAAGGCAAAGGAAGTCAAGCTTTTAAACGATTCACAGATAGCAAGGCTTTCAGAGCAGGAGAGTTTAGAGGACGCGTTTAAACTTTTAAACGAATACGGCTACGGCTTAGGGTGCGATAATCTTGATTTTGACACTATGTTTGTAAATGCCGAAAAAGAACTTGGCAAAGAGTTTACCGAACTCGTCGTTCCCGAAAGCGGACTCGAGGCTTTTTTGGTAGAGCACGATTATCATAACCTTAAGGCTCTTTTGAAACTAAAATACAGCGGACAGCTTTTGAAAGATAAAAAAGACGAAGAAAACTCGGAGCTTTATATGACCGAAGGAAAATATTCTTTGGACGTTTTGACTAATGCCGTCGCGGCGGGGGACGTCAATTCGTTATCGGAAAATATGGCAAAGGCGGTAAAAACGCTTGAGTCGTCGGAAACGGTCACTCCGCATATTATCGACGTCGTTTGCGATAAGGCTATGTTTGCCGAAACTGTTTCGGTGGCAAAGGCGGGCAGGCGCAAGGAGCTTATTAAATATTTCACCTCGTCTATCGACATTGCAAACATATCTTCTTTTTTGAGGACCAAGAGAGCTGATCTCGATTTGAAGTTTTTTACCGAAGGATTTATCGGAAGCGGAACGCTTGACAAAGATTTCTTTACGTCTGCGTTCGAGCAAAGTTTCGAGGCGTTTGCCGAAAAAATGAAGTTTACGCCTTACGGTGCGCTCGTTTCTGTTTTCGTATCCGAAGGGCTCGCCCGTTTCGAGGCGGAATGCGACAACTTTAAACTTGACTTTTTTAAAAAGGAAAGGAGAGAGATGTTTTCCGCCGCACCGATAGCGGGATATTATCTCGGTAAACTTACCGAACTCAAAACGTTAAAACTTTTGGTGGCAAAAATCAAAAACAAGGTTGACGACGATTTAATAAAACAGAGAATGCGAGGTTTATATGCTTAACAGAATTGCGGTTGTAGGTGACAAAGATTCCGTTTTGGCATTCAAGGCGATAGGTCTTGACGTATTCAACGTGCCGTCGGAAGCTGAGGCAAAGGATACCATAAAAAATCTTGCGAAAGATTATAAAGTTATTTTTATAACGGATAAACTCGCACAAACTTTAGAGCATGTGCTCGTTAAATATAAATCACGTCCGTATCCCGTTATCGTGCCGATTCCGTCTGCGGAAGGAAGCAACGGCTTTGGCATGCAGGGCATTAAAAGAGATATCGAAAAGGCTATCGGTTCGGACATATTATTTAAAGAAGAGGACTAATAAATGGCAGAACAAATTGGTAAAATCGTTAAGGTCGCAGGTCCGCTTATAGTTGCGGAAAATATGGGCGACAGTAAAATGTATGACGTTGTTCGAGTGAGCGAAAAAAAGCTCATCGGCGAAATTATCGAACTCAGAGGAGACAAGGCTTCCATTCAGGTTTATGAGGAAACGTCGGGACTTGGTCCGGGTGAGAACGTTTATTCAACCGGTATGCCTCTTTCAGTCGAACTCGCCCCCGGACTCATAGAGGGAATTTTTGACGGCATACAGCGTCCGCTTAACAAACTTAAAGAAGTTGCGGGTGACCGTATTCAAAGGGGCGTAAACGTTCCCGCACTTGACCACGAAAAACTCTGGGCGTTCGTGCCAAAGGTTAAAGCAGGGGATATGGTCGTTGCCGGCGATGTTCTCGGTGTGGTGCAGGAAAACGTCGTCACCGAACACAGAATTATGGTGCCTTACGGAATAGAAGGCAAGGTTGTCGATATTAAAATCGGCGAGTTCAACATTGACCAGACGATTGCCACAATAGAAACGAAGCACGGCAAAAAGGACGTTTGCATGCTTCAAAAATGGCCTGTCAGAAAGGGCAGACCTTATTATGAGAAACTCTCTCCCGAAAAGCCTCTTATCACGGGACAGAGAGTTATCGACACGCTCTTTCCGATAGCAAAAGGCGGCGTCGCCGCCGTTCCGGGACCGTTCGGCTCGGGTAAAACAGTTGTTCAGCACCAGCTTGCAAAATGGGCGGATGCAGACATAATAGTATATATCGGCTGCGGAGAGCGAGGAAACGAGATGACGGACGTTTTGAACGAATTTCCCGAACTCGTCGACCCGAGAAGCGGACAGCCGCTTATGAAGAGAACCGTTCTTATAGCAAACACCTCGGATATGCCTGTTGCGGCTCGTGAAGCAAGTATTTACACGGGTATCACCATTGCCGAATATTTCAGGGATATGGGATACAGCGTTGCTATTATGGCAGACTCCACATCGCGTTGGGCGGAAGCTCTCCGTGAGATGAGCGGACGTCTCGAGGAAATGCCGGGTGAAGAAGGATATCCCGCTTACCTTTCGTCACGTCTTGCGGAGTTTTATGAAAGAGCAGGTCTTGTCAAAGTTTTGGGCAAGGCAAACAAGGAAGGTTCGATAACCGCTATCGGAGCCGTCTCGCCTCCCGGCGGCGACCTTTCGGAGCCTGTTTCGCAAAGCACTCTCAGAATAGTTAAGGTATTCTGGGGACTGAGCGCACAGCTTGCATATAAGCGTCACTTCCCGGCAATAGACTGGCTGACGAGTTATTCGCTTTACAGCGACCGACTCGGCGATTGGTATACAGAGAACGTCGATGAGGAATGGACGTCACTCAGGGCGGAAGCAATGAAGATTTTGCAAGAGGAAGCGTCGCTTGACGAAATAGTAAGGCTTGTAGGTATGGATGCGTTATCTCCTGCCGACAGACTTACTATGGAGACGGCTAAATCTATAAGAGAAGACTATCTCCACCAAAACGCTTTCCACGAAGTGGATACTTATGCTTCGCTCAAAAAGCAGTTTAAAATGTTAAAGCTCATTATAGAAAACGATAAACTCTGCCGCAACGCTCTTTCAAAAGGCGTGGAACTTGAAGACCTCATGCTCTTGCCCATAAAGGAGAAGATAGGCAGGTCGAAGTATATCGAAGAAAAAGACCTAGCGTCTTTCGACGATTTATTCAAAGAGATGAAACAGGAAATCGTCGGCTTAGAGGGCGAAGGAGAGAACTGATATGTTGAAAGAATATAAAACAATTCGTGAAGTAGTCGGACCTTTGATGCTC
Source organism: Acidaminococcus sp. CAG:917 (assembly GCA_000437555.1). Classification (GTDB taxonomy): domain Bacteria; phylum Bacillota; class Clostridia; order Christensenellales; family CAG-917; genus CAG-917. The sequence continues at coordinate 26,384 of FR901023.1, read as the reverse complement.
GTCGAGGGCGTGGAAGGCGTTAAATATGAAGAACTTGTCGAGATAAGGCAAGAGGACGGAGAAGTAAGAAACGGTAAGGTTTTGGAAATCAACCGAGATAAGGCGCTTGTTCAGCTTTTTGAGCCGTCGCAGGGAATAAAGATGTCTACGGCAAAGGCGAGATTTTTGGGAAGAAGCGTCGAACTCCCCGTTTCGGAAGAGATGCTGGGCAGAGTTTTCGACGGTATGGGACGTCCCAAAGACGGAGCCGCTCCCATTATACCCGAAATGAAACTCGACATTAACGGCAGGGCAATCAACCCCGTCGCAAGAGATTATCCTAACGAGTTTATCCAAACGGGAATTTCGGCTATCGACGGGCTCAATACTCTGGTCAGAGGACAAAAGCTTCCCGTGTTTTCGATGTCGGGACTTCCGCATGCGGAACTTGCGGCTCAGATTGCAAGACAGGCAAAGGTTATCGGTTCGGACGCAAAATTCGCCGTTGTGTTTGCAGCTATCGGAATTACGTTTGAAGAGGCAAACTTCTTTATATCCGATTTCAGAAAGACGGGCGCTATAGAGCGTGCGGTCATGTTTATAAACCTTGCAAACGACCCCGCTATCGAGCGTATATCCACACCGCGTATGGCATTGACCGCGGCGGAGTATCTTGCTTTTGAAAAGGATATGCACGTTCTCGTAATTATGACGGATATCACAAACTATGCAGAAGCACTCCGTGAGGTTTCCGCGGCAAGAAAGGAAGTCCCCGGACGCAGAGGTTATCCCGGTTATCTCTATACCGACCTCGCCACCATTTACGAAAGAGCGGGTAGAATCGTCGGAAAGAAAGGCTCAATCACACAGATACCTATCCTCACTATGCCTGAAGACGACAAAACGCACCCGATACCCGACCTTACGGGATATATCACGGAAGGACAGATTATTCTTTCACGTGAGCTTTATAAAAAAGGACTTAATCCGCCTATCGACGTTATGCCGTCGCTTTCCCGTCTTAAGGATAAAGGTATAGGCGCGGGTAAAACACGTGAGGACCATGCCGATACGATGAACCAGCTTTTCTCGGCTTACGCGTCGGGAAAACAGGCAAAAGAACTCAGTTCGATATTGGGTGAGTCGGCACTTTCGGAAGTCGATAAACAGTATGCCCATTTTGCCGAGGAATTTGAAAAGAGATATATCTCTCAGGGATTTAATACCAATCGCTCGATTATCGAAACGCTCAACCTTGGCTGGGAATTGCTTGCGCTTTTGCCGAAGAGCGAACTTAAGCGTATAAGAGACGCTTACATCGAAAAATATTTAAAAAAATAAACTTATAGAAATACAGTAAACTTTTTAGCTTAAACTGATTGCAAGGGTAAAACCCGCTTTCAGAATATAAAGGCAAAAATTGTTTGTTGCAAATCGAGGTTTAAATGTCTGTATTAAACGTAAATCCGACACGAATGGAGTTAAGAAGGCTCAAAGCCCGTCTTAAAACCGCCGTGAGGGGACACAAATTATTAAAAGACAAATCGGACGAAATGATAAGGCGCTTTTTGATTTATATCAAAGAAAACCGCTCGCTCAGACTTGAAGTCGAAAAAGAGCTTTCGCTTGCTCTTAAGAACTTCATGCTTGCGCGCGCCGTCTCAAGCGACGCGGTTATCGAAGAAGCCATCGCTTATCCGAGCGTCAGCGCAGAGCTTGAAACCTCTACGGCAAACGTGATGAGCGTAAACGTTCCCACTTTTAAAGCGTCGGAAAGCACAAGTAAGGATTTATATCCTTATTCTTTCGCCAGCGTTACGAGTGAGCTTGATTTTTCAATATCGACGCTTTCATCTCTTCTCACTAAAATGTTAAGACTTGCAGAAATAGAAAAGACGTGCAATATGCTCGCGGACGAAATAGAAAAAAACAAACGCAGAGTTAACGCCTTAGAATACGTTATGATACCTCAGCTTGAGGATACCATAAAGTTTATCACAATGAAGCTTGACGAAAACGAAAGAAGTTCAACGATAAGGCTTATGAAAGTCAAATCGATGATTGAAAATCGTGACAGTCAGGAAAACAACGTAAAGGAGGAAAAATGAAAAAGTCAAATCCGCCGGAAATAGTTAACGCTGAGCCTGAAAAAAAGTTTTACGCCGAAGAAATCTCTGCCGTAATGGGAGAGGTGGAAACGTCTTGCGACGGTTTGAATAAAGACGAAGCCGCCAAAAGACTTTTGCAAAACGGTAAAAACGAGCTTGAACAGGGCAAAAAGAAAAGTCTGATTGTCAAGTTTTTCGAACAGTTTAAAGACACTATGATTATCGTCTTGCTCGTAGCCGCCGTAATTTCGGCGATAATGCCTTTTATTGAAGCGAGCGTAAATAACGGCGAGGCAAATTATACCGACCTTATTGACGCCGGCGTAATTTTATTTATCGTTATCGTAAACGCAATAATCGGCGTGGCGCAAGAAGCTAAAGCGGAGGCTGCGTTAGAAGCTTTAAAAAATATGAATAAGCCGTTTTGCAAGGTATTGCGAGACGGTGAAGTCGTAAAGGTCAAGAGCGAAGAACTTGTCGTGGGCGATATGGTCGTACTCGAGGCGGGGGATATCGTTCCTGCCGATTTAAGACTTATCGAAGCTATGTCGCTTAAAGTCGAGGAAGCCGCGCTTACGGGAGAATCGGTGCCGAGTGAAAAGGATTCGGAAGTTATCTGTGACCCCGATGCCGCCCTCGGCGACAGAAAGAATATGGTCTACAGTTCGGGCGTCGTTTCATACGGCAGGGGTAAAGGTGTAGTAGTTGCCACGGGTATGAAGACGGAAGTGGGCAAGATTGCCAAGATGCTTTCCGAGCACAAAGAAGAACAGACTCCGCTTCAGGCTCAGCTTGCCAAAACTGCCAAAGTGCTTTCCATTATCGTGCTTGCAATAGCGGGGGTTATTTTTGTGGCGAGCCTTGCAAGAAGCCTGGTAAACGACCAAAACGTTGCAGGCTCTGTTATAGATTCGTTTATGACCGCCGTCGCAATAGCGGTTGCCGCAATTCCCGAAGGTTTGCCTGCGGTAGTTACGATTGTGCTTGCAATAGGCGTTCAGCGAATGAGCGAGAGGAAGGCGATTATCAGAAATCTGCCTGCGGTCGAAACCTTGGGCTGCTGTGAAGTTATATGCAGTGATAAAACAGGAACACTCACTTTAAACCAAATGACGGTAAAGGGGCTTTATACTCTGTCGGCTAAGTCTTTTGACGTTGACGGCGAGGATAAAAAAGAGGACTTCTCGGTTGACCTTCTTATAAAGGGAATGAGTCTTTGCAACGACACCGTTTTGTCGGACGGCAAATATCTGGGCGACCCTACCGAAACGGCGCTTGTCGCTTATGCAGTAAAGTGCGGTTATGATTTTAACAAATTGAAAGAGGACTATGTCCGCACAGGCGAAATTCCGTTTGACAGCAAGCGTAAACTTATGTCAACCGTTCACTCTTCACCCGACGGAAGCATCGCTTTTATAAAGGGAGCCCCAGATATCTTAATTCAGAAATGCACTCAGATTCTTGACGGCAAACAAGTGAGAAAAATCACAGCCAAAGACGTTTCGGATATAAAGGAAGCAAACAGTTCGATGGCTCATAAGGCGCTCAGAGTTTTAGCCGTCGCTATCAAGAATTCGTCGCTTGACATCGAAACCTTGGAAAACGACCTTGTTTTTGTCGGGCTTGTAGGAATGATTGACCCCCCGAGACCGGAAGTCAAAGAGGCGGTAAGAGTTTGCAAGCGCGCGGGTATGCGTCCCATTATGATAACGGGCGACCACATCGATACGGCAAGCGCGATTGCCGAGCAGATAGGCATTTTAAAGAAAGGCGATTGGGTTATAACGGGCGCCGAACTCGATAAGATGTCCGACGAAGAATTCCATAAAAATTTACATAAATACCGTGTTTTCGGCAGAGTTTCTCCCGAAAACAAAGTGAGAATAGTAAAGGCGTTTAAGTCCTTTAAAAAGATATGCGCTATGACGGGTGACGGCGTTAACGACGCTCCGTCTATTAAAGCCGCAGATATAGGCATAGGAATGGGCATCACGGGAACTGATGTTTCAAAAGGTGCCGCAGATATGGTTTTATCCGACGATAACTTCGCGACGATAATTGCCGCCGTCGAAGAGGGAAGAAAGGTTTACAGCAATATAACTAAAGCCGTTCAGTTTTTGCTTTCGGCAAACATTGCGGAAGTTTTATGCCTTTTCATCGCCACTGTCTTTATGACCATAGCAACGCCGGACCTCGAATTTTTAACGCCGGTTATGATTTTATGGGTTAACCTTGTTACCGATTCGCTTCCCGCGCTCGCTTTAGGAATGGAGCCCGCCGAAAAAGATATAATGAATTATCCGCCGCGAAAAACGGGGCAGAGTATGTTTGTGGGAAAGACGGGCAGAGATATCCTGATTCAAGGCGTAATGCAAACCGCACTGGTTATGCTGGCTTTCTGTATAGGAACATACGTTATGCCGGAGATAGGAACAAACCATGCGCAGGGTATGACGATGGCGTTTATAACGCTTGCTTTCATTCAGCTCTTCCACGCATACAATATGCGTTCGCAAACACACTCGATATTCAATAAAAATCTCTTCAAAAACAAGATGATGAATATCTCTTTCCTTGTCGGAGCCGCACTCATGGTGTTGGTAGTTTACATTGACCCGCTTACCGGCGCCGATATTTTCGGAACGGTCGCTATAAGCTGGGAAGATTGGCTCATCAGTATGGCTTGCGCTATCGGTATTATTCCCATTGTCGAACTCCAAAAGGCCATTGAAAGAAAGGTAGAAGAGAATAAAAACAAAAATCAAAAGACTCTTTCGGACGAAGAAATTTTGATTGAACTTGACGAAGAGTTTGACAAAAAAATGATTGAAACTTATTCAAACGGTCTCGGCTTAGACGAAAAGCAATCAAAAAGAAAGGTCAAAAAATCGGCATAAATGTCGTCGTATTAAAAACGGCTAAGCTATAAAAGCCGAGTAGTAAAACAAGCCGAAAAGCTATTTGCAAAATTAAAAAGGCGAAAATAAAACTAATAAAAACAAACGCTATGCGTTTGTTTTTATTTTTAACGATTTTTTCGTTCGGCACTGTTGAAAGGAAAAAAGTATCGAATTAAAAAAAGAAAGAACGACGGCAGATTATGGCGGGAAACGACTTAAAATTAAACGCGACGTTGCTATTTACTTTTTTTATATTTTACTATATAATCAATGCAAAGGAGTTAAATTATGCTGCAACTGAGAAAATGGGTAAAGCCTCTTGTTATAACCGTTGTGGTGCTTGCCGTTCTTATTTCGTGTTTCGCGTTTATATTTCAGGCCCCGTTTACTTTTCACGAAAAGGGAGCTACGGACGGCAATTTTTCGAGAGTTATTTCTTCCGTTGAAAATATTTCTATGGCAAATCCCAAAATAAACGAAATTGCCCTTTTGGGAAGTCACGACGCGCTGTCCGATGCAATAACACCCCAATCGGAAATTGACCCTGCCGAGCAAGGCGTTATGGCAAAATTTGCCCCTTTGGTGACAGGTATGCAATATAGATATGCGGTTGCTCAGGAATCAAATCTTGCGGTGCAGCTTAATTGCGGAGTCAGATACGTTGACATAAGAGCGTCCTATTACGAAGGAGAATGGTGGACGAAACACTTCTTTTTGTCGGGTAAGCTGGAAGAGTATATTTTACAGCTTCTCCGCTTTTTAGCCGATAATCAAGGCGAGTTTGTTATACTGGATTTTCAGCATATATATTTCGGAGAAAAGTCAGTCGAAGCATTTATGGCGTATCTCGATACGGTTACGCTTAACGGCAAAAGCATTTACGACTATGTTTATTATGACGCGGCTGCCATATCTTTCGGCGAGTTAAGATATAACGACGTTTGCCAAGGCGGCGAGAGCGGACTTGTTCTCATTTATTTTTCGGAGGATAAGCCTTTTGACCAAATTACTTCGCCTTATATGAAAAAATTTTATTCGAGAGAAGCCAACGTAAGGTCGTTATGGCACAATACGACGAACGAAAGCAGCATAATAAAACAGATAAACGACGAAGCGAACTATTTAAAATCTACAGATAAATACGACGACTGTCTGAGGATAAATCAAGCGCAGCAATCGTTTGCGGCGTCCTCTGTTTTCAGCGCATTGTTCAAATGGTCGCTTCTTAAAATAGCGGAGGACTACAACGTAAAACTTATAGAAAACGGAAATTTTGAAGATTGGCTGACCGTCATGCCCGTGTTTATGGTAGATTTCTCCACTTCGACGAAAGGCAATTTCAATACGAGGGTAAACAATATTTTGATTGATTACAACACTCGTCTATGCGCTCAGGGATAAGGCGGACTACGACTATGGAAGCAAAATTTGACGCACAAAAAAATCTGGATAAACTGATTGAAAGTCTAAACGGCAAAAAACCTTCGCTTTTGCTGCATTGCTGTTGCGGACCGTGCGCGAGTTACTGTATCGATTATCTTGTGCCTTATTTCGATATTACGGCTTACTTTTTCAATCCGAACATTATGCCGCAAGAGGAATACAAGTTAAGACTTGAAACTTTTGATAAGCTGCTTAGCTATTATCCGTCGGTAAAACGCATTGTGGTCAAAGGAGGCGAAGATAAATTTTTATCGCTTGCCAAAGGACTTGAAGCTTTACCTGAAAATTCCGAAAGGTGCAGGGGCTGTATTCGCATGAGACTGTATCAAACGGTGGCGGATTCAGCCGGTTATGATTATTTTGCCACCACTCTTACGGTAAGTCCTCACAAAGACGCCGATTTTATAAATGCGGCGGGCAAAGAAATAGAATACGAATTTAAAAGAGAAAACAGGGCATGCGCCGCATTTTTGCCAACCGACTTCAAAAAAAAGGACGGGTTTAAAAAATCGGTTGAGTTATCGCGAAAATACGGACTTTACAGACAAATTTACTGCGGCTGCAGATTCAATCAATTTGTTTAAGTTTCATTTAAATTCAAAATAATAAAATAGATTGACCAAAAACGGTGTTTGACAAAGAAGAATATAATGATAAAATTATATGAGCTATTTTCGACGAAAGAATTGTGCGTTCAATGCGCTTAGCGGACGCCTTCAAATAGCGGCATACTAAAAGTTTTAACGGAAATTATAAATAAAATCGTAAAAGGCGGTATATGATGAGCAAAATCGTAAAAGCCACAAATTTAAAAAAGACGTATTATTCGGGAGTGGAAACACCCGTAATAAGAGGCATAGACCTTGAGGTCGACGAGGGCGAATTTGTTGCTATTCTGGGAGAATCGGGAAGCGGCAAATCCACTCTTTTGTATTTGCTGTCGGGGATAGAAAAACCCGATGAGGGAGAGGTGGAACTTTTGGGAAAAAGACTCTCGCTTATATCCGACGCCGAGATGTCGTCGCTCCGCAGGAGGGGATTTTCGTTCGTGTATCAGTTTGACAACCTGATTGAAAATCTGACGGCAGAAGAAAATATATTTCTTCCTTTGAGACTCGACAAAAAAAAGGTTGCGGATTATAAGGATAAGTTCGAAGAGTTAGTCGATTATCTTTCGATATCTCATTGCACCAAACGACTTCCCAAACAACTGTCCGGCGGTGAACAACAGAGAGTGGCGTTGGCGAGAGCGCTTATAACGAATCCGCAAATTATATTTTTGGACGAACCGACGGGTAGTCTTGACGCCAAAATGGGTCAGCAGGTTATGGAACTGCTTAAGGATATAAATAAAAGCCGTAAAGTGGCACTCGTTATGGTTACGCACTCAAAATCACACGCAGATTACGCCGAAAGGCAGGTTTTTATTTCCGACGGCAGAGTGTGCGATAACGCAGAATGACGGGGCGGAAAACCGTTTCTCTTTTTTAACAGGGATAGGTTTTTATATTAGCTTTATAATCGGAAATAACTTATATCATACGGCTGTCTTATTGCATGCGATAAAACTTTCACGGCAGATAGAAAAGATGTAAAACTATTTAAAGGTGCAAAAGGTAAAGTGTTTAATTTAGCGCTTAAAAATTTAAAACAATTCAAAACGGTTGCCATTATAATAGCGATTGCGATTTCAATCGCCGTTCTTTTTTGCGTATTCGCTTTTGAAGGCACGGTAGGCAATTACCTTTTGGCGATAGAAAGGGCGGAAGCAGGGGACAGCGATATTATGATAACTCCGCGTTCCGATTCCGCATCCATAACTTCGGTTGCTCCCCTAAAGGAGATTGACGGCGTAGAATATGCCGTTGGTGCGGTAGTGCTTTACGGCTCTTACGGCGACAATTATTTAAACCTTTACGGATTTGACGGCGCGGACGTTCAAAAACTGAATTTTCTGGATATATCCGACGGGTCTCTTAGCGAACTTATCTCCAAATCGGAGAACGTCGCAATCAGCGAGGATATGGCAAAGAATTTATCCCTTAAAATCGGCGATAAAATCACCGTGAGCGTTTTTAATCGTTCCAAAGATTTTTACGTTACCGCAATTTGCAAAAACAACGGCTATTTCGCAAGCGACAGCCCTTATAAAGTGGTCGGTCTTGCCCGTGGCGGAATTTCCTCTCTTATCGGCAGTTCACTCGGAAACGTTTATAACAAAATTTACGTCAAGGCAAAAAGCGGCGTTAGCGTTTCGGGGCTTATCGACACAATAAAGAATATAGCGGAATATGAAAATATGAACGTGGTTCGAAGCATAGATATGACGCTCATCTCTCAGCAAACGAGGTCATATTCCGCTTCAATTATTATATCCGGTGTTGCCGTCGTATTGCTCGTTGCAGGTGCGATTGCCGTTTTGTTTTTACTTACTACCGAGCAAAAGAGAGTATTGATTTCAAAACTTACTGCGATAGGGGCAAGTAAAAAACAGCTGTTAGGACTTTTTTTAACGGAGACGGGAACGCTTGCTCTCGGCGGATTGGCGCTCGGACTTTGTCTTTCACCGTTGCTGTTGTATATACTTTTAGAAGTCACTTTGGGGGCGGCAAATATATTTTTCGTCGACGCCGCACTGTTAATCGGGGC
>FR901023.1:1014-17277 GCA_000437555.1 Acidaminococcus sp. CAG:917 | reverse complement strand
GTCGCCGTGTCGGCTTTTACCGTCGTTATAGGGCTTGTTCCTTATTTTATAGCTCTTAAAAAATCAACTAAGGAAAATCTTGTTCAGACCGACAAATCGGGAAAGCTGCAAATTGTTTTTGCCTGCGTTTCCGCGGCAATGTGCGTCCTCTTTTCCGTTTTGACTTTTACGCTCCCTCAAGCGACGGCGCGAGGCGTTTTCGGAATACTCAACGTCGTCTTTGTTTCGCTTGCCGCATGTCTTATATCTCCTTATATCGTTAAGGGGTTGGGTAAAGCTTGTTCCGTTTCAAAAAATCCGTCCGTGGCGGTGGCGGGTCTATCTCTTGCCAGACTAAGAGGAATTGCCAGGTCAAGCCGATTAATAACGTTAGGCGTTGTTGTGTCCGTATTGCTCACCATGGCGTGGACTGTTTCAAAAAGCGTGTTTACGGGCTTTAAAGAGCAATATACTTCGCTCGTTTTCGTCAGCAACGTTTCGTCCGATACCGACGATGACTATAACGAAATCGCTTCGTTTGACGGAGTTTCTTCGGCGCACAAAGCGCTTTGGTTTGAAGCGGGATTGACGGTCGGCGGAGAAAAGAAGACGGTAAACGTGATAGGCGCGGACGACGTTCTCGACATAATCGATTTCAGATATATAACCCCGAAATCGGAAATTGAGCAAAAGTTTTCCGAGAACGAAAATTATTGCTTTATAGACGAGGCGTATAAAGTTTTATATTCGCTAGATGTTGGCGATAAGGTGACCGTGGAATACGAATCGAAAAAGGCAACTTTTACGGTAGGCGGAATACTTCGCCAAGAGCTTTTCGGAGGCGCGTATTTAGTGATAAACAGGCAGGTATTGTCCGACGCTTTTTCGCTTCCGTCCTATGATTCGGTCGTGGCTGTTTCGCATAGCGCCGACTCGCTCGCAAAACAGATGCAGCAGGCGTTCAGCTCAAAAAATCTTTTTGTGCTTACCGCTTTGGAAACGTTCAGTTGGGAAACGGATTCTTTTGATAAAATTTTCGATTTAATCGGCGTGCTTGCCATCGTGTTTATTTTAGCCACGGTGGGAGCAGTGCTGTTGAACGTATATATTTTAAGGTCGTCAAGGAGTATTGAACGCTCGCGTCTTTTGCTAATGGGTATGGAAAAGAATACGCTTTTTATGTCTGAATTTTTCGAGCATTTCATAGTTGCGGCGGTGGCGTTCGTTCTTACCTTGGCTTTTAGCGCATTGCACGTTGCAAGCCTTATACATGCTTTACTTTTGTTCGATTTGTATTTCGAATTTTATTACTCGTTCCCGATTGTTGCCTGCGTAAGTCTTGCCATGCTTGTGTTTTACCTTTTTGTGCCGTTTATTTTTGCGTTTAAAAAAAGATATAAAATAGCGTTGAAATAACCCAAGAGAGCGGTTGCCGAAAACTTTGGAAACCTACGGTATTTACAAAAAGGGAATTGGGCGGTATAATTATATAGATAGGCAGTGCGCGGTATGGTCGTAAAAGGCGTATCGCGAAAAAGGTTAAAGGATAAATAGAACAAGGAAATACTTTAGCTATGAGAAAGAAGTTTTTGATTGCGCTAACTATAATTTTGGTTTTGTGCACTGCGTGCACTCTTTTCGCGTGTTCAAATTCAAGCAGTTCTGTTGACCAAAGAAGCAAAGCCATCGAGAACTTCCAAAACGCATATCTTAAAGCGTGTAGCGATAATTGGAGCCTGAATCTTAGCGCATCCGAACAAAAAGAGCTTTATAACGAGGGACACTACGTTTATCAGAAGGAATGGGCAGCTTTTTATGCCGATGTGCTTAAGAGCTCTACGATAAGAACGCAAAAGATAACGGCGATAAACGAGCAGCTTTTATACAACGAAGATTTGAAAAAACTTATAAGGGAAGGAAGGTTTAATTTCGATAAATTATTGACTCTGTTCAGCGACACGGGACTCATTTCCGAAGACGTTTCGGAATTGGTATACTTAGTCGCAAGCAATTTTATCAATAAAGGATATGATACGGCTTTAAACATTTTAAATAAAGTTACAGCACTTTACGAAAAAGCAGCCCAAAGCGCGCAGACGACGGCGAATAAACTAAACGAATTAAAACAGGTCAAAACGGATGCGGAATATTTGATGGAAAGTCTTGAGGATATCGACGAAAACAAGAGTAGCTTAAGTATTGATTTAGACCTAATTAAGCAACCGCTCGGATATATAATAAACTTTTCCTATTCGACCGTAGAAACTATAAACGCTTTATCGGAGTTTAATTCGGAAGGTGAAGTAACGGATTCTCAAGCAGAAGAAATAGCCGTTTTTATAAGAGGTGCACTTCTTTCCGTAAAAGAGCTTGAAACCATGTTTGACGAAGATACAATTATCAACGTATCCAACGCCATTTCAAATGTTTCAAGGGTATTTGAAAACGTATTCATAAGCGGAGATTCAATCATAAACGCCGTGAATAAAATTTTAAACTACGTCAATTTCGGTTTGGATTATCTGCCTTTGGCGTGCGATATAGTGACGAGTTTAGAAACTCTCGTTGACGCAGATTTCGTCAGAGACGTTTTCAGAATAAAAAATTATCCTCAAGAAAATTATGCTCTTATAATAGGCAAGGCTTTTTCCGCCCTTTCGCAGAAGTTTTCAAACGAGAGCTTGACTGCCACAATTAATTTAATAAAAGATTCGGTAGGAAACAATCTTGAAAAACTTGCCGTTTCATCTTTCATATTGGAAGGACTATTTGAAGCCTCGGCGTATATTTTGCCAAACGAAAAAAGCTATTATATAACTTCCGAAAACGAAAGCCGTATCATGTCGCTTGCCGCCTATCAGCTTTTTAAAAGAAGCTATATGATGACTGTCAATTCTTTCGCTATAAAATACGCAGCAAACAATAACTTGTCGATAAACACTATATTGAGTTGTGTAACGTGGGCAAAGGAAGTGCTAAGATATTTAGATGACCCTGTTTTGAATCCGAACGGCGTCACACTTTCGGTGGATATCACAGCTTTTGAGGATATCTCTCAAAACCCGAAGCCGGAATACGTAAGGGAATGGTTTAACGCAATATTCGAAGCGGCAGATAAGATGTTTTTGACCGTAGCGCACGAATTAAACGAGAGCGTCTTTTCGGCGGCTCGTCTTATGATTCCCGATTTCTTTGCGGCTCAGGACACATATGATGAACTTGCCGATATGTATGAGCAATACGGTTTTATATCGGAAACCGACGCTCTTTTTGCCGAGCTTGTAAGGCTCAGTGAGGAGTCGAATATCGACAAAATAATAAATGCGATAAAATAGATAAATGCGATAAAATGGATATCCGAGCGCATCGGATAGATACAGACGAAAGGGGCAACAAAAATGCGCCGAAAAACAATTAAAGATATATCAAATAAAAAATAAAGATATATCAAAAATAGGGTATATCGAATAAAACATAAAAGATATATCAAATAAAAAAGGTATATCAAATAAAAAGGTATATCAAATAAAAATACAAAAAAAATTAAAAATAAAAGATATAACAAACAGTTGTAAAAATCGTAAATGTGTGTTAAATTGAAATTGTTAAATCTGTATCGATGTTTTTACGGAGAGTAAGATGGCAATAAACAAAATTAAATTTTTGCATGCCATCGTAAGATGGCATTTTTTATTGCACACGATACAAAATAAATTAAAGGAGATTCAAATGAGGGTAGGAGTTATCGGAATCGTCGTTCGCGGCGACAGGGGAATAAGCATTGAAATGCAGAAACTTTTCAACGAGTTTTCCGACATTATCATCGGAAGAATGGGCGTGCCGAGAGAGAATATGTCGGCAATAAGCTTAATCGTTGAAGGAACGGTCGAGAGAATTTCTGCTTTGACGGGAAAACTCGGCAAATTCGACGGACTCAAGGTCAAGTCCGCCTTGACAACAATGGATTAAATTTTTTAAGGAGAAGTGCAATATGAAAAAAGCAAAAATTTTAACTATCGTATTGGTCATCGTATTGGCGGCAACGGTTTTCGCCTTTGCCGGTTGCAACAATACCGAAACCGACAACACGCTCCGCATAGCGCTCCCTGACGGAACGCCTTGCCTTGCAATGGCAAATCTTTTCGACGGAGATAAAAATCTCGAGGGTTATAAGCTGGATATGAACGTAGTCGGCGCAAACCTTATCGGAAACGAAGTTCTCAGCGGAAAGGCGGATATCGCTATTATGCCTACAAACGCGTTTGCTCAGCTTTATAACAAGGGAGTCGACTATCAGATTATCACTTCAAACATTTTCGGCGTGCTCTATATTATCGGCAACCCCGAAACAGCTTTTGAGTTATCCAATCTTACGGGAAAGGTCGTATCGTCGATAGGAAAGACAAATACCCCCGAATACGTTTTCAAAAAGATATTGGATTATTATCAGATTCCTTATGTTGAGGCTTCCGAAGCCGTTGCGGGTAAAGTCGCCATAAGCTATGTGGACGACGGCTCGCAGGCGATCCAGGCGGTCAAAAACGACGAGGCGGATTATGCCATAGTAGGCGAGCCTGCCGTAACAAACGCCGCGTCAAAAGGACTTGTTAATCTTTACGACCTTCAGGAAGGTTGGAGCATAGCCACGGGCGGAAATTCGAAATATCCTCAGGCGTCTTTGGTTATGAAATCGTCGCTTGCCAAGGATAAGAAATTCGTCACCGCTCTCGTTGAAAAACTTTATGAAAATCTCGAATATCTTAAAGATGAAGAAAATCTTGCAAATCTCACTTCGCTTTTTGCCGAGTACGGCAGCGCAACCACATTCCCCGCTGCAAGCATTGCAAATTGTAACGTAGACGTCAAGTGGGCATATGACATTAAAGACGAGATGAAAACTTATCTTGGCGAGTTCGGAATTACGCTTAAAGACGATAATTGCTTCTATAACTATGCGGCATAGAATTTTTCCGCACATTAAATGCGCAGTTCGTCTTATATGACAGAGCAATAACAAATTTATAAAATTGAAGTCGAAATCGGGCGCAAGTTTTGATTTTGACTTCAATTTTTAAAAAGCGAGGACAGAGCGTTTTAAAAGCGTGTAGCTATGGAACGTCAGATAACTTAGGCAATATCTTGAAGCGAGGTTTGATTTTTTTTAAATTTTATTTTTAAGTAAAAATTTAAAATAGATATTGCTAAAACGCATTTGCGGCTGTTAAAATCAAATGGGAGATATTGATAGATGTTTTAGACTATGCCGTGCTAAAAGAGTAGTATTTGATTTTTACAATCACAAAACGGTATTATTTGATTTTGACAATCGCAAGATAAAAAGGTAAAGGATAAATTTTGGAAACAAAAGCCAATAGGACAAAACAGGAGGGCACGCCCAAATCGGCAACAGAAAGGGTTATTGCTTTCCTCAAAAGCAAGGGATTTAAAAGCGCGGTATTGACTGTGCTATATCCTCTTATTTCTCTTGCCATTGTTTTGCTCGTGTGGCTTATTGCCGCAAAGTCGCTCGATAAACCGCTGGTTTTGCCTGAACCTAAAGAGGCTTTTAGCGAACTGTTTGTAATACTCGGCGAAAAGCAGACGTATGAATACGGAGCTTTAACCGTGGGCAGAACGTTTTTGAGTTTTATTATTTCGACTGTTACCGCATTTATATTCAGCATAATAGGCGTGCTGTTTAAGCCTTTTCACAAAGTACTTTCGCCGATAGTCACCGTGTTAAGAGCGGCGCCCACGCTTCCCGTTATCTTTTTGACCGTTATCTGGTTTGATTATTCCGAAGTTCCGGTCGTCATAGGATTTTTAATTGCATTTCCGCTTCTTTATTCGAGTTTTTACACCGCTCTTACAGGCGTGGATAAAAATTTAGTGGATATGGCAAAATCGTTTAACGTATCAAAGAAAAACGTCATACAATACGTCTATTTGCCTTCCATACGCAGACCGTGTCTTGAGAGTATGAAAAGCGTTATATCCTTAACTCTCAAAGTCGTCGTCGCGGCGGAAATAACCGCTCTTACCAAAAAAAGTTTGGGACTTTTGTTCAGAATAGAAAATCTCACTTACAACATATCCGCGCTTTTGGCACTCACCGTGTTTACGGTAATCATTTCCTTTATTCTGGAAGGACTCTTTTCGCTCATCATATGGGCGACGGGAAAGGTTAGGTGAATATGGATTTAACGGTTAAAAATTTGTCTGTAACGTTCGGCGATAAAAAGATTTTTGAGAATTTTTCCTATGTCTTTAAAGAGGGGGAGATAACGTGCGTGCTGGGAGAATCGGGCATAGGCAAATCGACGCTTTTAAACTGTGTAGCTTCCGTTATTCCTTACAAAGGAGAGATAGATAAGGACGGGGGAGTGTCTTATATCTTTCAGGAGGACAGGCTTGTGCCGACCCTTTCCGTGTTTAAAAATCTTGAACTTGTTTTAAAGGGCGTGGACAAAGATAAAAAATCGAGAAAGGAAAAAATAGACGAGATGTTAAAACTTGTCGAACTTGACGGCGAAGAGAAAAAGATAAAAGCAGAGCTAAGCGGCGGTATGGCTCAGCGAGTGGCAATGGCAAGGGCGTTTTTGTATCCTTCAGAGGTGCTGCTGCTCGACGAACCTTTTAAAGGACTTGACCCTTCATTGAAAGGCAGACTGATAAAAACCTTTGTAAAGTTATACGAAAAGGAAAGAAGGACGGTAATTTTTGTTACGCACGCCATAGACGAGGCTTTGCTCTTGGCGGATAAAATAATAATGATAAAAGGCTCTCCCGCAGTTATATCTTTTGAAAGCGAGATAAAGGCGGAAAAAGCGGAGCGAAATCTCAGCGACGATGCCTTTGACCGTCTCAGAAAAAAATTGCTTGAATGTTGGGAACAGGTTTAATTTGCTTGACAATGCTTTAACTTGTTATTATAATTGTAAAGAATTTTAAACAACTGCATGTCAGGAAAGTGGAGGACGAAATGAAAGAGAATATACATCCAAGTTATCATGAAGCAAAAGTTACATGTGCTTGCGGTAATACATTCGTGACGGGAACTACAAAAGACACCGACAACATCAAGGTTGAAATTTGCAACAAATGTCATCCTTATTTTACCGGTAAGCAAAAGCTCATTGACACAGGTGGTCGTATCGAAAGATTTAACGCTAAGTTTAATCGCGATAAAAAAGAAAACTAATAACACCTTAAAAATGCAGCTTGCTGCATTTTTTTGTATAAGGAAACGGTTTGAAAGATAAGAAAAAAGATAAAATATGCCGTAGGACGTCCATAGGAGGTCAGGCGGTATTAGAAGGCGTTATGATGCGGGGCGAGCGTTCGATTGCAACCGCCGTCCGCACAAGCAGCGGTGAAATTCAGATTGAATCGCAAAGGATAAAACCGCTTAAAGAAAGGAACGTATTTTTCAGATTGCCGTTTGTCCGCGGAGTGGTGAATTTATGCGAACAACTGTTCAAAGGAACAGGCATACTGCTTCGCTCTGCCGAGGTTTACGGCGATTTTGCCGAGCCGTCAAAATTTGAAAACTTCATCGCCAAAAAGTTTAAGGTAAACCCCATGAGCGTACTTATGGGTTTTTCCGTGGTAGTAGGTTTGCTTTTGGCGGTGGGGCTTTTTATATTTTTACCCAATTTTCTGACGGGTCTCATTTTTTCCGTTCCTTCCGTTTCCAATACGCACCCTGCGCTTCAGTCGCTTACCGAAGGCGCGATAATGCTTGCGATATTCCTAATTTACATTTTGATAGTCACTGCGCTCAAGGACATAAGGCGTGTGTTTATGTATCACGGAGCGGAGCACAGGACGATAAACTGTTATGAAAGAGGGCTTGAACTCACGGTAGAGAACGTGCAGAAGATGCCGACTTCGCACAGCCGCTGCGGAACGACGTTTTTGTTTTTCGTGCTTGCCGTTTCTATTTTAGTGTTTGCATTTGTCAATTGGATGCTCTCCGCGCTCGGTTGGCTTACGGGCAAGCAGATAATCGACGTATTCATAAAACTGCCCGTAAAGCTTTTATTTATTCCCGTAGTGGCGGGTATAGCTTACGAGATATTAAAGTTTACGGCAAAATACGATAATATCTTTATGAAAATTTTGCGCTCTCCCGGTATGCTTTTGCAAAAACTGACGACGAAAAAACCCACTGACGATATGGCGGAAGTGGCCATTGCGGCTTTTAAAAGAGTGCAGGTTATGGACGCCGACCCAAGTTATCCCGTAACTAAATTCGATATAAAAATTCCTTACGACGTGGCAAGGAAGAGGATAAAGGCGATAACGCCCTCAAGCGACGAGAGCGATATAGACTGGATATTCTGCGAGGTTACAAATCAAAAGCGTTCCGCTCTTGCCGAGCTTAAGACAGTAGAGCAAAAACAGTATGAAACGCTCGAAAGTTTAGCTAAAAAGCTGGCTAAGGGAATGCCACTTGCCTATGCTTTGGGATATACCGATTTTTACGGAAATAAGATAAGCGTAAACGAAAACGTTTTGATACCCCGTTCCGAAACGGAAATGCTTTGCGCTAAGGCAAAAGAACTGTTTAAGGGCAAAAACATACTTGACCTTTGCACGGGAAGCGGAGCGGTTGCCGTCACTTTGGCAAAGGAAACGGGAGCTAAAGTCGTCGCTTCGGATATAAGCGAAAAAGCGCTCGAGGTGGCAAAGCTCAACGCTTTGAATAATTCTGTTAAAATAGATTTTATAAAGAGCGATATGTTTGAAAATATTGATGGCGAGTTTGATATGATAGTGTCAAATCCTCCTTATATAAAGAGGGCGGATATTTCCTCGCTGGATAACAACGTAAAAGATTTCGAGCCGCATATTGCGCTTGACGGCGGAGATGACGGTTTGGATTTTTATAGAATAATAGCTAAAAATGTGTTTGATTATCTCGCCAAAGATGGTATTATTTTAATGGAAGTCGGAATAGGTCAAGCCGACGCGGTAAAAAATATGTTTGACGGAAAAGTCGAGGTATATAAAGATTTAGAAGGCATCGACCGCATAGTAGCGGTTTGGAGCAAATGAGGTTGATATGAAGATAAGTGAAGGTATGCTTTCAAAACTGGATAAAATAAAACAGCGTTTCGACTTTTTGTCGTCGGAGCTGGCTAAGTCTGAAGTGGTTTCCAATCAGGCGGAGTTCAAAAAGCT
This sequence comes from Acidaminococcus sp. CAG:917, assembly GCA_000437555.1. Taxonomy (GTDB): domain Bacteria; phylum Bacillota; class Clostridia; order Christensenellales; family CAG-917; genus CAG-917. The sequence continues at coordinate 8,112 of FR901023.1, read as the reverse complement.
CAGCAAGGAACACGCAGATTTAGAGCCGATTGCGGAAGGCTATCTCGTTTTGGAAAAACATCTTCAGGAGCTTAAGGACTTAGATGCGGCAATAGCTTCCGAAAAGGACGCCGACTTGAAAGAGTTTTTTAAAGACGAATACGACAGCCTTTTAAAGCAATGCGACGACGACGTGCAAAACGTGAAAGTACTGCTTTTACCCAAAGACCCCAACGAAGATAACAACGTTATTATGGAAATAAGAGCCGGCGCGGGCGGCGACGAAGCGGGACTTTTCGGAACGGAGCTTATGAAGATGTATAAAGCCTATGCCGAAAAGAACAGGTGGAAGACAGAAGATATATCTATGAATATGTCAGAGCTGGGCGGCGTCAAAGAGGCCGTGTTCATGATAACGGGAAAAGGCGCATACGGAAAACTGATGTATGAAAGCGGCGTGCACAGAGTGCAACGCGTTCCCGAAACGGAGTCGCAGGGCAGAGTCCACACCTCGACCGTCACCGTGGCGGTATTGCCCGAAGCCGAGGACGTCGAAGTCGAGCTTAACGAAAAGGATATAAAGGTGGATACCTATCGCAGTTCGGGGGCGGGCGGACAGCACGTAAACAAGACGGAATCCGCAATCAGAATGACGCATATCCCGACGGGCATCGTAGTCGAGTGCCAGGACGAACGCAGTCAGATAAAAAACAGAGAAAAGGCTCTTAAAGTATTGAAATCGAGGCTTTACGACTACTATCAGTCGCAGGCGGATAAAGAATATTCCGAGCAGCGCAGGGCTCAGGTGGGCACGGGAGACCGTTCGGAAAGAATTAGGACATACAATTTCCCTCAAGGAAGAGTGACCGACCATCGCATAGGGTTTACCCTTTACAGTCTTGACAAATTTATGTTGGGTGAAATAGATGAAATGATAACCGCTCTCAGAATCGCGGTGCAAAACAAACTGTTAGAAAACGTCGAATAGGAGGTTTTTATGTTAGTTAAATATAACAGAAATCGCAACGTAATGGAAGAACACGCTTATAAACCGACACTTCAGGACGTAGCACAACCGAATTTGTTTAGAAAAGTTTTCGCTTACGGCACTATCCCGAAAACGGCATTCAATTTCCGAACGGTTCAGATGGATACGCCGAAAGATTTATACATCACGGATACGACTTTCCGCGACGGACAGCAATCTTGCTCTCCGTTTACCGTGGAAAACATCGTGGAAATTTATAAGATGCTCCACCGCCTTTCGGGACCCAACGGTATAGTGAGACAGAGCGAATTTTTCCTGTATAGCGATCAAGACAGAAAAGCCGTCGAAAAATGTCTCGAACTCGGCTACAAGTTCCCCGAGGTCACAAGCTGGATAAGGGCAAACGAAAAAGACTTCGAGCTTGTAAAATCGTTCGGACTCAAAGAGACGGGAATTTTGGTTTCCTGCTCCGACTATCATATTTTCAAAAAAATGAATATGACGAGAAAGCAGGCACTCGACAAATATCTCGGCGTCGTAAAAATGGCTCTTGAAAGGGGAATAAGACCCAGATGCCACTTTGAAGATATAACGAGAGCGGACTTTTTCGGATTTGTCATTCCTTTTGCAATCGAGCTTATGAAGCTTCAACAGGAAACGGGTATACCCATTAAAATCCGTGCCTGCGATACGATGGGCTATGGCGTAAGCTATCCCGGTGCGTCGTTGCCCAGAAGCGTGCAGGGCATTATATACGGATTTAAATACTATGCCGAAGTTCCCAGCGAACAGCTTGAGTGGCACGGTCACAACGATTTTTATAAGGCGGTCGTAAACAGCGCGACGGCTTGGTTATTCGGTTGCAGCTCTGTAAATACAACGATTTTAGGTATAGGCGAAAGGACGGGAAACACTCCGCTTGAAGCCATGGCAATCGAATACGCTTCCATAAAAGGACACAAAGGCGGTATGGACCTGTCCGTCATAACGGATATAGCAAATTACGCCGAAAACGAAATGGGAATCGAAATACCTCCTCAGACTCCGTTTGTGGGAAGAAATTTCAACGCGACGAGAGCGGGTATACACGCCGACGGACTTTTAAAGGACCAGGAGATTTACAATATTTTCGATACCGAAAAAATACTGAACAGGCCGCCCACAGTAATTGTCGACAGTTTTTCAGGGCTTGCGGGTATTGCATTTTGGATAAATAAATATTATAATTTATCCGACGAGGAAAAAATCGACAAGAAAGACGACCTTATCGTCAAGATGAAGGAGAAGGTTGACCTTAAGTATGCCGAGGGCAGGACGACGATGATGAGCGACTCGGAACTCAAAGCCATGATTAAGGAAATCGACCCGAAAAGATATGAGATGTTAAAGTCTAAACTCAAGTCGAGGAAAACCGAGGAATAAATTTTAATATTTAGGGGTGAATTATGATTACAATTATTTACGGAGCTAAGGGCTCAGGCAAAACAAAAAAGATGATTGACGCCGTAAACGCCGCAGTCGACAAAACGAAGGGCATCGTGGTGTTTTTGAGCGATACGAACAGATATATGCCTGAAATAAGAAATCAGGTCAAAAAGATAAATACTGCCGAAAGCGAGGTTTTCAACGAAGCCGAACTCGTAGGGTTTATAAAGGGTATTATAGCTTGCAACAACGACGTATCAAAAGTTTTTATAGACGGCGCGCACCGTATGTGCAATAAAGACGTTGCGGATATGGAAACATTTTTTGAATGGGTTTGCGAAATGGGCGCGAAGTCCAGCATAGAGTTTGTAGTTACGGCAAGTAAAGACCTTTCCGAAATGCCGGAATTTTTAAAGAAATTTATTTAGGCAGAGTAGGCAGGCTCGCCATTTAAAATGACGGGCCTTTTATATAAACTTAATCGGTTTTAGCATAAAGGCAGAGGGCAGGCGCGTCGTTGCGTTAATGCCGTTTGCCTTAGCTAATGTAAACGGGATAATACGCTGCTTTATGACGGACGCAAAATAAGATACAAAAAATAAATTTTATTCGCCGCGGATACTATCGGTTTTGTCGCGGTAAAACAAACGGGCAAGGAGAGGCTTTGGGCCTGAGGTTGCGATATGAAATATATAAGCACGAGAAACAAAAACAAAATCGTCAGCGGAGCACAGGCGATTGCGATGGGAATATCCGACGAAGGCGGACTTTTCGTTCCCGAATTTTTTCCGCAGATAACAAAAGCCGACAGAGATAAAATGGCGGCTATGTCTTATGCCGAAAGGACGGCGTTTGTTCTTTCAAAATATCTCGACGAGTTTACCTACGACGAAATTCTGGGAATGGTAAACAAAGCTTATTCCCGTTTTGACAGCGATGAAGTCGCTCCCGTAGTCAAGCTTGACGACAATCTTTTTGTTTTGGAGCTTTTCCACGGTCCGACCTATGCATTTAAAGATTTAGCTTTGACGCTTTTGCCTTATCTGTTGACTGCAAGCAAGGCAAAGATAGGCGACGGCTCTTCCACACTCATTTTGGTTGCCACGAGCGGAGATACCGGAAAAGCGGCTTTAGAGGGCTTCAAAGACGTCGATAAAACGAAGATTATGGTATTTTATCCTTCCGACGGGGTATCGGATATGCAAAAGCTGCAAATGATAACGCAGGAAGGCTCTAACGTCGAGGTAGTCGGTATAAAGGGAAATTTTGACGACGCTCAGACTGCCGTCAAGAGAGTGTTTACCGACCCCGAAGTAAAAGAGGAGCTAAAAAAGCGAAACATAGAGCTTTCGTCGGCAAACTCGATAAACTGGGGCAGGCTTGCTCCGCAGATAGCTTACTATATTTCAAGCTATATCGACCTTGTTTCGTCGGACGAAATAAAGGGCGGCGACAAGATAAATTTTGTCGTTCCCACCGGCAACTTCGGCGATATTCTGGCGGGATATTATGCCTATAAAATGGGATTGCCTATAAACAAACTCATTATCGCTTCAAACAAAAACAAGATTCTTTCCGACTTTTTCCACGAAGGAGTTTATGACGTAAAGAGAGATTTTTATAAGACGGCTTCTCCGTCTATGGATATACTTATATCTTCCAATCTCGAAAGGCTCATTTTCGAGGCGACGGACAGAAACGACGCCGAGGTCAACAAACTGTATAGCGACCTTAAAGAGAATAAAAAATTTATCTTCGATATCTCTAAAATCGACGGTGTGTTCGCATCGGGCTGGGCAGACGAGGAAGAAACGGCAGACGCAATATTTGAGACGGCGGAGGAATACGGTTATACTACGGATACGCATACGGCGGTTGCCATGAGCGTCTATTACGACTATATCGACGAAACGCAGGACAAGACGGCAACTGTGGTGCTGTCCACGGCAAATCCTTATAAATTTCCGCTTTTCGTATACAATTCGGTGACGGGCAAAAACAAGAAACTCGACGCATTTAAAGCTTCCGAGCTTCTGGAGACCGAAATCGAAATCGACCGTCCCGAAGGCTTGAAAAACCTTAAGGATAAAAAGGTGCTTCACGACAAGGTAGTGGAAAAGAGCGAGATTGAAAAAGAGGTTTTGAATTTCGCCGAAAAATAATTTTTAACTCTATCGGTTTTAATTAAATCCGGGCAGAGGAAAGTCTATAAATTTTGCCGGCGAATAGCTTATCGGCAAAACTGACTCGAGAGGGCGAAAATTTATAAAACTAACACGCCGTAAACTGCGGCATAGCTTAAGGCATAAAGGAATTTAACGTATGTTTAAGGAACAAAAAGTATTATTGAGCGGTATTCAGCCGACGGGAATAATGACGATAGGAAATTATATCGGAGCGGTAAAAAACTGGCTAAGGCTTCAGGACGATTATCTCAGCGTATATTTTATTGCCGACCTTCACGCTCTTACCGTCAGGCAAAATCCGACGGAGTTCAAACAGCGCGCGCTTTCTTTTTTCGCGCAGTATCTCGCATTCGGACTTGACCCTGAAAAATCCATACTTTATTTTCAGTCGCACGTCCCGGAGCATACGCAGCTTCAGTGGGCGTTAAACTGTTTTACATATGTGGGCGAGGCTCAGCGTATGACGCAGTTTAAAGACAAGAGCGCAAAACATACCGATAACATAAATATGGGGCTTATGGACTATCCCGTGCTTATGGCGGCGGATATATTGCTTTTTCAGACAGACCTCGTGCCTGTCGGAATAGACCAAAAGCAGCATCTTGAACTTACAAGGGATATAGCGATAAGGTTCAACAATCAATTCGGAGACGTATTCACAGTGCCGGACGGATATATCCCCAAGACGGGCGCAAAGATTATGTCGCTTGCCGACCCGACGGCGAAGATGTCCAAGTCAGACCCCGACCCTAATGCGGCTATTTCCGTCATAGAGGATCCTGATTCGATAATGAGAAAGTTTAAAAGGGCGGTTACCGACAGCGGAAACGAAGTTAAATTCAGCGACGAAAAGCCGGGTATTTCCAATCTTTTGAGTATCTATACCGAAATGACGGGCAAAACTATATCTGAGGCGGAAGCCGAGTTTGCAGGTCGCGGTTACGGTGATTTCAAAACAAATGTCGCAGAAGCCGTAATTGAAAGATTGAGACCGGTCAGAGAAGAATATGCGAGACTTATCAAAGATAAGGCATATCTTACCGAAACCGCAAAAAAAGGCGCGGAAAAGGCGAGATATATCGCCAGCCGCACCGTGGAAAAGGTTTACAAGAAACTCGGGCTCGTCGTTAAGGAGTAGTTATGTTCGGATATATCGTCCCCGATAAGATGAATATGTATATAAAAGATTTCACTCTGTTTCGGGCTTATTATTGCGGACTTTGCAAGACGCTGGGCAGGACGGGAATGCCGCATACGAGGCTTTGCACCAACTACGACACTACTTTTTTAAGCGTTTTGGCGCACAGTCTGAAAGGGCAGGACGTCAAGATAAAAAACGCTCCCTGTATTCTAAATCCACTCAAAAGACGCAGCTTTGTTGCCGCCGACGATATTTCCTATAAGGTTGCGGATATAACAGTTTTGCTCGGATATTATAAACTGTCCGACGACGTAATTGACGGACAAAAGGGCAGGGCGCTATTAAAGCCGTGGCTTTACTCAAGAATGAGAAGAGCTAAAAAAAGGTGCCCCGAGGTATGGAATTCGATAAAGCAGGGTTACGGCGAACTGAGAAAACTCGAAAAGGAAAAATGCGACAGCATAGATAAAGCCGCCGACCCGTTCGGAAATATAATCGAAAAAATCGTATGCTACCTTGTTCCGAACGCGGACGAGAACACGAAAGTATTTGCCTATGAGCTTGGCAAGCTCGTATATCTTTTCGACGCCGTGGACGACGTGTGGAAAGATTGCAAAAAAAAGAGGTATAATCCGTTTATCGCAAAATACGGCAAACCTGTCTCAAAAGAGGCATTTTTGAAAGAACATCTTCAAGATGTTGAATTTTTACTGAAAACAAGTTATAATACTTTAATAGAGGCATACGACAAAATGAATATAGTAGTTTCGGAAGGTGTGCTTTCAAATATCGTATACCTCGGCATTGATATGCAGATTAAAAGGTTATTAAAAGGAGAAGATAAATGCATAACGACCCGTTTGTAGTTTTGGGAGTAAGCCGCTCCGCCACAAAAGAGGAAATACAGCAGGCTTACTACGCCAAAAGGGATAAACTGTCAAATGATATGTTCTTAGAGGGCGACGCGGGTGCGGAAGCCGCCAAGCAGCTTCAAGAGCTTGACGTGGCGTTTTCCGAAGCAATCGATATCGTCACTGCGGCGGCGGAACCGCAAAAGGCAGCTTCCACTTTGGACGACGTCAGAAATGCGCTGGGTGACAGACGTTTTGACGAAGCTCAAAAACTTCTCGACGATATAAGCTACCGTGATGCGGAATGGCATTATCTTCAGTCGATAGTTTACTATAACAAAAATTGGTTTATGGAATGTAAAAATCAGCTTGAAATCGCTTCTTCCATTGAACCTGAAAACGAGAAGTATAAAAAGGCGTTAAACAACCTCAATCTCAAAATGTCCAAAGGCGGCATTGACGGCACTGTGGAAACGGGCAGAACGTATAATAACAACAATAACGCCAACGCCAATCAGAATCAGCAAA
>FR901023.1:0-1003 GCA_000437555.1 Acidaminococcus sp. CAG:917 | reverse complement strand
AATCAGAATCAGCAAACCGCCACAAACAGAACCTATTACACAAGGCGCGACGACAATACCTGTTGCAATATTTGCGGAGGACTTCTTTGCGCGGACTGTTGTTGCGAATGTATGGGCGGGGATTTAATCTCTTGTTGTTAAAAACCAAAGCCGCATTTTTGCGGCTTTGCTTATAATTGCGGCGCCGCGGGTATTATCATTTTAAAAACAGCGTCGGTTTATTGAGCTCAAAGCCACAACCTTTTTAGGGGAAATTAAATTTTGTTTGAAAATTACGGATACTTAGTTTATGAAAAAAAAATTCAGACGTCCCACAATTGAAATAGCTGTAGCAGGTATATCGGCAGGACTTATGCTTCTGTTTTTATATCTTGCCGTCATAGTAAGGGTGGGAACGATATCTCTATATGTGGCGGCGTCACTCGTGCTTATGGTGCCGATTTCAAAAAAATATTACGTTGCCGCCGTGTTCGCCTATGTGGCGTCGTCGCTTCTCGCTTTTGCGATAGTCGGCGATATCCTGCAGGTTTTGGGCTTTATAATATATTTCGGACCTATGACGATAGCTTCCTGTATTATGGCGGAAAAGAGAGTAAAGCCATATATAACTTTTCCCGTTAAAATAGTTTATATCAACGCCACTCTCGCAATTCTGTATTTTGCCACAAACACCTTGGTTGTCGATTTGTCTTCGCTCGGCATAAACCTTCACTACGCCGTCATTGCGGTGGTGGGAACGGTATTATTGTTATTGCTGGATACGCTTATGCTTATGCTCTACCTAAGGCTCAAGCCGCTTATGGATAAGGTTATAAAAGATTCTTCTCCAAAAGGCAAGAAAAAAGAGGAAGACAACGTTTTTGAGGATTTTAAATCGGGCAAGTATATAAAGTCGGATTCGAACAATTCGGAAGACGAAGTCCTGCCGTCGGAGCAAAACAGTCAATCGCCGTGTAATATGCCCGAAACTGTTTTCGACGGCACAGACGACGGGACAACCGAC
>FR901022.1:11272-26588 GCA_000437555.1 Acidaminococcus sp. CAG:917 | reverse complement strand
TCGTTGGCGGTAGCGAGCGTTGCTCCGCTGAGTTTTGCGACTCTGTTGGCAAGCCCTAAACTCAAATCCGACTCGTGGCATATAACGGGAATATTAAGTTTTAATGCGGCAAGAGTGCAGGGAAGAGAAGCGTATCCCCCCTTAGATAAAACTACGTCCGGCTTTATTTTCTCAAGAAGTTTTGCCGCCTGTGCTTTACATTGTGAAAGCTTAAACGGCAGGGCAAAATTTTTCAATAGATTTTTGCGCTCAAACTTTACGGTTTTGGTTTCATAAAAAGGAAGGTTGTATTTTTTTGCCAGCTCCTTTTCCATACCGTTTGAACCGAAATAATATACTTCAAAATTTTTCAGATAGGGGAGCATGGCGAGGTTGGGATAAACGTGTCCTCCCGTGCCTCCTCCCGTTAATACGATTTTCATAGCATTATATAGTATGTATAAATTAAAAAAATGTTTGCAAAATAGTCATCTCTATTGTATAATAATTGTATAAAATTTTTGGGGGCAGAAATTTATGAAATATGTTAAGTTCGAGAGTTTTGACAAAACTCAGCTTCAATGCTATTTATGGGACGAGGTAAGTTCTCCGAAGGGAGTCGTTCAAATCGTTCACGGAATGGCTGAGCATGCAAGACGTTATGACGATTTTGCCAAATATTTAAATAAAAACGGGTTTATAGTATTTGCCGACGACCACCGTGCCCACGGCGATACCGAAACCAAAGATACCATAGGCTATCACGACGGAGATATTTATCTCGATTCCGTCAAAGACGAAATAGCCATAACCAAATATTTAAAAGAAACCTATAAACTTCCCGTCGTATTGTTGGGACACAGCTACGGAAGTTTTATCGGACAAAGATATATGGAAATTGCAAACGAATCCTGCGGAATTATCCTTTGCGGCTCCGCATATATGAAAGGCGCACTGTATAGCGTGGGCGCTTTTGTCGCAAATATCGTGACGGCGCTCAGAGGTAAAAAGAGAGCGGCTAAAATGCTTGACTCGCTCAGCTTCGGCAACTACAATAAGCCTTTCGAAAAGGAAATGCCGAGCTTCGGCTGGCTTTCAAGAGATAAAGAGCAGGTTGATAAATACATAGCGGACGAACAATGCGGTATCGTTATGTCGAACGCTTTCTTCAAATATTTCTTAAACGGCGTCAAAAAGGTTTATAAAAAGAAGAATTTTAAAGGTATAGACCTTGCCAAGCCTGTTGCTCTTTTTGCCGGAGATAAAGACCCCGTCGGCGCACAGGGCAAACTTGTTATGAAACTATATCAAAAATACAAAAAGCTCGGCATCGAAAACGTTTCCATAAAACTCTATCCCGACGCAAGACACGAAATTTTGAACGAAACGAACAAAGAGGAAGTCTGGGCGGATTTCCTTGCGAAAATAGAGGAGTTCGTCGCTGCGGCGAAATAGTTTTGACCTTAACGTTTGCGATAAAGTTTAAAGAGTATTTATAGATATATAAAAATCTTGAATTTTTATTTTGCGGACGGCAATTTTTGCCGTCCGCGTTTGTTTGAAAAAACCTTAAATATATGAAATTTAGCCTTTCGTTTTGGGGATATTTGTGTTATAATAAATTATAATTGATTTTTAAAGAGGATGATATGGCAGGGGCAAATTATTCAGCAGAAGATATTCACGTTTTAGAGGGGTTGGAGGCCGTTCGCAAGCGTCCCGGTATGTATATCGGAACGACGGGGAACAAAGGACTTCACCATATTCTTTGGGAAATTATCGACAACGGCATAGACGAGGTTGCAAACGGATACGGCGATACGGTCACAATCGAACTTTTGCCGGATACCGTGGCAAGAGTTACGGACAACGGTCGAGGTGTTCCTATCGATAAACACCCGAAACTGAAGATAAGCGGCGTTGAGGTTGTTTTTACTCAGCTTCACGCAGGCGCTAAATTCGATAACGATTCTTACGGATTCAGCGGCGGTTTGCACGGCGTCGGCGCTTCCGTTACCAACGCACTCAGCGAATGGTTAAACGTAGAAGTTAAAAGAGGGGGCAGTCTTTACAGAATAGAATTTTGGTCTCCCGAAATCGACGGACAGGTAAAGAGCGGCGTTACCAAAACTCCTCTTACCGTCATCGGCGAGGCAAGCGATACGGGAACGACCGTCACTTTTAAACCCGACCCGAGAGTATTCGCAGATGAAAAATTCAGTTGGAATACAATATCTACAAGACTCAGGGAAACGGCATATCTCAACAAAGGAATAAAGCTTGTTTTAATAGACAGAAGAACGGACGAGGTAAGGGAGGAGGTATATCATTTCGAGGGCGGTCTTGCCGATTATGTTTCCTACCTTAACGAGGGCAGAACGACGGTTTATGCACCTCCTATTTATTGCGAGGCGAAACTTGACCGCTTCGAGGTCATCTGCGCCGTTCAGCACGGCGACAATTACAACGAAAGTATATATTCATACGTAAACAATATCCCCACGAGCGAGGGCGGAACGCACGAAATGGGCTTTAAAGTCGCATTTACAAAAGTGTTTAACGATTATGCGAGAAAAGCGGGATTTTTAAAGGATAAACAGCCTAACCTTTTGGGAGAGGACTTCAGAGAGGGTATGGTTGCCGTTATTTCTGTAAGAATGCAAAACGTGCAATTCGAGGGGCAGACCAAGACTAAACTCGGAAACCCCGACGTCCGACAAAAAGTGGAACAGCTCTTATCTGACGAGTTCGATAAGTGGGCGAAAAATCCGCAGAATAAAATTTCCGCCGACGCCATTGTCGAAAAGGCATTAGGCGCGGCAAAAACAAGAGAAGCGGCAAGAAGGGCGAAGGACCTCGCGAGGCAGAAAAACAGCCTTAACGGAGCAAACCTTATAGGCAAACTTGCCAGCTGCACGGGTAAACAATACAGCCGAAACGAACTGTTTATAGTCGAGGGCGATTCTGCGGGCGGCAGCGCAAAGCAGGCTCGTGACAGAAGCTTTCAGGCTATTTTGCCGCTCAGAGGAAAACCGCTCAACGTTGAAAAAGCAAGCCTTGAAAGAATTTTGGGAAACGAGGAAATAGCTACCATTATCAGTGCTCTCGGTACGGGCATCGAAAACGAATTCGACCTCGAGCATTTAAAATATAACAAGGTAATTATTTTGGCGGATGCCGACCAGGACGGAGCTCACATAAGAGCGCTTTTGCTCACGTTCTTTTTCAGATATATGCGACCTCTCATAGTAGACGGTCATGTATACGTAGGTATGCCTCCGCTTTACAGGCTTCAAAAGAACGGCGAGTTTAAATATTGCTATGACGAAAAAGCTCTTGAAGAGGGCAGAAAGGTCATGGGCAAAAGCGCCATTCTTCAAAGATTTAAAGGTCTTGGCGAGATGAACCCCGAACAGCTTTGGGAAACCACTATGGACCCCAAGACGAGGACGATGACGCGCGTTACGTTGGAGGACGCAATAATCGCCGATAAGAGAATATCCGTTTTGATGGGCGACGACCCCGTTCAAAGAAGAAAATATATTTACGAATACGCCGACTTTAACAAGGTTGACGATTTTGATACGCAGAGGTAAGCATGGCAAAAGCTAAAGAGGAAAATTTTGTAGATAATTCAAAAATATACGACGTAGTTTTTGAAGACGTCATGCACGATTCGATGCTGCCGTATTCGGAATACGTCATACTTGACAGAGCGTTGCCGAGGGTGGAGGACGGATTAAAACCCGTTCAAAGAAGAATTTTGTATTCTATGTATGAAATGGGGCTCGGACCCGAGAAACCGTTCAAGAAATCGGCAAGAATCGTCGGCGATTGTATGGGTAAATATCACCCGCACGGTGACAGTTCGATATACGGAGCTATCGTCAATATGGCACAGGATTTCTCTATGAGAATGAAGCTTATTGACGGACACGGAAACTTCGGCTCTGTCGACGGCGACGGAGCGGCGGCAATGCGTTATACCGAAGCGAGAATGAGTCCGCTTGCGATGGAGCTTTTAAGGGACATCGACAAAAACACGGTGACGTGGTCAAACAACTTTGACGATACTTTGAAAGAGCCCAATATTTTGCCCGGAAGGTTTCCTAATCTATTTGTAAACGGCGCAAACGGAATTGCCGTCGGTTTGGCAACTAATATTCCGCCGCACAATCTCTCCGAGATAATCGAGGCGGCTATAAAAGTTATCGACCACCCGTCCGTAAAACTCAAGGATTTGCTTCAGATTGTAAAAGGTCCCGATTTCCCTACGGGGGGATACATTATTCCCGTAGATTCACTCGAGGAAATTTATTCAACGGGCAGGGGAAAAATCAAGATAAGGGCAAAGGTGCATATAGAAGAAGAATCCAACGAAAAGAAAAGCATTGTCATCACAGAGATTCCCTATAAGGTTTCAAAATCGGAATTACTGACTAAAATAGCGGATTTAAGAGAGGCAAACAAGGACATTTTATCGGGTATAAGCGATATAGTCGACGAATCGGACAAAGACGGAATAAGAGCGGTTATCAAATGTAAAAGAGATACCAACGTCGACGAAGTGGTAAACTTTTTGTTTAAAAAATCAAATCTCGAAACGACGTTTTCTGTAAATATGGTCGCCATAGCAAACGGCAAGCCGGAAACGTTAGGGCTTGTGGATTATCTCAAGTATTATGTTTTTTATCAAAGAGATATAATAAAACGTCGCACGATATACGAGCTTAAAATCGCCAAGGCGAGGGCGGAAATAGTTAAAGGTTTGCTTATAGCAATCGCCAATATTGACGAGGTCATAAAGATTATCAAACAATCCGCTTCCACTACGGCGGCAAAACTCGCGCTCAAGGAAAGGTTCAGCCTTTCCGACGAACAGGCGACGGCGATAGTCGAGATGAAACTCAAAAACCTTACTCATCTCGAAGTGGATAAACTCGAGCAGGAGTTAAAAGAACTCGAAGAGAAAATCAAATATCTTACCGAGATTTTAAACAGCAAACAGCGTCAGTTCGAGGTGGTAAAGCAAGAACTCAGAGAAATCGGCAAAAAACAGAAATGTCCCAGAGCAAGCGTGCTTATGGGTAGGGGACAAAAGGTGAACATTCCGATTGCAGACCTCAACGCAGGTCCCGGATATAAAGAGGGCGTCATAGCCGTAAACCCATACGGCGAAATTAAATTTTTGTCTTTCCGCAGTTACGGAAACGGAGCGAGGGATATCAATACCTGTTCGGACAGAGAACTTGTTAAAGACGTATGCGTGGTCAACAATACGGGAGAAGTGATTGCCTTTACCAATTTCGGCAACTATTGCAAAATCAACATAGACGAGATGCCGGAAAAGAAATGGAAGGACAGCGCTCTGCCTCTAAAGCGTGTTTCGGAATATACCGCCGACGGCGAAAAAGTCGTCAAAGTAATGTTTATAGATAAACTGTTTGTCGGTGAACTTTTATTCTATACCAAAAAGGGTATGATAAAGCGTTCGGATTTGAGCGAATATCTTAAACTTGCAAAAGACTACAATCAGGCGGTGGTATTATCCGACGGTGACGAGGTGATAAACGTAGAAATGGTTGAAAGCGACAAGCACGTGCTTGCCGTTACGAAAAAAGGTTTGTCGCTTGCGTTCAGACTTGACGACGTTCCCGTTCAGGGCAGAAAAGCGGGCGGCGTAAGAGGCGTAAAACTCGGCGACGGCGATGAAGTCGCGTTTATGGGACAATGCGACGACGAAGGAGAAATCGTCGTCTGCACCACAGCCGGCAACGCAAAGAGAATTATTTCTTCTACCATAGAGCCGGGCAACCGTTATCTTAAGGGCTCGCTTATAGCCGACCTCGGCACGGCAAGAATTGCGGGAATAACTTTGGTTAAGATGCCATACGATTTCGGCGTGGTGACTGAGGACAACGTCGTGCACGTTGTTAACACGGAAAAGGTGAAGATTGATACAAAATCGACGAAAGGTAAGTCTATCGTAAAAGGCAAAGTTAAATTTATCGTGGCGCACAAGTCGCAGTATAAATAGGCTTGAGAAAATAACAAAATCAATTTCAAGCAAACCGTATCATTTTAAAGCAAGCTACAATATAAAATAACGGATTATGTCCGTAAAACTCAAACGAATAACGGGATAAATTATAGAGTATTTTTTTGAACAGGAGAGAATATGAAACAGGGATTCGACAGTGAACTTTATATGCAAAAACAAAAAGAGCAAATATTAAAACGTATTTCTCAGTTCGGCAAACTCTATCTTGAATTCGGCGGGAAACTCTTTGACGACTTGCATGCGGCGAGAGTTTTGCCCGGTTTCGATAAAGCTGCTAAAATCAAACTTCTGACAAGTTTAAAGGACGAAGCGGAACTTATAATTTGCATTTCCGCCGGCGATATCGAAAGGAACAAAATAAGAGCAGACTACGGCATCACTTACGGGACAGAAGTGGCGAGAATGATTGACAATATTTCCAATCAGGGCATAAGCATAAACAGCGTAGTAATTACAATGTTCGAAGACCAACAATCCGCCATTGCGTATAAATCCAAACTTGAAAACAGGGGAATTAAGGTATTTTTGCACCGTAAAACAAAAGGTTATCCGCATGACGTCGATACAATCGTATCCGATTTCGGTTACGGAGCAAACCCGTATATTCCCACCACAAAACCGCTTGTCGTCGTTTCGGCGCCCGGTCCGGGAAGCGGAAAGCTTGCTACCTGTCTCAGTCAAGTGTATCACGAAAACAAAAGGGGGGTTAACGCCTCTTATGCAAAGTTCGAAACGTTCCCGATATGGAATCTTCCTTTGCTTCACCCGGTAAATCTCGCATACGAAGCGGCAACCGCCGACCTTTTGGACGTAAATCAGATTGATACTTTCCACTACGACGCATACGGCATAATGGCGGTTAACTACAACCGAGACCTTGAGGCGTTTCCCGTGCTCAAGGCAATCCTCACCAAAATTTCAAGCAGCAACGTGGTTTATAAATCGCCTACCGATATGGGCGTCAATATGGCGGGCTATTGCATTTACGATGACGATGCGGTATGCGAGGCGGCAAAACAGGAAATAATAAGAAGGTATTTAAAAGGGCTTGTCGATTTCAAAAACGGGCTTGCTAACGAGAAGACAGTCTTAAGACTTGAGTTTTTGATGTCAAAACTTTCCTTGAAGGTGGAAGACAGAGTCGTTGTCACGGCGGCAAGAGAAAAAGAAGCCAAAAAGGGTAAACCTTCTATGGCGATAGAGCTGGAAGACGGAAGGATTATAAGAGGAAAGGGCAGTGATAATATGTCCGCTTCCGCCGCATGCGTTTTCAATGCCGTAAAAGTTTTGGCGGATATACCCAAGAGCGTAAAACTCATTTCGCCTGATATTATCGCTCCTATAAACAGGCTCAAAAAAAATATTCTTAAAGATAAGGATAAAGCGCTCAACCTTGAGGAAGCATTGCTTGCTTTGACTATTTGCGCAAATGCCGACCCGACGGCAAAACTTGCCCTTAAACAGCTAAACAGCTTAAACAATTTACAGGCGCACTCTACCTGTATATTAAAAGAGGCGGACGAGGAAGCGTTAAGAAAATTAGGAATAAACCTTACTTCAGACCCTAAATTCTCGTCAAACGACTTGTATTCCGATTAGTCGCAGCAGGTATATTTTTAACATCGGCAATCTCTTTTGCAATAAGGCATTAAAACAAACGGAACTTTTTAATTGCAAACCGTTTAACTGTTATTTAAGCATTGTCGCAATAATTAAAGTAACTTTAAACGGATTGCTCAGACGGCAATAAGAGTATTGTAATTGTAAAATAAAAAGAGCTTTACCGTTAACGAATAATATATCGAAATTTAATATTAAATTTTGGCGGAAATTATTCCGCCGAAAAATTCGAGGCATAAATGGACAGATGTGATTTTCCTGAAAATTTAAAATGGAAACTTGAAGACATATTCCCGACCGATAACGATTGGGAAAAATGTTTTTCGGATTTCAAAAACAGCTTTCCGAAACTAAAAGAATATAAGGGGAAGCTGTCGGATAAAACGGTGCTTTTCGAGTTTTTGGAAACGCGCGAAAGGTGCGGATTCAATTACTCGAAGCTTTATGTGTATTCCCATATGCGCAAAGACGAAGATACCGCAAATTCCTTTTATCAGGCTATGTGCGATAAGATAGAGGCGGTGGGCGTTGAGTTTTCCTCGTCGCTTTCGTTTATGATGCCCGAACTCGTAAGTTTTTCCGACGACTCTTTAAACTCGCTCATATCCGATGAAAAATTTCATAATTATGACGTATTGTTCTCTGAAGTTCTTCGCAACAAAAAAATCATACTTTCCGAAAAAGAGGAAAAGATTTTGGCGGACAGTTCGATTTTTTCCGACGGGGCAAAACAGATATTTTCTATGTTCGACAATGCCGACATTAAATTCGACGACGTAAAAATGCCGGACGGAAAGACGATGAAAATGTCGCACGGCGTATATTCGCTTTTGCTTCAGAACGAAAATCAAGGCGTGAGGAAAGACGCTTTTATGAGTATGTTTTCCGTTTACAAATCATACGAAAACACTCTTGCAAGCGTATATGCGACTAACTGCAAAAAGGATTGGTTTTACGCTAAAACGAGAGGTTTTTCGTCCTCGGAAGAATACGCCATGTATCTTGAAAACGTCGATAAAAAGGTTTACGAAATGCTCATATCTTCAGTGGAAAACGGGCTTAAAACTTTGCACGAATATATGGCTTTGCGGAAAAGGGCGCTGGGCGTAAAAACTTTAAATATGTATGACCTTCACGTTCCCATTGTAGAAAATCAGGATTTAAAACTCGATTATGAAGACGCTTTCAAACTCGTGAAAGAGGCTCTATCGCCTTTGGGAAGTCAATACGCCGATTTGCTTCAAACGGCGCACGACTTTAGGTGGATAGACGTTCCCGAAACGAAGGGCAAAAGAAGCGGAGCGTATTCGTGGGGCACTTACGGCGTTCACCCTTTCGTTTTGCTCAATTATCAGAAGACGACGCACGACGTGTTTACGATAGCGCACGAACTCGGTCACGCACTCCACAGTTATAAATCAAACGAGGCTCAGCCGTCGCAGAAAGCGGATTACGAGATTTTCGTAGCGGAAATCGCCAGCACTGTAAACGAGGTTTTACTTTTAAAATATCTGCTCGAAAAAGCGGACGGAGAGTTTAAAAAGTTTTTGCTCTCATACTATCTCGATATGTTCCGCACAACTCTTTTCAGACAGACGATGTTTGCGGAATTCGAAGTAAAAGCTCACGCTCTCGTCACGAAAGGAGAGCCAGTTACCGCAAGCGTTCTTAACGAGATATATTATAATTTAAATAAAAAATATTACGGCGAAGCCGTGGAACACAATAAACTTATAGAAGTGGAATGGGCCCGCATACCTCACTTTTATAATTCGTTTTACGTATATAAATACGCAACGGGTATCACAAGTGCGGTTTCTATCGCAAAAAAAGTGCTTAGCGGCAATACCGAAGGTTATTTCAAATTCCTTTCGGCAGGGTCGAGTCTGCCGCCTTTGGAGATATTAAAACTTGCCGACGTTGACATGACGACGTCCAAACCTTTTGACGACGCCATGCGGGAATTTGCCGATTGCTTCGGTCAGCTTGCCGAACTTATATGAAAAAAATAAGCGTTTTTGCCGTTTTAATCCTGCTTTTGTTTTCGCTATTTCTGTTCGCGGCTTGCGACGAGGAAGACAGCGAGGTATATTGCGCCGTGGCGGGGTATTCTTATGACAACAAAACCGATACGGTGACCATGCAGATTAAATTGCAGACATCTTCCGAAAACGCCGTGACGAAAGTCGAATATAAAAGGAGTAAAACCGACGACGGATTTTTCGATATTTATAAGACGACTTATGCAATGCCGTCCGATTTTTGGGATAAAATCAGGCAATACGCATCGGTAGACGAATCTCTCGGAAAAATATTGGACGAAAACGGCGTTGACAGAGAATATAGCTTGAAAATTGTTTACGTTTATGCTACACTCTATAAATCGATTTACGGCGACGGAGAATATGCCGAAAACGGTAAAACGAGAATGTATATCTGGCAATTCGCCGACGGTGACGACGCTGTTATGACTTTGACACAAAGGACGGAAGACAGGGCGGCGTGGTACGGACTTTTAATAGGAATTTTCGCTTTGGCAACGGTGATTGTTTCCGCAGTGGCGATTGCAAAACGCAAAGGAGATAAAAATGAGCGAACAAAAGACTCAAACGAGTAAAACCTCTAATTCGATAACCAGAGGTATGCCGTCGAATATCGAGGCGGAGCAGGCGGTGCTTTGCTCTATTTTGATTGATAAAGACGCCGCCGACGCTTTAATTCCGAGGCTTTTGCCCGACGATTTTTATTCTAACAAAAACAGAATAATATTTGAGGCTATGAAGGAGATTCAGGACGAATCAAATCCCATAGATACCGTTGCTTTGACCGACAGACTTGTCGTAAACGGCAAACTTGACGAGGTGGGAAGCGTAAGTTACATATCTTCTCTTTCAATGGCTGTGCCCAGCTCGGCAAACTGCGAATATTATCTCGAAATGGTAAAGCGCGACGGGCTTTTAAGAAGAATTATCGGCACGGGAAACGATATCGTCAAAAAAGCATACGCTTCCGATGATGCCACCGAAATGCTCAATTATGCGGAAAGCAAGATTTTCTCTATCGGAGAAAATAAAGACAAAATGGCGCTTGCCACAATATCGTCGGCGGCGTGCAAAGCTTTCGACGAAATTTCGGATATTCAAAAGGGCAAGGCTCAGCAAGAAAAACTCAGTACCGGCTTTAAACAGCTTGACCGTCATCTTTTCGGAATGAAACCGGGCGAATTTATTTTGATTGCCGCGCGTCCATCCGTCGGTAAAACGGCGCTTGCTTTAAATATCGCGTGCGACGTCGCAATCGAACAGCATAAAAAGGTGGCGATATTTTCAATGGAAATGTCGTCCGTGCTTTTGGCAAAAAGGGTGCTGGCGCATCTTTCCAAGGTGTCGCTCACCGCTTCCAACAAAAAGAGAGGACTTTCAAACGAAAGTATGGACGCCCTTTACCGCGCGGCTAAAAGGCTCGACAGTGCAGAAATTTTCATCGACGATTATTCGTTAAACACTCCGGGCGATATCCTTGCAAAATGCCGCCGTATAAAGAGAGAAAAAGGACTTGACCTCGTCGTCATCGACTATTTGCAGCTTATGTCTATGGACGGCGGAAGATACAGCGACAACCGTCAACAGGAAGTCAGCACCATTTCGAGACTGATGAAACTTTATGCGGGCGAGCTTAAAGTGCCCATTTTGGTGCTTTCTCAGATGTCCCGTGATTTCGATAAGAGGACGAAAACGGAAAGGGAGCAAGGACCGAAACTCAGCGACCTCAGAGATTCCGGTGCGATTGAACAGGACGCCGACGTAGTTATGTTCCTGCACCGTCTTGATGAAAACGACCGAACAAAGGTTGACCTTATCGTTGCCAAAAACCGTAACGGTCCTTGCGGAACGATTCACCTTCATTGGCAGGGCGATACCACAACGTTCAGTGAAATCGAGGATATGCCTGTTCCTAAAGAGAATCTCCTCGGCGGAGCTACGGCAGTCAGAGAGGGCGACGAATTTTCAGGTGCCGATGCCGATGACTTCAAAGGGGAGCCCGAGGAAAAATAAATCGGGTTTAAAACGTATCGGTTTTAAGCTCAGTTTTATGCCCAAATTGTTTTATGTTTTTAAGCGGAAGATTTGCTTCCGCTTTTTAATTTAGAATAAACGGCAATTTAAAATAATATAATTTAATATGTTTTTGGACGAGATAAACAAAAAATTGAACCTTACCGAATGCGTTTCCGATTTTGTCGTATGCGTATACGGCGGAAATAAGGTCGCCGTCGAAGGAATAAAGACGGTAAGCTATCTGAGCGAGAATGAAATAAGGTTTAAAACGAGACATAAAATTGTGTCGATAAAAGGAGACAAACTCTGTCTTTCGGAGGCGGGAGGCGGCGTCGCATACGTTTCGGGAGAGGTGAAGAGCTTTGAAATTGTTTGACAGAACTCGCTTTTGCGTTGAAGGGTCGCCTTATACAGTGGCGAATCTTTCTAAAAAAATCAGAATATACGACGTGATAGAAAAAAATAAAAAAATTTACTTTTGGTGCAGGTTAAAAGATGAACAAAAGTGTATTGCCATTTTAACCGATATGTGTTATAATTTTTCGGTAGTGGATAGAAAAGGCTTTTTGCCTTCCATTCGAAAAATTCTTTTAAGATACGGACTTATTGTCGGAATACTTTGTTCGGCGGTTATTTGCTCGCTCTATCCGAGTTTTTTGACGGATATTAAAATAAACGAAAGCGAATACGAAAACAGCGTGCTTTCGATATTGTCCGAACACGGCATAAAAAAATATTCGTTTGCGTTCGGATTCGACTCAAAGTCGATAGAGCGGGAAATACTTGCTTTGGACGGAGTGTCGTTTGCCGACGTCGTTAAAGAGGGCACAACGCTGAAAGTTTCTATAGTAAAAGAGCAGCCAAAGCCCGATTACTTTCCCTTGGTAAACGAAAGCGTCAAGGCTACGAAACAAGCCGTTTTTTCAAGGGCAATCGTATACGGGGGAACGCTTGTAAAATCCTATGGTGACATTATAAACCCCGGAGATACGCTGATTGAAAATTACATTCTCGTAGGCGAGGAAAAGGTGCAGACTCAGGCGGGCGGCGAGGTTTACGGATTTTTATACTACGAGGCGGAATGGTATTTCGAATATATAGACAACGTCAGGCTTGAAGAATACAAAAAAACCGTTTTGATTTTCGCTACTTCGCAAATTAAGGGAGAAGCAAGCATAATTTCGGTTGACTATGAAATAAACGGAAACAGCATTAAAGCTTTGGTAACGACAGAGGAAAGAATAGACGATTTTAAATCGGAATAAAATTAAAAACCGCGCCGAGACTAAATTAGTTAACTGCAAACCGTTAATCGTCAAGGCTCTAAGTCGGTCGAACTCAAAAAACCGATATGGATAAAATTTTCAGGTGAAAATATGGAAATGACAAAAGAAGTTTCGCATAAGAAATGGAATTGGAAAGTGTTTTTGCAAAGTCAGGTAGCGGTGCTTATTTTTTCCGCACTGATTTCTATTGTCACGATTTTCTTTGTTTCCGATTTTACCAAGGAATTTCATAATTCCGCGGCGACGACAACAGGTATATTTTTATCGAACATATTGCTCATAGAAACGCTTTATGTTTCCGTTTTTGTTTTCGATTCCGAAAAAATGACAAGGACGTCATACTTTGTGCTCGATTCTCTTGTGGTTACGATAACCTATATTTTGTCGACCGTTATGTATAAGTATTGCAGTCCGTTTGCAGTTCCCGTTCAGCTTTGCGCGCTTTTGCTCTGTATTTTGGTGAGCAGCAAGACGGGCGTCATTTGCATAGTAGACCTCGTCATTTTGATTTTGGTAAACTTCATTTTGAGAGGCGCATATATCGAGCAAAATTTAATTATCTCAATTGTGGCGGCGATAGTCGGGAATCTGGTGTCGGGCGGCACGATGATTTATTTTTCGTCAAAGCATTTTACGAGAATAAAATTTTTGCTTTGCTGTCTTTTGGCGAGTGTTGTAGCTATTCCCTTTACGATAATACTTTCTATATCGATGGGAATAACAAACATAAATCTTCTGTTTAACGTGCTATGGGGATTGCTTTCCTCGGCGATTGCCATTGTGCTTTATTTCCCTTTTATTATTATATTTGAAGCGATATTCAACACAACCGACGATTACAGACTTGACGAGCTTTGCCGTCTTGACCAACCTTTACTGAAAAGACTTGCCAGCGAGGCTCCGGGAACGTTTAATCACTCGCTCGTTGTCGGCAATCTTGCGGAATCGTGCGCGATAGCCATCGGCGAAAACAGCCGACTCGCTAAAGCTGCGGCTTATTATCACGACGTCGGAAAACTTAAAGCGCCGATATATTACGTCGAAAATCAATCGAATTACAATCCGCACGACGAGCTGATCCCCGAAGTTAGCGTCAGTATGATAACTTCGCATACCGTTTTCGGAGAGATGCTCAATAAGCAATACAGACTTCCCAAAGAAATAGCCAGGATATCGCTTGAGCACCACGGAACGTCTTCCGTCGGATATTTTTATCAAAAGGCTCTGTCGCTTACCGAAGGCAACGCGGACAGAATGAATTTTTCCTATTCGGGACCTAAGCCGTCGAGCAAGATATCTGCTATAATTATGATTGCCGATACAATCGAGGCGGCGACGAGGGCGTATATGCCTCCTACAAAAGAGGAGTTTGTTCAAAGAGTCAATACTTTGATAGACGATAAATTGAAGACGGGACAGTTTGACGAATGTCCTATAACGATGGAGGACTTAACGGTCATCAAAAAAACTATTATCAACGTTTTGCCGAGCATTCACCATTCAAGGGTATCATACGGCGAGGATAAAAAGACGGAAGTCAAAAAGGAAGAAAAAACGGAAAAGGATGTAAAGAATGCTTAATTTATCAGCCGTTCCTTTTAAGTATAAAAACTTATTAAAAAAAGTATTTTTAAAAACAACAGAGTATTTCGGTGTTAAAGGCGTGTTTAGTGCAGACGTCTGCTTTTTAAACGAAGCGGATATGCTTGAACTGAATAAACGCACTAGGGAAATAGATAAAACCACCGACGTCCTCAGTTATCCGTCAATGGAGATTGGCGCAAAATTTCCTATTGAAAAATCGCTCTTTACCGACGACCTCTTTGACGGAAAAGCCTACACACTAGGTTCTGTCGCGATTTGTGAAAGCGTTGCCATAAAGCAAGCCTCCGAATACGGACACAGCGTCAAAAGGGAAGTTGCTTTTTTGTTTTCGCACGCCCTTTTGCATCTTTTCGGCTTTGACCATTTAAACGAAGACCAGGAAAAAGAAATGCGACTTCATCAAGAAAAAATATTAAACGAGTTAGGATACGTCAGATAAAATGAAATCAGGATTTATTTGTATTGCAGGATTGCCGAACGCCGGTAAATCGACTTTGATAAATTCCCTTGTGGGCGAAAAGGTCGCCATCGTGTCTTGGAGACCGCAAACGACGAGAAATAATATTTTGGGGATATTAAACACGACAGATTGTCAGTTTGTATTTGTGGATACTCCCGGATTTCATAAACCTAAAAATCAGCTTGGCGAATATATGAACAAGACGGTATCGTCGTCCGTAAAGGACGCCGACATTTTGCTTTACGTA
>FR901022.1:816-11224 GCA_000437555.1 Acidaminococcus sp. CAG:917 | reverse complement strand
GCCGACGTCAAGTTTTTGGAGGGATATGAGGGCAAGATGCCCGTCGTCATTGCCTTGAACAAAGAAGACGCCGTGACGAGAAACACACTGTTTGACGCTCTTAAGGATTTAAACCGCTTTAGTTGGGCAAGCGCGATAGTTCCGATATCCGCAAAAAAAGGTGATGGCATTGATACTCTTTTAGAAGAAATAAAAAAAGTTTTGCCGGAAGGCGAAAAGCTTTATCCGGACGACGTATATACCGATAAGTCAATGAGATTTATGGCGGCAGAGATTATAAGAGAAAAAGGTCTGTATCTTTTGGATAAGGAAATTCCTTACGGGCTCGGAGTGGAAATTGTCGAATTTAAAAAAAAGGAAGACAAACCTATATGGGATATAAACGCCGACATAATTGTCGAAAAGCAGTCTCATAAGTCCATCGTCATAGGAAAGGGCGGAAGTATGCTTAAGCAAATAGCTTCGGGCGCACGAGAGGACCTTGAAAAACTCGTGGGCGACAAGGTGTTTTTGACGCTATACGTCAAAGTCAAACCGCAATGGCGTGACAGCGAATACCTCATGAAAGAATTGGGCTACAACCTCAAGGACGTAAAATAAATAGGAAAAGGGCTTTTTTGCTCTTTGCACAAGTGTTCCTGAAAAGGCGGCAAGCAATTTTGACGGGGAAATAGGCATAAATAGGCTACGGCGGAAAATTTAATATAGTTTTAACTTCAAACGCTTAAAATTATAAACGAAATATGATAAAATGAGATAAGTATATATACCGCCTTGCAGAATAAAAATTAAATTTAGCCAAAAACTAAATTTATGAAAAAGACCAAAAAAAGCATAGACGGTAAACAAATGTTCTGGAAACTGTTTTGCACTACCGGCAAGACGGGGTATTATCAGATATACAAACGGTTGGAAAAAGAAGATGACTGAAGGCAACGGATTGAATTTAACCGCTATATGCGTCAAGAGCGTCGACTATAACGAAAGCGATAAAATCGTCACGCTGTGTTCGGTCGAAAACGGCAAGGTTACGGCAAAACTTAAAGGAGTAAACAAGATAACTTCAAAGCTTAAATATGCGGGTCAGCCTTTTTGCTTTGGCGAATACAGACTTGTAGGCAAAGGCGGTAAATACATAATTGCGGAATGCAAGCAGATTGAAAGTTTTTCCTGTCTTTCGAAAGATTTGAAAAATTATTACGCAGGATTTGCCATTTTAAAAGTTTTGTCCGATTTCAGCGCGGAAAACGTTTCCAATCCGACTCTTACGCTTTACGCCGTAAAGGCGCTTAAGGCAATAGCTTTTGACGGAATGGAGCCATTGAGGGCGTTCAATAAATTCGTATATCATGCTTTGGCAGAGCTTGGATTTGACCTCGATTTCAGAAACTGCGCCGTTTGCGGCAAAAAACTTGACGAGGCTTATTTTTCCGTGGGCGACGGTATAGTCTGCGCTTCGTGCGGAAGTGTTTTCAAAACAAGAGTGCCCACCGACGTTTTAAAGTGTATGCAAAACGATATGTCAGGCGATGATATAACGCAAAATAACACGGCTTTGTTTTTAAAGGATATAGCTGCCGAACTTCTCGGAATAAAAATAGCTATACCCGAATAGGTGGATATGAAAAGAGCGATTTTGGCGATAGTTATTATCTTTATTTGCGTCGCAATGTTTGCGACTTTTTCGGCGTGCAATTCTTCGACGGAAAATTCTATGCTGACAATTTATAAAAATCGCTCAAACGTAGGCGAATTTACGAAAGCGGAATATCTCGGGACTTTGCCGGTGGGATATAGAGTTTTGACTTCTACCACCAATTATGCGTATTCCGAATACGGTTATCAAAAGGAACTTGACGGGTTTATAGTATATAACGAGAACGGGCTGAACTTTATCAAGACGGGAGCAAGCGACGTTTATTTTCAAAATCTTTCGTTTAACATAAAACAGATTCATGTGTATTACGGAAATATTTTTATGATGACGTCGGATACTAAAATCCTTGTTTACGATTACGACAACGACAAGTGGCTTTACGGAACGGACAATCCGCTTTGTGTTCCGCCTACGATAAATCGCTCTATCTCTACTTACGTTTACGCCATTTCAAAAGATTATTTCTTGACGATTTCCTCGCCCGAAGTGTTTAAAAAGCAATTCGGCACAGATAAGGAATTTGCCACTTCTTATTTTGTTTTCCATTCCAACGGTAATATGGTGGGACGTATCGACGCTACGGCAACGGTCAGTTCTAAACTCGGCAGCGTGGACGGCTTTGATAATTATGTCGTTGTAAACAACATAACGGGTTCAAACGGTAAGGAAACGAGAATATTTAATTTGACGGGACTCATTTTAAAGAGCGAAAATCTTATAGAGCCGAATTACAACGGAGTGTTTTCCTATGCTTCCGGCAGAAACAACGGACTTGAAGTCACTTATTTCGGTAACGGCAAGTTTTTGGTGCACATAGAGGAAGAGGGCGATGAAACCGATTATTTTTATAAAGACGAGAAGGACGAATATTGGAAAGTCAGAAGATATATCTTTCATGCCGATACGGGAACAAGAGAGACTTATCGCTCGGACACGTTGTTTTTATCGATAGAGAACGAATATTATAAATATTCAACTACAAAGACCTATGACACCTCGCAGTTTTTGCAGCCCGGTTATTCCTACGTGTCTTACGGTATTGTCCGAGATAAGGATAAAACCGTATCTTATGACGAGTTCATCATAAAAAATTCCGATTTTACCATTGTAAACTCGCTCACCAAAAATTACGGCTCGGTCGAATTTCCCGATACCGACGCAATCAGTTTAAAAGAGCTTTTGCTTTTTTATGTCGGTGGCATAGGAGTGGTTCAATCGCAGACGGGCGTTTTAAACATTTACAATACAGAAGGTGAAGTCATAGCAAGCAATAACGAGCATATGTATCAGAGTGCCACTTACAACAGCGGTATGATTGTCTGCACGATAGTCGACGAGGAAAACTCTTCCGATTCGTCCACCGCTTTGCTTTACGGCGCAGTAAACACCAAAGGGCAAATTACCGTGCCGTTTATTTATGACAGTCTTACTTTGTTTACGGGCTTTTATGCAATAGGTCAAAGAGACGACGAAAACGGCGATGCAAGCTATTATCTTGTCGGCAAAAACGGATATGAAGTGTTCCTCGGAAATTCCAAGTCGGTGTCGGAAGATTATAGCTTCCATATAAACAACAACGGCGGTATTTACAAAACCGGTTGCTACGTATACAGCTACGTCAACGACAAGGGAACAAAACTTTACGGCGTTAAATCCACAAATGCGTCGACTACCAAAAATCTTTTGCTTGAAGCTAAATACACCACTGTCACGCTGTTCTCGCCGTCGTCCGAGTTTGCCAAAGTGTATGTGTTCTGTATTCCCGACGGCAGCACGCAACAGGAATTGTATATTTTAAAATAAGACTAAAAACGCGTTTAACACAGCTTAAGATAATGGAAACAAAAATTGTTAAAGTCTCAAACAAGTCGATAGCTGAGGCGGCAAATCTTATAAAAAAAGGGGAATTGGTGGCTTTTCCCACCGAAACCGTTTACGGACTCGGCGCAAATGCGTTTGACGAAAACGCCGTGGGAAAAATTTTTGAGGCTAAAGGCAGGCCTCAGGATAATCCTCTTATCGTTCATTTGTCGTCTTATAAAGAAGTTGAAAAGGTGGCAAAAGACATTCCCGACGTCTTTTATGCTCTTGCCAAAAAATTTATGCCGGGACCTTTGACTGTTGTCCTTCCAAAAGGCGACGCCGTGCCTTATAAAGTTACGGCGGGCGGAGAAACGGTTGCCGTAAGAGTTCCCCAAAAGAAATGGGCAAGAAAACTGATTGCCGCCTCAATGCCGCTTGCGGCTCCGTCGGCTAATAAGTCAAAGCATATATCGCCGACAACGGCGGAACATACTTACGACGATTTAAAAGGTCTTATTCCTATGGTGCTCGACGGCGGAGCGTGCGAGGTGGGAATAGAATCCACCGTGCTCGATTTGACGGCTGATACGCCCACAATACTGCGACCCGGCTACGTTACGGAAGATATGCTCTTAAAAGTGCTTCACAGCGTCGTAACGTTTAGCGGTAGGATAAAAATTGCAAAATCACCCGGAATGAAATATACTCACTATGCTCCAAAAGTTTATACGGTATTGGCAAAGACAAAAGAGTCCATGCTTGCCGAATACGACAGGGCGGTGACTGAAAACAAAAATCCCGTGATGATTTTGCGCACCACGGACGACCAAAGGGTTAAAGACAGACACCACGTCTTTTTAGGGAAAAAGCCGTCCGACGTCTCTAAGAATATCTATGCGGCTATGCTTGCCGCCGAAAAAGTTTTCGACGAAATCATAATTGAGAATTTCGGAGAGAAAGGCTTGCTTGGCTCGGTGATGAATCGGGTAGAAAAATCGGCAGGTCACAAGGAGGTTTAATTATGAAAAAATTGTTGGTTGTATTTGTCTGTTCGGGCAATACGTGCCGTTCGCCTATGGCAGAGTTTTTGTTCAGACGCTTTTTGGATAGTGAGGACATCGATAACGTCGAAGTGACCTCGTGCGGAATTAAAGCGGCGGAAGGCGCACCTATGTCGCCTGAGGCTGTTAAGACTTTGGCTAACAGAGGAATTAAAGGCACCGAAGCTTTCGTCGCCAAACAGCTCACAAAAGATATATTTAAAAAGGCTGATTTAATCGTTGCACTTTCCGACAGAATACAAATCGATATAGAGGAGCAGTTCGGCGAAAACAAAAAGATTTTGGGTTTTGGTTCAAACCTTCCAAATACTTCCGCTGTTTCCGACCCATACGGACAGGGAATGTTCGAATACGAGCAAGCATGCTCTCAGATTGAAATCAATATGTCGCAGGTGGCAAAATACATATTCAGAAATATTTTGAAATAGGTCTTATAAATTTTAAAGGCGGCAGATTGCCGCCTTTATTTTTTCCGTTTTTTTGGAATGATTTTATGTCTTTATTTTATAAAAACTAAGTATAGATAAATTTTTTAGGTTTCGTCGTATTTAAGTAAAAGCTCCTCGAAAATTTTTATATGGACTTCCTCGTCTAAGATAATTCGCTCAAGCAAAAGTTTTAAATCCCTTTGGTTTAAAGCAAGGATAGTCTTTTCATAGTTTTTGATGGCGAGTTTTTCTCCGTCGATGTTATTTTTTAAATACACTTTAGGATTGGAAGTATAATTTATAAAACTTCCGTTCCAAAAACAACCGCTTCCTATAATCGGATATCCTCCGAGTTTTACGATTGCCTCGCCGAGCATCTCGTGATGAGTCATTTCGACAATGGCTATTTCTTCGAGTATTTTCTTTAAATCAGCCGTCATATACGATTGATATGCATAGGTTAAGATGGCGGTTGTTTCGCTGTCTCTGCCCGCATAATTGGGCAATATCAGTCTGGCTTCCGATAGGTCTTTAGTGACGTTTACCTCGGGATAAGGTAAATCGCACTTTACTTGAGATAAATCCATATTCCCTCCAATAGTCGCTACAATATATGTATTTTTTCGTCTTTTGGTGAAAAATAAATATGTTGCTAAAAACGCTTGTATTTTTTTAGCAATTATGTTAAAATTCTACCGTTAATGAAAAGAGGTAACTATGTTTAATTTCGACTTTATGCTTTCCGCTATTGCGAATACCACAAATATGACTCGTGAAGTGCAGCAGGGCGTTCTTATCGCGCTAATGGTCATCATGTCGATTTTGGCTATTGCCATGATAGTCGTCGTGTTGATGCAGCAGGGCACAGCCGACAACGTTCAGGCTATCACGGGTAGCACAACCGATTCGTATTACGGTAAAAATAAAGCAAGGTCAAAAGAAGGGTTGCTTAAAAAAATCACGCTTATAATTTTTTGTCTGATTATGGTCACCTCGATTATATTCTTCATAATATCTTTGGTGGACGTTGGACAGGGCGTAGAACTTTAAAAATACAAAAAGCGACCAAACGGTCGCTTTTAAAATATTTGGAGGAATATGGATAAAGTTGTCGCAACCAACAAAAAGGCGTATCACGACTATTTCGTGGAAGACACTTATGAAGCCGGCATCGTACTTGTCGGGAGCGAGGTTAAATCCGTAAGAAAAGGAGCGGTAAACCTAAAAGACAGTTATGCGATTATAAAGGGCAACGAAGTCTTTTTGCTCGGCGTCCATATTTCGCCGTATGAAAAAGGCAGTTGTTTCAACGAGGACCCTTTAAGAACGAGAAAACTTTTGCTTAACCGACAGGAGATAAATAAAATAAGAGGTAAAATCGAGATTAAAGGTTATACGCTCGTCCCGCTGAAAATGTATTTTAAACAATCTCTCGTAAAAGTCGAGCTTGGCATTTGCAAAGGTAAAGAACTCCACGACAAAAGGCAAGCAATCAAAACGAGAGAGGAAAACAGAAATATTCAAAGAATTAAAAAGGAGTATAACAGCAAATCTGTTTAAAAGCTTATGAAAAAAGGAACTATTTGCGTTCAAGGCTCATATTCGCCGAAAAGCGGCGACACGAGAGTTTTGCCGCTATATCAAAGCACGACATACGTTTATGAAACCGCAGACGAACTCGCTCATCTTTTCGATTCGCCAAAGGACGGTCACATTTACAGCAGAATTTCAAATCCCACTGTTTCGGCTTTTGAAGAAAAGATTTCAATGCTTGAGGGAGGTGTGGGAGCCATGGCCTGCGCAAGCGGTATGAGCGCTATATTGCTTACCGTGCTTACTCTTGCAAAGGCAGGCGATAACGTAATAAGTCTTAATACTATTTACGGCGGAACGTTTAATTTGTTTAACGTAACTTTGCGTAAATACGGCATAGAAACAAGATTTATCACGCCCGACGATAACGCCGAGACAATCGAAAAGCTTATTGATGATAAAACAAAACTCATATATACCGAAACGATAGGCAATCCTTCGATGGTAGTTCTTGATTTTGACGTTTATGCCAAAGTCTGCAAAAAATACGGTTTGCCCTTTGTTGTCGACAATACATTGGCAACGCCGATACTTTGCCGACCGTTTGAACACGGCGCAAACATCGTCATTCATTCTTCCACAAAATATTTTGACGGACACGCTTCCTGCGTGGGCGGCGTTGTTGTCGACGGCGGAAACTTCGATTGGGAAAACAATCCGCGTTTTAAAGATTTTGTTGAGCCCGACGAGAGTTATCACGGCGTAGTTTACGTCAAAGAGGGCGGCAAGGCGGCGTTTATACTCAAGGCGAGAATGCAGCTTATGAGGGATATAGGCGCTATTATGGCTCCGTTTAACGCATATCTCACAAATCTCGGCTGTGAAACTTTAGAGCTTAGAATGAAACGCCACAGCGAAAATACGGCGGCACTTGCCGAATACCTCAATTCGCACGACAAGGTCGAATGGGTGAGGTATCCCTCGCTCAAAGGCGATAAATATTATGACCTCGGCAAAAAATATTTTGACGGCGGATTTTCGGGTATGCTCTCTATCGGAATTAAAGGCGGAAAACAAAAGGCGTTAAAGTTTATGGAAGCGCTTAAACTGTTTAAGATTGTCACGCATATCGCCGACGTCCGCTCCTGCGTGTTGCACCCGGCTTCAACCACTCACCGTCAGTTGTCGGATGAGGAACTTATCGAGGCGCAGATTCCGCCGAACCTTGTCCGTCTCTCGGTAGGAATTGAAAATATCGAGGATATCATCGAAGACGTCAAAAACGCTTTGGATAAAATATAATACGAGTGCGGCAGGAACTTTACTAAAAGAGTTTTTTGCCGAGCAGTTAACCACAAGGTCATATCGGCAAGTTTAAAAAAAACCTTTATGACCTAAAATCAAAAACAGAGGAAAAACGCTTATGCCTATCATCATACCCAAGGATTTACCCGCTTACAAGATTTTAAATAAAGAAAAAATCTTCGTAATGGATAAAGACAGGGCGGGGAAACAGGATATCAGACCGATTGAAATCGCGATAGTCAATCTCATGCCCACAAAGGAAGAAACGGAAACTCAGCTTGTCCGTCTTTTGTCAAATTCTCCTTTGCAGGTAAACATAACGTTTATTCAGACGGCAACGTATAAGCCCACCCATGTTTCGGGCGACCATATGGAAAGATTTTACCGTTCGCTTGCCGACGTAAAAAATCAGAAATTCGACGGAATGATAATCACAGGCGCACCCGTTGAAAATATGCCCTTTGAACAGGTGGATTATTGGAAAGAGCTTGTCGAGATTTTCGATTTTGCGGATAAAAACGTGACGAGCACCATTTATATCTGTTGGGGAGCTCAGGCGGCGCTGTATTATCATTTCGGAATAGGCAAAAATCCTCTGCCACAAAAAATGTTCGGTATTTTCCCGACAAAGGCGGTTGTCGAGCACGATATGCTTTTAAAGGGTATGGACGACGTGTTTTACGTTCCGAATTCAAGGCATACCGAGGCCGACCAAAGAGCGATTGAGGAATGTGAAAAACTTAAAATCCTCGCGCGTTCGGACGAGGCGGGAATTGCGATTTTAAAGACGCACGACAATAAAAAGTTTTTCTTTATGGGGCACTCGGAATATGACCGTTTTACCTTAAAAAAGGAATACGAAAGAGATATAAACAAAGGATTAAAAATCGATAAACCGAAAAATTATTTTATAGGCGACAGCTTGGAAGTCAATATGAGCTGGCGCTCCACGGCAAATCTGCTGTTTTATAATTGGCTCAACTATTACGTATATCAGGTCACGCCTTTCGTGCTGTAAAGCGGTTTAGCATAGTGCGTTTTGTGTGCACAACTGTCTTTGAACGCGGCAGAGCAAAAGACGCTTAACGTGAATATATTCCGTTGGCGCTAAAGTCATTTTAATGGTTTATCCTCTTTGTTTGCTTTAGCTCATACAATTTAATCTTTTACAATTCAAACAAAAAGCCTTGCGAACAGCAAGGCTTTTTTAAGGTATCAGTTATTTTCTTTTAGTTGGTATCGGAGATAACCAAAGGTATTTCGATTCCTTGAGTTGTGGCTTTAAGGAGATATAAGCCGTTGATAGTTTCGTGACGGTCAATATAGTTTTCTGCGCCTATATTTGTGCCGTACCATTCGTTCAAATAGAGCGTTGTTAAGTCATAATACCCGTCATCTCCCAAAACGGAATAAGCCGTACTCAGTCTATATATATGTCCTACGGCGTAAGAGAAGGTATATGTTCCGTCTATAAAATCACTGAGGTAAATCGTTTGTGTTTCTTCGTAATCCGAACCTTGAACATAATTTGTGTCTGTGATATTCAAAAATATGTTTTGATCGTCATAATCAGTCTTATTTTCATAGGTGAACGTAACGTCCATCATTTCTATTTCAATTTGAGAATTTTCCGAAACGGTAAATTCTTTAATCAACGTTCCGAGTCTCGAATTGTTCGGGTCAAGGTAAACGTATATAAATGTTTTTCCAGGGCTTACTTTTGAAAGGTCAACGCTGAGTTTGCCTCCGATTAACGCACTGCTGGTGCTTGCTTTCGTCGGAACAAACTCGATGGCGTCGGAAGGTATAACCGTTTGGTTGGATGATTCGATGGTGGCTTCAATACTTGTTATCCAATTTGCGGAAGATATTCCGGGGAAGTATAAGGGCAAGTCAAAAGTTCCGGTGGTGCCGGAAGGTATTGTGTCAACAAGTGTCGAGCCCCAATCGAGTTTATCGTCAGGGTCGTTGTATTCGCCGACCGGTGCAAGAATTACCGTGATGACGACGTCTTCGTCCGGCATGGTGAATTTGTAACCGAATCCCTCGTCAACACAAACGATATCGTTTGCCCAAACCGATTCCACGCTATAAAAAAAACTGTTTGTGACCTCGACGTCAAAATAGACAGGGTCGCCTACTTGTGCCGATGAAGCAAGGTTTTTTATTTCATAGTTTTCTCCCGCAACTGCCGAAATTTTATGCACGGGATTGGCGGTTGTCGTTGTTTCTTCTCCGCACGCAATCAACGCAACAGAGGTAATTGCAACAATCATAACAACAGCCAAAATTAAAAATGCTTTTTTCCTCAATTTCTTTCCTCCTAAATATTAAAAATCCGCACAATTACACAATTGTCGATATATATATAATAGCATAGTTAATTTAGCAAATCAATAGAGACTTAAAAATAATCGGACAAATATAAAAGCAAAAAAGCTGTTTTGTGCGCGGTATAAGATAAAAAATAAAAAAGTAAAATTTATGATAAAAGCAAAACGATAAATCTTAGTCTTCCAAACCCATTAAATAATCTATTGATACGTTGAAATATTTTGCAAGGATTATAAGCTGTGAGCCTTTAACGTCTGCCTGACAGTTTTCCCAACGGCAAATGGAAG
>FR901022.1:0-788 GCA_000437555.1 Acidaminococcus sp. CAG:917 | reverse complement strand
GAACCTATGTTGACTTCTTTTGCCAATGCCTGGATTGAAAGACCTTTTTCAATCCTCAATTCTTTTAATCTCTCAGCAAATTTTTCCATAATTTTTTCCTCTTTTGTCATTAGGATATCCCAACATGGGGATAAAGTCTTGACAATCCCTAAATAGGGATGATATAATTATCCCGATAAAGGGACGAGAGGATGAACAAGAAAATAAAGGTAGAAGTGATAGAAAAGTATTTAAGTGAAAATAATTTGACTAAACAAAAATTTTGCAAGATGTGCAGAATCTGCTCTGCTACATTAAATAGGATTTTGCAACACAATGTCGGCGTAAGATTTTTAACTTTATTGAAAATAGCAAGAATAATTAAAATATCAACGATAAATTTGTATACGGTCTTATAAACTATTTTGCTTTTTTATATGCAAGTAATACTTTGTAAATTGTCCAATTATTTACAATAAAGATTTTATTTTGTGTATTGAAATTTAAAAAAAGGTTAGCAGAGTAGAACGCCTAAAAAAACAGGAATGATGCAAAAATTTTATTGTAACTAATTTTGACAAAAATAAATTTTAATTATGTAGCGTTAAGCGATGCGAAAAAGAGCAAAAAAAAAGTGCTTTTAGCACTTTATTTTTTGTGACTTAAAGCGAGCAGTAGGTGGGAATCCCGAAAAAGCGAGAGCTTTTGAGGAAGAGGAGCCACTGCTCGGGAAGACGGCTTTTTACTCAAAACAAACTGTGTTTGTTTTTTCGTCTTAACGCCGCTTCCCTCGCTTTCCGCAAAATCAG
>FR901021.1:81488-85051 GCA_000437555.1 Acidaminococcus sp. CAG:917 | reverse complement strand
AATTCGCTTTTGATATGGCGACAGAATATTTGAAAGAAGCTCCCGTTAAAATAAAATATCTTGGCGGTGGCTCGTTTGGCAGGGCATACAAAGTTGCCAAAAAAGACGGCGAGAGTTTTGTAGTTAAACTTTTGACGGCGGACGGTATGGCAAAAAAAGATTTTTTTGATCTTACTCTCATTCACGACAAGCTGTCCGTTAAATCGCCGCGTCCATATTTTGTAAGGCTTAAGGACGAAAAAATCCCGTGCGACGGATATATAATGGAATATCTCGATGGTAAGCCGTTGCTTTTCAGCTTGAAATATTATTTTGCTTCTAAAAAGAAAAGGACGCTTATAGGCGAGAGAATAGTCGATTCGTTGCACGAATTGCACCTTGTAAAAAACGATAAATTCGGCGACGCTCAAAATCCGATGTTTGACGGCTGGATAGATTATTATAAACCGTTTGCGTATCGTGTGCTCTGTCAGGCGAGAAAATACGCAAATGCGGGCGAGCTGTCAAAAAAAATAACTCTTGTCATGGAAAGGGCATGGGATATGTTCGATAAGATATTTTGCGAGGCTCCTCAAACCGCATGTCTTATCCATGGCGATCTGAACGTTGGAAACGTGCTTATTTCAAAAAAGGGGGATATAGCCTTTATCGACCCTCTGTCAAGCTTGTTTGCCGACGTAGAATACGACCTCTTTCAGTTTTACAATCTGACGGGAAGACGGTTTTTTCTCGGCAAGATATACAGGCGCAAATACGGTGAAAGCAGTCATATAGAAGATAAACTCGCCTTTTATGCTCTTTGGAACGAAGTATTTTGCTTTATAAAATCCGGGGTAATAATTCCGTTGATTATGAATCCGTTAGTCCATAATATGAAAAGACGGCTGAAAATTCTCAGCGGACAGGGCAATGAGCGTAGTATAAAAAAGAAAAAGTAAAAAGGATAAAATCGGTCAATTCGGTTGAGTTATGGCAGGTTAAATCTCGGGGCGAAAATATTTCGGAGGAATTATGGCAAATAAGGACAAGATAATATACCGTGAGGAATTGAAAAAATACCGTTTTATGAAAATCCCCACCGTGACGGCGCTTTTGCCTTTGTTTCAGAGTGTGCTGAGACAGGATTATAAAAACCTCAAGCCGTCGGGCGACGTCGTTGTGGAAAAGTTTTCCATACCGTCGGACGGGGCAAAACTTCCTGCCGCTTTGTTTTCTCCGATATCGGCTAACGGAAAACTTCCTTTGATAGTTTTTTTCCACGGCGGGGGATTTGTCTACCCATGCCCGTCGCACGAGTTCGATATGTTAAAAAATCTGACGGCAAAATCAGGCTGCCGGTTGCTGTTTGTTGATTATCGGCTTGCTCCTAAATACAAATACCCGACGGCTCTTGACGACTGCTGTGCCGCTTATCTGTGGGCGAGGGAAAACGCCGAGAAGACCAGAGCCGATTTAAACAACATAATAGTAGCCGGCGACAGTGCCGGTGGCAATCTCGCGGCGGCGGTGTGCCTTAAACTCAGGGACGAAAAAAAGCCTATGCCTGTCTGTCAGATTTTATTGTATCCTTTTTTGGACAGAGATTTTGACAGCGAGAGTATGAAAAAGTATACTTCTACGCCCATGTGCAACGCCCAAGCGGCAAGAAAGTTTTTAAAGCTGTATACCGGTAATCTTCAGGATGTCGGCGAAGATATTTCAAACGGATATTTGATGCCTGCCGAGGCTAAGACGCTTAAAGGACTGCCCAACGCCTATATCGAAATCGCCGAATACGATTGCCTTTTAAGCGGAGGTCTGAAATACGCCGAAAGGTTAAAAAGAGAGGGCGTCGAGGTCGTCGTCTAAACGGTCAAGGGCGCCATGCATGGCTATGATATAGCAAAGGGCAGTAAGTTTTTAGAAGACATAATAAATAAACGCACAGAATTTATATTGAAAAATTTAAAATAAAAATATAATATCAATAGTCAATATAAAGGTTTATACTTTGACCATGCCATATTAGATTTTAGCCGTAAGGCATTAAACGTTGTTTTGTCAACATTTAAATGGAAAATGCATTTTTAATTTAACAATTAAAAAGCAAAAGAAAAAGGGGAAAATCCCCTTTTTCTTTTTTTATACGTTCAGCAAAAATCGCTTGCGCTTTATGCGAAAACGGAAAAAGACAAAAACAGGGTGGAAGTGAGCGAAGCGATGAGGGATACGACGGTTATCTGAGTGTTGATAGACGGACCTGCCGTATCCTTGAACGGGTCGCCCACAGTATCTCCGACAACTGCCGATTTGTGCGCCCTCGAGCCCTTTCCGCCCTCGAAGCCGGATTCGATATACTTTTTGGAATTATCCCAAAGTCCGCCTGCGTTGGACATAAACAGAGCGAGCAAAAGTCCCGTGACTATGTTGCCGAGCAAAAATCCGCCCACGGCTTTTACGCCGCCTATAAATCCCACGGCAAGTGTCATGACTATCGTCATAAGTCCTGCCGGTATAAGCTCTTTAATAGAGCCCGATGTAGCAATCGATATGCATTTGTCGTATTGAGGCATTACGCCTTCTTTGCCCTCTTTAAGTCCC
Source organism: Acidaminococcus sp. CAG:917 (assembly GCA_000437555.1). GTDB lineage: Bacteria > Bacillota > Clostridia > Christensenellales > CAG-917 > CAG-917. The sequence goes on along the minus strand of FR901021.1, from coordinate 82,471 downwards.
TTGATTTCTTTGAACTGACGGTGAATTTCGTCTACCATACGTCTTGCGTTTTTATCCACGCCGAGCATGAGCATTGCGCTGAACACGGCAGGAACGGCACCGCCGACGAGTATTCCGAAAAACACGATGGGGTCAAGAACGTCGAAACCGCTAAGGTAGTTAAGTCCCAGTCCCATACTCAGCGCTGCTTCGTTTACTTCCGTTCTGAATGCGCCTAAAAGCGCTATGACGGTAAGTCCTGCGGCACCAATCGAAAAGCCCTTGGTAATTGCTTTTACGGTGTTGCCCGCACTGTCAAGCATATCTGTTCTTGCTATGACTTCGTCGCCGAGTCCGCCCATTTCGGCAAGACCTCTTGCATTGTCGACTATGGGTCCGTATGCGTCGTTTGAAACTATCATACCGACAACGGAGAGCATACCCACGGCGGCTATCGCTATTCCTAACATTCCGAGGTCGACGGAAGAGAGTCCTATGGATGTTGCTATCGGCTCGCAAAGCTTATATGAAGCAAGTGCGGAAATCGCTATGCCTGCCATAGCGGGTAGTGTGCTGTAAAATGAATATGATATTCCCGACAGCACCGTAAAGGCAGGACCTTTTCCGCTCGCCGACGCCACCTTTTTGACGGGGCGTCTTCTGTCGTCGGTGAAATAGTCGGTAGCGATTCCTATGACAGCTCCAACAGCCAGACCTATGACCGCAGCCCCGTAAACTCTCCAATAAATTTCATTGTTGAAAAATACTGCGGTTGCTACCGCCGTGAGCGAGGCAAACAGAATCATCGTTACATAAGTGCTGAAGTTAAGCGCACTCGTCGGATTTCCTTTTTTGCCCATTCTGTTGAACGCCACGCCTATTATCGATGCGAGCAGACCGACGAGCGCATAGACGAATACGATGGGGGTAAACAGCGTTCCCGCCGTGTTGTCGATAGAACTCGATATAACCAAAGCGGCGGCGAGAGAAGCCACGTTGCTGTC
>FR901021.1:67470-81445 GCA_000437555.1 Acidaminococcus sp. CAG:917 | reverse complement strand
ACCTGCCACGTCGCCCACGTTGTCGCCTACGTTATCGGCTATTACTGCGGGATTTCTCGGGTCGTCCTCGGGCAGTCCCAATTCGACTTTTCCCACGAGGTCGGCGGAGATATCGGCGGTTTTGGTAAATATTCCTCCGCCGGCTTTAGCAAACAGGGCAAGGGAGCTCGCTCCGAAGGAAAATCCGAGCAGCATACTTGCGTCGGAAAATATCCAAAAAATCGCGCTCACTCCGATAAGCGACGCTCCGACGACAGCCATACCCATTACGGCTCCGCCTCTGTATCCCGTCATAAACGCCTTTGCCGTCGACGTCTTTGCCGCCTCCGCCGTCTTTTTGTTAGCAATCGTGGCAATCATTATGCCGATTTTTCCCGCTATCGCCGAAAATACTGTACCGCAAATATACGATAGCATCATATAGACGTTGTCAAGCGCATTTGCCTGCCATATGGGCTTGGGCAAAAACAATAAAATGATAATTGCCGCCACCGCCGCAAATATGGCAAGCACGGTATATTCCTTTTTTAAAAAAGTTTTTGCACCGTTTGCGATAAGCTTTGATATTTTTTCAATTGTTTCGTTTTGCGACGGTCGTTTTTTTACCCATACGAAAAACAGGGCGGACAGACCGAACGCCGCTAATGCCACGAGTATGCTGCACAGTAAGGCGATTTGTAGTGCCGTCATAATTTCCTCCTATATCGATATATTCTATTTAAAATTGCGGCGAATAATGCCCTTATAACCTTCAGGGCGAAATAATTTAAATACAGCCATTTAAAATGATATGAACGAAAAATAAAAAAAGTGATAATTTTAAGAACGAAAAAGAGAAGTTTGCGGCTTTTTGTTTCACAATTTTAGAGAGGTGCAAAATAAAGAAAACAAAAAAGGTAAGAAGCTATTAAATTTAATAAGCTAAGGAACTCTTAAATTTAATAGCGGCGTAAGTGATTTATTATCTCGTTAGTGATTTGCTATTTAAAAAGGGCAGGGAAATTATACGGACATAGGCAGAATTATATAAAAACGGGCATTCAATGCCCGTCTATTTTTATTCTTACGCCTTTTAGAGCATATATGGATTTGCTAATTGCTAATTTAAATAGGGATTTATCAGACGCATTTGATAAATTTTTGCGCCTTTAGTTATCCGACTTCAAACCGTCGTCTAAAACCTCGGCGGCCGCATTTTTTGCAGACTTATCTCTTTTTGCCGTCGCCCGTTTTTGTCTGCCTTCCGTCCTTGCTTCTCCGTCCGAATGCGAGTTTTCGGCGTTCGGGGTGTGGATATCGTGCCGTGTGTCCGTTGTTTCGCCCAAGACGGTACCCGCTTCGGTTTCACTGTTGGAATTTAATTCCGCTTCGTTTGAAGCGTTATCTTCGACCGTTTTGTCTGTTTCTTCTTTATTGTTATCTTCGGTCGTATTTTCGTTTTCGGCTTTTTCGCCGTTTATTATGGATTGTCCGTCTTCGACGGATTTTTCCGACGGTTTCTTTTTAAATTTACCTTTTAAAGAAGATATAAACTCTTTAAATTTGTTCGGTTTTTGTTTGTCGTTTTCGGCGTTAAAAGCGATTTGTTCTTCTGTTTGCCTTTGTTCGACATCGGCATCGAGTGCTACTGCCGTTTGTCCACCTGTTATATCTGACGAGACGGACGAGTCGCAGTCCTCAAGCTTTTGAGTATTTTCCTTTTGCGGCTTATTGATTTTAAACTTTTTGAAAAATTTCAGAATGCTTTGATTGATTTTTTGTATTCCGGAAAGCTTTTTATCCGCTTTGGCAATTTCGTCTTCGTAGTTGTCCTCTATCTGACCGTCGATATGGAACGATATTTTTGAAATTATCTTCGGATTCCTCAGTCGAGAGAAAGCGAGCACAAGCAAGGTAAAGAACGGAATATCTATTGCCATTATGACGAGTATGACTCTCCACATATCCCAAGTGACGTTTTTAGGAGTATTGAATATTATGCTCAGTTTAAATACCGTGAAGTCGTCGAACGATATAAACAAGTAAATTCCCACCATGGCGAGGAACAGAAAGACTCTTAGCGGAGTATAGGGGAAGCATACTTTTGCAAGGAAGAGGAAGCTGGCGAACGTTGTCAAAATGAAATACATATCTTTTAATTCGTCGGCTTCGAACTCGATAAACGTGCTTGCTATGACAACGCCCATTACGCTTAGCACAACGGTTAATGCTCCCGGAATCGCATTTGCTAAAACTTTGGATATAAACCGTCCTTTGACTATATCTTTATTTGGCTCGAGAGCCAAAATGAAAGACGGTATACCTATTGTGACGGCGCCGATGACGGTCATGTCCGTAGGTTCAAAGGGAAGACCTCTCGGAATAAGCATAAAAATGAGAGCGAACAAAAAGCTGTATATGGTTTTGACGATATACAGAGCCGCAGAGCGTTCGAGGTTGTTGATGCTTCGTCTGCCCTCCGCAACGACTTTTGGCATAGATGCGAAATTGCTGTCGAGCAAAACGAGGCTTGAAACGTTTTTCGCGGCGTCGCTACCCGAAGCCATGGCAACGGAACAGTCCGCTTCCTTCAGGGCGAGAACGTCGTTTACTCCGTCGCCGGTCATTGCAACGGTATGCTTTTTCTTTCTGAGCGATTTGACGAGTAACAGCTTTTGGTCGGGAGTTACTCTTCCGAATATCGTATATCTTTCCGCCGCATCGATGACTTCTTCGTCGGTGGTGAGGGTGGAAAGGTCGATATAGTTTTCTGCGTCTTCAAGTCCTGCTCTTTTCGCTACCGCCTTGACGGTGACAGGATTATCGCCGGATATGATTTTAATGTTTACGCCTTGTTCTTTAAAAAATTTCAAAGTTTCGGGAGCTTCCGGTCTGATTTTATCCGTGATGAGCACATACCCGAGCAGTTCGGGATTGTGAATTTGTTTGCCTTGCAAGCTTTCGCATTTTGCGAGGGCGAGAACTCTGAAGCCCTCGTTGGCATATTTGTCAAGTTTTTCTTTTTGCTGTTTATCGATGTTTTTAAAGACAAATTCCGCCGCGCCCATGACGTATGAGGCGTCTTTAAAAGTCGCTCCGCTCCATTTTCGCGCAGAAGAAAAAGGTATCACTGACTGCGCCTTTTCTGTGGCTTCGACGTCGGACGTAAATTCGTTTATTGCGTTAGCCGTTGCGTTTTCGTCGTTAATGGAAGATTGAACGTTTTTAAGAATGACTTTAAAATCGTCTTCGTCGATGCCGCCGTGCAAAACTACGCGCATAACCTGCATGCTTCCTTCGGTAATCGTTCCCGTTTTATCGAGGCATAGGGTATCGACGCGGGCGAGAGTTTCGACGCAGTAAAGGTCCTGTGCCAGAGTTTTATGTCGGGATATTCTTATAACGCTTATACAAAATACGGTAGAAGAAAGAGCAACGAGCCCCGACGGTATCATACCGAGCAGTGACCCGACGACAGTCTTTACGACTCCGCTCAGTTTTACATCTTCATATCCCATTATTGCGCCTGCGACAGTGCCAAACTGATTTATTTGCTCTTTAAGGTTCTGTGAAATTTCAGTGCCGTAGTTTAAAAAATATTTCGTAAAGAACAGGGCAAACCCTAAAGGTATTATGACGATTGCCATAAATTTGATTATGGCGTTGAGCGAACGAAGAATTTCAGACGTCGGCTTTTTGAGATATTTTGCTCCAGCCGAAATTTTTGTGGCATAGTTCTCTTTGCCTATATGAATGACTTTAGTGACGGCTTTGCCGCTTATGACGTAGCTACCAGACATAACCTGGTCGCCGACCTTCTTTTGTATGGCATCCGGTTCGCCGGTTATCTGCGATTCGTTAACTTCAATCGAACCGTCGACGAGCACGGCATCGGCACAAATCTGACAGCCTGCGTTAAGGCAGACCAGTTCGTCCCTTACGATGTCTGCCAGGTTTATTTCACATTTCTTGCCGTTTCGTATAGCGGTAACTTTCGGGGCGGAAATAAGAGAAAGTTTGTCTATTGTCTTTTTGGCTTTCAACTCCTGAATAAGTCCGATTAAAGTGTTTATGATAACCAAAATCATAAAACCGAATTGCATATATCCGTTTGCGTTTTGCGGAATGAAAAAGAATAATATGACCGCAAGAACGACAAATAAGATATTAAAGAAAGTAAAGACGTTTTGGCGGATTATCTGCCAAACGGTTTTAGTGCGAATGTTTTGTTCGCCGTTTATTTCTCCCGCAGCTATCTTGGCGTTTATTTCCTCATCGGAAAGACCGACAAGCTGATTGCCGTCGGAATCGAAAATTTCCTGCTCTTCTTCTAAAGCGGCAGTTTGATGAGGGTCTCCCGAAACGATGGATTCGGAAGACATCAATTCGTCTTTTTTTATTTTTTTAGTTTTGTCCGATTTTCTCTTCATTTTCAAACCGATAAAATTTACGGATATCGCTCAAGACGTCCGTCATTTTTTTATTGTTTTATTTAATTATTTTCTTCTTTTAACAATTAAAACTTATATATATAAAAAATATCATATACAAAACAAAATAGCAATTATAATTTAAAAATTGATTTAACTTGTTAATAAATTTTATATATAAAACGAAAAATTTTCCCTTAATAAAATTATTCAAATTCAATTGGTAAGCTTCAAAAATCTATTTTTTATATTTTTCCGTTAACGAAAAGCTGTTTTAACGGAAGCGACGTTTTAATCCGTTTGTTAAATTAAAGGGAATATCTTATTTTCCTTCGCATAAAAATTTAATATGAAAAAAATATATAATAAAAGTGCAATAAAAAATATTTTGCTGGTTTTTTGTCTGTGCGTTTTGCTTGTCGCTTTCACGGCTTTATTTGCAGGGTGTGACGAAACGGCTGAGGCGCAAATCGTTCCTTCGTATTTTGAAAGCGTGCTATATACCGCCGAAGAAGGCGACTATTTTTTAGAGGTCCGCTACGGAGCAGGGGAGAATCCTTTTTTAGCAGACGGTAAAACACAAGACCCGGTGCCGTTTACCACATTTAGACTAAGGCATATAGGCGGAGAGATAGACGGCGACTCCTTTACCGTTTCCGGCAGAGAATACAAAGCGGAAAAAATAAGGGATATGCTTATATTGACGGTAAGGGAAAATCTCGACCTCTCGGAAGTCAAGTTTAACGATACCCTGTTTACGCTTGTAAAAACAGGAGGTATTGACGCAAACGAACTTTTAAGCAAAGGCGTGAAGACGGTGGGCGGCGACGGAGAGATTTATGCTTCATATTCAAAGGACGTTATGCACAGCGGAGAATACAGATATTTTGTCGCGTCCATATCGCAAAATTATATGAAGTGCGTGCTGTTGGATATCGAAAGCGGGGAAATTTTGGCAAGAAGCGAAAGAACGCTTAAAAATTGATTGTTGATTTTTGCTCGGTATATGTTATAATAGCCGAGAGGTTATTATGAACAAAGCCGAATTTATCAGGGAAATAGCCTTCAAGGCGGATTTATCTTTGAAAGACGCGCAAAAGGCGTTCGATTCTATGGTTGAGGTGGTTGCGTCTACTTTGAAAAAGGGAGACAAAATCATTCTTGCGGGGTTCGGCACATTCGAGCTCAGACAAAAAAAAGAAAGATTGGGCGTCAATCCCAAGACGGGAGAGAGAGTTTTGATTAACCCCCAAAACGCTCCCGTTTTGCGTTTTGGCGATATGTTTAAAGACTACTTCAATTAAAGGCTGATTATGGAAACACTAAAGACTACTATGAGGAAAAAAGCGAAAACCGTTTTCGCTAAATTTTCGATGCCTTTTACTTTGGCTTCAAAAGCGGACGAAAAACTTGTTCTGTCCGTATCTTCCATTGACGACGTGCAATTTTTTATCACACAAAAGAACGACGTCGCCGCGGTAAATTTTGCCTTTGACGCACTCGACGGCAACAACGCCGTGCTTATTTTGGAAACGGGTGAAGAAGCGCAAAAGAATATAGGCGTGTATATCGACGATTTTGCCGAAAGCTTCGGCGGTCCCGTTAAAGCGTTTTTGCCGTCCGACCCCGCCATATTCAAGTTTCTGAAAAAGAGGGGCGCAGCTCTTGTCGATTCCGTCGGTATAGCGACTGCGGGGCGTTCGATTGACGAAGCGATTTGCAATATGGAAGTTTTGTTAAAATCAAATATAATAAAAGATTTTATAGGGCAAAACGTGTCTACGATAGCCAGATACGCCCAAAAGATGAACAGGCTTTATAAATCACGTTCGGCAAAAAATCAAAAGAGATTGAGACAGAGTGAAGTTTTCGGAGCTATACCCAAAACCCAAAAGCTTGCCGGCAAAGAAACGCTTGCCTCGCTTGTGTTTTATCTCAGAAAACTGTCGTCCGAGGATATGGTGCAGGGAAGCCGAGGACTTATATCCGTCAGGCACGGCGATAATATGTTTATAACTCCTTACGGCATATCTCCGGATTTTATCGAGGAAAAGGATATCGTAAAGGCTTCGCTTATAAGACGCTGTCCGACAAAGAACGGGCTTAAGTTACATAAATCCGTTTACGAGATAAGAGAGGACGTCGGGGCAATTATAATGGCTCAGCCGATATATGCTTCCGTCAATGCGTCGGCAATGGAAAATCTTGCGGTCAGCGAGAGAATGCAAAACATAATAGGACAAGTTGTGCCGGTAAGCGAATGGGCATTCCCTCTTTCGTCAAGGCAGGCGCAAAACGTAGTAAAGGAATTAAAAAACACAAACGCCGTGTTTATGGGATGCAGCGGAGTTTTAGTCGTGGGGAAGACGCTTCAGGACGCTTTCTGGATTCTTTCCGCATTAGAAGACGAATGTCAAAAAGGCAGAAGCGAGCAAGACTTTTAAGAGTTCTGATATAATCGGGTATAAAAAGATTGCTTTAAAAATTTAATAAACAATCACGGCGAAATAAAATATTTTAAAGTAAAAATTTGAGATATGTTTAAACTAATAAAACCGCAGTGTCTGTTTAAAAACGTCGTGCGTTTTAGTTTTATAAATCCATATAATACGGAGGGAATATGGCAACACCTCATAACAGCGCAAAAAAGGGAGATTTTGCAAAAACCGTTCTTATGCCCGGTGATCCGCTCAGGTCAAAATTTATAGCCGAAAACTTTTTAGAGGACGCCGTTTTGGTCAATAACGTGAGGGGCATGCAGGGATATACCGGCAAATACAAAGGCAAGGCAGTTTCTGTTATGGCGTCGGGTATGGGTATGCCGTCGATGTCGATATACTCTTACGAACTCTTCAGCGTATACGACGTCGATACGATAATACGAGTGGGCAGCGCAGGCGCCGCGTCGCCTTCTTTAAAGCTCAAAGATATAGTGATAGCCGATAGTGCGTATACCGTTTCAAACATAGTTGAACAGCTCGGCTTCGACAAGAGCGAAACGCCCGTCGCCAATCCGGACAAAGTAGCGCTTGCAAAGAAAATTGCCGAAGAAAAGGGATACGATTTTGCTGTGGGAAAGCTTATGTCATCCGACGTATTTTACCGCACCACGGATTTGGAAGAAATGAAACGTCTCGGCGTGCTTGCGGTGGAAATGGAAGCCGCGGCTCTCTTTTTAAACGCCTCTCTTACCGGAAAAAACGCTCTGGCAATTTGCACTATTTCCGATTCTCTCGTCACGGGAGAGTCGCTTTCCGCCTTGGACAGGGAAAGGTCGTTTACTCAGATGATAGAGCTTGCGCTGGAGGTTGCCTGTGACTGATAACGAATTGATTGAAAAGGCTTTTCAAGCTAAAGCTAACAGCTATAGCCCTTATTCCGATTTCGCCGTGGGAGCGGCGCTTCTTGCCGAAAGCGGAAAGGTATACCTTGGGACAAACGTCGAAAATTCAAGTTACGGCGCCACTATATGCGCCGAGCGCTCCGCAATATGTTCGGCTGTGTCTAACGGCGAACGAAAATTTTTGAAAATCGCTGTTATATCGGGAAACGAACTTTGCCCTCCATGCGGAATATGCTTGCAGGTGCTAAGCGAGTTTTGCGACGGTGATTTTGTTATATTGCAGCTTGACAAAGGCGAAATAAAAAGCTTTACCTTAAAAGATTTTCTGCCTAACGCTTTTAAGTTATAGACGATAAAGGCAGAATGAATTTAAAAGCTAAAAAGCGTTTTTTAAAACTTTGCATTTATATTAAAAAAAATCCGCTAAGAGTCGGATTTTTTTATAATCGCAGAAGGCAAGCAAGAGAAAAATTTTAAAACGAAAGAAAATTTTTAAAAATCAAAAAGGTATTGAAATAAGCTTTTGAATATGTTAAGATGATAAAAAGCATCTTAGGAGGCAATTATGGGATTATTTGGTAAGAAGAAAAAAGAGGAAGAAAAGTCAAAGAGCGGCGGAATGGGTTATAAGCCGCCAAAGGTGTTTGAGCCTACGCCCGAACAGCAGGAATGGCTTCAGGAAAACGTTTTCAGGAAATGTAACGCAAAAAAGATTGTCCCTGAAAATTGCGATGAAATAATGACCTACATTCAAACTCATTACGAATATCCGTTAAGACAGCGTTTAAAGAATAAAACAAACGATGAACTTAAATTTATAAACGAACTTATGAGCTCTCTTGCTTATTTTATGGACAGTCAGGACATATTTTAAAAATCGCTTTAAAACGGACGGCATTGCCGTCCGTTTTTTATTGTCGTTTAATTTTTGCTTAAAGCTTTATCGGATATTATTTTTTAGCCGACCACTTAGATTTGCCCTGCAATCAGGAAGCAAAAAATTTTTTATTCAACAATTTTAACAAAAATTTTTCCATTCGATTGACATTGTAAAATTCGCATAATAACATATAAGCGGTTTAAATCGAATAAAATTTAACGGAAGACATTATGAACGGAAAAGTTACAATCATCGGTTGCGGACACGTAGGCTCGTCGCTTGCGTATAGTCTGCTCGCTACCCGGACGGCAAACGAAATAGTACTTATCGATATCGATAAGGAAAAGGCTCTCGGCGAGGCTATGGATATATCTCAGGCGCTCCCGTTTTTGAGTCCTGCCACAATATACGTGGGAGATTATGAGGACGCAAAGGACTCGGATATCGTCATTATCACGTCGGGACTCGGCAGACGTCCCGGTCAGTCGAGAATAGACCTTGCCTCCACCAACGTCGGAATTATGAAGAGCATTATTCCGCAGATAACCAAATATGCTCCCGACGCATTTTACATAATAGTCGCAAACCCCGTCGACGTATTGACCTATCAATTTATAAAGACATCGGGTATTCCCACTCACAAGATAATCGGTTCGGGAACGATTCTCGATTCCGCGAGGCTCAGGACGAAAATTTCCGACCTCTTTTCCGTCAGGCAGGACCAGATTTACGCTCACGTTTTCGGCGAACACGGCGACAACAGTTTTATTCCGTGGTCGATGGCAACGATAAACTCTATACCTATCGCAAGCTACGTTAAAAGTCTTTCCACCCCTTATGCTAAAGAAAACGAATTCAGCAAAGAAAAGGTGGAGGAATACGTCCGCACTTCGGGAGCAGAAATAATAAAGCGCAAGGGAGTGACCGATTACGGTATAGCGGCTTCCGTCACGAGAATTTGCCGCTGTCTGTTTTCGAGAAAGGAAACCATTCTTACCGTTTCCACGCTCATTGACGGCGAATACGGCATAAAGGACGTCGCGCTATCAATAATGAGCGTCGTCGGCTGTGACGGTATAAAGACAAACGTTGCACCTCCGCTCATCGATTCCGAGGTGGAATCTTTAGTCCATGCCGCCGATATGTTAAAAAGCGTCATTAAACAGGTGGAGTGGTAAAGGTACAGCGCACAACAAAGTAGGCAAAAACGTTAAATCTTTAGATTTAAAATTAACCGCAAAGATATACGAATTGTTTAAGTTTTAAAATTTACCGTTTAGATTGAGCGATTCAAAACTTTTGCAAAAAGCGTTTAGTTTTAAGCCTTAATAGCAAATAAAGCGTTATATTTATAGAATTTATAAATAAAAATTTTATTTACCGCCTTTATGGCGGTTTTTTGTTTTTAAACAGAGATTTAAGTAATTTTTGCCATTTGTTAAAAAAAGGTGGAAATATTTTGCAAATACATTATAATGGACTTATGCAAAAGATATATTTCGACAAAAATTTCAGTCCTGCCGCCACGCTCGAATGCGGTCAGGTTTTCCGATATAAAAAAGAGGGGGATTGCTACACGGTGCACGCTCTCGATAAAGAATGTAAAATATACCGTGACGGGGACGGATACTATATGCTGTCCGACGATGAAAAATTTTTCAAAAATTACTTTGATTTTGACGGAAAGTATGATATTATAATTGATAACTTATCATCGGATGAAAATCTCCGCGAAATGGTCGAGTTCGGCAAGGGGATAAGAATTTTAAATCAAAATCCCTTTGAGATGATTATCTCGTTTATCATATCGCAAAACAACAACATTCCGAGGATAAAAACGATTATAGAGCGTCTTTGCGCTTCTTTGGGCAAGGATATGGGAACATATTTTGGTTTTCCCACGTTAGAAGATATGGCGGCTTGCGATGAAGAATTTTATTTCAAGTTGGGCACCGGGTATAGGGCAAATTATCTCGAGTCCGTCTCGAAAGCACTCTTAAACGTCGATTTATCTTCTCTTTTTTCGCTCGATACGGAAAGTCTTAGGACGGAGCTTTTAAAATTAAAAGGGGTCGGCAGAAAAGTCGCAGACTGTATATTGCTTTTCGGATTTCACCGTCTCGACGTTTTTCCCGTCGATACCTGGATAAAGAAAATCTTTTCGGCGAAAATGGGTGATATAAGCGCGGACGAGATGAGCAAAAGGCTTGTCGATAAATACGGCGATAAAAGCGGGCTCGTTCAGCAATACCTTTACTACTACGCGAGGGAAAACAAAATAGACGCAGTTTAGTCGATAAATTGAAAATGGCTCTTGTTCGCAAAAAGCATAGCTTAAGCGGTGGAAAAAAACGTGAGTCGTCTTGCTATAGCGTAAGCCGATTTAAAAAGTTTAAGATAAAAACAAATGCAGCCGAACTTTTAAAAGTAGCTGAGAAGATAAATAACCGAAGGCAAAGCAAAAAATAAAATATAGCCGAACATAAACGAAGAAATATAAATTAAAGCTACAGGATTAAAAATAATCTGAAACATAAAAAACAACCGATTCAAATCGAGGAGTTATAATGGCAAAAAAATACGTTTGTTTAGCGGATATAGAATCAATAAGGGTGCCTTATAGCACCTTTAACGCCGCGCTTAAAGAACTTTCCAAATTCGGAGAAATAGTTTCCTGCAAATTTTACGGTTACAGCGGAAAAAGGACGAGAGACTATGCCGAGTTTATCGAGGAAAACAGTTATGAGGCTCTTTCTCCGCTAAGCGGCAAAAGAAGGGGACAGCTGGATATGCGTCAGGTTATCGATGCGGTAAGCCTTTCGCAGAATCCCAACGTAGACGGTTTCTTCCTCATTTACGGCAACGGAGATTTAACTCCGCTTATAGCTTATCTTAAAGCGTTTAATATCGAGGTCATAGCGGGCGTCGTTGAACCTGACCAGAATTCGGTTTTGTGCAACAAGACCATAATTTTAAAAGTAGAGTAGGAGGCAAACCATGTTTACTGCTAAAAAATATATCGTTTTGGCGGATATCGAAAGCGTAAGAATACCTTACAGCACTTTTGCGAAAGCCTTAAACGAATTATCGAACTACGGAGAGATAGCCGCTTGCAAATTTTACGGTTATTCTTCAAAAAGGTCGAAAGACTACGACGAATTTATCGCCGAAAACAATTTCGACGCACTCAGCTTGCTCCCTAAAAAGAAGAGAGGCAGGCTTGATTTAAGACAGGTTATCGATGCTGTCCGTCTTGCGCAATTCCCCAACATCGACGGATTTTTCCTGCTATACGGAATGGGAGATATAACTCCGCTCATTGCTTACCTTAAGTCATACGGTATGGACGTTATCGCAGGCTGTATAGAACCTGACAAGAACGCCGCGCTTTGCAACAAGGTTATTTTGCTCGGCGGCGAGGAGCCTGTCGTAAAGGACGTTTTAAAGAAAGGATATAAACCCGTAGCTCCGATGAGTCTTGTTTATATCGACAGCGAAAACGAGGTCGTAGACGATAAAGTCATCGAAGACGCTTTAAAGCAAATCGATAACACTGACGTGGCGGAGCCCAAAGCCGACGAAAAGGCGGAAGAGGAAAAGCTCAGACAGCAAGAGATTCAAAAGGCAGAGGACGAAACGATGGCGGCGATTGACAATCTCGTTGCAGAGGCGGAGGCGGAAGCCTTGCAAAATGAAGAGGCTTATACGCCGTCGGCAAGCGAAGAGACGGTTGCAATGAGCGACGTCAAGGCACCCGTTGAGGAAATGAAAGCCGACGGTAAAGAAAATGAAGAACCCAATGCCGAAGATATAAAACCGAATTCTTCTGTGGCAGAGGACGGGATTCAGACAAAATCGGACGACGATTTTGACGAGAGTGAACTAAAGACGGATTTTGACTTCGACGAGGCTCAGAAAGAAGAGCCCGCGGGTGAGGAAAACAAAGATATAGACGATGACGCGCTTATAGAGCAGCTCTATAAACTTTTAGGCGGTCTTGACTAAAAAACAGTTTTGTAAATCAATTTTGCGACACTTTGTGTCAGCGAGGTATGTATATGGCAAAAATCACAATCAGCAAAAACCTTTGCAAAGGCTGCGGTCTTTGTGTTGAAGCTTGTCCTAAAAAGATTATGCAAGTTTCAAAGACAGTATCAAACGATAAAGGATATTTCGTCGCCGAATGCGTCGATATGTCTCAGTGTATCGGTTGCGCATTTTGCGCTACCACGTGCCCCGATTGCGTTATAACGGTGGAGAAATAGGAGGACGTATGGCAGAAAAGAAGTTAATGAAAGGCAACGAAGCAATCGCCGAAGCGGCTATCCGCGGAGGCTGCCGTTTTTATGCAGGTTATCCTATAACTCCTCAAAACGAAATTCCCGAATATATGTCCTGGAGATTAAACGAAGTGGGAGGACACTTCGTTCAGGCGGAATCGGAAATTGCGGCAATCAATATGGTATACGGCTCGGCGGGAGCGGGCGGCAGAGCAATGANNNNGGAGCGGGCGGCAGAGCAATGACAAGCTCGTCAAGCCCCGGCATTAGCCTTAAGCAGGAAGGTATCTCTTACATATGCGGAGCGGAACTTCCCTGCGTTATCGTCAATATGGTTCGTTCAGGACCCGGACTCGGCGGAATTCAGCCCGCTCAATGCGACTATTTCCAGGCGGTCAAGGGCGGCGGACACGGTGACTACCGTATGCTCGTGTATGCTCCGAACTCCGTTCAGGAGTGCGTCAATTTGATGTATGATGCTTTCGACAAGGCGGAAAAATACCGTCTTCCCGTTATGATGCTCGGCGACGGAATGCTCGGTCAGATTATGGAGGCGGTTGAGCTTCCTCCGATGAAAGACCCCAAAACCTTCCCCAAAAAGTCTTGGGCGACAACGGGCGAGGGCATAGGCGAAACAAGACGTATCATAAATTCGCTGTATATCGTTCCCGACGAACTTGAAGCAATGAACAAAAAACTTCAAAAAGTTTACGACGAAATGGCGGCGAACGAAACAATGGTGGAAGAATACAAACTCGACGACGCCGAAATCGTTCTTACCGCATACGGCACCGTCGGAAGAATAGTAAAGAGCAGCGTCGATTTGCTCCGTGAAAAGGGAATAAAGGCAGGACTTATCCGTCCCATAACCGTTTATCCTTTCCCGAAAGACGCGTTCAAGAAAGTCGGTGAAATGGCAAACGTGAAAGAAATCGTCACGGTTGAGCTTTCCACCGGTCAATATATCGAAGACGTCAAACTCTACACCGAATGCCGTAAGCCCGTCAAGTTCTACGGCAGGTCGGGAGGAAACGTTATGTCACCCGAAGACGTCGTCGATTTT
>FR901021.1:52745-67462 GCA_000437555.1 Acidaminococcus sp. CAG:917 | reverse complement strand
AGACGTCGTCGATTTTGTTTTAAAGGAGGTCAAGTAATATGAGTATCGTGTTTCAAAAGCCTAAATTTTTAACTGACGCTCCGACGCACTATTGCCCCGGTTGCTCGCACGGCATCGTTCACCGTCTTGTCGCGGAAGCCTTAGAGGCTGTCGGCGCGGAAGGTCACGTCGTGGGAGTCGCTCCCGTCGGCTGTGCCGTTTTTGCATACAACTATTTCAACTGCGATATGCAGGAGGCCGCTCACGGCAGAGCTCCCGCCGTTGCTACGGGTATTAAATATACAAATCCCGACAACATCGTTTTCGCCTATCAGGGCGACGGCGACCTTGCTTCAATCGGTCTTGCCGAAATCGTTCACGCGGCGGCAAGGGGAGTAAACATCACCGTCATATTTATCAACAACGCCATTTACGGTATGACGGGCGGACAGATGGCTCCTACTACGCTTCTCGGTCAGAAAGCCACTACCTGTATTTACGGACGTGACGCTATTTTGAACGGTAACCCCATTAAGGTTTCGGAAATGCTTGCCACGCTTGACGGACCGAGTTACGTCGAAAGAGTTTCGGTTGCCGACGTTCCCAATATCAAGAAAGCCAAAAAGGCTATCGAAAAGGCATTCAGAAATCAGGCGGAAGGCAAAGGCTTCTCGTTTGTCGAAGTGCTTTCGGCTTGTCCGACAAACTGGCACATGACTCCGCTTCAAGCCGTCGAATACGTCAAGGGCGATATGACCAAAATTTTCCCGCTCGGCGTTTTTAAGGAGGTTTAATATGGAAAGACTTATCGTTGCAGGTTTCGGCGGTCAGGGTGTTTTGTCGCTCGGACAAATTATCGCTTATGCTTCAATGTATGAAAATAAAAACGTAACGTGGCTTCCGTCTTACGGCCCCGAAATGAGAGGAGGCACGGCAAACTGTTCGGTAGTCGTCGACGACAACCCCATCGCTTCTCCCGTCATCGCTACTCCCGACACGCTCATAGCCATGAACAAGCCCAGCCTTGATAAATTTATCGACAAGGTAAAAAGCGGCGGTCTCGTTTTGGTAAACAGCTCTCTTATTTCCGAAAAGGTAAAAAGGGAGGACGTAACCGTCGTTTATGTGGACGCAAACGCCGTGGCTCATAAAGTAGGAAACGACAAGGCGTCAAACCTCGTCGTTCTCGGTGCGTATATCAAATACAGCAACCTTTTCCCAAAAGAGGTTATGCTGAGCACAATCGAAAAAGTGTTTGCTTCAAAGCCCAAGTTTATCGAATCCAATAAGGCTTGCTTTATGGCTGGATACGAACATTAAAAATTCGCCCTCAACCGTATTTATAACGCCCCTCTTAATCTTTTAAGGCGGCGAAAAAGCAAGAATTATAACTTGGCTAAAAAATAATTAAAACTCCGCTATATAGCGGAGTTTTTTTAATTTTTTTTGTATAATTGTTTTGCGAAAAGCGAAGTTAAAGAGAGTTTACCCGTTTTGGATAGAGCAAATCAAATGGAATTTCAATCGTATTTAGATTCCCGTATTCTTGCAAAAGGGGAAATGCTTCTTTTAAGCGAGTCGGTAAGGCGTCTGTTCTTTACGACAAGCTCGGCAGGTTTTTCCTTGATGATGGCAAATATGAGGTTTTGGTCGTTGTTGTCGAAAAAGTTTTCAATCTCGACGTTTTTCGATTTTGTAAGATTGACAAGCTGATTTTCGCTTAGCATAAGTCTGTTTATGCCTCCCTCTTGAGAGTTTATAAACTGAGCCACGGAATAAACGTCGTCATCCGTTTGGCTGTTGGCAAGCAGATTGGAAATAAGGTCGGAAAGCTCGTTCCAATTCTCCGTCAGGGCGCCGAGCCGAAAGTTTAGAATTCCGTCTATGTTGTATTCCGTCGCCTCGCTTAAGACTTTACGGATGAGCGCGTCTTCGTATGCGTGGTCAAACAAAAGCAGGGCGGAAGTCAGAGCGACGAGAGGGTCGGACAGAGTTTTAAAGTTTTTGGTAAAATGCTTTAATTTGAAGTGATTTAAATAAACTTCGCAAATACTGTTTTCCACGTTCGCTATTACGTCCAAAGATGACTCGCAAAGCGACGCCAGATACAAAAAGTGTCTTGACCTGCTCTCCTCGTAAGCATAAGATACGTTCTTATCCGCCTTGATTTTTTCGTATAGGTAATCAAATTCTTTGTCATACATTTTGTCTATACTAATTACGTTCGACCACATAAACACCTCACATTATTTTATGCGGCTTTTCAAGTTTTACACTTGAAAATTTAATATTTTATTTATTCGACAATATAAGCCGTATGGGGAAAAACGTAGGGCAAAAAAATTGCACGAAAGGAAGAATAATTCGTTAAATTGACATATTTCGACAAATTTCCAAATATTACCTCATTTCGACTATTGACATTTGCTGGTTGCCGTGCTAACATTTTATCAAGCTACGGGATTTCCGCTTTTTTCCCGGGTGTAAAAAATCGTAGAATTATCACGAAAGATTAAGATTTAATATACTTTAAATCAAAAGTTACGGCCTTAAACACAAAAGAAATTCTAAAGAAAAATCTTTATATACAAAAGATATTCTAAAGAAGAAAATTAAAAAACCAAAGATGTTTTAGTGCAAAAGATTTACGGCATACCAAAGATAAACCATAAGTTACTAAAGATAAATTTTTAAAATACAAAAGATAAAACAAAAGCAAGCCTTTCGGCTTGTTTTTTTATTTTTTTAGGAATATTGCCATATTTTGCGAATATATTTAAGCGTAAGTAGCAGGAGGGCAATTATGGACAAATTTAACTTATTGGAGGATATCGCAAAAAGGACGGGCGGAGATATATACGTCGGTGTAGTCGGCCCCGTCCGAACAGGTAAGTCGACTTTCATCAAACGCTTTATGCAGTCGGTGCTCGACAACATTGAAGACGTCAACGAACGCCAAAGAGCTGTTGACGAGCTTCCGCAGTCGGCGGACGGTAAAACGATTATGACGACTCAACCGAGGTTTGTTCCAAACGAGGCGGTCAAAGTTTCGATAACGGAAAATATGCAGGCCAACGTCAGAATGATTGACTGCGTAGGATATCTTGTCGAGGGCGCGGAAGGACACAAATCGGAAGGCAAGGAAAGAATGGTGAGGACGCCGTGGTCGGACAGCGAAATGCCGTTTGAAAAGGCCGCGGAAATGGGAACAGAAAAAGTTATCCGTGACCATTCAACGATAGCGGTGCTTGTAACAACAGACGGAACAATCGCCGACATTCCCAGAACGAATTATATTGCGGCGGAAGAAAGAGTCGTAGGTGAATTAAAGTCGCTCGGCAAACCTTTTATCGTTTTGCTAAACAGCAAAAAACCGCAAAGTGCGGAAGCTCAGAAGATAAGGGGTGTGCTCGAGGAAAAATATGCCGTACCCGTTGTCGCTGCGGACGTGTTGAACATGAGCGAACAGGATATGGCGGGAATACTGGAAACCGTGCTTTTGGAATTCCCGATAAAACAAATCGACGCCGTCGCCCCCAAGTGGATACAGGCGTTAAGCGTGGGCAGCGACATCGTAAAAGAGGCAATCGACGCCGTGATGAAAGTTGCAGAGGGCGCCAAAAAGATGAAGGATTATTTAAACTTTGACGAAGCATTTGCAGGATTAAATTATCTTGACCCGCCTTCAAACATAATTCTGGACGCAGGACAGGGCAGAGTGGAAATAACTTTGGCGGTAAAAGAAGGACTCTTTTATGAGGTTTTGTCGAAGGAGTGCAATGAATCCGTTAAAAACGATTTCGACCTTTTCTATCTGCTCAAAACTCTGTCCAAGGCAAAAGCCAAAACGCAAAAGCTCTGCGACGCATTAAAGCAGGCGGAAGAGACGGGATACGGAGTCGTCGTTCCGTCCATTGACGAGATGAGTCTCGACACTCCCGAAATGGTAAAACAGGGCGGACAGTTCGGAGTCAAACTCAGCGCAAAGGCGCCGTCGCTTCACATCATCAAAGTTGACGTGGAAACGGAAGTCAGCCCCATAGTGGGAAGCGAGGAGCAGTCCGAAGACCTTGTAAAGAGCCTGATTTCCAATCCGCAAAACGACGATATATGGGACGCTAACATATTCGGAAAGACTTTAAGAGGCCTTGTCAACGACGGATTGCAACATAAGCTTTTTGCAATTCCTGCCGACGCCAAAGAAAAAATGCAAAAGACTCTCGGCAGAATAGTCAACGAAGGTAAGGGCGGAGTGCTTTGCATATTGCTCTAAATCGCGGCGGCAGTAAATAACAATATAAACGGATATAAAAATAAAACGTATGTTTGATTGAAATCGTTCAGATATGAAAAGATTTTAATCGGCTTATTCCGATAAAAATCTTGAGCATATAATATTGAGGGCGGCAAATAAATTGCTAAAGTCGGTAAGTAAATTGTCCCTGCCCGAAAAGAAATTAAAAAACGGCATATGCCGTTTTTTAATTTTTATAATCGAATTGATAAAAAATATAATTTAAATTATAATGCAATCTGCTTTATTTGCGCATTGAAACTTTTTTTGGAATTTTGCATAATTTAATAAATATATATAAGTATTTTTTTGCAAAAACGGTATTGAAAGTGAAATAAATTGCTGTTATAATTTTACTATAAAAGAAAAAGGGGAATATATGAAATTATCTTTTTTAGGAGCTGCCCGTCAAGTTACGGGAAGCTGTTATCTCATCGAAGTCGGGGGCAAAAAAGTGCTTATCGATTGCGGAATGGAACAAGGTCCGCAAATTTACGAGCAACAGTCTTTTAAAGTTAACCCTTCCGACGTCTATTGCGTTTTTTTGACGCACGCGCATATCGACCACAGCGGACTTTTGCCGCTATTGGTTAAACTGGGGTTTGAAGGCAAAATTTACACTACGTCCGCGACTAAAGAATTGTGTGAAATAATGCTTCGCGACGCGGCGCATATTCAGGAAACCGAAGCTGAATGGAAAAACAGAAAAGGACAGAGAGCCAATAACGAGCCTTATGAACCTTTATATACCATGGAAAACGCCGAGGAATGTTTAAAGCATTTTGTAAGTTTTGAATATCTCGAAACAAAAAAAATCGACGAAAACATAACTGTGAAATTTTCCGACGCAGGGCACCTTTTAGGCTCTGCACACGTCGAGCTTACTTTGACGGAAAACAATCAAACGAGAAAAGTTGTGTTTTCCGGAGATATAGGAAACAAGGGTATGCCTCTTGTCAGAGACTTTACTCCTCCTACCGACGCCGATTATGTGGTAATGGAATCTACTTACGGCGACCGCAATCACGAAGAAGTAGTCGACCCCGTGGGTGAATTCGCAAAAATTATTCAAGAAACGTTCGACAGGGGCGGCAACGTTGTGATACCTTGTTTTGCCGTCGGCAGAACGCAGGAACTTTTATACTATTTAAGGCAAATTAAAGATGAAAATCTCGTTAAAGGACACGGGGCGTATAAGGTATTTTTGGACAGTCCGCTTGCAATTAACGCAACCAATATCTTTATGGAAACAAGCCCCGCATATTACGACGAGGAAACGGATAAACTGATAAAGGCGGGTATCAATCCTATCGGCGTAAAAGATTTGCAATATTCCATAACGAGTGAAGATTCTAAAATGATAAACGAGGAGACAGACCCTTGTATCATAATTTCCGCATCGGGAATGTGCGAAGCGGGCAGAATAAAGCATCATTTAAAGCATAATTTGTGGAAAAAGCAAAGCACGATACTCTTTGTGGGCTATCAGGTCAACGGAACTTTGGGCAATGCCATATTGACGGGCGCGAGGCACGTTAAACTGTTTCAGGAAACCATTGCCGTGGAGGCAAAGATTATGAAGCTTCAAAACGTCTCCGCTCATGCCGACCGTGACGGGCTTATAGGATTTTTGGCAAAGCTTTCCGCTCCTCCCGCTCACGTGTTTATAACGCACGGTGACGACAGGGTGGCAGAAATGTTTGCCGAAAGAGTCAAACAGACTTACGGTTTCAAAACGACTGCGCCTTTCGTTGAGGAAGTATACGACCTTCTGACGGGAGAAAAGCTTCAAAACGGGCACAAGAAGGTAAGGAAGGAAAAACAAGTTATCAGCCGCAAAGCAGGAGCTTACGACAAGGTGCTCGAAGCACTCGAAAGACTTTCCAACGTTGCGAGAAAGAACGAAGGCAAGGCAAATCAATATCTTGAAAAACTTGCCAGACAGATAGACGAAATATCAAACAGATGGAGTTAATTTATCAGACTATATGACAGACGCTAAGCTAAGGGAAAAAATATATGCCGACGAATTAGGTTACAATAACGAGGTGACGTTTTATGCCCGTCTTTTAAAGAAGATGGACATAAAAATTTTGTTGCTGGCCGGGCCAAGCTGCGCAGGTAAAACCACCACGTCCGAAAGGCTCAGGGAATCGCTTTGCGAGAATGGCATCGAGACGTTTGTGCTTTCGCTCGACGACTTTTATTTGACGCGCGATTTAGTTCCGAAAACGTCGGAGGGTAAGCCGGATTTTGAATCGGTTTACGCGCTTGATTTGCCTTATATCAGGGAATGTTTCATAGGTCTTATGACGGGACAGACGGTGCAGGTTCCCACCTTCGATTTCAATTTGCACGGCAGGACGGACGTTTATAAAGAAATAAAACTAAAAGGCAACAGCATGTGCATAGTGGAGGGACTTCACGCTTTAAATCCCGTTATTTCCGACTGCGCCACGGGCAGCGATAAGCTTTTTAAAATTTACCTCGATTCCTATTCCGATTCCGACAAGCCCGACGCCACGAGGGTAATAAGAAGGCTTGTAAGAGATTATCATTATCGCTCGAGCGACGCCAACCGCACGTTTGAACTTTGGGACAACGTCATAGAGAGCGAAAGGATAAACATTCGTCCCTTTTCGAGATATGCAAACGCTACGATAAATACCTATTTCGATTACGAAAAAGCGGCGCTCAAGGCGCCTTTGATTGAGGTTTTAAACACATTGAAACCGGACAGCATATATCAAAAAAAAGCGGAAGAGTTAAGGCTCTCGATGGAATCGGTAAATGAAATTCCGCTTTCATACGTTCCTACCAACAGTCTTTTGCAGGAGTTCATTCCTCCTCTCGAGATACGCGACAGATATACCGTCGACGAGGAGAGCACTTAATTTAAATTCCGATTAAGCGTTGACACGGTTAAAATATACAGAACTTGTTTATATAGCTATAACTTAACTAAATAATATAATTAAAATAGTTTAATAATATAAAAATTTAAACTAAAAATCTTAATATATATTCAGATTAAACGGTAAGCGAATTTACTGAAAATCTTTGAAGGTATAAGCTTAGATTAAACGGTATGCAAATTTGCAATTTGCTTTAATCAAAAATAAAAAGCGGTAGTCCGCTTTTTATTTTTACCTTAATTTTAAATTATTTTAAGATTTTCAGCCTCTTATTATATTCATAAAAGGTGCCTGAATTTTTTTGCCGCAGTCATTTATCGAACTGATTTTAACCTCTCGATTGAATTCTCGTGCGGCATTTGGTGGACAAAATCGAATCGTCGACGCGGATTTCGTCGCAAGAGCAGATATTGCCGTTGTTGTATATGCACTTGCTGTTGCATTGAACGATACAGTCGTATCCTCTGTCCGGTGAAATTTCTTCCGCAGCTTCGACGTCGGCGAAAGCCTGAGCCAGAACGCCGCCTTCTCTTTTGATTTTAGAAAGGCATTTTCCTTTTTCTCCTACGGTAATCACTCCTGCAAGGCAAGTATTTTTCAAATTGTGTTCACAATTGGCAGTTTGACATAAGATTTTTTTCATACAATCCTCCACTAAAATTATTTGCCTAAAATGAAAATATATACTTTTATTTTTGTCGGTTGTGTGTTATATTGTTTTAAAGGAGATATATATGAAAGTTATACTACTTGAAGACGTAAAAGGAACAGGCAAAAAAGATGAAATTATAGAAGTTAATGACGGATATGCGAGAAATTTTTTGCTTAAAAAGCATCTGGCTCAGGAAGCCACTACCGCAAACGTAAATATTTTAAATCATAAAAAGAAACTCGAGGCTCAGCGCATAGAGGAAGAAAAAGCGGCGGCAAAGGAACTTTGCGACAAAATTAACGCTACCGAGGTGACTGTAAAGGTCAAGTGTATGGGGTCTGACGGCAAAATGTTCGGCTCTGCCACAAATGCCGAGATTGCCGAAGCGCTCAAAGAACAGGGCATAGACGTCGATAAAAAGAAAATAGTTTTAAAAGAAAACATTAAAGCCTACGGCGACTATACCGTCACCGTAAAGCTCTACGCCGAAATTTCGGCAAAGTTAAAGGTGCACGTTGTCAGAGAAGTCATCTAAGGATTTTGAATTCAGAATAGACGACCTTCAAACAGATGGATTAAAGCTAAAGCAAAATCCATCTTTTTATTGTTTCAACTGCGATAGCGTCATGCTTGCAAACCTTGTAAGGCTCACGGGCAAGTCAAAGGCGTTAGAGCTTGGTGCAGGAAGCGGAGTTATCTCAGTTCTGCTTACGGGCAAACGCAAATTGAGGCATATAACGGCAGTGGAAAAACAGGAAGAGATGTTTGCTCTTTTAAAAGAAAACGTTTCTATAAACAATCTGTCTGATAAAATAGAAATTTTAAACGCCGACATATTGGAAATCGAAAAATATTTTACAAAAGAGAGTTTTGACCTTGTAGTATGCAATCCGCCCTACGAAAAGGCGACGGGACGGGACAGCGTTACCGATAACTGCCGCTCGGAAAATCTCGCCACGGTGGGCGACTTTATTGCCGCCGCTTCAAAAATGCTCATGTTCGGCAAAGATTTTTACATGGTATGCAAAATGAAGCGTTTGCAGGAAGTTATGGCGTTGCTGTCAAAGCATAATCTCGCCGTAAAAGAACTCGTAATCGTCTATCCCAAAGCGAATAAAGAAGCGGATACGTTTATCGTCAGAGCGGTAAAGGGCGGAAAAGAGGAACTCAGAACCGACGTCATAGTGCAGTATAACGACGACGGCACTATGACTCAAAAATTTAAAGGACTTTATAAATAATGGAAAAGGGCAGACTTTACATTGTAGGAACGCCGATAGGCAATCTTTCGGATATATCCAAAAGGGCGGTGGAAACGCTTAAATCCGTCGATTATATCGCCTGTGAGGATACAAGGCACACCTTGCCCCTTTTGAATCATCTTGGCATTTCAAAAAAACTTTTTGCTTATCACAAATTCAACGAAAACGAGATAAAGGAAAAACTTCTTTCCTTGCTTTTCGGTGGAGCGAAAGTCGCATTGGTTTCGGATGCGGGTATGCCGTCCGTTTGCGACCCGGGCTCCGCCGTCATATCTCTTTGCCACAAAGAAGGAATAGAGGTCGAAGTCGTGCCGTCCGCCACGGCGGTGACGAGCGCACTCTCTTTTGCGGGATACGACGCAAGCAAATTTGT
Organism: Acidaminococcus sp. CAG:917; assembly: GCA_000437555.1. Classification (GTDB taxonomy): domain Bacteria; phylum Bacillota; class Clostridia; order Christensenellales; family CAG-917; genus CAG-917. The sequence continues at coordinate 57,987 of FR901021.1, read as the reverse complement.
GTTTTTGGGTTTTCTTCCGCAAAAGGATTCGGAAAAGCAATCGTTGCTCTACGATTATAAAAATTTGAAAATTCCCACCGTAATATACAGCGCGCCTCACGACGTGACTGCCGACGCAAAGGCGATATTTGACGCTTACGGCGACAGAGGCGTAGCGGTTGTTAAAGAAATAACAAAAATTCACGAGGGTGTCGAGTTTACCACGCTTGCCGATTTTAAAATCGCGCCGCCCAAAGGGGAATACGTTCTCATAGTGGACGGGGCGAAAAGCGAGGAAAATCCGCTTAATTCACTCGGCGTCAAAGAACACATTTTAGCCTATATACGCCTTGGCGAAGACAAAAAAGAGGCGATAAAAAAAGTCGCCAAGGACAGGGGACTTACAAAAAACGAAGTCTATCAGCTTGCGATAGATTTAAAGGACGAGATATGAACATAGTTTTGGTAGAGCCTGAAATTCCGCAAAACACAGGCAATATAGTCAGAACGGCGGCGGCGACGGGCTCAAAGGTGCACCTTGTCAAGCCGCTCGGTTTCGATATATCCGACAGAGCTTTAAAGAGAGCAGGGCTGGATTATTGGCATTTTGTCGACATAAAGGTTTACGAAAATCTTGAGGGCTTTTTCGAGAAAAACGCTTTCGGGAAATATGAAAAGGTCAATTCCGCTTATAAACTGAGCGCCGACGCTAAAATGTATTACGCATCCACAAAGGCTAAGTATAGATATGACGAAGTCACTTTCGACGACGACTGTTTCGTGCTTTTCGGCAAAGAAACGAAAGGGCTTCCCGAGGAGCTCTTGCACGAAAACTATGAAAACGCTTTCCGCATACCCATGATTGACGGTTGTCGCTCGCTTAACCTGTCAAACTCCGTGGCAATAGTCGTCTACGAGGCTCTAAGACAAAACGGTTTTAAAGGGCTTCTAAGCGAGGGAAAGCTGACAAAGTTTTAAACGGTAATTTAATGAGTAGTGAAAATACTAAAAACAGACGGATTAAACCGTCTGTTTTTTATTTAAGATTGTTTTATTATATTTTATTTTTAAATTGCAAAGAGCATCGGAGAATTATTTTTTGTTGTCAATGTCGTATTGCACCTTAAGGTCGGGATACTTTTTGCAAAGCAAGTCCCAAAGATGGTCGGCTATTTCTTCACTGCCGTATCTGTCGTGAATGGCGAGGGCGTTGTCTTGCATCTTTTTTAACAAGGCTCTGTCGGCGTCGAGTTTTTTGACCGTCTTTACCGCCTTAGACGGATTTAATACGTTAAGTGCGCATTTAACATCTTCTACATAATATAGAGAATTGTTCTTTTCAATCGTGGTGGCGTGCTTGGTGATGATTTCCGCAACGCCGAAAAACGCCGGCTCGGCAACGGAGGACGCTCCGCTCTTGCCCATAAATATATCCGCCGCCGCGAGATAGTCGAGAGTGCAGGGGCAGAAGCCTTCGACGACGAACTTAATGTTCGGGTGCGGCTTGAGTTTTTTTAAATCGTTATACAGCTTTTCGTTTTTTCCGCATATGGCGACGACGTTGGCGTCAAGGTCGGTTTTCAAAAGGCGTTTGCAAATCTTTTTCATTTTGCCGAGCCCGTATCCTCCTTCAAACAAAACTATCGTCAGTTTATCTTCGTCAAGCCCCAGGCGTTTGCGGTTTTCTTTTTTATCCTTTGAAAATTTATACGCTTCTTCCCTGATAGGGAAAGTTACAAGTTTCAAATTTTCGTCGGTGTAGCCGAATTTGCCGATGACTTTGTCGTAACCTCTCTCGCTCGAAACCATAACCATGTCGCAGTAGCCGTGATAGAAGGGCTGTATCATAACGTCGGGATTGTAAACGGTTATGATGGGTTTGTTGTTTGTCACTTCTTTCGCTATCAAAGCGGTGGATATGTGAGTGTTTAGAACGAGGTCGGCTCTAAAGCTTTCCATGCGGGATATGAGCTTTTGGCGCATCTTTTTGCTTTGGACGGCAGAAAAAACTCTTTGTAAAACTTTGTAGTTTGTTATATCCATCATAAAAGTTTCAAACATACCCCATGAAGTGTGCTTGTTTGCTCTTATGACGTCTTTAACAAAGCTTTGTTCCATTTTTATCAAAGCCTTATCGCCCGAATCTTTAAAAAAGTATGGGCGGGATACTTCGGTATATTTTCCGTATTTTTTTTCAAAAGCGTTTGCGATGGAATTTGACGGGATAATGTGTCCCATACCTGCTTCCACAAGCGGAAATACGACTTTTGGCTTTTGCATTTGTTTCTCCTCAACCGCACTGCGGTTTAATTTATGTAGCTTTGCCAAAACAAATTATAATATATTTTATTTCACTTTACAACTTAATCGGCACTGTTTGTGTGAAAAACAAAAACAAACGGCTTTGCGATATGGATTTTTAAGCCTTATACTCGTTTAAATATATTTTGCTTTTATTTTAAGGTTAAATACAAAGCCCGAACAGGACTATATGTCCGATGATTGAGATGAAATTTATAGCTTGATTTAATTGATAAAAAAATATCAATTTATCATTTGCAACTTAAAATTTCTTGCAAAGTAAAATGCTATGTGATATAATTTGCATTGTATAAAAAAAGCTATGGGGTTACCCTAAAAAGGAGATATTATGGCAAAGAAAACAATTCAAGATATTGAAGTAAAAGGCAAAAAATGTCTCGTCCGTTGCGATTTTAACGTGCCTATGGTGGACGGCGTTATTACCGATGAAAACCGTATTAAAGGCGCGGTTCCCACAATCAAATATTTGTTGGACAACGGCGCAAAGGTTATTTTGTGTTCGCATATGGGTAAGCCCCACAATATATTTACTCCCGGTTTCGGTTTGACCAAAAAGGAAAAAAAGACAATCGAAGCTATGCCCGAAAACGAGAGAGAGGCGGCAACCAAAGCGGCTTTGGAAAAGGCTTTGAAAAACGACCCTAAAAAATTCACTCTTAAGCCGGTTGCCGACAGATTAAACGAAATCTTCCCCGGTAAAGTTACGTTTGCAACCGACCTCGTAGGCGAAGACGCTCAAAAGAAAGTTGCCGCATTAAAAGACGGAGAAGCAGTGCTTTTGGAAAACACCCGTTTTGACGCAGGCGAGGAAAAGAACAGCCAAGAGCTTTGCGAAAAACTTTCAAAGTTCTGCGACGTATACGTCAACGACGCTTTCGGAACGGCTCACCGCGCACACGCCACAACGGCAGGTATTGTTCAATACGGATATGCTCCTGTTGCCGTCAGCGGTTTCCTCATTGAAAAGGAACTCAAATTCCTCGGCGGTGCGTTAGAGAATCCCGCAAGACCTTTCGTCGCGGTATTGGGAGGAGCAAAAGTCGCCGACAAACTCAAGGTTATCGACAATCTCTTGAATAAATGCGATACGCTCATTATCGGCGGCGGTATGGCTTATACCTTTATCAAAGCTAAGGGCGGACAGATAGGAACGTCGCTCGTCGACGATGAAAAAATCGAATATTGCAAGGAAATGCTCGACAAAGCGGATAAACTCGGCAAAAAGATATATCTTCCCATCGATACCGCCGCCTCCTGCGCGTTCCCTGACCCGATAGATAAACCCATTGAAGTCGAATACGTCGAAAGCATGGCAATCCCCGCCGACAAAATGGGTCTCGATATCGGACCTAAGACGCAAAAACTTTTTGCCGACGCCGTTTCGAACGCAAAGACGGTTGTCTGGAACGGACCTATGGGCGTTTTTGAAAATCCGACCTGCGCTAAAGGAACGATTGCCGTTGCAAAAGCTATGGCAGATACCGATGCCGTTACAATCATAGGCGGCGGCGACAGTGCGGCGGCAGTCGCTCAGCTCGGTTTTGCAGATAAGATGAGCCACATTTCAACGGGCGGCGGAGCTTCGCTTGAATTTTTGGAAGGCAAAGTTTTGCCCGGCATCGATTGCTTAAACGATAAATAAATTTTTGAGGATGGTAAAAATATGAGAAAACCTATTATTGCAGGAAACTGGAAAATGAACAACACTATAGCGGAAACAAAACAGCTTATCGCCGATTTGAAACCGCTTGTTAAGGACGCTAAATGCGACGTAGTCATTTGCACTCCTTATACCGACCTTGCAACCGCCGTTGCGGAAACAAAGGGAAGCAATATAAAAGTGGGTGCGGAAAACGTTCACTGGGCGGAAAAGGGAGCCTTTACCGGCGAAATCTCCGCAAAGATGCTTGTCGAACTCGGCGTCGAATACGTCATTATCGGTCACAGCGAAAGAAGACAGTATTTCGGAGAAACCGACCAAACCGTCAATGCAAGAGTTAAAGCAGCTCTTGCCGCCGGACTTAAAGTTATCCTTTGCATAGGTGAGACTTTGGAAGAGAGAGAGGGCGGAAAGGTTGAAGAAGTTTTGGTAAGACAAACTACCGAGGCTTTCAAAGACATCGACAAATCCGAACTCGAAAACATCGTCATCGCTTACGAACCTGTTTGGGCAATCGGAACGGGTAAAACCGCAACGAGTCAGGACGCTAACGATACCATCAAAATCGTCCGTGACACAATGGCAAAACTCTATTGCCCCAAGTGTGCAGAAGAAAAAGTCCGTATTCAATACGGCGGCAGTATGAATCCGAAGAATGCCTCCGAGCTTATGGCTATGGAGCAGATTGACGGAGGACTTATAGGCGGAGCGTCGCTTAAAGCGGAAGACTTCTCAAAAGTCGTCAATTACTAAAATCGATTTTTATATCAAGCTCTTAAAACCAAGCCTTAGGGCTTGGTTTTAAGAAAGCGGAATACTAAAACTAATATGTTGCTTTACGTTTTATCTTAAGTTAAAGTAAAAAACAATAAAGCAAAAATGCGTCTGACAAATTGATTGAAAAAGCGATAAACAAGTAGGTCAATCGTTGCTGAACGAAAAGCAAAATTTATGGTCGTAAAAGCTGATTAAACAAGCTAAACTAAAGCCAAAATCAAAGTTAAAAACAGGGCGGATAAAACAGATAACGTTTCATCTGCTTGAAAATAAACACGGATAAATAAAGATTAAACAGACAAAAAACATTAAGGATATATTATGAAAAAAATTTGCGGACTTATCATTCTTGACGGATTCGGTTTGAATCCCAACGGTAAGGGAAACGCCATTGAACTTCAAGGCACTCCTTATATCGATTCATTAAAGGCAAAATATCCCACGACTCAGCTTTCGGCGAGCGGACTTGCCGTCGGTCTTCCCGACGGTCAGATGGGCAACAGC
>FR901021.1:40361-52684 GCA_000437555.1 Acidaminococcus sp. CAG:917 | reverse complement strand
GTATATCAGGACCTCACGCACATTTCAAAAGAGATTGCCGAGGGCGGTTTCTTTAAAAACGAGGCTCTTTTGTGGGCTATGAATAATGCCAAAGCGGAGGGAAAAAAGCTCCACATTTACGGACTTTTGGGAACCGGCGGCGTGCACAGTCATATCGACCATTTAAAGGCTCTTGTTGAAATGGCAAAAAGAGAGGGCGTCGAAAGAACTTATATTCATTGCTTTATGGACGGACGTGACGTTCCGCCAAAGAGCGGCAAAGGCTTTGTCGAAGAGCTTGAAAAATTTCTCAAAAAGACGGGAGTAGGCAAAATCGCAACCGTTTGCGGAAGATACTATGCAATGGATAGAGACAACAATTGGGACAGAGTCAAAAAGGCTTACGATATGCTCACTCTCGGCGAGGGACTTAAATTCAATTCCGCTGCGGAAGCTATGCAGGACAGCTATGACAGAGGAGTGACCGACGAATTTGTTTTGCCTTCCGTTATAACCGAAAACGGACAGCCCGTCGCCAAAATCGAAAAGGGCGACTCTATCATTTTCTATAACTATCGTCCCGACAGAGCGAGAGAAATAACTAGGTCTTTTATCTATGAAGATTTTGACAAGTTTGAAAGAAAGTCCGGATATATCGACCCCGTTTACGTCGGTTTTACCTGCTATGACGCTACGTTTACGAATTGGAAAGTCGCATTCGGACCTCGCCACCTTGACAATACCCTTGGAGAGTATCTTGCAAAACAGGGCAAGACTCAGCTGCGCATAGCGGAAACGGAAAAATACGCACACGTCACGTTCTTCTTTAACGGAGGCGTCGAAACTCCAAACAAAGGCGAGGACAGAGTGCTTATTCCGTCGCCTAAAGTCGCCACATACGATTTAAAGCCCGAGATGAGCGCATATGAGGTTACGGCAAAGGCGGTTGAGCTTATCGACAGCGGCAGTTACGACGTCATTATATTGAACTTTGCAAACTGCGATATGGTAGGACATACAGGCGTTTTGGAAGCGGCAAAGCTTGCCGTCAAAGCGGTTGACGAGTGTTTAAAAAAGGTTGTCGAGGCTATCCAAAGAAACGGCGGCAGTTGCCTTATAACCGCCGACCACGGCAATGCGGACAAGATGATAGACGACGAGGGCAAACCGTTTACCGCCCATACCACAAACCCCGTTCCGCTCATTATGGTGGACGGCGTGGGTACGCTTAAAGACGGCGGTAAACTTTGCGACATTGCCCCGACGATGCTGGAGATGATGGGACTTGAAAAACCTGTCGAAATGACAGGGGAAAGCCTTATCAAAAAATAATCAAAAGCCGCTGTAACAAATTAACGACATATAAAACGACGAAAATTTTTGCCGTATTAATTTAGTCGTTTCGGATTAAAACTAAAAGCCGTCGCTTTCTTGCGACGGCTTTTTTATTCGGATAAATTTGAAGTCGTTTTTATTTTTGCAAGTCGGTTAAAAGGTCAAATAAAAAATCCGATAGCATATAAGCGAGCCTGAATTTTTCGGAAGACCGATAAGACTCTATATAAGGCAAAATCTATTTGCCGCTTGTATTTTTATCGGCAATGTTATTTTGGTCGGATTCTTTAAAATCGGAAAACACTTCCACCGTCCGATATGAATCGGAATTGTTTTTTACCGCACTTGAAAAACTGTCGAAATTTTTCTGTTTTTCTTCTTTGGGAAGCGGGATCTCGTCACCCATTATTGTAGAGTTTATGACTATGGGGGAGGTCAAGAAGCCGTCCTCTACGTATTTCATTTTCTCTGCGAACATTTTATTTACAATCACTACCGTGAGAGGAATATAAATAATCGCCGTAGCGTATTCACCTATTGCAAAGCTTGCCCACAAAGCGTCAAGGCTGACAAATTGTCCGAGCAGAACCGCAAATGGCAATACGAGGACAAACTGCCTTAAAAGGGTGATTATGAAAGCGTGAGCGCCTTTGCCTATCGCCATATACATTGCAACAAAAGTTATCGAGACAGCCGCCGCAGGGAAGGAAAAACATATTATTCTTAATGCGGAAACGCCGATTACCATCATATTTGCCGAGGCGGAAAACAGCTTGAGAAGCTGAACGGGGGCGAGGCAGAAAACCAAAAGACCCACGCAGTTTAAAAATATCGCAACGGAAAGCGTGAGCCTGACAGTCTTTGAAAATCTTTTTTTGTTGCCGGCGCCGTAGTTATATCCGTATATGGGAAGAGCTCCTTGATTTAGTCCGAAGCAGGGCATAAACACAAAAGAGTTAAGTTTGTAATAAACGCCGTATACCGCGACAGCCGTTTGCGAAAAGGCGATGAGTATTGCGTTCATTATCGTGAGCAGGAATGAGCTTATGGCGTTTTGGAACATCGTGGGAAGTCCGACTCTGAAAATTTCCTTTACCGTGGAAAATTTCAGCCTGAATTTTTTGAAGAATATCTGAATATCGAATTTTTTGACCGATACCATAATGAGCATAAAAATCATCGACAGTACCTGTCCCGAAACCGTTGCGATTGCCGCACCCATAACTCCGAGAGCGGGAAAGCCGATAAGCCCGAAAATCATAATCGGGTCCAAAATTATGTTGGTAATCGCACCGATAAGCTGGGATATCATCGGTATAATCATATTGCCCATCGATTGCATCGTCCTCGAGCAGAACAGTTCGACAAATACGCCGACGGATACGCTCGTGACTATGGCAAGATATGATACAGACATATCGAGCATGGCGGCGTCGGAAGTGAAAAGCATCAAAAAGCCGAGGGATATTCCGTAACCGAATACGGCGAAAAAGGCGCTTGATATAAGGGCGAAAAACAATCCTGTTTGCGCCGCCCGGCTTGCCTCGGCAAGTTTGCCTTCACCGAGCCTTCGTGATATAAGCGAGCTTGTTCCTATCGCTATGCCGATAGCGAAAGCGAAAACGAGCATTTGAATAGGATATGCCAAAGAAACGGCTGTCAGTTGCGTTTCTCCTATCTGAGCGACGAATATACTGTCTACTATATTGTAGAGAGATTGCACGAGCATGCTGAGCATTGCCGGGGCGCTCATCGTCGCGAGAAGTTTGGGAATTGAGGTTGTGCCTAATTTTGTCGAGTTTAACATTTTTCTTTTGCCGTCCAACGGAAAAACAAATTTAAAATTCTTTTTTATTTGCCGTTCTATTTATTTTTTGTTTTGCATATTCTATACCAAAATGCAGGTTCAGTCAATGAAATTGCAAGGGTAGGAGGACTATGAAAGAGAAAATTTTAGACAATATCAAGTATATGTGTTCCGCACTTGTCGGATTGCTTTCGGTCATCACCGTTTGCTGTCCCGTTGTGACAAAAAATCTTGTTTTGGCAGGCGGAACGACTATGCCTACAAACTACAATACGTTTGAGTTTTTGACGGCATTTGCCGGGACGAACAATGCGGGCGCAGGGCTTTTCGGAAGCATTATAGGCATAGTTATTCTTATAGCGGGCGTTGCTCTTTTAATCTATTCCGTTTTGGTAATAATGGGTAACTTCGGAGTGGGAAAACTTGTAAAGGTGTCAAGCTTTGGCAATCCCGAAAAGACGGTTTCGGCGGTCATGGTTGCTCATACGGTGCTTGTGTTATTTGCTTTGATAATGTATGCGGTATCTTGCACCCGTCTTTCCGCCTCGAATGAGATTTACGATTTGGGAGGCGGTATGATTGCGCTTTTGGTATTCGACATCCTGCTCGCCGCAGGCTCAAAGTGGGATAAATTTTTAAAGATAGATTTCAAAAAAATTGCCGGCTTGTTCAAATTTAAGAAAAAAGAAAAAGCAACCGTCCAAACGTCTTCAGGCGAAACCGTAGAGGCAAACGCCGAAGCGCAGGCAGCAAAATAAATAATAAAATTTAAGCGCATATAATATTGAATAGAAAAGGCGGGCATTTGCCCGTCTTTTAGGTTAAAATGCGGGCAGCTTATAAGACAGAGATTGTTAAATGCTGATTTTATTATAAAAAAAGGGGATAATTAAAACAAAACATCGTTTTTCAGATTCAGGACATAAGCTTTAATGTATGCTTTAAAATGTAATTGCGGTAAACGGTCAAGTATGCTTTTAAGCAGAATAAAGAATGTTTCCGCGCCAAAAATAGCAAGCCGCGGTAAAATAAATTTTGTTTGACTTAAAGTTCATTAGGTGGTAAAATCAATAAGTAATAGTTTGCGCTATGCAGCACGAAAGAACAAGGAGTAAATTATGCTTACTATAAAACACTTGGTAAAAAAATATCCTCGTAGCGACAGGATTGCCGTTAACGATATAAATATTGAATTAAAGCCCGGTGAAATCTTCGGATTTTTGGGACAGAACGGTGCGGGAAAATCTACCACCATTAAATGCTTGACAGGCATTTTGCCTTTTGACGGAGGTTCTATCGAAGTTTGCGGATACGACCTCGCCAAGGAGCCGATTATGGCAAAGTTCAACATCGGATATGTCCCTGACAATCACTCGGTTTATGAAAAATTGACAGGCGTAGAGTATGTAAACTACGTTGCCGATTTATACAGAGTCCCTGCCGATATAAGAAAGGAAAGGCTTGAAAAATATCTTAAAGTCTTCAAGCTTGAGCGTGCGGCAAACAGACAGATTAAATCGTATTCGCACGGTATGAAGCAAAAGATTTGCATTATCGCCGCACTAATTCACGAGCCTAAGCTTTGGGTACTCGACGAGCCGATGATGGGACTCGACCCTCAGTCGACGGCGGAGATTATCGCTCATATGAGAGAACACTGCGCCAAAGGCAATACGGTGTTTTTCTCGTCGCACAACCTCGACCTTGTTAAAAAGCTTTGTCACAGGGTGGCGATTATAAACGAGGGCGAAATTATCGACACGTTCGACTTGAAAGACAATCCCGAAAATCAGGAAAATCTTGAAATAAGATTCTTTAAAATCACGGGAACCTACGAAAAGCGTCTGTTTGAAGATTATGCGGCGCAGGAAATGTCCGACGCGCGTCCCGATAACAGCACACAGGATTATCACATAGAATCTGCGGTTAAGCCGAAAGACGACGCCGATAATAAAGAAGTCGAAAAGAAAAAAAATAAAAAGGAAAAAGCCGAATAATTAAGGTTGAGAAACAGAGGAAAAAATGAACTTTACCGTATGGACGTTATTTAAACTCGACCTTAAATCAAGGCACGGGTCAACGAAAGCAATAAGCACAAAGGACCATTTGAAAAGGTTTTTCAATATCGTTCTTTCTGTCGTGCTTTATGTCGTTTTAATTGCAGTATTTTATTATCTTACCGAGATGTTTGTCGTAAAGTCACAGCTCGGGTTTGAATTTTTAGTAATCGTCACTTTTGTAGCTCTAATTTTGCTTACAATAGTGGGGACGGGTAACGTTGTCAAAAACTTATATTTCAGCGGAGACAACGAGCTTCTGCTTCGTTTCCCCGTAAGCGGAAAGGACGTTTTGATTGCAAAATCCATTTATTGCTTTGTATCAAATCTTATAATTTGTTTTCTGCTTCTCTTTCCGTTTTATATAATTTTCGGCGCACTGTCGGGAATGAACGTCGGCTATTATTTTCTTTCGATAATAGTTATGTTTTTAATTTCTTTAGTGCCGTTCTTCGTTGCAAATTTAATCGCTATACCGGTTATGCAGCTTGTCAATCACGTAAAGGATAAGTTTTTGCTTATACTCATAGTGCTTATACTTTTGCTTTGCGGCGGATTTATTTTGTATATGCAGCTGCTTAAAGAAGTGGTGCAATACATCGAAAACAACAACATCAGTCTTTTCTCTCCCGAAATGACTCAGAATATCAAAACTTTTGCAAACAACTGTTATCCGTTCAGATTTTATGCGGACGTTTTGGCCTATTCTCAAATCGAGAGCGGCGAGGGACAAGTGTTTTTAAATCTTTTGTATATTGTATTGATTGAGGCGGCTATAGCCGTATGCGCCTACTTTACGACAATTAAATGCTATTACAAAACCATATTATACAGTATCGAAACGGGCAAAACCGCTCTTACGACAAAGAGCAAAATAGTTTTGCGCTCGCAGTTCAGCGCGCTTTTCAGAAGGGAATTTCTTTTGATATTCCGTTCGTTCAACTATTCGTTTCAATACCTCGCCATGGCTGTCGCGGCACCCGTTATGGTCTATTATTGCAACGACCTTGCCGTTTCCTACGGACAGAGCACGGTGGGTTCGGCAATCGTTCCCGGACTTACGCTTATGGTCATAACCTTGTTTACGACGATAATCGTATCCTTTGCTTCCACGACGGTATCCCGAGAAGGAATGTGTTTTTATCACACGAAAATAATTCCCGTATCATATAAAAATCAAGTGCTGGTAAAGCTCTTTTTATACGGAATAGTGGCTATGATATCCACTGCGGTAAGCTGTCTTGTCGTCGGTCTTGTGTTCGGACCGGCGGGGAAGGGCATCATGACCTCGCTTGAAGCGTTTATGATTTTCCTTATTTCCGCAATATTGGTAGTTTCTTTAACTTGTATGTCGATAAGGGTAGACATCAAACACCCGACTTTCAACGTGTCCGGTGACGGTGACCTCGTTTCCGCAAACAAAAACGTAGCTTTGACGATAGCAATCGGCGTTATCGTGGCGGTGCTGTTCGGACTGTTTACAATGCTTTTGTCCATAATACCTTTCCAGGTAAACGGACAGGACTACTCGCTCGGCGGTTACAGCAAGTATCTCATTCTTCTCGGGGTGTCGGTTATAATGCTTGTTTGCACGACGGCAACGCTTTTCCCGACGCTCAACAGAGATTATCGCAAAATCGTAGCTTAACTTTTTGCTCTTTATCGGTTTGGGCATTAACAAACCGAAAACTTTTACTCGTAAAATTAACGCATATTATCGCAATGCCATAATATAGGCAAGGCGAAATAAAATTAGTTTGGGTGAAATGGAAAAAATCGGACTTGTTTTAGAAGGCGGCGGTTCTAAGGGCGCATATCAGGTTGGCGTTTTAAAGGCTTTGCTTGAAAACGGCTACCGTTTCGACGCTGTCACGGGCACTTCTATCGGCGCATTGAACGGAGCGATTCTTGCGCAAGAGGGTCTCGACACATTGGAAGAGTTTTGGCGGGAAGTGAAAATATCAAGCATATTCGACGTCAGTGAGGAGATTGCCGAAAAACTTGAAAACGGCGTCAGCCGAAACGTGATGGTTTATATTTTGCTTCAAGTCAGAAATCTGAAAAAGTTTATAGACGTCAACGGTGAAAAGATGGAAAGCTACATAAAAAAACGTCTTGACCCCGTTAAACTAAAAAATGCGGATATGAAAGTGGGTTGCGTCACTTTTTGCGTTTCGAAAATGCAGCCTGTTGAAAAATTCGTCGAGGATATGGAGGAAGAATACATCACCGATTATTTCGTCGCTTCGGCAACATATCCGCTTTACGGTTTTTACAAATTTAACGGCGAACGGTATTTCGACGGAGGTATATGGGACAACTGTCCCGTCAACCTTATGGCGTCGAAAGGGTATAAAAACATAATTGCCATAAGAACAAACGATAAACCGAGAAAAAGGAAAATTTTATACGACGATTTAAACGTAACTTATATAACGCCGTCGGAAGACCTCGGCTCGATGATTGACTTTTTTCAGCATAAGATAGAAAAGATGAAAATCTTAGGATATTATGACGGACTCAGGTTTGTAAAGAAACTTCAAGGGGTAAAATACTATATAGAACCTTTTGAAAAATCCGATTTCATGACAAGATTTTACGACTTACCGCTGGTAAAAATGGCAAGAGAAAAAGTATTTGCCGTCGTAGGTAAAAAATATATGGGGTTGCGCTCTTTGTTAGAGGAACTCGGAGTGGGTGAGGACGTCAGCGACGATAAGGCAATACTCAGCATTTTGGAATTATATGCGATGTGTCTTAAAATCGACAGATTTCAGGTTTTATCGATTGACGACTTTTTAAGGCAGATAAAAGCCAAAGCTTCGTTTGAGCCAAAAGAGTTTGCAAAGCAGACAAAAGACATTAAAAATTCTAAACTTAAAAAGCTTATATATTATTTAGCAAAATACGTCAAGGTTTAGTTTGCGGTTTGTTTAAGTTCTTTAGCGGGTATTTTAATCCGCAAAGAGGCGTCAAACCGTTTGACAAAGCATCGTCGGCAAGGCGATAAATTAAGTTGAATGGATTATGAATAAAATATTACTTATCGATTCGAACAGCATACTTCACCGTGCCTATCATGCGCTCCCTAACCTCGCTTCCAAAATCGGGCAGTATACGGGAGCGATTTTCGGTTTTTTAAACATTTTTTTGCGTCTTGTAGAACAGGAAACTCCAACACACGTTGCGGCGGTTTTTGACGCCAAAGCCAAGACTTTCCGCCATGAGATGTTTGCGGAATACAAGGGCACGAGAAAGCCTATGGACTTTGAGCTTGCCATGCAGTTTGAGCCGTTAAAAAAAATTCTCGCTCTAATGAACGTCAAGGTAATCGAAAAGCCGGGCTTTGAGGCGGACGATATTATAGGCACGCTTGCCCGTCGTTTTGACGAGCCTACTTTTATAGTGACGGGAGACCGCGACAGCTTTCAGCTTGTATCTCCCACAACAAAAGTTATGTGGACGAAAGTAGGAGTGACAAGCGTCGAGATTGTCGATGAGACCTATTTAAAAGGTATGGGCTTTATAAGCACCGACCAATTTATAGATTTTAAGGCTTTAATGGGCGACCCGTCGGACAATATTCCGGGAATCAGCGGTGTGGGCGAAAAGACGGCGCTTTCTCTTTTACAGCAATACGTCAGCCTTGACGGAGTGTATGAGCATGCCGACGAAATAAAGGGCAAGATAGGCGAGAAGATAAGGGCGGGCAAAGAGAGCGCATATCTTTCAAAAAAGCTTGCTACCATCGACACAGACGTTCCTATAGATATTTCTTTGAACGACATAAAATTGAACAAAAACTATTCATCTCAGCTTAAAGAATATTTGTCCGAGCTTGAGCTCAATTCCATTGTCAAAAAACTCGACTTTGAGCCGACAATGGCAGAACTTGCAAGCGAGGAAATTTCCTCGGAAGAATTTGAAAAACTTCTGTCACAAAAATTTGACAAAACGGCTTTGATTTTGGGCGACGAGTTAAAGCTATCCTTTGACGGTCAAAAAGAATACGTCTTAAAGCTTAAAGATGACTTATTCTCTAACGGACTCTCCTTTGACGAGGCGTTGAGCAAACTAAAGGGTATAAACGGCAAAGTTTTGATTGCCGACGCAAAATCGGCAATAGTCGAGCACGGATTATATTTTGAAGATTTTTACGACGTTCTGATAGGCGAGCATCTGGCGAGCGGTTCGGAATCGGTAAAATCGATTGTCAAGGTTTTGGAAAATCACGGCTTGCCTTATAACGCCGCAAGCTATTTCCGTCTTTACGAGTCGCAGCAAAAGATTTTAAACGAGCAGGATATGCAGGGCACTTTGGAAGTGGAATTCAAGCTTTTAAAAGTTCTTGCCGAAATGCAGACAAGAGGTATTGCCGTAAATTCCGATACTCTCGACAGTCTTGAAAAAGAGTATACCGTCGAGCTTGCGAAAATTTCCGACGAGATAAAAGAGTATGCGGGCGAGAGCGTTAACATATCTTCGCCCAAGCAGATAGCAACGCTTCTTTTCGACACTTTAAAACTAAAGCACGGCAGGAAAAATCACTCCGGCGGTTACAGTGTGGACGAAGAGGTTTTGTCGCAGATAGACCACCCCGTGGCGTCACTTATTTTAGATTATCGCCGAGTGGCTAAACTTTTATCGACTTACGTTACGGGACTCAAAGCGATGGTAAAGGACGGCAGAGTGCATACGGAGTTTAATCAGACGATAACGACGACGGGCAGGCTTTCGTCGACGAATCCCAATCTGCAGAACATTCCCGTAAAGGGCAGGGACGCAAAAAAAATCAAGAGTGCGTTTGTGGCCGGCGACGGAGCGGTGCTTCTTTCATGCGATTATTCGCAGATAGAACTAAGGCTTCTTGCCCATTTCAGCGGCGACGAAAAACTAATCGAGGCATTCAGGCGCGGAGATGATATTCACACTCAGACCGCCTCTAAAGTATTCGGCGTTCCTCCTGAGGCGGTAAGCCCCGAACTGAGAAAGAGCGCAAAGGCGGTAAATTTCGGCATTGTTTACGGTATAAGCGATTTCGGTCTTTCGCAAAACCTTTCTATTCCCAGATATATGGCTAAGTCGTATATTGACGCTTATTTCGATAATTATAAAACGGTAAAGGAATACCTTGACGGCAACGTGAAATTTGCCAAGGAAAACGGATATGTTTCCACCTTGCTGAAGCGTAGGAGATATCTTACCGATATAAACGCTAAAAATTTTAATCTTGCTCAGCAGAGCGCCAGAATGGCTATGAATACTCCGCTTCAGGGCAGTGCCGCCGACATCGTAAAGCTTGCGATGATAAACATCGAGGAAAAGCTTAAAGGCTTTAAATCGAAAATGCTTTTACAGATTCATGACGAACTTATATTCGAGGTGCCTCTTGGCGAACTTGACGAGGTTATGAAAATTGTAAAGAGTGAAATGGAAAACGTTGTAAAACTGTCCGTTCCGCTTGTGGTCGACTCTGCTTACGGAAGCAATTGGGGCGAGATAGAATGAAACTGACCGTCATATCTGGCGACTCGTTTGACGTATATCATAATCAGGCGATAGAAAAAACGCTGTTCGATTTATCGGGCGACGAAATAGTTTTTTATCTTTGGCAAAACGAAAACGCTGTCGTCATAGGCAAAAATCAGGACGCGCTGTCCGAATGTAACTATAATATGTTTACCGCAGACGGCGGTAAAGTGGCTAGAAGAATATCCGGGGGCGGCGCCGTTTTTCACGACAGGGGAAATTTAAATTTCACATTTATAGCACCTGTAAGATATTATGATTTAAGCAGACAGATGAAAGTGGTGCAGGACGCCTTAAAAGCGTTCGGAATATCGGCGACTCTTAGCGGAAGAAACGACGTGGAGGTTAACGGCAGAAAAATTTCGGGCAACGCATTTTATTTTCACAAGGGCAAAAAGCTTCACCACGGCACTTTGCTCATTGACGTCGACACCGACAAGATAAAAAAATATCTTACGCCCAATTCCGTCAAACTGAGCAAAAAGGGCGTTAAATCAGTAGAAGCGAGAGTGTTAAATTTAGCCGAAATTTCCGATATAAATGCAGACAGTTTAAAGGACGCTTTACTTTCCGCTTTAAAAGAGGAATATAGAAAGGCGGATTTTTCCGTTTTGGATATAAACGATTATGCCGACGCCGTGGCAGAGAGAGAAAGAGTATTTTCGGATAAAGTATGGATTTTGGGCGACGAGGCGTGTTATAATACAAAAGTAGTTAAGGATTCGGCTTTGGGAGTGCTCGATATCAGGGCAAATGTGTCCGAAGGCAGGGTGACTGCCGCTAAAGTGTATTCCGACAGCTTAGATATAATAGCGGTGGAAAGGTTTCAAAAGAGCCTTATAGGCGCAAAATACGACGGGGGAGATTTTATAATATGATTTACGATTTAGTCATAATCGGTTTAGGACCTGCAGGATATACGGCGGGCGTCAGGGCGATAAAACATGGGCTCAAGGTCGCCGTTGTCGAGCGCGACAGGGCAGGCGGAACATGTCTGAATCGGGGCTGTATTCCCATGAAAACGCTGCTTCACTCGGCAAAGCTTTACGATGAGAGGCTGTCATTTGAAGAGATGGGAATAACGGGCGATATAGGTTTCAATCAATCCAAAGCCTACCTCAGAAAAAACGAGATTTCTCAAAAACTATCCTTAGGAGTCGAAACTCTTTTAAAAGGTGCGGATATCTATAAATCCGACGCCGAGGTTTTTGACGGTTACGTCATAGCGAACGGACAAAAGATAGAATATAAAAATTTAATTATCGCCACAGGGTCAAAGCCGTTTATGCCAAAAATCGAAGGCATAGAAAAGGCTCTCAACTCCGACGACGTATTCTCCGAGGAGATTAAAGGCGAAAGATTAGTCATCATAGGCGGCGGCGTCATAGGTATGGAGTTTGCCACCTATTTTTCATACGTAGGGAAAAAGGTCACAGTGGTTGAGGGAACGGACAGAGTTTTGCCTATGTTCTCCAAAGAAATTTCCACACAGATTGCTTCTCTTTTGAGGCAGAAAGGCGTCACTTTTAAAACCGGCGTCACGGCTAACATAATAGGCGACGGATACGTAGAACTGTCAAGCGGCGAAAGGATAGACTGTGACAGCACTATATGCG
>FR901021.1:21865-40310 GCA_000437555.1 Acidaminococcus sp. CAG:917 | reverse complement strand
AAAGTTTAAATCTCGAACTTGAAAGAGGATATGTAAAGGTCGATAATAATTTTCAGACAAACGTAAAACAGGTATACGCCATAGGCGACGTGACGGGCAAATGTCAGCTTGCGCATTTTGCTTCGGCGGAGGGCGTGAACGCCGTCGACGTCGTTTTAGGGAAAAAGCAGTCGGTAGACCTTACCGTCGTTCCGTCCTGCGTGTATACCTATCCGCAGATTGCTTCCGTGGGAAAGACGGAAGGCGAAAGCGTCTCAAAGTTTATGACCGGCGGCAACGCTAAGAGTATTATAGAGGGTTATACGAGAGGCTTTGTCAAACTTTATTCCGAGGGCGGCTTAATCGTCGGTGCGGAACTGTTTTGCGACAACGCAACCGAGCTTATATCCGAGGCGGCGGTGGCGATTGCAAATAAATTAAAAATTGAGGACGTGGCAAAAGTTATTCATCCGCACCCGACGGTAAGCGAATCGCTAAGCGAAGCCGTTTGGGATTTTACGGGGCTTGCCACACACAAGAGGTAATATGAGAACTCCGCTTTATGAAATGCATGTAAAACTTAACGGAAACATTGTCGATTTTGCAGGATTTGAATTGCCTGTCGACTACGGCTCGATTTTGGAAGAGCATAAATGCGTCCGTGAAAGAGTGGGTCTTTTTGACGTTTCGCATATGGGCGAATTGACCGTGAAAGGCAAAGGCGCCGAAAGCGCCTTGAACGCCATAGTCACAAACGATATAAGGGGAATGTATGACGGGCAGGTGCGTTACAGTCTATTGCCCAACGAAAAGGGCGGAGCGGTCGACGATATTTTGATTTACCGCAAAGCGCAGGACGATTTTTTGATTGTCGTAAACGCATCGAACACGGAAAAAGACTCCGAGTGGTTTGAAACGCACTTGCAAGGAAGCGACTATGTGTTTGAAAACATATCGGACAAAGTGGCTCAGATTGCAATTCAAGGACCTATGAGCGAAGCGGTGCTTAAAAAGATAATCGCCGACGAGTTTATCCCTAAAAAGTATTATTCCTTTATCGACAACGTAAGCTTTGCCGGTATAAATTCGCTTATCTCGAGGACGGGATACACGGGCGAGGACGGATTTGAAATTTACGTTAAAAATTCCGACGCAGTCAAGGCATACGAGATGCTTTTAAATGCGGGGAAAGAATTCGGTATTATGCCTTGCGGGCTCGGAGCGAGAGACACTCTGCGTCTGGAAGCCGCTATGCCGCTTTACGGACACGAACTCGGCGAAGATATCCCCGTAGCGGAAGTAGGACTCGATTTTGCCATAAAACTTGGCAAAGAAAATTTTGTCGGCAAAGAGGCAATTTTAAATTGTAAAAAAGAATACGTCAGAGTCGGTGCGTTTGCCTTAAAGGGTATAGTGAGAGAGCACTCGGACGTATATGTCGGCGACGAGAAGGTGGGTATAGTCACGTCCGGCACTTTTGCGCCCACACTCAAAAAGGCGGTGTGTATGCTCAGGATAAAACAAGACGCCGTGGGCAAAAATCTCGAAGCGGACGTCAGAGGCAGAAGAGTTGCTCTTGAATTGACACAGCTTCCCTTTTACAAAAGAGAAAAATAAAGCCGACTTGAGTTTGGGGCAAAAGTGTTCGGAAAGAATAAATTTGTTTTAAATAAAGCGGCTAAACAGTAGCAATTTCAAAAAATAAATGTTAAAATAAATACAGTAAAATTAAGCGAGGTAATTATGAGATATCTTTATACCAAAACTCATGAGTATATCTGTATCGGAACGGGCAAAACCGTTCAAGTGGGTATTTCCGATTATGCGCAAAAAGAGCTCGGCGACATCGTTTACGTCAATCTTCCCGAAATCGGACAGACCTTTTCAAAAGGCGAAGTTTTTGCGGCGGTTGAATCGGTCAAAGCGGCTTCGGACATTTTGGGACCCTGCGACGGTATAATCACCAATGTCAATCTCGAACTTGACGGCAGACCCGAACTTTTGAACGAGGACCCTAAAAAGAATTGGATTTGCGAAGCGGAAATAAGAGGGTCTATGCCTACAGACCTCATGTCCGAAGAAAAATATCTCAAATACATACAAACCCTTTAATAAAATAATTCGTAGCCCTTTTGGGCTACTTTTACTTTCGGAGGAAAAATGTCAAACTATATATCTTTATCCGAAAAAGATAAAAAGGAAATGCTAAGTGAAATCGGAGTCAAAAATTCCGACGAGCTCTTCAAAGATATTCCGAGCGGCATTAAAGCGAAACCTTTAAATCTTCCCGACGGATTAAGCCAGCAAGAAGTTTTCGATTTTATGGAAAGCGTCGCAAACGAAAACAAGGTTTTCGACACCGTCCTAAGAGGGGCGGGCGCTTACAGCCATTATATCCCGTCGCCTGTCAGGGCTATCGTATCCCGTTCGGAATTCGTTACGGCATATACGCCTTATCAGGCGGAAATGTCGCAGGGAATACTCAGAAGCATTTTTGAATATCAAACCTTTATGTGCCGTCTTACCGGCATGGAAGTTTCCAACGCCTCGCATTACAGCGGAGCGACTGCCGCGGCAGAAGCGGCTCTAATGTTTTTGGGTCGCAAAACTAAAGTGTTGACTTTCGATAACGTCAACCCCGACACTTTAGCCGTTATGAAAACATATATCGAGGCCAGGGGATTTAGTCTTGAAGTTCTGAAATCAAAAGACGGGCTTTCAGACGTCCGTGAGCTTGAAAATGCGATGGACGATAACGTAGCTTGTGTGTATTTTACCCAGCCCAACTATTTCGGACTCATAGAGGACGTCGATTCGATTGCCTCTTTATGCAAAGCAAAGGGAGTAAAGAGCATAGGAGGTTATAATCCGACCGCTCTTTCCGTTTTAAAAACTCCTGCCGAATCAGGAGTGGACGTGGCGACGGGCGAGGCGCAACCTTTAGGACTTTCGCTTTCGTTCGGCGGACCTTATCTCGGTTTTATAACCTGTATGCGTTCGGATATGAGAAAACTCACGGGAAGGATAGTCGGCGAAACGGTGGACCGTGACGGAAACGTCTGTTACGTTTTGACTTTGCAGGCAAGGGAGCAGCATATACGCAGAGAGAGAGCGTCAAGTAATATTTGCAGCAATCAGGCGCATTGTGCGCTTACCGCCGCGGTATATCTTGCTACCTTGGGTAAAAAAGGATTTACCGAAGTGGGCGAGGCGTGTCTGTCAAACGCCCATTATCTTGCAGAGCAGCTCGATAATGTCGGGCTAAAAAGAAAATATAAAGGTGAGTTTTTCCACGAGTTCGTCACGGAGTGTTACGGTAAAGCGAGAGAGATTGAAAAAAGTCTTGCAAAAGAAGGTATACTTTCGGGGCTTTGTCTGTCGGACGACGAGATGCTCTGGTGCGCTACCGAAACTGCGGACGTAAAAGCTCTCGACAGGGCGGTAAAACTTGCGGGGGAGGCAATAAAATGAAATCGATTTTTGACTATGACAACGCTCAGACGGAAAATTATATCCGCCCCCTGACAGTGAAAAAATATTCGCTCAGTAAGCAATTGACAAGGGCGGAGCTTGACCTTCCCGACGTCAGCGAATATAACGTGGTAAGACATTATACAAAACTGTCGAAAATGGCGTTCGGCGTCGACGACGGATTTTATCCGCTTGGCTCTTGCACGATGAAGTACAATCCTAAATTAAACGAGGAAGTGGCGGCGCTGAAAGGATTTACAAAAGTTCATCCTCTTCAAAGTGCAGATACTTTAAGCGGCTGCGTAAAGGTTTGCAAGATGCTCTCCGAATCTCTAAAGGAAATTACCGGTATGGACGCTTGCACACTGCAACCCGCCGCAGGAGCGCACGGAGAATTCACGGGTCTTTTGCTGATAAAAAAATATCACGAGTCAAGGGGTGACTTCGGGCGTAAAAAAATAATCGTTCCCGATTCGGCGCACGGAACTAATCCCGCAAGCGCGGCTATGGCAGGCTTTGAAGTGGTCGAGGTGAAATCTAACTCGGAAAAGGGAGTGGACGTTGAACAGTTAAGGCAGATTGTCGGTGAAGACACCGCGGCGCTAATGCTCACTAACCCGACGACGCTCGGACTTTTTGAAAAAAATATAGTGGAAATTGCCGATATAATTCATAAGGCGGGCGGTCTGTTGTATTACGACGGAGCCAATCTCAACGCCGTTATGGGTATTGCGCGTCCTAAAGATATGGGATTCGACGTTGTGCATTTCAATCTTCACAAGACGTTTTCCACGCCTCACGGCGGCGGCGGTCCCGGCTCCGGTCCCGTTTGCTGCACGGAAGATTTAAAAGAATTTTTGCCATATCCCGTTGTCAACGAAGATTTCAAAATGCCTCAAAACTCTGTGGGAAAAGTTACCGCGTTTTACGGCAATTTCTCCGTTATGGTAAAGGCTCTTTGTTATATTCTTACTCTTGGCGGAAAGGGACTGAAAGAAGCTTCGACGTGCGCCGTATTAAACGCTAACTATTTAAAGAGCAGACTTCAGAAAGTTTACGACACGGACAGCGACAGATATTGCATGCACGAGTTTGTCCTCTCTTTGCAAAAGCTCAAAGACGAAACGGGAGTAAGTGCGATAGACGTAGCAAAATCGCTCATCGATTTCGGAATTCATCCGCCGACGATGTATTTCCCGCTCATCGTGCACGAGGCGCTTATGTTTGAGCCTACCGAATCCGCGACAAAGGAAATGCTCGACGAGACGGCGGAAGTTATGCTCAGGCTTTATGAGGAAGCAAAAACAAATCCTGAAAAACTTCACTTAGCGCCCCACAATGCCGTAATATCCCGTCCCGACGAGGTCAAAGCGGCAAAGGATTGCAAACTGAGATATTGAGTAAAGCGCAGATATTTATTGCTTTTTTTTCGCGCGACGGTAAAAGAGGAATATCCGTCTGTCGCCTGCACAAGATAAATATTAATAAGATTTCAAATAGGTATTTACTATTTCGAAATTTTGTGATAAAATTATGACAATGGAGGTAAAAAATGGGAAAAGGTGCTAAAAAGGACTACTTTGGTTTAGGCAGAATTGTTTCAATTATTCTCGCAATTATCCCTGTAACCGCTTGGTTGCTCGGAGCTATCACAAGAATTATGGACGGCGGTCTCGGAATTGTTTTCGGTATCATTCGTCTTATCGGTGGCGGATTCATTCTTTGGATTATCGACCTTATTCTTATGATTGTAAGAGGAAGCATTTTGCGTATAGCTTAAGCAGTAAAAGAAGAATAAAAATCCGCCGAAACGGCGGATTTTTATTTTGTAAAAACAGTTTAAAATTTTTAAAATCTATAAAATTATTTTTTGTTTACCAGCAAAAAACTCAGAGTTAAAATTTTGAAAGAAATCGGGCTGTTCACATTATCTTTAAAAAGGTATAAAGCATAGGAAACGGTTTGCTGAAAATCATTGATTTAACGATATAAGAAAATCTTTTGCATTGTCGAATGAGGAAAACGTCTCGGTGCCGTTTTGAGTTTTTACGGTTAGGGGATAGTGTTCAAACGCTATGAAATTTATTGCCGTTTCAACGTTTTCAAAGGACATATCTTTTCCGTTTAAGCTGAGATTTATCATAGTTTAAATATATATTTTTCTTTTAAAAAAGTCAATGCAAAGCAAAAGGAATTTTAATTTTACCCCGATAAGTTATATCGCACAAATCGGAAATCTTTTTAGTTTTAAACGGTTTATAGTTATATCCAAGCGCTTTAAAATTTAGGTATATGCCAGATTATTTAGGGGTATTTTTTATATATATAATAAATAAATTTAATAGTAAAATGAATAAAAACAAGCTTTTGTTGCTTGACTATATATTTTTTTTGCTTAAAATGGTATGTATTATCAGGTGATTACATGAAAAAAGAAAACAAACACACGTTAAAAAAACTTTTGGGGTGCGTGGGAGAATATAAAAAAGCCTCGTTTCTTGCCCCTTTCTTTATAGTTTTTGAAGTCGTATTTGAAGTGCTAATTCCTTTGCTTATGGCGCAAATCATAAACGTGGGAATGGATACCGATTTAAGCACTTACAATTTGATTTTGTCATTCGGAAATTTAGACGTCTATTTCTTCACTATGAACAACCGTATCGCCTACATTTGCACGGTAGGGGCGATAATGGTGGCAATGGCAATCTGTTCGCTTTGTTGCGGCATACTTTCGGGAAGATTTGCCGCCGTTGCCGCTACGGGATTCGGCAGAAACGTCAGAAGGAAAGAGTTTTATAAAATTCAGGATTTCTCCTTTTTGAATATGGATAAATTCAGCACCGCTTCTTTGGTTACAAGGCTTACCACCGACGTGACCAACGTGCAGAATACTTATATGATGTTTTTGAGAATATGCTTCAGAGCGCCCGTTATGCTTGTGCTTGCCATACTTATGGCGGTGACGATTGACGCCGAACTTGCTCTCATATTCCTCGGCGCCGTGCCCGTGCTTGCAATTACGCTGGCGTCGCTTGCCGCAATCGGATTTCCGAGATTTTTGGCGATGCTCAAAAAATACGATAAACTTAACATCACGACGCAGGAAAATCTGACGGCGATAAGAGTGGTAAAATCATTTGTCAGAGAAGACCACGAAACGGAAAAATTCAGACAGGTTTCTTCAGAATGTCAAAGGCTTCAGCTTAAGGCAGAAAAAATGATAGTCATCGCAATGCCCGTTATGCAGCTTGTCGTGTATACCTGTATGATTTTGACGACCTATTTCGGAGGGAACAAGATTATTGCCGGCAGAATGTATTACGGTGACCTCACGGCGTTTATTTCATACATCACGCAAATTTTGACGTCCCTTATGATGATAGGCTTTGTCATGATAATGATTGTTATGTCGAGGGCGAGTGCACAGCGTATAGTCGAAGTGTTCGACGAAAAAATAGATATTACCGACGAGAATGCCGATAAATCGCTCACAGTCGAGAACGGCGAAGTGGAGTTTGACGACGTCGAATTTTCTTACAGCAAAAACAAGGACAATTTAAACCTGAAAAAGACGAATATCAAAATCAAGTCGGGTGAAACTATAGGTATTATCGGCGGAACGGGCTCGTCGAAAAGCACGTTCGTTCAGCTTATACCACGTCTTTACGACGTTCTGAGCGGCAGCGTAAAGGTGGGCGGACACGACGTCAGGGAATATTCGCTCAAAAATCTCCGTGATAGCGTTGCAATGGTTTTGCAAAAAAACGTTCTTTTTTCGGGAACAATAAAAGAAAATCTTAAATGGGGCAACGAAAATGCCACCGATGAGGAAATATACGAGGTATGCCGCGCGGCGCAGGCGCATGACTTTATCGAGTCTTTCCCGCAAGGATACCAAACCGACCTCGGACAGGGCGGCGTTAACGTGTCGGGCGGTCAAAAACAAAGACTCTGTATTGCTCGTGCACTTTTAAAGCACCCCAAAATAATGATACTCGACGATTCGACTTCGGCAGTCGATACCGCTACCGATAAAAAGATAAGAGAAGCGCTAAAGGATAAATTTAATCACATAACCGTTTTTATCATAGCGCAGAGAGTCACGTCCGTTGCCGACGCCGACAGAATTATCGTTCTCAACGACGGCGAAATAGTCGGGGTGGGAACTCACGACGAACTTTTGAAATCCAACGAGATTTATCAGGAAGTTTACAATTTGCAAAAACAGGGGGTGGAATAATATGAGCGAAGAAAAATTTAGCCCTCAGCACAAATTCGGTAAAATGACGAGACAGCAGTTAAAAGAGCTCTCGCCTGAGGATAGAGCAAAATATAAGCAGGAAAGAAAAGCCAAACGCCAACATATGGCGAGCGTCATCAAGCGTATTTTTAAGGAGATGGCAAAATACAAGGGCTGTTATATTCTCATTGCTATTTTTTACGTTCTCAACGTCGGCGCAAACGTGGCGGGAACTGTTTTGCTTTCAACCGTAATCGACAATTATATTATGCCTTTGGCGGAGGGAAGCACAACCGTTGCTTACCCGCAGTTTATCGGCATGATATGCGTTATGGCGGCTATATATTTTGTCGGCGGTATGTCGACGTACGGAGCGAACAGGATAGGCGTTTATGCTTCCTCCAAAATTCTGGAAAATCTCAGAAACGAGATGTTTGAGCATATGCAAAAGCTTCCTATCAGGTATTTCGATACGCATACGCACGGCGATATAATGAGCTGTTACACCAACGATACCGACACTGTCAGAGAATTTTTGACAAACGGTTTGCCCACTCTCGTTTCGTCTACGCTTACGATTGTCGCAATATTTATCGCCATGATGGTTTTAAGCCCGATTCTTACCGCTACTATAATAATAATGCTTGCAATTATGTTTTTCCTTGTCAGCAAGATAGGCGGACGCTCAAGCAGATACTTTATGGCTCAGCAAATGCAGCTAGGCAAGACGAACGGCTTTATAGAAGAACATATCGAGGGACAAAAAGTCGTCAAGGTTTTCAATCATGAGGAGTTTGAGAAAATCGATTTCGACAACGTCAACGACAGCCTTCAAAGAGCGGGACGTGCGGCAAACACTTATGCCAATATATTGATGCCGATTTTGGGCAATCTTTCTTATATCAATTTCGCCATAACGGCTGTTTTGGGCGGAGTTCTCGCCGTATTCGGAGTAGGCGGCATAACTTACGGAACGCTCACCGCATTCTTGCTTTTCTCAAGACAGTTCAGCATGCCGATATCGCAGATGTCGCAGCAGATAAATATCATTCTTATGGCGATTGCCGGTGCGAACAGAATTTTCAATATAATAGACCAAAAGCCGGAAGACGACCAAGGTTACGTTACGCTTGTTAATGTCAGGGAAGACGAAAACGGCAAGCTCACCGAATGTTCTGAGCGGACGGGTGTTTGGGCGTGGAAACATTTCCATAAAGCGGACGGAACCACGACGCTTGTCAAACTCAACGGCGAAGTGCAGTTTGACGACGTTACTTTTGGATATAATCCCGACAAAACGGTTTTAAAGGATATCAGTCTTTGGGCTCACGACGGTCAGACAGTCGCTCTAGTCGGTTCGACAGGCGCCGGTAAGACAACCATAACAAACCTCATCAACAGATTTTACGACGTGCCGGACGGCAAGATTCGTTATGACGGGATAAACATAACTAAAATCAAAAAGGCAGATTTAAGGCATTCTATGTCAATAGTTTTGCAGGATACGCATCTCTTTACCGACACGGTCAGAGAAAATATCAGATACGGAAAGCTTGACGCTACCGATGAGGAAGTCCTGAATGCTTCAAAACTTGCCAACGCCGATTATTTTATTTCGCACTTGCCCGACGGTTATGACACTGTGCTAACTGCGGACGGTTCAAATCTTTCGCAGGGTCAAAGGCAGCTCATCAACATAGCAAGGGCGCTCATAGCCGACCCGCCTGTGCTTATATTGGACGAAGCGACCTCCTCCATCGATATGAGAACGGAAAAACTCATTGAAAACGGATTGAACAACCTTATGAAGGGCAGAACGGTTTTTGTTATAGCGCACCGCCTTTCAACGGTAAGGAACGCCGACGTAATTTTGGTGCTCGAGCACGGCGAGATTATCGAACGAGGCAATCACGAAGAGCTTATCGAACAGAAGGGTAAATATTATCAGCTCTACACGGGAGCGTTTGAGCTCGAATAACGGTCTTTTTATCCCGTCAATTCAAAATTGACAACGCTCATGAAATCGTGTATAATTTTTACGGTATAAATTATGGGATTTCACGAGTTCGCCGTAAACAAGTTTTGCGGCTTGGTCAATAAAATAGATACAAAACGTCTTAAAGCGCAGTCACCTCCCGAGGGGGTAGAGTGCGCTTTTGACATTTTATACGGCGAAGACAAATTGTATAATTTGCTTGACGTATATTATCCTGAGGGAAAACTAAACGAAAAGCTTCCCGTCATCATAGACGTGCACGGCGGCGCATGGTATTACGGCACTAAGGATATCAACAAATACTATTGTATGGAGATTGCGGCAAAGGGATATAAAGTCGTCAATATCTCATACAGGCTGTTGCTCAAAAGCGGAGTTTTTCCAAACAATCTGTCCGATTTGTTTTATGCGCAAGAATGGGTTTATAAAAATGCCGATAAATTCGGCTTTGATTTAAACAACGCCTACATTGTCGGCGACAGTGCGGGCGCACATCTTGCCGCTATGGCGCTTGCCGTCAAATGCGACGAGAAGTTAAAAAGCGAACTTGGCTTTGACAGCAAGATAGATTTTAAGGCGGCAGGCTTTATCTGCGGCGTGTTCGATATCGAGTATTACCGCAAGCGGCTTAAAATACCTGCCGTAGGATTTTTTCTTAAATCCTTTTTCGGCAAGGATTATAAGACAAATAAATTTTTGCCCTATGTAACTATAAAAAATTGCAAGGTAGAGTCTTTTCCGCCCGTATTTATGGCGACAGGCGAAAAAGATTTTATGAGAAGGCAGGTCTTGTCTTTCAAACAAGTTTTAGACGACAGGGGAGTGGAAAACGAGCTTTGCGACTTAAAGGGAAAAAAACATAGATTAAATCACGTATATCCCGTCATCTTTCCGCTGTGGGAGGAGAGCGAGTTTGTAACAAATAATATGCTGGAGTTTTTTAAAAATTATGGAGTATAGGATTGAAAAGGACAGCCTCGGTGAGGTTAAGGTTGAAGCGGATAAACTTTGGGGTGCACAGACGCAAAGGAGTCTTGAAAATTTCGTAATAGGCGACAAGATGCCTTATGATTTGATAAGGGCAATAGTCACTGTCAAACGTTGTGCCGCCAAGGCTAATTTCAAGGCGGGAAAACTTAGCGAAGAAAAATGCAACAGAATATGCGATGCCTGCGACAAGGTGTTAGGGGCGGATTATAAAGATTCCTTCCCGTTGGTTGTCTATCAGACGGGGAGCGGAACGCAAACGAATATGAACGTAAACGAAGTGCTTGCTCATCTGGCGAACGTTCACCCGAACGACGATTGCAACATGAGCCAAAGCACAAACGACGTCTTTCCTACGGCTATACACGTTATGGCGGTTTTAAATTCAAAACAGCTCATTAAAAATATTGACTCACTTTGCCGTACTTTTCAAAAGCTCGAAAAGGAATACGACGGCATAGTCAAGGTTGGCAGAACTCATCTTCAGGACGCCACTCCCGTCAGGTTTTCTGCCGAAATTTCGGCTTGGAGATATGCATTAGAACAGGCAAATGATGCAATCGAAAAGGCGATAGACTCTGTCAGGGTATTACCGCTCGGCGGAACGGCGGTGGGCAGCGGTATCAACACGCCCACGGGCTACGCAAAATACGCCGTTGAAGAACTTTCCTCGTTTACAGGCGAAAAGTTTTTTGAAAGCCCCAACAAATATCACGCCTTGGCTTTTAAAGACGCTTTGCTTCTCTATCACGGCGCGCTTAAAAATCTTGCCGCTTCAATGATAAAAATAGCAAACGACGTGCGCTGGCTCTCCAGCGGTCCACGCTGCGGAATAGGCGAAATCACAATTCCCGCAAACGAGCCTGGCAGCTCAATTATGCCGGGCAAAGTCAATCCCACGCAGTGCGAAGCCGTCACTATGGTTGCCTGTTCCGTCATAGGGAACGATACGGCAGTGTCGCTTGCGGCAAGTCAGGGCAATTTTGAATTGAACGTCTTTATGCCCGTCATAGCTTTAAAGATATACGAATCGGCACGTCTTTTAACGCAGGCAACGGAAAGCTTTAAAGTTCACTGTGCCGAAGGCATAAGGCCGAATGTGAAAAAGATGAAAGAATATTTAAACAACACTCTTATGCTTGCCACGGCATTCAGTCCTTATATAGGCTACGATATGTCCGCAAAAGTGGTGCATTACGCTTTTGAAAAAGATATTTCCGTAAAAGAAGCTTGCCTTGCTATGGGCGTCCTCGATGAAGAGAAAATCGATGAGATAATATCAAAAGCGATAAGTTAGAAAAATGACCGTTTGGCAAACAGTATTTTTTGCGATATGAGTATTGACAGTATATTCCGCTTTAAATTTAGTATCTTGCATAAGTCGGACAGCGGCGATAACTAATGACATTAAACAAAAATAAAAAACGCGCACGGGCGCGTTTTTATTTATTGTTTTTTTGCGTAAACGGTTATGACAAATTCGAGAGATATTTCTTTTTTAAAATCTTCATTTAAATTTGCAAGTTTATCGATTGCACTATAGGGCGTGCGATAGTAGTATGGAGTCATCTTTAAAAGCGGCAGTATGTTTTCTTTGTCTGCGGCAAATTTTCCTCGCACCTTTTCCTGTCTTTCAATCTCGAACTCCTTTAAATTATAGTCGGGTTCGGGATTTTCAATCGGCGTATCGTATAGCATTTGCTTCAATTCAAAAAGATGCCTTCTGTCGGGTGTGCAAACGATAAACTTTCCCTTTAAAACTCTTGCAATTTCCTCCGCATGATAGGGGGCGAAAAGCGAAAAGACATAATCGAATTCGTTATCGAAAAAGGGCAGATGAGTCATTGACGCCACGCTGTAAAAAATTTTCTTTTCCGCTTTGGCGCAAAGGCGTATTGCTTCTTTGGATATATCGATGCCGCAGCATTCGCAATACGGCGCGAGTTCTCTTGTAAGATATCCTTCTCCGCAGCCTACGTCCAAAACGGATTTACCCTCGAGCGAAAAGTGACTTGCTATATATTCGTAAATGGGGCGGTAGTATCCTTTTTGCATAATTGCTCTGCGGGCTAAAATCATCTCCTTATTGTCGCCGGGACTTTTTGCGTGTTTGTCCTTTGCACTCAAAAAATTTACGTAGCCTTCCTTTGCCACGTCAAAAGTGTGGTGCAACGGGCAAACGTATGATTTGCCGTTTAAACTGAGCTTGTTCCCGCAAACGGGACATTTATATTCTGCCATAATTCCTCGTGTTTTCTTGATTGTATAACAAAACTTCGACTTTATCAAGTCAATTGCATTTTATAAGCCGTAACGGTTGACATCTTTTTTGCTATTTGCTATAATTTCAACGCTTGAAAAAGTTATCCCGTTTCGGCTTTGCGGCAAAGCGTGAGCTATCATATTTTGCTAAATGTTTTAAGCAAAGACAAAATGTGTGTTTTATAAAACGGCACAAATCGAGATGTATTTCGGCAAATCGGCTTAATATTATGACTTGGAGGAATATCGAAGTGGTCATAACGAGGCGGTCTTGAAAACCGTTTGCCTTCACGGGCACGGGGGTTCGAATCCCTCTTCCTCCGCCATTAGGGAATAATACGAACTCTGAAAACGGGTTCGTATTATTTTTTGCTGTCGATTACTTCGGCATCATCGTTAAACGTAAATAAATACAGTCAGCCCAAAAACAAAGGGCTGACTATGCAAATTTAAGGGCACTAATTTATTGCTTGTTTTCATTTTTCAACAGATTTGCTAATTTTCAATTATGAGAACTCTATAATTGATTACAAATCTACTTTTTGGAAATGCCTCATTGACAGCTTACAGCTTACGACAGATAAAACGGCATAAATGACAATTCCTATCGCAAGAGCCACTAATTTGGCACCGGTATTTTCGGAATTGAGTCCGTTCAGGGTAGTAGAATAAAGCGGAGTTACCCAACGCAAAACAATAAAAATGCTAATTAACAAGAATATAACAATAGCACTGATTATAAATGGAACTCCGATTTTATCAGGTTTTTTAAAATAACACGGGAAGAATACCAAATTGAATATACCGAGCAAAATCGCGCCGTTCCCAATTAAAACAAGATTTGCCGATATTCCGGAATAATTAAAATATTGTTCTATGGGGAAAATTGCTCCTTTGATCGCTCCCATAATCCCCACCAACAGCATAATAATACATTGCAATCCGAATACCACCAACATCTTAGCAAGAGGGATCTGTTCTTTTTTCACCGGCAAAGTGCAGGTAAAGGGAATGTCCCCGTTTTCTCTTGTCATCATACAACTGAAAAATACTGAGAGGCAAGAAAAAAAGAAAATAGCTTCATACGGATAACTTGGAACGAACACAAGCACTGCAAAAGAGAGGAAAATAAAAACTGTAGGATGTAAGCAAAGACGCATTTCCTTTTTAATTAGATTTAGCATATATTCCCTCCTTGTTTGCTTTTTCCAAATGCACCATTATGCTGTCTATCGTTGCTTCAATTATTGTGGCGTTCTTTAATCCTTTTATATTGTCGCAAAGCAGCCCTTCGAATCCGTCTTTTACGGATTTCACGCCTATAGCTTTAGCCGCTGTCGCATCCTCAAGAGTAGCAAACTGAGCTAACTTATATTTATTTAGCAGTTCTTTCAATGGACACGCCGCAAGAATTTTCCCTTGCGAGATATAAACAATATCGTCTGCGATTCGCATCAGGTCGGACGTTATGTGCGTAGAGAAAAGAACCGATACGCATTCTTCGCGTACAAGCTGTAAAATAATGTCGCAAAACTCTTCACGAGAAAGCGGATCGAGGCCGCTTGTCGGCTCGTCCATGATAAGCAACTTTGCACCGTGCGAGAGAGCGAGGGCAAGCGC
Source organism: Acidaminococcus sp. CAG:917 (assembly GCA_000437555.1). GTDB lineage: Bacteria > Bacillota > Clostridia > Christensenellales > CAG-917 > CAG-917. Next base: position 25,755 of record FR901021.1, on the reverse strand, counting down.
AAACTTTACTTTCATTCCCTCGGAAAGCTCTTTTACCTTTTTACTTTCAATAAGCTCGAATTGCGAAAGGAATTTTTCATATCTACTTTGATTCCAAGTCGGATAAAAAGGCGCGTATGCTTTGCGTATTGCGGTAAGCGTATTCATAGGATAATATCGAAAGCCGCCTCCGACATAACCTATCATTTGTTTAACAGCCATTTCCTCTTTAAGAAAATCTTTTCCAAATACAGAGACACTTCCCTCTGCATTGATAAGACGTAAAATACCTTTAATCGTCGTGCTTTTTCCTGCGCCGTTTCTTCCGATCAGCCCGACAATATGTTCCTGTGGCACGCAAAAACTGGCTTTGTCCAAGGTAAATTCCGGATAAACCTTCGTCAATCCATTCACTTCAAGCGCATTCATTTTTCCTCTTTCCCTTCGTCTTTAGCGCGATTGACGGCGTTCCAAAAGGTTTCTACATAGGAATACGGCTGCAAGGCAATCCCTTGTCCTTTGTCCGCCATCAAAATCAACGAATCGCCTGCGTTCAGTGAAAACATATCGCGCACTTCTTTGGGAATGACGATCTGCCCTTTGGGACCGATTTTTACCGTAGTCAGAAACTTACCTTCAGGAAAATTCTCCATAATACACTCCTTTGGTATAATTAGTATTACTTTTCTTACTTATTATACAAAATATACTTGTCGAATGTCAAAAGAATAGACGTAAATATAAATTAATTTTCTTATATTTTAGATTCTACTAAATTAGTGAAAAAGAAATTTACAAATATTTACAAAATATGATACACTTAAATTAATGATTATGGGGAGAGGGTAAACTGATGAAAGTAACAAGTTTATGTATAAAAAATTTTAAACTTTTTTCTGAATTAAGAACTTTTAAATTTAGCAACACTTCAATAATTGTTGGCAATAATGGTGTTGGCAAGTCAACAATACTTGAAGCCCTTAATTTAGCTCTAACAGGCTATTATCAAGGTAAAAATATTTTAAAAATTCTAAATCAAGATATTTTTAATAAAAATTGTGTTGATGCGTATCTGGCGAGCTTAAAAACTGAAGAAAAACAAGACCCTCCTAAAATTGAAATTTCTGTTTATTTTGATTCTTTTGCCGAATGTAATGGTGATGATACTCCCGATGGTAGCACTGGAGATGGTTTTACTTTTTACATCGAATTTGATGAAAAATATAAAGAAGCCTACTCAACTATGATTAAAAACAATGAAATTGATAGCCTACCTATAGAGTATTATCAAATTCGTTGGCGTTCTTTCGCTCGGAGAGATTATTATAATAATAGATTTATAGGCCTTAAAGGATTAATGATTGACTCCGATAATTTCTCGTCAAATAATTTATACACTTCTAAAATTATTAAAGAATTTTTTGATGATGACGCATCAGTAAAAATGTCACAAGCTCAAAGAAAAGTTTTTGATAATTTAGTAAATAATGATACTGTTAATAAAATTAATGAAAAGATTTTAGAAAATCAAGAATTAAAAGACAAGAATGTATCTCTTGGCGTATTAAGCGTTTCCAAAACCTCATGGGAAAACTTAATTTCAACAAAAGTAAATGAAATACCCTTTGAACATATCGGCAAAGGGGAACAATGTGTAATAAAAACTTATTTGTCTTTTACTAATCAAAGCACTAAAAACAAGGGTATTATAATGATAGAAGAACCAGAATGTCATCTTGCTTATGGCAATCTGAATAAACTATTATCATTTATTAAAACGAAGCTAAGTGAATTTCAAGTTATTATTACAACGCACAGTAGTTTTGTTTTAAATAAGCTAGGATTAAACAATTTACTTTTAATCAGCTGCACGAATTGTATATCTTTTGAAGATATTAGTGATGACACAACGGAATTTTTCGAAAAAAAATCCGGTTACGATACTTTAAGGTTTTTATTGTGTGATAAATCAATTCTTGTTGAAGGCGATTCAGATGAATTGATTATTCAACGTGCTTATAAAGATAAATACGGTAAATTGCCAATTGATGATGGAATTGATATTATCTCAGTTGGTTTATCGTTTTTACGATTTTTAGAAATAGCAAAACAATTAAATTTGACAACATGTATAGTAACAGACAATGATGGTAATGTAGAAGCGTTAAAAGGAAAATACAAAGATTATTGTGACCTTCCAAACATTGAAATATGTTATTCTAAAACTATAGTAAAGCATTCGGACACAAATACAAGCAAAGATTCGGTTCCTAATCTTAATACTTTAGAACCCGAATTGTTACGAGCCAATTCTCTTGCTATCTTTAACAATATTATGAATAAAACTTATTCTACTGAAGAGGATCTATTACACTATATGATTAAGAATAAAACTGATGTAGCCTGGAAAATATTTAAAAGTACTGAGAAGATAAATTATCCCCAATACATATTAGATTCTATCGGTGTATATAATGAAAAATAAATTTATAATTGCATGTGCAGGAAGCGGGAAAACAACAAAAATAGTAAAAGACTCATTGCAGTCTTCTGATTCAATATTAATTACCACATTTACTGATGAAAACTGCGATGAAATAAGGCGCAAATTTTACAAAATTAACGGCTTCATTCCAGCAAATGTAGAAATTCTTCCATGGTTTACTTTTGAACTAAGACATTTAATAAATCCATTTTTGTTGCCTTATATCAATACCGATATTAAAGGAATAAATTTGGTATCTTATCAATCTGCACCATATACTAATCAACAATCTCAAAATCATTATTTAGACAGTAATAATAGAATTTATTCTGATAAAATCGCATTGCTCGCTTACAATACAATAATTGAAAGAAAGGATAAAATTATAAATCGTCTTAACCGGTTGTTTAAAAAGATATATATTGATGAATTTCAAGATTTTGCGGGCTATGATTTGGAAATTGTTAAAGTTCTTATGCAAAATCGTTTTACAATTACGTTAGTTGGCGATCCAAGACAAAAAACTTATACTACACATTTTTCTAGAAAAAATAAAAAATATGAAAATGATAAGGAGGGTTTTATTCGAAATGAATGTGAAAAATATTGTGAAGTAGATTCAACAACATTAAATAATTCATATAGATGTCCAGAAAGTATTATTACATATGCATCAAAGATGTTCCCTAGTTTTGCCCAATCACATTCAAATTCACAATTTACAGAAGGCGATGGTCTTTATTTTGTATTAAAACAAAATATATCAACATTTTTACAGCAAGAGCAAGAGACTGTGCAACTTCGATTAAATTCAAAGACATGTATAAATAATACATTCAAAGTAATGACTTTTGGTAAATCAAAAGGTTCTACTTATGAAAATGTACTCATATATCCGACAAAAAAAATAAAACAGGCTTTTTTACTAAATGATTTTAAATATATAGATTCTCCATTAACATTATGTAAATGCTATGTCGCTTTGACAAGGGCAAAACATAAGGTCGGTATTGTAATTGAGAATAATGATTTATCGCAATTACATAATCCCCATATCACAGTATGGGATTCGCATTGATTTTCAATACAACATTTTATTGCTTTTCCTTAATACAATTTTACTCATTCCTTAAGTCGAGATGTTAAAAGTTTGCGCCGAACATCTCCTGACAAAGCAATTATATTTCCGCACATTGATATATTTTTTAAAGCATCATAGCGATTATTTTTAAGTTATTCAAGCTATATTGATGTAATTTTTTTAAAGTTCGTACAAAGGATATAACTCGCCGCCACAGCGTCGCCGCAAGGCGATATTTAGCACGGCAAGCATAATGCTTGCCGTTTCTTTTTACGCCTGCGACTCCTTTCCCTCAAAAGCTACCGCTTTTTCGGAGTTGCGCCTGCGGCGCTTAGATAAGGATAT
>FR901021.1:0-21827 GCA_000437555.1 Acidaminococcus sp. CAG:917 | reverse complement strand
AAAATCCGCAAAAGTTTTCTTTTGCGGAAAGCGAGGAAAGAGGCGAGAAGACGAAAAACAAACAAAGTTTGTTTTGAGTATAGAGCCTGCTTTCCGAGCAAGTGACGCTCGCAATGCTCGCCACTGATTCGCTTTGCTCCTTACGAATCCCTCTTCCTCCGCCACAGCGTCGCGTTTGAACCCGCGGCTCTGTTATTTTAGTATTAAAGGGGTTGCCGGCATCATAATCGATACCGAAGTTTATGTTCCTCAATTGTCAGACTTCTACTTGACGCAGAAAAGAGATGAACACGGTTTTTACACAAAATAGACGGCTAATGTCGCCTATTTTATTTTCTCCAAATTTTGCCGTTTCGTGGTAGCCATCGTAGCACAGATTTCGCGGAAGTCAATGCGAAAAAATATCGCTTAAAAATCAAATATCTCTTAACTTAAAAGCCGGGAAGAAATTTCTTCTCGGCTTTTTCTTTTGCTTTGAAAATCTAACAACTCCAACTCAATATTTTTTCGTGGCCGTTTGACTTCTGTTTTCCGCTACCTCCAATAAACAGACCGATATTCAATCAATGCTACCTCTGCCTCTGCCAAAAGGCAAAATAAATTTGGAGGTAAATCCTATGGAAAACAAAGTTTCTCAAATTCCTGAATTCAAGAGGTATTATCTCTCGGAATTCGAACTCTATGACGGTGAAGAAGTTATCACCTTCAATATCGTGGCAATCAACGCCATGAAAAAAGAAATTCAAGTTGCCGTTACCGATCGAGGCAAGCTCAACCTCATCACCTATGACCTTTTCAAAGACGATAACGGCAGACTTTATTTCGAATACGACGTTGTGTTAGAACGCATCTATTTGGATAATTTTGCGGAGGTGGCGTAATGGAAAGCTGCAAAATGAACAGCAAGATTATCTGCTCCCAATGTAAGCACTATGACTATTGCGACAGAGCAAAACGATGCGACGGCAAATGTTACTCCTGCGATATTACCGATTGCGAAAACAATCCAATTGGTTTTTCGTTTTATTCTTGTTGTCTTTTTCGTGATGTGTGCTTGGCTGCGGCGCCCGAGCGCGAAGCGCGAAGGTTTGTGGTGTGGCGACAGCCGCACCACAATTCCTAAAAGCCGCACTTGTTTATTCAAACACCCGCCATAGTGCCATAAGATTTTTTACGTATGATTTATATTTGCTTTTTGCTTCAAAAAGTGCTATAGCTATAATTACTATAATTATATTGTATATCTTTACGTAATACTTTTTTATACGGAGCAACAGCAATTTCCCCTTATCCAAGCAATATCATGACCTTTGCATTACGGCAGAGTTTTTGTTTTTGAACTCACCTGCTTTTGCTTATTGCGGATAAAAGTTTTTCTGACAAGCGCAGATATAGTAAAGGGCTCCCGAAGCTGTTTTTCGGCTCACGGTCTTTTATTGCCTGAAAGCTATTGTAAATAGAGCAATCTTGACTTTAACGCGATCATATGATATACTTTTTACGGAGGCGTCAATGATAGATACCGCTAAAAAAGTCATAACCGCATTATCTGTCGCTGTAATCGTATTGACCATATTACTGGGAGCTGCCATAGCGGTTTCCGTATTTGTTGTTTCGTCCGAGCGCAGCGACGGTACTGCGTGGTTTTACGTAGACGGCACGCTTTATCGTGCCGTTAAAGTCGAAAACGGCACCGTGAGCTGTCCCGATGTACCTACGGTCGCGGGCATGGTATTTGACGGTTGGTACTCCGACGCTGACTACACCGGACAAAAAACGACCTTCCCCGCGCTGATCGACGGCGACACGGCATTCTATGCGCGACGCATACCTTTCTCCGAAGCCGACAACGGTTTTATGTCCGCATCGATCGCGATCGACGGATCCGATGTCGTTGCCGAAAAAATTAAGCCTGTTCACGGTATCAATAACGGTCCTGTAAACGGTATCGGAATATTCGATGAGCCGTATATCGACGCTTCGGAATATTTTGCGAATATGGGAACTCCTTTCGTACGTTTGCACGACACGGAATATCCGTTCGGAAGAGACGGCTATGTCGACATACACTGCGTCTTCCCCGACTTTTCCGCCGATGAAAAGGTCATAACCAATTACGACTTCAATAAGACGGACGAATATGTGCGATCGATACTTACCGCCGTACCGGATGCCGAGATCATTTACCGTTTGGGAGAAAGCATAGACCATACGGGCTCAGGCGGTTATACCGTAGTCCCGGAAGACATTGTCAAGTGGGCAAATATCTGCACGGAAGTCGTACGTCACTACTTTAACGAGTATGGCATTCGATATTACGAGATCTGGAACGAACCCGATCAATCGGCAATGTGGAACGGCACTCTCGAACAGTATTACGAATTATATCGCATAACTGCGCAGGCTATCCGGGAAGAATTCGGGGATCAAGTCAAAATCGGAGGACCGGCGCTTGCGACAAGTACTACCGAAACCATCGGGGCTTTTCTTAAAGCCGTCGATGGCTATCCTCTGGATTTTCTGTCCGTTCATGCCTATCGTAACGATCCTGAACAATACAACTCCGATCAGTATTCCGTTTTTAAGAATATGCTCGCGGAACACGGCTATACAAATGCGTTGCTCATACTTGACGAATGGAATTTCGTATCGGGATGGGACGAAGGATCTCTCGCTGACAGCTACCGCATTATTTCTTCGAACAAATCTGGGGCGTATATTGCCGCCTCGCTGATCGCTCTCCAAAATTCGGCTGTCGACGCCGCTTTGTACTACGATTCGCAGATGACCGGTATGTGGTGCGGCCTTTACTACAAACCGTACTTCGATATCGGCAACGAAAGACTTTCCGAATTGATCGAAGCGTATATGACAGGCGGCGCGGAGGCATTGAATTCTTTTATGCGCGGGCTGCTCGAAGAATACAAAGACGAACCATTACAACCGCTGTCAGGTACGTATGCGATGAACGCATATGATCGACTCTATTCGATGACTTCCCCGATGCAACTCAGAGTCACTACGTCCGAGCATGGATTGTGGGCGATCGCGGTCACCGATATATCAGACGGAACAACCGGGATGCTTGTTTCCAACTGCGCTGACACGGGTAAAAATATCGTGACAAACATCAGCGGCGTGGATATTCCGAACGGAACTGTCGTATCGGGTACTGTTTGGGAATGCTCTGCCGACGGAAAGCCGCTCAATGCAACCATTACGGATGGCACGGCGGCATTTGCCTTGGGACCGTATTCATTCGCCTATTTCGAAGTACAGGCGGAGCTCTGATTCATCCTTTTGCAATCATTTAAATGCTGACGTCCTTTTTCTCTTTGCATGGGGGATCGATGCTCTTAAATACACGAAAAACATAGCGTCAATTACCGAAGACAAATTTCGATCCGCTTTGGAGCCGATTGCCGAAGACGAAGGCGGCGAATTTTATGAAATGTTCCTCGAATGGAATGCTGAAAAGTACAGCAAACGTCTTCCCAAAAGAGTACGCGATGGTCTTGACACCAGCATTGCAAATGGAACTTTTTGCGGAGGTTTTATCATTTACGGGTATAAACTCGAATTAGAGCCTGTCCCCGGAAAACAAGGCAAGTTTATCAAACGTGTTGTTATCAACGAAGAAGAAGCCAAAGTCATCCGCTATGTATTCGAACAATACGACAAAGGCGTAAGCAAAAAGCAAATTGCCACCGATCTGAACGCACAAGGAATTCGTGTTAAAGGCAAGCCCATTTCGCACAAGACTCTCGACAATTACATGAAGAACACGAAATACACCGGCGAATTCTATTTCGGAGAGCGACTTTGTACAAATATGTATCCGCCGATCATCGACAAAGAAATGTTTGAACGAGTACAACAGCGGCTTGCGAGCAATCGGTATTTTCTGGGCGGAAAGGAAACGGCAAAAGAACCTTACCTTCTGACAGGCAAATTATTCTGCGGACACTGCGGTGCGGAAATGGTAGCCGGTGGCGGTAAAAGCAAGACGGGAAAAAAGTATTACTATTACGAATGCAAACAGAAGAAAAAGAAGCTTTGCACAAAAAGAATAGAACACAAAGATAAACTCGAAAAATTCGTGGTACGGAAAGTGATCGATTTCTTATCCGACGAAGTCAACCTGAATATCGTTACGCAAGACGTGTTGAAGCATTTTAACTCCCGCACAGACGAAAGAGAAATCAAGTCTATCCGAAAACGGATCGCCGATATACAGGAAGAAGCTGATGCGGTCGCTAATGCGTTCATCGAAGCAAAAAGCCCGTTATTAAAACAGCACATCGAAAAGCGTATGAAGGAATGCGAAGTTTTGCTCGCCGATTTGGAAAAAATAAAAGCCCGTCTCCTTTTAGAGCGCGGACAAAAACTTACTGAACAGGATATCGTGGCTTTTGTCAAAATCATACTGCAAGGCGATGTCGAGGACTTGGAATTCAAGCGGCGGCTGATAGACAATCTGGTCTATAAAGTCTATGTGAGCGATGACGACACCTATATCTATTTTAATATTAAGGGCGGCAATCATATCGAGGAGATAACATTAGAAGATACAAAAGCCGCTCTAAAAGAAACAAACAGAGTTCAAACGCAACGTGACCCTGCCCGCCATATCGTCGCCGCAAGGCGACAGCTAACACGGCAAGCAAATGCTTGCCGTTTCTTTTTACGCCTGCGGCTCCTCTTCCTCAAAAGCTACCGCTTTTTCGGGATTGCGCCTCTGGCGCTAAAATAATAATCGTTGTTTTTATCCCTATACAATTCCGCAAAAGTTACTTTTGCGGAGAGCGAGAAAAGCGACGATAAAACGAAAAAACAAACGCAGTTTGTTTTGAGTAAACAGTCGTCTTTCCGAGCAAGTGACGCTCGCAATGCTCGCTACTGAGTCGCTTTGCTCCTTACGAATCCCTCTTCTTCCGCCACAGCGTCGTCGCAAGGCGACATATAACACGGCAAGCGAAACGCTTGCCGTTTCTTTTTACGCCTGCGACTCCTTTACCTCAAAATTCCGCCTGCGACTCCTTTCCCTCAAAAGCTACCGCTTTTTCGGAGTTACGCCTGCGACTCGGCGTCGGAGCAAAGCTTTTTGCTTCGATTTTTTAAAAAATCTCGCTTTTAGGGCTTGCTCCTCCTTTTTCGGCAAAACGCTGTTTTGCCGAGCTTTTTTTCACGCTTTCATATTTTATATAAAATCTAAAATGTAAGATAGTTTTTGTATAGCGGTTATTTTATGCTTTATATCAAATGATTGTTTATAGTGTTTTGCGATAATATTTATGAAAGTCGTGAGTGGTCTAATAGAAAATTTAGCAAAAGAATTTTGCGGAATGTCGAGAGTGCCGACAGACGGAAAGTTTGTCCCTTTGCCCGAGCGGACGTTCAGGGCGTCCACCTTGAGGTCAACGCACAATTTTTACAAAAATAAAAGTCGGACATTGATTTTAACCGTTAAATCATATATAATAAAAACAATAAAAACCATTTATAAAAATTTCGGAGAAGAATTGAGGGACTTTTTAGACAGACTCGATTTTGATTTTAGCGACAGCGCCCAAGACGGAAGTTTGTGGGAAGTCACGCATGACGGTAACAGTTTAAAAATTAAAGACGTAAATTGCGGAATTTACGGATACGAGGGCTAAGGAAAGGGAAACGTGCCTTGCGGATACGGAAAGGCTGTCAATTGCGGTTATAAAATCGATTTCGGCGGAAACGAATTATCGAAAAGCGAAGGCTGGGGAGCGGATTCGTTTGAGGGATATTACCAAAACGGAGTTAAACACGGTAAGGGTATTTATCGATTTGCCAACGGAACGGAACTTGAAGGGGAATGGGAAAACGGTGTGCTGAAATCGGGAACGTATAATTTTTATTTTTCTGAGGACGGGAAAAAGAAGTCATATCGATATACGGGAAACTTTGCAAGAAACAATTGCGGCGAGTATCTGCCCGACAGCACCGGCAAGATTTTGTATGATAACGGCGACTGTTATGAAGGAGACATATCCGGTGATTGGGAGCATCTGAAAAAAAACGGCATCGGCGTTCTTACAAGCGCTGACGGAAGCGTTTCGGACGGTTATTTTGAAGACGACAAATTTTACGGCGCTGTTTAAACGTGAAAATATCAGCCAAGTTTAAGAGTGGCACGGCTTCAACCGATATATGGTGAAGCTGTAAATTTAAGTCTAATTCGATTTTTAAAGGAGAGATATGACGGATATCGAAAGAGCGGTAACCAATAGCCTTACCTTTTATGAAAAACTAAATGATTCACAAAAGAGGACGATTGCGGATAACGCAATCCTCAAAAGACTCAAGCAGGGCTACAACGTGCATAGCTCGAGCGAGGAGTGCACGGGGCTGATTATCGTGCGCTCGGGCGAGCTGAGGGTATATATGCTCAGCGAGGACGGCAGGGAGATAACTCTTTACCGCCTGTTTGAAAACGACGTGTGCGTGCTTTCCGCTTCCTGTGTTCTCGATTCGATAACCTTTGACGTGTTTATCGACGCCGAAGAGGACAGCGAAGTTTTGATTGTAAATTCAAAAACGGTAAACGAAATCGCAAACGAAAACATATACGCCAAATGCTTTATGTTGAAGCAGGCGACAGAGCGTTTCTCGGAAGTTATGTGGGTTATGCAACAGATACTGTTTTTCAAAGCCGACAGAAGAGTCGCCATTTTTTTGATTGACGAAATGAACAAGACAAAATCTACGGTGCTCAATTTGACTCACGATAAAATCGCAAAATATATCGGCAGCGCAAGGGAAGTTGTGTCGAGAATATTGAAGTATTTTGAAAGGGATAAAATCGTAAAGCTTCAGCGCGGCGGAGTGGAAATTTTAGACAAAGCCGCCCTTATGAAAATGATTTAAATGTTAGGGCTTGATAAATCCAAGTTAAAACGGTGCTGACGTGCATTTAAGCAAGTTTCTGTCAGATAAATAAAAGACGGATTATACCGAATATCGGTAAATCTTTCAAAAGTGCAATTTAGAATCATTTTAAAGGCCTTAAATTTCATTAAGTTTAAAGGAAAAAGCCGAACGAAACCGTTCGGCTTTTCATAGGGGGAAAGGAGTATTTGGGCTACTATGCGTTGAGCATTTGCATAATTGCCGCTTTTGGTTTGTAGCCTATGGATTTATCGGCGATTTTGCCGTCTTTGATATACACCAAAGTGGGTATACTCATAACTCCGAACATGGCGGCAAGGTCTTGGTTTTCGTCAACGTTGACTTTGCACACCTTGACGGCGTCCTGTTCCTCGGCAATTTCATCGACGATGGGAGAGAGCATACGGCAGGGGCCGCACCAGCTCGCCCAGAAGTCCACCAACACGGGTTTAGTGGATTTTATGACTTCATTTTCAAAGTTTGCACTTGTAATGGTAGTAACTGACATAGATTTATCTCCTTTAAATTTATTTATGTTTTTATTATATTTAAAACAAAATAAAAATTCTGTAACTAAGTCACAAAAGCACTATTTTATTATTTGCAAAAAATACTTATATATAGGCAATAAAAATTTTCGATATTAAAAACGTTAAAACTAATTCATATTGAAAAGCATGCATAAACGTGATAAAATAATAAAAATTTGTTTTAAATCGACACTTATGCGAAAATTTGTCGTTCACTTTTTAAAGCCGCACCATTAAAATTAAGGCAGTTCAAAGGGAGGTTATAAAAATGAACACTGATAAAATTTATGCGGAAGCGGTAGCAAACGAATACTCTGTAAAAACGGCAACAAAGGTTACGGCATTAAAAAAGCTTGACCAAAAGGTGAAACTTTTTCCGACTGTTTTCACTTTTACTTTCGGAATCGTATCGGCTTTAATTTTAGGATTGGGTATGTGCTTTGTTTTGGGCGTACTTACAGAAATCGGTAGCGTGTCTATGGCGGTAGGAATTGTAGTCGGACTTTTGGGTATAGCAGGTATGTCTTTAAATTATCCGATTTATAAGCGTATTTTGACAAAGAGAAAGGAAAAATATGCGGGCGATATCATTTCGCTTGCCAAGGAAATTGCTGACGAGCAATAAAAAATTTTACGGGAGGGCGGTATTATGAATAAATCTGAAAGCAAATACTATAATACCGCCTGCCTTATGGACAGGGCATTGCTTGAACTGTTGGATAAAAAGCAGTTCGAATATATCACCGTAAAAGAGATTTGCGAAAGAGCCGGCGTTAACCGCTCCACGTTTTATCTGCATTACGAATCGACGGCAGACTTGCTCGAAGAGGCTATAGAGTTTCTTTTTTTAGAATTGAAAAATTATTATGCAAAAACGGACGCAATCGATATCGGGTGCGATTCCCTTGACGATTTGTTGTTGTTCAGGCATAAGTTTTCAATACCCTATCTTGAGTTTATAAAGGCTAACAAAAAAGCCTTTATGGCGGCAATAAATAATCCCGGGGTATTTAACGTTGAAAAAACTTTTGAAAAAATGTATCAGGAAATTTACCGTCCCATATTGGACAGGTATAGCGTTCCCGAAAATGAAAAGCATTATATGATTCAATTTTATATAAGCGGAATCCATGCCGTCATCAAGGAATGGATAAGAGGGGAATGCAGAGACGATATCAAATTTGTTGCCGATATTATCGTCAAATGTATCAATTATAAGTAGAAATATGATAAATGACGAGTTATTCCTTGAAAACGGCGAAAAGTCTAAGTCAGGATTTTTTAGAAGGCTCATAAAAGATTATCAATTCAGGACATTTTTCTTTGCCGTCTTTAGCGCTGTCTTTACAGCTATATACGGCGCTGTCAGCGGAGTCTTTGCGGCTATGGGCAATTCCGAGCTTGATTTTCTTACCGCTCTTCAAAATGCGAGCTTATCGTCTCCCTTTGACGAAAGCGTATACGTTAAATTAAATTCGATAGCTGCGTTGTTAGGAATTTAATAAGGTAAATACTAATGCAATTTTAACTTAAATTTATGTTTTCAGTTTAAAATCGGGATGGAATGTCCCGATTTTTATTTTTGTTTGCTATTATTTATGGCTTGATAAGTATATTTGCGGGATTTAAATTTGCATTTCGCTGCGGCGGTGAGAGAGTAAAAATTATATCGATGCCTGAATTTCGACGGCTTTAAAAAGAGAAAATAAAGGATAAAATCAAAATGTAATAAAAATGTAAGGAAATTGTCATAACGGTGTAATAATAGCGGGTTAAAATCAAATTGTAACTTGGGAGGAGTAATATGAAATATACCATAGCTTTAACCGGCGCATCCGGTAATATGGGTCGCGAAACGCTCAAAGAATTAATGAATTCGCCTGTGGTGGAAAAAGTTAAAATTCTTTGTTTGAACACGCCCGAAGACAAAAAATTCGTAAAAGCTCAAAAGAAACTGTTTAAAGGCAGGATTGAGGCATCGTTCGGCGATTTATCGGTTTTAGATGATTGTGAAAAACTTGTAGACGGCGCGGATTATTTGTTGCATCTGGCGGCTGTTATTCCGCCTCATTCCGACCACAGACCGGACCTTGCGGTAAAGTGTAATCTATACGGAACGAGAAATTTGCTTGAATGTTTAAAAAAGCGTCCCGATATAAAGTTTGTGCATATTTCCACGGTCGCCGTTTACGGACATCGAAACTACCGTCATCCTTGGGGCAGAGTGGGAGACCCGCTGTTGCCGAGCGTATACGACGTTTATGCTCAGTCTAAGATGATAGCCGAAAGAGAGGTAATGGAATCGGGTCTTGCCCATTGGGCGGTGTTAAGACAGACGGCTATGCTTCACAACAACATGATGAAAGACAATATGAAAGACGGGCTTATGTTCCATACCACGCTCAACGTTCCGCTTGAGTGGGTTACCGCTGAGGATTCGGGTTATCTGATGCGCAGAATAGTGGAGAGGGACGCCGCAGGTGAAATAGATGATTTCTGGAGACGTTGCTATAACATAGGCGGCGGCGCCGCAAACAGATATACGGGCTACGATACCTTTAACGAGGGATTTAAAATGATAGGCGGTTCAACAGAGCTGTTTATACAACCCAAGTGGTGCTCGGTCAGAAACTTCCACGGTCTTTGGTTTGCCGATTCCGACGAGCTTGACGAGATGTTCAAATATCAAAGACAGAGCGTGAAAGACTTCTGGGGACAGATACTTAGCCGTCACCGCTATTATTCGCTTGCTAAAGGAATATCTCCTAAGATAATAAGAAAATTTGCTATTGAGAGATTGCTAAGCGACGAAAACGCTCCTCTCAAATGGATAAAGAACGGCGAGGCGGGAAAGGTTAAGGCATATTTCGGCAGCGCTGACAACATAGACTGTTTAAGCGAAGGCTGGAAATATTATCCCGTTTTGGCAAAGGGTCAGATTGCGGACGGGAACATCAATTATGACGATTTAAAAGACATAAAGTTCGCAAAAGAAAACGGTATTTTGTTAGACCACGGTTTTGATGAAACAAAAAGCCTTGATAAAATCAGTTTGGACGATTTAAAATCTGCGGCGGCTTTAAGAGGAGGAAAATGCCTTGCAGAAAGCTTTAAAGATTTATATACGCCCGTAGAGTGGGAGTGTGCCGAAGGTCACAGATTTTCAATGTCGCCTTATACCGTATTGTTCGGAGGGCATTGGTGCAGCGAATGCGTAAAGCTGGGCGAATGGAATTTTGATAAATACGCAAAGAGCAATCCGTTTTACGCAAGCGTTTGGTATGACAGTCACGCAAAGGCGGAAAACACGAAATATTATTTTGTAGACGGTAAGCCGTGCTACACAACTTATGATGAGGTATATGCATGAAAACAGCTGTGATTTATTGTTTTTCGGGAACGGGAAACACTTTGAGAGTGGCAAACAATTTTAAAGATGCGATGGAAAGAAAGGGGACGGCGGTTACCGTTGCCGTTATCAAAAAGGGCGAGGAAGTGCCGTCCGAAAAGGATTTCGATTTTGTCGGTATTGCCTATCCCGTGCACGGATTTAACGCCCCTTTGCCTATATGGGACCTTGCCAAAGGTTTCCCCGTTGAAAATCAAAAGCCTTATTTTATGCTGAAAACGTCGGGAGAGGCTTTAAGACTCAACGATTCGAGCGGATACGGCGTCGATAAAATTCTGAAGAAAAAGGGATACCGTCTCACGAACGAATTTCATTATCTGATGCCTTATAACATTATATTCAGGCACAGCGACAGAATGGCTTATGAAATGGATAAGACGATGAAGGAGCGTGTTTTAATCGACGCCGATTTAGTGCTGAGCGGTGTGGAAAACCCGCCCGTGATTAAACGTTGGACGAGGTTCGTTTCAAAGATATTTAAAATAGAGCATAAGGCGATGCCTTACATAGGCAGGGGATTTAAAGTAGCAAAAGATAAATGCCTTGGCTGCGGTGCTTGCGTAAGAAACTGTCCCATGAAAAATATAAAAATGGAAAACTCTCTTCCCGTTTTCGGGAAAGAATGCGTAGGCTGTATGGGGTGTTCGTTCAACTGTCCCACCGCCGCGATAAACATAGGAATACTCAACGGGTGGAAGGTAAACGGAAGATATTCTTTTGAAAAACCCGATTTCGACGAGGGAGAATCGTTTGTCCCGAGATATTGTCGAAACTCATACAAGAGATATTTCAGGGTTGCCAAATCTTAGATTTAGAGGTATAATTATTAAAGAGATTGGGAGGATATATGCAAAATACGATTATTATTGCCGAGGACAATGCAGAACTTTCGGATATGATGAAAAACTATCTCGAGCAGGCAGGATACATAGTGCACCAGGCTTTCGACGGCGGAGAAGTCTTAAAGATTGCCCGAAAGTTCAAACCCGACTTGGTTTTGCTTGACATAATGATGCCGGTTCTTGACGGATATCAAGTGTGTCCCGCTCTGAGAGTTTTGGGCAATTTTCCTATCATAATCGTTTCGGCAAAAATACTCGAAGAAGAAAAACTCAAGATGTTCGAGCTTGGCGCAGACGACTATATCACGAAACCTTTCTCTTTCAAGGAAATGGTGGGAAGAGTTAACGCTCAGATACGCCGTTTCAAAAATTGGAATACGCCTACAGATTCCGAACGCCGTTACGGTCAACTTACCATAAATTCGACGCACTATGAAGCTAAGGTAGGTTCGGAAGTCGTTCCGCTTACGGCAAAAGAGTTTAAACTTCTTGACGTGCTTACTTTAAACGCTAACAGAATTTTTGATAAACAAAAGTTAATCGACGCAGTGTGGGGAACGGAAGAGTATATAGACGAAAACACCGTTGCCGTTACCGTCGCAAGGCTGAGAGATAAACTTAAACACTATTCTATAAACAACGTAGTAACCGTTTGGGGATTGGGTTATAAATGGCAGGATTAAATGGGCAAAAGGATAAATGAAATCGAAGCAGTTTTAACCCGTCTTGCAAACGGAAAAATAAATAATCCCGTCACCGAAGCGGAATGCAAAGACCCTGTTATGGTGGAAAAACTCGAAAGATTGCGTTGGGAACTGATTAAGGCCAAAGATAAAGAATACGAGATGCAACGTAAAAACCGAGAAGCCATAGCTGCGGTCGCACACGATTTAAAGACGCCTATTTCCGTTATAGCCGGTTATACGGAGGCGCTTTCCGACGGTTTGGGGAAAGAGGAATATTATCAAAAAATATTAGAGAACACATCCTCTATGAACGAGATGGTTTTGTCTCTTATGGAAGCGGAAACGGCGGCAAACGAAACGAGTCACCGAGAGAGAGTGGAAACCAAGGAGCTTTTTTCGGGTCTACTGAAAAAATTTGAACCGCTTGTGCTTGAGGCTAATATAAAATTTAAGGTTTCAAGAATTCCCAAGGCATACGTCAGAGTAAACACAAAAGATATCGAACGCGTATTGCAGAATTTAATCACTAACGCTGTGCGCTATTGCCGACGAGGCGGTAAGATTGAAATATCTTTTTATATGCGCAGGTCAAAGTTTTACGTCAAAGTAGAAGACAACGGACAGGGAATGAGTCCCGACATCGCCGCCAAAGTATTCGACAGATTTTACAGAGAGGACGAGTCGAGAAGTAAATCCCATTTCGGATTGGGACTTGCCATAGCGAAAAATATCGTGGAAGACCACGGCGGAAAAATAAAAGTTTCGTCAAGACAGGGTAAAGGTTCCGCTTTTATTTTTTATCTGCCCATCGAATATACGCCGTATGAAAGAAAAAGGTTTTTATCCGAAAAGTTCGACGACCTCAAAAGACGCCCAAAGGTTATTATTATGCTAATTTTCGGATGGATACATTGTTGGCTTTACCGCTTCAGTAAATACGGTTTGACAAAAACGCCCACCACTTTATTCGGTGCTTTTATCTCTTGTATTTTATTTCCGTTTTTTTGGATTATCGACCTTTTCGACGTGCTCATAACCGGGGAGATAACTTATTTGTGCGATTGAGCTCATATAAATGACTATTGACACCTACGCCGTTTTGATTTACGATAGTTTAAACAAAACGGTTTTTTTCGGTAAATTATGACAGCCGAAATTTTAAGCCGCAAAAAGGGAGGGATAATGAAATCTAAAAGAATTGTTTTAAACATATTGCTTTTGATATCTTTACTCGTGCTTATCGTGGCGGTGTTTTTGCCGCTGTTTCGGTCAAATAACGGAGTTGCGGTTTCGATGGGAAACGGCAGATTTGAAATTTTTGACGTATTGGTCAGAGGGGACGCTCAGACTGCCGCGTTTTTTGCCGGCGTTTTCAGCGTGATGCCATATATATTGCTTGTGCTCATTTTGGGGGCGTTCGGCTTAGCCGTTGCTTTGCTCGTCATAGAGTTGAAACATAGAGCCAAATCAAAGAAACTTGAAACAGAGGGCAAAGAGGCGGAGGAACTTATCGTTTCCGACATGAGAAACGAAAACGAAAAAAAGCCTTTAAAGAATTTTTTGCTTGCCTCGGAAATCATAATGAACGCCGCGGGAATTATTTCCGCTTTTACGGGGGCGTTTGCCGTCGTGTTGTTCGTCAGAACGATGATGGCGGGTAACGTAGGATATTTTGTCAGCTCGGGAAGCGTTTTGTTGCTTGTGTTCGGTGCCGTCTCGTTCGGCTTATCGGCTTATTTAATAGCCGATTTTAAAGGACTTAAAAAATTTAAAAACGCGCGTTACGGCTCAAAAAATTATGTTGCTTCAAATGACGGTAATAAGAAAACATACGGCAATACGGACAACGTTAAGGTTGACCCCGATAATCCGTTTACCGACCCGAGATTTAATCCATATCTTAATATACCTCAAACTAAGCCTCAAAACTCAGACCCGAATGAGCCTGCGCCGACTCAAAAGCCGTTGGACGGGGGACAGTCGGATATCGGGCAGTCGGATGTTGAAAAGGATAAAGAAAATTAATTACAGTTTAAAAATCCAATTAAAAAATCAAAAGCAAAAGCTTTTGATTTTTTTATCGTCGTTTTAAATTGCCGCTTAAAATTGTAAATCATTCAGTTTTCAGCGCCGTGACGGGATTCTTTTTCGATGCGATAATCGCGGGAATCGCTCCCGATATCAAAGTGAGCAGTAGCGAGAATCCGAAAAGCAACAGGGCATGCCACCATGTGGGGAGTATCAGTTTAGATATTCCGAGCGTCGATTTTAATATTGCGTTTATTGGGAGTGCGAGTATGTTTGAAAGAACTATTCCCACTATGCTTGCAAAGAAGCCGAGCAAAAGCGATTCTACGTTAAATATTCTCATTATATCAAATTGTCTTGCACCGATGCTTCTGAGTATTCCGATTTCCTGCGTTCTGTCCTGAACGGTTGAATACATTATTATAGCAATCATGAACATTGCCACTATGACGGAAATGAGCGTCATAGAAATAAGTATTATCGAAACGGTGTCAACCGTCTGACTTAACGAATTGACAATCGCCGTCGAATTGTCGGTAAATGTTACTTGGTTTATCGGCATAGCGTTGTATTGATTGTTATATGCGTTTAGCATATTCGTTATTTTTTCTTTTGATTCCACCGAATTTGCATAAATGTAAATATATTCGGGAGAGTCGGTATCCTGCACCTTAAAAAGATTTTTGAGCAAATAAAAATAGTTGTTGGGATTGCTTGACGTGAGGCTTACGCTCAATTCCGTTCCGCTTATGACGCTGTAGACCTTTTTTTGCGATGCGGGAATATCGGGGTTGTCCTTAATTTCAAGATAATGCATATAACTTGCAACCTGAGCCAAAACCGCCGGCTGAAGCGAATTTTGCTCTATAAACGAAACGGCAAATTCGCTTGGATATACCACCGTACCTTTTAAACAGCCTGCCGCAACTCCTTGTTTTTGCCTTAAAATGCCGCTTATTCTTACCGTCATTCCTCTTTCTTCAATTAAATCGTCTATTTTGGAATCGTCTGTTTCAAGATAATAGAAACCGGTTTCCTCGTTAAGGTCGTAATATGCCGAAGGAGTCATTACTTTAAACTCCATTCCTATAAAGTCGTCGAAAGAATATACGGTTTTTTCCGATTCCGTCGGGTTGATAATAGCGCTGATAAGTTCGTTTATGTCTATGACTCCGAGAGCATAGAGGATATAGTCGTCTATCTGATTGTAGTTATCTACGACGAGCATAATATCGTATATGCCGTCGGTTGAATCGGAAGGGTAGCTGCCGTAAAGCAAATCGTATTGTGTCTTGACTGTATCTATTGCCGGCATTTGCTCCCAAATCTGAATGGAACTCAGCGTTCCCGTAAGACTTTCTTTCATTTGGTCGGAAAGGGACGCTCCGAGTGATTCGATATCCGTCATAAGGCGGCTGGAGAACGGATTGACCATTGTATACGTTTCGGCGGTAACGTCAGAGCCTTCTTGAGTTATCGTGTCAAGCATATAAATATCGGGGTTCAGGGCATAGTCGTATTTTATGTATCCGTAGCTATCGTCCATATTTTTGTCGAGATACTGTTTGAGCAGCATAGTGTTGTTGTCGCCCAAAAGTTTGTCCCTGTTTTGAAGCATTGAAGCCAAAAGCGTATTGATATAAATCTCTTTTGCGGCAGTATAGGCGGGACGTGACGAGCCGGAGTCTGAAAGTATATTCAAAATGTTGGAAACGTTAATCGAGCTCGGGTCAAAATTGTCCATATCGTCTATGTTTTCAAAAATATCGTTAAACAGGGTATTTGTCTTTTGAACGGTGATGGGATACTGAGCAAGAGATTGCTCTTCGTAAGACGTGATATATGTGTCAAAGCCGTTTTGAAAGCCTAAGACCACGGCGACGCTTATGATTGCAATTGCTCCTGCGACAACTGTCATTATCGTTCTGCCGAGTTTGCTGTAAAGATTTTTGAGACTCAGTTTTATCGAGGCGATAAACGACATGGACGGCTTCTTTTTTCGATTTCGGGGTGGCGTTGATTTATTTCCGTCTTTTTCATCGCAGTAAGAGACGCCGCCATTGCTTGCACAATCATCGGTATAGGACAGGGCTTGTTTCGTTTTATCGGAGTCGGTAAAATCTTCGTTTGCGTTTTCCGAATTTTTATTTTGCGAAAGCATACCTTCTGCATTCTTGACGTCGGATAACACATTTGCCGAGGTTTGAGAGTCTGATAACGCGGCTTCGTTTTCCTTGTCGTTCATATCGAACAAAAGCTCGTCGACGGGCGGTGCCGTCGGAGTGTTGTATTCGTCGGAAATTATTTCGCCGTCTTTAATTTTAATTATCCTGCTTGAGTATTCGTATGCGAGTTCGGCGTTGTGAGTGACCATAAGAACGAGTTTGTCTTTGGCAAGATATTGAAGCAGCTTCATAATCTGCACGGAATTTTCACTGTCAAGCGCTCCCGTAGGCTCGTCCGCCAAAATTATTTCGGGATTATGCACGATTGCCCTTGCTATTGCGGCTCTTTGCATTTGTCCGTTGGATAGTTGGTTTGGCTTCTTTTTTATCTGGTCGGAAAGGTTTACCATTTTAAGCGCGGCGAGAGCCTTTTGCTTTTTTGTCTCTCTCGACATTCCGACGAGCGATAAAGTAAGTTCAACGTTTTCAAGTACGTTAAGCTGCGGAATAAGGTAGTAGCTTTGGAAAATAAAGCCAATATAATTGTTGCGGTAATAGTCCCAATCCGTCGCTTTGTAGTTTGCGGTGGAGATGTCGTTGATAATAAGCTCTCCCTCGGAACTGTCTAACAGTCCGCCTATGATATTGAGAAGAGTGGATTTTCCGCATCCTGAGCCGCCGAGTATGGAAACTATTCCGCTTTCGCCGAATTCGACGTTGACTCCTTTCAAAGCCACGGATTCGACGTCGCCGTTTTTATAGGTTTTTGAAACGTTGATAAGCTTTAGCATTTTTACCCCTTTCTCCGCTTTTTATATAGGGTAGTTTAAAGTATAAGTGTTTCAGCTTGAATTGTCGGAATTAAAGCGAATATCGGCCTTAAGCATTATATTTTAATATTCGCGCTTTGTAAGGCAGAAACAATATATATAATAATATAAAATGCTACATATATCAAGACTTAATATTGACTTCTCTTTGCGGTTATAATAAAATAACGTTATGGACGCATCGATTGACAAGTTGATAAAAAAAGCAAACGAAGGTTTAGCGGACGCTCAGTGTCAGCTTGCTTTTTGTTATCTTACGGGTGACAGGGTGGAAAGAAGCGATATAAAGGCTTTTTATTTTTTTTCGGAAGCCGCCAAGCAGAATAATCCCGTTGCTCAATTTAAGCTCGCGCGTTTTTATAAAGACGGAATTGTCGCTCAAAAGGACCCCGAAAAAGCTTTTAAACTGTTTTCGCTTGCAGCGGAAGGCGGAGTCAATGACGCCTTGTTTGATTTGGGCGTATGTTACGCAAAAGGAGAGGGGATAGAGCAGCGTTATGACCTTGCCGTTACTTGCTTTACTCGTCTTGTCGATAATCCCGACGCCATAAACAATCTTGCCGTCCTATATCATAAAGGTCTCGGTGTGGAGCAAGACGTTTCAAAAGCCGCCTCTCTTTATGAAAAAGCGTCAAGTCTCGGCAGCTATGACGCTACGTTTAACCTTGCGCTTTTATATCTTGCGGGTGAAGAAGTCGCATCGTCGCCCGAGCGTGCGCTTGTGCTTTTAAACAAGGCTTTGGACGGCGGAGTAAACAAGGCTTTATGTTATTTAGGTAAAATTTACGAAGACGGGATAGGTGTTGCCGTAGATACGGATAAAGCGTTTGAATATTATAAAAAAGCGTCTGATTTAAACGTTTTGGAAGCATATCCGCTTTTGGGAAATCTTTATGTTTTTTATGAAGGATACGGCAGTGAGGGCGAGGCGTTTGAATTGTTTATGAAATCCAAAAATCTTCCGGAATCCAAAAGGTTGCTGGGCTTTTGCTATGAAAACGGCATAGGGACGGACGAGGACGCCTATAAGGCGACAGAGTGGTATAAATCCGCCGCTGAGGACGGCGACGTCATTGCTCAGTATAATCTTGCGGAGTGTTACAGGACGGGTAGCGGTGCGGTAAAGGATACGAATCTTGCGGCTTATTGGTATAAAAGAGCCGCTCGCCAAGGCGATACCGATTCTATCGAAGCGCTTGAAAGGTACTTTGAAAACTTGTAAAAATCCGAAAATTCAAGCGATTTTCGTTTAAAACTCGCCAATAGGAAATCGGATATAAAGTCGTAAAATTATTAAAAGCGTGTTATACAAAAAAAGCTATAGTGCTTAAATTAAATTGCTTTAGTATTAGCGACTTGAATTTCAAATAAAAAAAGCTCCGAGTGTCGGAGCTTTTTGTTTTAAGCAATTAAAAAGAATATATTCTATTATGCGTGTTTTATCGGTTTGCTTTAATTCGGAAAGCCGTTTGTTGACAAACCGCTTATTTTTTTGCTTTATCCTCTTTTGGTTTTTTAAAGCCTTTTATAAATTTATTAAATCCGCCGCGTTTTCCGTTGAACATCTCTATAAGTCCTTCAACCGATTTCGCCGAAATCATACCGCCCGTAAATCCGTAAAAACTTCTTATAGGCATATCGTCGACGGACGCTAAAAGCATATCTTTGTTTTGACTGCTTCTCGATACAACCTTTACGCCGAAGTGCAAAAGGTTTTGAATAAACTTGCCCCATCTCGATATGGATACGTCGCCGACGGTGCAGTTAACGTTAAATTCGCCTTTTTTATAAGGTGAGTTGTCGGGGAGCGGAGCTTTGTATAAGACTTCGAACTGCTCGGCGGGAATATCGAATTTTTCATCAACGAGTGTGTAATAGCAAGGTGCGCTTTCGCGATAGTCGGGCACTTTAACCGACGGTGCGGAAGATTCCACGCTGACCGTCTTTTCAAGGCGGATATCTCTTGATGATGCGCCCACCATAATTTTGAAGTCGCCGCTTTCCACGTGCCAATCTTTGATATCGACGTTGTAATAGGCAAAGCAACGCTTGTCAAGGGTAAACTTAATTTCTTTCGATTCGCCTGCTTTAAGGAAAACTTTACTAAAACGCTTCAATTCCTTTTCGGGGCGGAATATTGTCGACTCGACGTCGGATATGTATACCTGTGCTACTTCCGCACCGTCAATGCTTCCCGTGTTTTTAATTTTAAACGAAATTTCCACGGAGTCGGTATCTTTAAATTTTTCTTTTGATAATTTAAGGTCGCTGTATTCAAACGTGGTATAGCTTAGTCCGTATCCGAACGGGAACATAACGTCGCGCTTTGCCGTGTCAAAGAAACGGTAGCCCACATAAACACTTTCGCGGTATTCAACCGTTTTCGGTCCCATAGGGAAGTATTTGCTTGCTATGTTATCGTGAAGTCTTAGCGGCCACGTTTCGGCAAGCTTGCCGGAAGGATTGACGTCGCCGAATATCACGTCCATAACCGCTTCACCCACGGCTTGTCCGCCGAGATAGGCGCATAACAGACCTTTTGCGGCGGGAGCTATCTCTCTCATGTCGACGGGGGAACCGCCCGAGAAGACGACAGCGACGTTTGAATTGACTGCCTGAATTGCGTCAAACAGTATTTCGTGTCCGTTGGGCATATTGAGATGTTTGCGGTCAAAACCTTCGCTTTCGTATGAATCGGTAAGGCCGATAAACAGCAAGACTTTGTCGGCGTCCTTTGCGATTTTAACAGCCTTTTTGATAAGCGATTTATCATAGCCGTTTCCCTTTAAGGTGTAGCCGTCGGCGTATGTATATTCTCGGTTTGCATTGCTCAATGCCTCGATAAACGATACGGGCTTTTTGTATGGATTTATGTTTGACGAACCGGCGCCTTGATATCTCGGAACTTTGGCAAGCTGTCCGATGACTGCGATTTTTTCGCCCGATTTTACGGGAAGGATATTTTCTTCGTTTTTGAGCAACACCGCTCCTGCCGCTCCGATTTCACGGGCGAGAGTGTGGTGAGCTTCAAAATCCGCCTTGTGATTTTCCACTTCCTTTGCTTTGCATTCAAAGGCAAATTTTATCATTCTGAGAGCAACTTTGTCGAGATCGGCTTCGTCAAGCGTTCCGTTTCTGACCGCTTCCACGATGAGCTTGTCGTTAATGCCGTTATTGCCGGGCATTTCAAGGTCCAGACCTGCTTTTACGCCTTCCACTCTGTCGTTTACCGCGCCCCAGTCGCTGACGACGATACCTTTAAAGCCCCATTCGTCACGGAGCACTTCGGTGAGCATACGTTTGTTGTCGCAAAGGTATTTTCCGTTAAGGCGGTTATAGCTTGCCATAACGGTGGTGGGTTGCTCGTCTTTTACGATGTTTTCAAAAGCGGGAAGATAAATTTCTCTTAACGCTCTTTCGTCGGCTATGGTGTCGACGCTCATTCGTATGTGTTCTTGATTGTTGGCGCAGTAGTGTTTTAAACTGACGCCTATATTTTCGCTTTGAACTCCGTGCACCCAACCTTTGCCGATTTCTCCTGCGAGGTAGGGGTCTTCGGAAAAATATTCAAAATTTCTTCCGCAAAGGGGGGAGCGCTTTATATTGACGCCGGGTCCCAAAACAGTGGATTGTCCTTGCTCCTTTGCTTCGTCGGCAATTGCTTTGCCGGCTTTTTCTGCCAAGGACGGGTCCCAGGTGGAACAAAGAGTAACTGCCGTAGGGAAACAAGTAGCCGGTTCGCTTTCGTTCATTATATTTGTGCCTCTGCCTGCTTTTTCCTTTCTAAGCCCGTTAGGTCCGTCCGTCATCAAAACGGAGGGAACGCCGAGTCTTTTTATCTCTTTGGTAAGCCAAAAAGTTTTGCCCGAGCATAGAGAGGCTTTTTCCTCTAATGTCATCTGTTTTAAAATTTCGTCGAAATCAGGGACATTTGCGACCGCATTGTCGGCAGTTAACTGTTTTGAGTTTTCCTTGTTATCCATTTAAAGAATTCTCCTATATCATAATTAAAACTATTATATCAAAGTTATATCTTTATTGCAATACCGATTTTAATCTAAAATTCATTTTAAACACAAAAAGAATAAAAAAAATTTTTTGTTTTGATTATTTATTGTTGCGGCAATTTCTTAAAAACCTAAAAAGAGAAAAAATATAAAGGCGGACACAAATAAAAAAATGCAGGTTTGGGCAAAACAAACAAAATTGCAAAAAAATTTTAAAAAAAATTAACAATTCGGTTGCCAAATTCGATAAACAATGGTATATTTGTCAATGTCGAAGTCATGCTTATGCGGGAGTGACTCAGTGGTAGAGTGTCACCTTGCCAAGGTGAAAGTCGCGGGTCCGAATCCCGTCTCCCGCTCCAAAGTGTTAGCACGAGCTTTCACACAGACTTGCCAGCCCCTGCCTTTC
>FR901020.1:32603-32893 GCA_000437555.1 Acidaminococcus sp. CAG:917 | reverse complement strand
ACCGACGGCACGGACGACGGGACAACCGACGGAGAGAACGGTTCGGCACCAAAAACAGAGGGCAAGAAGGAAAATTCAGACGGTGAGTCGACGAAAGAAAAAAGCAAGATAAACAAACATAAATCTCTTTAAAAAGACTGAATAAATTAGATTGTTATAATGCTTTAAATTGTATTTAGCAAAATCGCATGTAAAAAATTTCGGGCAGGCAATCGGTTATTATATTTTAATTTGTCATCGTCAAAAATAAGCCTAAGCGAAAATAAACCTGCCAATTTAAAAAATAAGAC
>FR901020.1:27559-32591 GCA_000437555.1 Acidaminococcus sp. CAG:917 | reverse complement strand
AACCCTGCCAATTTAAAAAATAAGACAGCGTGATAAAGCCTTGCCGAAATGCAGGGCTTTGTTATTTTATATCTTTTAAGTTTTGCAGTTGTTGTTTTCGGTTGCCGTAGGATTGTTTGCCGCAAGCACCAGACTTATAGCAATCAATAAAGAGGTTTCAAGGTTGTTTATCTCGCCGTCTTCGGCAAACATCAGAAGTATCAGCAAAATAAACAAATACCAATTGTCGTTAAACATAAATTCACCTTTTATTTTCTTTATTCTACTTTATGCGACAAAAATCGAAAAAGTTCTGCATTGCTCACTGTTTTTTTTTATGCAATAATGGTATCGGTAAAATAGGAGGGGCTGTATGGAAACAATGTTAGACACAGCTACTCAAGAAAAAGTCAACGTTTATTTACCAAAGAATTCAGCATTATCCGCACTTGCCGACTTCTTTTCGGCATTTTCGGACGTAACGAGAGCGAAAATAATCTGCGCTTTATCCTTATCTGAGATGTGCGTTACCGACTTATCAAAAACTCTCGATTTGAATCAAACTACTCTGTCGCACCAGCTTAAAATGCTCAAAGTGCAAAACGTTGTTGAAGACCGCAGAGAAGGAAAGGTTGTCTATTATAAGTTAAAAGATAACCGAGTCGAGGACGTGCTTCTTGCGGGCGTCAAGTGTTTGGGATATTAATCCGAAAATACAAAAGATAATTTACAAAAATCATAAAAGCCTTCGGGCTTTTTATTTTTGCCGTTTTACTTTTGTTTTTAAAGTTTGTCTTTTTGCAGGCGTCTTTATATCTTTTTTCCTTTTATGTCAAAAGCTATAAGGCGTATTTTAAACCGAGTTTTGCCTTTTGCTTCAGCTCTTCGGCAGCCGACGTGCGGCATTCACGCATTTTATGTCTGACGTATCCGCCAAGCGGCGTCGGCTTTAACAGGAAATTTTAAATTATGTCCGCTTTAGCTTTAATGAATTGATACTGACCGTATTATGTGATATAATATAAATATGGATTTAAAGGAAAAATTGAAAGACGTTCCCACGTCTCCCGGCGTTTACACTATGTATTCCGACGACGGAACGATAATTTACGTGGGCAAGGCAAAAAATCTTTTAAACCGCCTTAGGTCTTATTTCCACAAAGCCAATCAAACGGTCAAGGTTATGGCGATGATGGAAAAGGTGGCGGATTTTTCCTATATAATTACCAAATCGGAAATAGACGCGCTATTGACCGAAAACAACCTGATAAAAAAATATAAACCCAAATACAACATTCTTTTAAAGGACGATAAAGCGTATCCGTTTTTAAGAATAGATTTAAAAGAGAAATTCCCTCAGGTCACGCTTGTCCGCTCGCTCAAAGAGGACGGAGCAAAATATTTCGGACCGTATATGATAAGCGTAAACGTATCCGATATTTTAGATTTAATTCATTCCGCTTTCAAGGTCAGGAGCTGCCGTCAGACTTTGGGGGATAAAAAACTGCGCCCGTGCCTCAATTATCATATAGGAAAATGTCTTGCTCCATGCACGGGAGAGGTGTCCGAGGAAGAATATCGAAAAGAGATTTCAAAGGTCATATCCTTTTTGAGAGGCAACGATAAAGAAGCAGAAAAAATACTCAAAGAGAAAATGTATCGCTTTTCCGCCGAAAACAATTTCGAGGCTGCGCTCGCTTGCCGTGAAAAACTTAAAGTGTTAGACAAAATAGTAAGGCGGCAAATCACCAATATGCCCACTGCAAAAAATATCGACGTGTTTGCCATGCGCTCGGACGGAATGAAAACGGTGGTCAGTCTGCTTGTAATAAGAGGCGGTAAAATCACCGGCGCGGACAATATGGCGTTTGAAAGCGTGAGCGAGGATTTATCGGAGTTTGTCTTGCAGTTTTATCAGAAGAATCCGCCCGTGTGCGACGAAATTTTAGTGGAATCGGACGACGACGTGCTTGAAGAAGCGATATCCGAACTTGCGGGAAGAAAAATTCTGCTCTATTCGCCCATAAAGGGAATACGCCGTCAGCTCGTGGAAATGGCAGTCGCAAACGCCGCAGATTATCTTGCCAAATACGGTGACAGAGAAAGACGCACTTACGAATCTACGGAGGGCGCCGTGCTTCAGCTTATGAATTATCTCAATTTGCCCAAACCGCCCGTGCGCATAGAGTGTTACGATATATCTCACTTTAGCGGAACGCATACGGTGTCGAGTATGGTAGTGTTCGAAAACGGTGTGCCCAAAAAAGCGCACTACCGCAAATTTAAAATAAAGACGGTGGAAGCGATAGACGATTTCAGGTCTATGAAAGAAACCCTTTCAAGAAGGCTTGCCCGCCTTGACGACGCCGACGAGAGCTTCTCGTCCGTTCCGGACCTCATCGTTATAGACGGCGGAAAGGGACAGCTTTCGTTTGCCAAGGAGGCACTTGCCGAAAGCGGAGCGGATATTCCGATTATATCTCTTGCCAAGAGGGAAGAGGAAGTATTTTACCTCACGGGCGAGCCGATAGTTTTGGATAAAAGCTCAAAAGCGCTTCAGTTGTTGCAACGGGTAAGGGATGAGGCGCACAGATTCGCCATAACCTTTAACCGCAGTCTCAGGCAAAAGACGGCGACGAACAGCGAACTCAAAGAAATAGAGGGCGTCGGAAAGACGAGGGCGGAAGAGTTGTTCAAGTACTTTAAAACGATAAAGCGTATAAAAGAAGCCGACCTTGTGGAACTTGAAAAGGTGGTGCCCAAAAACGTGGCGGTGAAAGTGTTTGAGCATTTTCACAAGGACGTATCCGACGGCGAAGCCAAGGACGAAAATGATGAATAAATATTTTCCGAAAAATTTAAAGGCAACAAGGTAAAGTCGAATACGGCGATAAAATCAAAAGATATTTGTCAAAACGGCAAGACACGGCGATGAGATCAATACATATACGAAAGTCCGAAAAGATAAAAGATAAAAACAATATAAATTAAAATTTACGATAAACTCAAAAGACGCGTAAAAAGACACGTAAAAATTTAAAATTAAAAATCGAGGATATACGATAAAAGGAAACAGGCAAAAAAGCAGGCGATTGCCGATATCTACTTTGTTGCCTAAAAATCGAGAGGTGAAAAATGGTCAACGAAACAGGAGAAGAAAGACAGGCGGTTATGGTGGAAACGTCGGAGTTTTCCAAGGCAAACGGCGTTAAGGTATTCTACGACGAGCCGGGTATTAAGCTCGATTTTAAATCGGTATCGGTAAACAGGCCGGGACTTGTTTTTGCCGGCTTTGAAGAATATTTCGCCGAAAGCCGAATTCAGGTTTGCGGAAGCGCAGAGATTGCTTATTTGAATTCTCTGCCCAAAGAGGTGCGCTTAAAAAGGCTCGACACGTTTTTCGGTAAAAACATTCCGTGCGTGGTGTTGACGAGAGGAAAGACTCCCGATAAAGATTTTTTGGAAATTGCCAAAAAGCATAAGAGAGCTGTGTTCGGAAGCGAAAAACCGACTTCCGAGTTTGTCAACAACTTAGTGCACTATTTAAACGATTTGCTTGCAGAGCAAACCGACGTGCACGGCGAACTTTTGGATATAGCCGGTATAGGCGTTTTAATAACGGGTGAAAACGGAATAGGAAAAAGCGAAACGGCTCTTGAGCTTGTGCACAGGGGGCATATGCTTGTCGCCGACGACAGGGTTGTCGTTAAAAAGATAAAAAATTTCCTTTTCGGTTCCGCTCCGAGGTCAATAAAAAATCTTCTTGAGGTCAGAGGAGTAGGAATAATAAACGTTGAGGATATGTACGGAATATCCGGCGTTTTGGAAGAAAAACAGATAGGACTCAACGTCGAACTCGTCAAGTGGTCGGACAGTGTCGACAGGCTTTGCGACAAGACTGTTTATACCGATATTTTGGGTGTGGACATTCCCAAAATTTCCATACCCGTAATCGCCGGCAGAAACCTTGCCATAGTCATTGAGGCGGCGACAAAGAGTATGTGTCTTAAGTCGCTCGGCAAAAATCCGATTGACTCATTGCTCGGCAATATGCAAAATTTAAACAACCGACAACTCGATTGATAGCGTATGTATTAAATAGATTTTTTAAGCGGCTTCAAAAATATATATGCCGAAAATAAAAATAAATTTAATTGAGTTAATGAGGCTATTTATAGCTTAAAACAAAAATTTAAATAGCCAAACTAAAATCGTAAAAGGCTTTCACATCGCATATATTGTTATATGAGCTGTGAAAAAAGATATAACGTTTCTGCAAAAGAAGTTACATCGTTCAAAGGCGGCGGAAATATAGAGTGCGTCGTCTATCCCTCGAATCTGTCCGATTTAATACGGATTTATCCGACGTCGGATTACATTCTGGGTTGCGGAAGCAATATGATTATTGCCGACGAAGGCGTGTCCGGAACCGCTTTGTCGACACAGAAACTGACGGATATATCCTATGACGATAACTACGTTACATTCGGGGCGGGAATAAAAGTATCCACGCTTTTGGCGTTCGCCGCAAGGCACGGCATGGGCGGATTCGAGTTTTTGGCGGGTATTCCCGCAAGCGTGGGCGGTCTTGTCTGTATGAACGCAGGCGCTTTCGGCAGGGAGATAAGCGACGTTTTAAAGGACTGTGTTGTCGTAAACGACAACGGCGTAAAAAAATACAAACCTGATTCGGACTATCGGGGCAGCGATATAAACGGAGCGGTGGCGCAGGCGACTTTTGCATATCAAAAATCGGAGCCGTCGAAAATAAAAGAGAGAATATTCGAAAATCTGAAGACAAGACGCCTTAAACAGCCGTCGTACCCTTCTTGCGGGAGCGTGTTCAAAAATCCTGAGGGAGATTATGCCGGAAGACTCATTGAAGCGTGCGGTTTTAAAGGAGAGATATGCGGAGGAGCAATGGTGTCGGATAAGCACGCCAATTTCATAGTGAATTTTTCCGACGCCAAGGCAAGCGACTTTTTGTTTTTAGTCGACAAAATAAAGAAAACAGTTTATTATAGATACAGGATAACCCTTGAAGAGGAGTTCA
>FR901020.1:19535-27475 GCA_000437555.1 Acidaminococcus sp. CAG:917 | reverse complement strand
ACTCTAAAACGAAAATAGAGGACGCTTTTTCGGTTGCCGACCGTATCGGGTTGACGACGCTTGCTACATGCGACCACTCTTTCAGAAGTTATTTCGTGGGCGCTACAAGGGAAAAACTCAAATCGCAAAGAAAAGAAATCGAAAGTCTTAATTTAAAGAATCAAAGACTTAAAGGAATTCAGTCGATAGAGGCTAACATTTTAAATTTTGAAGGTGAAATTGACGTCCCCGGCGACTTGTTTTCATCTTTGGATATGCTAAGCCTCGGTTTCCACCGCTTTGTCACCAAAGGCGACGGTCGTGACAGAAAAGCTTTTATCTTGAAAAACGGCTGGACAAAAGCAAACGACCCAAATCTTACCAAACTTAATACTCAGGCATTTATCAAAGCAATGGAAAGATATCCCGTGGACGTTCTTTGTCATATAGGGCACAGGACAAAAGTGGAGCCCAAGCCTTTGTTTGAATGCGCCGCTTCGCTCGGGGTGCATATTGAGCTTAACGAAAAACATATCGAGACACTAGAGCCTATGATTGAAGAGGCTCTGCGCTGCGGCGTAAAATTCATTTTGGGAAGCGACGCCCACAAAGCTCAAAAAATAGGCGTGTTCGACAGAGTGTCGCAAGTGGTGGAAAAATATAAAATACCTTATGATAAAATAGTCGGGGTTGACCTCGAACTTAACGTGAGAAAAAAATGACGTTTAAAGAAAGTGTAACCTTAGAAATCAAATCTTTTCATATACAAAACGATTGTTGTAAAAGAGCTTTTTTGTCCGCCGTCGTTAAAAGTTACGGCACGGTGGAGATTGAAAAAAATTCACGGTATCTGAAAATTACAACGGGCGATTTACAGGTGGCTGAAAAGGTCGCTTTTTTGGTCAAACAGCTTTATCTTTCCGAGGTGGAGATTGAAAAATCCAAAGTAAAGGGCGGCGTCAAGAGCGGCGAGGACGTGTATTTCGTCAAGCTTCCGCAAGGACTCACTTTGGACGTTTTGACCGAATGCGGACTTATGCAAGCGGACGGCGACAGTTTCTCGTCCTTTGTCAGGGGAATTTCTCCCGAACTTGTCAAAAACACTTGTTGTGCAAAAGCTTATCTTAAGGGCCTTTTTTTAACCGCTGGAAGTATATACGTTCCGCAGACAACCGAAGGCTCGCACGGAGGCTACCATGTTGAATTTCAGGTAGCCGACGAAAAAGAGGCGGAGGATATAAAGGCTTTGCTCGAGCGTTTCGGATTAAATTTCAAGGTGGCGCAAAGAGGTGTTAACAATATAGTGTACGCCAAAGACAAAGACGTTTTACTCTCGTTTTTAGCAACGCTTTCACTTACCGACGCTGCGCTTGAGTTGAAAAAGATTATCGCGGACAGGGAATTAAATAACTCTATAAACAGGGGCGTTATCTGTGAGGCGGCAAACCTCGACAAGACTTTTGAAGCTGCGGCCAAGCAGATACTTACCATTCAGAAAATAGAAGAGGAAAGCGGACTCGATTCGCTCGGCGCTCCTTTAAAAGAAGTTGCGCTCTCCAGACTGAATAATCCCACCGCTTCCATGTCCGAGCTTGCCGAGCTTATAGGAATATCCAAAAGCTGTCTGGCTCACAGGCTCAGAAAGATTATGAAAATCGGGGAGGACGACTAAATGAGCTGTGAATTTGTCCATTTACATTTACACACCGAATACAGTATGCTTGACGGCGCAGTCAGGTTGGATTACATCATCGGCAGCAACGAGGACGGAAAAATTCATTCCTATCCTTTGGCGGAAGCGTTGAAACAGGACGGGCAGACGGCGGTCGCTATTACCGACCACGGAAACCTTTACGGAGTGTATAATTTCGTCAATACATTGAAAAACAAAGGGATAAAGCCGATTATCGGCTCTGAATTTTACGTAGCGCCTGATATGTATGACAAACGCCCCGAAGTGCTCAGGCAAAGAGACCACTTGATTCTGCTTGCAAAGTCAAGCGTCGGATATTCAAACCTTATGTATCTTTCGTCGAAGAGTTTTATAGACGGATTTTACGGTAAGCCGAGAATAGACCTTGAATTGCTGAAGGGACACACCGACGGTCTTATCTGTCTTTCCGCTTGTCTTGCGGGACGGATTCCCAGATTCTTGCTTCAAAACGATTACGAATCGGCAAGGGAATACGCCTTAAAGCTCAAGTCGATGTTTGAAGACGGCGATTTTTATATCGAACTTCAGGACCATTCGCTCAAAGAGGAAAAGGCGATACTTCCTCAGCTTGTCGCAATAGCAAAAGAGATTGGGGTAAAGGTTGTAGCCACTAACGACGTCCACTACATAAAAAAAGAGGACGCCGACCTTCAGGATACCATGATGCGAATCACGCAGGGACTCAAAAAATCGGAAGTAAATCCCATAGCTTTTGAAACGCAGGAGTTTTATCTCAAGTCTCAGGCGGAAATGAAAGAACTGTTTGATTGGATTCCCGAAGCTATAGAGAGCACGGTGGAAATTGCCGATAAATGCCAATTCGATTTTGTGCTTAAAAGAAATTCGATAATACCTAAATATACCAACGAGGAAATGGGCAACCGCGACGAGGCTCAGTATCTTCGTGACCTCGCATATGAAGGGGTTTTGAAAAGATATCCGTCTCTTACCGACGAACTTAAGACAAGGCTCGATTACGAATTGGGCGTTATCGTTCAGTGCGGTTACGCGGGCTATTTTTTGATAGTGTGGGATTTTGTTAATCAGGCAAAGAAGATGGGTATACCTGTCGGCCCGGGCAGAGGCAGCGGCGTCGGCTCGCTTGTTGCCTATTGTATAGGTATTACCGACGTCGACCCGATAAAATACAGTTTGATTTTTGAAAGATTTCTTTCCACGCAAAGAGTATCTATGCCTGATTTCGACATCGATTTCTGTTTTTTCCGCAGAGGTGAAATTATCGATTACGTCACCCAAAAATACGGCAAGGATAACGTTGCTCAGATTGTCGCATATTCGACTATGAGCGCTAAAGCCGTCATCAAAGACGTAGCCAGGGTTTACGATATTCCGTTTCAGGAAGCGAACAAGTGGGTTTCCACACTGCCCAAACTCGGCAAACCGTTCATAGGAGAGTCTCTCGGGCTGTGGGGAAAGAATCCCGTCCCCGAATTTATCGCGCTGTATCAGACGAACGAGGAAGCAAAAAAGGTTATAGACGTGGCTTTAAAACTTGAAGGTATGCCGCGTCAGACTTCCGTGCATGCGGCAGGAGTCGTTATCTGTCCCGACCCGATTGTTCAACACGTTCCGCTTCAGCGCAACGACGATATAATTACCACGCAGTTCGATAAAGACCAAATAGAAAAAGTCGGACTATTAAAGATGGACTTTTTGGTTTTAAAAACGCTTACCGATATATCCGACACCATAAAGCTTATCAAAAAAGATAAGGGGGTGGATATCGACTTCCATAAACTCGGCTATGATGATAAAGAAGTTTTCAAATTGATTGCAAGCGGCGATTGCGAAGCTGTGTTCCAATTGGAAAGCGCGGGTATGAAAAACTTTATGGCGCAGCTTAAGCCAAACGGACTTGAAGAAATCATAGCGGGAATTTCGCTTTACCGACCGGGTCCCAAGGATTTTATACCGCAGTTTATAAAAAACAAGAAAAATTCCGAAAATATTCCCTATGAACACGAGGTATTGAAAAACGTGCTCAAAGTCACATACGGCGTCATTGTCTATCAGGAGCAGGTTATGCAGATTGCAAAGGACCTCGCAGGATTTTCTCTCGGCGGCGCAGATATTTTGAGGCGTGCCATTTCCAAAAAGAAAGAGGACATTTTAAAGGCAAACGAAAAGCTCTTTATCGACGGCGGAGTTTTGAAACTCGATAAAGACAGGGAAGAGCAGGTGACCGGCTGCGTAAAAAACGGGCTGTCGAGACAATCTGCGAAAAATCTTTGGAACGTTATAGTAGGCTTTGCAAGTTATGCCTTTAACAAGTCGCATGCGGCGGCATATGCGGTGGTTTGCTACCAAACGGCATATCTTAAACGGTATTATCCTTTGCACTTTATCATCTCCGTCATAAACAACAGAATTTCAAGCGCGGACGAGGTTAAGCACTATATAAATTATTTAAAGGATAAAGGCTACAAAATATATCCCCCTGATATTAACCGTTCGTCGGAGCTGTTCACTATAGAGGGCGACGGTATAAGATACGGACTTAAGGGAATAAAAAATATGGGCGAGGCGGCGATGAAGAGCATTCTCGACGAGCGTCAAAGAGGCGGCGCTTATAAAGATATCCGAGACCTTGTCGACCGAAATTCGGAAATAAACAAGCGAATGCTTGAAAGTCTCATAAAAGGAGGCGCTCTCGACTGTTTCGGGCAGACGAGGGCAACGCTCATTGCAAGTTATGAACAAATTGTCGATTCCTGCGCCGCGGCAAGAAAGGGTGCGGGGTCGGGACAGATTTCACTGTTTGACGAGCTTATTGAAGATATTCCCGTTAAATATACGGTATTGCCCGAATTCGACAACATTCAAAAATTAAATTACGAAAAGGAAGTTTTGGGAATGTATGCGTCGGGTCACCCTCTTGACGAATACAGAGGCTTTACGAAAAACTTTAACTTTTCGACGGCGGACGTTGCGGCAACGGATGAGGAGTCTGATGCGGAAGAGGTGGACGTTGACGTAGAAAATACTTCTTCACTGTCGGCGTTAAACAATAAGAGAGTTGAATTCGGCGGAATCATAAGCTCGTTTGAAAGCAGAGTTTCAAAGAGCGGAAACCGTTTCGCAATAGGAAAAATAGACGATTTTGAAGGACAGATTGGTTTTGCCATGTTCGGACGTTCCTATGAAAAGAACAAGGGAATGCTTCAAACGGAAACGCCTGTCATAGTGAAGGGCAAACTCGACCTTACGGTAGAGAGCGAACCCAAAGTCGTCATCGACGAAATTTCGCCCTGGGTTATTGAGAAAAAGAGCGAAGCGAAAAAGAGCGACGACGCCGAAAAGGGAACGGATATCGTTTATATCAAGCTTGACGATAAAGGGCTTATAAATATACTCAGAAATTTGCTGAGAAGATATCCCGGCGATACAAAGGTTATCGTGCAAGCGGTTATGAATGAAAAATCGTATCTTTACGAGCTTAGCGAAAGAATAAAAATAGGCGATGACGTGCTTAGCGGAGTCAAAAATATCGTGGGCGGCGCAAACGTAAAAATAAAATCTAAAAAATAGTTTTAAATAAAATGAAATAGACTGATAAAATAAATAATTATGTATTGACCTGTTTTGCAAAAAATGTTATTATTATAAACGGGTTAAACGGCGATATAAGCGGGCAATAGCTCAAATCAGCTTAAAGTTTCGTTTAAAGCCGACTTACGATTAAACCCCCGCAATTACCTTGGGCGGAGAATAACCGTTAAGACTAAATACGTTGCATTAAAATTTTCGAGGTATATATGAAAAAAGTTGCTATTTTAACAAGCGGCGGCGACGCCCCGGGTATGAATGCCTGTATCAGAGCGGCAGTCAGATACGGTATTTATCGCGGTTACAAAACATACGGCGTTGAAAGGGGATATACGGGACTTATCGAAGACGATATCTTTCAGATGTATCCGAGAAGCGTCAGTGACATCGTTCAGAAAGGCGGCACAATTTTGCATACCGCAAGGTGCCCCGAGTTTAAAGATTATGACAAGCGTGCCAAAGCGGCGGAAAACTTGAGAAAAAGGGATATTGACAACCTTATCGTCATCGGCGGCGACGGCTCGCTCAGAGGCGGTCTTGACTTGTTTAACGATTTTGGTATAAACGTGGCGGGACTTCCCGGCACTATCGACAATGACCTTGCTTACACCGACTTTACAATCGGTTTCGATACCGCCGTCAATACCGTTCTTTGGGCAATCAACCATTTAAGAGACACAAACACGGCTCACGAAAGAGTTTCCATTGTCGAAGTTATGGGACGTAACTGCGGAGATATCGCTCTCTATGCAGGTCTGGCGGGCGGTTGCGAATACGTTCTCGTCCCGGAAATTTCGGTAGATTTTAAAGAAGTTGCCGAAAGCGTTCAGCAATCCGCAAAGAGAGGCAAAACGTCAAATATGATTGTTTTTGCCGAAGGCGCAGGTGACAAAACCGAACTTATCAAAGCGATAAAAGAAATTACGGGAAGGACTCCTACCGTCACAACCCTCGGACATATTCAAAGAGGCGGCGGCCCGAATATGTATGACAGAGTTATGGCGGCAAGAATGTCGGTTCACGCAATTGACGTTTTATCGTCGGGTGAGGGTGCATGGGCAATCGGCGTCAAGGACAGTAAGATTTTTGATATGGATTTGGCTAAGGCCTTATCGATGAAAAAGGAAGTGGATTCCGAACTCTATAAGCTCACCAGAGTTTTAAGTATATAGTCGCAATTTTAAACCAAGGGAGGAAATATGAAAAATTTGAAAGGCGCCTGCATTTTCGGCCAGTCAGGGGGTCCGACGTCGGTTATTAACTCGTCGGCGGCAGGGGTGTTCATCGAAGCGTTAAAGCAGGAGAACATCACAAACGTTTACGGAGCATCTCACGGCATAAGAGGCATATTAGATGAAAAGTTTTATCTCATCAACGAAGAGGATATGTCAGAACTTGAGCTTTTAAAATATACTCCGTCATCTGCGCTCGGCTCGGTGAGATATAAGCTCAAAAATTTCGAGGATGACCCCACCGATTATAACCGATTGCTTGAGGTCTTCAAAAAATACGATATTCGTTATTTCTTCTACAACGGCGGCAATGATTCTATGGATACTTGCAACAAGATATCCAAGTTTATGAAGAATTCCGGCTATGATTGCAACGTCATTGGTGTTCCCAAGACTATAGACAACGACCTGTTCGGCACCGACCACTGTCCCGGTTACGGCAGTGCGGCTAAATATATTGCAACCACTTTAATGGAAATTAATCTCGACGCAAGCGTTTATGACACGGGTCTTGTTTGTATTATCGAGGTTATGGGCAGGAACGCCGGTTGGCTCACAGCAGCTGCGGCGCTCGCAAATTATAAAAATCTCGGCGCAGATTTGATTTATCTCCCGGAAATTCCTTTCGACGTGGATAAATTCATATCCGACGTCAAGGCGGTCTGCGATAAAAAACACAACAAATGTATTGCCGTCGTATCCGAGGGTATAAAGACAAAAGAAGGCAAATACGTGGGCGAATTTACCGCTTCTACCACCGACCTTTTCGGACACGCTCAGCTCGGTGGCGTCGGCGCTATGCTCGCCAACATTGTAAAGGAAAAACTCGGCGTTAAAACCAGGTCGATTGAATTCAGCCTTATGCAACGCTGTGCGGCGCACCTTGCTTCAAAGG
The DNA here is from genome assembly GCA_000437555.1 of Acidaminococcus sp. CAG:917. GTDB lineage: Bacteria > Bacillota > Clostridia > Christensenellales > CAG-917 > CAG-917. Next base: position 20,088 of record FR901020.1, on the reverse strand, counting down.
TGGACGTCGAAGAAGCTTTTGAGGCGGGCAGCGCAGCTGTCAGATATGCCTGCGAGGGCGAAACGGATAAGATGGTAATTTTTGAAAGACAAAAGGGTGACAAATACGTTATGGAGCCCGTTTTGATGCCTCTCGAAAAAGCCGCCAACACCGAAAAGACCGTTCCGCTCGAGTGGATAACTCCGGACGGCACAGGCCTTACCGAAGATTTTATAAAATATGCGCTTCCGCTCATTCAAGGAGACGCAAAGGCTCCGCTTGAAGACGGTTTGCCGAGGTTTGCACGCTTAAAGAAAGTTTGGGCTACAAAATAGGAAACTGCTTTAAGCGGTTTTTTATTTCCGTTAAGTTCATAGGCATTTCAGGCAGGGCATTTGTTCAATGCCTTTAGCCTTAGATAATTGAGGCTTTAACTTTTAAATGTCAAGCTTGGAGCATAGCGTATTTAAAAGCTAAGTTAATTTATAATTTGCAAAAAAAATTTTATAAAGGGGGATTCCCACAAAACTATGAAAAAGAAAAAGGAAGTTTTGGCAGGGGCTACGCCTGGCGG
>FR901020.1:5026-19472 GCA_000437555.1 Acidaminococcus sp. CAG:917 | reverse complement strand
GAAGATAAAATACCTACCAAAGAAAAGATTTTCTACGGTTTCGGCGCTCTTATGGACGGCGGCGGCGTTGCGCTTATGGCGTGCGTTTTGCTAAAATACATGACCGATACCTTGCTCATCGCTTCGGCGGCGGCGTCAACGATTATGCTTATTTCCAAAATCTGGGACGCTATCACCGACCCTATCATGGGTTATATTTCCGATAACACAAGGTCAAAGTTCGGAAGACGTAAACCGTATATGTTTATAGGCGGCATCTCGCTTATAATTGCGCTGTTCTTACTCTTTGCTCCTATCAGGGAGTGGGGAATAACCGACCAAGCAGGTTTGATAGCCTGGATGCTCATATTTTATATGGTATGGAACACGTGTTCTACCTGTTCGCAGGTCCCGTATACGTCTATGGCAAGCGATATCTCTCCGTCATTTAAAGAGCGTAACAACGCAAACACGATCAAAGTCGTCTTTGTCGCAGCCGCTTCGGGTATAGCATATCTTGTTCCGCTTCTGCTCCTCAATGCAATGCAGGACGTAGATAATCCCACTTTGTCGCCCACAGCTTTCTGGCTTATTATAGCGTCGCTTTTCGGTCTTCTGTTCGGCGGAGGTCTCGTTATTTGCGCTTTCGGCACTAAAGAGAGAATTAAGCCCGCGCCTCACGAAGCAAAAGTCAAGTTTAACTTTAAAGAGTTTTTAAAAGGCTATATCACCCCTTATAAAAATAAAAGCTATGCCTGGCATATAGGCATGTACGTTTCGGCATTTACCTGCATGGATATGCTTTCCGCTCTTGCCGCATTCTATGCCGACCACGTTTGGAGAAATACGATAGTCGACCTCGGTTTTATGACCATGAAATTTTCGTCAATGTTCGTAGTCGCCCCGCTCATGGTTGCCGCCGTCATTGCATTCCCGCTTGTAAGATGGGTTATGGATAAAAAGGGCAAAGGCTTTGCCTTCAGAATGGGCTTGCCTTTCTACATAATCGGCGGTATTTTGATTGCCGTTCTCGACCCGGCATGGTGTCCGCCTTTGGTTATTCCTTTCGTCGCTTTCATAATGGGCTTTGGCTTCGGCGGAGCACAGATGATACCGTGGATGATTTTCCCCGACACTCTTGACATCTGCGAGCTTGCGACAGGTGAGCGTCCGACGGGAAATTACAGCGGTATGATGACGCTTATCCGTAAAGTGGCAGGCGCACTCGGCGTCGGGCTTATCGGTTGGATTTTAACCGGCGTAGGATATGATACGTATATTGCAAATATCAATAACGGCATTTCAAATGCCCCTGCGCTTACCGCAAACGTCGTCTTGACGATAAGACTTCTGATGGGTATTGCCGTTACCGTGCTCATTGCGTTCGCTTTCTTTGCCGCTTGCAATTTCAGACTCAACAACAAAGTACTCGCAAGAGTCAGATATCTTTCCGATAAGGTCAAGACCGGTCAATACGACAGCCTGACCGAAGAAGAAAAGCAAGAGCGTATCGATTTGATTCAAAAGCACTACGGCAAGTATAACGCCGAAAAGGATATGGAGATGATTCAAATTTACAAAGAACATCCCGTTCTTCCCGAAGAGGAAACACCTAAAGAAGTTATAGCCGAAGTCGATAAGATTGAACAAATCGACCCTGTCGTTTCCGATTCTGTTCAAGATGATGCCAATAGTGCGGATAAAGCAGTAAAATTTAAAAAAGGTAAAAATCAGGAAAAAGAAACGGCAGAAACTGAAATAAAAGGAAACGATAGTTCGGATGAAAATTAAAGCTGAAAAAATCGATAAACAATTTACAACCCCGTTTGAAAAAAACGGGGTTAGCGTGTTTAAAAAGGAAAAGGGTAAGGATTTTAATATTCTTCAGATAACCGACGTGCATATAGGCGGAGGCTGCCTTTCAAGAAAGAAGGACCGCCTTGCGCTCACCGCCGTCAGAGATTTAATAACTTATGCCAAGCCTGACCTTGTTGTAGTGACCGGTGACGTAAGCTATCCCATTCCCGTTTTTTCGGGCAGTTTTAACAATATGCGTCCTGCCAAGTGGTTTAGCTCTCTTATGGCGACGCTCGGCGTGCCGTGGTGTATGGTGTTCGGAAATCACGACTGCGAGTCTTATTCTACGCACAAAAAATCGCAGCTTGCCAAGTTTTATTCATCCGCGCCCGGCTGTCTTTTCAAATCGGGCGATCAAAATATTTTCGGCGAGGGCAACTATGTCATAAGGATTGAAAACGAGGACGGAAGTTTAAACAACCTTTTGGTGATGCTCGACTCAAACAGCTATGAAACAAACAGCTTCTTTTCGGGCTTCGATATCGTGCACGATGACCAGGTGGAATGGTATGAGAAAATGATAAAAGAGAATTGCAAAAACGGCGAACCTTCGTTGATTTTTCAGCACATTCCTTTCAGAGAGGCAAGAGACGCCTGGTGGGCGATGCAGGCAAAAAGCAAGGATACAAAATATTATCTCGGAGCCGTTTTGGAACACGACCAATATTTCGGAGTGCCCCATAGATACGGCAAGGAATTCGATACTATTTTGAAACTTGGCTCAACTAAAGGCGTTTTTTACGGCCACGACCACTTGAATACTTTATCGATGAGTTATAAGGGAGTAAGACTCACTTACGGAATGAGCATAGATTATCTTGCTTATATGAAAATAAAAAATAAGAAAAATCAAAGGGGAGCGACTTTGATATCGGTTTTTGACGACGGCTCTTTTGACGTATCGCTCATTCCGCTTACCACCGTAAGGGGAGAAGCAAAGGGCGGTGGACTCAGATGGCATAAAGATAAGGACCTTTTAAATACTCCCGAAAATAAAGATAAGAATATGTAACTTTTTTAATTGTTACAGCATTATAAACAAAGCCGAGGCGTTGAACCTCGGCTTTTTTATATTTTAAGTGATTTGCTAATTTAGATTAATTTATTTTAATTTAGGTAGTATAGCTTTGTTTAAATAAATGCTTGAATGAATTTAGCTGCGTTTTGTTAAAATACTTTGTGATTGTAGGTTTAAAAACATTTACTTTAATATGGCTCGCTTTAACGGTGTCAATTTAATGCGATTGCATTTAATATGGCGGTTGGTTTTTATGCCTGTTATTTTCCGATGCAACCGCAAGCCTGCATAAACTTAGCGAAAGCCGCCACGCCTTTTTCGTCGTTTTTAAACACAGCGGTTGTTTCGAGTATTTTTTCACAGGCGATGTTGATTGCGTTTGTAACGGCTTCGCCCGCTTCTTTTTCTCCGAGATTGGTGCCGTAGTCGTTGGTGAGCTGAGCAATCATACCGAGATGTTTGTTAAGAGGATTTTTTTCGTCGGCAAGCGATTTAAAGTCAAGTTTTGTCGCTCCCGTCAAAATGTCTTTAATTTGAGCGGCTTCGCTTGCAAGTCGTCCCGGTAATATAAACAGACCCATAGCTTCGATAATGCCGATTGCTTCCTTTTTTATGTTGTGCAAATCTTCCGACGGGTGGAAAATGCCGTAAGGACGTTCCTTTGAAGTGCAATTGTTTCTTAAAATAAAAGCGTAACTGTATTCGCCGTCCTTGTTAAACTGAAGTGTGGGGGTGACTATGTTGTGCTGAACCTTTTTACCGTCCTCGGTTGTCCAAGCGGTTATATTGACTTCTTCGTCGGTATAATTTACCCACGTTTCAAATATATGATTTGCTGCCTCTATTGCCTGCTTGCGGTTTTTAGATTCAATCTTTACCACGCTGTTATACCAATCGGGAATGATTATGTTTACGTCGGGATATTGTTCGAGTTTATAATAGTTTTTATTTTTCGCTTCAAGCACGGGCAAAACTTTATTTCCGCCCTGATAGTGGTCGTGAGCCAAAATGCTTCCGCCGACAATGGGAAGATAAGCATTTGAGCCTATGAAGTAGTGAGGAAAAAGATTGATAAAGTCCGCCATGCGTTCAAAAGAAGCTTTGGTGATGTTCATGGGACGGTGTTCTTCACAAATGGCAATTAAATGATTGTCGAAATATACGTAAGGTGAAAATTGCATAAACCAATTTTCGTTATTGAGCTCTATCGGGATTGTCCTGAGCGTTTGTCTTGCGGGGTGGTCGGCATTGCCGGCAAATCCCACGTTTGACGGACAAAGCATACATTTGGGATAACCTGTTTTTGCCGTTGCCGCGCGTTTGACCTCTTCGGGGTCTTTTTCGGGTTTTGACAAGTTTATGGTGATTTTAATTTTACCGCATCTGCCGTTAAACTCCCATTTTAAGTTTTTGTCAATGTCCTTTTTGCGAATATAATTGCTTTTTACACAAAAGTTATAAAACCAATCGGTTGCGCATTTAATCCCTTTTTGCGACGCTATATCGTCGAAAAGCTCGATAATTTTTGACGGCATAGGGATAACGTATCCCATTATCTTCGTTTCAAACAAAAGCTTTTCGAAATCCTCGCACAATTTTTGTTCAACCGCATAATCGCACAGAGCGTCTAAAATCTCTTGCAAAGGAACAAGTTTTGTTTTGCCCTCAAAAGGTTCCTTGACCTTTAAAAGGTCCAAAAGATAGTTTCTTGACCAAACGACGTCTTCGTCGATTAAATTGAGATTTTGCTGCGCATAAATTAAAAGTTGCTCGATTTTTTCGCTGATTTCGATTTCTTTCATATTTCACCTAAAAAAACAAACTATTTAAAAAATAACTTTTCAAACGTAAAGCTCTGTGATATAATCTAAGCTATAAATATTATACATAACCGAGGGTTATATGACAACCGATAAACAAAAAAAATATTTTGACAACTCGCTTTTAGACGAAGTTTTAAAAGATATATACGGCGACGTATCCGACGAACTGAAGCGCAGGTTAAATTCGCTTGCCCATGCGTTTAAAAACAGCTTTCCCGATTATAAAAAGGGATACGTTTTTTCTTCGCCGGGACGCATAGAGATTTGCGGAAACCATACCGACCACAATAACGGAAAAGTTATGGCAGCCGCGGTAAGCGTCGATATTCTGGCGGTTGCGACCCCGTCGGACGATTTTAGCGTATCGGTTGACAGCGACGGTTATCCGCGTATGACCGTTGATTTAAACGATATAACTTTTAAAGAAAAAAACAAGGGGACGTCTTTTGCACTCATTCAGGGCGTGGCGGATTATTTTGTAAGTCACGGATATAAAGTGGGAGGATTCAAGGCTTGTTTTACAAGCAGAGTGCCCAAGGGCGCAGGCGTTTCGTCGTCGAGCGCATTCGAAGTACTCGTGGGCGAGATATTCAACCGCTTTTATAATGACGGCAAAATCTCTGCGATAGAAAAGGCCAAGGCGTCACAGTATGCCGAAAACAGATATTTCGGTAAGCCTTGCGGACTTATGGACCAGGCGGCTATCGCCTTGGGCGGAGTCAATCTGATAGACTTCAAAGATACTCAAAATCCCGATGTTATACCCGCTCCGTGGAATGATAACACTTTAGACATTTTCGTAATAAACGCAGGCGGCGACCACAGCGACCTTGTTGCCGATTATGCAGGAATATTAAACGATATGAAGAGCGTAGCTAAATTCTTCAGCGTCGACTCATTAAGGTTTACCGCTAAATCGGAAGTATTAAAATATGCACAGACTCTTTCTCAAAAAGTTTCGGGCAGAGCGGTACTCAGAGCGTTGCACTTTTTTGAGGAATGCGACAGAGTGGACCTCGCGCTTAAGTTTATTAAAGAAGGCGACACAAAGTCGTTTTTGCAGGTTATAAACGAGTCGGGCGATTCGTCGTGGAAATTGCTGCAAAACCTTTATCCGCCGTCGGATACGGCGCAGTATCTGCCTTTTGCCATAACCTATGCTAAAGAGTCCGGACTGTGCGAGGCTGTCAGAGTTCACGGCGGAGGCTTTGCGGGGACTATTCTCGCTTTTGTCAAAAAAGATAATTCGGAGAAATTTAAAAAACTCATGGCGGATATGTTCGGCGACGACTGTGTGTTTAAACTTGTCGTGAGAAACAGCGGAGCGACGCTTGTTACAGAGGTAAATTTATGACGTTGTTGGCACCCAATAAAGTGGCGTTCGAGATAGGCAATCTATCCGTTAAGTGGTATGGCATAATCATAACTTTGGCAATGCTTTTATGCCTTGTCTACGCAATGATAGAGTTTAAACGGTTAGGTTTGAAAAGCGACGACGCTCTCGAGGCGTTTTTATGGATAATTCCCATTGCCGTCGTGTTTGCGAGAATATTTTATATCATGGTTCGTCCCGAGGAATATTTTCCGTGGAATTCGTGGGACGATTTTGTGCACGCCATAGCTATATGGGACGGCGGTATCACTATTGTGGGCGGCGTGTTCGGCGGAATTATAGGCGGAATTATATTTTGGTACAGGCACCGAGATAAGGTCACGGCTCCCGAACTTATCGACGTTATCGTTCCTACGTTGCTATTAGCGCAGTCAATAGGCAGATGGGGAAACTTTATAAATCAGGAAGCATACGGCGCGGCTATCAGCGCGGGCTTTCCCGAGTTCTTCCCGTTTAGCGTGTATATCGAACATTGCACGGCACCCGGTTGCACGTGCGGCGGCGCGGGTTGGCACTATGCCACTTTCATATACGAAGCGGCTTGGAATTTTATCGGGGCGGTAGGCTTTTATTTCGTATGGCGTTTCGGAAAGAAATTCAGAGGCGTTCTCGGGTTTGCATATCTGTTTTGGTATTTCCTCATAAGAGGACTTATGGAATATCTCCGTATGGACGCCGTGCCCATAACGCAGGTATTGTGTTTTGTAGTGTTTCCCGTTGCGCTTGTTCTTGGCGTGCTCTATATTGCCTTTAAGGCGGTTTACAACAACGTCAGAGCTAAAATTGAAATAGGCGAGGAAATCGACACAAATAAATCAGATTATAAAATCTATAAATTTGTAGCACATCTTTGGAAAAAAATCATTTGGGGCAAAAAGAGAGCGGTTGTCGGCGTTGACCCTTACGGTAATCCCGTAATAGGATATGCAGAGGAATTAAAAGCGAAAAACAAAGACATTTTAAGCGATAGCGGTAGCTCAGACGGCGCATTGAAAACGCAAGACGGTTCGGAACAAAATAAGAATGACAAACCGAACAAAATTAAAGAATTTTTCGTTAAAATAAAAGACAAAATAAATTCGGGCAAAAAGACGGATAAAAAATCCGTAGACGCCGAAAGAGACAATAATTCCGCCGAGTCGGGAAATGCTCGGCAACCTGTTCAAGAAACGTCCGACGATTCTGAAATTTCGGGCGAGATATCGGCGCAAAAACAAAACGGCGATTTAAACGGCGGCGCCGAGGAGGTTTTGTCGGAAAGCTCAAAAGAAGAAAGGTCGGATATTTTTGAAAGTCAATCGAAAGATAACAAAGACTCGTCAGACGGAAAGAAAATTTAGACAAAATTTATTTGCTTGCAAAACAAAATATTCAGGCGTTTTACCCGGCTTGCTATAGCCGTTATCGCCCTAAATAAAAATACTTTAAGAAGGTAATTATGAGAAATTTAACGCTGTTGACCGACTTTTACGAGTTGACAATGATGAACGGTTATTTAAAGTGCGACACTGCCGACCGTAAAGCCGTGTTCGACGTTTTCTACCGAGGTGTAGGCGGTTTTTCTTACGCAGTTGCCGCAGGTCTTGAGCAGGTTGTGGAATATATTCAAAACCTGCATTTTTCCGACGACGACATCGAATATTTAAGGTCGCTCAATCAATTCGGCGAGGATTTTTTGACCGCTCTTAAAAATTTCAAGTTTACGGGCGATATCAAAGCAATACCGGAAGGCACGATAGTGTTTCCTTACGAGCCGTTGCTCACTGTGACGGCAACTCTTTTTGAATCGCAGCTTGTCGAAACCGCTCTGTTGACTTTTTTAAATCACCAAACGCTCATTGCCACAAAGGCGCTCAGACTCTGCGAGAGCACCAAAGGACAGATTTTGGAATTCGGACTGAGACGTGCACAGAACGCCGATGCGGGCATATACGGCGCCAGGGCGGCTTATATCGGCGGTTGCCGTTCAACTTCCAACGTATTAGCGGGCAAGATGTTCGACATCGCCGTCAAGGGCACGCACGCTCACAGTTGGGTTATGTCATTTCCCGACGAACTTACCGCTTTCAGAAAATATGCCGAAATTTATCCCGACGGCTGCTTGCTTTTGGTGGATACCTACGACACATTAAAGTCGGGCGTTCCCAACGCGATAAAAGTGTTTGACGAGTTAACCGCAAAAGGTTACAGGCCGCTCGGCATAAGGCTGGACAGCGGAGACCTTGCATATCTTTCCAAAAGAGCAAGGGCAATGCTTGACGCGGCGGGATACGACTACGTGAAGATTTTTGCTTCCGGCGATATCGACGAGGACGTTTTGCTCGCACTTCAGGCTCAAGACGCAAAAATAGATATTTTCGGCATAGGAACACGCCTTATTACAAGCTATACAAATCCGAGTTTGGGGGGAGTTTATAAGCTTGCCGCCATGGAAAACGAAAAGGGAGAGCTTGACCCCAAAATCAAGGTATCGAATACGCCCGCTAAAATCACCAATCCCGGCTTGAAAAAGGTTGTGAGAATTTATGACGCAGACAACATGGCGGCAGCCGACCTTATTTGCCTGGAAGACGACGAATTCGACGAATCTAAACCTCTTACCGTTTTTCACCCGGAACAGATATGGAAAAAGACTACGTTTGAAAAATATCATATAGAGGAACTTATGGTGGACGTATTCAAAGGCGGAAAACTTGTATATAAATTGCCGTCTCTTGCCGAGATAGGAAAGAGGTTGGATAAGCAGGTCGCTTCGTTCTATCCGGAATATTTGAGGGTGGTAAACACGCAGGAATACAAAGTAGACCTTTCTCAAAGGCTTTACGATTTAAAACACAAGCTCCTTTTAAACAAGGGCTGATATCGGGTGTAAAATATATTTAAAACGCTGTTTAATTTGTCGGAACAGGTTAAACAAAATCAAACTAAAATCGACAAAACAAATTAAAATCTTAAACTTTTAAAAGTTGCAAAAACGCTGTCAATGCTTCATAGTATTGATAGCGTTTTTTTGTGAGGTAATTTATGGATAAGACCAAATTCAATATAGCCAAAAAGGGCTACGATACGGCCCAGGTTGACGGCTATATTCTTGAACGCGAGAAAAATTATGAGGAGCAATTAGCACAGCAAAAGGAAAAAATTTCACAGCTCAAGGCAAGATGTTTCGAGCTTGAAAACGTCATTGCCGACTATAAAGACCAGGAAAACGAAATTAAAAAAAGCATTGTTGCCGCCAATGAGAAGGCAAACGAAATGACTCTCGATTTAAAGCTTCAATATGCGCTTGAAATTGAAAGGCTCAAAATATTTCAGGCAAAGTGGACAAACGCTTATGAAGAATTAAAAGAGAGATATCATTTTTCAAAGGACGCTCTAAATATGGAAAGCGTCGTCATTCAAACGGCTTTAGACCTCGAAAATATGTTGCGCAAAGATTTCTCGCTCGACAAACGTCCGAGCGGTTCGGATGCGGAAAGACAATTCAAAAGCGAGGTTAAAAGATTAAAATCCGAAGACGAGGAACTATCGCGTCTTTTTGAGAAACTCGTGGGAGAAATAAAAAAAGTACATACTCCGAAAATGGACGCTGTCGCAAGCGACGAATTTTCGATGGAAAAAGCGTTGAGCGCGCAAAAACCTTTAGATGAGATTTGCCGCTCACTCGGAATAAACGGAAGCGGCAGAGCATAATATTTTAACGGAGTGAATTAGTGGAGAAGTATATTGTAAATTGTGCAGAAAACGAGTATCTTTTGTTTGACGGTAAGATATGTTCTAAAACATTCTCTTTCGAAGGGGACGGCAAAGAACATCTTATCAGCTGTTTCCCGCTCGGGAAGGGCGTGCCCAAAAGTATAAAGCTCAAAACGTCGTCAAGGGAAATTTACGGAGACGTGGCGGTCACAAGGTGGGGCAGCGGCGTTTACGAGATAAGTTTCGCCAAAGATAAAGAGGAACGTTTCAAGACTTTTGAGGCCGTTACCGAGGTCAAGGCGAGGCACAACGGAATAAACCACACGGCGACGATATTTGTTGACGGCACGGAAAAAATGATGATTTCAAACCCTAGTTCCAACGTGCTCTACGACTTTGGCAGAAAGGTTTCAAAGCCTAAAATAGATACGACTCCGTTGAGCCTCGGTTTGCTCTTTATCGTTACGGGGCAAACGGAGGACGGACAGTTTTTATTGATTTGTCTTGCGGATAACAACTATAAACTCTTGTTTATGGGCGAGGCGGATTCAATCACTTTCGGAAAAAGCTCGTTTACCACCAAAAAGAAGCTTCACGATATGCTCGGCAGAGTAATTATAGAAGAATATTCCTTTTTTGAAAACGAGAGGGAATTTAAAATCATATCGAGAAAATATGAATACGAAAACGAAAGGGATTACATTCCCGTTTTGGTGCCTTATTTGCTTTTGGAAGCGGTAATGTCGGGCGACCTCGATAAAGCGCAAACTTACCTTGCTTCCGACCTGAAAGCGGAAGCGCTAAAAGACTATCTCGGGGAGTTTTCCTGTGTGGAATTCCCAAAGGCGAGAGAGAATCCCGAAAACATCGTCGCCGTTATGGTAAAGGACGGAGAAAACGAAAGATATGCCCGTGAGTTTCAATTTGAAGTATCGGGCGGTCTTGTTCAGAATATCAACGAGATAAAAAACGGAGCAAAGTTAAGGCTCAAAAATTTGTTTTTGGCAGTATAAACAATTTGCGGCGCATACATATTGTATATAAGCCGTAAAAACACTTTTTGAAAATAGGCAAACAGGGCGGAGCGGATGCTCCGCTTTTTTGAGCGCCGCATAATAATTTTGGGACTTGAAAATGAGGAAGCGTGTGGTATAATTTTATATAGAGCATTGCCTACATCAATCGCACGGCTTGCTTATTTTTTGAGGGGTAAATTATGGATTCGGAAAATGCGGCAATAGACAATGCGACGGATAATGCGACGGATATATCGGACGGCTTTTCGTCGACAGGCTCGGATAACGGCAACGCCGATAAACCTTCGGGCGGAAGGCTAAGCTTGAGAAATCTCATTTTGTTTCCGCTTGGCGGAGTAGGCAGGGATTTTTTATACAATCTTTTTAACGGTTATCTTTTAACTTATATTCTATTTACAAAAACGCTGACAGACGCGCAGTTTGCCTCAGTCAGTATCATCATAGTTTGTGCGAGAATTTTCGACGCTTTCAACGACCCCGTTATGGGCGGAATAGTGGAAAACACGAGGACAAAGTGGGGAAAGTTTAAACCGTGGATATTGATAGGCGCCGTCACCTCGGCAATTGTAGTCGCCGTTGTATTCAGCGTAAATCTTTCCGGTTGGGCGTTTATCGGTTTTTTGGCGTTCATATATTTTATGTTCAGCATCACCTTCACGATGAACGATATTCCATATTGGGGTATGTTGCCGTCGCTAAGCAAAAACGAAAACGACCGCTCGAAACTGACGTCGTTCACTCAGATTTGCGCTTCGGCAGGCTCGGCAATTGTTTCCGTCGCCTTTCCCGCATTTACGGCGGGACAGTGGACGATAGGCGGAAACGCCAATACGGCGTATATGGTTTTCGGTATTTTGGCGGGCGTATTTATGATAGGTTTTCAGCTTATCACGGTTTTCGGAGTTAAAGAAGAACCTCTCCCGAAATCCTTTGTCAAAACTCCGAAAAAGGGCGTAAAGGAAATGTTTAAAATCATTTTTAAAAACGACCAACTCCTTTGGTCTGCGCTCGTTATGCTTATTTTCAATATCGGCACAAACGTCGTCGGCGGAGGACTGAGCCTTACGTATATATATTTTGAATTCGGATACAACGGGATTCTCACTACGATATTCGGTATAGCTTTCGCAGCCGTGTCGGTAGTTTTTATGTTGACGTATCCGCTTTTAATAAAAAAATTCGGACGAAAAAAACTCTTATACGCAACGGGATTTTCCATCATAACAGGATATCTTCTTATGCTTTTGTTCGGGCTTGTTTTGCCTTCCGACCCGTGGCTTTTAAAATTTATCGTTCTGATTTTATGCAACGGCATTGTGGGATTCGGTCAGGGCTTCTATACTATTATGCTCGTATATATGGCGGACACCGTCGAATATAACGAGTGGAAGACGGGCAGTCGTGACGAAGGTTTGATTTTCTCGGTCAGACCTTTCACTGCGAAAATGGGCTCTGCGATTATGCAGTTTTTGGTGATGCTTGTATATCTTATCGTCGGTGTCACGGTGGAAACGAATAAGATTGCCGACCTTGAAAATCATGCCGCTCAGGGAGTTATTTCTGCCGCCGATAAACTTAGCGGAATAGATGCCGTGATAAATTCCGTGCCCGACTACAAAATAATGGCTCTGCTTTGCTGTATGTGCCTGATTCCCGTTGTATTCTTACTCGTCGCAATGCTTATTTATAAACGCAAATGCATTATCGACAACGATTTCTATCACAAAATGGTAGAGGAAATCGAAAATCACACTTCGCCTTATTATCTTTCTTTAAAAGGCAACGAGACTTTTGAAGCGGAAGACGACAGCGCAAAAGCGAGTATAAACAAACCGGACGGGGCAGAGGTAAACGAAGCGGATAAAATACCAAAAGAATTTTGAAAGCGAGATTTTAAAAAAAGAAAGTTTTGATGTTTTTTTAGAAAACGAAAAAGCGTCGGACTACGAAAGAGAAACAGACAAAGAGAAAAAGGGTAAAGATAAATGAAAAATTTAGAGCTTTTGTCTCCATGCGGCGACTTTGAAACGCTCAAGGCGGCGGTTGGCGCAGGGGCAGACGCCGTATATCTCGGCGGAAAAAATTTTAACGCGCGCGCGAAAGCGAACAACTTCGGCGACGATTTGCCCGAGGCGATAAACTATGCCCATTTAAGGGGAGTAAAAGTTTATCTTACTTTAAACACTTTGGTTTACGACGATGAATTTCCCGCGCTTTTGAACGCTGTCAAAGAGGCGGTAGAGGCAGGAGCGGACGCTTTTATAGTGCAGGATATGGGAGTCGCTTATTTCTTAAAAGAGAATTTTGAAGACATAGAGCTTCACCTGAGCACGCAGGGCGGAGTGCATAACCTGCCCGGAGCGTTAGCCGCTCAAAAGATGGGATTTAAGCGAATCGTGCTGTCGAGAGAAACTACTCTCGAGGATATAAAGGATATAAAAAAACATACTACCCTCGAGCTCGAGTTTTTCGTGCAGGGCGCATTATGTTCGTCTTTTAGCGGCAATTGCTATATAAGCAGTTTCGCAAGCGGCGACAGCGGAAACAGGGGCAGATGCGCTCAGTTATGCAGACTTAAGTATACAACTTCGGACAAAAAAGAAGGATATTTAATGTCAACTAAAGACTTATGTCTTTTGGATAAACTCAAAATTTTGTCCGATGCAGGCATAGATTCGTTTAAAATAGAGGGCAGATTGAGGCGGGCGGGATACGTTGCTACCGCCACCAAGGTTTACAGAGAGGCGATAGATAATCTCGGCTCGAAAAATTATAATTTCGAAAGCGCGAAACTCGAACTTAAAAAAGTATTTTGCAGAGGTAACTTTAACGATAGCGCATATCTTTACGATAACTTTAAAAAACTACAGACAAAATTTAACTCTCATACTGGTGTAAAAATAGGAAAGGTCTCAAGCGTAAAAAAATTCAAAGATATTTTCAGGGTAGAGGTTTTATCCGAATATTTTCCCGTTAAGGGTGACGGCGTTAAGTTTTTTACCGACGGTGAAGAATCCTCGAGCGCCGGAGTGGGTAACGTAGAAAAGATAAAGGGCGGCTTTGCGATATACACCAAATACGGTGTTAAAAAAGACGACGACGTCTATCTCACTTTGGACAAACGCCTTGAGCAAGAAAACCTTTCTTTTGATAAAAAAACTGACGTAAACTTTGAGATAAACGCTTTAAAAAACAGACCTATAGTTTGTAAATGCGCTATCGGTTCCCTTTCCGTAAGCGTAGAGGGCGCGGTATGCGATAAGGCAAAATCGCTTTCATTAACTGCCGACGAAGTTCAGAGAGCATTTGCAAAGGGGGCGGAATGTTTTAATTTCCGTTTGTCGGAATTTAAGACAGACAGTGTTTTTTTGACGAAAGCGCAGCTTAACGAGCTAAGGCGCAAAGCCGTAGAAGCATTGAAATCGGCGGTATTGAAGCAAAGCCGTAGCAAAGTAAAATACAAAAAAAAGGACATAGTCTTGCCTAAGTGCAATCCGAGCATAAGGCCGCTTATAGTTTTTGCCGACGAGACGGAGTATAATTCGCTGTCGCGATACGACGCCGATTTCGCTCTTTGTCCTCAAGATTATTTCGATATAAGCACCGAAAACTTCTTAAAAACTCACAAAGCGGGACTTGTTTT
>FR901020.1:0-5012 GCA_000437555.1 Acidaminococcus sp. CAG:917 | reverse complement strand
CACAAAGCGGGACTTGTTTTGCCTAATGTCGCAACGGGCAGGGAAATTGCGAAATTGGATACGCTTGTAAACCTTGCCGAATTTGTCGTTTCGCAAAATTTATGGGGATTAAAATACGCAGGTTTTAAAAAGGTGATTGCTTCCCCAATGATGAACGTATTCAACCGTTACGCCATCGCGGCGTTTAAAGACGCAGGCGTAGACAGGTGCGTAGCGTCATACGAGCAAAATTTAAAGTTTGAATGCGACTACCGATTCGCGGCCGGTTACGTCCCTTATATGACGTTTCTCTATTGCCCCGCAAGGGAAATATACGGCGGTGACTGCGCTAATTGCAAAATTAAAAATTTCACTTATACAGACGGCAGAGGCAAAAGATATTCGCTTTTAAGATACAGACTGAACAGGTGCTGTTTTACGCTTATAGGAAAGTTTACCAATATCAGAAAAATATCCGGAGGATACGTCGATTTGAGAGGGCTGACGGCGGCTGAAGCGGATTGCGTTATGAACGAAAAGCCTTGCAAGGCGGGAGAGGATATAGGGAAATCGGAATTTCGTATAAACTGATTTTACCGATAACGGCTATAGCTTGTTAAATTATTAAGTTTACTGCGGTCAAAATATTTTTTCGATTTAAACACGTTTCGTCAATCGGGAATTTTTATATATTAATTATATTTAAATTAAGATTAAGATATATATTGAAATTCGCACTCGGGAGTGTTATTATAAAATACGGTGGGGAGAAATTTTGAGTTATTTATTTTTTGACATCGAATGTTGCGACGGCAAGCATATGTGCAGTTTCGGATACGTCGTCTGCGACGAAAAGATGAGAGTTTTAAAAAAAGAGGATATTTTAATCAATCCCGAATATCCGTTCCGACTCGCGCGAAAAGGATTCGAGCCCGAAATCAAGCTTGCCTATCCGCCCGAGGTATTTGCCGAGCAACCCAATTTTTCCTTTTTTTACGATAAAATAAAAGAGCTTGTTTTAAGCTCCGATATGGTATTAGGCCACGCAGTCACAAACGACGTCAGATTTTTAAATATCGCTTGCTCTCAATACAAATTACAACAGTGGAAGTATTGCGCTTTGGATACACAGAAAGTGTTTGCACAGCTTACGAGGTCGCAGAATATGTCTCTTGAACATATAGCGGAAAAGACGGGCGTTTCGATAAAGCATCTTCACAAGTCGGACGACGACGCCGAATTGACGATGGAAGCTTTTAAAGCGGTTTTGAAAAAAATTAAGATGACGCCCGAAGAAATTGCAGAAATTTGTCCCACATGCGTATCTTACACCGAGGGCGGAACTCCCAAAGCGAGCAACGCTTCGGCGTATAAAATCTTAAAGGCAAAGGTAAAAACGCTACAGGCTAAAAAAGGCCCGTTTTCAGGTAAAACGGTGTGCTTTAGCGAACATCTCGAAAAAAAGGATACGCTTAAGGTTTGGGCAATTTTGAAAGAATTTTGCAAAAAGGGCGGTCAATACACGAATATGGCGGAAAAAGCGGATTATTTTGTCAGGGCGGATTTTGTGTGTAAAAGACATAAGGTGGTGCAAAACTCGAAGGTTATGGACATTTTCGGTTTTGCTCAAACTGTGGGTCTCGATTTCAAATGCTTCGCGCCGGACAATCTCGAATATCTTAGAAGTGAGCCTGCTACGGCGAGTTTTAAGGATATGCTAAAGGCTAAGGGAGGCGAAAATTTAAAAGAGATTGAAAACATTTTAAACGCTTCAGACGCTTCTGAAATTAAAACGGATTCTCCTAAGCCTTGATTTTACTAAGTGTTTAATTTTCCAACCGCACGCTGTACGGTTTTTTATTTAACTCATAATTTTAAATTAAATTTTTTTTATAAGGCAGAATTAAATTTCTCATAATTGACGATACTTGCTCTATGGAGGTAATATGGAACTAATTAAAAGTAAAACGTTTGCAAATTTAGCGAGAGCCTACGCGGGCGAATGTCAGGCAAGGACGAGATATGAATTTATCGAATACGGCGCAAGAAACGAGGGCTATGTAGCAATGGCGGACCTTATCGACAAGGTGGTATACAACGAGTTTAATCATGCGAGAATGTTCTATTCGTTCATTCAGACGGCATCCGACAAGACCATCGAAAACGCCGAGGTCTGCGCGGGATATCCTTTTAAGGAAAAATGGAATCTGTTGGACAACCTTAAGTTTGCGTCGGAAGACGAAAACAACGAGGCGACGAAAATCTATCCCGAGTTTGCCAAAGTTGCGAAAGAGGAGGGATTTACCGACATTGCCAATCTGTTTACCAACATAACGCAGGTGGAAAATTGTCACAAGATGCTCTTCGAACAGCTGTATACGCAGATGAAAAACGGCACGCTTTATAAAAAGGATAAACCGGTAAAATGGAAGTGTTCTTCCTGCGGATATGAGCATACGGCAAAGGAAGCGTTTAAAGTTTGCCCGATATGTCAGGCTAAACAGGGAAGTGCGATGCTTAAAATCGAAGACGAAAACTAAACGTATAAAAAGCCGACCGAGAGGTCGGCTTTTTATTTTAACGAAAAAACGGCTTAAAGTTTTAAAGCCGTTTTTAAACAAAATTCGTTTTATTTAAAAAGGATATGATACGCCATATCTTTTAGTTAATGCCATATAAGGAAATAGATAAAGTGTCCCGATAAAACGCAGGCGATAATTTTATAAACGCAATGCGACGATACTACGGCAAACGTTGCGTATCGCAGCCGATAATCATACTCAGTCAGTTTAAATTGCAGTTTAAACAAAATAAATAACGGGTTAGCTTTTTTCATTTTACATTCAGCGCCGTTTATGATAGATTGAAGACGTGGACAAAACTCTCGTCAAAAACTTTTTTAAATACGTCACAGCCAACGTGGCGGGAATGGTGGCTCTGTCTTGCTATATTTTAGCGGACACCTTTTTCGTTTCGCAGGCGCTTGGAGTAAACGGGCTCAGCTCGCTCAATTTTGCCATACCGGCGTTTAACCTCATCAACGCCACGGGGCTTATGTTCGGCATCGGAGGCGGAACGAGGTTTGCCGTGTTAAAGGCAAGAGGGTTAAACGATGAGGCGGACAGGCTTTATTCAAATACCTTTTTTACGGGGGCGATAGTGGGCGGCGTGCTCATGATTCTGGGCGTTTCCATTCCCGAACAGATTGCCTCGCTTTTGGGAGCAAGCGGCGAGCTCGTGCCTTTGACGGGCGGATATTTAAGGCTTCTTGTCGGGGTTTCGCCCGTATTCATATTAAACCAGATAGTGCTTTGTTTCGTCCGAAACGACCACAATCCTCAGCTTGCAATGACGGCTATGGTTGTCGGCTCGCTGTTTAACGTGCTGTTCGATTGGGTACTGGTCATCGTGTGCAACATGGGTATGGAGGGAGCGGCGCTCGCCACCGTATTTTCGCCCGTGATAAGCCTTATCATTTTATCTTTGCATTTTCTGACAAAGCGCAACACTTTCAGGCTGAAAGCGGTCAGGTTCGAGGCAAGACATATAACGAAAACTCTGTCGCTTGGCGCACCGTCGTTTTTCGTCGAATTTGCGTTTGGCTTGACGACGGTCATATTCAATATCGTCATTATGGGGCTTAGCGGAAAAGTGGGTGTAGCCGCATACGGAATAGTGCTCAATCTGGCTTTTGTTACCATCTCGCTGTATATGGGCATAGCGCAGGGTATTCAGCCGCAGATAAGCGAGTATTATGCAGTAGCTAAAAAGAAAAAGGCTTTGGCGGTTGTATTTTTGGCTATATCGCTGTCGCTTTTGATTTCAGCCGTGCTGTATTCCGTTGTGGCGTTCAAGGCGGATTCTTTGGCACTCATTTTCAACAGTGAAAACGACTTTACGTTAAACGTCATGGCGGCAAACGGATTAAGAATTTATTTTATAGGCTTTTTCGTTTCGGGAATAAACGTAGTGTTGTCGCAGTATTTAAACGCCTGCGAGAAGGCGCTTAAAGCTATGATTATCTCTCTTTCGAGAGGATTTGTTTCGATAGTGTCTTTCCTTTTTATTTTGTCGCATTTTTTCGGTATGGACGGCGTTTGGTATTCCTTTACCGCTTCGGAACTTATTACGCTTGTGATTGCTCTTTGCCTTACCCTCTTTGCGGGACGGGGCGTAAAGGCTCGTCGGCAAAACGATATCCTGTTTTTGGACGGTACTGAGAATCCTTATATAAAGCAAAAAGATTAAATGTAAAAAATGTCGGCTTGAAACCTTTTAATTTTGCGCCGAGTTTATTTTAATAGTTTTTTGCCGTGATATTTCAACCGACTTTTACTGTTTCCTTGTTTTTAGTATAAAAAGTAAAATAAAAACAGAAAAATTTTCTTGTCTTATTTTGTCTTGTTTTGTCGATGACGCTCCACTTTGCGAATTTTTTGCTATACTTGTGCACGAGGTAAAAAATATGAGTAACGTGAAACATCCCGATTGTCCCATAAGACAGCTTGCCCAAGAAGCCAAAAGACGTATGAAATTAAACGACTACGTAAACTACGGAGCCCTCGATAAATCGGACGCAAAAAGTTCGCTCACGCCCATGGAAACTCAAGTATATAAAAAGATGAAAGAGCTACTCGATAATGGCGTTGAAGTTGAAAATCCCATTTTGCAGCTCAGCGATAAAGATTATATGAAAAGTCTTCCTCCGCAAGACAGGCAAAGATATATTCTTGAAGTATCCAACGCATATCTGTCTTTGAAAAGTAAGATGCAAACCTATTTAAACGAAAAAGCATAAAGACTGCGTGAGCTAAAAAAATAAAAAAAACAGGCGTATTTTGTTGACATAATTCGCCTAAGTTGTTATACTAAACAAGCTTGAAACGCATGCGGGGGTATAGCTCAGTTGGTAGAGCGCTTGATTTGCATTCAAGAGGTCAACGGTTCGAACCCGTTTATCTCCACCAAATAAAAAAGTCCGCTATGGCGGGCTAAAATTTTGGGATCATAGCTCAGCAGGTTAGAGCACACGC
>FR901019.1:21071-26843 GCA_000437555.1 Acidaminococcus sp. CAG:917 | reverse complement strand
TTGCCACTATCTACCGTTATTGCCTCAACCGATGTGCAGTGATAGAAAACAAAATATCCTATGCTCTCCACGCCGGCAGGTATAGTGATTGACGTCAGCGAGGTACAATTATAGAACGCTTGATTTCCTATGCTTTTCACAGTAACAGGTATCGTCACTGAAATAAGCGAAGTGCAATCACGAAAAACATAACCTTGTATGCTCGTTAGACTGTCAGGTATAATGACGGATGTTATCGAGCGACAACCTTCAAATGCGGAATCTCCTATGCTCTCTACACTGCCTAAGTCGACTGACTCAAGCGAGGTGCAATTATAGAACGCATAATTTCCTATCTCGGTCACGCTATCGGGTATTGTAATTGAAATAATCGAGCTGCAACCGTCAAATGCATAGTCCCCTATACTCGTTACGCCGTCCGGTATGGTGACAGAGGTAAGCGATGTGCAATTATAGAACGCATAATCTTGTATGCTCGTTACACCGTTCCCTATTGTGGCAGAGGTAAGCGAGGTGCAACCACTGAACGCATACTCTCCCATACTCGTTACACTGTCTCCTATTGTGACAGACTCAAGAGAGGCGCAATTATAGAACGCATAATCTCCTATGCTCGTTACGCTGTCAGGTATGGTGACAGAGGTAAGCGATGTGCAATTATAGAACGCATAATCTTGTATGCTCGTTACACCGTCCCCTATTGTGACAGAGGTAAGCGAGGTGCAACCGTTAAAAGCATAAACTCCTATACTCGTTACGCCATCGGGTAAGATTATTGAGGTTAGTGCGCTGCAACCGTTAAATGCATGCCCCCCTATGCTCTCTACACTGTTGCCGATAATTACTGTCTCAAGCGATGTGCAATCGCTAAACAAGCTTGAACCTATTCTTTTTAAATTATCAGGCAGGATAATCGACGTCAACGATGAACAACCGTCAAATACTCCGTCATTTACGGTCGTCAAACTATCGGGCAGGATAATTGATGTCAGCGAAGAACAACCTCTAAATGCACTGGTCCCAATGCTCGTTAATGTATCAGGCAGGGTGATTGTCGTCAGCGAGGTGCAATCTTCAAAGACATTCCATCCTATGTATGTCAAGCCGCTTCCTATTGTGACTGAATCAAGCAAGGAGCAACCGTTAAACGCATCGTTTCCTATGCTTGTCACGTTGCCGGGTATGTTGATTGAAGTTAGCGAACTGCACTTGGCAAACGTATAATATTCGATACTTGTCAAGCCGTTGCCTATATTGACCGACTTTAGCGAACGCCCCCTGTAAAAAGCATTTTTCCCAATGCTCGTTACGCTGTCCGGTATTGTGATAGACGGAATCAAAATGCAACCGTTAAACGCAAACTCCCCTATGCTAATTAAGCCGTTACCCAAGGTGACAGATTCAAGATATTCACAACTATCAAACGCATGATTTCCTATGCTCGTTACGCTGTCGGGTATAGTTATAGATTTAATGCGACATTGATAAAACGCATAGTCTGAAATCGACAATGTGCCCTCTTTTACTTCCACAGTTAAATTTACGGGCACAAAGCCTTTATACACATACAAAACTTTGCCTAAATATACAACGCCGTCCGGTAAACCGTTATAATATGCCGTTCCGTCGAACGAATAGCTTTCTATGCTCGATACACTGTCGGGTATGGTTATTTTACTTAGCGAGGTGCAATTCTTGAACGTTCCGTCTTTTATGCTTGTCACGCCGTCAGGTATGGCTATCTCCTTTAAAGAGGTGCAATTGGCGAATGCGCTACTGCCTATGCTTGCTACTCCGCTACCTATCGTGACAGAGGTGAGCGAGGTGCAGTCGGAGAACGCCTGATTTCCTATGCTTGTTACGCTGTCCCCTATTGTGACAGAGGTAAGCGAGGTGCAACCACTAAACGCATAATCTTGTATGCTCGTTACGCCGTCAGGTATAACAATGTTTGTTGCAAGTTTGCCTTTTAAATAAAGTTTGGCACCGTTGTGTAGAGGATTTGAAGTATTATCTTCAAAATCAATATTAAGCCAGGAGGCAATACCCGATGTGCAATATACATTTTTAATCGAGTCGCACAAAGCGAACGCACCATAACCTATGCTCGTCACGCTATCGGGTATAGTGACTGAAACAAGTGAACGGCACCAAGCGAACGCACTTTCTCCTATGCTTTCTACACCATTTGATATGGTGACGGAAGTTATTGACGAGTCATTTATAAACGCTTCGGACGATATCCCTATCACCCTTTTTCCGTCATGCATATTGGGAATAACGATATCCGTTGCGTCGCCGTAATATCCAATCACCCAATAACCGCTTTTATTTACTCCGTCTCCCTCTTCCGATGAAATTTCTTTATATAAAAAATTTTCGTCTCTGCTTTCATTGGAATCAGAATCGCCGCAGGCGACAAACACCGCAACTAAGGAGACGGCAAGCAAAGCCACTAGCAATATTAAAAACAGTTTTCTTTTCATATTCTCCTCCTTTGAATATAAAAATTGCCAAGCATTTTTTTATTGTATATATTAGCTTTTAATTTTAAGCGTTAATTTTAATTATCTAAAGCCTTATATCCTAAGGCACGGCATAAACCGTGCCTTAGGCTCTCCGATTTTATCCCGCATGGGAAATTGTTTGCTTTGATTTTTGACTTAGGCAATTTTTATAATTTACTACTACCAATATTCTCATAGCGTTGCCTTTTGACTTGCTTATCTTAAAAATTATTTTGTATCAAAACTAGCCTTGCATAATATACGTTTTTTATATCGTAGAAATTTTATTATTCTTTAACCCACGCTCACCGTGCCGTCCGAGCAAATCACCTCGGTGAAAGGCGTATCATAATTCCAACCGATACCCTTGCTGATTGAATTCCACTGCGCCATAGTGCCTTCAAATGTGACAGAGGTAAGCGAGTCGCAATAAGCGAACGCATCATCTCTTATGCTCGTTACGCTGTCCGGGATGGTGACAGAAGTAAGCGAGCTGCAATCGAAGAACGCACCATACCCTATGCTCGTTACGCTGTCAGGTATTGCGACAGAAGTTAGCGAGTCGCAGCCACTAAACGCATAAATTCCTATGCTCGTTACGCTGTCTCCTATTGTGACAGAGGTAAGCGAGTCGCACCCAAAGAACGCATAACTGCCTATGCTCGTTACGCTGTCCGGTATGGTGACAGAGGTAAGCGAGTCGCAGTCACAGAACGCACTATTTCCTATACTCGTTACGCTGCCGTCATCGGGGATAACACTGTTTTTACAACCGGCAATAAGTGTTTTCGTCGCCGTCTCAATAAGGCAATTTCCTGCGCTGTGATAAACACTGTTGCCGCTATCTACCGTTATTGTTTCAAGTGACTCACAACCGGAGAACGCTTCTTCTCCTATGCTCGTTACACTGGCCGGTATTGTGACAGAGATTAGAGAGTCACACCCTTTAAAAGCATTGTTAGGGATTGCAGATACGTTATTTCCTATCACGACTTCTTTTACCCTTACCGTCACGTTTGAAGGAGGAGCGGCGCCCGTAACAATTTTTCCGTATTTGTCTCTAAATTCCAACACCACGGTGCCGTTGCCTATTTTTTCGCTTATACCGCCTGCGTTTTGATAAATCCGCATAAGGTTATCGCCCTCGAAAAATGTGACGCCCTCTTCGGGAAGCATACTACCCGTAAGAGTATATTCCGCCGTGGACTTCCAATTTGCGTAAATGTCGGTATCTTCCCAAATGCGGTCGCCGAAATCAAAAGGAGTGGCCTTTTCGTTTTTCCAACCTTCCTTTGAAGTATACCAACCCATGAAAATATATCCGTCTTTTGTCGGTGTGGTTTTAGGCTCTTGTATCCTTCCCCCGATTTCTATATCGTAGCTGCCGTCCGCACTTGTCGAACTGTTGGTGATATAAACGTTAACTTTTTGAGGAATTATGTATGAAGTCAAAGAAACTCTTTTATATTCCGATTTATCTCCAAAAGAATCTTTTAAAACAAATGAATCGTTCAATGAAGACGCACTTAACGAAAAACTGCTTGAAATATCTCCGAAATCTTCATCGGTATATTTCAAAGTCAAGGTTGAACCGTTTTTTGAATATTTTCCTTCAACGGAATAATCTTCACCGAACGCCACGTCGTGATACTCAAAAGATGTTGGTGTAAATACGTAATATTCGTTGGGATTATCTACGTTAACGTATATTTCTCTCAAACCGCAAAACAAAACCAATAAAGTTATGCCTAAAATCAAAAACAAAATTGCGGGGATTATTACTTTCGTTCCCCACTTTTTCCAGAACTCTTTCGGCGACATATTTCCGCCCTGCGCCGTCGCTGTCGATCCGCCGTTATTATAAACGCCCGCCGAGTTGGCAGCCGCCTTTTTTGCCTTTGATTTAGCTATAAGATATTTAATGTTTCCTATCAGAGTATCTTTTTCGTACATATAGGACATTGTGTCCCTTGCACCCGAACTCGGATTGGCTGAAACATTGACGTCGGTATCCGTTTTATTGTTTGCCGAGGCGCAATTCTCGTCGATGGATTGTTGAGTTTCGGCTTCATTTTTGTCGACTGATGACGTATCCGATGACGTCTTCGATTGCGTTAAATCATTATTGACCGCCGAACTGTCGGTTATCCCCGATCCGTTAGCCGCATTCTCGTCATTATTTTGATTAGACGAGCTTAATGGATAACTTTTCACCCGAAATTTGCTATTGCACGTATTGCATACGAGAAAACCTTCTTCTTCAATTAACTCACCGCCACACTTTGGACAGTTATACATACACTCTCCTCCTTTGTATAACTTGGTATATATTTACATATTTTTTATTATAAACTAACTATTGGTTAGTGTCAACTTAAAACTAACTATTAGTTATATACTAATGATATGATTGAAACGATTAAAACGAGGCTTAAAGAGGAGATAAAAAACAGCGGTTTGACTACGGTGGAAATTGCAAAGCGTGTGGGAATATCTCCCGAAATGGTGACGCAATACGTCACCACGAAAAAACTGCCCAAACTCGATACGTTTGCAAGGCTGTGCAAAGAACTTGACGTTTCGGCGGACTACATTTTGGGGCTTTCCGACGAGTAACCTTTCATATTACGGCATAGTCTGCCGAGCACGGCATTTTTAATGAAATTCAAAATTTTTTTAAAAATATATGCTTTTAAATGTATGGCAATTTTTTGGAATACAAAAAAGACTGACGAAGGTCAGTCTTTTTGTTTTAAGATTAAATTTAAACGGTTTAAGTTTTTAGTAACGGTTTATCTTTTATACATTTAAATTTTCGATAATCGATTTACCTTTACGGATTTAAATTTCAAAAACGGTTTGCGTTTTTGCTATAAATTTAAATCACATTTTTTAACCGTTTAAATTTGCCATACCTTTTGGCAACGGCTTTGTTATTTTGTGAGAGCCTCCTGAACGGCAACTGCGCAAGCAACCGAAGCGCCGACCATAGGATTGTTGCCCATACCGATAAGTCCCATCATCTCGACGTGAGCGGGAACGGACGAGCTGCCTGCAAACTGTGCGTCGGAGTGCATTCTGCCCATGGTGTCGGTAAGTCCGTATGAAGCAGGACCTGCCGCCATATTATCGGGGTGAAGCGTTCTGCCCGTGCCACCGCCCGATGCGACGGAGAAGTATTTCTTGCCCTTGTCTACGCACTGTTTCTTATAGGTGCCTGCGACGGGGTGTTGGAAACGAGTCGGGTTTGTCGAGTTTCCGGTGA
>FR901019.1:15521-21046 GCA_000437555.1 Acidaminococcus sp. CAG:917 | reverse complement strand
ACGTCGACGTCCTCGAGTGCCATGATGGCAACGCCTTCGGTGACGTCGTCCGCGCCGTAAACCTTGACCTTTGCTCTTTCACCGTCGGAATAAGCGGTTTCCTTTACAACTTTAACTTCGCCGGTGTAGTAGTCCATTTTGGTCTGAACGTAGGTGAAGCCGTTTATACGGCTGATAATGAATGCGGCGTCCTTTCCGAGACCGTTGAGGATAACCTTAAGCGGAGTTTTACGGACTTTGTTTGCCGTCTTTGCGATACCGATTGCACCTTCTGCGGCAGCGAAAGATTCGTGACCTGCGAGGAATGCAAAGCACTTGGTTTCTTCTCTCAACAGCATAGCGGCAAGATTTCCGTGTCCAAGGCCGACCTTTCTTTGTTCCGCAACCGAGCCGGGAACGCAGAAGCTTTGAAGTCCCTCACCGATTGCCTCTGCGGCGTCGGCGGCGACTTTGCAATCTTTTTTGATTGCGATAGCACAGCCTACGGTGTAAGCCCAAACGGCATTTTCAAAAGCTATAGGCTGAATACCCTTTACGATAGCTTCACAATCGATACCCTTGTCAAGGCAGATTTTTCTTGCTTCTTCAAGGTCTTTGATGCCGTATTGCTTCAAAACTTTGCTGATTTTATCTATTCTTCTTTCATAACTTTCAAATGTAACGCTCATAGCACATCTCCTTATTCATTTCTCGGGTCGATATACTTAGCGGCGCCGTCATATCTGCCGTAAGTTCCCGTGCATTTTTTAACAGCCTCGTTTGCGTCGACGCCTTTTTTAATCATATCCATCATAACGCCGAGTTTGACGAATTTATAGCCGATAATCTGGTCGTCGCTGTCGAGTGCGATTTCGGTGACGTAACCTTCCGCCATTTCAAGGTAACGGGGACCTTTTTTGACGGTGGAATACATCGTTCCGATTTGCGAACGGAGACCTTTGCCGAGGTCTTCGAGACCTGCGCCGATGGGAAGTCCGTCTTCGCTGAACGCAGATTGCGTTCTGCCGTATACTATCTGGAGGAACAATTCACGCATAGCAGTGTTGATTGCGTCACAAACAAGGTCTGTGTTTAATGCCTCCAAAATCGTTTTTCCTGCCAAAATTTCTGCCGCCATAGCCGCCGAGTGGGTCATGCCGCTGCAACCGAGCGTTTCGACGAGAGCTTCCTGAATGACTCCCTCTTTTACGTTGAGCGTAAGTTTGCAAGCACCCTGTTGAGGAGCGCACCAGCCGACGCCGTGAGTCAATCCGCTAATGTCTTTAATTTCTTTGGCTTGCACCCATTTGCCTTCTTCGGGGATAGGCGCAGGTCCGTGATTTGGTCCTTTTGCAACACAAACCATTTTTTCTACTTCGTGTGAATATTGCATAGAATCCTCCTTCTATTTGTAAAATCGTTGTAAATTTATTATATCATACCAAAAAAAAATGTAAAACAGTTTTTTAGAGGTTGCGATATTTTTTTAAACTTTCACCGAACTAATAAAACGGTTTTATCCCTCGCTCTTTTCACAATTAAACCGCTTTTCATAAATAATCGGTTTTTTCAAATTAACGCCCTTGATTAAACAGCTTTGCACTTTTACCCTTTTCCGAATAAAGCCACTCTTGATATTTAGCGGTTTTAAACAGATTATCTAAAAGCCGACTTTGCTAAAGACCTAAAAAGGACAAAACAAAAAGGACGATACCGTCCTTTTTTATTTAATCCATGCGGATAATTTCGGTAAGACCGTAATATTTAATTTGGTCAATTGTCTGTTTGACTCTCTCTTTGGACTTGTGGATAATTCCTCTGAAAAGCGCGTCTCCTCTTTTTAGCACAAAACGGTAGCCGAGCTCTTTATCCCCTTGAATTTCAAACTGACCGCCTTGAATGGAAAGTTTGAAGCTGTTGATATGCGAAAGCACCGTCTTTATGTCTTTAAATCCGCCGTGCCCGTAAATCGCCTCACCCTTGTTGGTAAAGAGGTGATATCTGAGCGAGCCGTCGGAGTTTTGATAAATTTCGTATTTTCCGAATACGACGGCTTCGTCAAACTGACCGACGGGCGGATTGGGTGTGACAAGTTTCTTTAAAACGTCCTTTTTGACGTTGACTTTTTCGGAATCGGCAATCTTGACTTCCGTTTCCGCCTCCATCGCCATTTTCTCTTTATAGTTTTCCGCTTCCGCACTCGCTCTCTGCTGAGATGCCGTCACAATTCTCTCTTGAGCGATTTGCTTTATCTTTTCCTCGTCGGCAACGGTGATTGGGTTGTGATTTTCCCTTGCCGAAAGCAAAAGCGTTTGCTCGTCCGCGCTTTGTTCAGTTGCCGTTTGAGCGCTAGTTTGACTTGTTTTTTCCTCTTCCTTTTCAGGTGAAGGTTTATTCTGCACGTCGGTTCCGCTGTCGGCAGTTTCAGCCGACTCCTCGGCGGCCACGGACTTTTCTTCCTCTTGAACGTCATCTTTTTTGCCCGCTCTCGTTATTACGGGAAGCACAATAGGCTCTTTTGAAGAAATTGCGCTTACCTCCTCCACGGGACCGTCCGAATGCGCAAGCCCGCCGACGGCAGAATCCTTATCTTGCTGAGCGGCGTTTTTAGCCATAATTTCTCTGCGGACTTCTTCTACCTCGTCTGAAAGAGAATTTTCAAACTCACGTTGCTGTTCTTCCAAAATTTTCATCTGCTCGGGGTCGCTTTGTTTATCCTTAAAAATTTTGGGCATATCGATGGGTTTAAACTCGTTCTTTTTTTCGGGGACGATTTCGTCGTATGAAACGAAAGATTCGTCCTCCTCTTCCATAGTATTTTCGGTATCGTCAATCTTTTTAGTCGGCTTAGACTCGATAATATATGAAGCGTTAGCCTCGTTGGTATCGTCATAGGTATAATCGAGCTTTGCCTCGTCCATCTTTTTGACTCGGTCGGGGTCCACCTTTATTCCGTCGCCCGGCATCGTGGAAACCTCGACGACAAGGTCGCCGTCACGCACTATATATTTTCCCGAATTGGAAACTTCGTATTTTTTGCCGTTGCGCTTAACAAACTTCTTTTTCTCCCAACCGGCAAGAGCGAGATTTTCCCTTATAAGACCTGCAACGGTAAAGAAAATAACTAAAAAAGCGACAATGGCGACAAGCGGCCACTTTACGTAATCGCGTTGAATGATATCTAAAAATATTAAATAGCCTTGACTCATAAAACTCCTTATAGATAGGCGCGATGAATATATTGCCGAAAGTTCGGCAGTAAGATTATACCATTTTATACGGTATAGTCAACCTCTAGCGCCACCTCGGTATCAGGTAAATTTTTCCGACGAGAGCAAAGTGACAATCATCTCGACAATAGGATTTATGCCCAGCGTTGACGAAACGGACAGATGGTAGTCGTTTACGCCCCACTTTTTGCCTGTATAGAAATTGAAATATTGCTCTCTTTTTTTGTCCACTTTGTTTATCATCGAAAGAGCTTTTTTCTCGTCGAGATTCTGCCTTGCCATAATGCGCTTTACTCTGTCTTCGATAGGTGCATAAATAAACACGTTGAGAACGTGAGGCATACCCTTTAAAACCTCGTTTCCGCACCTTCCGACGATGACGGCAGATTCGTTTATTGCGATATTTTTGATGATTTCCGATTCAATCAAAAACAGTTTGTCGCTCATGGAAAACTCAAAATTTCCGCCTACGATATTGCCGTAATAATTGGGCGCAATTGGCACAAACAAGGGATTTGCCGATTTTTCGTCTATCTTCTCGATTGTGTCGGGGCTGAAACCCGATTTTTGGGCGGCAAGTTCTATCAAGGTTTTGTCATAGCACTTTATACCGAGTCTGTCGGCAAGAGCCTTACCTATTTCCTTTCCGCCACTTCCGTATTGTCTGCCGATTGTAACAACAAAATTTTGCATATGAAACCCCCTATCCCTTATTTATTTTATTTTAACATACCTGAAAAATAAGTCAAGATACAAAATATTATCTTATATGCCAAAATTAACAGCCGCAGCAAGGAACAAAAACACGGCGAGAACCGAAAGAGATATTTTTATCTTTAAATCACGGCGAATGAAAATATATCTGCTTTGTATGATTATCGCAAGGTAATAGCCTATCGAAAACACTCCCATTCCGACGGCGGGAATACTCGCTACCGCCACCGACGACAGCGCCATAATCGTTGCTTTAAAAGGTATTAAAAGATAATCGAGAATTATAAGAATTTGAGGCAGCGGAATTATGAGAGTAAACAAAGTCAAAATTATAACGCCGATATAAATAAAACTCATAAGAGGCAAGACGATAAGGTTTGAAATTAAAAAGAAAACTGGAAACTGCCCGAATACGTTTGCAACCACGGGATATGTCATAACGTTGGTAGAAAGCGACGTTGTCACAAGCTGTGTAAATTTATTATCGCGCTTGAAGAATTTGATAATCGGTTTGTTGAGCAGCATTATTCCGAGCACGGCAAGCACCGAAAGCTGAAAACCGACGGCAAAGAGGTTTACGGGATTTATCAGCATTATGATTATCGCGGCAAGCGACAGGGCAGATAAATAATCGGGCTTTTTACCGAACGCCCTTGCGCCCATAAGACACATTGTCATTATAAAAGCTCTCATAGCACTTGAGGCAAAACCGCAAAAGACAAGGTAAATCAAAAGCAACACGCCGACAACGGCAAGCCTTATCACGCTTTTGACTTTGCACTTTTTGAGTATCCAACTGACGAACATTGCGAGTATGGAAATATGAAGACCGGATATTGCAAGCACGTGCGCCAGACCGCTGACTTTGACGTCGTCGTATAAGTTTTCGTTCATCGTGCTTTTATCGCCGAAAATGAGAGCGGTGGCAATGTCCGCAGTATCGGGACGAGTGTAGGTATAAAAATTTTCCTTTACTTTCAGCTCCGTATCGGTAAAGAAGTCTAACTCTCCGTCGGAAATTTTATAACAGCTGTATGTAAATACTCCGTAATAAGAACCTTTGACAAAGACGGAAGAGAAAAGAGAATCGAACGGATTAAAATCGTTTGTGTAAACGGTCGCCCTCATTTCGATAAAATCGCCCGGGCGGAAATCGATATCATCGGAATAAAAATATACGTTTGCCTGCCCGCTGTAACTTTTGCCGTTTACGGAAATAGAATCGATTGTAAAATAAAACTCGTCGGAAAAAGTTATCTCGCTTGTCACCTGTCCCCTTAGCGTTAAATTTTCACCGGACGGCAACGCATTGGCGTTGTAAATATCGCCTGCGCCGATTATTGCGAGAAATCCTATAAGAGCACATACTGCCAGATATGCAAACCTGCGAAAGAATTTTACCGCAAGCATAACAGAGGCGCATATCGCAAAAATGCAAAACAGCGCGATTTTCGCTCCTAAAGACGAAACGCACGCCGCACCTATTAAAATGCCGAACGAAAACGTCACCGCCATAAAGAGAAGCGGACGGCTACCGAACAATCTTTTCGTCATAAATCAGACAAGGCAAAAAGCCCTTTTCCTTTTCTTTTGTATGCTGTA
>FR901019.1:8344-15495 GCA_000437555.1 Acidaminococcus sp. CAG:917 | reverse complement strand
TGTATTAAAAACAAAATTGCCGCCATATTATGCGCGGCAATATTTTTTACTTTTTACCAAATTTTTTTTGATATACCTTAATGTTATCTTCGATAATCATTTCGGCAAACTTTCTGTCTTTGACCTGGTATACGGTTGTTACCTTTCCTTCGAGCTGTTTGTAAACTCGGAAGAAGTGCGAAATTTCGTCCATAACGTGAGGAGGCAAATCCTCGATTTCCTTATAACCGTTCCAAGTAGGGTCTTTAAAAGGAATTGCTATTATTTTGTAGTCCATAGCTCCGTTATCTTCCATCATAACCACGCCGATAGGATAACAACGCACCATAGCCATAGGAACGATAGGCTCACTGCACAAAACCAATACGTCAAGCGGGTCGTCGTCGTCGCTGTAAGTTTTCGGTATAAATCCGTAGTTTGCGGGATAGTGCGTGGATGTATATAAAACCCTGTCAAGCATTAAAACACCCGTTGTTTTATCAAGTTCGTATTTGTTTTTGCTACCCTTTGAAATTTCGATGACAGTAATAAAGTCAGTCGGCGTAATTCTTGACGGTTCTATGTCGTGCCATATACAGCTCATATAAATTCTCCCTTTTATTTTGTTTTATCTTTAAAATATATTATAGTTTATTTTAACATATCGAACGGTTAAAGTCAATACAATGCTTTAAAGCCTTGAAGCTATGGCGTCGAAAAATTCCTCTGTATTGAGCGAATGCGTTTCTTTTTGTTTGTCGAATAACGCGGCAAGGTCTTTTGTCATATATCCGCTCTCTATTGTATCGATGACCGCCTTTTCAAGTTTTTCGGCAAAAGCGATAAGCTCGCCGTTTGCGTCAAGTTCTCCTCTCTTTTTAAATGCACCCGTCCAGGCAAAGATTGTCGCCACGGGATTTGTCGATGTTTTCTCGCCCCCCAGATAGCGGTAATAGTGTCTTGTTACCGTGCCGTGCGCCGCTTCGTATTCATAGTTTCCGTCGGGAGAAACGAGAACGGAGGTCATCATGGCAAGCGAACCGAATGCGGTTGCAACCATATCGCTCATGACGTCACCGTCATAATTTTTGATTGCCCATATCATTCCGCCGTTACTTCTCATAACCCTCGCTACGGCGTCATCGATTAAAGTGTAGAAATATTCGATGCCTGCCGCCTCGAATTTTTCTTTATACTCTCCGTCGTAAACCTCTTGGAAAATATCCTTGAAGCGGTGGTCGTAAATTTTGGATATGGTATCTTTGGTGGAAAACCAGAGGTCCTTTTTTTCGGATAGCGCAAAATTGAAACAGCTTCTGGCAAAACTGAATATGCTCTTGTCGAGATTATGCTGACCCTGCACCACTCCCGCCGTATTTTCAAAATCAAAAATGAGCTGCTTTGACGGATTTTTTCCTTCAATGACAAGGTATGCCTTGTCGCCCTGCTCCATCCTCTTTTCCACATTTTTATACACGTCACCGTATGCGTGACGGGCAATTATAATCGGGCTTGTCCAGGTCGGAACAAGCGGAGTTATGCCCTTTACCAAAACGGGAGCCCTGAAAACCGTTCCGTCTAAAATCGCCCTTATCGTGCCGTTGGGACTTTTCCACATCTCGGAAAGATTGTATTCTTCAACTCTTTGAGCATTGGGCGTTATGGTAGCGCACTTGACCGCAACGTGATGCTTTAACGTGGCATTTGCGGCGTCGGTTGTCACCTTGTCTTTTGTAGCTTCACGGTTGACAAGCGAAAGGTCATAGTATTCCGTTTTTAAATCAACAAAAGGAAGAATAAGTTTATCTTTTACAAGTTGCCAGATGACTCTCGTCATTTCATCGCCGTCCATTTCGACGATGGGGTTTTTCATTTCGATTTTAGTCATAAGTATCACCTCAGACAAATTTTAGCAAACAATGCGGAAATTAACAAGAAAATTAAAAGGAAAATTTTAACATTTTAAAAATTTGTCTTTAATCAGTCTTATAAAAAAATCGGTATGAGTGCATACCGATTTATCTTTTTCAGTTTTTAAGGCTCACCTTTTCTCCGCTGAAATATTCAAGCACGTGACTTTCAAATTTAGGCAATACTTTCTTTTGATTTATCGCTTCGTCGATTATTATATCGAGAAGTTCGCCGTATCCGATTCCCAAAGGCTCGAACAGATAATTGGCAAGAGAGCCGGGAATTGTGTTCATCTCGTTAATATAAACTTTTTTCATATCTTCCGTCAAAAGGTAGTCAAAACGAACGATGCCTTTTAAATCAAGCTCGCAATATATTCGTCTTGACTGCGCCTTTATAAGGCTTGCCATACCCTTTTCTATATCGGCGGGAAGTTGCCTTGAGGTTTTTTCTCCGCCGACGTATTTATCTTCAAAAGATAAGATATCGCCGCTGCTTATAGGCCGCTCAACCTCGGAAACGATTATCTCCCCGTCCCTTTTTACGCAAGCGCAGTTTATTTCTATAAAGTTTAATATTTTACGCTCGGCAATCAGTTTATCGCCGAAACAAAAGGCGACGTCAAACGCTCTGAACAGTTCGTCACGGCTACTTACGCTGTTTATTCCTATACTGCTTCCCTGACTCGACGGCTTGACGATGAGCGGATAATCGAGAAAAGTTTCAATGTAATGTGCCGTTTTTTCGGGCGACGTTTCATAGTCGCTTTTGCATATAGTAAGATACTTAGGCACGTTCAAAATAAGATTTTCAAAAGCCTGTTTGCTTATAATCTTATCCATCCCGACGGCGGAAGCCAATACTCCGCTCGACGTATACGGCACATTTTGGCACTCCAAAAATCCTTGAAGCGCGCCGTTTTCGCCGTCTCCGCCGTGTGTCAGAAGCAATGCGCAGTCGGGCTTTGTTACCTTTTTAAGTTTTCCTGCTTTTACTTCGTAAAGCACGGAATCGACAAGCGCAACGTGCTTGTAATTCTCTGCCCTGAAAGGACAAAACTGTCCGACTTCCTCAAAGTCGCCCAAATACCACTTGTCCGAAATAAAGACGGGATAAACTTTATATTTATCTCTGTCGAGTCTGCCTATAGCCTCGATAGCCGTAATGACGGAAATATCCTTTTCCACAGAGTTGCCGCCGAACAGCGCCAAAATATTTTTCATAGTCCCCCCCTTTAATAATTGTCGGGCAAATCGTTGAGCATCAAAAGAGTGTCGCCCGATTTTAATATTGAAGCAAAGTTCTCCTGCGCAGTGCTGAGTTTTTCAAACACGAAAATGCATTCAGGCTTCATTCCCGCTTCAACAAGTCCGTCTTTTATTATCGACGCCCTTTTAGCGCCTATCAATATGGCGATATCCGCCGCCATGCCTATCCTTTCGCCGAGTAAAAAGTTTTGCCTGCATTCCTCATCGCCGAGTTCCACAAGCCCCGGAGTCACAACGACTTTTCTGCCGCTTGACGAATTAAGCACTTCGAGAGCCGCTTTCATTCCCTCCGGATTGCCGTTAAAAGTATCGTCGATTATATTTATTTTTCCGCTCTTAATCAGCTGCAAACGATGAGGCACGCTTTGCATATTCTCTATCGCTTCTTCTATATCTCCTATATCCACGCCAAGCTTATACGCCATAGCCGCCGCCAATGCTAAATTCTGAAGATTGTGTCTTCCCAAAAGCCGCGTTTTCAAAACGAGAGTGTGGCTGTCAAGACGCATTATGAAATCGCTTCCGTCCGCTCGCGCGTCGACGCTTTCCAAAGAGCAGAAGTCATCGGATTCGAATCCGGCATATAAAACGTCTGCTTGTTTTTTTATATATCTGCACCCCGAAGCAGCTACCTTGACGCCGTTTACGTTAAATACCTTATACTTCTCGTCTATAATATTCTCTATACACTTAAAGGTTTCCAAATGTTGTTTGGTTATTCCCGTAAGAATGGCGTGGTCGGGTTTGATAAGCTTCATCAAAAATTCTACGTCGCCCGTGTGTCTGGCTCCCATCTCAACGATAAATACGTCCTGACCTTTATATTCCTTGGTCATATACGCCATACCCAAGGGCGTATTGTAGCTTTCTTTTGTCATGAGCACGGAATACTTTTTGGACAGCATAGATGCGAGATAATTCTTCACCGACGTTTTACCGTAGCTTCCGGTGATTGCTATCTTTATAAGCGATTTGTTATCGCCGAATACTTTCGAAACTTTTTTGTAATATCTCTTTTTGTTCGCCTCTTCAAACGGGCGGACGATGAGCGCAGTCAAAGCGAATATGAACGGAGCAAGAAACTGCACGGCAAACGGCAAAGCTATAAGATAGTATCCCTCTACCGAATTTACGTCACAAAGAGCCGCCGATAACAAATAGACGCAAAATACCGTCACCGTGTTTATTGTCAACAGTCTTTTGACCCTCTTTGTATATACGAGCGGTTTTTTTGCCTTGAAACGGTTTATCGAGAAAATTTCCGCCGCTACGCATAAAAAGAAAAGAACCGATATCGCGACTCCCCATGCCCTTTTGTCCGACACAGGAATAAATACCAGGTAGATGACAAAAAAGACAAGCGATATAGCCGCGGTCACCGTAAAGGCAGGCAAAAATCTTTTTGAAGTAAATATGCTTTTTTCTTGATATCCTCCAAGCTGAAGACTGTGCAGATACGGCTTTAACATAAGCGGAAAACATATCGTTCCCAAGACGACCACCAAAGCATAAACGGCGTAATCCATAATTCCCTCGCTTTACGATACGCTTTTCGCTTTTGCGATTAGTCTTTAGATATGGTTGGTCCTTTAAATCGCTTAAAAATTTAAACCTGGTTTTATCGGACCTTTATCGAAAGACGGCTAAACAACAGACAATAATCGTATCGATAATTTAATAAATGATTTTTTCGAGGCAATTATCACCTATTGAACGAATGCTTTAAAAATTTTTATGAACTTATTGTAGTCGTCAATATAGGAATAGTGTCCTCCGTCAAGATAGAACAGCGCGCTGCCCGCTATATTCTTTCGCATTTTGCGCGCCATATACCCGGGAGTTTCTTTATCCCTTTTTCCCCAAAATATCGCCGTGGGACAGCTTATCTTTTTTAAAAGATTAGTCTGGTCGTAGTTGACGACTTTTTTGAAAGTCTCTTTCATAACGGGCGACAATACGGCATAATCCATAGAACCGCTAAGCCCTCTGCCCCTTAGTCTTTTCAATAACTTATGGAGATACACCAAAAAATAATATTTAATTCCCCGCCTCGGCTTAATGCCGGCGCTGTCTATGAGCACGAGTTTGTTTACAAGGTGCGGCTTTGTCGCCGCAATCTCTATCGCCACTCTTCCCCCGAACGAGTGTCCGACAAGTACCGCATCCTCTATTTTCAGCCTATTCATCGTTTCGACCACTGCGGCGGCGTATTCTTTGACGCCTATCGGCGCGGCAGGTTCGGGAGAATGTCCGAAGCCGTAAAAATCGACAATAGTCGACCGATATCCCGTCATCGCTTTCGCCACAAATTCAAAGCTTAAGATGCTTCCTCCCCAACCGTGCAAAAAAATAATATCCTTGCCATGTCCTACAGTCGTAAAATTTAAAATAGGCGCCTCCTTTTTATCCATACAATTTATGATGAAGAAGAAAAAAAGGTTAACGACCGATATTAAAATTGACCCCTGAAAATCGGTAAGCAAATTTTTTTCGGATTAAATAACTTTAAATAAATTTTTATTTTAAAACACTTTAAACAGCTAGTTAAATAACACGGTTTAAACAAAATAAACAGATTTTTAAATTAAATAAAACATAAGATTTTCAGCGAATTTTATCATTATAAAAAATATTTTAAATTTAATAAAAAGATATTTTTAACAAGTCTTACTTATTTAATAAAACATATTTTTTAAGTTAAAAACTTATAAAGATTAAAAAAACTTTTTTGCAATATAAACTGATTTATATCGCTTCAGTTTATATGAAAAAAAATTTATACAAACAAAATAGGGCTTTAATTAAAGCCTTCTTCAAAAACAAATGAAAATAAAACAGCAGCCTAAAGGCTGCGTTTCCACATAATTATCGCGCTGTCGCCGTCGGGATAATAATTCTTTCTTTCTCCCTCCGCATCAAACCCGAACGAGCGGTATAGATTTAACGCAATACGGTTTTTGCTTTCCACTTCAAGCGTCACCGCCTTGGCGCCTTGCTCTTTTGCAAGCACAATAATCTTTTCCATTATAATTTTTGAATATCCCTTGCCTCTTTCCTCTTTTTTGACGGCGATATTGTTTATATTCGCCTCGTCAGCCGTCATATAAAAAGAGCCGTATCCCAAGACAAAATCTCCGTCCGTCAAAACGATAAAGTTTTTATCGTCGACGCATTTTTCTATTTGAGAGTAGGACCAAGGACATATTATCGAATAAGCCTCGATATCGTAAACGGCGTTTAAATGTTTTTTTGAAAGCGTCTCAGTTTTTAACATCCGCCATTCTCTCCGCTTGAGATTTTCTCAGATATATCGGCTTTAAGTTTGAAGAAAATTCTTTGTTTTTAAACTTTTTTTCGGTTACCGCAATAAACGCTCCTGCCCTGTCGGCGTTTTGCTGCTCAAATTTTAAAGAACCGTCTGTGCCTTCCAAAAAGGAAAGTTTTAAACTGTCCCCCTCTTTTAAGCAAAGGTAACTGTTGTTTGAACCTGCGTCTATCCTATAAAGACCGTCGGCGCAGTCGTAAGTTAAAATCTCGAACGAGTTTATCTCAATTCTTTTTTTGCCCGTAGCATAAGCAAGCGCGTTAAAACAGGCAAGACCTATTCTTATTCCCGTAAATGAACCGGGACCTACGCAGGCGGCGAAAACGTCAACGTCGTCTACCTTTATGCCCGCTCTTTTCAACACACTGTCGACAAGACTCATAATAAGAGGAGAGTGTCCCGTTTTACCCGTGAAACACTCTTTATAAACCTCGTCGTTATGTTTTAAGATTATCAACAGTTCGCTTCCCGTTGAATCGCACATTAAGGCGGTCATCGAATAACTCTCCCGTTAAATTTATCCTTTTTTACCTGTTGCATACTATACTGTCTGTTTTACACCGCTTGCATACTATACTGCCTGTTTTACTTTTTTTGCCGAGCCGCCTTTCTCATCGACCGAGGTGTTGTCCGAGCCGTTTTTAGTCATATCCGATTTATGCTCTTCC
>FR901019.1:6384-8316 GCA_000437555.1 Acidaminococcus sp. CAG:917 | reverse complement strand
GCTCTTCCGTATTCTTTTCGGCGGTTTCATCGGTAGCATTATTGTCCGATATGCAACAGCCGTCCTGTCCCTCGTCGGGATTTTGCATTTCGGGCGACACTAAAAAGGCTTTATCCTCGCTCTTTTTTGTCTTGACGTATCTGTTTAAAAAGCTTTCGGGCAGTTTAATCTCAAACTTCCTTTTAGTGCTTGCGCCCGTTATCGTAACGAAGATCGCCTCACGCTCGATATCGTCGAGTTTGTTCCATTCTACGATAGTTATGCCGCCCTCGGAAATCGTTTCGGCAACGCCCGTTTCGTAGAGTTCGTCAAACGATTCTATCCTATACATATCGAGGTGATTGACAACGTATTTTTTGCCCTTATATTGGTTGAGCACCGTAAACGTGGGACTTGTGACGTCCTCTTTTACACCGAGTTTTTTGACGAGATATGACGTAAACGTCGTTTTGCCTGCGCCGAGGTCGCCTCTTAAAATTATGACGTCCTTATCTTTAAGACACCTTGCCATCTGGCGTGCGATTCTTGCCGTGCCTTTAAGATTTTTGACGTATAAAACCTGCTCGGCTTTGGTTTTATCGAACGAATTTATCGTAGAATCGAATTCTTTTTTGAGTATAACAGATAATTGCTTATATAGCAAGAATGTCAATACCGATACAATTAAAAGCCTGAGTGCGTTAAACGGCAACACTCCGAGGAACAGATAGAAAACGTAAAAATTGTCAACGGTCACGCTCGGATATAACGTCTGGCACATACCGAGAATAGGTCCCCAATTTCCGCCGAACATAACCTCGACGTAAAAAGGAACGGCAACGGCATAATTCATAATCATGGCGGCAACTATGGAAACAAGACTGCCCACTACAAGCCCGATTACTGCGTGTTTTTTATCCTTCTTGCGCTTGTATATTAAAGTTGCCGTCAATACGAACGAAACGCCCACAACAATGTCGACAAGCTCGCCCACACAGCCCGTAGAGGTCATAGCCATTTTAAGGCAACACTTTATCACAATGATAACCGTGCCGCTTATCGGGCCCAACGCAAAACCGCCGATAATCGCAGGCAGGTCGGATATCTGCATCTCAAGAAACGACGGAAACATAAAAGGCAAGTTAAACTTGCAAAATGCGTAGAGCACGAAGGATATTGCAACAAGTATTGCAATTTTTGTTAAGTAAGCGGTTGAAATTTTTTTTGAAAACCTGTTCATCTCTCTTCCTTTCGGACGAAAAAAAAATCCCGCAAGGGGACTATACTTCTTCCATCCAGACTTTACTGTCGGTTTGGGAATTTCACCCAATCGGCCGCATAAGCGGTTCACGGACTATACCGTCGGTGAGGAATCACACCTCGCCCCGAAGTAACTTAAATATAACACCGCAAAAAATATATGTCAACGGATTAAAAAAAATAAATTTAAAATTTGCAAAAAATACAAAAAATCGGCGTCACGCAAAGTTATGCTTTGAGCCGATTTTATTCTGATAAATATACATTAAAAATCCATAGGCGCAAAAGGTCCTAAAAAGCCTTTACGAAAGATTTGAAGCCCCTATTCTTTCGGCACCGAGTTCGATATACCTCTTTGCCGCCTCTACCGTTCTTATTCCGCCGCTCGCTTTGACTTTTATCCTGCCCGCCGCGCACTTTACCATATAAGCTACTGCGTGCTCCGTCGCTCCCTCTCCCATAAATCCCGTGCTCGTCTTGATAAACGCCGCGCCTGCCTTGACAGCGAGTTCCGTCGCTAAAGCTATCTCGCTATCGGTGAGTTTCGCCGTTTCCAAAATAACTTTTACCGGCACTCCCGCATTTACCACCCCTTTGATGTCCTCTAAAACAAAATTTGTCAATCCGTCTTTGAGTGCACCCACGTTTATCACCATATCGAGTTCGTCCGCCCCGTCGCTGACGCAGACGGCG
>FR901019.1:0-6357 GCA_000437555.1 Acidaminococcus sp. CAG:917 | reverse complement strand
CTTCCGCCGCTTTAATGGCAGGCACGTTCTGCCCGAGAGGAAATCCGATGACTGCGGCGACTTTTACGTCCGTGCCCGTAAGCTGTTTTTTGGCAAGCGATACGTAATAGGGATTTACGCAAACGCTGAAATATTTTTCTTCCCTTGCCTTTTGGCAGAGCTTTACTATATCTTCTTTTGTGGCTTCCTGTTTCAAATTCGTAAAATCGATATATTTTGCTATGTCCATAACTACCTCACAACGTCCACTATAAGTTTTGTTTTTTTGACTTTTTTAGGCCCTATCGTAAACGCCGATAAAATTTCATTGTCAAAGCTCGGCTTTTCGTTGCAATATAAAAGTGCCACACTCTCGCCCTTTTCTATTTTATCGCCCACTCTTTTTAATACTTTAAGCCCTACGGTATGATCGATTTTATCTTCAACGGCACGTCTTCCGCCGCCGATAGACATAACAAATCTGCCGAGTGCCCTTGTATCCACCTTTTCAAGATAACCTGCCTTTTGCGACTTGATTTCAACGCCGTAGTATTTTGCCTTTTTAAGCTCAAGAGATTTCGCCCCCTGACAGGTAAGCATCTGTTTAAATTTATTTAACGCCTCGCCGCTGATTATCTGACGCTCGAAAGCCTCTCCCGCCGATTTCATATCGTATTTTCCGCTTTGAAGCATTATTTCGACGGCAAGCGCTTTTGCGACTTCTTTCAATTCGTTCTGCTCGCCCGACAGCACTTCCGTCGCCCCTTGAATTTCAAGCGAATTTCCTATGTAGCGGTCAAGCGGCTCGTCCATACTCGTTATAACGGCGCTGACTTTCTTGCCGGACATTTTACCTATGTTAACCATCGTCTTTGCCAAAATTTTTGTCTGCTTTAAATTCTGCATAAGTGCGCCGTCCCCCGTCTTTACGTCAAGCACCAAAACGTCCGCCGATACGGCAAGTTTTTTGGACATAATCGACGAAGCTATAAGCGGCACGGAATCCACCGTTGCCGTAACGTCTCTTAAGGCATATAAGATTTTGTCGGCAGGACATATATTTTTTGTCTGACCGCAAACTGCGATGGATATATCGTTTACCTGCTTAATAAATGCGTCTTTATCGAGGTATACGTTTAATCCGTCAAACGACTCCAACTTGTCGAGAGTTCCGCCCGTAAAACCGAGTCCCCTGCCGCTCATTTTGGCGACTTTAAATCCCAGCGACGCCAAAACGGGCATTGTGACAAACGTTGTGGAATCTCCCACTCCGCCCGTGGAGTGCTTATCCACCGTCATTCCTTCCACGCCGCTGAAGTCAAAAGTTTCGCCGCTGTTTTTCATCGCCATAGTGAGATTGAACGTTTCCGAATCAGTCATTCCCTTTAGAACGACTGCCATCAAAAACGCGGACGTCTGATAATCCTTTATCTCGCCCGACACCACGCCGTTTACGAAATAATCTATCTCGTCTTTAGTTAAGGCTAAGCCTTTTTTCTTTTTTTCAATTATATCGAGTATATTCATAATCAAATCCATTTTTCCGCTTCGTCATAGTCTATGCCTTTAGCGATTTTCGCGTAAGCCACCGCTGAAAACGTAACCTTTACTTCCTTTACGTTGAGTCCTGCTTTTGCCTGCGATATTATTTCCTGTTTAATTTTTTCCCTTTCGCTTCTCAAAAAAATCGGTTCGGTGAGCACGGCGACGATTGCCTTGCCGTCTTTTGCCGCCACGGCATATTCAAGCACCTTTTCGACGTCGAGTTTGAAATCTTTTTGAATGTTAACGTATTCCATGATATGTCCTCCCGATTAAATGGTGGACATTTTTTTAAGAATTAGTCATAATCCGTTTTATCAAAACTCTTTACGGAAACAAAAAGCTTTACGGCTTATTGAGTGCGACAGTGCTTTTCAACCGATTGAAAAAACGGTAAAACTCAATGCTTTTTATTTCATACTGCAAATTTCAGTAAATATGACTTGTGATAAATCAGTCCTTGAAAAACTCGACGTTTTTACCGTCGCCTTCCGACCAAAGCTTTTCAAGATTATAAAACATTCTCGTTTGGTCGTTGAACACGTGCACCATGACCGAGCCGTAATCGATGACAGCCCATTTGCCGTCCCTCAATCCGTCGCTTCTTACGGGTGATACGTCATAATCCTTTTTAAGTTTTTCAATCAGAAGTTCCGCAAGCGACTTGACCTGAGTGGAACTTCTGCCCGTGCAAATTACA
The DNA here is from genome assembly GCA_000437555.1 of Acidaminococcus sp. CAG:917. Classification (GTDB taxonomy): domain Bacteria; phylum Bacillota; class Clostridia; order Christensenellales; family CAG-917; genus CAG-917. The sequence continues at coordinate 4,136 of FR901019.1, read as the reverse complement.
AAATAATCGAGTTCCGCCGTCTGTTCGCTTACTCTTATCGCCGTAATGTCTTGTCCTTTCTTTTCGGAAAGATATTCACAAATCGTGCTCTTTAATTGTTCTACAGTCATTTTTTCTCCAAGTATTTTATTTTTATAATTTTAAAGAATTACTATCCATATTATTTATAAAACAAAGCTGTCTATTTCATTATCGATAAAAAACTTTTCTCTTATTTTTCGGTTTCTCTTATGTCTTATTTTGCTTTTTTATATTATGTTTTATCCTGCTATATTTTCTATTTTAGTTATAGCTTTTTTTCAAAACGTATTTAATTACCGCTGTTGCGCTATCGACAATTCAAAGTATAATTTCCGCTATAGACAAGCCGTTATGTAAAAGCTATTAAAGAGGAAATTTAGCGTTTTTGATATAATAATCGAAAGCCTGCTGCGTGAGCGGATACATTCCACGCTTTTTCGATAAAACGTAAAAGTAGCTTGAAGCGAGGCAGGACCTGAAACCTATTTCAAAATCCGTCATAATGACCTTTAAAAGATTTTCAATGCAGGGTCTGTCCTCGCTGAGCATATCGGCGCAGTAAATAAGTTTTTCAAGCGTCGTCATATCCGCCTTGCCGGTCGTGTGATAATTTATGGCGGAAAGAATATCGATATCCTCTATGCCGAAATCTCTCTCGGCTTTCAGGCTTCCCAAAAACTGATGAAGCACGGGCGAGCCCACGGCATCGGACGGAACGTCGAATCCGTCAAGCGACAGCCTTTGCTTTGCGTTGTCATGCAAAAGCCCTGCCAAAAAAGCTTTGTTTAAATCTATATTTAAACGGTGATGTCTTGCTATTTCTACCGCGCGGTAGGCAACGGCTCTGCTATGAAAATACAAGTCGTCCGACTGATAGCTTTTTAATTGATTTAAAACGGAATCATATTTATTAAATCTATCCTTTATAAGCTCTATTCCATCAACGTCGGCGTCAAGCTTCAAATTTAGCCTTAACCTTAAAAGCGAGCTGGATATTTCGGAACCGACATAGTTTATCTTGATAATTTTTGCTCCGTATTTATTTTGAAGATAATCTATTTTTTGGTCAAGCCCGACATATCCCTCTCTGCCACATACGACAAGCGTGGCAAGCGGGAAGAGAAGTTCGGGCTTATGCCACGTTTCTATATTAATAAGGCTGTCGCCTCCGATAAGATAATACAGCTCACCCGCGTATTTTTCTTTTAAGGCGGCGACTACCTCGACAGCGTAGTTACTGTCGCCCCGCCTTTTTTCGATATCGTCGACGATATAATTTATACCGCTTTTTTTAAAGAGCTTGTCTATAAGCAATACTCTCGTATCGAAATCTATGACGCTGTCGTCTTTGTGCGGAGGATTAAACGTAGGCACAATGACAACTCTGTCAAAATTGACCGCTTTTGATGCTTCAAGCAAAATATTTAAATGTTCACGGTGCGGAGGATCGAAAGCTCCCCCGAAAATTAAAGTTTTCATATATAAAGTATAATACATATAACTATTTTGAGCAATCTATAAGTTTATTTTTTTAAAAAAAGTCAACAATCAAGCTATGGCAAAGAAAATTGATTTTGTAGCAATATTTTTTATCTCTTATACGCTTCTTTTCGTGCTTTTCAGAAATTATCTGCATTCGTTCCTGCCCGCCTTTTTCGTGGCTGGAGTGTGTTCGCTCACTTTGATTATATCGATATACGTTTTCAGTGCGAAAAAACGACCCTACTCATACGACAGGCTTTTAAAAGAATTTATAAAAAGGCCGGGATTTGCCATTTCGCTTGTAAGCAAGTGCCTTAAAAATCCGTCGCTTATAAGAGGTGAAAACTATATAGCCAACGACAACGCCGTCATATTTTTTATGTATAAAATTTCTCCGCTGTCACCCGCAGATTTGCTTTCCGTCATAAACGTTACAAAGTCGCTGGGTTTAAACAAGGTGTTTATAGCTACAAAAGCAATCGACAGAAAAGCTTATTCTCTGCTTGACGACGAAAAAATCAAACTTGCAATAATTCCCATATCCGCAGTTTTTAAATTTCTAAAAAAAGAAAACGCTCTGCCCGAGCTTGCCAAAACAAAGACCAAGCTCAATCTGATTGCGCTCTTTTCCACCTTTTTGGACAGACAGAATATGCGCTTTTATCTCTTTTCAGGCACGATTTTGATTGCTCTGTCCTTTATCACTCCGCTGACAACCTATTACATTCTTTGCGGCTCTCTTTCATACTTTATGGCACTGCTATGTCTTTCGCCGCTAGGCAAAGGAAACTTTAAAAAAGAAAAAGTTTTCGACGCTTTTAAAGAAAACAAGCAAATATCAATCGACGAATTACTTGAAAAAGAAAATAAAGTTTGATATTGACTTTATATGCTTTTCGTCATAAAATCATATTAACTTATCAAAATTATAAGGAGTGATTTTATGAATCTCAAAGGAACAAAAACAGAAAAGAATTTGCTTGCGGCTTTTGCAGGCGAATCGCAAGCGAGGAACAAATATACCTATTTTGCCTCGGTAGCGAAAAAGGAAGGATACGAACAGATTGCTTCTATCTTTGAACAAACTGCCGCAAACGAAAAAGAACACGCAAAACTGTGGTTTAAAATGCTCGGCGAATTAGGCAATACACCGCAAAATCTTCTTAAAGCCGCCGAAGGTGAAAACTATGAGTGGACGGATATGTATGAAAGCTTCGCTAAAGACGCCGAGGCAGAAGGATTTGATGCCCTCGCCAAACAATTCCGCGCCGTAGCGGCAATCGAAAAAGAGCACGAAGAAAGATACCGTGCGCTTCTCAAAAACGTTGAAACAAACAAGGTGTTCGCTAAAGACGAAGAAAAAGTTTGGGTATGCCGCAACTGCGGACACGTCCTCAAAGGAAAGGAAGCCCCCGAGGTCTGCCCCGTATGCTATCATCCGCAAGCATACTTTGAACTTAAAAGCGAAAACTATTAAAATTACATTTAATTTTTAGCTTTAAAGCGATAAATTATCTAAAAAAATTCGTTGCCAAAGCAGCGAATTTTTTATTTTTTAAAAATTTTAGCAATATTATTTGATTTACTCTATCCACTCGAATTCTATATCGCCGATAATTACGGTATCACCCTCAACCATTCCCGCTTTCTTTAATGCGGAAACTACGCCCCTGTCTTTCAAGTTCTTTTGGAAAAATGCAAACGACTCGGGAGAAGAAAGCGAAATCGACTGAATAAAGAAATCGACAAGACCGCCCTCTACGATATAGGTTCCCTTGTCGAGCTTCGACACGGTAAATTTTTGATTGTAGTCTTTTTCGAGCGAATATCTTTCCTCGTCTTCGAGTCTCGACGGTTTGGGAATAGTTTTAAGTTTCTCGTAAATCGCCGACAAAAGTTCTGTGAGTCCTTCATTCAGAAGAGAACAGACGGGGTAAACTTTTTGACCTGTCGCTTTTTCAAAATCTTTAAGCTTACTGTCATCGTCGAGCAAATCGACTTTGGACGCACACACAATCTGCGGAATATCTTTTATTCTCGTGCCGTATTTGTTAAGTTCCTCGTTTATTTTTTTATAGTCGTCAAGCGGATTGCGGTTTTCGCTTCCCGATATATCTACAAGATGAACAATGAGCCTGACTCTTTCTATATGTCTTAAAAAGTGATGACCGAGTCCCGCTCCCTCGCTTGCTCCCTCGATAAGTCCCGGAATATCCGCTATGACGAAATCTTCGTCGAAAACTCTCGCCACGCCGAGGTTGGGCGTGAGCGTGGTAAAGTGATAATTGGCTATCTTAGGCTTTGCCGAGGTGAGCACGGACAAAAGCGTGGATTTACCAACGTTGGGAAAACCGACGAGACCTACGTCCGCTATGGTTTTTAATTCGAGTATGATTTGATGTTGCTCCGTCTTCTCACCGTGCTGACTGAAAGACGGCGCCTTTCTCTTGCTGTTCTTGAAATGATTGTTGCCCTTTCCGCCTCTTCCGCCTTTAAGCACGGTCACGCTTTCGCCGTCCTCGAGAAGGTCGGCGATAACCTTTCCCGTTTCGCTGTCCTTTATGACAGTGCCTTGAGGCACTTTGATAACTAAATCCTGTCCTGTCTTGCCCTTGCAGTTCTTGGGAGCGCCT
>FR901018.1:11648-18306 GCA_000437555.1 Acidaminococcus sp. CAG:917 | reverse complement strand
GGATTTTTAGGAAGAAAAACGGTGCAACAATCCTCATATGGCAAAATGGAAGTTTCAAACGTGCCTATACGCTTTGCAATTTGCATTATCTCTTCCTTATCAAGCCCTATGAGAGGACGGAGCACAGGCATTTTTACAACGGCATTTGTGCAGTTGATACTGCTTATCGTCTGCGAGGCAACCTGACCTAAACTTTCGCCCGTCACCAAAGCCTTGCAATCGTGACGCTCGGCAAGACGCTCGGCAATTCGCATCATAATTCGACGCATAATCGTTATCATAAACTCGGACGGGCACTTTTCGTGTATCTGAAGCTGAATATCCGTAAACGGAACGACAAAAAGCTTTATAGGCGTGCAATACTTGTTTGCTATATTTCTTAAGGTCACCACTTTTTCTTTGGCGAGGTCGCTCGTATACGGCGGACTCGAAAAATGCACGGCAACAAGTTTCATTCCCCTCTTTGCCATCATATAAGCCGCCACAGGGCTGTCTATACCGCCCGACAACAAAAGCATACCTCTGTCGCTGCTGCCCACGGGAAGTCCGCCAACGGCAAGCTCGACGCCGAAATAGACAAAAGCGTTGCCGTCCTCTCGTATATCGACGTTTATTTCAAAATCGAATTCGTGCAGGTTTACCTTAAGGCTTGTGTTTTCAAGCACCGCTCCGCCTATATCTGCGGCAATCTCGGTGGAAGTGACGGGTATGCGCTTGTCCGCTCTCTTTACCGTTACACGGAAAGTTTTGCACTTCTGTTTTTTAGCTTCTTCGAGGGCAATATCTTTTATCGTTTTAAAGCCGTTTTCAAAATCCGTTTTCACCTTTGCGGCAACGGATACGGAATAGACGCCAAAGACTTTTTTTACGCAATCGACAATTTCCGCTTCGTCGGCTATATTGTAGTTTTCCACAAAATATCTGCCCTGAGAGCGGCGGAAATCAAACTTAAATTCACCGAGTGCGGTTTTTATGTTCTTTATCAAAAGGGACTCGAAATAATCTCTGTTTTTACCCTTTAAAAATAGTTCTCCAAACCTTATAATAATGACTCTTTCCATATTCCGTCCTTTGTTCGCTGAGCATAGCAAAATTATGCCGAACGTTAAATATTAAATTAAAACTTAATTAACTCAAAAAGCAGTTTTTATTTTAAGCTAAATCATATCGTTAAAATCAACCGTTTAAACCATATCGTTTATTCAATCGTTTATTCAATCATTTGAAACAACCGTTTAAACCATATCGTTGAACATATCTTTAAACGAATAAATTATTTTCTCACAAACCTGTTCCACTCGTTTGCCGTATCCGCTATGATTTTTGCCGCCTCTTTTGCCTCGTCCAAAGTGTTGAACTCGGAAAAGCTGAGTCTCACTATGCCGTCACGGTGGTCTGCGTCAAGATTTAACAGTTTTTTAAATCTGCTTTCACGGTGGGACGAGCAAGCGGAGCCTATGCCGACAAGCACCGATTTTTTCTCTAAAGCGTGGAGCAAAACTTCGCCTCTTAAGTTTTTAAATGCCAATGTGAGAATATGACTTGCGCCGTCGTCGGGCGACAAAACGACCGTATCCGCCACGTTTTGGCATATATACGACTTTAAGTATTCTTTTATCTGCGATTTTGTAGAATTGTTTGCCTCAAAATTGCCGAATATGCGGTCGCTTGCCGTTTTAAACGCCATAATGCCTGCCACGTTTTCGGTTGAAGAGCGAAAACCGCTCTCTTGACCGCCCCCGAAAATCAGAGGCCGAACGGTCACGCCTTTTTTTATCCAGAGTGCGCCCACGCCTTTAGGTGCATGAATTTTATGTCCCGATATAGTATACATATCAACGCCGGATGCCCTGAGATTTATATCGATTTTGCCGTATGCCTGAACTCCGTCGGAATGGAATATCGCCTTAGGCGATTTTTCTTTAATCAAAGCGGATATTTTGGCAAGGTCGTTTATCGCCCCCGTTTCGTTGGAAACGTGCATAACGGAAACAAGGCACACGTTTGGGTTAAGCATATCGGAAAGTTTTTCAATATCTATACCGCCGTCGCTCTTAATCGGGGCAAATTCCACATTGAAGCCGTCGTTTTTAAGTTGCAAAGCACTGTTGTAGACGGCGTCGTGTTCGCCCTCGCCCACAATGACCGTTTGACCTTTTTGTTTTCTAACGCCGAAAAGCGCGGTGTTATCCGCTTCGCTGCCACTCGACGTGAAATACAAATTTCCCTCGGGCGCTCTTAAGCGTTTTTTTATCGATTCCCTTGCACCGTCAATCAAAAGTTTTATATCCGAAGATTCCTTATATAGAGCGGACGGATTAAAATATCTGTTTTGATTGTATTGTGTCAAAACCTCGATACATTCGGGATAAACCTCAGTCGTGGCGGNNNGGGATAAACCTCAGTCGTGGCGGCGTTATCGTAATAAATCATATATCCTCTGCATTTATATGCTAATTTACAAAGTCAAGTTTTACGGCAAGTCACATCAAACTCAACCTTGCAACAAATTTTAATATCTAATATTTTTTATCTCGTTTTAATCTCGTGTTTTTAATCTCGTGTTTTTACTCGCAAAATTAAAATACCGTTTCAAATACCGTTATCCGAAAAAACAGATTTCAAAATCAAATTTCTTCGATTTTCAATTTTTCGCATATGAGGGCATTTAAATAGTCGTCGGGACTAAAGAGCATTCTGACTTCGGTGCCGTCCGCCATTTTAAAGGTTAACGCCTTATTTAACGGGTCGTCGTTATATGCCATATAGTTTTTATCTTCTTTATTTACACAATCGGCAAAGATTTCATATTTAAGCACGCTGTCGAACTTCACCGTCAAAAGCGTGGTTCTTCTCAGTCTTACGTCCTTTTTGGTTATTATGAGAGCGTCGTCGGCAAAATTGTAGTTATATTCAATCGTAAGCGAATAATAAATCTGACACAAAAGTGCGCCGATAGCCAACACTCCGATGAAAGCAAATAAAACGTATAAGTTTACAAAAATTCCCACAATCAAAAGAGCGACTGAAGCGATTTCCAAAGCCACGCCCGCATAAAGCGTTATTTTCCCTCCCGACGAAATGGTTTTCTGAACGGATTGGGTGTATTTTGTTGCAATCATAACTCCTCCGAATCGGTCGGTAAATAGTAAATAACCTGTCTATTCCGACCCAAGCGCACATACAGCGTTTATATCCTCTATTGTAACCGCTTTTGACGATTAAATCGATTAAAAACGGTAAAGTTTTCTAAAAATTATCAAAAGTTTTATATATTAAGCCGTTTTATATAAAACTTGTCGGCGATTTTCAGGCAATTACCTCAAAAACGGTCGTCATAAAGCGGTTATTTATAATTTTTAAAGCAATGCGTTTGTTTAAAAATTTAAGCAAAGCGTTTAATCGTAAGGCGTTTTAAAAGTTTTTTACTTTGGCTTTTACCCGTTTTTGTTTTATTTTTTACCTGATTTTTACTTGATTTTTACCTGATTTTTATCTTTTTTTTGATTTTAATTTGATTTATATTTTGCTTTTATCAAATTACTATATCTTTTATCAAATTACTATATTATTTTTATCTTGGCTTTATCCGACCCTTTGTTTTTATCCTATTTTTTTATCTTATAAAAATCGCCCTTTTTAACTCTTACGGTAAGTTTGCCCATTTTCACTTCCCCGTCGCCCTTTGCGTTTTGCGACGACAAAACGCCCTTTTTAGCAAGCGATATGACGTATACCTCATCTCCTACTTTGGGCGGAGAGTCGTCTTTAAGTTCTGCCACAACCGTTTCGGAGGAATAATCCGCCGACATATTCTCAAGCTGTTTTCTTAGCTTCTGAGCATGGAAAAGGTCGGACATTTCAAGTTCCTGCTTTTTAAGAATTTCCTTTATCTCGTCTATCAGTTCGTTTGCCTCTTCAACCGATTCGTTTATAAGCTGCTTTGTTCCTTTCCTTATAGTTTCCTCGAGTTTTTCCCTCTTTTGCGTTATTATCTTTTTTTCGTCCTCAATCTGATTTAAATATTCCCTTGCCTTCTTTTTATCCTCGTCCGCCTGAGCCACCGTGTTTTCCGCTTTTCGCCTTGTTTCCTCGGCAGAAAGAAGCACGCTGTCAAACTGCTTTTTTTCAGATGAAATTCGCTTTGAAGCGTTTTCCACTATATCGGCCGAAAGACCCAAAGCGGAAGCTATTTTGAGGGCGTTTGACATACCCACCGACCCCATAATAAGCTTGTATGTGGGAAGATATGTTTTAGTATCGAAATCCATTGAAGCGGTTTCAACGCCGTCCGTCGTCAAGGCAAATTCCTTTAACTCGCCGAAGTGCGACGTTACCACCGATTTTGCATCGAGCGACAATAATTTTTCACATATGCTGACCGCAAGACTTGCACCCTCGACAGGGTCAGTTCCGGCTCCGAGTTCGTCGAGCAAACACAGCGATTTAGAATTGACCTTTGACAGAATATCGATAATGTTTTTTATGTGCGACGAAAAAGTCGAAAGATTTTGCTTTATCGACTGCTCGTCGCCTATATCACAAAATATCCCTTCAAAATATGACAGTTCGCCGCTCTCGGCAGGAATGAACATTCCGCACATAGCCATTACCGTCATAAGCCCGACAAGCTTTAGAGTAACAGTTTTACCGCCCGTATTCGGACCTGTGATGAGAAGCATTTTTTTGTTTAATTCAATCGATACAGGCACGACTTTATCAGAGTCGATTAAAGGATGTCTTGCCTTGCAAAGTTTTATTTTTCCGCTGTCGGTCAAATGCGGCAAAACCGCTTTTTGTTTTTTGGCGTATTGAGCTTTGGCAAAAATTAAATCCATCTGCTCTATCATTTCTATCGTTGAAAGCAAAACGTGTTCGATTGAGCCTATCTCGGTGGAAAATGAGCGTAAAATCTTTTCGATTTCAGCTTCTTCGTCCATAAGCAAAGTCTTAAGAGTGTTATTTAATTCCACCACCTGCATAGGCTCGATAAACAGCGTTGCACCGCTCGACGATTGGTCATGAACAAGCCCCTTTATCACACCCTTATATTCCGCTTTTACGGGAATGACGTATCTGTCGCCTCTTATCGTAACGATTGAATCCTGCAAATACTTTGTATACGCCGATGAATTTATATACTGAGACAGCGTAGCTTTAATTTGAGAATTAAGTTTTTGTATTCTGCCTCTTATATCCTTGAGCGTTTTTGAGGCGTCGTCTGCCACTTCCGTATCCGACAAAAAGGAGGAATATATTCTGTCTTCGAGTTCCTTATCAAAATAAAGCGTTTTAGACATAGCCGTAAGACACGGAACGTTAAGGGGTTTTTGCATTGCCTTTGTTATGCCCCTTGCAATTCTTAAAACTCTGCCCGTCTTTAAAATATCGGCGATAGACAAAAGTCCGTTTTTGGCGGCAAACCTGACGATTTGCGCTATATCGTCAATGGCAAAATTTGGAGAAACGGAAAACTCGAACAGAACTCTGTCCGCCTCTTCCGTCTGCTCTAAAAGAGCTTTTGCATCCTCAGCCGTCATAGCGGGTGTAAGATTTTTTGCCAAATTCTTACCGCCCTCCGACTGTGCGTAAAGACTAAGCTCTTGAGCTATTTTATCGAATTCCAAAGTTAAAAGAGTCTTTTTCTCAATCATAATATCTTTGCCCTTTTCTTTGTCTTTTCCTTTGCCATCTTTTATGCCCGATTTAAATCTTTTTGCCTTATAACTACTTTATAACTGCTTAATAGCTTATAACCGCGTTATATTTACATTAAATTTGCTTTATTTGCCTAAACCGTCTTATAGTTGCCTTGTAGCATTTATTTTACAGTCTGTCAAAAGCACCCATCTTTTTGACCGTGCAAAAGTTTATCTGATTTTTGCGCCGAACTTAGTTTCGAGAAGCTTCAACACCCTATCCATAGCCTCGTTGACTTCAGCATCAACCAAAGTTTTTTCATAGGATACAAATTCAAAGTTAAAGGCAATGCTCTTTTTATTCTCTCCCACCTGAGCGCCTTTGAATACGTCAAAGATTTCCGCTTTATCAAGATTGGGTATACCTTCACCCTTTATTGCCTGAAGCATATCGCCGGCAATCACACCGTCATCGACGACTACGGCAAGGTCACGCTCTACCGTCGGAAATTTTGAGATTTCTTTAACGGTCAATGCGTTCGTTCCGAATTTTTCCAAAACGTCAAGATTGATTTCCAAGGCAAAAGTTTTTGAAATGCCGTAAGTTTCGGCAACAAGCGGATGAATTTGTCCCATTACGCCAATACTTGTATCACCGACAAAAATCTCCGCACTCTGTCCGTCATGAAGATACGGCACGATTTTCTTTTTAAACGAAAATTCGACGCCAACGGCTTTTCCGAGTTTTTCAACTACGTTTTTGAGAGTGAAAAAGTCTTCCGCTTCGCCGCTGAGAGCTACAGCCAAAGTGTTCACTTCGTCGGGAAGTTCTGTGAGCGGAAGCTTTTTGGGAATATAAACCTTTGCGACTTCAAAAAGCGCAAGATTTTTTTGCGATTTACTCTCGTTTGAAGCGACAATTTCCAAAATCGAATGCAAAAGCGTCGTCCTCATTATACTGACCGCCTCGCCGAGCGGATTTTTAATTTTGATGCATTTGCGGCGGTTATCGCTATCGG
>FR901018.1:10126-11638 GCA_000437555.1 Acidaminococcus sp. CAG:917 | reverse complement strand
CGGCGGTTATCGCTATCGGGAAGTCTTAGCATATCGAAACATTTAGGCGACGTAAACGAATAAGTCACTATTTCATAAAGTCCGAGGTTCGAAAGAGCGTTTTTGACTTTATCCGCAAAAGCAAGGTGCGGCATAACTTCGCCCTTTATAAGCTGAGAATATTTAAACAAGGTCGGTTTGATGTTTCCGTAACCCAAAACTCTGATATATTCTTCGGCAAGGTCGTTTGCACCGACAATATCGTCACGGTCCTCGGGAATTAAACACTCTATGCTATCGCCCTTTACGGCGGATTCAAGCCCTAACGTGTTGAAAATTTCCGCCGCTTTATCCGCATCGACGTCTACACCTAAAATGTCGGAGAGTTTTTGAGTTTTGACGGTCAATTTTTTATAAGGCTCAAACTTGACCTTTTTGTCGATAATGCCTTCTAAAATATCTCCGCTTTTTGATTTCCATATAAGATTTAAAGCGCGCTTTAAACCGAGTTCCTGCGATGAAAAATCAATGCCCTTTTCGTATCTCGCCTGCGAATCGGAATGAAGATTTAAAAATCTTGCTTCCCTTCTTATCTTATCTCTTTTGAATTTAGCCGATTCAAACACGATTTCCGAGGTATCCGGCATAATTCCGCTGTATTCGCCGCCCATAATACCGGCAATGGCAACAGGCTTTACGGCGTCGCAGATGACCAGAATATCTTTAGTGAGATTGTTTTCCTTTCCGTCGAGCGTCGTTATTTTTTCGCCGTCTTTTGCCTCTCTCACGACGATTTTTCCGCCTTCAACATATCTACGGTCAAAAGCGTGCATAGGCTGTCCGATTTCCGTCAGAACATAGTTTGTTATATCAACTATATTATTAATCGGTCTTATTCCTACGGCTCTTAAACGCTGTTTAATCTTTTTATCGGAAGGAAATATTTTTACGTTTTTAACTCCTGCCGTCATATATCTCGGGCAAAGCTCCTCATTTTTGACTTCCACCGAAAAATCGTATTTCTCGTTCGACGTTTTGTATTCCGTATCAGGAGTGCGACAGCTCTTTTTTGTAGCAACGGCAACCTCCTTTGCAAGCTTATAAATACTATTGCAGTCGGGACGGTTTGCCGTGACGGAAACGTCCAAAATCACGTCGTTAAATCCTACGGCGTCAAAAACGTTCTCCCCCGTCTTAAACTTACCTTTGAGCCTTAAAACGTCGTCGGCGCTTGCTCCCTCAACGTCGTCGGAAGTGAGACCGAGTTCGGATATTCCGCAAAACATACCGTCGCTTTCCACGCCCCTGAGCTCTCCCTTTTTGATGAGCGTTCCGTCAAAAAGCTTTGCTCCGTCCAAAGCTACGGGAACATATTCACCTGCTTCCATTTTGCAATTCGTTACAATCTGATATTCCTTGCCGTCTGCTTCCACCCGACATACGGAAAGCTTATCGGCCTTAGGGTGTTTTTCAACGGAAAGAATTTTACAGACGAAAACATTTGTCGCCTGACGGTTTTGATAAATTATCTCT
>FR901018.1:6222-10121 GCA_000437555.1 Acidaminococcus sp. CAG:917 | reverse complement strand
TTTTGATAAATTATCTCTTCAACCTCAAAACCTATCGCAACAAGCCTGTCGGAAAGTTCTTCGGCGGTTATATCTATATCCACAAAATCTTTAAGCCAACTAATCGGTGCTAACATATTACGCCTCCTTATTGAATTGCTTTAAAAAGCGAACGTCGTTTTCGTAAAACATTTTGATGTTCGGGACGGCATATTTGAGCATCGCTATACGCTCGACGCCGAATCCGAAAGCAAAGCCCGAATATTCGTTACTGTCAAGTCCGCACATATCGAGAACGTGCGGATTGACGACTCCCGCTCCGAGGATTTCCACCCAACCGGTATCTTTGCAAACCCTACAGCCTTTTCCTCCGCAGATAGAGCAAGTTACGTCCATTTCGACGCTCGGTTCGGTAAAGGGAAAATAAGACGGTCTAAAACGGGTTTTTGTATCTTTAGAAAAAATCTTTTCGGCAAACGCAGTCAAAACGCCCTGCAAGTCGCCCAGCGTTATTTTCTTATCGACAGCCAAACCTTCAATTTGGTTAAAAATCGGGCTATGCGACGCGTCGTCGTCGGAGCGATAAACTTTTCCCGGCACCACGACTCGGATAGGCGGCTTTTGCGTCGTCATAATTCTTGCCTGCATCGGCGAAGTGTGAGTTCTCAAAAGTATATTGTCGTCAATGTAAAAAGTGTCCTGCATATCCCTCGCCGGGTGGTCTTTGGGCACGTTCATAAGCTGAAAGTTAAAATAGTCCGTTTCGATTTCGGGTCCTTCCGCAACAGAAAAGCCAAAGCCTTTGAATATATCTATTATCTCGTTTTTTATCCTCGTCAAAGGGTGAACGCTTCCAACCTCTCTGGTGGGCTTAGACGGCAAGGTTACGTCAACGGCTTCTGCGGAAAGTTTTAAAGCAAGTTCTTCGTCTTTTATCTTTTTATCCTTTTCGGCAATGGCATTCTCGATTTTCTCTCTTGCTTCGTTGACAAGTTTGCCCATGGCAGGTCTTTCTTCGGGCGAAAGTTTCCCCATTCCCTTCATAACGGAAGTCATTTCACCGTTTTTTCCCAAAAATTTGACTCTTATGTCTGTCAAAGATTTTGAATCTGCGCACTTTGCCACATCGTCAAGTGCCTGACAAACTATTTTGTTTAAAAGTTCTTTCATCTTTTACTCCTTTATTCAGAATAAACTTCACAATTTCATACTGTTATAACATTGCCTTCAGTCGCATTTACTCAAGGCTTTATGTCATCGCTTTGATTAGCGATTTGACAGCAAAATAAATCACGGTCCGAACAGCGAATAAACCATAAGATAATCACGGCTTTTCGATTTTTTTTTCAAATTAAAAAACCCCATGCAAAAGCATAGGGCGAAAAACCGCGGTACCACCTATATTTACGCAAAAATGCGCCTTGTTAAGCTGTCACGGGCATACCCGACAAACCCTACTCCGTTCAGGAATGCAGCTCCAAAGTGAACTTCGCTTTGCCCTCCATCAAACGCTCTCAGCCGACGGCGTCTTCTCTGTAAATGACCGACAAAGTTACTCTCTTTTTCATCGCTTTTTATATTATATATAATTTATCATAGCAAAATAAATAAGTCAAACAAAAAGCAGAACAAAAAAGTAAAACAGCCGCAATTTCACATAAGTAAAGACAAAACAAATTGCTTGAAAACAAAAACGAAATACTTTAATCTGCCGAACATATTCGTTGAGAATAAAACGGATTTTTAACAAACCAACAGCACAAATTATCCAAAATTACTTCAAAAAAATACGAGAGATATTTTTGAAATTAAAGATTTCAAAAGCATATTCCCCCGCTAAAGAATAAAACATATTCTTATAAGAATTGTATAAATATCAAGGCAACAAATCGAGTATTTGAAAATATGTGGTAGGAACGTCGCCGACAATTATGTTTTCACACAGCAAAATTTGCGACGTAGCCGTCGCCGTCATATCTTTAAGAGGAGCAACAATTTTTATGTCACACGACACAACAAGATAAAGCGAATGCTTAGTTTGATTTATGCCTGCCTCGGTAAATTCTGAAACAAATTCGCAATTAGCGGCGCCTATCGGCATTATCTCAAAATCCACGCCATGACCTTTACCGGTAAAAATAGCGAATCCCGTCAGTGTTCCAATGGGAATAGAAAGCTTTTCTTCCGTAAGCTTATTCAATTCATTCTGGGCAATGGTTGAAACCTGTCTTGTGAGATTATTTATTAAATTAGAATTAGCTTTCAATACTTCCGTATCTCCGTTTGTTTCCAGAGTGAAAAAATCGGTATACTCCTTTTCGGAAGCGACAGCAGCGGCATTGTTCATAGCGTCAACGGCAAGAGCGTTAACCGACGCCGTGCACGCCTCTTTCAATATCGGGTCGACTACTGATTCTACGTAGCAAAAAAAACCGACGGCAATACCAATCGCCAGCAACAAAAAAACGACAAGTTTAGCTTTCCACCTTTTCTTTTTTTGCACACCTAAATATATGCGATATCCGACAAAATAATGCAATTTACAACATAAATCGGAAAAGAAATAAAAAACAAAAAATATAAAAGCTCTCAATCCGCACTTTTAAATACGCAAGCATTCATAATATAAAATCAAGTTTAAATTTTAAAAATTAATTTAATTGTGGCAATAAATATTTTAGCCATAAACAAACAGTGCTAAGACGATGAAGCAAAGCCGAAAACGAATAAAAAAGACTAAAATAACAATAAACTATTATAAAATTGTGCGAAAAATATAAAACATAACCAAAAAAAGCAGTTTTCCGATAAAAATTTATCAGTCAAATGAAATTTTAAAGCGCCGCAAAAACGCACGGCGCTTTAATTATACTTTTTTAGTTCTGGATTTAAATATCAAAGCAAATATAAATCCGAAAACAATCGCCGCCGTAAGACCTGCGGCTACCGCAGACATACCGCCCACAACCGCACCGATTAATCCCTGTTCGGCAACGCCTTTTAAAGCCCCCTTTGCAAGCGAACTTCCGAACCCCATTATAGGAATAGTTACACCGGCTTTGGCAAACTCTTCCATATAAGTGAAAGCGCCTGCAACCTCTAAAACAACCCCTAGCAGCATAAACAAAACCAATATTCTGGCAGACGTCATTCCCGTTTTGTTTATAAGAATTTGCCCAAGCATGCATACCAATCCGCCCACGGCAAATACCTTTAAATAAATTAAAAATATATCCATATTACACCTTTCGAATTTTTAACTTTTTAATGTATATAGTATTTACAATCTATGAACCGTTTTGCCCACAACAGGCATTTATCAAAATTGCTTTGCAACTATTATATAAAATGGCTTTTTATAGAATACTTACAACATTAATGACCGTATTTTAACACATTCACATATTAACATATGACCAATAGAATACTTATTTTCTTTTTTTTAATGTGCACCACGCGCATTCCATATCGTCGATTTATGCTTAGTATTATATAAATTAGCGTTTTATAGAATACTTTTTGTTTATCCGTTAATTTTTCAACAAGATTCCAAGCATACAGCATGGGCTATTGACGGAATTGTCTGTTTTTGAAGCGACGTATCCTTACTTAAAAGTGCACCGGTCGGCACAAACAACACCCTTTTATAATCTCCGCTTTTAAATTTTTGAAGAATAAACGAATTCAGAGCGCTGCTAGCGCAACCCGCTCCCGAACCGCCTTGTTCCGTTTTTTGTTTATCCGTATAATACATCGCGCCGCAGTCGGCAAGATTTTTAATAAGATATCCTTCGTCGTTCAATATATAGGTCAAAAGTTCTTTACCGTATTTTCCCAAATCTCCGGTAAAAATTACGTCGTAATAATCCGCGTCACGTTGCGTTTGCTTTAAGTGTTGAATTATAGTATCGGCGGCAGCC
>FR901018.1:0-6200 GCA_000437555.1 Acidaminococcus sp. CAG:917 | reverse complement strand
GGAGCCATTGCGCCTCCCATATTGCTTTCGTCCTCCACACCCATATCAACCACTCTGCCAATCGTTCCCGCAGTGACTTTTAAATTAAACTCTCCTTTTTCCGCGGACAGTATAGTGCAACCGGCAGCGGTTACAGTCCACTGCGACGTCGGCGTTCTCTGTGTGCCAAGCTCAAGCGGATATCTGTATTGCCTTTCCGCAGTTGAAAAATGACTGCTTGTCGAACAGGAAACGTATTTTTCAAATCCCGACGAAATAAACATCGAACCAAGGAGCATCGCCTCACCGAAAGTAGCGCAAGCGTTATATACGCCCATATACGCACATCTGAAATCACGCGCAGCAAACGAAGCGCCTACGATTTCGTTCAGCAAATCCCCTCCGAGAAGAAGCCCCAATTCGTTTTCTTCTATTCCGGCTTTAATCATAGCGCCTTTAACCGCTTCTTTATGCATTTTACACTCGGCTCGCTCGTATGATTTTTCACCCCAAAGGTCATTATCTAAAACCTTGTCGAAATACTCCCCGAAGTTCCCTTCGCCTTCCATTTTTCCCACGATTGAATAGCCGCTTCTGACATAAACGGGATTATCAAATATATAAGTTCTTTCTCCGCATTTCATTTTATTTCACCCTATACGAATATTAAAGCAAACAGACCCACAATTACCGACGCCACTACGCCGAAAACAATTATAGGCCCCGCTATCGTAAACATTTTTGAACAGATGCCAAAAAATACACCTTCCCGATTGTATTCCATCGCAGGAGAAACAATAGAGTTTGCAAAACCCGTGATTGGAATAATGGAACCGCCTCCGGCATAATATCCAAGCCTGTCATAAAGCCCCAGTCCCGTAAATAACGCTCCCAAAAAAATCATAATGACGGTCGTCCACATTCTCAGTTCTGTATCAGGCATTTCCGCATAAACAGCCCTCAATATATCAGAAACGGCTTGCCCGACGCAACAAATGAAACCCCCGACAACAAACGAAGTCGCAAGCGTCCTAACCATAGGAGTTTTGGGCGATGTAACTTTTATAAGTTTAAGATATCGCTCTTGTTCCATCTTTCGCCCTCCACTATTTCGTCACGAATTTTTATCTGTTTGATTTTTTCCATATTTTTATTTTTTTTGAAAAATGTAAAAATATACCTGCAATTTACAGCCGCAAATGTTATAAGCAATATTAATACAAATTAAATGAAACGAATTAACACAAAACAATGAGCAACAAACTTAAAGCTTTTTAACACATTGCATGCCATATTAAAGCTTTATTTTAAAACAGCAGCAAAATCCGCTTAAATTCTATAAGCATAAAAGACCCTATTGCGTAAAAGAAGATAAAAATCACGACAAGATGACACAAGGTTTTTAAACTATAAATATTTTCATCATATTACACTCTTTTAATATGGCTAAGCAAAATATCTTAACAAATATTAATCAGCCGTTTTTATATCCGCCAAAAAGTTCAAACGGTGAAAAATCGCACTTTATAGAAGTGATATAATTCTGCAAACGCCCTATATAGGCACTATAGATTAAACCAACACCTTAAATACGAATTAAAGCGTTATAAATATTTAAAGACATTTAATAAATAAGGCAAAAAACAAGTTTACTATACAGCAAAGTTATTTATACAGCCAAGTCGGTTATGCGGGTAAGTTAGTCATATAGATAAGTCAGATATACAGATTAGTTATAATTAATAATTAGTTAGGCAAATAAGCTAGTTACAAAAGCAAATTAGTTACAAATGTAAATTCAAAAACTCGCTAAAAAACCTCTGACGGTTATTTTTCATCAAAGGTTTCTTTAAATTTATTTAAAATTTTCCCTTCTATGCGCGAAACCTGCACCTGTGATATACCCAGAAGATTTGCCACTTCGCTTTGCGTCTTATCTCGAAAATATCGCAAAACAATTATCTTTTGCTCCCTTTCATCCAGATTCCCGACAAGTTCTTTTATAAGAAGTTTGTCGATTAGCGCTATATCGTCTTTATCCGCGACTTTATCGAGGATACTTGTTTCCCCGTCCTCGTTTTCGGCATATAAACTTGTGACGGCACTTGACGACTCCATTGCAAAAACAATATCGTGTCCGTCTGCGCCCACCGCCTCGGATATCTCCGCTATAGAAGGGTCTTTCTCGTGATTTGATTTATACTCCTCGACAAATTTGATTATCTTATAGTTCAACGACTTCATCGCTCTTGAAACTTTAACTGCCCCGTCGTCACGCAAAAAACGCTTTATCTCGCCCGTTATCATAGGAACGGCGTAAGTGGAAAATCTTACGTCGAAGCTTGAATCGAATCCGGAAATAGCCTTAATGAGTCCGATGGCCCCGAGTTGCATAAGGTCATCATATTCAAGCCTTCCCGTAAAACGTTTTACTATCGATTTTACAAGCGGCAAGTTTGCCTCTACAAGCTTTGAGCGGGCGTCTAAATCTCCGCCTTTCGATTTTTGTATTAAATCCAAAACGTCTTGCTGTTCAATCACTGTTTATCACCAAAAATTTTAACGAGTTCCACCGTTGTTCCTTCGCCCTCTTTCGAAACGACCGAAACTTTATCCATAAAAGTCTGCATAACGGTAAAACCCATACCGCTTCGCTCGTCATCGCTTTTTGTCGAATAAAACGGCTCTAACGCTTTATCAACGTCAGGTATTCCCACGCCCTTATCTTTAATTACGATTTTTATCTCGTTAGCATCGAGATAAGCCTCGAGGAATATTTCGCCCGGATTATCACTGTCGTAGGCGTGCACCACGACGTTTGTTACCGCCTCGGAAACAGCAGTCTTGACGTCCCCGATTTCTTCCAAAGTCGGCGCAGCCTCTACACAAAAAGCCGCAAGAGCGCTTCTGGCGAATTTCTCGTTGCAATCAAGCGCGGGAAGTTGCATTTTAAAATAATTCATTTTTCACTCCTTATAATTTGAACGTATATTGATACGAGACAAAACCTGACAGTATTAAACGAATATTAAAGCGATTTCCAATTTGATATAAAGACATTTTAGATATAAATCTCATTCAAAAACCGCTTTAAAAGTTTTTTACAGTTTGGATACTATATCGTAAATTCCGCACATGGAAAACACTTTATCCACTTGAAAATTCACGTTTTTAACCGACAATTTCCTGCCCAAAGACCTTAATTTTTTGTATCTGCCCAAAATAACTCCAATCCCCGTGCTATCCATAAAGCTTACGTCTCGCATATCGATAACAAGCCTTGAAAAAACAAAACTGTCGATAAGCATATCAATATTTTCCCTTATTGTCTTTGCGACGCTGTCATCGAATTCTCCGTATAAATATACGTATAAATCATCGCCGCACATTTTATAGGTCATATCGCCCTCCGCGATGATACTAACATTTAAAAAAGGAAAGATTTTAGCTTTATTTGTAGATAAAAAAACGATATAAAAAAATTATGTCTAATGAATAAACATATTAATATCCACAGCCAAATTAATACCTTATAAGATTTTAAACATAATTCTAAATCACAATAACGGGAAGCAAGCAAAATACCGTCTTTATTGGTTAATGTATTCTAAAAAATCGGTTTTTATAGAATTATTATTCTAAAATTTGTAGAAATATATAATAAATTCACTTATGTTATAGCGCGCCGGATTATCAAATACGGGCAAAAATTTTATAAAAATTTAGAAAAACGCTAACAAAATTAAATAGCGGCGCTCCGATGCGCCGCCCACTAATAAAACCAAACTTGAATTTATTTAAAGCGTTTAGAAAAACATAAAATTATGAAGTGCATTAATCGGTGTAAAATAAATCGCGCTTTTTACGACTATCATATCGCGAAGATACAGTGCAGATACTACTTTAAATCTTCGTTATATTTTGCTCTTTCACCGCCGATAAACTTAGGCCTTACACGCGCGCCCGAAACGGCCGCCTCTCCTATTTTATTGTTTTTCAAGCGGACAGGAACAGCGACCTCTTTAAGACGCATTCCTATCATAACGGCACCGATATCAAGCCCTGCATCTGCTTTAATCGTTTCGACAACTGCGGCATCGTCGCCGAGAAGCTTATACGTTGCCGTGGCAAACGAACCACCGCCTTTGAGCCACGGAACAACGTTAACCTCTTCAAGGTTGAACTTGCTTATGGCTTCTCTTGAAACTACCACAGCCCTGTTTAAATGCTCGCAACATTGAGCTGCAATATATATCCCTTTTTCATTTAATATATCGAGCGCCGTTTGTGCCAGCTCATATCCTACGTCCTCAGCCGAATGAGAGCCGATTTTAAATCCGCTAACCTCGCTTGTCGAACAACCTATCAAGAGTATTTGCCCTTTTTTAATCTTCGACAACTCTATAATTTCAAACAACGAATTTTTAATTTGTTCTTTTAAGTCCATACACACCCCTGTTTTGACTTTCGATAAAGCAATATGAAAACTTATTCTGTTAAATTTATTATAACATTAAATTAGCGGTTTGGATACATTTTTTTAAAATTAAGACATTAAACATACGTCCGTAACGCTTGCAAAAAGAAATGTCAAAGGCGAAAATAACGCAGTAAAAAAGCTTTATTTTCTATTTATATTCACAGCGCATTTATAAATAACTTTTATAATTTCTGAATTTGTTTCACGTTATAGGCGTTTTATCGATATTTTAATTTAAAAGCTATAATATATGAGCTTTTCACCGTTATTAAAGCATCTCTGTTATATTGAATTTATTATCTTTTATAAATAAATTTTTTAACCTTCAATTTATCGAAAGCTATACCTATTACGATATAGCCCACGGCCGCCACTACCGCTTGAATCAGATTCCAAGGCATACTGACGTAAGCCCCCCAATTTCCGTAGATAATAACTTCACTAAAAAAATATCCGATAACCGTTATGACGCAGCTTATACCGCACGCAATAAAATTTCTCGCACACAAAACTTTTTCTTTTTTTGCGGTAAAACAAATTACTATAAGAGCCTTTACTATCAGTGAAAAAGGAGCCCAAACAGGCGCCCCCACAATCACATCGGACAGCACAGCACCCACACATGACGAAAGCAAAGCAAAAGGCAGAGGCAAAATGCTCGCCGAAAGCAATATCATCAAGTCGCCCAAGTGAATGTATCCCCCCGCCCCTATCGGAACTTTAATGAACGACGTAAAGACAATTACCAACGCAGTCATAACAGCGGTAACGGCAATATCGGCAGTCCTTATTTTAAACCGTCTTTTACCGTTAGATAATTTATTTTCTCTTTTAGGAAAATCTTTTTGTTTCTCTTTATGTTCAAAATTTTCGCTCTCGACAGACTCGTCCGATAAATGCGACAAGCTGTTACCATTGTTTTGAGCTTTTATAGAACATCTCGAATAGTCGTTGTCTTGTGAATCGGATAATTTTATCTCATCACCAGACGAACAAAAATTCACATCACTATTTTCGACAATCTTTTTATCGGATAAATTTTCATTCAATTTGTCTTTGGGCATTTTGTTTTCACCGCCAATTTTAATTGTTTAGTAAATATTACAACTCAATTATGATTTTTTCAACGAAAATCAATCAATTTTCAAAACAAAATAAACAAATTGCTTTACCGCGCACTTGTTAACTTTATTTTTTTGCGAGAGTTTTAATTTTGATAATCCTGATTTTTGTAAAATATGCTAAGGTTTTTCAATTAAGGCGACTTGATTAACAAATCCCTCTTATAAAAGTTTTAAATGGCTTTTTAATTTATTCTCACATTCAATTATTCTAAAGCTAAAACCGTTACGTTTTATGAAATAACCAATTTGCTAAAAAAAACATATCTTATATTAGACTTTATGTAGATTACATAATTTCAGGAGGTTAAATTAAATATGGCTATATTTAACAGATTTTGTTGCCGTATTCCAAACTGCAACAATAAACCCGTATGCCGTCCTTCAGGACCCACATGCCCTAAAGGTCCTACGGGCCCTACGGGCCCCACAGGTCCGACAGGTCCGACAGGTGCGGGAATAAACGACGTCCAGCAATTCAGTCAAGGTACAATCTACCCTCGCGGCGCTTTGGTTTATTATGACGGCGCTCTTTATGAAGCAAACGTAAACGCTCCAACGGGAACACCAGGCACTTCGCCCGACTTTAATCTCGTGACAGTCACGGGTCCGCAAGGCGC
>FR901017.1 GCA_000437555.1 Acidaminococcus sp. CAG:917 | reverse complement strand
AATCCCGAAAGGGATTTTTTTTTGCATTTGTGCGCCAACGGAGTGAGCGAAGCGAACGAAGTTACGGCGCACCATATCGGCAAAACACGACTTTTGCATTTGGCGGCTTTTAGCCGTCTTTTACTTTTAGTCGGTTTTGCCTCTTTCCGAAAAAGCAGGCTTTTTCGGAGTTTAAAGATATAAGGGCAGGAGCTGGAAAACATGATTGAAAGAATTTTAGCGGATGTAAAATGCTACGGTATATATTTAAATAAAATCTGAAAGGGATTTATTTAATCAGAAATTTTTTTAGCAGTGAACGTAAGATGCGTTATAAATGTTCAAGAAAAGTTTTATTTGTTTTTCATTTAATGATATGTATGTTTTTTAACGATAAGATAATTTTTGTTTCCTTTGGCTAATTTTTAAAAATTTATATTTAATTGTTGACAATTTCCTTTTAGAGGTATATATTTATTTTAAGCTATCCCACCCCCACGGGGGTAGGGGTATAAAAATATACGCTAAGCGAAAAAAGTTTGTTTCTATCGGCGTAGCAACGTCGGGGAGGGCGAACATTTAAATTGTCGAAAGAAGATTCGTTTGGTTAAGACTTATCTTTTTCTGCGAAGCAAATAATAATTTTAAAGGAGAAAGTTATGATAGTTCAGGTAAGAAAAGAGGCGGATAACCGCTTGGCAACGATAGAGGGGCATATAAAGGGTGTAAGGCAGATGATTGCCGACGGAAAGGACTGCCCCGATATTTTAGTTCAGCTTTCGGCGATAGAGGCGTCGATAAAGAGCCTCAGCAAAACGATACTAAAAAATCATATTGAAAACTGTGTGAAGGACAGCGTGGCAAAAGGAGACCTTTCCGCACTGGATAAGTTAAATGCGGCGCTGGATAAATATAAGCTATAAATATGTGAAAAAATTAAATGATATAGTCAAGGAAAATTTGCAAAAAAAAAACAAAATGGCGAAAAGCGAAAAGGAGGCTGTGTTTATGGAAGAAAAAGAGCACACGATAAATGATAAAATAAAAAACGAATGTCCCCATTGTTTATCGGCTAAAAAGGAGACAAAAGAAAAACAAACGGTTTTTAGGGGTGAACCCGAGAATAAAACCGCTCAAGTTGAAACTGCCGAGTGTCCTCATTGCACCGCAAAAAAGGAGGATAATCAAGCTTGCGGCTGCGAAGAAAGACAGTCGGGCAAATCCGATATGGATTTCAACCAAACCGCCGAAAAGAAATGCTGCTGCTCGCAAGAGAAACTGAAAAGCGAAACATGCTGTCACGGTAAAGATGGGGACGGTTTAGGAATAAAAAACGAGAAAAAAGAGAGCTGTCCGCACTGCGCGGCAAAGAACGTGAAGGAAAATAATACATTCCAAAAGAGTGCGCCGTCATACGGTTGCTGTTCCGTGCCGCCGACCGAAACGGGCTGTGGCTGCGGAGCGGCAAAAAAATCAAATAGCGCAAAAAAAGAGATAATCACTCAGTGCGTATTGCTTTCCGTGTCGCTTGTGTTTTTAATTGCGGGATTTTTTGAGTGGAAGAATATCTGGATAGGCTTTTATTACTTCAATCCTGCTTGGATAGCTTTGCTAATTTGCGGAGTGCCTATATTTGTGTCCGCAATAAAACTTTTGTCAAAGGGCAAGGTTAAGGCAAATACGCTCATATCGATAGCGATGCTTGCATGCGTTGCTCTTGAGATAGCCGGATTTTTTGTCGATACCGAAAGCGGACTCAGTCACAATCACAGCTATGTTTTTGCCGCGGCAGAGATTGCGTTTTTGATGTCGCTGGGCAGTTTTATCGAAGACTTGACCGTCAAAAAGTGCAGGTCTGGCATCGAGAAGGTGGTAAATCTTCTGCCCAAAGACGCTTTTGTTTTAACGGACGGAGAATGGGTAAATACGCCGACGGACGAAATCAAAGCGGGGGATATGATACTTGTAAAATCCGGCGAGGTCATAGCGGTAGACGGAATTGTCAAAAAGGGAAACGCGTCTATCGACCAATCTTCGGTTACGGGCGAATATCTGCCTTTTGATGCAAGTGAAAACTCGCCCGTTTACGGTGGAACGATAAATTTGAGCGGCGTTATAGAGATTGAGGCGACAAAGGCTGCGGAAGATACGGTTGTGGCAAAAATGGCGAAACTGACGCTCGAAGCCGAGGGCAAAAAAGCGCCTATATCGCGTCTTGCGGATAGGTGGGTCACCGTTATTATTCCCGTAGTTATCGTTACTTCGATACTTGTAGGTATAATTTCCTCTTTCGGGTTTAAACTTTCGCCCGTCGAAAGCTTAATAAGAGCAATAACTATTTTGGTGGTGTTCTGTCCTTGTGCGTTTGCGCTTGCCACGCCTACAGCCATTGCCGCGGGACTCGGCAACAGCGCTATGGGCGGCGTATTGATAAAGAGCGGAGAGAGTCTTGAAGAACTTTCAAAAATAAAAATTGTATGCTTTGACAAAACGGGCACGCTCACCGAGGGCAAGATAAAGCTTGACAGAATTTTATCTCTTGCCGAAAAAGAAGATGAGCTTTTAAAACTCGTGGCTAGTCTCGAGAGATATTCCGAGCATCCGCTCTCGCTTGCGGTGCTTGAATACTACAATAAAAAGGACTATTTTTCGGCGAAAGATATTCAGACTGCCGCAGGCGAAGGCATAAAGGGAAAAGTGGACGGAAAATTCGTCGAGGTCATTTCCTACGGTGCTGCGATAAAGCGTGATGTCAACGCCGAAAAGGCTGCCGAAGAATTTTTGGAACAGGGCAAGACGTTATCCTTTGTTTTTATCGACGGAAAACTCGGAGGAGTGCTCGCTTTTTCCGATACGATAAGAGCGGACGCAAAAGAGCTTATAGCCTCGCTCAAGGAAAAGGGATATATTCCGTATATGCTGACGGGGGACAACGAAAAGAGCGCAAGATTTATCGCCGATAAGTGCGGAATCGAAAACGTATACTCCTCGCTTATGCCGAGCGACAAACTCGATATAATAGAAAAGCTTCAAAGTGAGGGCAAAAAGGTATGCATGCTCGGCGACGGAATCAACGACGCGCCTGCGCTCAAACTCGCAAACGTCAGTTTTGCCATGGGCGCAATGGGCAGCGATATCGCGATAGATTCCGCAGACGTCGCCATAATGGATAACAACGTGGCAAAACTTGCCGACACTTTAAAACTTTCCAAAAGGGTTGTCGGCACGATAAAGCGTAATATCGTTATCGCTCTTGCAATCAATATAACGGCTGTGCTTTTATCCTTGTTTGGATATTTAACTCCCGTTACGGGCGCCCTCGTTCACAACGGAACTTCCATTTTGGTAGTCGCTTCTTCGGCACTTTTGTTATATCGCAAAAAGAAGGAAATGAATTCAAAAAAAGAATAAAGTCGTTTCCATTGCCGACATGTAGAGGGTATATAAAAGTGACGATGTAAAATAGTTTTAATATTCATATTTTGGCTCTGCAAGTTCTCTTTTTAAGCTTGCAGAGCTTTTTTGTGTCGAAAAACAAGAAATTAAAATTGGGTATTGAAAAAATTGGTTCAATTTGTTATAATTTTTTCGGAGGGGATTATGGATAACGTTACCAAAAGATATTCAAAGTTCAGATTTTCAAACGGTTTTACCGAAATCAGAAATTTTTCAAGACGAGTTTTTAAAACTTACAAAAAACCCATTTCCGTAGCGGATAAAAAAAATACAAAACTTATCGCGCATAGGGGGCTCAGTTCAATATGGAGAGAAAATTCTCTCTCGGCATTTAAAGCCGCCGGCAAAGAAGCTTATTGGGGAATTGAAACGGACGTGCATCCTACGTCGGACGGCAAATACGTCATCATTCACGACGATTCCACGGGCAGGGTAGGCAGCCCCAAACTTCCCGTTGACGAAAGCACCTTAGAGCAACTTCAGCAGGTAAAGCTCAGAGTTAAAAATAAAGATACTTCCGAAGACGGAACAAGAATTCCACTTTTGGAGGAATATATACAAGTTTGCAAGGACGCCTCAAAAATTTCCGTGCTCGAGCTTAAAAATTATTTTGACAAGAAATATATCGAGGAAATCGTTGAAATAATAAAAGGTATGGGGCGTCTTGACGAAACCGTGTTTATCTCTTTTAATTATGAAAATTTAAAATCGCTTAGAGAAATAAGCCCCGATATAAAAATGCAGTTTTTGGCGTCACGCTACGATAAAGAACTTATCGGACACCTCAAAGCTATAAACTGCGATATCGATATATATTATGCAGAGCTGTCGAGGGCAAGAGTAAAAGCTTTCCACGACGCCGGCATTAAAGTTAATTGCTGGACGGTCGACACAAAACCCCGTGCCCGTCTGCTCATAGAGTGGGGCGTTGACTATATCACCACCAACTGTCTTGTGTAATTGATTTTTGACAGGACGATTCAGGAAATATTTTTCAGCGAACGCTTTTGCCGTTTCGGAAAAACCTTTCGGATAAAATTTATATCAAACAAATTACGTTTTAAAATCAAAATGCCGACTTAGCAGTCGGCATTTTTTATTTCAGTTTTTACAGCTTTATTGCCGTCGTCACTATCGCGAAGATAACTATTCCACATATTATTATCTTTGAGAGAATGTCGAGAGCGAGGCTGTTTTTCGATTGAAATCTTTTATACCTCGGCTTGGATAAAAAAGCGGCTATAACGTAGCCGACAGCGCCGACAAACGAGCCTATGCAAAGCAGGGTATATCCCGAAAAATAGGCGGCAAAAGCAAAAGCGACTGTTGCGATCAAAAACGCCACGGCAAAGACGTAAGCGATTTTTGCCCTTTTGTCGTCAATCATTTTTTTGCTTTCCACGTCGTCGTCGGATATAAGCTCGTCAAGAGTAACGCCAAACAAATCGGCGATAAGTTTCAGACTGTCTATAGAAGGATAGCCTTTTTTTGTTTCCCACTTTGAAACCGCCGTCCTTGTGACGAAGATTTTTTCGGCAAGCTCCTCTTGACTGAGACCGCTGTCCGACCTCAGTTTTTTAAGTTTATCTCCGAATTCCATTTTCGCTCCTTTGTGTGCACCGTTTGCGGCTTAATCGCACGTCATAAGCACGGTGTATTTATATTTATTTTGTCATTGAGGCGTGCTTGGATTTTTTCTGCCATATCTTTTATTGCTTATTCTGGTTTGCATTTTATCTGTTTTTTATTGCTTCAATTTTGCTCCGTTTTCATTTCTTCAAATTTCAATTTTATCTTACCACTAAATCCAAATAAAATCACGACACTATTCGTCACATTTTTTTCTATTATAAAAAAAAAATGTGCAATTTACAAATTGCCCAAACAGCTGTCACAAATAACAAAAATAACTTTACAATTTTTGATAATTTTTTCTAAAAGCTATTGAATTGCCGATTCTAATATGATATAATGCGTTTTGTTGAATGGAAATTTTTGGTAAATAATAAGTCGTTTAACATGATTAAAGAATAAAAAGTTATTTATCTGAAGTTTCGTTCGGGGAAAATTGTCAGCGGATTTGTTCATTTATTTTATTAAATTTTAACTTGTTCCCCAAAATACAAAAGATAAAAAAGCAAAAAAAAAGCTACCTTACGGTAGCACCTTACTTAAAAGGCTTGTAGTGTAACATTTATTTTAACTCACGGTGTAATCCCATATGGTTACTTAAATGGTTACGCTTTAAGTATAAACATACAAAGGGGGAATGTCAATACCTTATGTCAAAAAAAATTGAAAATTATTCCATAGGACTTGATTTAGGAACAAATTCTGTCGGCTGGGCAGTAATCGATGAAAACTATAATCTTGCCAAACTTAAAGGCAAGGACGCCTGGGGCGCTTTTTTGTTTGAAAAAGCGGGTACGGCAAAAGACTGGCGTTTAAAGAGGGGACAGCGCCGTCGCTATGAAAGAAGAAGGGAAAGGATTTCGCTTTTGCAGGAACTTTTGAGTAGTGCTGTATATAAAGCCGACCCTAACTTTTACATTAAACTTAGCGAAAGCAGTTATCGAATGGGCGAAGGTTGTTATTTCAGGGATAACCGCTACAATCTTTTTGACGGCGACTATACCGACCGTGATTTTTATAACGATAAAAATTCTTTGACAATCTATCACCTCAGAAATCACCTTATGACCTGCGATACAAAAGAGGACATAAGAAAGATATATCTTGCCATTCATCACATTATAAAATACAGAGGAAACTTTTTATACCAAGACAAAAAAATCGAAGTGGGAGCGGTTTTAGACGAACAGTTAAAAGCGCTTTTTGAGTTGCTGCTCAACGACTATGAAATTGACTTAAGGTATACCGATAAACTTTACAAGTTAAAAAGCATATTGAAAGATAAAAAAATATTTAAATCGGATAAAAAGAAACAAATTTTAGCTTTGTTTGCCGACTCGTATGAAAAGGACGAGGAAATCAAAAAAGATTTTGTAGAAGCCTTTACGAATGCCATTTTGGGATATAAGACAAATTTGACATCGCTTGTGCTGTCCGAAGAAAAGATAACCGAAGAGGGAAGCGATAAAGAAATATCGTTCAATTTTTCCGATCCCAAATACGACGAATCGGAGGATATGTATCTTCAGCTTGCCNNNNGGATATGTATCTTCAGCTTGCCGCCGATAAAGAGCCTTTGTTTACCGCTGTTAAAGCTGTTTACACCGCCATACTTTTCGACGACGTTATGCAGGGAGAGGAATACATAAGCCGTGCAATGATTGCAAAGTATGAAAAGCATAAAGAAGATTTAAGAATATTAAAAGAATTATTAAGGAAAAATAATTTTTCAATCGAAGTGGCGGAGAATAAAAAATCAAAATCTGCCGATAATGAGCCGGACGGCGAAAAAAAATCGAATAAGGACAAAAAGATTCTGCCTGTTTATACTTGGTTTTTCAGAACAAACAAAGGGGCGACGTATGTAAACTATGTCGGTACGGTCAATACCGAAGTCAGGTATTCGAGCAAGATAAAACGTGACGAGTTATATACTTCCATAAAATCCGTACTTGAAAAAATACCCGATTGCGAAGCCAAAGCATATTGCATAAAGGAAATCGATTTGGGTAATTTTCTGCCAAAGCTCAATGACGTAGCAAACGGGGCCATACCTTATCAGATGAATTTAGCAGAGCTTGAAAAAATTATCGACAATCAAGGCAGATTTTACCCCGAACTTAAAGACAATAAAGAAAAGATAATCTCGCTTTTGACTTTTAAACGTCCTTACTATATAGGAACTTTTAAAGGAAAACATTCCTGGATAGACCAAACGATAACCGAGCGCATTACTCCGTGGAATTATAAAGAACTTGTCGAGGACAGCGGCATTGCAGATGCGGCTGCGGAAAACTTCATTTTGAAAATGACAAACGACTGTCAATATTTGCCCGATGAGAAATCGCTTCCCAAAAATTCGATTTTGTATCAGGCTTATTCAGTCTTGAATGAGCTGAATAAAATCAGGTATAAAGACAAAATCATTTGCGACGAATGGAAAAAGGATTTGTTTTTAAATCTTTGCTGCGTCAAAAGAAACGTAAAAGTCAAAGATATAGCTCAAAGACTTAAAATGCAGTTTAACGTTTCCGTTTGCGACGGTGACCTCACAGGTTTTTCAAAGGATGCATTAACGTCGGGAATGACGACTTTAATTGATTTTAAAATGAGATTGAACGACTCTTTCGATAAAAACAAGATAGACGCTTATGAAGAGGCAATCAAAATAATCACCATATTCGACGACGAAAAAATAAAACAGAATAGACTTAAAGAATTAAACGTTTTTAACGAAAATCAAATTAAATCGCTTGCAAAATTAAAATATGCAAAGTGGGGAAGATTTTCAAGAAAACTTTTGCACGGAATTTTGGGCAAGAACAAAATGACTGTTTTGCAAACTATGTTTGAAACAAATAAAAACTTTAACGAGATTATTTTTGACGAGGAATTGGGTTTCAAAGAAATCGTTATGCCTAAAAAAGAAAACGAAAACGCAGGCAAAAAATTCAGTCACGAGCAGGTGGAAAAACTTTACTGTTCGCCGTCTGTTAAAAAGAGTATATGGAATGCGCTTAAAATAGTCGAAGAAATCGAAAAAGTCGCTAAACGTCCGCCCAAGAGAATTTTTATCGAAAGCACTTTAGAAGATCGTGATAAAAAGCAGACGGATTCGAGAATTAAAAAACTTACCGAATATTATAAAGAAATCGAAAAAAGCGATTGGTTCAATTCTAAGTGCGACGGCATTTTAAAAGAATACGCAAAGGAAAATAAAAAACTTACGTCCGATGCTTTATATCTTTGGCTTATGCAGCTTGGCACGTGTATGTATTCATGGGAGCCCATTCCGTTTGAGGAAATTTCCAAGTGCGAAATCGACCACGTTGTGCCTCGTTCATACGTTGTCGACGACAGCTTTGAAAACAGGGTGCTTGTAAAGAGAATCGAAAACCAAAGGAAAGCGGATACATTGGCGATAAGTGCCGACGTTCAGGCCAAAATGACGCCTTTTTGGAAATTCTTGCTCGATAAGAAATTGATAGGGACAAAGAAGTTTGCAAATCTTACCAAAACAGAATACAGCGAAAACGACAGAATCGGGTTTGTAAACAGACAGCTTGTCGAGACGAGCCAAACGGTAAAAGAAGTCAAAAAATTACTTATGGAAAAATATCCCGATGCCGACATTCAATGTATCAGGGCAGGATTAAATTCTAAATTCAGACAAAAATACGCCTATCAAAACCGTGCGGGATTTTTTAAGATAAGAGAGCTCAACAACTTCCACCACGCCAAAGACGCATATCTTACCGCCGTGTTGGGACAGTTTACTACCGTAGCTTGCCCGATGTGGGGGCAATCGAAACTGAATTCGGCTCTGAAATATTATATCGCAAATCCCGATGAGGCTGAAGACGATTTAAAGACTTTAGTCAATAAAAGATACGGTTATATTCTTGACCTTATGCAATGGGGAAGACAAGAAATGTTCTCGATTGACGAGCAAACGGGGGAGTATCTGTGGGATAACACTAGATATAATAATATCTTTGCCACCATGGAAAAGAATAATTGCCTTATTGTCAAGAAAAAAGAGTTTTTGGGAACGGCAGAATTTTACGACCAAACTGTATACAGTCCGTTAAGCGGAAAGAAAGATTTAATGCCTTTGAAATCCAAGGGGGGAATAGCGAAGCCCTCCGATATATATGGAGGTTACTCTTCCGTTAATCCGGCATACTTTGTCTTTGTAGAAGAGCGTAAAGGTAAGAACGGTAAAATTAACTGTGTGTTTGATAAAATTCCGGTATATGTGGTTTGGCGTGAAAAACAGGACAAAGACGCCGTGGAAAAATATATCAAGCAAACTCACGGGGAAGACGCAAAGATAATCAAAAAGATATATAAATATCAAAAGATTGTTATGGACGGTCAAACTTGCTATATTTCGGGAACAAAAGAACAAAACAATGCGCAGGAATTTTATGTCGATGCAAAATATGAAAGAATGCTGTTTGAAATAGAAAAAGACAAAAAAGAAGATTTAATCAAATCGATGAATAAATACGAAAATTTAATAAAAAGCTTTATAATTGATTATTGCAAATTTATAAAATGTAAAATGCCCTTATATTCAGATTTTGCAAATAAGCTTGAGGAAATTTTGTCAAATCGATATGATAATTTGAGTTTTAAGGAAAAATGTGAATTAGTGAAAAATATGCTTATTGTGGCAGATACGGGGGCAGGTGTATATCATTATGAAGGGCACTATTATGGTAAGATTAGAAAAACTCTTACTCCGAAAAAAATTCTTTTTATTGATGAATCCTGCACCGGACTTTATTCGGAAAGGAAGGAACTCTAATTTGGGTTGGAGATGCGTTGTAGTCGAGTCGCAATGTAAAATAAGTTGTAGCGGCAATTATCTTATAGTAAGAAATGAACAGGTCAAAAAAATTCACCTTAGCGAAATATGCTATTTGATGATTGCCTCTACCAACGTATCGTTGACAGGCGTTGCTCTTTGCGAGCTGGCAAAACAAAACATCAAAGTTGTTTTTTGTGATGAGAAGCATAATCCTTACGGTGAAATAATGCCTTATTACGGCAGTCATAACTGTTCCAAAAGGATTAAAAAGCAAATAAACTGGCATGCAAATTTAAAAGACGAAATAAACTTGTTGATAATCAAGCGTAAAATTTTAAATCAGGCCAAATTGCTTTATAAATTATCTTTTGACGATAGAGCCAAAATGCTCGAAGAATATGCCGATAGTGTGATTAAAAACGATGAAACAAACAGGGAGGGGCATTCGGCTAAAGTATATTTTAACACTCTCTTTGGGCAGGAGTTTTCAAGACAGATTGACAGCAACGTAAACTCTGCTTTAAATTATGGCTATACGGTTTTGCTTTCATGTATAAACAGGGAGGTTGTCGCAAACGGCTGCTTGACGCAGTTGGGAATGCAACATTGCAACGAATTTAACGAGTTTAATTTTTCTTGTGACCTCATTGAACCGTTCAGGATAATAGTTGACGAGTATGTATTTTTAAATAGAGATAGAACATTCGATAGCGAATATAAACACGATTTGATAAATTTACTTAATAAAAGGGTGAATTTAGGTTGCGAAAGGCATTTGCACAATGCAATTGCCGTAAGCGTAAAAAGCGTTATCGATAGCCTTGATGAAAACGATGTGTCACTTTTAAAGTTATACGAGTTTGAATAAATATGAGTTATAGGTTTATGAGATTATTATTATTCTTCGATTTGCCAAGGTATACGGCACTCGAAAGGAAACAGGCAACAAGATTCAGAAAAGATTTAGTAGAAAACGGGTTTATTATGTTGCAGGAATCAGTTTATTGCAAAATTGCGTTAAACATGACGGCAATGGATTCTGTAAAAGCTAAGGTTGCAAAAATTTTACCGACGAAGGGGAGTGTGATGATGCTGACTGTAACCGAAAAACAGTTTGAAAATATGGATATATATTGTGAAAATTTCAAACTTGAAGTTGCGGCAACCGATAGCCGTTTGTTAGTTATATGATATTAAACATGTATAATTGCGAAAAATTCTCGGTTGATTTAAACTCGGAAATAGCGGTACTTGAAATACAACCAACCGAAATTTTCAAAAGCGTTATTCATGATTTAAAATTTACCGAACTTCCCGCAAGGGAATGTGCAATTTTTTATAATGATAAACAAATCACGGCAAGTGAAATCCTTGTGCTTTATGATTTTATAAATTTCGATTGGCAAAACAAGAACTTGATTGCCAAGATATATAAGCACCTTGACAACGAAATAAAATTTAAAATTGAAAGTTTTGATTTATATCAAAAATCGCTTCATAATTTAAAAACGGCGGTGTTTGATTTGATATCTGATGTCAATATAGATTTTAAGTCTGATGATGAAATTGATATAAAATCCATATTCTCTGTTTTTGGGATCAAACCGATTTTTGACAATGATAATCTTTTAGAATCTTTATTGCAGTTTTTAAATGTCGTGGCAGAATTAAAGCTATATAAAGTCATTGCTTTAGTTCACGTTAAGTCCTATTTAAACAATGAAGAATTGGCGATTCTATACAATCACGCATTGCATTGTCAAATCGGCTTAATTTTGCTTGAAAGCAATCACGCTGAAAAAATGATATCAAATGAAAAAAAACTCTTTATTGACAGCGATTTTTGTGATATAGTATATACAAGTAACCATTGATTGCCTGACCTCACAAGTCAGTCGTTTTATACTCAATTTGAGGTTTTAGAACGGTGTAATTCCATATGGT
>FR901016.1:31026-40543 GCA_000437555.1 Acidaminococcus sp. CAG:917 | reverse complement strand
TGAAAGAAAACGGCTTTAGCCGTTTTCTAATAAGAAAGGCGGTGTTTTACCGCCATGGTCGAGGTGACAAGATTTGAACTTGCGACCTTTCGGTCCCGAACCGAACGCACTACCAAGCTGTGCCACACCTCGATTGCTTTAATATAATAGCAATGCTTTTCGATTTTGTCAAATATACTTGGATTATTTAATTATTTTTTACCTTATTTTACTTGTTAATTAAATTTGATTTCCCTATTGACTTTTATATGCTTTATAGATATAATATTGTTACACAAAAGAAATACATAAGGGGGGCAAATAAAATGGAGTATCCTAATCACAGAAAATGTTGCGGAACTTGCGCTAACTGGAAAGAGCCTAAAAGAGTTATCAGTCCGGATAGAACAAAAGTTTCGACGGAAGTCCAAAAAGCTGTATGTCAGGTCATCAATTCTGCCGGACAGGAAATGGGCGGTGGATGCAGTGCTTGCGCAAAATACAGAAAATTGCCAATGTTAAGATAGTTTGTGCAAACTAAAGACCGATTCGTCAGAATCGGTCTTTTTTATTGTTTAATACCATACCCTTTTACCTTTTAACTGTATTGTTCTTGAAATTTTAAGTTTTCATTTGATGCACTTCGTTTAACGATTTCGCCGCATCTTTGATTTGAAGGGTTTAATCATTTGATTATTTTTCAGGATTATCGCCGTTGATAGACTCAAAACACGCCGCTCGGGAATTTGTTTAAAGTTTATTAGACAAAAAAAATAAATGATGTTATAATTTTTTTATGAAAACCTGTGATTTATTCAAACACAAAAAACTTGTACTTTCCGCGGAGGTATTTCCCCCTAAAAAAACAGGAAATCTCGAAGGCGTGATAAGGGCGTTAAAAAGCATAAAGTCGGTAGGTCCCGACTTTGTTTCCGTGACGTACGGAGCCGGCGGAGAAGGTGCGGATACTACTGCCGACGTGGCGTCGATAGCTATTGACGCATTCGGCATCAATACTGTGGCGCATATGACCGCCGTAAATATGACTGTGGGAAAACTCGAGTCACAGGTCGAAATGTTAAGCCGCAAAGGAATTGAAAATATCTTGGTGCTCAGAGGCGACGTATGCCCCACTTCCCGCTTTTTTGATTTTCACCACGCAAGCGATTTGGCAGAATACTTAAGCACTCGCCACCCTGAATTTAATTTGATTGGCGCGTGTTATCCCGAAAAGCACCCCGAAGCAAAAACGCTTGAAGAGGACATCGACAATTTGAAAAGAAAAATTGACTGCGGAGTCACTCACCTTATCACTCAGCTTTTTTTGGATAACGACAAATTTTTCCGCTTTCTGGATTTAACTTCAAAAAAAGGCATAAACGTTCCCATTGAGGCAGGCATAATGCCTATGTTTTCGGCAAAGACACTCGAGCACAGCGTCTCTCTTTCAGACGCCTCCGTCCCTGCCGAATTTTTAAAACTCAAAGCAGATAATCCCGACGAAAAGGAATTTTTTGAAAGAGGTATTTCTCTTGCGGTAAAACAAATAGATTCTCTCATCAAGGGCGGAGCAAAGGGTATTCACCTATACACTATGAACAAGGGCGAGATTGCGGAGCGCATACTGCCCAAATTTAAAAATGATAACTAAGCAAACTCTTTTGGACTTTATGGGCAGAAAACGCCCTATTTTCTATAATGACGAAGCGCTGTCTAAGGCGGTCGAAATCTCAAACGATTGCGCTGCCGAAAAAAGCGTTACTTTAAAAGCCGACGTCGAAACTGTCCCCGACGGCGTTTATTTTAACGGTGAATTTTTCAAAGGCTCCAAACTTTCCGCTCATCTTAAAGGTTGCACGAGTGCCGTTTTGTTTTGCGCCACTCTCGGCGACGGATTTGACAGAGCGATAGAACGCTCAAAATACGAAAGTCTCGAGCTTGCCACTCTTATAGATTATGCAGGGCTTGTTATGATTGAAGAGCTTTGCGACAAGATAAACCTTGAAATTTCAGACGCATACAACAATAAAATTACGTCGAGATATTCGATAGGATTTGATGATACATCGATAAAAGACCAGCAAAAATTCTTGGATTTACTTAACGCTACTAAAAAGATAGGAGTTATGACGACTGCGGGCGACATGATGCGTCCGACAAAAACCGTAACTGCCATAGTGGGTATTTATGATTGATTTTAAACAGGATTTAATTTTAGACGGCGGAATGGGAAGTTCTCTTTTGGAAAGAGGCTATGCGGGTTTACCCGAAAAACTGAACATCACTTCACCCGAAATTATAGAAGATATTCACCGCAGCTATGTTGAAAGCGGCTCGGACGTAGTTTATACCAATACGTTTGGAGCAAACTTTTATAAATACGGCGACGAGCTTGAAAAAGTTATCGGTTCGGCAATTGACACGGCAAAAAAAAGCGGTGCAAATTATACCGCACTCGATATAGGTCCTCTCGGCAAAATCGTCGGCGAGGGCGGAATTTCTTTTGACGAAGCCTACGACGAATTTAAAAGAATAATTCTTTTGGCAGCCGACAGAACGGATTATATTGCTATCGAGACGATGACTTCTCTGTCCGAAGCGAGAGCGGCTGTCCTTGCGGCAAAAGAAAACAGTTCTCTTCCCGTTTGCGTCACTATGTCGTTTGAAAAGAATCTCAGGACTTTTTTCGGCGTGGATATCCGCTCTTTTGCCCTGACTATGGAAGCTTTAGGCGTCGACGCACTCGGCGCAAACTGTTCGGTAGGTCCCGTGCAGATGGAAGAAATTGCAAAAAAACTTTTAGAGTGCACTTCACTGCCCGTGGTCATTAAACCGAATGCGGGCATGCCGTCGATTAAGGACAAAAAGACGGTTTACGACATAGACGAAAAGACTTTTGCTGAAAGTATGGCAAAAATAAAGGCTATGGGAGCAAACATTCTGGGCGGCTGCTGCGGAACGACTCCCGCGCATATTGCGCTTTGCGCCTCGCTTACTAAATCCGTAAAGGCGGAGCATAAACCAAGCAAGGGCGTTTGGGTATGTTCGGCATACAAATCCGCCTCTCTTGACTCTCACGTAGTCGTGGGGGAGAGAATAAACCCGACGGGCAAGAAAAAAGTTCAGGCGGCACTCAGGGAAAACGACTATGATTTTTTGGTGTCCGAAGGCGTAAAGCAGGAAAAACAAAACGCCGCGATTTTAGACGTAAACGTGGGCGTCAGCGGAATAGACGAAACAAAAGCGATGCTTGAAATGATAAGCAGATTATCTAAGGCGACAACCCTGCCGCTTCAGATAGACTCGTCAAAACCCGAAGTCATCGAGAAGGCTCTCAGATATTATGACGGCGTTGCAATAGTGAACAGCGTCAACGGTTCGGACAGTTCGCTAAATACTATTCTGCCCCTCGTAAAAAAATACGGCGCGGCGGTTATAGGCCTTACCATGGACGAAAGAGGTATTCCCGACAACGCAGAAGACAGGCTGAAAATCGCGGATAAAATAATAAAAGCCGCAGAAAATTTCGGTATAGACCGCTCAAAAGTTATTATCGACGCATTGACCATGGCGGAATCTTCCGCTCCGGGAACGGCACTTGTTACCCTCGATACCGTCGAAGCCCTGACAAAAAAAGGAATAAAAACGGCGCTGGGGGTTTCCAACGTATCTTTCGGTATGCCGTCACGCGAGATAATAAACGCATCGTTTTACGATATGGCAAAGTCCAGAGGGCTTACGCTTGCCATCATAAATCCCGCCATGAGTATGCTTTCGGGAAGCAAAGACGCAGTAAACTTTTTGCTTGCCAAACCCGATTCGGCAAAAATTTATATCGAAAATACCACTCCCCACTCTATTCCCGTTTCGGAATCAAAGGGCGACCTTTCCGACCTTATCGTGACGGGACAGACCGACAGCGCAAGAGAGGAAACAATTTCCCTGCTCAATTCGTTAAAGCCGATGGAAGTAGCGGAAAAATACGTTATGCCTGCGCTTAACGAGATAGGCAGGCTATATGAAGACGGAAAGGTCTTCCTTCCTCAGCTTATCGCGTCAAGCGACGCCGCAAAAGCAGCGTTTGAAGAAATCGAAAACGCACTCGGCGACGCAAAAAAAGAGGGAAACATAAAAACCTTTGTCATCGCAACAGTAAAAGGCGACATACACGACATAGGTAAAAATATCGTAAAAGCGATAACTTCAAACTACGGATTTAAAGTTGTCGACCTCGGCCGCGACGTGGATTATCAAACGGTAGTCGACGCCGTCGAAAAAAATTATCCCTGCGTTTTGGGACTCTCCGCACTCATGACCACTACGGCGGAAAATATGGCAAAACAAATAAAACTTGTCAAGGAAAAGTTTAATATTCCCGTATTTTGCGGAGGCGCAGTTCTCACCCCCGAATACGCCGAACAGATAGGCGGAATATATTGCAAAGACGCACGGGACACGGTAATAAAACTTAGCGAATTTTTTGATTTGAATCCCGATTATATAAAAAAGGTTTGAATTGTTAAAGGCACAAAGTCTTTTTAAATTTTTGACAGCTTGCAAAAACAAGAATGACTAAACCTTGCTTTTAAAGCGTGCAAAAACGAATTTACCGAAATTGCGCCGTTATAAAATCAAACAACGGTTTTTAATGTTTAATTAAATTCAATTAAAACCTGCCCAAATAGGCAGGTTTTACTTTTCTTTTTTTTGCATTCGTGTTAAAGTGATATCGCACAAGACGTCAGGGAAGTCGGTGGAAATCCGACACAGCCCCCGCTACTGTAATAAGCCAAGTTGCCATACGTCACCGAGAGGGAAGACGGCAAAGGATTGTCTTTAGTTTATAAAGGAAATTCTCTTAGAGTCAGGATACCGGTCTGCGCAAAAAATAATTTATTTTACGGAGGGTAAAATGAAAAAACACATTTTATCTGTTGTGGCGCTGGTTTTAATCGTCACGGCAATTTCACTTGTTTTCGTCGCTTGCGACAATCCCCTTGCCCCGACTGTGGGCAACAATTCCCAAAAGAGCGTAACGGTTTATCTTTTAGCACCCGACTGCAATGCCGCCCCTCAAGTTCTGAAAAGTTTTGATGTGACCACCACGTCGGCAAGCGCACACGAATTGCTGTTGCAGCTAAAGAGCGAAAACAAAATCGCTTACGGTTTTAACGATAGCAGTTACGGCGCTTACATCACATCGCTCGGCTACTACGAGGGCGATACCTTGGTAGATATGACCTATGACGTCTCATCGCAGTTTATCTCCGTTTATCACTCGATAGACCGTGCCGACCTTATCGATTATTCGCAGTTCTCAAAGTTTTTTAGCTTTGACGGTTTCGATTTCAAATCGTCCTATGTCGGCATATCTTCCCTGCCTGTCGAGAACGGAGAAGCATATGCCTTTATGGTGAACACTTTTTCGTGGTAGATAATTTCAGCTTTTTAAAATGCAAAAAATAGGAAGCGGGCAAAACAAAAGCGCATCGGTCAACCTGACCTACGTCGCCGTTATGGCGGCGTCGCTTACGGTGCTGAAACTTGCATTGAGTTTTATACCCAACGTTGAAGCGGTAACGCTTCTTATAATTTGTTACGCCTCGGCTTTCGGAGCAAGACGGACAATGACGGCTACAATGATTTTCTGCACTGTGGAGATTTTGCTTTACGGATTCGGCTCTTGGGTTATTCTTTATTATATATATTGGAACGCTCTCGCATTTACCGCTGCACTGTGTCTGAAAAAGCCGTCGCCTGTCGTTGCCGTTGTCGTTGCCGTTGTGTTTACGGTATTCTTCGGGGTGCTTTCCACCGCCATTGACGTAATGTTTGCCAGCGTTAACGGAGTGCCGAAAAGCGAACTTGGCTATCTTTTCAGCGCATATTATATTCGCGGCGCCTGGTTTTACATCGTCCACGTCGTTTCAAACTTTTGCATAGTCACAGTTTTATATCTTCCCGTAACGGTGACGCTTTATAAAATACTCGGAAAGGATATTTCTGCAATTAAATCGTTGAGCTTGATAAGAAAAAGATTTTCAAAAAAAAGAGATTCCAAACAAAGCGACAGCAAACGCCTCCCCCGAAACAAGAGCGGTTTAACGGAAAATTTACAACACGATATTCAAAACAAAGACGGCTTTTAGGTTGTAAAAATGCGGCTCGGTTTTGCAATATAACCGCATATGCCCTTTTTTAAGTTCCCTGCAAATAAAACAAAAAAACACTCTGTCGAAACTTTAAGACTATTTTTTTACTATATTTGAGCGTATTTTCATTATTTGGAAACTGTTTTTTCCGCTGTCTTATTGACAATAGTTGTGAATTGGTTTAATATTTATTATGTATTTTAGTCTTTAATTAACATAGGAGGAAAGCAATGTTTACGAGATGCCCGAGCTGTCATACGGAAATCAGCTTCGACGCGCCTAAAAACGCGCCGGCAGGATATAAACATCGTATCAAATGCCCTAACCCGAATTGCGGCGTTACCATAAGCGTGGTTATTCCGCCGAGACAAAACACGGTAGACCAACAAACCGCGCAATCGGCAAACAATTACAGCCAACGCCCCGTCGGCGGAGTCGGACAGCAATATCCGCCATATCCGCCTCAGTATCCGCCCTACGGATACGCCCCCTATAACGGATATACGCCTCAGCCCTATCCGCAGGCTCCTCCGTACCCCTACCCTCAGCAACAACCCGTTCAAGAGGAGCAGCAAGAAGAGGAAGTCACTTCGAGAAAATGGACGGGAAGCGTGGCAAAAAGTCTCGTTTTGCTTTTTATCGGTTTGGGCGTAGTGCTTTTCCACGTCTTGGGATATCTCTTGACGATGGGCACGCTCACGCTGCCAAACAGCGCGGGGCTTGAAAACTTTGTCGGAATAACGTATCTTGAATTGCTTATAACTTTTGGAGCGGATATCTTCAGAGGAACGGAAATTGTTTCGTCGGTATTCTATTTATTGGGCGTTGTCCAGTTCTTCCTCGCTTGCATAATGATAATATTTAATATCTTTATCGCTTCGTTTAAAGCATACGGTAAAGGAGCGGGAATAACAAACATCGTATTTTCTGCTTTAATTTTTCTCATCTTTGTCGCTACCGCCGTCGAGCCGTATATTTCATTGCTTTTATCCAACGGACCGCAAATGGACTTCGGCTCATACTTTAAAATGATAGCGACTGTCGATATGTGCACATTGCTGGTGGGCGTGGCGTTAGGGCTTTTAATGTTTGTCCTTTCAATAGTTTTCTTCTTCTTAAAGGCCCAACCTATATCCGACAAAACCGAAGAAACAGAAAATACCGACCCTTTCAATCCCATGGCATCTGAAGCACAAAACCCGGAAGGCGACGGCAAAAAACAAAAAAAGGCTAAAAAGGAAAAAAAGAAAAAGTCTAAAGACGAAAAAGGCAACGCCGAGCCTGTAGATACGGCGCAATAATAAAAAACAAAAAGAAGCGGACTTCCGCTTCTTTTTTATTGCTACACTGCCGATTTTACCTTTAACCGTTAGCTTTGCAGGTGTCGCTCAGTGTTTAACTTCGGTTGCCAAGACTTAATTTAATTTTGCTTAAACAGATTTATAACACAAGCTGTCCCGCATCCGAATTGACAACGTATAAAATGTTTACTTCCTCGCCTGTAGCGCAGTCGATATAAACAAAGTATTCGCCCCCGTTTATTTCTCCGTTTAATTCATAACACAGCTTCTCGCTCTTTTCTCCGTAAGGGATAATCGCAAGACGAACGTTTTTAATTTGCATTCTCGGGTCGGCTTTAGCCACGGCGTCGGCCTCTGTTATATTGATTTGACCGAATTGCCTTTCCTTGTGATTTTTTGCATAGTGACTCGCTTCAACGCCGAGTACTTTAAGGTCGTCAAGTGCAACTTTAAATTTCACGATGTCGGGATATATTACCACGCCGTTTTCTTTTACCGCCGTATTGACATAAGCATATCCGTCCGTTTTTTCCACCCATACCGCAATCAGATTTTCAAATCCCAATGATTTACCGTATTTGAGCGTGGCGGAGATTATTTCGTCGTTTGAAAAATCTTTAGGAGCGTCAACCCTTTTTGTCACTGTAAAGCCTAAGAGTTCTGCGTCCGATTTTGTCACGTTGACGTACGTTTCGCTTCCGTCTATCTGCGTTTTAAAGCAATACATTTCGTCCGTATCCGCCACAAGTTCTATAGACGTATTGTCGTTTAACGAAAAGATATTTCTTATTCTTTCCTGTGCCTTAGAAACGGAAACTGCTTCTGTTTTATCGGATACCGATTTTTCGTCGCCGTCCGAGAAAGGTCCGTCATAAATGAGCGTCGGGTAATCGACGTCAGGTTCGACAAAGTTTTCAAAGACGTCGGGCATTGATTTTAAAACGCCGTCCGAGCCAAGAAAAGACTTCCCGCTTTTCAGGTCATCTTGAATTCCCGATAAATTATCGGAAACGACTTCAAGCATTTGTCCTATCTGAAACAAATTTTGTTTTTCATTTTCGCTGAGCGGATTGTCCGCCGTTGTCTTCTTGGCAAGGTAATATGCGTAATCCTGAACTTGGTTTATAAACTTTTTAAGTTTTTCACCGCCCTCGCCGCTCGTATCGAAACTTGACAGATTACTTGACGCACTCTGTCCCGCATTCCATACTTCGTAAAGATATTCCTGCTCTATTTTGCCCGACGTTGCGGCGTCAATCTTTTTTAAATCGACCGACATTTCGTTGACCTCAGCCACAAGATTATAATACGCCCTTTGATAGGTTCCCTCGAGCATATTTTCAGCTTCCACCGTTGGAGAATCGGGGTTGAATAAAACGGCAAACGCGACTACCGCGGCTATCAGTAAAAGCGATATCACTATAATTGTGGCAATTAGCGCTTTTATTGTTTTGTCTTTTTTATCTACGTTAGTTTTTTCCATATCTCCTCCTTAAACCGCAAAGTTGTGACTGCCTATAGAGAGTCTGACCTGCCTTGACCATATCCAGCTGCTTGTCGCCGTGGACGGGTTGTAATAATATATACAACCGTTTGTCGGGTCCCAACCGTTCATCGCATCGAGAGCCGCCTGACGCGCCGTGCTGTTGGGCGTAAGGTTTATCTGTCCGTCGTTGACGCAGGTAAAGGCATAGGGTTCGTATATGACTCCCGCTATCGTGTTCGGGAAAGACGAGCTTTTGACTCTGTTCAATACTACCGCCGC
Organism: Acidaminococcus sp. CAG:917; assembly: GCA_000437555.1. GTDB lineage: Bacteria > Bacillota > Clostridia > Christensenellales > CAG-917 > CAG-917. Next base: position 31,346 of record FR901016.1, on the reverse strand, counting down.
TACCGCGACCTGACCCGTGTATGGCTCCCCTCGCGCTTCTGCATAGACGAGTCTTGCCAAAAGATTGATATCGGAATTGCTGTATCCACCGCCGGTGCTGCTTGAGGTATTGCTGAGCGTCATACCTAACGCCGCCGCTGTCTTAGCACCCACTATACCGTCGGCAACAAGTCCGTTTTTACGTTGAAAATACAAAACGCCGTTTAATGTTTTAGGTCCGAAAATTCCGTCCACCGAACCCGTCATATATCCCCAATTTATAAGTTTGGTTTGAAGAGTTCTGACTTGCGTTCCTTGAGACCCCTGTTTTAAAACGGCAG
>FR901016.1:22219-31019 GCA_000437555.1 Acidaminococcus sp. CAG:917 | reverse complement strand
CTGTTTTAAAACGGCAGCCTCGGCGACTTCTGAATCGGAAATGAATATCACGCCGACCGAAAGACATACCGCCAAAGCCAAACATAAAAACAATGTTATCTTTTTCATAAATCCTCCGATTTTATTTTTCGCCTAAACAAAATTTGTATGCCCTGCTTTTTTGCCAATAAAAAGCAAAATTAAAGCCGTTCGTCTTTCAACGAACGGCATTTTGATTTTAAGATTATTTCGGTTATTTATTTTTAAAGATAAATATAAAAGTTATTCTGCTTTCCTATTCTGCGCCTTTCAATGCGCAGCCGATATCTTTATTATCTTCCGAAAAGACTGTCGAGTTTTTCCTTTACCCACGATTTATAAACGACTTCGCCTTCGGGAACAAAGCACAACGGAGGAAAAGCCACACACCACCAATTATCGCCTTCGCCCGTTCCGAGATTTAAAATAAGGCTGTCATATTCACCCTCGGGAAACGTGTATTCTCCGTAAACTCTTTCGGGAAACGTTTCCTTGCCGATATATATGCTTGAGCCGTAGTTAAATCCGTTTTGTGCCAAAACGGCGTTTGCTATATCTACGATGTCTCCTTTGATATGGTTTAAAGTTTCAAGCGCCTGAGCCTTTGTTTCTATGCCTTCGAGTTTTTCGGTAAGATATTCCGTCACGCTGTCACGGACTTTGAGTTTTACCGCCTGGTCAATATCCGAATTGCTGTTTGCTCTGATATGTATCCTGACAACCTCTTGAGTCAGGTCAGGCTCATCGCAAGCGGAAAGCGCAAACGTCAAAAGCAAAACCGCTATGATTAAACCTATTAAAACTATTCCCTTTTTAAATTTCAATTCCCTTGTTTTCATATCCTGATTGTCGACAGATTTATTTTTTTTATACTTGCCCAATCTATATATTTGTGATAATCTTGAGATATGGAAAAGACGGTAAATAAAAACTATGTATATCAAGGTCGTATTATCAAAGTGAGAAACGACGACGCATTGGCCGAAAACGGCAATCCGTGCAAACGTGAAATCGTGGAGCACAGAGGCGGAGCGGCAATACTTGCCGTGGAAGAAAAAAAATTCGTTTATCTCGTCAGACAATACCGATACGCCTACGAAAAAGAGCTGCTTGAAATCCCCGCGGGAAAAATTGAGGAAAACGAAAACCCCTATGACACCGCAATAAGAGAACTTGAAGAAGAACTCGGACTCAAAGCGGATAAGATTGAGCCTTTCGGCGAAGTTTACCCCACGCCCGGATATTGCAACGAAATCATAAGACTGTATCTTGCCGAAAAATTCGTCCGCACCCACACACACTTTGACGACGACGAATATCTTGAGAGCTTTAAGCTTACCTTGGACGAAGCGATAAAAATGATAATGGACGGAACGATTAAAGATTCAAAGACGATAGTCGCCCTGCTCAAATATAAAGAAATGCAAAAAGGATAACTTTTGTTTTGAATATGCTTTTTTTGCCGATTCCTTTTAGCGCAAACTATTAGATAGCCTTTGGCGCAAACCGCATTCGGCAAACTGCGTTTTAAATTAACCGTTAAACTTTAAAATCTATTGCCCAAGCATTTTAAAGTTTGACGTTTTTTATTTTTAACCCTGAATTTATCGTTTGCGCCTTGTCTTTTGACTCTTTGTTATTTTTAAGTTTAATAAAATACATATTTTTGATTGTTAAACTAAAACTATAACTGAGGTGAAACTATGAAAATTTACGAAGAAATATTAAAAAATGCCGACCTCGGAATTGAAGCGATTGAGGCGGTCAAATGCAGAGTTCAGGACGAAAGATTTTTAAACGAGCTTGCCAAAGAAAAGAGAGCCTACGTTTCATACAGATGCGAGATGGAAAGAGAGCTTTCCGATTCGCAGGTAAAAGACGCGGTGGCATCAAAATTTCAAAAGGCAATGATGAAATTCGGAACAAAAATGAACACCGTTTTCGACAGCTCGAACACCAATATAGCCGAGATGATGATAGAGGGCACGAACATGGGCATTAACGACATTCAAAAGGAAATCAACCGCATGAACGCCGACAAAGAGGACGTTCCGCCCGTAGCATATGAGTATATCGAAATGATGCAACAAAACGTCGACGAGCTGAGAAATTATCTTTAAACTAAAAAGCCGCTTAAAGCGGCTTTTTTTATTGAAGTATCTTTATTTTTACTTATGGCTTTTAAACCGATAACGCATCAGAATTTATGGATTTTCAACCGATAACGCATCGAATTTTTCCTGTTCTATGCCTAAAAGGCTTATAGATATCTTTGCGTATATGCTCTTTTATCGTTTGTTTATAACGAGGTGATACCGACGCACGGCAAGCTAAGCCACCGTCGCCTTAATGAGCCACACTTCGCCCGACCCGACTCCGAATTCGTAACTTATGCCGTCTATGGCGATAAGATTTAAAGCGTTGCGCATATATATACTGTTTATGTTAGTTCCGTCTATAAACGCATAATCGCCCACCTTGACCGCCACGAAAGTATCCTCGCCGTTAAGTTGCGAAAGATTATAGCTGTATATGAGCGCAAGCGCAAGCTCGGTAGCGCTGTCAATCTCCCCGTCGCCTATGACGTAGTCGCCCATGACTAAAGTCTGGTCATAGCTTCCTTTAAGATAAGTTTTTGCAACCTTAAAATCGAGAATGTCGAAAACGTTTATACTGACGTCCGCCGCCGTAGGATAGAGTTCTATCTCAACCGCCTTTATCTCGGAATCGGCACCCGGGAATGCGTAGCTTATTTCCCTTTCTATATGCGCTCCTTCTCCCTGTCCCGTTATATCCGTCTCGGACAGAAATAAATAATCGAACAAATAGACTTCCGTTCCCGACGTCGCCGTTTCGGGGCATTTGACGTTTGCCCAGGTAAGGTCAAAACCGTACCACTCTTTTACTCCGTCCCCGTCGGCGTCAACTAAGGCCTTGTTCCAGGCGTGGTCGCCGCCGTTTGCCGTACCGACGACTCTGACGCACGGGATATTTTCAAATCCGCACAAAAGACAGAACAATTTTGAAATACCGTCACAGACTGCAAGACCGTCGAGCGCACCTTCTATATAATAGCAAGAAAGAGTCAGCGCTTTTTCCGCGGTGTATCCGGCTCCTGCCGCGGCATAATCATAAACGACGTTGTTTGCTATATATCCGCTTATTGCGAGAAGTTTCTCGACGTCCGTCATATTATCGTCTATGATTGAAAGCGCTATCTCCCTCGCCTCGTTGTAGGCGATTTCCGCATTTGAATTAGCGCCTTCAAACGTCGGACGGTAACCGTATGATACCGCTCGGTAAAGAGCATCCGTCGTTTTGACTAAATACGTCTTTTCGTTGGCATCGATAGGCAGCGACGTCCTCTTTGCCGACGACGTGTTATATCTGCCGTCGATAAGCGGAGCGTTGACGTAGTCGTATGCTATTCCCTCTTCGACGCTTGAGGAAGTGGGAGCTTTAATTCCGTTTTCGTTATTGTATTTCAGCATTAAAATGTTATCCGAAATGCTGTAACTTAATGGCATCGAACCGCCGCTGTAATACTGCGCCCATATATTTGAAAATACGTCGTTGAAATTGAATTCTGCATATCCAAGCTCGGAATTGAACATAAAATTCTGATTTGTCGTAAGATAGTTTACCTGCACATAGCTGAAAGCCACGCAGGCGTCAAGATGCGTTTCGAGATAATAATTGTAGGTATCCCCTTCCCACTCAAAAGTCTTTTCGACATAACTTTTTACCGAATTCCACTCCGTTGCCGTAAAGCAATAGACCCTCGTTATGTTTGACTTCACGTTTCCTATCATCGCATAGATATTATTTTCGCCGTGCGACGGAGTAAACGTCAAAGTATCAGAATTTTGGTCGACGCTGTAACCTTGCACGTCGTTGACCAACACGTCGTTGACATACCAATACACGGGAAGCGTGGCGTTATAGTCTTTTGTCGGCTCAGCAACGTTTGCCGTTACCGTAACGGAAGAATAGGAGCCCGTCACCTGATTTGCTTGACCGGACGTAAGAGAAGTTGCCACCTTATCGACGGGCGAATAGCTGTCGGAAACGACAAGAGTATATTCCGCCTCCTTATAGGTCGAGGACGATTTGGCGTCGTAAACTCTGACCTTAAAGATATTCGTTCCTATATCCGCCATAGTAGGCGTATACGAATAGGTAGCGGAGGATTGGTCGGAAGAATACGAACCCTCTTTTACAACCGTTCCGTTTAGATACCACACAACGTATTCCGTGCCGTTAGTGCTCGACTTGTTCCAATCGGCAAAAAGATAAACGTCGTCGCCGTCGTCAAATTTAATTTGTGCGCTCTCTCTGCCCTCTCTGTCCGTCAATGTGAGATTGTTGACCAAAGCGCTCGACGCTTTGAAATAGATATACGAGCTGCAAAGAGTACCGTCGCAATACGCTTTAAAGACATAATAATTTTTGTCGGGTGCGGTGAAGTTTAAAATGTAATCGCTGTCGCCGTCATATAAGGTCCAACGTGCGTCGTCGGTAGACGGAGCCGACGCAAACGGCGTATCCGAAGAAATATAATACCAATACGTTTCGGGATACGGATTATAGTTTGGATATCCGCTCGCCATTTTGATATACACCTTGACTTCCTCGCCCGACGGAGCGATATAGTAGTCGATATTATTTTCCCTTTGGGTAAGAAAATCCGTCGTGCCCGTTTCAAAACCGTCTAAAGGTTTGGGCGCAATCGTCGTAGTGGAATATCTGTCGAAATATCCGAAAAACACCTCGGGCGACGTGAAAGTATATCCGTCGTAGGAAATCGTCGCATAAACCGTGGCATAATAGCCTTTACCGTTAGGAATTATAGTTGCGGTAGTCTCGTTTGAAAAATCATCCATTTTTACAAATTCCGCAGTCTGTCCGCTCACCGTCTTTTCTTTTATATACCACTGAATTTTTGCATAGGACGGCAATACGACGTTGCCGTAATTTACTTCAAATCTTATCGGCTGTGCGCTGTCATACTGCAAAATCTCTCCCGTATAATCTAAAGTCAGCGACTCTATCGGCTTGTTTTTCGCCGTGACGGTGACGGAGTCGGATAACCTGCCGTCGTCCGTTTTAACGGTGATTTTCGCGCTCCCCGCGGAGTGCGCTTTAACGACGCCTTTGTCGTCAACGGATATTTTTTCGGAGTCGCTTGACAAAAATATGAGAGTTTCCGTCGCGCTTTCGGGAATTTTTTCAATATCGAGCGTTATTGTTTCGCCCACGAACATAGAGATTTCATCCGCCCCCGCAATGGAAAGAGAACTGAGCCTGAATTCCCAAAGTCCGCAACCGGCAAAAACGCCCACAAGAAGCGCCAACATTAAAATTAACAAAAATATTTTAAAACGTTTCATTTTCCCTCTATACAGCCACTTAACTGACCGTTAAATCAAAAGCAATGTGCCACTAAAAATTATGCCAATCTTTTTTTGTTGAATTTCAAGCAAATTAAAAACAATAAACCTTTGTTTTTTCTGTTTTGCTTATCTTTTCTGCTTATTATTTTTTATATATATTTATAATATTTAATATCATTATAACCGCCATATATTTTATATCATTTTGAAATTGTTGTCAATAAGGGCAATTTGTGGTAAAATTCGATTGATGGATTGTATTTTTGAAATTTCTCAAAAGCTCACCGAGGAAGAAGCTTTAAAACTTCCGCCTTTGTCGCTCGCTTTTATCGGCGACAGTGTGCAATCGCTTTACGAGCGTTCGCTCGTCACGATAGGAAGTTCCGACCCGACGGGCAAACTGCACACTCTCGTGACCGAAAAAGTCAAGGCGGTATCGCAGGCGGACAAGGTAAAGGGACTTATTGAATTAATGACGGAATCGGAACAGGATTTATTCCGCAGAGCGAGAAACGCCAAAATTCATACGTCGGCAAAACACGCCGAAATAGGCGAATACCGCTATGCCAGCGGATTTGAAGCGGTAATAGGATTTTTATATCTGACAGGGCAAACAAAAAGACTCAAACAGTTTTTAAGTTAAAAAACTGCCTTTTAAAATTTTACTGACGGTAACACACACCTAAAAGGCATAATACGCCTTGAGGCAAATCAGAGTTTAACTGTTATGCTAAAATTTCAAACTCAAAAATTATTAAATCGCCGTGTAAGCGGTTTAGGCAAAAATATTAAATTGCAAGTCAAATACACAATATAAAAATACAAAAAGATATGATAGTTTACGGAAAAAACGCCGTCAAAGAAGCGCTTAGCGGCGACGACGTCATCGAAAAAGTTTTAATTGAAAAGGGAAACTTTGACAAAGCCCTCAGCGACATAGTAAAACTCGCCAAAGATAAGCGAGCTGTTTTGCAATTCGTCGATAGGTCCGTCCTCACGCAAAAGGCGGGAACTTCCAACCATCAGGGCGCGGTATTAATAAAGGGCGAATTCGACTACTGCTCTATTGACGATATATTTAATCTCGCCAAATCCAAAGGGGAAAAACTGCTTATCGTGATATGCGATTCTATCTGCGACCCGCACAATCTCGGCGCGATACTCAGAAGCGCGGAATGTTTCGGAGCGCACGGAGTCATCATTCCCAAACACAGGGGCTGCCCCGTAAACGGGACGGTGATTAAAACAAGCGCCGGGGCTTCGGAACATATTCTCGTATCAAAAGTTACCAATATAAACGACGCCATAAGAGAACTTAAGGAGCGTAACGTCTGGGTTTACGCCACCGACTTTGACGGTGAGGATATTTCAAAAACCGACCTTGTCGGCGACGTTGCCATAGTCATAGGAAATGAAGGTGACGGAATAAAGAGACTTACAAAAGAACTTTGCGACGCCACCGTAACCATAAAGCAATACGGAAAGGTAAATTCTCTCAACGCTTCGGTTGCGTGCGGCATTTCGCTTTACGAAGTAACAAGGCAAAGGAATAAATGATGGATTATTCAAAAATGTCCGACGAAGAACTTTTATCCCTCGTCAACTTAGGCGACAAAGCGGCAACCGACGTATTTTACAAGCGTTTCGGTCCTCTCGTTACGGGGATAGCCAGAAAGTTTTACCTTTACGGCGCAGACATTGCCGACCTCACGCAGGAAGGTATGATAGGAATTTTTAAAGCCGTAAAATCATACGACGCTTCAAAAGGAAAACTTAAAAATTATCTTGCCGCCTGCATCAAAAATCAGATTTTAGACGCTGTGCGTTCTGCAAACGCCAAAGGGAACAGTCCGCTGAATTCGGCATTATCTCTCAGCGTATGGGTCGACGGAGAAGATATCGGCGATAATATCGAATCGGACGAGCTGACTCCCCTCGATACTTTAATAGAAAACGAAGGCAGGCACGACTTTTTGACAATGCTTCATTCAAAACTGAATGATACCGAAACGGAAATACTCAAAGGCTTCCTCGGCGGAGATAGTTATAAAATCATCGCTTCAAACTGCGGCGTTTCCGAAAAAAAAGTAGATAATACCATAAGCAAAATAAAAAAACTTGCAAAAAAGGTAAACGCATAAGAGCTTTTTGCTTTACAAAACTCTTTTTTTGTTAGATAATATTAAAGCCTTTAAGGCAGGCGAAAGCCAAATCCTTGCTCGCAAGAGCCACAGACCATAAGGAGGTATTAAAATGAATAAGTACGAAATTCTCTACATTATTCAGAACGGCATCGACGATGACCAGAAGTCTTCAACAGTGGAAAAGTATTCCAAACTCGTTGAAACGTTAAACGGCAAAGTTGAGTCAGTCGACAAGTGGGGCACCAAAAAATACGCCTATCCTATCGACTACAAAAATGAAGGCTACTACGTTTTGATGAATTTTGAAGCCGACGACACTGTTCCGGCAGAAATCAGAAGACAAATGGGCAACGACGAAAACGTCGTCAGAGAAATGATTATCAGAAAATAAGGGGGACAATATGAATAAAGTATTCTTAATCGGAAACTTAACAAGAGACCCTGAACTTTCATCCACAACAAGCGGAATAAGCTATTGCAGATTTACACTTGCCGTTTCGCGTAACTTCGCTTCAAAAGACGGCAAAAGAGAAACCGACTTTATCAACATCAGAGTTTGGAGAGCTCTTGCCGATAATTGCGCTAAATACCTTAAAAAAGGTTCAAAAGCCGCAGTATCGGGAAGTATTCAGACCAGCAGCTATGACGGAAACGACGGACAAAAAAAATACGTCACCGAAGTAGTCGCGGATGAAGTTCAATTTTTATCAACGAGAAACGAAACCGAGTCAAGGGATGATTCGTCGGATTTCGCCGATTTGAAACCGGTCAGTGACGACGAACTTCCGTTCTAAAAGGAGTTTAAAATGGACGAAAAAACTATACGCCCCGCAAAAAGGGTTCAAAAGAAAAAGGCTTGCGCATTCTGCGTGGAACATGCCGCGGATATCGATTATAAAGACGTTGCAAAACTCAAAAAGTATATCACGGAAAAAGGCAAAATCGTTCCCCGTCGTGCCAGCGGCGTTTGCTCAAAGCATCAGCGTCTCCTTGCCACCGCTATCAAGCGCGCAAGACAGATGGCTTTGCTTCCTTATAAAGCAGACTGATAAAAGAGGCGAAAGCCTCTTTTTGGTTGCAAAAATTTTTCTTTTCGTTTATCTTAAAGATAACTTATATTAAAGGAGTCGTCATGAAACTGCCCGACGGTTACGATTTATACAGCGTAATAGATTTAAAGACAAACAAAAAAGACAATCTTTTCGTCACGATAGGAAGCGTGGTGATTATGGCGGTTATGTTTAT
>FR901016.1:0-22152 GCA_000437555.1 Acidaminococcus sp. CAG:917 | reverse complement strand
TCCATAGGCTGGGTAAAAATAATCATCAATATCGTCATAGCGTTTGTCGGCTCCGTCGTATATATCTTTCTGCACGAGGCTACGCACGCCGCATTTTTTAAGATATTCGACACAAAATGCAGGCTGCGCTTCGGATTTAAAGCGGCTATGGCATACTGTGCGTCGGACGGCTATTATAAAAAAGCCCCCTACCTCGTCATCGGTCTTTCTCCTCTTATAATCTGGACGCCGATTTTGCTAATTCCCTGCCTTTTGGTTCCGTCCGTCTATTTCTGGGGCGTGTTCTTCATACAGATTTTCAACATATCGGGTGCGGCGGGCGATTTATACGTTGCCGTCAAAATTCTGACGGCTCCCAAAAAAGCTCTCATTCTGGACAACGGCACGGATATGGAAATTTACGCCACCGATTTAACCAAAAATTCAGAGGGCGAAACAAACGGCTCTATCGATAAAGCAATCGAAAACGACGAAAGCTCGAATAATGCAAAAACGCAAGACGACGGCGACAAAAAAGACGGCATCAAATCCGAAAGCGTCGACAAAAAAACAGACGGCGAAAAATCGGAAAACGAAAAAACAGAAGAAAGTCTCGCAGATAATTTTTCAGATTTCGAAAGCGAGGAATAAAAATTTATACTTATTGACCGACATAAAATTTATTTTTGAATTTACCGAAAATTTATATCATTAGATTAAAATAAAAAATTAATTATTTAAAAATATTGTAAAAAGACGCAAGAGCGTCTTTTTATTTACATTTTACATTATAAATTAAAACCGATTTATAAATTAGAACGAAAGACAAAAACAACTCCGTCACCAATCTTCCCTGTGCGAGATTTTGACGTCGTCGTAATACTCGAAATATTTCTTTTTAAAAGCTTCCGTCTGTTTTTGTTTTCTTTTCTTTTCCGCTTCCTCGGCTTTTGTCAGTTCCTTTTTTACGGGAGTTTCCTTCGACTTGTCAAGCGGTTCCCAAAGCGGAAGATAATCAGTTTCTTTTTTTGTCATACTTCACCTTATTTCCCTTTTCGTCAACAATATATACGTTTTCAAGCTGCGCTCTTAAATTGCCCGTAATGCTGTCGATATACTCTCTTCTCAGTTTTGCCTGCTCGGCTTTTTCCGACTCGTTCAGCCCTTCCGTTTTGGCTTTTTTTGCAAGAAAATTTATCCTTTCGATATCCATAAACTTGACCTTTTAAATAGTTTTTCAAAACTTCTTTGCGGCTATTCAAAACGAAAGCATTATATAAAGCGTGCTTTGCCGTGTTTTGACTTATTTACCAAATTCAACTAAATTTATTTTTAACTTTAAATATACGGTTTTGACTAAAACTCAATATGTTTTATATCTTCTCTTTTTGAGCGGCGATATAAAACTATCTTGTTTCCGACGGCGGCGATAGGCTCGGCTTTAAGCTTTTCTGCCAAATCGGAAAGTATATCCTTTGCTCCCTTTTCCGAGTTTTGCAAAACGGAAATTTTTATGAGCTCGTATTTTTCGAGTGCGTCGCTAAGGTCGGATATAAGATTTTCACCTATTCCTCCTTTCCCGATCTGAAATATCGGCTTTAATCCGTTTGCCATAGATTTTATTGCCGCTCTTTGTTTGCTTGTCATAGCTCTGTCCTCCAATCGACGGGCTCAAGCCCCGCCTTTACTAAAAAATCGTTGGTGCGTGAAAATGGCTTAGAGCCGAAAAAGCCGTTATACGCCGAAAGCGGCGACGGGTGGGCAGATTCTATGATAAGATGCTGTCCGCCCTTTATCAGACTTTTTTTCGACCTCGCGTTTGACCCCCAAAGTATGAATACCACGGGCGTAGTTTTCTCGCTTACCTTTTCAATGATTTTATCGGTCAATATCTCCCAGCCTCTGCCCTTGTGCGAGTTTGGCTGTCCCTCTCTTACCGTCAGCGACGTGTTTAAAAGCAACACTCCCTGTTTTGCCCACGAGGTTAAATCGGGCGAAGTGTTTTTAACGTGCACGTCGCTTTCCATTTCTTTAAAAATGTTGACAAGCGACGGCGGCGCCGCGATATCTTTCGGCACGGAAAAACAAAGCCCCATCGCCTGTCCTTTGCCGTGATAAGGGTCCTGCCCCAAAATAACTACCTTTACTTTTTCATAGTCAGTCAGTTTCAAGGCGTTAAATATATCACCCATTGGCGGATACACCGTGGCGGAGAAATATTCTTTTTTCAAAAACTCTCTGAGCTTAAGATAATAGTCGGATTTAAACTCGTCTTTTAAAATCTCGTCCCAGCTGTTACCGATACAAACCATTATTTCATCTTTTGTTGCTTGACCTTTTTGTCAACAACGTGTCTTTTTTCAAGTTCCGCTATAACGTCTTTGGGCGTTATCTTCATTTCAACCATCAATACGAGAAGGTGATAACAAAGGTCGGCTATTTCAAAGAGGGCTTCCTCTCTGCTGTTTTTTGCGCCGATGATAACCTCGGTGCATTCCTCTCCCACTTTTTTCAAAATCTTCTCGACGCCCTGCTCGAAGAGATAGGTTGTATAGCTCCCCTCTTTCGGATTGGTCTTTCTGCCTTCAAGCTCTTTATATAAAAGCTCGATTGAAAATTCCTTAAGAGCTTCGCTTATATATACTTCGTCGGCAAAGCAGCTTTCCCTGTTAAGGTGGCAGGCAAATCCGTCCTTTATGACGTCGCAGACAAGTGCGTCGTAGTCGCAGTCGGTGCGGATTGAAACGATGTGCTGATAATTTTTGGACGTTTCGCCTTTGAGCCAAAGCTGCTTTCTTGACCTGCTCCAAAAACATGTGAGTCCCTTTTCCATTGAGATTTTAAGGCTTTCTTTGTTCATATAGGCAAGAGTTAAAACTTCCTTTGTGTAATGGTCTTGCACAATGCAAGGAATAAGCCCGTTTTCGTCAAATTTTAAATCGTCTATTGTAATCATATTAAATGCGTATCGAAACGCCCTCCTTTGATAATCTTTGTTTAAGAGCGGATATGCTCACTTCTTTAAAGTGGAATATGGAAGCGGCGAGACCTGCGTCCACCTTTGGCAAGGTTTTGAACAGCGTGACAAAATCTTCTATACAGCCTGCGCCGCCCGACGCTATAACGGGAACGTTTGTCACCGAGCAAATTTTGTCAAGCATCTCAAGGTCAAATCCTTGCTTCACGCCGTCGGTATCTATACTGTTTAAAACAATTTCGCCCGCTCCGTCACCCACGCCCTTTTTTGCCCATTCGATTGCGTCGATGCCCGTATTCTCTCTGCCGCCTTTGGCAAACACGGTATACTTTCCGTCCACTCTCTTTACGTCCATTGACAGCACGACGCACTGGTCACCGTAGCGTTTTGCCGCCTCTGATATAAGCGACGGATTTTTTATCGCTCCGCTGTTTACGCTGACTTTGTCCGCTCCGCACTTTAAAACTCTGTCAAAGTCGGCAACGGTGTTTATTCCTCCGCCCACGGTGAGCGGAATGAATATCTGCCTTGCAACGTCGAGCAAAATATCGGTAAAGAGCGCTCTGCCTTCCGCCGATGCGGTTATGTCGTAAAAAACAAGTTCGTCCGCTCCGGATTCATTGTAAAACTTTGCAAGTTCCACGGGGCTTTCCACGTCTTTGACGCCTAAAAAGTTTACGCCTTTTACCACTCTGCCGTCTTTGATGTCAAGGCAAGGTATAATTCTTTTTGCAAGCATTATTCTTCCTCCCTTACGGCGTCGGCAAGGCTCAGTTTGTTTTCATACAGCGCCTTACCCAAAATTGCGCCCCAAACGCCCATCTCTTTTAGTTTTTTTATTTCTTCCACGCTCGATATCCCTCCGGACGCCGTGACTTTGAGTCCCTTTATCTTTGACAGTCTTTTAAAAGCGGGAAGATTTGTTCCTTTCAACATTCCGTCGGTGGCTATATCGGTGTATATGACGCTTTTAACGCCTGCGTCATACAGTTTTTTACAAAACTCGAAACTGTTTACGCCCGTCACTTCCTGCCAGCCGTGAGTTGCCACCTTTTCGTCTTTGGCGTCCACGCCTACGGCTATCATATCTTTAAATTCTTTTACCGCCTCGACAACAAAATCAAAGTTTTTTATCGCAACAGTTCCAAGGATAACTCTGTCAACACCAATCTTTTGATAAGCCTCTATCTTTTGCATATCCCTTATACCGCCGCCCACTTCGACAAACATATCAAGCTGCTTTAACTGTTTTATCACTTCAAAGTTGACAGGACTTCCTTTTTTTGCTCCGTCAAGGTCAACAACGTGAAGGTGCGTTGCCCCGTCTTTTAAAAAGGATTTTGCAACGGAAAGGGGATTATCGGAATACATCGTCTTTTTTGAATAGTCGCCCTGAGAGAGCCTGACCACTTTTTTATCGATAAGGTCTATTGCGGGAAATATTTTCATACTTTCACCTCACTGAATGCCTGCAAAATTTTAAGCCCCGTCTTGCCGCTCTTTTCGGGATGGAATTGAGTTCCGAAAACGTTTTTATTTTGCACTACCGCCGTGACGGAAGTTCCGTAATCGGTATAGGCGACAAGTGAATCTTTGCAATCTTTGGCATAAAAGCTATGAACAAAATATACAAAGTCGCCGTCGGAAGAGTATTTCAAAATGGGGCTGTCCTTTACGATTTTAAGACTGTTCCAACCCATTTGAGGCACTTTTAAATCGGAGGGAATATCGCCCGACAGCGGACATACTTTTCCGCTCACGAGTTTTAAACCTTCCGTTTTGCCGTATTCCAAGCTGAAGTCAAACAGCAACTGCATACCGAGACAAATTCCCAAAAAAGGTTTGCCTTCTTTTGCAAGGTTTATGAGCGGCTCGGTAAGCTCCATAGCGTCAAGTTTTTCCTTTGCGTCTTTAAACGCTCCGACGCCGGGCAGAATTATCTTGTCGGCTGTCTCTATTTTCTTTATATCGGACGTAACAACGCTGTCTATTTTAAGATATTTGAGCGACGAGGCAAGCGAAAAAAGATTGCCCACGCCGTAATCCACTATAGCAATCATAAAGCTCCTTTGCTTGACGGCACTTTGCCCTTTAAGCTTTCATCGATTTTAACCGCCGCCCTGAGCGCACGGGCAAACGCTTTAAAAGCACATTCGATTATGTGGTGCGTATTTTTTCCCGCAAGCTGAATAAAGTCAAGAGTAACTTCCGCTCTGCGGCAAAATCCCCAGAAGAATTCTTCCACCAGCTCCGTATCGAAATCGCCTACTTTCGCCTGTTTTAAAATAAGGTCGTATAAAAGATAGCATCTTCCCGAAACGTCTATGGCGCACATAACAAGCGATTCGTCCATAGGAATGGTGACGTCGGCATAACGGCAAATACCGCCCTTATTGCCGAGAGCCGTTTTTAAAGCATCTCCGAGCGCTATGCCGATATCTTCTACCGTGTGGTGATAATCCACTTTCGTATCGCCTTTGCATTTGACGGTAAGGTCAAACCTCGAATGGGCGCTTAAAAGCTCTAACATGTGGTCTAAAAATCCGCAGCCCGTATCTATATCGCAAACGCCCTCTCCGTCAAGATTTAAATATAAAGAAATATCCGTTTCGTTTGTCTTTCTTTCAATTTTGGCTTCTCTCATAAAATCTCCTTCACGGCGCCGATAAACGCTTCCATTTCTTGCGCCGAGCCGATTGTGATTCTGATATAATCTTTTATTCTCTCGTCACCCAGGTATCTGACGAGTATACCCTTTTCCTTTAAGGCGAGATATAAATCTTTCCCCTGCATTTTTGCCGTTTTCGCCAAAAGAAAATTCGCACTGCTGTTTAAAACCGTAAATCCTAATGCCTCGAGTTCGTTTTTTGTGTATTCCCTTGCCTCAATCACCTTTTTGGTGCATTTTTCAAAATAGTCCGTGTCGTTCATCGCTTCGACGCCCGCCGCTATGGGAAGAGTGCCGAGGTTGTAAGGATTAAAACTGAATTTTACCGTTTCCAAATCGCAGATAAGTTGTTCGTCGGCTATCGCATAACCTATTCTTCCGCCTGCGAGATTTCTCGACTTCGAGAATGTGGAAACCAAAATGAGATTATCGTATTTTTTTACGAGCTCTATGCAGCTTTTGCCGCCGAAATCGCAATACGCCTCGTCCACTATAACTACCCTGTCCGACTTTGCCTTTACAAGCGATTCGATGTCTTCAAGACTTTCAAATATTCCCGTCTGTGCGTTGGGGTTTGCAATGATTACGTTGCCCTTTGTCTTTTTTAAACCCTCAAAATCAGCGGTAAAGTCATCTTTGAGAGCGACTACCTCCGACTTTATATTAAAAAGCTCGGCATAAACTTTGTAAAATCCGTAGGTTACGTCAAAAAAAGCCATGGGAGTATTGCCGTCACAAAAAGCCATAAAACAAAACGCTAAAATCTCGTCCGAGCCGTTTGAAACGCTGACCGTTTTTTCGTTGACGCCGTAGTGGTTTGCTATTGCCTGCTTTAAACTCAGTGCAGTCGGGTCGCTATATAAATTTAAAAGGTTTGCTTTGCTCTGTATTGCTTCAACGACTTTGGGCGACGGGGCAAAAGGCGACTCGTTTGTGTTGAGCTTTATATACCTTCTGTCGCGAGGCTGTTCGCCCGGAGTATAGGGCGTTAAATTGTCATGTGTCTTAGAAAAAAATCTGCTCATTTTTCCTCCGAAAAACGAATGGCAACGCTGTTTGCGTGCGCGGTGAGTCCCTCCGATTCGGCAAAAGCGATAACGTCGTCTTTTACCTGTCTTAAAGCGTCCTCGCTATAATAAATATACGACGAGCGTTTTACATAGTCAAGTGCGTTGAGCGGAGAGGAAAACTTTGCCGTTCCCGACGTCGGAAGCGTGTGATTCGGCCCCGCATAATAATCTCCGAGCGGTTCGGGAGTATTGTATCCCATAAATATAGAACCTGCGTGTTTTACCTCGCCAAGGAAATCAAACGGATTTGCCACCATAAGCTCAAGGTGTTCGGGGGCAATTTCGTTTGCTATTTCAATGCCGCGTTTAAGGTCGCTTACAACGATGATTTTGCTCATTTTGTCAACCGACGCCCTTGCAATTTCTTTTCTTGACAGTTTGTTTAACTGAACCTCGATTTGAGATTGCACGCTCTCGGCAAGGCCGGGACTGTCGGTAATAAGCACTGCGCTTGCAAGACGGTCGTGTTCTGCCTGCGACAGAAGGTCTGCGGCGACAACCGCCGGCTTCGCCCCGCTGTCGGCTACAACCAGAATTTCACTTGGTCCCGCAATCATATCTATAGCGACTTTACCGTAAACCATCTTCTTTGCCGTTGCAACGTATATATTTCCCGGTCCCGTGATTTTATCGACGGCAGGAACGCTCTCCGTTCCGTAGGCAAGCGCGGCAACCGCACCTGCTCCGCCTATCTTGAAAATCCTATCGACGCCGGCAACCTTTGCCGCATACAAAACCTCGGGAAGTATCGTCTTGTCCTTCCTCGGAGGCGTGACCATTATTATCTCGTCGACGCCGGCTATCTTGGCAGGAACGGCGTTCATGAGCACCGTGGACGGATAGCAAGCCGTGCCACCGGGAACGTAAATTCCCACCCTGTCGAGAGGAGTGACTTTTTGTCCCAACACTATGCCATTTTCCTTTTTTATCTCAAATCCCTTTTCAAGTTGCCTCGAGTGGAATTCCGCTATATTTTCAGCCGCCTTTTTTATCGTCTTTTTCAGCTTAGTGTCGACAAGTTTTTCCGCCTCGTCCATTTCCTCGGCGGTAACCTCTAAGGTGTCGAGTTTCACGTTGTCGAATTTTTCGGCAAACTCGAAAAGCGCCTTATCCTTTTCTTTGATGACTTTATCTATTATCTGCGATACCGTCTTTTCATATTCGCTTGTGTCGCAAAGAGGACGGTCGAATATGTTTTCGGTGTCTTTTTCGTCGAAAATCTTTATCATTTCAATCTCTCCTTAATCGTGTCGATTTCGTCTTTTTTAAACTTATAGCTTGCCTTGTTGGCTATAAGACGAGTGGATATATAACAAATGTCCGCTATGACCGAAAGGTCGTTTTCTTTTAAAGTCTTGCCCGTTTCCACTATATCGACTATAACGTCGCTCATTCCGAGAATAGGCGCAAGCTCAATCGAGCCGTGCAGTTTGATAAGCTCTATTTGCCTGTTTTGTTTCTCGTAATAATCCTTTGCAATGTTGATAAACTTCGTCGCCACTTTGAGCGTTGACGATTTATCGTCTACGTATCCGTTTTTGGCTGCAACCGCCATTTTGCACTTGCCCATATCGAGGTCGAGTATTTCGTAAACGTCCGGCTTATATTCAAGCAAAATATCTTTGCCCACAACGCCGACGTCGGCAGCTCCCTTTTCGACGTAAATGGCTACGTCCGACGGCTTTACCCAAAAATAAGAGACGGAAGCGTCGTCGGAAGTGAAGACAAGTTTTCTTGTGTCGGACAAAATATCCTTTGAGGCATATCCGGTATTAGCAAGTTTTTGATATACCTTTTCTCCGAGTCTGCCTTTCGGCAACGCAATGTTAATCATTTTTCACCTCCGTCAGTTTGCCTGCCTCATAGCGGTAAATCTTGTATATTGCTACGTCTTTTGGCATGTTTCTGGCAATTCGCACTCTCTCGCCTTTTGCTCTCAATTTCTGCGCCGCTTCAAAAACTCCCTTCGTGTCGCCGTCGGAAAGTATGACGGTTATCGCTTTCGGCTTTGAGTGTCTTACGTTTGCCGCGTCGCCTACGTATACGGCAAATCCGAGCGCACCTATATCCTTTTTCATTTTATAAGCCAAAGCGTCATAGCGGCCGCCTTTTAATACCGCCTTGGGCATTTCGGCAATGTAACCGCAAAACACGATATCGGTATAATAATTAAAATCGCTTTCCACCGAAAAGTCGATTCTTATCTTATCCGTGTCCTTGCCTGACGACAAGACATCGAAAAGCTCTTTCATTTCGTCGTAGGCTTTTTGCATCTCGTCGGTGATAATAAGTTGCTTCATCTTGTTGAGAGCTACGGCAGGCTTATCGCTTATGGAAATCAGACTTTTGAAAGCCGTGGCGAAGGCATTGCCAATCACATTCTGCGAGACAAGATTGTCCACCTCATGCAGGTTTTTATCCTTTAAAAACTTGGTGAGCGTGCGCCTTAAGCTCATATCGATGTCATAGCCGTCAAACATACCTTTGACAAACGAAATGTTGGATATATCCAAAACAAAATCGTCCGAAAGTGCGGCAAGCGAGTTGAGTGCCATAACTACAATTTCGGCAATAGAAGCACGGTCTACGTTTCCAAGCATTTCGACGCCTGCCTGACTTATCTCTTTAAAAGATTTAGTCTCTTTATCGTAGCGGTATACTTTTTCGATATAAAAAACCTTTTCGCTGTTTGTCCTTGTTGCGTTCGTGTTTTTAAGTATACTAAGCGTAACGTCGGGACGCAGAGCGAGCATTTTGCCGTCGCCCGACAAAAACGTGATGACGTTGCCGTTTGCCAAAAAATCTTTGTTTTCGCCGTATAAGCTGTATTCTTCAAACTTTGTCATGCTGTATCTGACATAACCGAAACTTTGAAAAAGTTCGCCGAGCAAAACAGATATCTTTTCTTCGTTTGTTAAACTGTCCGTTTTAATCGTTTGCATTGTCGTTTCCTCTCCTTACAAATTTTGCATAGCCTCCGCTTCCGTGACTTACGCATCTGGATACCCTCGAAAGCGTGGCGGACGATATTTCCGTTTCGGAAATAATCTGAGAATATGTGTGTCCCTCAAGTAAAAGTCTTGCCGCCTTGACTCTGCCCGCCATTTGCTCGATTTCGTTGAACGTGCAAAGGTCGGAAAGCAAAAGCCGACAATCCTCTATTGTTTTCAGCCTTAAAAGACATTCATAAAGTTCGTCGCAAGTTTCGCTATGCTTTTCCATACTACCTCCGTATTACCTCTATATATTACTTTATCACGCTAAAGTTGTAAAGCATTTTTTAACATTTTCTTTAAATAATTTCGCTAAACGGATTTGCCTGCCTATACACCTATGCAAATTAAAAAGCCCGACAGCGAAAATAATTTTCACCGGGGCTGTTTTGTGCTTTATGCGCGGGGCAGAGCGCACACGGCATAACTTGCAATATTTTATCAGAAAAATCAGGCGTTTAAATCCTTGCCCGTTTTATACTCGGTAACGGCAAACACGAGCTCGTCCTCTCCGCCGTCGTTTATCCTTTCTATCTTAAGACAGAGGTTTAACGAGGTATCAACAAAGTAGCGCATATAATCCGTTTCAAACACGCTTACGCTCCTGCCTGCCACGGTATCTTGGCGGACGAAGAACAACATCTCGCCCGTGTTGCGGTGTGCGGAAAACCTCTCGGAAAAATCAGGCATTTCAAAGCTGTCGTAAATCGGGCTGGCGCAGTATCCGTCCTTGCCGTCGATTTTGACTATAGCTCCGTTCTGCCACAGACTGAACACCCAATCGTCACCCTTTGCCGTATACGGATATGCTCCGCTCTTGGCATAGTCGATAAAAGTTATCTGATAATCGTTATTGGAGTTTTCCACCGCCTGAGAGTCTATCGACGGCGATATCCTCTCGAGCGTGACTTTGAGCTGCGTGCCGTCAAAAGCAAATTCGCCTAAGATAAGTTTGAATCTCAGATATGCGGTGAAGGTGTCGTTAGATTTTATATCCTGCCACTTAGGCATTGCCGCACCGTCGATATACAGCGTGTCCTGCCATTTTGAAATTGCCTGCGAACCGACAAGCGAATTGATATAGCTTACCGCCTGCGACTTGGTAATATCCGAAAACACTATCTCGCAAACGGTGGCGTAGTCGCTCGAGGTCAAAGAATAGTTATCCGAAACTCTGTAGGAATACGAAACGTTCATGCCCGACGGTTTGGCGAGTAAGTCTTCGTAGCCTGCCAGCTTCAGGTATGCGCCTATCCAATCGTATTCGCCTACGTCGAATTTCACGGGCGAAAGTATATTCTTTTGATAATCGAGCCCCGTTGCGCTTGAAACAAACTGTTTCCATGCGGTTTCGCTTCCGAATCTGTCCACCTTATACCTGACGGTATAATGATTATCCGCCTCGGTGCTCGTTTCAATGACGACGTTTAAAAGCCCGTAAGACTTGCCCACGTCGTATTTATTGAGCTCTATATATCTGTCAAAAGCGTTTCTCTGCTCGTAGGTCGTTTCAAAATAGTCTATCGATATTGTGACTACCGTGTTTGCAGTATAAGTCGTATCCGACGTCACTTTGGGCGCATTGAACGCCTTGCCGTCAAACAGAGGCGCATTCCACAGCGACGTGGGCAGATTTGTGACGGTGTATTCGTAAGGAATGCTGATAAAAAGCGAACTGCCGTCAGACGAGCTGCTTTGTCTGAGCTTGATTTCCGTATCGCCTTTCGTGTAAACCGTTTCCGCCCCGCTTACCGTCTTTTCGTATCCTTTTTCGCTAAGCGAGTCGCCAAGTCTTGTCTTTTCCTTGCCCGCCGCAGTCATATCCTCAAAGACGAATTCGAATTTTCTGTAGCCGTCCGCATAACTGTCTTTAACCTTTAAATATCCTTCCGGCTCTAAAAGGTCGCTCGGAAGCTGGGACATAGGATAAGACGGGGCAGGAGTTCTCTCTCCTCCCGAACTCGAATCGTTACAGGCAGAAAACGCGAACAGCATAGCCGCCGCCAGAACTATTAAAAAAATTAAAATGATTTTATTGTTTTTCATTCTCTTACGTGTTAAACTCTTATGCGGAATTTTCTTGTTTTCCGCGCCTTATCTTATTCTTTATATTTTTATAATGCTTTAAGCGCCTTAATGAAACGTTAAAAAGTCAATCTCCGATTTATAACGCCAATGCTTAAAGGTCCGAAGCTTTGTTTAATTTATAGTTAAAGCGTCAATCTTTACCGTCGTTGTGCTTTTCTTCCGTTCTATCCCCTTCAGTGTCGTCGACGCAGGCGGTCTGAACCGTTTCGGACAAAGCGCCAAAGCTTTCTTTGCCGTCCGAGTTTATTTCTGCCGATTTTTCAGAATTTAAAGTGCCGCAAATACGGTCGTCCTTACCGTTGGAATTACGCAAATCGCCGTCTTCCGACTTTGTTTCATTGACCGAGTCGGAGTTTGATTTTTCTTTATCTTTTCTCTTTTTAAAGTTTTTAATTCCGAACATTTCTCTTGCGTTTTCCACGCCCATATCGGCGGTTTCCTTGTAGGAATAGTTTTTGCAAAGATATTCCATCTCTTTTTTAGTCTGTTCTATGTCATAAACCAAAGCCTTTACAATATAAGTCTGCCCTGCCCTTATAATTCGGTCGCCTGCCTTGTCCGTGGAATAAATCTCGTTTCCTACCTCGTCCGTCTTGATGACCGTCGATATCGTGCAGCCGTATGGCCACAAAATATCTTTGACTTGCCTGCCCTCTACAAATGAACCTTTTTCGACAATAGTGTTAAACTCGTATACCTGCTTATGTCCTTTGTCTTTATTGACATCTTTGTAGGCGTCGTGCAATGCCTTTTCGTATAACGGCTCGATTTTGAGCATCTCAACAATCAGATAAGCAATTAAAACGCTTATTGCCGTTGCCAAAAATCCGCTCGAAAAATGGCCTGTCATCTCAACTATTAAAAGTATTGCCGTTATGGGGGCACGCATAACCGCTCCCATAAAAGCCGTCATGGTTATCAATACTACCGTCTGATAATAATCGGCTGGCAAGCCCATCTCAATGGACATCTTTCCTAAAAGCCCGCCAAGTAACGCTCCTATCGTGAGCACGGGCACAAACATTCCGCCCATGGCGCCCGAATTCGACGTCAGAATGAGAAGCACTATCCTTACGAAGAATAATATTAAAAGTATCTGCCAGGTGAAATCAAGTTCGAGTACCTTGTCGATTATCGCATGACCTCCGCCGATTGCGTCAACAAAAAGCAAGCCGACTACGCCCGTGAGTAAAAATATAAAAAGTATCCTCACCACCGTCGGAAGCTTTTTGAGCTTATCCGACCTGAACTTAGTCGCAAGCGCAAACAGCTTGTTGAACAGTGCTGCGATAAGTCCCGATATAACACCCATGATAAGCAACACCCAATAGTTTTCAAAGGGCAAAAAGACGCTTTCGACTCCACTGAAGAAAAATTGTGCATTGCCTACCGCAGAATCCAAAAGCCCGCTGACTACGCTCGCAAAAATAACGCTTGACAGTGCCGTCATCAAAAGCATCGGAGATATTCTTTTGTGCGCTTCCTCAAGCGTATAAATAATTCCCGACAGCGGAGCTCCGAACGCCACGGCGAATCCTGCCGCCGCTCCGCCCGTTATATTATATCGCTTCCACGCAGGACTGCTACGGTCAAGAAAGTGTCCCAATCCGTTTGAAGCCTGTCCTATCGCCGCGCCCAGTTGCACAGACGGACCTTCCGCGCCGAAGGTGAGTCCGCCGAAATATGACAAAAAACTGCTCGCTATCGTGCCGAATATCGTGCGGGGCCATTTATATTTAAGCATTCCCCTCATTGCACCCTCGGCGTTCGATATACTGTTTGTCCTCAGCTCGGGAATAAATTTGTTCATAACAGCCGAGAACAAAGCAAGCACGATAAGTCCGCAAAAAAGAAGAGGGATAAAAGTCGGATTTTCCCTGAACCAGCCGTATAGATATGCCGACTCTCCCTCGAGATATGAGGCGCACCATTTAAAGCCCCACACCACTACACCCGTTATTATGCCCGTTATCGAACCGAACACAAGAATGGGCAATAACGTCGTGCGAATATACGTTTTTGTTAAACTGTCTCTTTTTAATTTCTTCGTATGCTTGTCCTTTCGCCGTTTAAGGCAAACTTTTATTTTTTCCCCCGCTCGTTTTTACTTTATTTATGCGTTTTGTTCGGCTACACGGAATTTATGCTTTGTCTTGCTTTAACCCCCCTTTTATTTTAACTCAAGACAAATGCAAATATAATTTTAAACCCTGTTTTAAAGCCGGTCGTAATTGCTTCCTTTCCGCTACGCGCTTTATTGACTTTTCGCCGCCGCCATATCTGCCATTCAGTGTAGGCGGTAACAAATCGCACTCAACCGAAGAGCGCTACCGTTAAATGCCTATGATTATCTTTTAAGCGACCTTACTCCACACTTAAGGCTCAAAATATACTGTTTCCACTGTTTAAATTTCTCACTGCCGCTATATCTGCCATTCAGTGTAAGCGGTAATCGACAATCCATAAGCAAGACGTTGCAAAAAACAGCAGTTTATTGATTTTATAGTATATTATATAAAATAAGCCTATTTTGTGTTTTAGTCAAGTATTTCCCCTTTTACCCGTTTTACCGCTTCTCAAAAAAAATATCACTATCCATAGACCGCTTGACACCTATTTTATTTCGTGATATCATAACTAAGTCAAAAAAATAAACGATAAATTCAGCAAGGAGAAATACCCAAGTGGCTGAAGGGGCTCCCCTGCTAAGGGAGTAGTACGGGTTGACCGTAGCTCGGGTTCAAATCCCGATTTCTCCGCCAAATTAAAAACCGCTATGAATAGCGGTTTTTTGTTTTGGGTTTATACCACAATATATTGAATAAAAAAAGCGATTTAGAGCACATTTAGCTAAGACCCATGCACCAGCCGACAAAAGACTGACCACACACTGACCGCATACATTTTTAACGCCTGAAATATTCCGCCCAAAAGGCAATAATTAACCCTAAACTGCCACTTAATACAACAAATGCTACTTGAGTTTTTAAATAAACTGTTTTAAACTAATCATACCTTATCGCGTTTTAGTTCTTGCCAATCCTTTGCGAATTCGTAATCAATTTCGTTGTCAAGAGCCTTGAAATGCTCTCTGCCGCAACGTATTTTCAGTCGTTCGGAAGGGCGCAGCTTATGTTCATCGGTTGTACCTTTGGTTTCGATAACAAAATACATTTTCTTTTCGCTCTCTTTTTCCATATAAACAGCCCAGTCGGGTGAATAGTTGGAGAGCGGAGTACTAATCTTGAACCTCTGCGGTATCTTGAAGAATAATTTCACATCGGGGTCGCTGTCAAGTGCTTCGGCAAAAGGTCTCTCAACCGTATCACTATCATAAATAACATAGTCATATACAGAGTGTTCTACTTTTATCGCATTGATATCCTCGAAAGCAATGATGTCCTTTTCATCGTCGAAATTAAATACTTCATAAAGGGTGTACTCCTGTCCGTCAAGTTTTATATACTTAATTCCGTCTATTGCCCTTTCAGTCTTGTTACGGTTTATTATTTCGGAGACGACTTCGATAAACTTTTCTGGATTGTTGAGAAAATCTTTCAGCCGTCCGCATTCAAGTAGTATCTGTGCAATGTTGTTTCTCGGCAATTTCGTGCTGTCCGCAAGAGTGCGGACCACGTCGGGAAGCAACAGCTCCTGTTCATATTCGCTTGTAGAACTTGCACTCTCTATATAGTCAACGCCGCTTTTTTTGATATTGAAACTTGCAACCTCTTTGAGAAGGCGACTTTTGCGAATCTCAGGCATTTCCGAAATCTCTTTGACGCTCTTTTCAATCAGATACCGAATATCCATATTGATGCGATAGATGGTCTTTTGCTTCATCTTATCCCATAGCTCCATAAAGAGCGGATTCATAAACATTTCATCCCTTCTCTTGACGAAAACCTGCTTGCGTTCGGGCTTGATGTTGACCTTTGTATTTGCATTGCCGATAATCGGGAGCAACCTTTGCCTTGCCGCTTCAAAGCGCGCGGGAAGATCGACCGTGCCGCTCATAAGGTCATTTTTGAGCGTATCTTTGATTTTGCCTTGGCTGTCGATATAATTCTTTTTGCGGAAGTGTTCCAAAATGTCCCCCGCATCCTTTATTGTAATGACTGCCTCCGTACCTGTTTCGTCTTTATAAGAGATATTGACAAACATATCCGCGTCAAGCACACCGAATTTGACACCGAGTTCCTCAATTTCCTTTTGCAATTTATCCGCAAACTCTGCAAAAGATTCCTGCGCGATAACATGCAAAATATTGACGTTTTTATCGTCTATTCTCTCACCGTTTTGGTCTACACAAAGGCGCAAACCTCTGCCGATTTTCTGACGGCAAGTGAATACGGTCTTGTTTTCGATGAGCGTGCATATCTGGAACACGTTCGGGTTATCCCACCCTTCTTTGAGCGCGGAGTGTGAGAATATAAAGCGGAGCGGACAATCAAAGGAAAGCAGCCACTCTTTGTCTTTCATAATTGTATTATAGGTACTGTAATCTTCCGCCGTATCGCCCTTTGTGTCCTTTACTCTGCCCTTTTTATCGCAAGAGAAATAACCGTTATGCACTTCGCTTGCCGATTGTCTATAAAACTCTTTTACTGTTGCAAAACGCGGTTGCTGTATAAGTTCCGCATACAGTTCCTCGAACATTCTCGCATAAATACCCTTGCCGTCCTCTTGCTCGTAATCACGGTACTTGGCAACTTCGTCGATAAAGAACAACGACAGCACCTTTATGCCGCGACTTAGATACCTCTTTTCCTTTTCAAGATGAATTTCGATCGTGCGCTTGATCTGTTCGCGCTTGAACGTCATCTCGTCCACGGCACCGATTGCCTTATGGAGCGCAAGGACTTCGGTATTGGCAAACTCTATCTGTTCCCAACCTTCCGTGCAATCGATACCGGCAATATCGTATCCTTCGTAAATTTCTCTGCCCGTGATTGCAAACAGGCTGTCGCCCTGCTTTACCGTCTTTACCTCGCGTTTAACGATGCCCGTTGCTCTACTCTTTACGTCTATCTCCACTTTAGCATAAAAAGACGACTTTTTGCCCACTTCCAATAGCCTGATATAGGGTTTGTTAAAATCGTCCATAAGTGACTGATTCGCAACACATATCTGCTTGACGATATTCATTTGATATGCATCCACAGCCGTTAAACGGTACACGGTGTTGAAAACCTGCTTATGTGTTGCCGAATAACGGAGTTCGCATAAAGGGTTGAGGTTTTCAATCGCCTTTCTCGATTTATCCGTATTGTCGATGCTCTGCGGTTCATCGATGATGAGAATAGGACGGCACTGTGCCATAAATTCACGGGCAGTCTTGTCCATTTTATCGCTTTCCTGATTGAAAAGATTTTCGTCCTTTTTGATCGCGTCAATGTTGACGATCATGATTTCAAGATTGGTGGAAAGTGCGAAGTCACGCACTTCGTTGCGCTTTTTTGAATCGTAAATGAAGAAGTGCGCGCGTTTGCCGTCATACTCCTGACGGAAGTAGTCTTCCGTTATCTGCAAGGACTTATATGCGCCCTCTCGGATTGCCACGCTCGGCACAAGAATGACAAATTTATTAAATCCGTAACGCTTGTTGAGTTCGTAGATGGTCTTTGTGTAGACAAACGTCTTGCCCGTACCCGTTTCCATCTCGATATTAAAGCGGAGCTGTTCAGGCTCAGTGAGCGGCAAAAGATTGCGCTGTTGCACTTCGTGAAGATTGCGCGTTATCTCCTCTGCCGTAAGCGTGAGCGTATTGCCATAACCGAACACGGAATCCTGCGCATAATCAATAATATCCAGTTTCCCCACGGTAAAAGGCGACACGCTCGAAGCCTGCCCTTTGAATAAATCCACCACCGCCGCCACGGCATCCGATTGAAATTGTTGTTTCTTAAATTTCAGTTTCATTTTTGCGACCATTTCCCGTCAATTCTTTTATATACCCTATATCGATAATTCTTCTTCAAAACTTTTTAAAATCTGGTTTGACAACTCTTTTAACTTAAAAGATTTTGTTTCCGCTTCATTTAACAAGCCAGTAACATTCTTTTTTTTCACTATTAGTCTTTGCTCAATCTCTGCTAATTGAGATAATATATTTTTAAAACATTTTGCAAATTCCTTTACCAAATCTTTATTATCTTTACTAACAAAAATTGAAGCAAGTTCTAACTCGGTTGAAATATCTACTATATCGATTTTATATATTTTTCTTAATCCTTCGTTTAACCCCTCAATATCGTTAGGGGTATTTTTATATTTTGGATATAGGTAACCCAACAAGCAATTATTATAACAAATACATCTGACAATATTAAGATAGGCTTGTTTTTTATCCTCTCTTTGTTGTAATTTTAATTGCAATTCATTAAATGCTTTTTGACTATCGGATATATTTTCATTTAATTGATGTTCTCTTTTAGTGTTTTTTGCCGTTTGAAAGATAATCAAAATCGTTAATATACTTGTTACAATGACACTAATTAAAGTCAAGACAAAAATTCCGACATCGACCCATGTTATAACCCCGTTTATCATATGCTTTCCCCCAATCTTAGTTCAAATTCATATATCAAAACAGCCTCATTTCTTTATCTTTCTTTTTGAGAATTTCTTCCGTGTTGGAAAGAATGTTGGCATCGGCAAAGCAACGGTCGGCAAAAATATACGTCCCGATAGTCTCTTTGTCCATTTCCTCTACTGCCGAAAGGGTAATATTCGGTTGTAAGCAGATAAGCACCTTATAGTCTGGATGATTGATAATGTAAGCGGGCACATTGTCAAATTTGCGTTCCTCTACGGGTAAGGTCAAGGACAAGCCGTATTTGAGCATTATCTCATAAATAAGGTCGAGATCCTCTCTGCCTTCCACAAGGTAGAAAAGGCTCTGCTGAATACGCTTTTTTACTTCCTCCTCATCAGTCGTCGGAGTATTATCCCACTTTGCAAGGTTACTGCTATCGAGCTTAAACACCTTGAAACCTGTATCAAGATTTTGTGTCGTAAGCGGCGATTCTTTTTTTATCTTCTCCCCCGCTCTGCGGATACGCTCTTTGCCGATTTCACAAATCGTCTTATATCCTGCCTTGTATGCCTCGCTCTGTTCGTCTGTTTTTTCAGGGAGCTGAACACAAATAAACCTACGGTGACCGCCGTCCTCTGCGTTTAACTGCATAACCGCATGCGCGGTCGTCGCTGAACCGCTGAAAAAGTCGAGGATAAGGCTTTCTTTATCGGTCGCCACTTTAAGCATCTCTATAACGTATGGAATTGGCTTTGGTGTATCAAAAATTATGCCACCAAATATCTTTTTTATCTCATCTGCAGCATTAGCTGCATTTGAAGTTGAATCCCATATAGTTTCGGGTATTTTACCTTTATTCTCAAAGATAAACATTTTTCTATACACGTTGTCTCCATGAATAATTAGTTTATCTTCCTCATCAAGTTTTTGTAAATTTTCTTTACTGAACAGCCATAGACGTTCAGTAAAATACTGTCCTTTTTTTGTCGTAAAATCGTATTTTACACCGCCCTGTGTCCCTCTTGCCCAACATCCTAACATACGATAAGGTCCCCTCGGATCATTATCCGGATTTTTATATGCAGCTTTTGTTTCCTCGTTTAACTCCAAATAATTTGTATTAAATTCTTCAAGTTTTTTTGCATATATCAAAAGATATTCGTGAGACTTACTAAACCATTTTGCAGAATTATCTCTTCCTCTTTTTCTCTTCCATATAACATCAGCAACAAAATTATCTTCCCCGAACACTTCATCGCAAAGTTTCTTTAAGTTTGCTTGTTCGTTGTCGTCAATGGAAATAAAGATAACGCCGTCATCGGTCAAAAGGTTGCGGGCAAGTTTGAGGCGCGGATACATCATATTCAGCCAATTAGTGTGGTATCTGCCTGCCGTTTCGGGGTTGGATTTTGTGGTTTGCCTCGTAACTTCCTTGTAGTGCGCGATACCGTCCGCAAAATCGTCGGTATAGACAAAGTCGCTACCTGTATTATAAGGCGGATCAATGTATATCATTTTAATGGAATTAAGGTAGGATGACTGCAAAAGCTTTAATACTTCCAGATTATCGCCCTCGATATAGAGATTTCCTGTCGTGTCCCAATCTTTGCTCTCTTCCTTACAAGGGCGGAGCGTTCCCGTACTCCTCTTTTGTGCAAGGCGCAGGCTGTCCGCCTTTCCCTTCCAAGAAAAGCTGTATTTCTCTTTATCGTCCGCAATATAATTCCCCAAAAGCCCCTGCAATTTATCAAAGTCTACTTTGCCGCCCATGAACACTTCGGGGAAAACTTCTTTGAGTTTTTCCACATTCTCCTGTTCGATATCCATTGTCATTCCGTCCATTTTATCCATTTGCGTTCTCCTTGTTGTTCACACCCTCTTGCGGTGCCTTTGCATTTCGCAATTGTTGATCTGCCATAATAATCATAACTTTTTCAAGCATATTATTATAATTTTCTTGTGCCGTGGCTTGACTTTGCATTGCTTTTACCATTCCATCCGGTTTATATGGCTTGTTTATAGAAGCAGCTACAATTTCTTCCTTGTAACCGATAGATTTCGCAATCTCTTCAATGAGCTTATTATTCAATTCAACTGCTTCTTTTGCTTCATCTTCACTAAAATCCTTACCCCTGTGTGTGCAATAAAAATTATATAATTTTCCCCACGCACTTCTTACCAATTCATCTTTCGCAAAAACTATATCAATTATATTTAAAGAATGAACTGAATCAGCGGTCCACCCATATATCCTTGCAGTCATTAGAGTTTTGAGAATATTCATTTTGTCTTCCCGTTTTTTTGCTCGGTCTTGCAATTTTTGTCCAATAATGACTGCCGCAATAGGTATCAAAATTATTGCAATTATATTTATTAAACCTAAAATCAAATCTATCCATTCTGAAGCTTTCATTCGATTTATCTCCCATTACCTAACATCGACGTTTATCATAAATTAGATGCCATGCGCTCATATAGGTTGGCTTTCATTTTTAATCATCAAACTTAATTCCGTTTTTTGCACAGTAGTCATAAAACTTCTTTTCTGCTATGTGCTGCGATTTTCCCTTACAATTTCCCAATCGGTTTACCGTTGAAAAGGCAATACCCAATTCCTTCGCAAGCATTTGTTGACTAAGATGAAGTTTTTCTCGAACATACTTTACGTTGTCAATAAACGAAACGCTTTTACCCCAAACAAGTTCTTTTTTGTAGTCCTGTCTTTAAGCAATATGGCAAAAACCTGCTCATTCGAATTATAAAGGGTATTCCCTTTAACGTTTGAACCCGTAACCATTTTATCTCGCAAAATTTAATTTATTTTTTATAAAATTTTACCACCTTTTTACTCTAAAAGCAAGCGGGGCTACGATATGACCTGGCTCATATAATCAAAAATAAAAAGAGCAAATTGCATTGCTCTTTTTTGGATTTTAATCGGTGCTCTTTTTAAATTTGAGTCGGGAAATATTTTTGTATATCCACCTTTATTTTTGGCAGTCAAGAGCCACTTTCATGACGCCGTCTTTGTGAGAGGCGAAAAGGTCGTACGCCTCACGGGCTTGGGAAAGGTTGAAAGCGTGGGTAATGAGTGCCGAAGCGTCAAGTTTGCCTTGGGATATGAGCGACAGAATTTCCTTTGCGTCGCAGCCGTCCACTCCGCCCGTTTTGAAAGTGAGATTTTCTCAGATAATATTCCGCAACCTTTTCTTGCATTTTCCATTATCTTTATCCTCTAGAATTCGATTGAATTTCAGCAAGCAAACAAGAACATATGACGGTAAAATGGAAATATCTTTAATATCTGCAAAAGAAAAATCCTTGCATTTCTGTCTTTTAATTCAGACTTCCACGCAAGGATTTTACGACCGTTTACTTTCCCGAGGAATATGCGAGAATGCGCCCACAAAAGGCAAGCTTCGGAGAATGACAAGCAGAACACCGTATGATATATACAAAAAGGCAGTATTAAGGAAAACCACGAGAGAGCGAAAAAACGGAAGATTTCGCAAGCGGTTCAGCGCGAAACTCCGCTTCTCTCTCGCTTTCCGTCTAGCCTTATTATTTTGTAGCGGCGTGTGGTTGTCTGTCGGAGCGAAGCGACGCCACTTGTCATAGACAAGCACACGCCACGGTGCCAAATTGGTGCAATAATACTCCTTTCGTTGCGTATTAATTGGGTGGTATTACAACTATACAAGCACTCCTGATGACAATTGTTTTCAGAGCCTTTCTTTTGTCGTATTCATCTTTTCCCTCCTTTCGTGTTTTATGTTTCTGCCTGTTTCCTTGCTTTCTTCTTTCTGCGGACAAGTATGACCGTAACCGTTACAGCCGCC
>FR901015.1:154301-155609 GCA_000437555.1 Acidaminococcus sp. CAG:917 | reverse complement strand
TAACTGTCGCCTTGCGGCGACGATGTGGCGGAGAAGTAATAACCTAAAACGAATAATTACAGCCGATTAAAATCATGCATTGCATTTAATCTTACTTTTTCTAATGCTTTATATACCGATGATAACTTTTCATTATCGCATTGTAGTTTGTGACACTCTTTTTCGTATTCTTTACTATACAAAAATGATGGATTGTATATAAATTGTATGTATGTTTTATGACACCAATAATTGCGTTTATATGCCATTTGAGAAAGAAAATTATAATCGTCGGCAGATATATAAGGTTTTCTATCGCTAAAATCAAGTTTTTTAAGTTCTTTTACTGAATGTCCCAAGGTCCATTTATTTTTGTCTATCATTGCAAGCGTATCGTACACATCGCCTTTACACATTGCGGCATAAATCATTTTAACGTCGTGCTCAATAATTTGACAATACATTATTGTTTGCCCAAGTATTAAATGAAAATTTTCTAATGTCATTTTGTACTCCATGATTAAATCCAATATGTTATTGTACCTGTAACATTCACAATTTCATAACTTGTTC
This sequence comes from Acidaminococcus sp. CAG:917, assembly GCA_000437555.1. Lineage (GTDB taxonomy): Bacteria > Bacillota > Clostridia > Christensenellales > CAG-917 > CAG-917. The sequence goes on along the minus strand of FR901015.1, from coordinate 155,057 downwards.
TGCCGTACCTTGAACTACTTGTTGTAATTGTGCCACAACCTCCCACATTTAGATATAACGTTTTTTCTGTTGTCGTACTATCAGATATGTAATTATATGTAATAATAACATTATCATAGTACGCATAAGATAATGCTCCACGAAAATAGTGGTAAGATGTTGAAGAATTGCTTCCCACAATAGTTGATATCTCAATAGTAATAAATTTTTGATAGTTTTCTTTTGTAATATTTACGACATGTTTTTCCATTACTGATACTTCGGTCCCGTTGTTGGAATTACAACCGACAAAACATAACATACAAATCAATAAAAGTATGGAAATAGAAATTTTCTTCATTTGGGACTCCTTGAAATTTTTATTATTATATCACAAAATACACTGTTTTTCAACCATATAGTTCCGTGAAAAAGGAAAAAGGCACTATGGCGGGTACTTGAACGCGCCGTAAACAAAACAACGGAATAAAAAACGAAACGCAAAGCCGCGCGGAACGGGCGATCGCCGCTAAACCGCTGCAGTCCCATAAAACACAAAAAACCTAAACCGAAATGTTCGATTAGGTTCTTTTTGGCGGACTCGATGAGACCCCAACTGAACACTAAAAATTTATATTACTAAAAATATAAACATATAGCTGTAAAAGTTAAATTTCTTATTAGAAATCAAAACAAACCTTTTAGTGCTCTTAAAAATTTAAATAACGGTTATATCCGCTTTTTTGGGGTTGATTGCTCTCAAATTTATTTAATTCG
>FR901015.1:144152-154291 GCA_000437555.1 Acidaminococcus sp. CAG:917 | reverse complement strand
CAAATTTATTTAATTCGTTATCATTAAATTGAGTCTTTAAATATTTTATCAAATTATCAAATGAACACTTCGTCTTATTGCACTTGGACCAGTGATATAAATTCCATAAATACTCCTGGCATTGCTCATTACTACAAACCCTTCCAACTTCATATTCAAAAATCTGGAAATCATCTTCACTTAGAAGGTTTCTAAATAGCAAATAACAAATATAATCTATTTGTGAAAGAAAAGCGTCGACACTCTTCTCTAGTTCTCCAGAGCCATGAAAAGAGGCATCATACCAAAATTCATCATATTCTATTAGATACATAATTGATAAACTTCGTTCATTGAATCTTAATTTCTCTATTATTTTATTGAAAAATTCGGCATTTCTAACCTTGTTAGACAATCGTATTTGGTATATTGTTAAAGCAAAACCGATAATACCAATCGCGCTTGTTGCAATTAACGTTAATAGCAATAAAATTTCTTGTGTTGTCATAGTGTACTTCCCCCTTTCGCTTTTTATTTATATTTTTACACAAATCATTAAATATTGCAATTAATATTTGCTAGAAGAAGGATATTGTATTGTATTGAAAAAGCATTCTCATTATCTTTAGAGATTGCAACATATTTCTCCGTTTCTAAAACCAACTTTTCCAATGCTATATATTGTTTTAAAAAATCATGATAGAAAGTTAATTCTTCTTTTGATGCTTTACGAACTAATTCATCATAATTCATATTTTACATCTCCCTTAATCTTCAGTGATTTTCTATATTATACCACAAATTTTTATTAAATGAAATTGAATGGACCTATAACAAATGGGTTGACGCTCCAAATCTTGCCGTTTCGTGGCGGCTATCGTAGCGCAGATTTCGCAGAAGTCAATGCGAAAAAATATCGCTTAAAAATCAAATATATCTTAACTCCACAGCCGGGAAGAAATTTCTTCTCGGCTTTTTCTTTTGCTTTGAAAAGCTAACGACTCTAACTCAATATTTTTTTTTGATGTGTTGACTTCTGTTTTTCATCGCTTCCAATGAACAGAACTATGCTCAATCAATGCTACTTCTGCCTCTGCCCAAAGGCGAATTTTGGAGCGATTATATTCATTCAACGATGATGCCGAAGTAATCGACGGCAAAAAATAATACGAACCCGTTTTCAGAGTTCGTATTATTCCCTAATGAATGGCGGAGAAGGAGGGATTCGAACCCTCGATACTTTGCGGTAAACACGATTTCCAATCGTGCGCCATAGACCAACTAGGCGACTTCTCCATAAATTGTTCTACAAAAAAAATCTATAAAATTTTTGTATTTAATCTGACGGAGAATATGATAACACACTATTTCATTTTAATCAAACGCTTTTAAGTATTTAATTTTAATTTTATAGTTTATTTCCCTTTTTGAATTAGAAAAACAAACGAACAATATTTAATAAAAAATCATAAAATACCTTTGGAGAGAAAGATGATTTGTTATAAAAAGCGTGTCCTTTGTAAAACGCACATACCCTGTCCTTTAAATTACCTTGCCGTGTTTCGGAATAAATAACGGAGAGGTTTGTGACTCAGCCAAGCACCACAAACGTTTTGATAAGCGGAAACGTTTTTTATTCGCTAAGACAGCCAGGGTATCTGAATCCCGATTCAACGTGAATAATCTTCAATAATGCGGCGTTTAACACAAGAGGCTACGTCGTGGACGGAGCGCTTTTTGAATTCTGCGGAAACTCGTGGGGAATACCGCAAAATGCCGTCGATATAGCACTTCATTCAGGCACAGCGACGGGTGCGCCCTGCGACCCTGTCAGCGCACTTGAGTCAAGCAACAGCAACGCAAACATAAGCGACCAACGATAATTGACGAGGCGGCACAATTGCCGCCTTTAAATATAGTTTAAACTAACGCTATAGCCAAAATTTTTTGAAAAGTTTTATATTGAGTATTAAAACGCATTAAAGCTCGCAAATTTGTGAGGTGTCGAATATTAAATGCTGATGCTTTCAAACACCCTTTTTAAATCGTCTCTGATAACCAAAGTCGCAGAAGAATCGAAAGAAGTTGGCTGATTATTTATAAGGCACAAAATTTTACCGTTAGTGTTATACAAAAGCGAGCTTGCAGGATATACCGACAGAGAAGTTCCGCCCACAATTATCAAATCGGCTTCTTCTATCGCCATATACGCCCTAGACCATTCAGTATCCGAAAGAGGCTCCTCGTACAAAACTACGTCGGGTTTGACAACTCCTCCGCATTTTGCGCATTTTGGAACTCCTTTTGAGTTTAAAATATAATCCACGCCGTAAAACTCACCGCAATCGAGGCAATAATTTCTGTTTACGCTTCCGTGCAGTTCTATGACGTTTCGGCTACCTGCCATCTGATGCAGACCGTCTATATTTTGCGTTATCACCGCCCTTAGCTTTCCCGCTTTTTCGAGCGAAGCAAGAGTTGAATGAACTACGTTTGGTTTTGCATTCGGATAAAGCATTTTCGAGCGGTAAAATTCAAAAAACTTTTCCGTGTTCCGAACAAAAAAGGAATGGCTTAAATAAACCTCGGCAGGCAGGTCGCCCATATACAGCCCGCCCTTCCCTCTGAAATCGGGAATACCGCTTGCCGTGGAAACGCCTGCGCCACCGAAGAAAACGGCGTTTGAGCTTTGTTTTATAAAATCGTTTAGTTTATCCGTATCCGACATAAGCCGTTATCCTGCCTTATCAATAAGAAAAATTAAATTTTTAACAGACCTTAAATTTTTGAAAAAATCTGTTTTGACAGCGAAATCAACACCTGAGTTTGTTATTACTCTCGGACAATCTGTCAAGAAATTTAACGGGAATATCTCTTTTTGTGCACCTTTCCGTAAACTTAGAAGTGACGGCAAGATATATACAATATATTGCAGGCAACCCGAGATTCGTTTCCATAAGCGAGTTGACAACAAGCACTTTAATCTGTTGCAAAAAGTCCATATCGACGGAACGAATACCGCCCAATAACAAGGTAACTTCCCAACCGAATTGAACGGCAACGCCAATCGCAAAAAGCCACAATAGTTTAAACTGTTTATTTTTATCCTTTTGAAAAAGATTCCAAACAATGAGCGCAACATAGCTTACAATCAAAAAGACCGCCATAAACCAATGATAGGCGCCTGTTTCACGCCATATGGTTATTTGTTGTCCACCGCCTGTTATAGCATCATCCAAAATAGGACATACAATCCACCACAACACAATGAGCAAAGTCCATTCCGTTAATTTTTCGTCACGTCTAAGACACAGCCATATCCACGCGAAATTAGTAATGCCGTAGCTGAAAGACATCCACAATAAAACCCAGAACATATCTGCGTTGACAATATGCCTTGACCCTGTGGCAAGATGAAAAATTCCGTAATCAACTATGAAATACAATAATCCTCCGCAAAGAGCAAATATCAAAGAAAGTCTCCTCTTTGTAAAGAACAATAAAAGACAAAACGCAATAATGAAAATTGAATCCATTATTATATATGAAAGTCCGAATGACCTTAGCGCGATAATATCCATTTTCCCTCCTTTGTATATTTTGATTTTAACAAATTTTTACCTTCAATACAATACTCTTTTTAACTTTTTCTGATATCCGATTGCCGAAATATAATAGTTTGCAATCAGTTTTTTCATTTTAAAATTGTAACACGGATATTTATCTGACTTTACGCCCAAGAGTCTTAAAAACTATAGTGCAAAATCAATATAAAAATCTAATTAATGTATATTTATTCATATATTTTTATATTAATTAAACTTTTTGAATATTTATACATTTTTATTTAATAAATATAAAAATTATTTGATTTAATTGTAATTAAAAAAAGTCTCAAATTCGATGACGAAGTTATAAAAAAACTAAAAAAACGGAAAATCGGAACGCGGGTCGAGGATTTGACGGTTTACAGAAAATTAAAAATCATAAAAAAAAGCTTTTTAAAAGCAATCGTAGTTGCCTTTAAAAAGCTCGTGATTTTAAATTGCAAATTTTAATTTTTACTGCTCATAAAAACAAAGCCTTCTTTTTTTATGGCATTCATCTCACCTCGGACAAGGTCGATAAACTCTTTGTTGTTGGCAGATTTTACCAGCCTTGTATAAAGATTTTCCGTTTGTTCCGCAGTATCGCCTACAGACAGAATTTTGCGAATAGCCCATACGGCTTCAAGCTCCGATTGATTGAGGAGCAATTCTTCCTTTCTCGTTCCGCTTCTTGCAAGGTCGATTGCGGGGAATATTCTCTTTTCGGAAAGGCGGCGGTCAAGGTGAATTTCCATATTGCCCGTCCCCTTAAATTCTTCATAAATAACGTCGTCCATACGGCTGCCCGTATCGATGAGAGCGGTTGCGATAATCGTAAGACTGCCGCCGTTTTCAATGTTTCTTGCCGAGCCGAAAAAGCGTTTAGGACTGTAAAGCGCGCCCGGGTCTATACCGCCCGACAACGTTCTGCCCGTAGGCGGTATCGTAAGATTATATGCTCTTGCAAGACGCGTTAAAGAGTCAAGCAAAATAACGACGTCTTTGCCCATTTCAACAAGACGTTTGGCTCTTTCAAGAAGCATTTCCGCCGCTTTTGTGTGATGCTCGGGAAGCTCGTCAAATGTCGAATAGACAACCTCGCCTTTTATGGACCTTTGCATATCCGTAACCTCTTCGGGACGCTCGTCAATGAGTAAAACTTTTAAAATGACGTCGGGATAGTTTTTAGCAATTGAGGACGCAATCATTTTAAGCAAAGTGGTTTTACCTGCTTTCGGAGGCGATACAATCATTGCCCTCTGGCCTTTTCCTATCGGAGCTATAAGGTCTATTGCTCTGGTGGCAAAGTCATTCGGCTTATCCGCCATTTCAAGCACATATCTTTCGTTAGGATAAATGGGAATAAGGTCGTCAAAATTGGGTCTTGAAGAAAGTTTTTCAGGTGGTTCGCCGTTGACTTCGGTAACTGAAAATATTGAAGGAGGCTTTCCTTCCTGCACCACTCTGGCCATACCTTTTACATAATCGCCGCTTCTCAGACCGAATTTTTTTATTTTTATTCCGTGAACGTATGCGTCTTTTTCGTTGCACTCTCCGTTTTTGATTCTCAAAAAGCCGTATCCGTCGGGATTAATTTCAAGATAACCCTCTCTTTCTTCTTCGATATCGGCAGATTCGTTTATAATATTCGGAATGGGGTTTATAGTTGTAGGTTTATAAGAATCGTCCTCTTCCTCTTGTTTGGATTTTAGCGGCTTGGGCGGTCTTCCCTTTACAGGTTTAGGAGGAACTTCACCGTTAATAACAGACAAAATCATATTAACAAGCTCCATTTTATTCTTTTTTGTGGGTGAAGAAATTCCTGCATTTCGCGCAATCGCCCTCAGAGCAAAAATATCCATTTGCTCGAGTTCCTCGCGAGTATAACTAATCTGAGACATAATACCTCCAAAAAATTATGTAAATAACCGTTGAATTTTAAATCTGATAAATTTTATCGAATTAAGGAAAAAGTAAATAAATTCAAAGACTGAAAAGCAGTCAAAAATCAGTCGATAGCGACTAATCGAGTTGAACTTTATCCAAAACTATAACCTTAGTGCTTTCGCCGTCAAAATCCGCGCGGTCAAATTCGACGGAATCCGACTCGGCATAAACGACGTCTTCTTCGGGGAAAAGGTCAATAAAATCCGAGACCTTATCGATATCCATAATGGAATCCTTTGTGCGATAGTGCATGGGAATTACGATATCAGGCATAATTTTATCGACGTATTCTTTAGCTTCGACGGCATCGATGGTATATTTTCCGCCGACGGGAATAAGCAAAATATTGACGGGCATAATGGTCTCCACCACACGGATATTGCACTCCTCTCCTATATCTCCGAGGTGGCAGACTTCTACGCCGTCCATTCTGAATTTAAATATAAGATTATCCCCTCTTTTCGTGCCCATGTGATGGTCGTGATAAGACTGAAAACTTTGAATATGTATTCCTTCGAGCTCAAATCCGCCGAGTTCGTCGATGACAATAGGATTGCCTCCGACTTTGGAAACGACGTTGTGGTCGGAATGTTTATGACTTATGGTAACGGCATTGGCATTTACTTTGGGCATCGGAAAACCTACGACGCTTTCTTCGAAAGGGTCGGTAACAATCGACGTCCCGGTGCTCTCTTCGAGTTTAAAAGAACTATGCCCTAACCACTGAATTTTCATACAAACTCCTGACGGTTATTTTTTTAATAAATTTTTTATTTTATCAATCGGGTCAAGTAACTTTCCGACAGATTCGTTAAAATTGCAAGAAGCAATAATGTATGCTATGTATTTTGACAAATCGCTTTCAATGAACCAATCGCATTCGGCCAGTTCAGGAATGCGATAAGTCAGGTTTGTCGAAACGACTGCTTCAAACATTCCTTCTTCATGCGCTTTATTGAATTTTTCAACGCCTTCCGTAAAGAGCGGGAAAGTGCAGGACAGGAAAATTTTGTCTGCGCCCTTTTCTTTAAGTTCGGTGGCGAGTTTTATAACGGAATCGCCCGTAGCGATAATATCGTCGGCAACGAAAATGTTTTTTCCCGAAACGGGGCTGCCGATATATTCGTGTGCAATAATCGGATTGCGTCCGTTAACTACTTTAGTATAGTCGCGACGCTTATAAAACATACCAAGGTCGACGCCGAGAACGGAAGCATAATAAATGTTTCTTGACATAGCACCTTCGTCGGGAGATACGACCATAAAATCGTTATGCAAATCAAGCTCGGGATATTTTCTTTTTAATGCTTTAAGAATTTGATAAGTTGCAAAGAAATTATCAAACCCCATAAGCGGAACGGCGTTCTGAACGCGAGGGTCGTGCGCGTCGAACGTGATGATATCCGTAACGCCCATTGCTTTTAATTCCTGCAACATCATGGCGCAGTCAAGCGACTCCCTGCCGGCTCTGCGGTGCTGTCTGCCACCGTATAAAAGAGGCATAATAACCGTTATACGGTAAGGCTTTCCGGCACATGCGCAGATAATCCTTTTTAAGTCGGCATAATGTTCGTCGGGCGTGATAGGTATCTGTTTTCCGAAGAGGTCGTATGTAACCCCGTGATTGCCCACGTCGCAGATAATGTATACGTCCTTGCTGCGCACGGTATCGTTGACCATACCCTTGCCGTCTCCCGTGGTGAAACGAGGATAACTTGTATCTACAATAAAACTGTCAACGTCGGCATATACTTCCGTACCCGATTCTTTGAACATTTTAACAAGTCTTGCGTCTATCTGTTTTGCGAGTTCCTGCGCTCCTTTCAAAGCTATAATCGCAAGCGGAGCGGCATTTTTTTGAGCGGAAAATTGTATATCGTACGTCGGCGTCATTTGTATCCTCCTATGTTTGTAACCATTATAACATAAATTTCAAATTTTACAAGAAATAAATCGATGATTTTGAAAGATATTTGTAAAGAAATTGAATTTTATACCATTGACTTAATATGACATATATATTATAATTATTACATATTCAAATTGATAAGGAGCAAATTATGCAAAAAAGAAAACTATTTAACATTCTTCGCGTCTTATGCTATTGCTTAGGTTTTCCGCTTTTATTTCTTATCGGTCTGATTGCCTCAATGCCGTTTTTCGGTGAACCGGTTTATGCCGATTCATGCGCCAACGGCATTTTGATTTTACTCGGCATTTGGGCGATAGTGGAAATCGTTCGCTTCAGCATGAAGTTCGCTCTGAAAAAGCACCGCCTTCTTCAGACAATTATCACAATCATAGTAGCAATTGTCGTTATGGCAGTTCCTATGTTCATCACCGACGCCGTTCTCGGAAAACAATTCAAAGAAATGGTCGCCGATAACGAAACCATTACCGTTTCTTTCAACGAAGGCGATAAAATTTACGCTGCGGGAACTACTGTCACCCTCACCGAAAACCTTACCGTTCCTGCCGAATACTTCAACGCCGGCTTTGCAACGGAAAATTATGAGTATCAGGTAGGTTGGTATAACGTTGTTACAAATACCTCACGTCGGGACAAAGCACTTTACTGGCAGCTCATTTACGATACCGATATTTATATGTATAAAACCGGCATCAATAAATGGCTTAACTTCAACGACTATAAATTCAACAACTATGAAGAAAGCACCGGTGACGGTCTTGCCCTCGGTGTTGCTTCGACTATTAAAAAGGAAATAAATACTCTCAAAAAGGTTGTTGCTGTTTACTATTATCAGGATATTAACTCTTTGCCTATATCGGAAGAACTTCAATCCGCATACGACCTTGCTTGCGGAAAGACAAGCACGAGCGATATAATCTCTTCGGGCATGTCGCTTTCCTCGCTCTATCAGCTTCAGTTCGAATTAGAGACAAGACCTTCTCTCTATCCTTTCCTCGCTGTCAGAAATTATATCTACATCTTCATAGGTATCGTTGCTTTTGTTTACATTCTCATCTACTTCCTTAACGAAAAATATTTAGCTTGCAATCCCGACGAAATCGTTCAGTTTAAATTCCTGAACAAATTCAGAAAGGAAAACGGAGAGCCTACGCCCGAAGCTAAACCCGCTAAAGAAGCAAATTCCAAAAAGAAGGAGGAAAAAGGTAATGAATAAAAAAGCATTAATGATTTCATTGGACGTCATACTGTATGCTATCGGTTTTCCCATTCTTTTGATAATTGCGATAGTGTATTCTCTCCCCTATTTTGAAACTAACCTTTACGGTCTCACTGCAGCTACTCCTATTATATTAGTTGTGCTTGCATGGCTTGCAACAGGCGTTTCGGAACTTGCAATTCGTCTTGTCGCCAAAAAGAAAATGGACGCAGGCGCCTATCCCGACAAAAAGAAGGCTTTGAGAAGTCAAGGCATAAGAATGCTTATTGCAATCTTCTGCTGCCTTACGATATTCACCTGCTTCCTCGACATCGTTCTTCCTCCTTTGCTCAACAAGGCAACTCAAGGAACTATTCTTTACGAAGATATCCTTTTAGACGATCAATCACAAAACGAGGCGCAGCAAGACCTCTTCAAAACCTTTGTAACTTGGAACGTTGAAAACGGCAACCTCAAAGATAAGACTCTTGCGGAAATGGATAAATTCTTCACCGCTCAAGGAAAAGATAAAGCTTATATAGAGCAAATGAAGACGTATTTTGTCAACGCTTCCAAAGATTTCCGCGCTAATACAAATACCCTGACAGGTTGGGAAAGATACGGCCTTAACGCCGAAGGCGGCTTTACGGAATCTTGTAAGGATAAAATACTTCAAGCTTATCTCGATGAAGCTATGAACAACGAAGAAATTCAAACGGTTCTTAAAAAGTGCTTCAACACAATCGATGCGGCATATCAAACGTTTGACCCTCTTACGATTGAGCTTGCGCTTGAAAACCTTGACTATCTCTTTAACTACAATCACGATTGGCTCAACGATCTCATGTTGGTTATCTACGGAGATGAAAACGGTGAAGCAAACAAGGATACTCCCGGAGATTTAACTACGGGCGACTACCTCTATATGTGGTGTATAGTCGACCTTCTCGGTGAAGTGCCCAGCGACCCGATGGTTGAAGACAATATGAGCTTGCTCCGCCCGATGTGGAAGTTGTATACCGATAAAAACGGCGTTGAAACAACCCACAACGAAGCCCGTGGCGTTCTTGACTACATGAGCATGGCTTGGATGGATAGCATCACGCTTTTGGGTATCGTTTCCGTCACTAAGATGCGTTTGTGGTTCTACTTCTTCAGCGCAATTATCATGGTAACGGGTCTTGTCAGATACTTTATCGTCCGTCCCTCCTACTACGGCGTGTCGCTCTGCGGCTGCACGGCTTGCGGCAACGGCGACTCAACAGACGGTAACGGAGAGGAGGCAGTCTTTGAAGAAAATTTTGCCGATAACGCATCAGACGATAAAAAGGCAAAAAAGGCTAAAAAGTCAAACAAAAAGAAAGCCGAAACCGTAGAGACGGAACAAAACGCAGAGGCTGTCGAATCCGAAAAAATCGAAGAAACGGCTCAAAATGAAGTCACGGAAACCTCCGAAACTTCTTTAGAAAACCCTCAAGAATAACTTTACGTTATAAAA
>FR901015.1:136711-144121 GCA_000437555.1 Acidaminococcus sp. CAG:917 | reverse complement strand
AAAAAGGCTCGCAATAGCGAGCCTTTTTTATTCGTAATAAATTTAACTAAAGGTAAAACTAAAAAATTTTTAAACAAAAACAAAAAATAATTTATTGGAAAAGGTCAACCAAAATTTTATTCATAATCATAAATCCTTTATCGTTTAAAGATATGCGGTCACCTTTTATATAAAAATAATTTTTATATTTATCATAAAAATCAGGCTTATTTAATATTTCTTCCTTTAAAAGGCCATGAGAGGTTCTGAGGGCGAGCATTATCCTTTCAAGCTCTATGTCACTCTCGCTTAAAACCTCTTTAAATTCCCTTTTCAACGGGTCTGAAACGTATTCATCGAAAGCGGATTGATTTCCGTATCGTTCATTGCCGATAAGAGAGTGAGCGGAAAGACCGAAACCGTAATAAGGCTTTCTGACCCAATATCCGAGGTTGTGTTTGGACTCATATCCCCTTTTGCAGAAATTAGAAACTTCATAACGTTCATATCCCAAACTTTTTAGTTTTGCTATAGCAAACGAAAACATGTCGGCAAGTTCGTCGTCGGTTGGCAACTTAATATCGTTTTTTATATATCTGTCGTAAAAAGGAGTACCTTCCTCGATTTGAAGCATATAACAGGATATGTGTTTTACTCCCGAATCGCTTAAATACTCGATATCTTTAGCCAAACTTTCTGCCGACTGTCCCACCAGCATAATATCGCAGTTTATGTTTTCAAAAATTTTAACCGCTCTGGTTATAGCCTGTTTTGCCGTCTTAGAGTTGTGCACTCTGCCGAGAAATTTTAAAACGTCGTCACTAAGGCTTTGCACACCTATGCTGAGCCTGTTAAAACCTGTCTCTTTATATGTCATCAGTTTTTTGAGAGTGGCAGATTCGGGATTAACCTCGATTGAAGCCTCTTTAACGTCAAATTCAAATCTTTTATTTAACAAATTGAAAATGTCGACGATAAACTTTTCGTCGACAAAAGACGGCGTTCCGCCCCCGAAATAAACCGTATCAATAGTTTCACTCGGAATATCGGTATTTAAAATTTCCTGCTTTAGTGCGTCAAAATATTCTTCCGCCCTGTTTATACACGGAAAAGATTTAAAATCGCAATAATTGCATTTTTGTTTGCAAAAAGGAATATGAACGTAAATTCCCGCAAAATTTTGTGAGTTATTATTCGTCATCGAGCTTTAAAATGCTGGCAAACGCCTCGGAAGGAACTTCAACGCTACCAACCTTTCTCATTCTCTTTTTGCCTTCCTTTTGCTTTTCCAAAAGTTTTTTCTTTCTCGTTATATCGCCGCCATAGCATTTGGCAAGAACGTCTTTTCTTACCGCCTTAACGGTTTCTCTGGCGATGACCTTACCGCCTATTGCCGCCTGAATGGGCACTTCAAAAAGCTGTCTCGGGATAACTTCCTTTAATTTTTCGGCAAGCTTTCTACCCCTCGAATACGCTTTATCTTTATGAACAATAAGACTGAGTGCGTCGCAAACGTCACCGTTTATTAAGAGGTCAAGCTTTACAAGGTCGCTCTTTTCATAGCCTTTAATTTCATAATCCATACTTGCGTAACCTTTAGTCCGTGATTTAAGGGTGTCAAAAAAGTCGTAGATAATTTCATTTAAGGGTATATCGTATGTTATAACAACTCTTGTAGGGTCAATATACGACATATCTATAAAAACTCCCCTTTTGTCCTGACAAAGTTCCATTATCGGTCCGACAAACTCGGGCGGAGTGTAAAGGCTCGCCTTTACGACAGGCTCTTCGATATAATCGATTTCGGAAGCGTTTGGAAGCATACAAGGATTTTCGACTATAATTTCCTCGCCGTTAGTCTTTTTAACTCTATAAGAAACGCTGGGAGCGGTTGTGACTAAATCGAGGTCAAACTCACGTTCGAGTCTTTCCTCAATAATTTCCATATGAAGCAAACCCAAAAAACCGCAACGGAAGCCAAAGCCGAGAGCAAGGGAGTTTTCAATTTCAAACTGAAGCGAAGCGTCGTTTAACTGAAGTTTCATAAGAGCTTCTTTAAGTTCATCGTATTTTGAACCGTCGGCAGGAAAAATTCCCGCGTAAACCATAGGCTGAACCTTTTTATAGCCCGGCAGAGGCTCTGAGGTTGGATTATTTGCAAGCGTTATCGTATCGCCGACGGCGGTATCGACAACGTTTTTTATACTTGCGGCAATATATCCGACTTCACCGGCAGAAAGAGATTCCGTCGGTATCATCTTAGGCGAAAATACGCCGACCTCGACGACTTCATATTCTTTCCCCGTCGAAAACATTTTGATTTTATCGTGCGCCTTAACCCTGCCGTCGAAAATCCTGACCATACTGATTGCGCCTCGATAGTTATCGTAAAAACTGTCGAAGATAAGCGCTTTAAGCGGTTTATTTTCGTCGCCTTTGGGCGCAGGAAGTTTTGTTACGATGGCGTAAAGCAATTCGTCCACGCCAATGCCCTCTTTGGCGCTGATTAACGGACAGCCGTTTGTATCTAGACCTATTATATCTTCGATTTCAAGTTTGACTTTATCAACTTCCGCCGAGGGAAGGTCGATTTTGTTTATAACGGGCATAATTTCCAAATCGTGGTCGAGCGCAAGATAAACGTTTGTTAAAGTTTGCGCCTCAACGCCTTGGGTGGCGTCAACAACCAAAAGAGCGCCCTCACAGGCAGCGAGAGAGCGTGAAACCTCGTAAGTAAAGTCAACGTGCCCGGGAGTATCGATGAGGTTTAAAACGTATTCTGTGCCCTCATACTCATAAAACATCTTACAAGTCTGAAGTTTTATAGTTATACCCCTTTCCTTTTCAATATCCATATTGTCAAGAAGCTGTTCACTCATGTCACGCTCGGCAACTGTGCCCGTTTTTTCGATGAGACGGTCGGCAAGAGTGCTCTTACCGTGGTCGATATGTGCGATTATGGAAAAATTTCTGATGTGATTTTTGTCCAAAATATCCTCTTAAAAACGTTGTTGACAACATTATAATAAAATTTTATAATTTAATCAATTAAATTAAATTACAGAGGTAAAAAATGTTGGAAAAAACAGCTGCGAATTTGTCAAAAAGAGGTTTTACTGTTTATTGCGTGAACAATGCAAAAGAGGCATTAAACAAAGCTTTGGAGATTATTAAAATTAACGACATTCCGGCTTTCGCAGGTTCGGAAACGGTTAAACAGATAGGACTTGTCGAAGCTCTCTTAAAAAGAGGAAACGAAATTTGCCACCGCTCTCATTTAAAGGACGGAGAAACGGCGCAAGATATCATGAAAAAGTCTCTTTCCGCCGATTTTATTGTGTGCAGCGCAAATGCTATAACCGAAGACGGTGAAATGCTCAATGTCGACGGCACGGGAAACAGAATAGCCGCCACGTTCTACGGTCCGCAAAATATACTTTTTATAGCAGGAAAAAACAAAATAGTAAAAGATATGGCTTCCGCTTTTGAAAGAATCAAAACTACTGCCGCCCGATTGAATTGCATAAGGTTCGGTAAAAACACGCCCTGCGTAAACGGAAGGGATTGCGGCGATTGCTCAAACGAAGAGACAATATGCAACGTATCGGCAATTTATCACCACCCGCCCAGAGGCAAAAACTTTTAAATAATTTTGGTAGATGAAGAATTGGGATATTAATTTTACGATTTTAGAATGAAAAAACCGCTTTTGAAGAAAAAAATTTAGCGGAATTAATAGTTTTAAATTAATGTAACAATATATAATTCTAAGTTGCGGCATTAAAATTGATACTTATTTTTTATCTGTATATATTGATTTTAATTCCTATCAATATATATATTTTTAATTATTATCAATATATTTTTCAATAAAAAATTCCGAAAAAATTTTCGGAATTTTTTATTATAGATTATTAATTTTCATTATAGATTATTAAACCGCATTCAATGCTTACCTTGCTTAACAAAACTACTATTTCATTTTCTTTTTCAGCCTTTGGAAGAAGTTTTTTGTTGTCACAAAGAAATTATCGTTCATGGCCGGTATATCGTATTTCTTCGAATTATTGCAAATCGAATAGCTAAGATATCCGTAGAACAAAACGAACAAAACGGTTATCACTGAGAAGAAAATCAAGAATGCGTCAAGTGATTCAAACGTTACCAAAGCCCCCGTCGTGTTGTATGAAACAAAATTGGATTGATTCATAAGCTGTCCGACGTTTAAGAAAGTCAGAACGCTAAGTCCGCCCAATGCGATGTATGCTCTCTTCTCACCCGAAATCATTGTGTAGACGACCAGCAACGCAAGAGACATAAACAGGAAAGCATAGTTAACTTTAATCGTAAACACGGCTACTATGGCGAGTTCAAACGAGGCGAGCATCAAAAGCTCCAGTCTGTTTTTATTTTTGATATAAAGCGAAATAACGTATATCTGCAACACAATTAAGAATATCAAGTTGAAGATTGCCGCCGTATCGTTTACCGCCTTTCCGTTCATAGATACCATAGCGTAAAGATTGAACGCATTCGAAGCAAAAATATTGTTGTTGGCTACGATATCCTTGTAATAGGTGAAGATATAGAAAGGCTGATTAGAAATATAATTCGTCACAAAAGGTATACTGAGCAAATAGAACAATACCCACGAACCTATAAATCCGAAAACGATTTTAGCCCTTGTCGCATTGAAAGATTTCAACGTAGCATCGGCACGATAATATGCAAATACAAGATAGCAAACTGCAAGCGGAACGACTGCAAGAGCGTTTACATCAAACAATACCGAAAGTGTAAACAGAATATATGCGAGTATATACTTTTTCTCGATAAGCAAAACAAACGCAATTAAGATAAGTGCAACCAAAACCGACTCAAACGAACCTCTTGCTCCGCTCATAACAAAGACAATAGGTAAAAGCGAATATAGTGCGGCATAAACCGTCGATATTTTGTTGCCGACATATTTTTTGCCGTAGAAATATATCGTCAATACCACCGCTATATCGGCGATGATTGACGGAATTCTGAGCCATATCGACATTCCTGCCGCATCGAGATTTTGTCCTATGCCACCGAATACATAAAGCAGATAAAGCTGTCCGGGGGCAAATGACGCATAGCCGTTCTTGGCAAGGTGCGCAAATATGTTAGCGGGAGCAACCGACGACATTGCCTTTGCTAACGCAATTTGGTTTGTCATATCCTGACCGAAGCCGAATAACGTAAATAAAAGAATAAATCTTACAAGCAAAGTGCCGATTGCAAGATAAGACGCAATAGCAACAGGGTGAGTTGCAACCTTTCTGATTTTTGCTTTTTTATCGTCGGCTGTTGCCACAACGTTTTCGCCGATAGAAACAAGGCCGTTTTTCGAACCGTAAATCCTTCTTACAAGAATATATGCCGCAACAATAAGAGCTACGGAAAGAAGAGTAAGCAAAACGATAAACGCTATGCCGGAATCCGTTTCGTTGTAACGGACGACTTTTTCACGTGAAATCTCATAAACGGTAGCGTTTGAAGGAACGTTGTCTACTCTCATCATAGAAACGTTATCATAATAAACGGAGCCGATTGAAGTGTTGGTCTCGTCACCGAGTTTAAGACAAATGGTAAGGTAGTCGGTATTCTTCGGGGAAACGTAAAGCGTAACGTTTTTCCAACCGCCTGTTGCCGCCGTTTGCTCGGTTAAAACGTAGTCGGTATTTTCCAAAAAAGTGATAAAAGCACCGGCAGGATACTCTGAACCCGCGGTGATTTCCTGAGTGATTTTAATCGAATAAGAAATTTTATACGCTTTTCCGCTGTCAACCTTAACGCTTTGATATACATACGTGGCAGTTGCTTTGGTGTTTTCGATTTTAAGCGTATTTTTACCGTAGTCGGACGACACCGAACTATCCGTCGGAGAAATCAAGATATCCGAACTTTCGAACGTCGAATCTTTTGAGCCTCTCGACCACGAAGAAATGACCACGTCGCCGTCTGAATTTTCGTCAGTCAGCTCAAAACCGCCGTTGGAGATGAGCTCCTCGCCCACCTCTGTTTCATAGTTGCAAGCCGTGAGGGCAAAAACAGCTATGACAACGACGATAAGTGCCAATAGACCTAATTTGAAAAATCTTTTCATAAAGGCAAAATCCTTAAATTATTTATTGTTAGTAATTTCCTTAACCTTTGCGGCTTTACCCGTTCTCTCTCTGAGATAATAGAGTTTTGCACGTCTGACGTCACCGCGTCTGACAACCTCGATGCGGTCGACTTTCGGGGAATGAATGGGGAAAGTTCTTTCAACGCCGTAAATGCCGTCGACAAGACGTCTTACGGTGAAGGTCTCGCGGATACCGCCGTTTTTACGGGCAATAACGGTGCCTTCGTATTTTTGAATTCTTTCTCTTTTACCTTCGATGATTTTAACGTAAACAGCTACGGTGTCACCGATGTTGAATTCGGGAATATCGCTTTTCATATTCTCTTTTTCAATAGTGTCGATAATGTTACTCATTTAAAACCTCCTGAGGTACATTCTTGATTGCCTTGGCAATATTCAGAGGAATGCCCAGCCTTTAAATTTTATCATATTTTTTATTTTAAGACAACAAATTTGCCGCCCTATTTTAAATTTTTACCGTACTAAACGGATATACGATATAAATCATAAACAAGACAGTATAAACAAAAGTCTTAAATACGATTTTATTATATCGATAAAGCTTATACGAAAATTAAACAAACCAATTTTGCTTTTATCGATAAAGCTTCAGTCTTACGCCTCGAAAGCGGCGACAATATGATTTATTTCATCGCCCAAAATTTCAATTACGTCAAAACGCTGAGGCGCATTTGCAAGATGATGAATTAAAGAATAATTTTTTGCGCCTTCAACTATTTTATGCCTTTTATGTGCCGTCACGGCTTCGGCAGGAAAACCGAAATTAAGGTTCGAGCGATATTTTACCTCAATATAAACGGTCACTTCCTTATCGAGCGCAATTATATCGATTTCGCCGCCCGAGTAACGAAAGTTTGTTTCGATGATTTTATAACCTATCTTTTTGAGATACGCTTTTGCGATACTCTCGCCCCTATTGCCTGCCGCCTTTTTGTTCATAATGCTCCACTGCCGATTGAACGAATTGAGCCCTGTGCAAAGGAGTTACTCCGTATTTTATGATTGCCTCTATATGCTCTTTCGTCCCGTATCCTTTATTCTTTTTAAAGCCGTATTCCGGATATTGTTCGTCACAGCGCGCCATATATCTGTCCCTTGAAACTTTAGCAAGTATCGATGCGCAGCCTATGGCATAAGAGAGCGCGTCGCCGTGAATTATGGATTTTGACTCGACGGAAAGATCAAGTTTTACTGCGTCGATTAAAACTATATCGGGCAATATTTCAAGCGTTTCAACCGCCTTGACCATACAC
>FR901015.1:132941-136668 GCA_000437555.1 Acidaminococcus sp. CAG:917 | reverse complement strand
ATATTTATCTCATCAATCCTTTTTGCGTCCGCAGATACGACTTTATAGCACAGACAGCATTTTTCAATTTCGGGAAAAAGAAGCTCTCTTCTTTTTTCGCTCAGTTTTTTACTGTCGGTAACGCCGTCGCAAAACTTGGATATATCAATGACCGCCGCACAAACGGTGACCGGACCTGCAAGAGGTCCTCTGCCGACTTCGTCAACGCCGCAGATATATTTATATCCCTTTTTAATCAGTTCGTTTTCGGGAGCGAAATCGGATATCATAATTTCTCCAACATTATTTTCCCGAGCCTGCCTTTTCTGAAGTCGTCGATAACGGCCAAAGCGCAACGATCGTAATCGACCTCACCGCCTCTCATTTTAAAGCCTCTCGACAAGGCTATGCCGTTAAGGATATCGAGCGGTAAAAGCGTCTCGTCGACTCCGTATCTGGTTTTCAAAGCGGAGGGATAAAGCCCCACGATTTCGCTGATAAACTCCAAAGCAAGTTCCGCTTTATCGAGAATATCGTCGTTTATAGCTCCTATGTATGCAAGATGTTTTGCTACGGTCTCGTCTTCAAATTTACCCCAAAGCGTGCCCGGTGTATCCAAAAGGTCTATAAAAGAATCTATCGCAAGCCACTGCTTGCCTCTTGTTACGCCCGCCTTATCTCCCGTTACTGCAGAAGCCTTTTTCCGCATACTGTTTATGATGGTAGATTTTCCGCTGTTGGGTATACCTACAATCATTGCACGCACGTGCTTTTTGACGCCCTTTTCGAGATATTTGTCCAAAACGTCTTTATAAGTCGTTTTAATCAGTGAAGTTATTTTGGATAAATCTCCCGTTCCCACGGTAGCAGAGCAAATTTTACCTTCACGAGAAAATTTTGACACCCATTTATCAAGTTCGGTTTTTTCTACAAGGTCGCATTTGTTAAACAGATATATAACCCTTTTATTTTGAACAAGCTTGTTTAAAACAGGATTTATGGACGAATTGACGGCTCTCGAATCGATGACGTAAAGGCATACGTCGCACATCGAAAGATTTTCTTCCATCATTCTGACGGCTTTGGTCATATGACCGGGAAACCACTGTATATTCATCTATTCTCCTAAAAGGTCGGGACGAAGTTTTTTAGTAAGCTCTATCGCCCGTTCCCTTCTCCATTTTGCGACTTCGGCGTGATTGCCGCTAAGCAAAACTTCGGGAACGGCAAGACCTTCAAATACGGCAGGTCTCGTATACTGCGGATACTCAAGCAGGTTTTCAGAGAAGCTTTCTTCCAAAACGGATTCACGGCTTCCCAAAACGCCGTCGATATATCTTGAAACGCAATTTATCAAAACCATGGCAGGAAGTTCTCCGCCCGTCAAGACGTAGTCACCGATAGATATTTCTTCGTCTATTTCAAGGTCTATCGCTCTTTGGTCAACTCCTTCATAGCTTCCGCACAAAATGAGAATGCCTTCAAGAGAAGCAAGCGACTTTACCTTGTCTTGGTCGAGTCTTTTACCTTTTGGCGACATATAAATTCTGCAAAGCTTGCGGTCGGGGTCAACAGCTCTTATTGCATCTACAATCGGCTGACAGGTCATAACCATACCCGCGCCGCCTCCGAAAGGAGCGTCGTCCGTTTTTGAATGTTTATCGGTTGAATAATCCCTGATATTTACCACGTCAAGCGAAAACTTTTCGTTTTTCATCGCCCTGCCCAAAATGGAACAGTCAAGCGCGGAAAACATTTCGGGAAATATGGTCAGCACCTTAAAATTCATTAAAAACTGCAACCTCGTCAAAAATTTTTTTGTCCAAAATCATTTTACCGTCTTTAAGGTCAACGTCGATAACAAGCTTTTTTAACGCCGGAAAGGATATGTTTTTGTCTTTTGATTTCACAACGTAAACGTCCGCGGCGCCGTATTGAAGCACGTCGGATATTTTACCGATTGCTTTGTCGTCGACAAAAACTTCAAGTCCGATTATATCTGCAATCAAATTTGAATCTTTGTCCGTTTTCACGGCATCGCTTCTGTCGATGCAAATATATTTCCCTCTTAGCTTGTCAACTTGCTCCGGTGTTTCAATACCTTCAAGCTTAATAACGACGAATGCGCCTTCCGTTCTCGCCTTTGTCAAAGCGTAACAGACGGAATCGATATAGACGTGTTTTAAACGTAAAAAGCGGGAGTTATCATCTGTTAACCCCTCGATTTTTATTTCGCCTTTAATGCCTTTAGGTTTTAAAACCTTTCCTACTTCGACAAATTTCATTCCTTCTCGGAAATAACAACGTTATATTTAACACCGGATTTCGAGCTTGCCGATTTTACAATCGTCCTTATCGCTTTTGCTATTCTGCCCTGTTTTCCGATAACTTTGCCTATGTCGTTTTTGGAAATTTCGATAACGATATCCGTCGTATCGTCGCCTTCACGGGTTTCGACGATAAAATCTCCGTCGTCACCGACAAGTTTTTTTACTAAAAACTCCACTAATTCGTACATAGTGCACCTGTTACATTACGCCGTTCTTATTAAGTAATGCTCTTACGGTATCGGTGGGTTGTGCACCTTTTGCAATCCAATCTTTAGCTTTATCGGCGTCGATTTTAACCAATGCAGGTTCGACAGTCGGGTCATAAATGCCGATTTGGTCGATATATTGACCGTCTCTTGCTTTTCTGGAATCGATTGCTACGATACGATAGAAAGGTGATTTTTTTGCGCCCATTCTTGTGAGTCTGAGTTTTACCATTATTTACCTCCAAACAATAAAAATTGCTTTATTGTGATTTATTATTTTTTGATTTGTTTTACTGTTTTATTTTTTTTATTTATTGTCTTAATTTAAACTTGCCTTTAATAATTTTAAAACTTTATGTTTTATCCGTTTTCCGTTTAGCAACATTTTTTAATCGATTTATCATAAATTTATCGGTGATAAAATAATTTAAATGTCGGTCAAAAACGATATTTAACGGTTAAAAAGGAAGCTTGCCCTTGTTTTTCGCCATACGACTCATCATCGTCTTTGACATTTCGAACTGCTTTAAAAGCTGATTGACTTCCTGTATCGACGTGCCGCTTCCTTTGGCAATTCTCTTTCTTTGGCTCGCCTTGATAATATCCGGATTGCGGCGTTCTTTCACCGTCATCGATTGAATAATCGCTTTGGTGTGTTTAATTTTCTTTTCGTCCACCTCTGTATCGACGCCCTTTAGCTTATTGCTCATTCCGGGTATCATATTGAGCACGTTGGAAAGATTGCCCATTTTTTTCATATTTTCAAGCTGTTCGAGATAATCTTCGAGAGTGAATGAATTTTGCTTTAATTTCTTTTGAAGATTTTTTGCGTCCTCTTCGTTAAAGGCGTTTTCCGCCTTTTCAATCAATGTGAGCACGTCACCCATACCGAGAATTCTCGACGCCATTCTGTCGGGGTGGAATGCTTCGATATCTTCGAGTTTTTCCCCTATTCCCGAAAATTTAATCGGCTTGGACGTAACAGCTCTTATCGAAAGTGCCGCACCGCCTCTCGTATCGCCGTCGAGTTTTGTGAGCACGACGCCCGTGATATCCAAAGTTTTATTGAAGGTGTCTGCAACCGTTACGGCGTCCTGTCCCGTCATGGAATCGACAACGAGCAATATCTCGTGCGGTTTCAATTCCTTTTTAAGTTCGACAAGCTCGTCCATAAGCTGCTCGTCAATGTGAAGCCGTCCTGCCGTATCGACA
>FR901015.1:117059-132932 GCA_000437555.1 Acidaminococcus sp. CAG:917 | reverse complement strand
TGAAGCCGTCCTGCCGTATCGACAATGACCGTATCGAAAGCGTTTTTGTTTGCATACTTTATCGCTTCTTTTGCTATTTTGACGGGAGCAATTTGTCCCTTTTCAAAAACTTCGACACCGGCTTTTTTGCCTACAACCTGAAGCTGCGTGATTGCCGCAGGACGGTATATATCGCAGGCACAGAGCAAAACGTTTTTACCCTGCTTTTTCAACATATTTGCAAGCTTTCCGCACATTGTCGTCTTACCCGCGCCCTGAAGTCCGCACATCATAATAATTGTCGGCGGGTTTGAAGCAACGGCAAGTTTTGCGTTTTTTGTGCCCATAAGGTCGGTAAGCTCTTCATTGACTATCTTTATAACCTGCTGGGCGGGAGTTAAGCTTTTTAATATTTCTTCATGCAACGCCTTTTCGCTTACCGCTTGAATAAAAGATTTTACAACCGAGTAATTGACGTCCGCTTCCAAAAGAGCGATACGGATTTCCCTCATCGCCTGTTTTATTTCAAGTTCCGTCAATCTGCCCTTGTTCTTCATTTTTTCAAAGACGTTGGCTATTCTTTCGGATAAATTTTGAAAAATTCCCATTTAATCCTCCACCAAATCAACAAGACTTTCTATGATTTTATCCTCTTCTTGGTCGTTTCTATCCGCTCTCGCCTTTTTTAATTGATTGACAAAGCGATTTATTTTGTCCGACCTGGAAACAAAACCGAGTTTTTGTTCGTATTGAACAAGAGAGTCCTCACCTCTTTTTATGGAATCACGAGCTGCCTGCCTCGTTATTTCAAACTGCTCCGCTATCTCACCGAGTGATAAATCGCAGTCATAATACAGAGTCATCATCTCTTTTTGCTTATCCGTGAGCAAATTCCCGTATGTTGCCAATAAAATACTGATTTTAACGTTTTCCATAAATAAAAGTGTAAAGGTTAAAACCTTTACACTTATGATAACAATTAAAAATTATTATGTCAACTTATTTAAACGGATAAACGGAAATATTTTATCCTATCAGATATTTTTACACTTGCGGTTTTAAAATTTGCGGCAAAGTACAATCGTAAAATTTGTTATTCTTCGTCAAGCAATACGTCGATAAAATCGGTTGCGTCGAACGGTATGAGGTCGTCAATCTTTTCCCCGACTCCGACGTATAAAACGGGAAGCGAAAGCTGTTCCGCTATGGCAATTACGACTCCGCCTTTTGCCGTTCCGTCAAGCTTTGTAAGTATTATTCCGTCTACGTCAATATCTTCACTGAATACTTCCGCCTGCGATACCGCATTTTGACCCGTCGTTGCATCAAGAACGATATACTTTCTGAAATCCGCTTCGGGAAGCTCTCTGCAGACAACACGACATATCTTTTTAAGCTCTTCCATAAGATTTTTCTTATTGTGAAGTCTGCCCGCAGTATCAATCAACACTACGTCCGTTCCCCTCGCCTTTGCCGAAGCTATGGCGTCAAAAACGACGGCGGCAGGGTCGCTGCCCTCACCGTGGTGAACAACTCTTACCCCCGCTCTGTCGCCCCATACCTCAAGCTGCTCGCTAGCCGCAGCTCTGAAAGTATCGGCGGCTGCAATAACTACCGATTTGCCAAGTGACTTAAACATATTGGCAAGCTTGCCTATTGCAGTGGTCTTACCCACTCCGTTAACGCCTGAAAGCAAGATGACAAGCGGATATGAAAACTCCTCTATTTCAAAATCTATCGACTCGACAAGAATCTTTTTAAATAATTCCCTCGCTTGTTCCGGTTTTGTAACTCTGTTTTCGTAAATTTCATCACGAAGTCTGTCAAGCAACGTTTCAGTGGCTTCGATTCCGACGTCGGCGGTAATTAAAGCTTCTTCAAGCTCGTCAAAAAATTCGTCGTCTAAATCTTTCATCGAGAAAGCTTCGAAAAGACGGCGTTTGATTGCCTCTTTGGTCTTTTTTAATCCGTTTGAAATTTTCGCAAAAAATCCCATTTTTACTCCTATGCCACTCCGTTATCGGAAGCGTGTTTAACAGCCTCCTCAAATTCGATTGAAACAATTTTCGTTACGCCTTTTTCCTCCATAGCCACGCCGAAAATCGAATCGGCATGACGCATTGTCGGTTTACGGTGCGTGATGACTATAAACTGCGTTTTATCCGAAAAGATTTTTAAAAGCTCGGCAAAAAGGTTTGCATTGGCGTCGTCGAGAGCCGCTTCTATTTCGTCCAAAATACAGAATGGCATCGGCTTAAGCTGAAGTATCGCAAACAAAATGGATATTGCCGTGAGAGCCTTTTCGCCGCCGGAAAGAAGAGAAATGTGCTGAAGTTTCTTACCGGGAGGCTGAGCATAAATTTCTATACCTGCCTCAAGAGGATCCACCTCGTCGTTGTTGGTAAGGTCCGTATCGATGTTCTGCAAAACAAGTTTGCCCGTTCCCCCGTCAAACAGCTTTTTAAAGACGTCTTGGAAATTGGTGTTTATTTTCTCGAATGCGTCGTTAAACTTTACTACCATTTCACTTGTCAAATCGGCAATTATTTTCTTGAGGTCGTCATAAGCAGTCTTAATATCGTCTCTTTCCGCCGACAGTGTTGAATATCTTTCTTCAAGTTCTTCCAAATCCTTTACTGCAAGAAGGTTTACGTCGCCGAGTCTTGAGATTGACCTTTTAAGGGAAGCAATTTCTCCGCCCGCCTTTTTGTGGTCGAATTCCTCGTCCTTTAGCGGCAAAGCGTTGGTATACGTAAGATTGTATTCTTCCAAAATATGCTCCTGCATACTTCTTATCTCGATATCCACTCTCTCCAAACTGCCCTCGTCCCTTATCTTCTTTTCGCTGAGGACGCTCTTTTCTTCCGTCATTTTATTCTTGGCGATATCAAGCTCCGATATACGGTTTTTCAGATTTTCCTTTCTGGACGACAGCGATTCAATCTGTTTTTCGAGGTCGGCAATATGAGAAAGCTCTTCCCCCGTAAACGATGACCTTTGAGGCGCGTTTTGAAGTTCCGCTATTTTACCCTGAACGATTTTAAGCTGAACGTCGACTTCGATAAGATTTTCTTTATAAGTCGACCTTTCGTTTGAAAGTCGGAAAATCTCGTCGGAAAGCTTATCGATTAACCCTTTCATCGTGGCGTTTTGGACGCGAAGGTCGGTAAGTTTTCTCGCCAGTTCATCACGCTCGGATTTCTTCGCTTTAGAATTGTCCTGTTGCTCTGAAAGCTGTCCGAACCACTCTTTCTTTTGTTTAACGTCAGACTCAAGTTCGTCAACCGAAGAAATTTTTTCGGTAAGTTCCGATACGATTTTATCCGCTTCCACCAGCTCCGCTTCGCAGGAAGCTATATCGGCTTTAAGCCTTTCTACATTGTCCTTGGAAAGCCGTATTCTTTCGTTATAGAGACCTGCCTGACCTTTAAGGTCAAACATCTGCCTTTCAATATCTTTTATTTTATTTTCGCATTCTTCAACCGCTTTTTCGTTCTTCGCTTTAAGCTCTGTATGCTGAGCAAGATTGTCAGAGAGTTTTTTTGCATTTTCCTCCATCTGAGCGATTTTTCTTTCCTGGTCAAGAAGGCTCATTTTATCCGACTTTTTAAATCCGCCCGAAATAGAGCCGTTTTTAGCAAATAAATCACCGTCAAGAGTAACTATTTTAAATTCTTGATTGTAATTTCTGAACAGTCTGACTGCCACGTCTATATCTTCAACGACAACAGTGTCGCCCATCAAAGCCGAAATCAGCTTTTCAAATTTGGGGTCATATTCGATATGTGAGGAAAGAAGTCCCAAACAACCCCTTTCGCTCAGAACTTTGGAGTTTTTATCGCCTATCGATTTTTCTCTGCAAGTGGTAAGAGGACGGAAAGTCGCTCTGCCGAAACGCTTTTGTTTTAAAACGCCGATGAGAAATTTTGCGTCGTCTTCGTTTTTTACGATAATATTCTGAAGCGATGCGCCGAGCACGTTTTCGACAGCCGAAACGTATTCTTCCGGCACTTTTATTTCCTCGGCAACAACGCCCATAACTTTCGCCTTTACTTGCGGATTTTCTTTACTCTCTTGCATGAGCGCCTTGACAGCTTCCTGATAGCCGGCAAAACTGTCTTTAATCTGCCTCATCATGTCGATATTGGCGTTCTGCGTGCTTATTTTATTGTTTATTGCCAAAAGGTCGTCGGCTATGGATGAAAGAGCCGCTTTTGCGGAGCGTTTTTGTTCCACCGCCTCGTTTTGGGCGACGATAAGTTCCGCATTTTTTTGCTTGAGGTCGTTTAAATTTCCCTCGGCTATGGACAAAGCGGTCAAATCGGCATCGAGAGCGGCACTCTTTTGTTTTAAAGCCTCTCTTAAATTCTTTGCCCTTTCCTGATTTATACCTTTTTCGGATATGAGCCCGGAAAGATTGCTTCTGAGTGCGCTTAACTGTTCGACGGAGCGTATGTAGTCCTTATTTTTTTCCTCGAACTCGCTTTCCTCGCTCTTCAGTGCGTCCGTAAGAGAGTTATACTGAGCGTTTACCGCTTCGTATTCTCTGGCGCATATCGCATAATTTTTGAGTTTTTCGTCCTTCTCCTCAGTAGCCGTCTTTACTGCTTCGTCAAGTTTTTCAATTAACGTCTCAAAGTTTTGCTTGTCTTTGGTAAGTCTTGACTCATCTCCGTTCAGATTGTTAAGCTTCTCCTGGAAAACCTTTCCTTCACCCAAAATAGACGCCTGCTCTACCTTTAAAGCAAGAAGCTCGGCGTTAAGGTTTTTCGATACGTCGTCAAGCGAGGTAAAATCTGACATACACTTGTCAAATTCACTTACGCACTCGTTAAATTCCTTTTCGAGATTGAAAATTTCTTCGGAAGTTTTCATCAAACGGTCTTTGATTTTTTGTTTGACGGTCTCGTTATTCTCATATTGATAAATATAAAGATTAACTTCCTGAATTTTTAAGAGGTCTTTTAGCTCAAAATATTTTTTTGCCGTTTCAGCCTGCTTTCTTAAAGGCAAAATCTGCCTTTCGATTTCTGCTATTCTCTCATTTGCGACGGTGAGGTTTTGATTTGCTTTATCGAGCTTTCTTTCCGCCTCGTTCCTTTGGTATCTGAACTTGGAAATTCCTGCCGCTTCTTCAAAAATATGGCGACGGTCTTCGGGCTTTGCCGAAAGCAATTCGTCAATTCTGCCCTGACCTATGATAGAATATCCCTCTTTGCCGATACCCGTGTCGTGTATGAGGTTGATTATATCTTTCATACGGCAGCGTGAGCGGTTTATAAAATACTCACTGTTTCCGCTTCTGTCCAATTTACGCGTGATGACCACGTTATCTGCCTCAAAATTGGGAAACACTTTGCCGTTTTCATTGTCAAAGTATAACGAAACCTCGCAATAGGACGTGCTCTTGCGGTTCTCTGTTCCGTTAAAAATGACATCCTGCATATTCTTGCCTCTAAGCTGCTTCGCGCTCTGTTCGCCGAGTGTCCACCTTATAGCGTCGGCGATATTCGACTTTCCGCAACCGTTAGGCCCGATAATGGCAGTGACGCCTTCTTTAAAATCTATCGTAACTTTATCTGCGAAAGATTTAAAGCCTTTAAGTTCTAATCGTTCAAAATTCAATTTGCATCTCCGTGTAGTAGTGTAGCCTTGTTATTTTAGCATAAGAAAAAGTAAAACACAAGAAAAAAGGAAGTCAAAACAATTAAATTATCAAAAAAATAAAAAGCGTATTTTTCAACGCTTCTTTTGTTTCGAAAGCTTGGATAAAGCAATTTTTGCGCAGTTTTGTTGAGCTTCTCTTTTTGTTCCTCCCGTGCCTTTACCCATCACTTTGTCGTCTACGACAACCTCAAAGACAAATTGCGGATTATGGTCCGCACCGGTTTCCGACAACAGCTTATATTCTATTTCCACACCGTGTTTTGAGCCGTATTCGTTAAGTTTGGATTTTGCGTCCTTAGCGTCTGCTTTTGCGTTTTCAAGTTCCTCGGCAAGATTTTCCAAAACAAACTTTTTGGCAGGCTCGATGCCTCCGTCAAGATAAATTGCTCCCGCTATCGATTCAAACAGGTCACTTTTAACCGATGACAGACATGTAATATTCTGTTTTTTTCCGCCCTCGCCAACAAGCATACAGTCTGAAACGTCAAGCCTGTCAATGGCTTCCGAAAGCGGTTTTTCGGATACTACGCTAGAACGCAGTCTTGTTAAAAAGCCTTCGTCTTTTGACGGATATTTATTGAAAAAATATTCCGCAATGACAAAATTGACAATACTATCCCCTAAAAACTCGAGATTCTGATAATTCTTTCCGTTTAAAAACGACGGGTGTGTAAAAGCCCTTATAAGATAAGAAGGATTTTTAAAGATATAATTTATCTTTTTTTCCGCTTCATCCAAACGAATTGCCATAACTCTCCGATTTTTCCCTTGTAAATTTTATTCCGATTTATTATCTTCGCTTTTAAAACCTTTGACAAAAGCGTTTATTTTGTCAACGACGCCCGACTCGGCAAGAGCTTTAGCCTGCAAGATACTTGAACAAACGGATTTTGCCTTTGATGCGCCGTGCGATTTAACAACGACCTTGTTTACGCCCAAAAAACATGCTCCTCCGTTTTCGTTGTAGTCAAGTTTCTTTTTAAGTTTTTTGAATGTCTTGAGTAAAAGCGCCGCTCCCAGCTTTGCCGATAGTCCGCCTTCTTTTATGCCCTGCTTTAACAAAGTAAATACCGCATTTGCCGTTCCTTCGGCTGATTTTAACGCTATATTGCCGTTAAAACCGTCACATACTACAACGTCAAAATTGCCCGATAGAATATCCCTTGCCTCGCAGTTGCCTACAAAATTCAGCGGCGATTCTTTCAGCAAATCAAACGCCTCCTTTGTGAGTTCGTTGCCCTTTTTGTCTTCCGCTCCGTTAGAGAGTAGCCCTATGCTCGGATTTTTTACGCCTGTCTGACACATGGCATAGGCAGCTCCCATATATGCAAAATGCAAAATGTTAACCGCTTTGCAATCCACGTTTGCTCCGCAGTCGCAAAGTATTACGCTTCCGCCCGTAACAGTTGGCAAAACAGGAGCAAGAGCGGGACGCGATATTCCTTTTATCCTGCCTATCTTCATAAATGCGCCCGTCAATACCGCACCGGTAGAACCTGATGAAACAAGAGCATCGGCGTCGTCGTTTGCCATTAGATATTCAAGCGATTTGACCAGCGAGGATTCCTTTTTAAGCTTTATCGCCATTGTGGGTGACTCCTCGTTGGTTATGACGTCTTTTGCGTCAAACACTTCAAGACGCGAAGAACTAAATTCGGCTTTATTCAAAACCTTTTTGATTGCCTCTTCGTCACCGAATGCCGAAATATATAAATCACTATCTTCATTTAAAGCCTTAACCGCTCCAAGCACCGTCTGCTCGGGAGAATAATCTCCGCCCATAACGTCAAGCACAATTTTCATAATAACCTCCGCACAGTTGCAACAATAAGATTAAAAAGGCAAAACCGATTATTGCCACTCTTCGATTTTGCCCGTCAATTTATATCTGTATATCCGCAAAAAAAATTAGGTGGGAAAACCCACCTCAAAAAACTTATTCAGCTTTCTTGTTCGGCTCTTTAACCAAAACGCCTTTATAGTAACCGCACTTGGGGCATACCGTATGACTTTTGATAAGCTCGTGACATTGAGGACATTCAACAAGACCGGTAGCTTTGAGTTTCCAGTTGGCATATCTTGAATTTGTTTTTGATTTTGAAATTTTATTTTTTGGTACTGCCATTTTGAGGACCTCCTACTGTTAACTACAAAATAATACAATAATTTAATTTTTATGTCAAACAAAATAAAGCGATAAAAATAAAATAATACCGTATATTTTGCGTCGTTATTTAAAAGCGGCCGCTAAGCGACCGCCAACGTTTTATCGCTATGTATACCTAAAAAGCTTCAAGGCTTTTAATAAACAGAGCCGCAAATTATAGATGCAAGCGTCAAACTATTTTAAAGTCAATGCCTTTGTTTCTCTTGCTATGGAAAGCTCTTCGTTTGTTGGCAAAATCAAAACTTTGCATTTTGAGCCTTCGTTCGTTATCTCGCCTATTCCGTCGGAATAAGTATTGTTTTTTTCATCGGAAAAATCCACGCCGAGGTAATCCATATCCTGCATGACAAGTCCTCTAATTAAAGGAGAATGCTCGCCTATACCTCCCGTAAAAACAATAGCGTCGACGCCGTTTAAAACTGCGGCATAAGAGCCGATATATTTTTTGACGGAATAAGCAACCATCTCAAGCGCAAGTCTTGCCTTATGGTCGCCCTCCTCGGCTTTGGCGGTCAGGTCACGGCAGTCGCTTGAATATTCGCTTATACCGAGCATACCGCATTTTTTGTTAAGAAAGTTTACCACTTCGTCGGGGTCGAGTCCCAATTTTATTCTCATATAGTCAACGGCGGCAGGGTCTATATCACCGCTCCTCGTGCCCATTACAAGACCTTCTAACGGAGTAAAGCCCATGGACGTATCCATACATTTACCGTTTTTAACCGCCGAAACGGAAGAGCCGTTACCGAGGTGGCAGATTATAATTTTTGAAACCTTTCCGACAATCTTTGCCGCCTCTTCGGACACGAACTTATGCGACGTTCCGTGGAAGCCGTATTTCCTTACTTTATATTTATCGTAGACGCTGTAAGGAATACCGTACATAAACGCTTTTTGAGGCATTGTGCTATGGAATGTAGTATCAAAAACCGCAACCATAGGAATGCCCTTCATAACTTCCCGACAGCTTTTTATACAAGCGATATTGCCGGGCATATGGAGCGGACCGAGGTCGACGTTCTTTTCGCATATTCTTATGACCTCGTCGTCAATGACGACGCTCGAATGGAAATCTTCTCCGGAATGAAGGACTCTGTGCCCGACTGCGCTTATCTCGTCAACAGATTTAATTACTCCGTATTTTGGGTCAAGCATTGCTTTCAAAACAAGCTCCATAGCTTCTTTGTGAGTGGGCATATCCTGCGAAATTTTAAGCTCTCTGCCGTCTGAAGTCTTTTGAGTAAGACAGCTTTTTGCAAAAGTTATTCTTTCGCAAATACCTTTAAGGAGCGGTTTTTCCGTATCTATATCGATAAGTTGATATTTGAGCGAGGACGAACCCGCGTTGATAACCAAAATATTCATTTTATTCTCCTTGCAAACAAGTGATTGCGGCAACCGCCACTATATCTTCGGCTACACAGCCGCGGCTAAGGTCGTTAATAGGCTTTGAGAGACCTTGCATGATAGGTCCGATTGCCATAAAGTTTCCGAGTCTTTGAGCGATTTTATATCCGATATTGCCTGCGTCGAGGTTGGGAAAAACAAAAACGTTTGCCTGACCGGCAACGGAACTGCCTTTAGCCTTTTGATTTGCCACGGTCGGAACGAGAGCGGCGTCGAATTGCAATTCGCCGTCCACGTCAATTTCGGGGCTTGATTGCTTTACGATTGCAAGCGCATTTCTGACCTTATCGACGTTCTCGTGCTTTGCGCTGCCAAGCGTCGAGAAAGAAAGCATAGCGATTTTAGGCTCGATTTCGACAATATTTTTGCACGAGAGATAAGCCGCCTGAACTATATCGGCAAGCTGATTTTCGTCGGGATAAGGGATAACGGCACAATCGGCAAAGACGTATGCGGGAGCATTGCCGTATTTGAAGTCTTGAGGCGGCACCATTATAAAACAACTTGAAACGCTTTTGATGCCGGCTTTGGGTTTAACCACTTGAAAAGCGGCTCTTGACACGTCGGCAGAAGAAAATACAGCGCCGCCGACAACGCCGTCAACGTCGCCTTTTTTAAGAGCGACAGCCGAATAATACATATTGTTTTCTTTAATCAGTTTTTCGGCAGCTTCAGGCGTCATACCCTTTTCCTTTCTCAATTCATAAAGGAAATCGGCATATTCTTTAGTATTATCGACTGCGGGATTTAAAAATTCGACTCCGTTAAAGTCAATATCCTTGAATTTAGACACAATAGCGTTTTTGTCTCCGATTAAAACGACTTTGCACATTTTCTTTTTTGTCAAAATCTCCGCCGCTTTCGCCGCTCTTACGTCGTCACCCTCGGCGAGCGCAATTTTTTTGTTCAATTTTGATGCTCTTGAAAAAAGATTGTCGAGAAAATTACTCATAACGACTCCAAAAACTTGGCAATGATTATTGCTTCTTTTAATATTTGTTGATATAATTATAAAAGCTATTTTTTAAAAAAGCAACTGATTAAAAAAATTTAATGAGGTTATATGAAAACTACCGCAATTATCGCCGAATACAACCCGTTTCACAACGGGCATCTATATCAGCTACTTAAGGCTAAAGAGGAAACCTCGCCCGATACGCTAGTCGTTTTAATGAGCGGTTCATTCACTCAAAGGGGCGATATCGCCGTTGCGGATAAATATACAAGAGCGGATTGGGCAATCAATGCGGGTGCGGATATTGTGCTTGAACTTCCTACGGTATATTCTTTATCCCCCGCAAATAAATTCGCTATGGGAGCGATGAGAACACTTTCCGTTTTCGGTGAATTTACGCTCAGTTTCGGCAGCGAAAGCGGAGACCTCTCCGCCCTCGAAATGGCTGTCGATACGCTTGGTCTCGAAACGAAAGAATTTAAAGAACTGCTAAGCGATTATATGTCGAAAGGTTATTCTCTCGCAAAGGCCAGAACAATGGCTCTCGACAACCCCGTCGTATCCGAAATCATCGGAAGCCCGAACAATATTTTGGGTGTAGAATACATTAAAGCCGTCAAGGCGTTAAGTTTGCCCGTTTCCTTTCACACGGTAAAGCGCAGATATTCCGAAAACGGCGGTTTGTTTTTATCCTCAACGGAAATCCGCAAAATGCTAAAGCAAGGCGAGGACTATTCAAAAGCCGTTCCCCCGTTTGTAAAATTAAAGGACATAGACCGTAAGACGTATTCCTCGATATGTCTTTATGCAATAAACAACATGACTGCCGAGGAACTTGAAAGAGTTTCGAATATATCGGAAGGATTTGAAAACCGACTGAAAAAACTGACCTTTTCGAGTATAGAGGAACTTTATGCTCTTACGACGAAAAGATATACAAAAAGCACGGTAAAAAGAATAATTGCAAGCGCAACTCTGAACCTCACAAAAGAGCTTGTTGAAACGGCAGAAGAAAACGAACCTTATATCAGAGTACTTGCGCTAAGAGAATCCCGAAAAGATTTGCTGAGCTTCCTCGGTGACAGGACGAAAAATCTTTATTTAAAAGCGAGCGACTGTCCTGCCGACAGCGTTTATAAACCGCTTATCGATATGGACGAAAAAGCTAACAGATTTTTATCTATCGTTAACGGTGAACATAATAAGATTTTAGACAAACCGAGTTTTTTAAGATAGCTAAATTATTTTTAAAACAAACAAAATAAATTGAGTTTTTTAACGTAAACAAACTAAATAGAGTTTTTTAACGCAAATAAAATAAATTGAGCAAGACAAAGAAACCAATTCGAGTTTTTTAATATGATATAAACAAATTAAAAAAGCGAACGTATCGTTCGCTTTTTTATCTATTCGCATATTAAGCAAAACTAATTAAGTTTTAAAGTTTTAACTTCCTCAGTCATACGGTCGATAAGCTCGGAAAGTTTCATTTTGCCCAAGTCGCCTTCGGTGCGGTAACGGACTGCAACTACTCCCTCTTCCGCTTCTTTATCGCCTATTATGAGCATATACGGAATTTTTTCAAGCTGAGCTTCTCTTATCTTCTTGCCTATCTTCTCGCTTCTCGTATCGATTTCCACTCTAAGACCCGCTTTCTTCATTTCGGCGACAATTTCCTTTGCCTTGTCGATGGTCCTGTCGGTAAGCGACATAACTCTTGCCTGAACGGGAGCAAACCAAAGCGGGAATGCACCGGCATACTTTTCGATGAGCATAGCCAGCGTTCTTTCGTAACAGCCTATTGAAGAACGGTGAATGATGAGAGGATGAACTTTGTCACCGTTTTCATCGACGTAAACCATATCGAAACGTTTAGCAAGCGCAAAGTCAATCTGAACGGTAAATAAAGTATCCTCTTTGCCGTGAACGTTGGTTCCCTGAACGTCGAGTTTCGGACCGTAAAAAGCCGCTTCTCCCCACGCCTCTGTGTAGTCGATTTTGAGGTCGTCAAGAATTTGTTTCATAGCGCTTTCCGTCTTTTCCCACTCCTCTTTAGTTCCGATATATTTATCCGCCTCGTTGGGATTCCAACGCGAAAAACGGTATGATATATCTTTATCGAGACCGAGGCATTTGGTGAGATAATCGATTAGGTCTACCGCCCCGTGGAATTCGTCCTCCAGCTGGTCGCGCGTGCATATAATGTGTCCGTCTGACAGAGTAAACTGTCTTATACGGATAAGGCCGTGCATTTCACCCGACGCTTCCTTCCTGAATTCCTGAGCGGTTTCGGCATAGCGGATAGGCAAATCTCTGTAACTTTTTAAACCGTTTTTATAAATGGTGAATTGGAAAGGACACGTCATAGGTCTCAGACACAAAATTTCCTCATCGACGCCTTCCTCGCCCATATAGAACATTTTGTCTTTATAATGGTCCCAATGGCCGCTCGTGATAAACAAATTGTTTTTGGACATTGACGGCGTTTTGGTAAGCAAATATCCCCTGCGCTCTTCTTCGTCTTCAACAAATCTCGATAGAATCTGAATCATTCTCGCGCCTTTAGGCATAATGAGCGGCAGTCCCTGACCGACGTTTTCGTCCGTCATGAATATGCCGAGTTCCCTGCCGAGCTTGTTATGGTCGCGGTTTTTCATCTCCTCAAGCTTGACGAGGTATTCCTCAAGATTGGATTTTTTATCAAAAGCCGTTCCGTAAATACGGGTGAGCATTTTATTCTTTTCGTTGCCTCTCCAATACGCGCCCGTAAGCGAGGTAAGCTTAAACGCCTTAATCTTTCCCGTAGAATTAAGATGCGGTCCGCTGCAAAGGTCGGCAAAATCACCCTGCGTGTAGAAAGATATTTTTTCACCTTCCGGAATATCGCCTAAAAGCTCTATCTTATAAGGTTGTTTGATTTTCTTTAGAAACGCTTCCGCTTCCTTTCTCGTCATATACGACCTGACGATGGGAAGGTCCGCTTTGATTATTCTTGACATTTCCGATTCTATTTTCGGAAAATCTTCCTGCGTTATCGGGGTCTTGAATTCAAAATCGTAATA
Source organism: Acidaminococcus sp. CAG:917 (assembly GCA_000437555.1). GTDB lineage: Bacteria > Bacillota > Clostridia > Christensenellales > CAG-917 > CAG-917. The sequence continues at coordinate 119,695 of FR901015.1, read as the reverse complement.
AAAACCGTTAGCAATTGCGGGTCCGATTGCAAAAAGCGCGGTCGGAAAAATATTTTTGACCGCCTGAGCTAAGATGTGAGAGCAAGTGTGACGGTATGCCTCTCTGCCCGTTTCGTCGGCAAAAGTAAACGCTTCGATTTTACATTCACCGCTTAGTTTGTCGCCGAAAGAAACATATTCTCCGTTGACCTTTATCACCAAGGTATTTCTTGCGAGCGACTCGCTGATAAGTTTTACGGCCTCTATCGCCGTAATTCCGTCTGTAGCGGCAAGTTTTGTGCCGTCTTTCAATATAAGTTCCATACTACCTCCAGTTGGCTATACAAACGCCATAGTCAATAGTGATTATATTGCTTTAATGCATTATTTGTCAATAATTTGCTAAAAGTATTAATATTAATTTTTTATTTAAAATCGGTTATATAACACGCAGTTTTTAAAGTCGTATTCAATTAAATTTTGGAAAACGAAAAACAAAAAAGAAGCCTGAGGCTTCTTTTTTGTTGTAGCCGGTTATATTTATAAATTCCAGCCAAACGATTTAAAATATTTACCGATTTAAAATTTACAAAACCACTTAAAACACATCCTATTTTGCGTTTATCACAAAGTCGAATGAATGAACGCCGGCATTGAGTTTGTACTTATGCAACGTGTTGGCAAATGCGGGAATATCGCCCCCAACGCCTCTTTGACCGCCGTCTATGCATACGTCGAGAGCATCTTCGGCAATAAGCTCGTGTAAATGTTTTGCCTTTTCAAGCTGTTCGATAGAGTAATTTGACGCCGTAAACTCAAAAGGCTTGGTCAGAGAATTTACCGTGATTGTCGTCTTGCCGTCGGAAAGTTCAAGCAGTCTGCAATCACAGTGATTGCCGTTTTCCTGCGGGTAGAGATATTCATGTATAAAGTCACTCGGCGTGCCCTTGTATTCACCCACAAACTGTGACGACTTACGGTCGATATAGTTTTCGTATGGACCTCTGCCGATAAACCTTATGTTGTCGAACGCCTTGGAGAGTTTAAATCTGAAACCGAATCGAGGAAGCCCGAAACCGTGATTGCGAACTGTCATAAATATCTTTACTCCCTCTTCTCCGCCTTCCATTGTAACTTTAAAAGCGGTGATGTGAGGCATTTTATAACACAGCTCAAGTTTGCCGTCCTTAACCTTTACCGAGGCGAGCCTGAGTTTGGCCTGCGCTTTTTTATAATAGTATACGCCGATAAAGTTTTTCAAGAAATCGGGAATATGCGGAACGACGTCATTGTCTGTAGGCGCTCTCCAGAAGTTGGGCGAAATATAAGTTTCCTGCCCGACAAGCGACATTTTCACACCCTTCGACTTATCGGCGGTTATTTTAATATTTCCGCCCGTAACCGACGCTTCCTTGCCGTTGGATACCGCAAGGTTTTTATCTGCCTTAAACTCTTTGGGCTTGTATGCTTTAAGCACAAGTTGCTCCTCCGCAATAACGTGACCTTTTTTCAAGACGCCTTCATCCTCTTTAAGATAGGCATAACAATTTACAAACGAATCGTCACCGTATTCGCTGAAAGGCAAATCCACTCTGCCCTCCGAAAGAGGCTCTATCGACGGCATGGTCACCTGCGCTGTTTTAACTTCTTTTCCGTTTTCGATTAAAGAAAACTTTAAGCCGTATTTATCGAGATTGGTGAAAGAGAACTCGTTTTTGATTATTATATAATTTCCGCTCAAGGCAAATTGAATTTTTTGATAAACTTTCTTTACCTCGTAAAGCGAAGGATTTGGCGAACGGTCGGCTCTGAAAATACCGTTAAATGCAAAATTGCCCTTATTGGGTTTATCGCCGAAATCACCGCCGTATCTCCATTCTGTTTTTCCGTCTTCACGCTTCACCGCAATAGATTGGTCTGCATAGTCCCATATATAACCGCCGCAAAGTCTCTCATACTTTCTGAAATCGTCCCAATAATCTTTAAAGTTTCCGAGACTGTTTCCCATAGCGTGGGCGTATTCGCACTGAATAAAAGGCTTATCCCTATACATTTTTGGCGTAAGAGTGTGACCCGTTATGCACCAAAGCGCTCTGGAATGATTGTGTGTTTTATTCTTTGCTATTTCTTCCATTTTACCTTCAGGCGTATACATTTCCGAAAGCACGTCGGAGACCTTGACGTGAGCATCGCATTCATAATGGAAAGGACGGGTATCGTCAAGCGCCTTTCCCGCTTTTTTTATTTTTGCAAACGCCGAACCTGTTCCCGCCTCGTTTCCGAGCGACCAGAAAATGACGCACGGGTGATTGCGGTAGGCATAAATCATTTTCTGCATACGGGCAATACATTTTTTTGTCCAAAAAGCGCTGTTTTTAGGAACAAACGAAGCCGTACCGTGCGTTTCAAGATTGTTTTCGCTCATAACCATAATACCCATTCTGTCGCACATTTTATAAAAATGTCTTGAATTTGGATAATGGCATGTTCTGACCGAATCGATATTGTTTTCAACGCATAAAATTAAATCCTTTTCGGTGAGCTCTTCGGGAACGGCGTGTCCGTAGAACGGGTGGAATTCGTGACGGTTCACGCCTCTGACCTTGAATGGTTTACCGTTAAGTCTTAAATGCGGCTCGTGCCCCGCCGTTTTGGGA
>FR901015.1:87757-117047 GCA_000437555.1 Acidaminococcus sp. CAG:917 | reverse complement strand
CGCCGTTTTGGGAACAACCTCGATTTTTCTGAAGCCGAAATCTATCCGACGGCGGTCGATTTCCTTGCCGTCCTCTTTCAAATATACAGTGAGAGTATATAGATACGGGTTTTCGCATGACCAAAGATTGACTTTTTCAAGACAGTTGACCTGAGCAAAATTCGATTCCGTTCCGTCCGCTATATGTATGTTTTCTATCTTGCTGTCGGCAACAGTCTTACCCGACTTATCGCAAAGTTCATAAGAAAGCTCAAGGTTGTCGCCGCTTGCTCTCGTTGCAGACAGAGCTATATCCACTTTGAATATTCCGCCTTTAAAATCGTTGTCGAGCTCGCTTCTGGCGTATATATCTTCTATCTGAACGCGAGGGTTGAACTCCAAAATGACGTCGCGGAATATACCCGAAATTCTCCACATATCCTGGTCTTCGAGATAACTTCCTATACAGAATTGAACAACCAAAATCTTCAGCTCGTTTTCGCCCACTTTTAAATAGTCGGTAATATCGTAGCGCTGATAGTCAAACGTGTCCTCACTGTATCCGACAAATTTATCGTTGACGTAAACCTCTGCGCAGGAATTTGCGGCAAAATTCAAAACAACGTTGCAGTCCAGGTCGTCTATGTTAAATCTGGTTTTATATAATCCGCATGGATTTTTCTTGGCGTTGATTTTGGGAATACTCAGCGGGAACGTCTTTATGGCATAAGGATATAGAACGTTCGTATAAATAGGAATTCCGAAACCTTCAATCTGCCAATTTGACGGAACTTTTATCCGTGTGTCCGTTAAATCGGTCAGTTTAAAATCCAAAACGCTGTCGTAAAATCTGAAATCCCAAATGCCGTTCAAAAGTTTTGTGCGTTCTGCCCCGTGCTTGTCCAAAGAAAAGCCTGCGCCTTTTTGAATCATAGCGTTTAAAGACGTCACTTTTTTGTTGTTGTAATACATTTTCCACCTCGCTTATCACGTTAAAATAATATCTAAAAATAATAAAATTCAGGCAAACAACGCCGCTTGAAAATATTTTACCATATTTTTCAAGTCGGCGCAATGCTGTATTTGCCTGATTAGTCCTCAATAAAAAGTATTCTTCCGCAGTTGGGGCACTCAGTCCAATCGCCCTGCTTTTTGAGCTTTGAGAGTGTATCTGCGGAAAGCTCCATATTGCAACCCGAACACATATGCACTTTTGAGTCGAATTTAACAAATGCGGGTATTTTTTTATCCTTTTTCAAAGCTATGTATTTATCTATAAATTCCTTTTCGACGTCTTTGGCTATAGCTTTTAACCTTTTTTCTATTTCTTCTCTTTGCCGTTTAACGTCTTCATAGATTTTATCATATTCCGGCTTAATCTGTTTAACTGTTTTTGTCAAATCCTGACCGATTTTCAAAATTTCATTCCATTCCGTGTTTATTTTTGCGCCGTGAGCTTTATCTTTTTCCGCCTCTTTTTCAAGAAGCGCAAGCGAATCCGAAAGAGAATTGATAAGCTTTATATAATGCTCCGCTTCGGAAATATCTTCAATTTCGTCCACCACGGAAAAAAGCTCATCGATTTGCTTTTTGATATTTTCCGTTTTTTCTTTATATTTTGAAGCGCCCTGGCTCAATTCCCAAGCCTCTTGCGTTATCTTTTCCATCTTTTGCGCCGCGGCTTTGAGTTTGTTTTGATTGTTAGTAAAATTCTTATAAATCTCGTTTTTGAAAAAGCTCTGCTCTATGGCAGTCATTTCCTTGTCGACTTCCTGATATTCCAAAATTTTATCGAATTTCATACCTTCCTCCAATAGATTTTATATAGATACGGAAAACCGTCCCTTTTATTTCGTCTTTAAATTTAAAAATTTATCTCGTCATAAGGTTTATCAAAATATTTCAAAACTTCGATTTTGCCTTTCAACAGTTTTTCTATGATATCGCAAAAAATAATTTCAGCGGAATAGTGCGGAATTTCAATCAGAGAGCCGTAATCCAAAAAACAGTTGTGCTTAATTTCTCCCGTGACGTAAACGTCCGCATTTTGCGAAGCAAATTCAAACAAATCTTTATCTCTGCCTCCGCAGCCCGTTACGACGAATGCCTTTTTTATCTTCTTGTTTTTTTCCGAAGAAACTTTGATGTTGGTTTTAAAAGTTTTCGCTATTTTGTCGGCAAGCTCGCCCAAAGTAGTATCTACCTTAAAAAGAGCTCCCTCCGAAATTATTTCAACGTCATATCCTCCGCACATCTCGGCAAAAGTCGCATTAAGTCCTATCGGCGAACAATCCATATTCGTATGGTGGGACAAGATGCCAATTCCGTTTTTTATCGCCTCAATCGCAGTTCTGCCCACCCTGTCGCAAGAAGTTATGCTTTTTACGTCCGCAAAAAAAAGCGGGTGGTGTGAAATTATTACGTTTGCTCCTTGTTTGCTTGCAAATTCCACCGCACCTTCCGTCGCATCGAGACATACAACCGCCTTAGACACAGTTTCCGAAGGATTTCCTATCATAATTCCCGTGTTGTCCCACTCCGCACATAGAGAAGCGGGAGCGACGGAATAAATTAAATCGTTAAGCTCATTTAATTTCATCAAAAAGCTCCTTTAAAAGAGAAAACCTCTCGTTGTTCGTCAGCCTTACGCCGACAGGCTTTAGCGTTAAATATTCTTTTTTCAATCTGTTTAACGAAGCAGGACAACTTAAGTATTCTTTTCCGAATTCAATTTCGGCTTTGCTGTATTCGACTTTAGGATAATCGCCGCAAACGATTATCGTGTAAAACTTTCCGTCCTCAATCGTATAATCCCTTTTTATTCCGTAACCGTTTTCGAGAAGATATTTTCGCAGTTCCACGTTTTTGGTGTTTGGCGAAAGGACGTAGTTTTTCACTCGGGCACCTGCATCGGATAAAATGTTTATTATCTCAAGCCCGCCCATTCCGGCAATAACTACGTTGTCGATTCCCGTCAAATCGACGCCGCTAAGCCCGTCTGTGCATACCGCTTCAATTTCAACTTTGTAAGTTTTGGCAAGCTCAACCGCCTTGTTTAAACTTGCCTCGCTTATGTCTGTTGCAACCACTCTGTTATATCCGTTCAGTTTTGCCCAAACACAAAGTTTTCCGTGGTCGCAGCCAACGTCGGCAAGCCCGTCGTCGTTAAGATGCGAATAAATTTCTTTTAATCTGACCGTTAATTCCATTCAAAATCTTTTAGCCTTTTAAGCCTGTTCGGGTGACGCAGTTTTCTGAGTGCCTTTGCCTCAATCTGTCTTATTCTTTCACGAGTTACGTTAAACTCTTTGCCGACTTCTTCAAGTGTTCTCGGGTGAGAATCGTCAAGTCCGTAACGGAGTCTGAGAACCTTTTCCTCACGGGGTGTGAGAGTGTTGAGAACCTGAATAAGCTGTTCTTTAAGCATATTGCTTTCCGCCACTTCGGCGGGAGATAACGCAGAGTTATCCTCGATAAAATCTCCGAGATGACTGTCTTCCTCCTCGCCGATAGGAGTTTCAAGCGAGACGGGATCTTGCGCTATCTTTTGAATTTCCCTTACTCTCTCGACGGAATACCCGACTTGCTCGGCTATTTCCTCGGGAGACGGCTCTCTTCCGAGTTTCTGCAAAAGCTGACGCGTTGCCCTCACCTGCTTATTTATGGTTTCATACATATGAACGGGAATTCTTATCGTCCTCGCCTGGTCGGCAATCGCTCTGGTAATAGCCTGGCGAATCCACCAAGTGGCATAGGTTGAAAACTTGAAACCCTTTGTATAGTCGAATTTTTCGACGGCCTTCATAAGTCCGAGGTTGCCCTCCTGAATCAAATCCAAAAACTGCATACCTCTGCCTACATATCTTTTGGCAATAGAGACGACAAGTCTTAAGTTGGCCTCCGACAAAGTCGCCTTTGCCATCTCGTCGCCCTGCTCCATAAGTTTGGCAAGTTCGACTTCTTTTTCGGCGGAAAGAAGCGGAACTTTTCCTATGTCTTTCAAATACATCTTCACGCTGTCGTCGGCGGACCCTTCTATCATCTGGTCAAGTTCTTCCGCTTTCTCCGTTTCCTGTGCAACAACCGTTATTCCCTGGTCGTGCAAAGCGTTAAAGACTGTCTGCAAGTCCTCCTCGTTTGCCTTAACGTGCAAAAGCTTTGACATCACCTCGTCTTCCGAAATGGAGCCTGCCTCCTTAGCAAGCGAGATAAGTTTGTCAATTTCAATTTGCAAAAGTTCTTCTCTTTCCATACAATGGATTCCTCCTACCTCTTATCCTCTATGTCGGATGCTCTAAGTTTTTTTTGAAGAGTTACGAGCTGCAATATGAGATTCGATTTTTTTGCCATATCCGTCTCGTCCTCGTAAGTTTTAGTCAGTTCAGCAATTTTTTCGGACAAATATCCGTTTGCAAGCTTCAAAGCGCAATCGATATAAAACTTTTCTTCCACGGTTTCATCGCTCAGCTTTTCATAATTGTTAATAACGCTGTTCATTTCGTCAGATTCTTCGATGTGGTCGAAAAGAAGGCTTATTTTTATATCTTCGCCCTTGTCCGCTCTCGATTTAATAAAATCAAATATTTGCCTGTGCACGTCGCACACAAACCATTCCCTGTCGAGAAGATTGACGTCGGCGTAACGTTTGCCGTTTAAAAGAGCGTTTAAAATAAATCTGGCTGCTTTAAGTTCAACGTCGCACACGTCGAGCGACGAATTTTTAACGACGATTTCCTTTTCTTCTTTGGGAGCATTTGACATCTGTTGCAATAACGAATCTTTGGACAGACCACATTTTTTTGAAACAAGCTCTACGTAAACGCTTCTTTGCGTTTCGTCTTTTATTTCCGCCAAAACTTTTACGGCGGCGGAAGCATATTTTGCCCTTCCGCTGACGGAACGCATATCGACGGCTTTTTCGATTTGCAACAGTTTATAATCGAATGCAAAAATGGCATTCTTTAACAGCTCGAAAAAAGCTTCCGGACCTTCTTTCCTCATCATATCGTCCGGGTCATATCCTTCGGGAAGCGTCACTACTTTTACTTCCATATCCGCATTCAGAAGAGGGTCGATATTCCTTATTGCTGCCTTTTGTCCCGCTTCGTCACCGTCGTAGCATACGTAAATATTGGGGCAAAGTCTTTTAAGCTGCCTTGCCTGTCCGTCCGTTAAGGCGGTTCCCATTCCCGCAACGGCATTCTTGATGCCGTGAGCTCCGAGCGAGATGACGTCCATATATCCTTCAACCAAAATGATATAATCGAGCAAAGTGTCTTGCTTGAACTTCTTTACAAAATTGACGCCGTATATCGTTTTGCTTTTATCGAAAAAAACCGTGTTGGTGCTGTTTTTGTATTTCCCTACGTTTTTCTCGCCCTGATATATTCTTCCTCCGAAAGCGATAATTTTTCCCATTTGGTTAAATATAGGGACGATTATTCTGTTCGCATAAAAATCTTTGCCGTATGAAGATATGCCGCAAACTTCCATTTCCTTTTCGGAATAGCCCTTGCTTTTTAAAAAATTTATAACGTCTTTATCGCTGTCCGAAAGACCTATCCCGTAAGTTCTTAGAGTTTCGTCGTCAAGTCCTCTGTCGTAAAGATATTTCATCGCCTTTTTGCCCCTTAAAGGGTCTCTGAGCACTCTATAATAATATCTCCCCGCTTCGGTGAGAAGATTTAACAATCTTTCATTTTTCGATTTATCTTTTCCCGCAAATGAATTTGATTTGAAATCAGGAAGAATCATTCCCGCCTTATCGGCTAAAATCTTGCAAGCGTCCATAAAATCGACGCTTTCCATTTCCATAACAAATTTAACGACGTCCCCCGACACGCCGCAACCGAAACAATGATAATATTGTCCGTTTTCGTTAACACAAAAAGACGCCGTTTTCTCATGATGAAACGGACAGCAACCGAAATATTTGCCGCCCTTTTTCTGAAGTGGTATGTAGCGTGATATTATTTCCACAATATCGCACTTGTATTTTAACTCCTCCAGCCAATCGGAGTCGAAACCTCTGTCCATCTCGGTTCCTTTGTTAAAAAATACTTACACTATTTAATACGATAAAAACACAATTTTTCCTAAAAAAATTTTTTAAAAAAGGAACAAATGAATAAAAATCTTCATATAATATTAAATTACAGTCTTTTTTCTGCAAATAGTTATATGAAAAATTTATGCAATAAACTTATTGCGACATTTTGCCAAGGCATAGGAAAAAAAATTAAGCATATAAATTTTATGTGACAAAACAAGCAACGATAGACGTCAAAAGCATAATTTTTATCTTTTTAACGATTGCCGTTTTAATCGTTCTGCTCGTAAATCCGTCGGCATATATTCAATCCACCGTAAACGGATTGAACATATTCACCCTGTCCGTGCTGCCGTCTTTATTCCCTTTTATGTTTTTCTCGTCGCTATTGACAAACCTTGGAACTCCGCTTTTTTTAAGCAAACTGTCATTTACTAAAAAATTATACAACGCTCCCCCGATTTCCTCTTATGTGTTTTTTATGAGCCTGCTTTGCGGATATCCCGTGGGCGCAAAAATCCTCGACGACCTATATATGAAGGGCTATATCGACAGCGGCGACGTCAAAAAATGCGCGTCCTTTACTTCCACTTCCGGACCTCTTTTCATATTGGGCACAATGGGTTCGCTCATTTTAAACGATACCAAAATGGCGGTTTTCGTATTATTAGCACATTATTTTTCCGCATTCATTAACGGATTTTTATATAGAGGAAAAACTAAAAAGGAATATAAATCGGTAAATCTTACACTTGACGCCAAAGACGCATTGGACGACTCGATAAAATCTTCCGCAGTGACAATGCTTAATTTATGCGGATACATAGTTGTTTTTAACCTTATAATAGACGTATTGCTAAACTTGAATATAATCGGATTTTTAGAAAACCTTTCGCACTCGGGCGGAATAGTCGAAGCATTGCTTTGCGGCATGGTAGAAATGACGAGAGGAACTATTATGACGTCAAAACTTTCTGTTCCCGCTTTTGTAAAATGCGGTATACTCAGTTTCATAATTTCCTTTTCGGGAATGGGAATTGTTTTTCAAACGCTGTCTTTTATAGGAGAATGCGGCGTTAAAAAAAGCGTTATTATTTTAGAAAAACTCTCACAAAGCGTCATCGCAGCAATTTTAGGTATATTGCTTGGTCTTGCTCTTTGGCTTTGAGGTATAACCCATCTGAATTTTCAATAAAAACAAATAAAAAACGTAAAAAATATATCGACATTTAAAATACTAAATCATTTAACTTCATTAAATTATAAGTCATTAAACAAAGGTTAGATAAATTTAATTTCGTAAGTTTTCAATTTTCAGATTATAATTTAAATAGTCAAACAGTATAAGACTTTTCGTTTAATTCTATCTGTCTAAAAGATAACCTATCTTCTTAAAAACTAATTTTAGTCGTTTTTTTTCGATATGATTAAAAATATTTTGAGCTTAATTTTTATATTTTATATTAATTTTCACCATTTTTTTACTTAATATGACATAAAAATATTTTTTTCACCTATTTTTCACCATTTTTTCACCTATTTTTCACCATTTTGACATATTCTTTTGACATTATTCGACAAACATTCTTATAATCAAGGCACTTGCAACTATTTTTTTCCCCCTGGAGGATTTATGAATCAAATTTCATGGAGCAACACAGTAATTGTTGCATATTCTGCACTGCCACAATTAGTAAAAACAATCGATTTCGGCGTAAAAAGCCGCATTGACAGCGGGTTCGGTTCGAAGCATTTAAGAATCGGAATATCAACCGAAGAGCTTTTGCTTCAAATCATTCAGCTTAATGAAGACAAAAGAAAACTGTGCAATTTAAAGTTTATCGTTGATAACGCTTTATCAACTCTTAAAGAAACGGATTCGGAATTTATAAAACTCCGTTACTTTAAAAAAATGACGTTTCAGGCGATAGCCGACCAAACAGGCGTTTGTATAAGAACAATATTCAGACGGCACATTAAGGCGGTAAAAAATTTTTGCAAAGCGCTCGACTTATTAGGTTTCGGAGAAGATTGGCTGGAAAAAGAATACGGTCAAATAGACGTACTCAAAGCAATCAAAAAAAGAATGGAGCAAACAAACTACCTAACTTTCGGAGAATTGTAGCATATGAACAAATAGAATGCCGCAATAAACACTATTTTAAAATATTTTTAAAGTAAAAAAATTAAAAAATACAAATAAAATACAAAAGAAAAAATAAAAAAATATTTGCAATAAAATAAAAACGGCAAAACAAAATGTTTTACCGTTTTTTATTTTACTTCGCTTAACAGCTAAAATATACAAGCATTTTTTACAATTTGCAAATATATGGCTATATAAAAAGTTTTATGCAAATTTTTTCATATAGTTTATATACTGAGCAAAAACAATGCCCGGCTCTTCCAAATCTTTATTCCAACGTTTTACCCACTCGAGAGTGAAAAAGCCGTCATAACCGTTTTTGAGAAGCGTAAGTATTGCCGTATCAAGAGGAATATCTCCCGAGCCCATCATTTTATACTGAGGTGCGCAACCCGAAATGACGCTGTCTTTAAGGTGAACATATTTTATGCGGTCACCGAGATTGTCGATGGTTTCCGTTATCTTTTCGTCGCCGAATCTGTATGGATGATGCACGTCCCACAATGCGCCGCAAGGACCGCCCACTTCGTCAAGCACGTTTGCAAGTTTTTTAGTGTCGACCATAAGCCCGCTCGATTCCAAAAGAACCGTTACGCCTTTTCCGTTTGCATAATCCGCCACTTTTTCAAGCTGAGATTTTAAAAGTTCTATATCCCCGCCGTCGCAATACGTTTTATCTGTCGAAAGCACTCTGACAAAAGGCACGCCCATCGACTGTGCAAGGTCAATATAGTCTTTAGCCTCGGCTATTGATTCTTCTTTTGCGCTATGCATAGCAAGAGTTGCCGCAGACGTAAACATTGAAATTTCAATGCCGAGTCGTTTAAGTTCCGCTTTTGTTTGCTCCATATCCTCGGTAAAGGCTTTCATTGACGGCGCATAAATATCTCTTGATACGCCTCTGATTTCCACGCCTTTGTAGCCGAGGTCTTTTGCCGTTGTAAAAATATCTTTGAGGTCCCAATTCGGGCAACCTAATGTTGAAAACGCTAATTTCATGTTTCCGCTCCTTATGCCGTCTCGATTTTTGCAGCTTCCTGCAAATTGAGGATTTCTATCGCTTCTTCACGCAGCTTGAATTTTTGAATTTTTCCGCTCGCCGTGACAGGGAAAGCGTCGACAAAACGTATATATGTCGGCACTTTATGTTTTGCCATATTTGCTTTGATAAGGTCTTTAACCTCTTGCTCCGTCATCGTTTCTCCCTGCTTTAAAATTATGACCGCCATAACTTCTTCGCCGTATTCTTTTGACGGAACGCCTATGACCTGAACGTCGGAAATTTTGGGACAGGTATATAAAAACTCTTCTATTTCTTTGGGATAGATATTTTCACCGCCCCTTATAATCATATCTTTAAGACGTCCGACAACTTTGTAATAGCCGTCTTTATCCACCGTGCAAAGGTCACCCGTATGGAGCCAGCCGTCTTTATCTATCGCCTGCGCGGTAGCTTCGGGCATCTTATAATAACCTTTCATTATGTTGTAGCCTCTCGCACAGAACTCGCCGGGAGTATCCGGACCGAGAGTCTCGCCCGTTTCGGGGTCTATTATTTTGCACTCGACGCCGTCAAACGCTCTGCCGACGGTTGAAACACGTTGCTCGATAGTGTCTTTAGTCGTAGTCATCGTGCAACCGGGAGAAGCTTCGGTTTGTCCGAAAACGATAACGATATCTTTCATATTCATCTCGTCGACAACCTGTTGCATAACTTTTATCGGGCAAGGCGAGCCTGCCATAATTCCCGTCCTAAGCGACGAGAAATCATATTTTGAAAAGTCGGGATGCTCAAGCATTGCGATAAACATTGTCGGCACTCCGTGAACGGCGGTGCACTTTTCGTTCATAATCGCATCCATAACTTTTTTGGGGCTATACGGCAGCGGAACCATCGAGGTGCCGTGAGTTATACAAGCCATAATAGCGAGAACAAGTCCGAAACAATGGAAGAAAGGCACGCAAATGCAAAGCTTGTCGTGTTCGGTAAACGCCATTCCGTCGCCGATTGATTTGCCGTTGTTCAAGATATTGTAATGCGTGAGCATAACGCCCTTGGGGAATCCCGTTGTTCCCGACGTGTATTGAATGTTTATGACGTCGTCGGGTTTAAGCGAAGATGTTCTCTTTTTATAATCCGCATCGGAAACTTTTGAAGCATAATCTTTTATCGACTTAAAATTCATAAATCCTTTTGGCGTATTTTCACCCGCATAGATGATTCTTTCGATAAAAGGCATACTCTTAGATGAAACTTCGCCCTCCTTTGAATTAACGAGATTCGGGAAAAGCTCGTTGACTATGTCGACGTAGCTGACTTCCTTTGTTCCGTCCATCATAACGAGGAATTTTGTATCCGATTGATTGAGCAAATATTCAAGCTCGAAAATTTTGTAGTTTGTGTTTACCGTAACCAAAATAGCACCGATTTTGGTGGAAGCGAATAAAGTGAGCATCCATTCCGAGGTATTTTTTGCCCATATTGCAATCTTATCGCCCTTCTGAACGCCGAGAGACATAAGACCTTTTGCGTATTCGTCCGTTTCCTTGTCAAACTCCTCCCACGTTCTTTCATAATTTTCAAGGGGGAATTTACAAGCTAAATTTGTTGGGTATTTTTTTGCCAAATCGTTTATTACTTCACCAAGTGTCTTGTTTATAAATTCCATAGTTAACTCCGTATTAAATTTCTAATCGTATAAATTGTTGTTTTTTACGGACAATCTCATAAATTGTTCAATGTTAAACAGATTCCACAACGGCTTATCTTCCGGAGGATAAACCTTAAAAACCAGCCTTTCCCCGCTGACGGGATGATTAAATTTTAATTCCACTGCCCATAGGCATAGCGGGATTTTTATCTTTTCCTCGCCGTAACGAAAATCGCCCACTATGGGATTGCCCATACCTGCCATCTGAACTCTTATCTGATGACCTCTGCCTGTCACGAGATTGACGGCAAGCAAGCTGAAATTTTGTTTTGAATCCAATATCTTATAATCGAGTTCGGCATACTTTGCGCCTTCGGTAAGAGCGGGAACGATTTTGACGTTGTTCGTTTTGGTATCCTTTTTTAAATGGCAGATAAGCTTTTTTTGCTTGTCTTTAGGAACGCCGTGGACTATTGCAAAATACTTTTTTTCCACTTCCCCGTCTTTAACCTGCTGACACAATCTCGACGCCGCTTTGCTCGTTTTAGCAAAAACCATAACGCCGCCCGTGGGACGGTCTAGTCGGTGAACCAGTCCCAGATATGCGTCGCCGCTCTTGTTGTATTTCTCGATAAGATACTGCTTTAAAAGAGTAAGCAAATCCTCGTCGCCCGATTCATCCTTCTGAACAGGGAGATTTTGAGGTTTTGTTACAACCAAAATGTGATTATCTTCAAACAATATCTTAACGTCTTCTCTCATATAAGCTCCGTCTTACGACAAGTCTATTTTATTCTTTTTGTATTTATATTTGATTAAATAAATATTAAATACCCGTATTTTAATTCATTTAACGGATAATCTAACATTTTGTTTAAACTCATTTAATATCCGTATGCGACAAATCGTTGACCTGCTATGTTTTTGTCTCCCGATTATTTTTAACGAATTTTGCTTATCGAGTGCAGACAACAAAATTAAAAACAATATTTTTGCCTTACTTATTAAAAGTAGCAAAAGCCGTGCAACCTTGAGGCAGAACAATTTCCTCTGCCGTCTTTAAACCTATCTCGTCGGAATCTATCTCGCAGCTGGGCAAACTAAGAGTTAGAATATTTTTCATAACCGTAGGCTGAAGCCCTGTGGTGTAAGAATTGAGACAGACAAACAAAGGGTTATCCGAAAGTAATTTTGCCACGAGTTCAATAAGGTCGCAAACGGAATTTTCAATCTTCCATTTTTCGCCGTTAGGTCCTCTTCCGAAGCTCGGAGGGTCCAAAATTATGGCGTCGTATTTTTTTCCTCTCCTCAATTCCCTTTCGCAGAATTTAAAACAATCGTCTACGATATATCTTACGGGTGCTTTTTCAAGCCCTGAAAGGCGAATGTTTTCGCCGCATCTCTCTACCATAGCTTTTGCCGAATCCACGTGGCAAACCGACGCTCCCGCGCTAAGACACGCCACCGTGGCGGCTCCCGTATATCCGAAAAGATTTAAAACGGATACGGGTCTTTTGGCATCCTTTATTAGTTCAATCATTCTCGCCCAATTTACCGCCTGTTCGGGAAATAGTCCCGTATGTTTAAAGCCCATAAGCTTTAATTTAAACTTTAAATTGCGCCAGCCTATGAAAAACTCCTCGGGCGTATCTTTTAAATATTCCCAATATCCACCGCCTGTGGAACTGCGCTTATAGACGGCATTTATTCCTTTATAACTTCTGAGCGGTTTAGACGGTTTCCAGATAACCTGAGGGTCTGGTCTTATGAGCAAGAGATTTCCCCACCTTTCGAGTTTTTCGCCGTTTCCCGTCGCTATGACTTCAAAATCCTTCCATTCGTCGGAATACTTCATTTTTTCTTAACCGATAAAGTTACGGCGTTGCCGTTGATATCCCATTCTTTGACAAAGCCGTCAACGTTTTCGGACGCACTTTCCGCAAGAACGTCTTTTAAGTATTTCTTCTCGTCCAGCACCTGTTTAGCGAGTCCTTCCGCTTTATATCCTACCGTGATGTGGTCGGTAACTTCAAATCCCGCCTCTTTACGCATCGTCTGAATTTTAGAAACGATTTCTCTGAGCACGCCCTCTTTGACGAGTTCGTCGTTGAGTTCGGTATCCAAAATAACGGTGACCAAGCCGTCTGTTTCCGAAGAAAATCCCTCTTTCGTCTTGACGGATATAAGAAGGTCGGATTCGGTAAATTCTACGTCCGAGCCGTCGATTTTCGTTTTATAAATTCCGCCGTCCCTTACCGCTTCGACTACTTCCTTGCCGTTGCAGGAAGATAAGAATTGCCTTATTCCTCCGAGCAATTTTCCGTATTTGGGGCCGAGCGTCTTAAGTTGCGGCTTTAACTCGTAGGTTATATAATCCGCACTGTTATCGGAAATAATGCACTCTTTGACATTCAGTTCGTCCTCGATAAGACCTTTCAGCTCGACGGGCAAATCTTTATGTCCGTTATACATAAGTTTTGAAAGCGGCTGTCTGTTTTTGATGTTCGACTTAGCTCTTGCGCTTCTGCCCAAGACGACGACTTTTAAAACGTCTTCCATACCCTTTTCAAGTTCGGAATTTATATACGTTTTATCCGATACGGGGAAAGAAGCAAGGTGCACGCTTAGCGGCGCGTCTTTCTCAAAGGGACGAACAAGGTTCTGATAAATGGATTCCGCCATAAAAGGAGTATAAGGAGCTATGACGAAAGACAGAGTTTTGAGCACGGTATAAAGCGTCGTATAAGCGGCGGCTTTATCATCCGTCATATCGCTGCCCCAAAATCTTTCTCTCGAGCGACGAACGTACCAATTTGAAAGTTCGTCCACAAACTCGCCGATTTCCCTTGCGGTTTCCGTTATTTTGTATTCATTGAGTCCGTTGTCAACAAATTCTATCAAACTGTTCAGCTTTGACAATATCCATTTATCCATTATGGATAGCTTTTGATTTTTAAGGCTGTATTTCGTCGGGTCAAACTTATCGATTTCGGCATAGAGCACGAAAAACGCATAGGTATTCCAAAGCGTGCCCAGAAACTTTCTTTGTCCTTCCGAAACAGCTTCGGGATAGAATCTCGACGGAAGCCACGGCGCACTCGACGTATAGAAATGCCAACGGGTGGCGTCTGCGCCCTGTTTGTCGAGTACCGTCCAAGGGTCAACAACGTTGCCCTTGTGCTTGGACATCTTTATGCCGTCTTTGTCGTTTACGTGACCGAGCACAATACAGTTTTTAAACGGAGAGACGCCAAACGCCAAAGTGGACACGGCGAGCAAGGTATAAAACCAGCCTCTCGTTTGGTCAACAGCTTCGCTTATGAAATCCGCAGGGAAAAACTTTTTGAACGTTTCCTGATTTTCAAACGGATAATGCCACTGCGCAAACGGCATAGAGCCGCTGTCAAGCCAGCAATCGCACACTTCGGGCACTCTGACCATCTTTCCACCGCATTCGCAATCCCACGTTACGGCGTCGATATACGGACGGTGAAGTTCGATGTCCTCTTTCATTCCCGACAGTTTTTTGAGTTCTTCCCTGCTTCCGATGACGTGCTTTTTGCCGCACTTGTCGCATATCCAGATAGGAAGCGGCGTTCCCCAATATCTTTCACGGGATATACCCCAGTCAATGACGTTTTCGAGGAAGTTGCCCATTCTGCCCGTGCCGATTGTAGGAGGCATCCAGTTAACCGAAGCGTTGGATTTTAAAAGAGCTTCTTTGACTTCCGTCATTTTGATGAACCAGCTTGAACGTGCATAGTATAAAAGCGGTGTGTCGCATCTCCAACAGAAGGGATATGAGTGCGTGAACATAAGTTCTTTAAAGAGCAATCCCCTGTTTGCAAGATTTTTGATTATAAGCTTATCTGCGTCTTTGGCAAAAAGAGAAGTAAATTCGCCCGAACCTTCGATAAACTTTCCTCTTTCGTCTACTTGCTGGACAAAAGGAAGCTTATAATTTTTGCCTACGTTTGCGTCGTCCTCACCGAAAGCGGGAGCAATATGAACAATACCCGAACCGTCGGTCAACGTGACGTAACCGTCGCAAGTGATATAGAACGCCTCACCCTCTTTAACCTTGGCAAAGTCAAAAAGCGGAACGTATTTTGCAAATTCGTATTCTTTTCCTTTTTTAGTTTCTACCTTTTCATAGCTGTCAAAAAGCGAATCGATAAGAGCGTCCGCCAAAATATAATATTCGTCGCCCACCTTTATTTTCGTGTAGTCCTCTTTGGGGTTCATACAAAGAGCGACGTTTGACGGCAAAGTCCACGGAGTCGTCGTCCAGGCAAGAAAATAGGTATTATCCTGTCCTACCGCCTTAAATTTGACAAAGATTGAAGTTTCGGTAACGTCTTTGTATCCCTGCGCAACTTCGTGAGAAGAAAGAGCCGTTCCGCAACGGGGGCAATAAGGCACGATTTTATGACCTTTATACAAAAGCCCCTTTTCGTCAACAGTCTTTAAAAACCACCATACCGATTCGATATAACTGTCGTGATAGGTCACGTAAGGATTTTTCATATCCGCCCAATAGCCTATACGGTCGCTCATCTTTTCCCATTCCGACTGATATTTAAAAACCGATTCTTTGCATTTTTTTATAAAAGGCTCAATGCCGTATTTCTCAATCTCCGGCTTGCCGTCGATTCCGAGCTGTTTTTCCACTTCAAGTTCGACAGGCAATCCGTGAGTATCCCAGCCTGCTTTCCTCAATACGTTGTAGCCCTTCATAGTCTTATAACGAGGAATAATATCCTTCATGACACGGGTGAGAATGTGACCGATGTGCGGCTTTCCGTTAGCCGTAGGAGGTCCGTCGTAAAACGTAAATGTTTTTTTGCCTTCATTTAAGGCAACGCTCTTTTCAAAAATCTCGTTTTCCTTCCAAAAAGCGAGTATTTCTTTTTCTCTCTCGACAAAATCGAGATTTGTGTCAACAGGTCTGTACATATAAATCCTCAATTATAATTTGATATTATTATTGTTTATTATAATTTCATAAATCAAAAAAAGTCAAACGAATACAAATTGTTTTAATAAAAAACTTAAACTGCGCCGTCGGCTTAAAAATAACACTTTTGCTTAATTATAGAAAAAAAAAATAAAACCTATCGCTTAAAAAAATCAAAAAAACAAGTTATAAATACGTTGCCTTTTGATGCGATTTAACGGTCGCATATGAGATTATAAACACGGCGTCAAATGAAGCATACCCTATACAGCGACGATATAAAACAAAACATTTTCGATATGATTAAAAACGCTCTTTTTAGAACGTTTAAAATACCTTTATAATTCCGTATCCAAAATACTTTTGAAACAGAGCGTTTCAATACCTCTACTCTATATTCAAAAACGCTCTTTTCCAAGAGTGTTTTTGAATACCGTTTTTGCACTCGATATATTCAAAAACGCTCTTTTTCAAGAGCGTTTTTGAATACCGTTTTCGCACTCGATGTATTCAAAAACGCTCTTTTCCAAGAGCGTTTTTGAATACCGTTTTCGCACTCGATGTATTCAAAAACGCTCTTTTCCAAGAGCGTTTTTGAATACCGTTTTCGCACTCGATGTATTCAAAAACGCTCTTTTCCAAGAGCGTTTTTGAATACCGTTTTCGCACTCGATGTATTCAAAAACGCTCTTTTCCAAGAGCGTTTTTGAATACCGTTTTCGCACTCGATGTATTCAAAAACGCTCTTTTCCAAGAGCGTTTTTGAATACCGTTTTCGCACTCGATGTATTCAAAAACGCTCTTTTTCAAGAGCGTTTTTGAATACCGTTTTCGCACTCGATGTATTCAAAAACGCTCTTTTCCAAGAGCGTTTTTGAATACCGTTTTTACACTCGATATATTCAAAAACGCTCTTTTTCAAGAGCGTTTTTGAATACCGTGCAACCTCGATCGATACATTCTACCGAAGCGGAAACTGTGTAGGTAACTCCCTCAAAGCTTCCTTGTGGCACACACTAAAATCTGCTTAGTGCTGCTGCGGTCAAGCTCTGACACGGTTCACAGCATAGCATTGCACAAGACCTTGTTATCAACATCCCTTGCACAGCGCAACCTTCCATAGATTGCACCTCAATCGGTATTCGACACCGCTATAGCGGATTGCGGTTTACAGGGCACCGCTGGCTCCCCGTCTAGCACGGCTACTGTATTTTATCATACAGCAAGCGTTATTGCAAGTACTTTTTTGATTAATAAAATTTGCTAAATGTCAAAAAAAGTGCTAAAATACGGCTATGAATAAGCGTATTTTAACTTTGCAAGATTTTTCATCTATAGGACGCTGTTCGCTGACCAGCGCAATTCCCGTCCTTTTCGCGGCCGGTCACGAGGCAGTCGCGCTTCCTACCGCCCTTTATTCAACGCAGACGGCTATTCCGGATTTTACTTTTAAGGACTTAAGCGATTTTTTGATGCCCGCATACAATCATTTTAAAAAAATAGATATTAAATTCGATTGTTTGTATACAGGATTTTTGGGTACTATAAGCGCCGTAAATTCCGCCATCGAAATTGCAACCGATTTAAAATCTAAGGGCACTTTAATCGCTATTGACCCCGCCATGGCAGACAACGGCAGTCTCTACGTCGTTTTCGACAACGATTATTACCAAAAAATGCTTTCGCTTGTAAATCTTGCCGATATCCTGATGCCAAACTTTACGGAAGGAAAAATGCTCGCCAATATAAAAGAAGATTTACAGCCTACAAAAGAAAGTGCTGTTGCCATATTAAAAAATCTTAAAAAACATGGTTTTGAAAAAGTAGTTCTTTCCGGCATTGCAGATAAGGATAAGTGCGGGACGGCAACGCTTTATAACGGTGAAATAACATTTCAGTTCAACAAGCGTTTTGACCTTAATATTCACGGCGCGGGTGACGTGCTCTCCAGCGTATTTTTGGCAACGCTTTTAAAGGGCAATGATTTTTGTCAATCCGTCCAAAAGGCGGTTGATTTCGTGCACGACTGTATTGACCTGACCGTCAAAGAAGGACACAATTTAAAATACGGACTTGTCATTGAAAGATTTTTGAGCTATTTATAAACCTGCGCGCAAAAAGTATAATCAAACCTCAGTTTTCGATACACAAAAATTATTTTCATCGCAAATTTATTGACCGACCTAAATAAACGGATAAACTTGATTTTTAATTTTTAATTAAATATTGTTTTATGCATTTCACTTTAAAAGGATAAAGGATAAATTTTAACAATTTATCCTTTTTTGTTAAGTTTTAAGTAAAATTGCCTCAATTTTGGCATTTTAGTAAATTTTGCGCCGTCTGTTTCATAACTTGAATTATGAGAATCGGCGTATACGACAGCGGAATAGGCGGACTTACCACCTTATCGAGATTAATTTCGGCTTTCCCCGACTGCGACTATTTATATTTCGCGGACAACGACCTCTTCCCTTTCGGGCAAAAGAACGCTGATTTTTTAAAGAGAAATCTATTGCATAAACTAAAGATTATAAAAAGAGAAACGGATTTAATTGTTGTTGGCTGTTATACCGCCTCGTCACTTGTGCAGGACAGTTTAAAAGACGTTTACACTCTAAAACCGTATGTCGATAAAGAAACATTGTTAATAGCTACTCCCAACACAATAAAGAATCTTAAACCGCAATGTATGACAGGCGATACGCCGAATCTGGCCAGTCTTATCCAAAACTGTTTTGTATTAGAAAAGGAATGTTCGGCAATTGACGATTATCTGTATGAAACTCTGAATTGTTATTACGGAGTGGAAACGGTATCGCTGGGTTGCACGCATTATAACTTTATCAAGGATAAAATACAAAATCTGTTATGCCCCAAAAGAATCGTTGACGGAAACGACGACTTGATTTATAAACTGGCTTTTGCCGTCAAACCCTCTGACAGTCAAGGAAAAGTGAGCTTTTCGTTTAGCGGCGCACAGCAAACGGATATTTACGCCAAACTGTTAAAAAAACTGATAAACAAAAAAATTTGACTTATCGGCCTAATTTCCAAACGCATAATCTATCGCTCCTGCTATAGCGGCGGCGGTATTTTCTACATAAAAGTCTATTTCCTTGGGTGTAACGTATTTTGACGGCTCTTTTAATATCATTTCCCCGAATCTTTTCATATCAACCGATTTTCCGCCTAAACCCTCATATACGTTTATGCAATCAAAAATCAATCCGCTCGTTTTAAGAACTAAAGGAACGCCTATCGCCAGCACGGGAATCTTTAAACTCGATTCCGAAATATCCCCCGTTTCGGAGCCCACTCCACCGCCCGGCTTAATACCCGTGTCGGAAAGCTGAAAGCTGTTGTTGATTCTGCTCAGGTTTGAAGTGCAAAGAGTATCGCACGCAATTACCAAGTCCGGCTTGATTTTATCGCAAATACCCGCCACGAATTCGCTTGAATTAATCCCCGTTTTTGATAATACCTCGGGCACGGCGCAACACACTGATATTTTGGTTTTTTTACCCCTGCTCCTTTCATCTGAATCGTTTCCGCTAAATTCCGAACTGCAACCTTGATGACTCTGTCTTGTTATTTTTATCTTTGACGTCACCAAGGCGCCCAATTTATCACATTCAAAACTAGTGTTGCCAAGACCGACCACAAGCACGGTTTTCGGGTTTCCCTTCCTCTTGGCAAGCGAAAAAATGTCGGCTCCGAAATTTTCAATAAAATTCGAACAGTCTTCAAACGTTCTTTTTTTTAAATCATAGGTTATATATATACCCGCTTTTTTACCGACAGTCATATCGTCTTCGGATAATTCCGACACGCTTTTTACGGCAAACTTTAAATCCGTTTTGACGGTTTTAATCTTTTTATCTTTTTCAAAACCGTCTATGGCACATTGAATATATTCCATAATTTTATTATTTTTTATTTAAAAAAAACAATGCAAAATTTGTTGCAAAAATTATTTTCTTATGATATTATCTTATGAGTGAAAATTAAGGTATCTTAAAGGAGAAAAAAATGCCTAACATTAAATCAGCGAAAAAAAGAGTTCGTGTTTCGGCAAGACAAAATGCGGAAAACGTTCAAAAAAAATCAAGAGTTAAAAACGCAATCAAAAAATACAATGCAGCTATAGCCGCAAAAGATTTGGAACTTGCGGAAAAACTTTTGCCTGAAACCGTGAGCGTTATCGATAAAGCAAGATATGACGGTGTTTATGCCGACAATACCTGCTCGAGAAAAGTTGCTACCATTTCAAGGGCGCTTTCAAACCTCAAAGCAGAATTGGGTAAATAATTAACTTCACGAATTTTTCTCGCCTGCCTTTCGGCAGGTTTTTTTCATATTAAAAATAGAATTGAAATTATACTAAAAGCCCTTATCGCCTTATACATATCGTCGCCTGATAGCGGAATATTTGCAAGTTTTAAACAAAATAAAAACGCGAAAAATTCGCGTCGTTATCACCTGAAATTTTTATGGGATTATATAAATATTAAATAAGTTTAAATACAATAAAAATAAATCCGATATATCGCCGAAAGTTTATTTAGCGTTCCATTTTACGGAGCCGTTTGTGTCGACAACGCCCCACCTGCCGTCTTTTTTAACCCGTGCGGTTCCACCCTCAAAAGGAGTAGCGGCATCAAAATCGAAAGCTATTACAAGATTGTTTTTCTTGTCTATATATCCGCATTTTCCGTCTTTCACTACAACGGCATAACCTTCGGAAAAACTGAGCGCCGATTCGTATTCAAAAGGTATCACCACATTGTTTTTTTCATCTATAAATCCGCACTTTTCGTCAAGCTCGACGCAGGCAAGCCCTTCTTTAAACGAAAAGACTTCGTCATATTTAGGCTCTATAACGTTTTTAACTCCGTCGTAAAAACCCCATTTAGTGCCTCTTTGAACTTTTCTCCACTCAGACGGCGGATAAGGAACAGAAGATATAGGCTTTGATTCGGTATGGTCATATCTCGGCCTTCCCTCTCCCTGCCTTAATTTTCCGCTGAGAGTAAAAAACTTCCTGTTCGGTAAAATCTCGGTTGGTTCTTTGGTATGTTTTTGCTCTGCTCTTTTCTCGGGCAAAGCGGCCTTTATGTTGGACTTTTGCTTTTGAGAATCTTTAGAGGATTGTTTAGCATTTTCCTTGACTGCCTTTGGTGCCGAAGCGGGAAGAGTTGCAAAACAAAATCCTTTTGATTTTAAAGCCTTTGAAATTTCGATAAGATGCTTTTTACCGAAATTCTGAATCTTATACATATCCTTTTCCGTCCTTACCACAAGGTCGGAACACTGTTTAAAATTATTCTTTTTAAGCAAAGCACAAGTGACCTCGCTTAAAGACAAATCGTCTATTAAAACGGATTTCGCTTTCTGTTCCATCTGCGGGTCATATACGTTTTGAAGCTTTTGAGGTTTGTTTTCTTTTTTATAGTAAAATTTACGTTTAGCCATATTTACTCCTTTTGATATTATATCAAAAAAATTTTAAAAACGCAATAAAAGAATTTTATTAAGTTTCAAAACCGATAAAACCGTTGAGGTAAATCTATTGTTTGCCACTTTAATATCACACCACATATTTTGATAGTTTATTGACTTATTAATAAATATAATTTATTATATCTAATAAGGTGAAAACATGAAAACAACAAAAATAACGGGAATTTCATATATTTTCATTGTCTTATCGGCAATAATTATTTTGCTCTGCTTTTTGCCGCCCAATGTCGCAATGGCAGACGAAAACGATAACTATGAAATAACATTTCCCTCAACCGACTACATACAGTTAACTTCTCCTTCCTCTTATTTTTATGGCGGATCGCATTATATCTACGATTCGTCAAGAATTATCGCTTTAGGCGATGCTCTTTCTTTTTATAATATTGATTGCAACGTTAAACAATTTGTAAAATGCGGCGAAAACTTTATCATCAATACCGGAGATTCTTTCAAAAAACTTTCGACGACGACGGGGGCGTGTGAAGATATAACGCTTGGTTCCGCAACGGCTGATTTTATCCTTTATACTTACGGCAGCTTATCGAACATTATAGCGATAAACAACGTCACGGGAGAAACAATTGTCTTTGACGACTCTTTCTCGCCTGTTAAAGAACAGACTCTCCCATATCTGGCATACAGCTATACCTACTGCTTTGAAAATTTCATTTATTCCGTTTCAATAAATTTTACGGTTGAAACGGGATTAAAATTTTATGTTTACAAAACGGATATCGAAACTTTTTCCCGACAAACCCTTTTTGAAATCGAAGCGCACGGAAGAATTTTCGTAGGAAACAAAATAGCCGTTCTTCAGGGAGATTCGCTTTTCTTTTACGACGAAAACGGAGCGGATTACGGCTCAATGGAAATTGCATACAATTTTGACGCGTTTGCCGACGCAAACGGGCTTTATATTTTTAATTATGATGAAGACAAAATCGATATATACGACACTCAAAATGAAGTCGAGCATATAAAAACTATAAGTCAGACTTCTCTTTCAAATTTGCCAAGCGATGCGATAGAAGTTGACGGGTCACTGTATTTCACCGACAATAACGGTTTAAATACGATAAAAGACAATAAACAGGAAACTATTGCGGCGCAAAATGCGACTTCGGTTTGCAATGTTCAAAATAAAATATATTATGCCGCGGGAAATTTTGTATATACCGACTCCGCAAGCTATAATTTCGACTCTCCCGTATTATCCGTCGACGCCGATGACGATACTGTATATGCCCTTACCGCAAACGGAATATATACCATAAAAGACGATAAATTAAATCTGTTCACTGCCCTGTCAAACGGCAGGAAAATTGTTGCCAACAGCGAAGGAAGCCTCGTTTACGTCCTTACCGATACGGAAATCAAAGCTTTTACAAAAGAAAAAACGGCTGTCGCTTTTCCCTTTAACGGAAATTGCTCGCTCATTTCAGACTTTGACGTCGATTATGTGGGAAATCTTGTAACGGTAACGAGAGACGGCGTTTTAACAAAATACGTAAGAACGGTATCATCGTTTGAAAAAGAGGGCGAGATAACGTTGAGCCTTGATAATTATCAAACGGGAAATATCTCTTCTGTGTTTATCACCGAGGACGGAAAAGTCATTTTTACTTCAGATAAATCGTTTGTCGGAAAATGTCCATATTTCGAGTTTGTCACAAAAGACACGTTTGAATCGGTTCCTGCTCCTCAACCGCAATTTGCCGACACAACTAAAACAAACAAAGCGACCTTGTTTTATTTAAATCCCAACAATTTTGAATATGTTGAAGAATTGCCTTCCGACACGCGCGTGATAAAACTTGCCGCGTTAGACGAAACATTTTCCTATGTTTTAAAGGACGGGACTTTCGGATATATCAAAACCGCCGATTTAACGCTCATACCCGATTACGAAGGCGGATTGGCCCTTAAAGCATTGCACTCAAAGGCCACGCTTTATGACTACCCCGATGCATCCGCAGATTTTATCGAAGTCCCTAAAAATACAAAATTGACCGTTTGCGGTGAAAGCTATTTTAATTTAATAACATATTACAAAGTCGAATATGACTCAAAAAAATATTTTGTAAAAGTCTCCGAAGTAGCTTTGGACGCTCCTACCGCGCTCACAAACGAGCCGACTCAATACGGAAGAGCCAAAGCGGATAAAATAGGACAAAAGGTAAATCTTTACGCTCTCCCCGATTCCGACTCGTCTGTCATAGAAAAAATAATAGACGGTAAAGAGCTCACGGTTTTTTCCGAACTTATCAACGGTTTTTATAAGGTTCAGATTGGCACGCAAATCGGCTATATAAAGGCATCACAAGTAAAATTCGGAGGATTGACAAACGCTCAAATAATCGCCATCGTTTGCGTTTCCGTGGCAATAGTCGTTGGCGTGGTAATCTTTATCGTAACGACTAAGCTTAAAAAGAAAAAGGAAAAGGAGGGCGACGGAGTAAAAAGCAACTCGGGAAAACTTAAAAAGACAAAGAATTTTTCCGACGATTAACCGCCACTCAGTTTGCCATTTATCCTATCCGAAAATATGTGTATATTAAGTTATTAAGGGCAAAAATCATTTATAAAATTTTTAACTGAAGCAAGTTTTTTAATATATATAATCTTTCTTTAATTGAAATTGCAAACGATAATAAAATAAAGTCGTCCGCTAAGACGACTTTATTTGTATTTAATATTTTTAAAATTTTAAACCGCAACAGACAAGTTTTGTTAATTAAACCGATTTGCTACGATAATGAATAATCGGAAAGCATCTTATCCAATTTTTCTTTTTTCAGGCGCATATTAATCTCTTTTGTTTTCTTTATTTTATTTGAGTTTACTGCAGCCCATATTATTGAAACAATTAGTAAATATCCCGCCGGAACGGCAAACATATAAAACATATCGTATATAATGCTAAGAGCAATCGCACCTGCAATTAACAGAATAAGCGGCAAGAAAAGCAAAGGAGCGAAAATTTTTGCCGTTTGCTTTTTTATATTTTTAGATACGTCCTCTTTCGGCGAATAATCCAAGTGCGGGACGTTATTGAATGAGCACCCCCTAATAGCATAGTTTTGGTCTCCTATCGAATAGGGCAAAACATAATCCAGCTTAGATACGTTATATATTTTTTTAACGCTATGAGTGGCGGTATAAGAAAAATTTCTGACGTGGTCGCCAGGCAAGGAATTTAGACATTGATTCGATGCAATATCCTCGCCTACTGCAATCGCACCGGCAAGCATATCATCCGTAGCATGAAAAGGAGAAATGCTATAAGAAGCGGAGTTTACGGGAATACAAAGCTCTTGCTTATAAATTTCAGTAAAGCGGTCCTCTTCTGTTGCAACGTCGTATATTCCTTCGTTATTATCGATTTTGCAACAGGTAGAAATATTGCCTCCGAAATAAGTCGAACTTATCGGATGCCAATCGGTTACGACTCTGGTTCTTGCAACCTGTCTGTAATTAGGTCTGCCGTTGACGTAATAGGTTTCCGTTACATAATAAGTTTCCGTCCTGTCATAGCCGATATCTGCGCTATATGATAAAAAATAATCTGCCAATACAACGCCAAAAACGGAAACTTCTTCATAAGCGGGACTAAAAACGGCATTCACGGTTTTTACAGAGGTATAATCGTCCGTGTATAACGTTTCAAAAGCCGATTTAACGAAATCCATTATATCACCGTTTTTCGGCATAGCTAAAAACGTTTCTTTTTCGTCGGTAATAATTTTTGTAACAACGTTGTTTTTTTGCGAGACATCCCGCTTCACGTTAAAAACAGAGCCACAGTGATGACACTTGCAAGTATACGACGTCATCAACAATAAATCGTTTGAACCGCAGTTTGGACAATTAAATTTAGAGTTATTCATTTGTGCCTCGGATAATGCCGTAAATAATTCATTTAAATATATAAGCAACGGCAATATTATTCAAAGAAATTAAAAACCTAATTTTTCAATCAAATCATTGTATAATTTTTCGGTCTTTTCAACAGTGTCGAGATTTAAAACAACATAGGCTCCGTCGCAATTTATTGTTATGTATCTCGGAACGTTGTTATAAACAAACAATTTGTATCTTCCGTATACAGCATTTGAATATGTACCGGCGGAAACTCTGTATAAATCCGTCCCCATAATTTTAGAACCTTTATTGTAGTTACTGGATATTTCAACAGATTTAACGTTTTTTAAAGAGACGGAATGAGTAGCCATCGAAGATTTTATCACAAGGCTGTTCCCCTCATAATAAACGTCTATATTTCCCGCTAAAAACAGGACTAAAATCACCGTCACAAGAATTAAAATCAGAACAACCCAAAGCACAAGTTTTTCCGTTTGAATGGCAGATATTTTCTTGGCAGAAGAGCATTCCATACCGTCCGATACAGCTTCGATATCGGAAGCAAACTCTCTTCCTCTCGTCTTTTTCAGATTTTTATCGCTTTGGTTGTCTAAATTTTTCATATTTACCTCAAAAAGATTTTAACACATCATGAATTAAAAAACAATATGTTTTATGCTTTATTAGAATAATTTATAAAATTAAAATGGCTTATAATTACGGCATAATAAAAACGTCAAACGCTAAAACGTTATTTCTATATCGCAAAAAAGCAATATTAACAATACTCAAATATTAAAAATAAAACATAAATAAAAAAAGGCGATTTCTCGCCTTTTTTATTTAATTGTTTTAGTTATTGCTATCCGAATTTGCCCCTCTGAACACAAGTTTCGGAACGGAATATACAAGTTGTATAACTCTGCCCTTACCCGCCTTGATTGCTTTTATTGAATCAAGCTCGAACTCATTTGCGGTAACAACGAATTTAATATCTTTAATAGATGCTTTGCCCTTGACGGAAAGTTCGTTGACGTCTTGCTCAACAAGTCCTTTTTTCTTTAATGAAGCCAAGTCTACGCTACCGCCTGTCGGGTATGCCTTTACAATCTGTGACATTGTAAGCGTTGCGTTTTTGATTTTAGAAGGTCTTTTGATTTCCCTAAGCGTCATAGAAAAATCTTTTTTCTCCTCTTTATCCTGCACCGCTTTTAAATTTTTTTCTGCGTTCTCTTTGGCTTTTTGTAATTCCTTAATCAGCTTTTCGTCTTCGCTATTTTTTTTTTGCTCAGCACTCTCTGCCGATTTTTTCGCGGAATTATCCTGCTTTTTAGATTTTTCGTTTAAAAGGTCGTTCTTTGCCTTTAACTCTGCGGTTGCGTCCTTTTTAGTTTTTTTTTCAGCAGGAATTACTTCTTTACTTTGTTTTTTTTTATCTTCTGCTTTAGGAGCTTCGGCAACGGGCTTATCTGCTTTTTTAGGAGCAATCTTTTTGTCCGTTACGCCAACTGCCGATATCTTTTCTGCCTGTTTTCTTGCGTTTTCAAAGATAGCTTCACGAGCCTTTTCGTCTGCGATTCTCTCTCTTTCGATTTCAGCTTGACGAATTTGACGGCGACGCATTTCCTCTTGCTTGACCTTATTGATTTCGGCAAGTCTTTCTTTTTTATCCTCTTCATCTAAGCGCAATTCAGCCATCCTTTCCGCATGACGCTCAAGAACCTTTTTGCGTTCTGCTTCGATAGCGGCTTTTGTTTGAGCTGCTCTTTGTTTTTCTTCAAGTCTTGCCTGCTTTTCTTCTTCGGCTTTAATTCTTTGACGTTCTTTTTCGTCCGCCTTGATTCTTGCATTGATTTCAGCTCTTTGACGCGCTCTTGTCTCTGCAATTTCCTTTTGCTCGGCTTCGTACTCGAGCTGACGACGTCTGTCTTCCTCTTTCTGTTTTTTCAAAACGTCGGCAATCTGAGCTTGAATTTTTTTCTCCTGCTCTGCTTTGGCTTTTGCATTTGAAGAAACTCTGAGTTGTCTTTCCTTTTCCGTTTCTTCCTTGAATATCTGAAGCCTATGATTTAAAGCCTTATCTCTTTCCGCCTTTTTGCGTTGTTCTTCCTTTTCGTTAGCCGCCTTTTCTTTTTCATGCGCAACGGCTTGATGATGAGCTTCCGCCATAATGTTATCCATGAGCTTTTTATGGTCCTTTTGAGCCTTTTCCTTTTCAAGCTCTCTTTCTCTTATCATCATGGCTTGCTCTTTTGCGTTCTCAATTTGGAACTTTTCGATATCACGCCTTTTTTGCTGAAGGTTTAAATAATATTGCTTTTCTCTTTCGGCGTTTTCAATCCTTTGATTTTCCAGACTTGCAAGCATATTGGTCATGCTCGCTCTGGCTTCCATTTTTCTTTCATACTTTTGCTTAGCACGCATTTCGGCAAGTTCTTTCATACGAGCTTGATATCTGACTTTAGCCTCTTCTTCGAGTTGACGGCGCATTTCTTCTTGCTCTTTCTGAGCTTGAAGTTTAGCATCCTCTTCTGCCTTACGCTTTTCTTGCTCGGCAAACCATTTGGCTCTCTCCTTTTCTTTTTCAATACGCTTTTTCTCGGCGAGTTCCGCGTCGTGAGCTCTTTTTGCTTCGAACTTAAGTCTCTCAGCTTCCTCTCTCTGTCTAATGTTGCCGAACGAATTGTCAATGGTCATTTTTTCTCTATTCTGAGCCTTTGCCAAACAACGGTCATTAAGTACGATATTATCGTATGAACTCTTATTTTTGCCCATGTTTTCCTCCTAACACCACATCAACGTAGAAAATTTATAGCGATTTAGTAAAATGCTACTATATTTAGTTATATAATAACAAATAAAACACAAAAATTCAATACCTAATTTTAAAATTTTTTCAAATATTTCAAAAAACGACCCAATTGGAAATAATTAACAAATAAACGACTGTTTTTTGTCAAAATCCTCAATCTTATGTTTATTT
This sequence comes from Acidaminococcus sp. CAG:917, assembly GCA_000437555.1. Lineage (GTDB taxonomy): Bacteria > Bacillota > Clostridia > Christensenellales > CAG-917 > CAG-917. The sequence goes on along the minus strand of FR901015.1, from coordinate 88,895 downwards.
TTTAAACCTAAAGACATATCGACATTTCAAAAATGTATTTGCTCACTCTCAACTGCCCCACTCCCCCGTGAGTTTGAAATTGTACCAACCGATAATCAGTCCGATAATCAATTTAAAATCAAAACATTTTATCAATCAGAAGTTTTGCCTTTCCACCCGATAAAAAAACCGAACCTTTCGGTTCGGTTTTGGTGGATAAATAGTAACGTAAAACAAATTTATTTATGTAACAGACAGGCTTTATTTGTAATTTTTTCTTTTACTACAAGAACGGTATCGCTAATCGAAAAATTAGTAGTATCTACGACATTTTTCTCGTATATTCCAAGATTGCAAAATTGTTCCCACATCGTTTGTACTAATTCGATATTTGTATCTCTATCTAATTTTGAGCGTTCAATCGCCCGTTTCATTGTCTCCTCTTTGTTAGTTCTTAAAATAATGTAGTGTCCTTCATATCCCTCTTGAACAATATTTAGCCATGGTGCCAGAAACCACGGGCCGATAATGCCATCTACAATTACATCATATCCACCGCGGGCAAAACGCTTTGCGGCTTCCAAAAAGGACTCAATCACTACCAAGTTTTGGGCATTAGATTGTGGCAAATGTGGGGCAATGGCATTTTTGCTAAGATAATGATAAAAATCATCTGTATGCATATGCACAGACTTTTCCATGTCAGATTCTTTTGCAATGATAGAAGATATTGTAGTTTTTCCTGTTCCCGGCGCACCTGTAATCACAAGAATTCTTCCTTGTTCCATCCGCATTAAGCCTCCATACTTCCCGATTACTCTTTCCATTATTTTTCATAGACTATTATTAAACAGGGCAAATAAGTATTTTACTCATATCTATCCATTTTTTTGTTAGCCGATACAATCAGCATCATGGGACGGCGCATTTCATCTTGCATCCCCGGAATATCCATCATGTTTTCCGGCGGCTGTGGCTCCACAATCTGATTTATTATAAAACCATTTGAAAGCAGTGTATTTAGATATGTGGTCAGTGTTCTATGATATTTTGTAACCTTTTCTCCCAAAAACACAGCTGTCCGTTTGCCCTCATAATAATAATTATCCACCGGAAAATGCAGTATTTCTCCTTTTTCGTTATAATGCCAGTCTTGTGT
>FR901015.1:80678-87660 GCA_000437555.1 Acidaminococcus sp. CAG:917 | reverse complement strand
TATATCTTTTTTACTAAAATCTCATAATCTGCCACATAGTGAAATGCAAGTGAACTTAATATTACATCAAAACTCTCCTCTGGGAATTCCACATCTTCCATAGCACAGCATTTATATTCAACCTGTGGAAAACGTGTTTTTTCTTTGGCTACCTCGAGCATTTTATGAGAAATATCAACACCTACAACAGAAGAAGCACCGTGTTCCATCGCATAAATACAGTGCCATCCATAACCGCATCCTAAATCAAGCACACGCTTATCTTTAAAATCCGGCAGCAGCTTTTTCAATGTTTCCCATTCTCCTGCACCGACTAGTCCCTGCTGTGAGCGACTCATTTGACTGTATTTTTGAAAAAATATATTATCGTCATATTTGTTTTCTTTCATCTGAATTCCCCTCGTTTAAAAAGTTATTTATCTCCGTTGCAATTTTTTCACTTCTTTATAAAGCTTCTCGGTCATATCGTAGCATTCAAAAAGTGAAAGACCGGGTACTTCAAAAATATGATTAACCCTTTCGGCATATTTTTCAGGTTTATATTCAAAAGTTTCAAGAAGTTTTATAGCTTTCTTTTCGTTATATAAGTCTGAGCTGCTTCTTTCATAACCTCATTTGCAAATACAACCTTAATCCCGGGTCGTTCAAAGCCTACATCCATGCCACCGGCTCTGGTAAACAGGGAAACGGCTATAAGTTTTTTACTTATTTTCAGACTTCTCCTCATCGTGGATTTTAAATATTAAGCAATGCTCTTTTGAGTCCAAATAAATATCAAACTTTGTTTTTCCTTTTTCGACCCCTAAATTGGAGATTACCGACTTTGGCAAGCGAACTCGCATGTCCTGCTGCAAAAGATAGGTGTCTAAGTATATTCTCTCATCCATATCCCATTCTCCTTCTAGTGATGGACTAATTTTACCCTATTTTTAGTCTAACGTCAATCAGTTTGCCTCTCCGGACGGTATAATAATATCAAGTGTTATTTGACAGAATGATTGCAACAATTATTTATAAAAACAAGTCCCGTAGATACGAAACTTGTTATTTTGTTGCATAAACTTTGTCACTTAACAATGAAAATTCTAAAATTTTATTTATTTTTTTATAAAATTCATCAAAAAACCTATCGTCCCGTAGCAATATCTATCGTTCCGTTGATAGACCTTTCGTTCCGTAGTTATTATATATAAGGAAAAGAGCCCTGCAAAAGTGCGGTTAAACGCTCCTACAAGGCTCTGATATTTACTTACGGAAAGGAAAGAACTCCCTTTATGCAAAGAAAAAAGGTTCAATACTTTTGTATCAAACCTTTGCTTCTCTTATGGTGGAGATAACGAGATTCGAACTCGTGACCTTTGCGATGCGAACGCAACGCTCTACCATCTGAGCTATATCCCCGTATAACAGTCGCCTTAGCGACTATTATAATAATGGTTTTTTTTGATTTTAGCAAGCGTTTAAAGCTACAATTTTAAATTTAAATATCTTTAAACGTCTTATTTATTTTTCGTTTTGTCAGTCTTCTTTAACCGCCTTTTTGCGTGTTTTATTTTTTGTTAAAATGTAGGTCAATACAATTACCGCCGCAGCCACCGTCAACACAGAACCGACCGTTATCGCCGTTATCTTGATATCTTCACTGACAGCATTTATATCTGACGGTCTGCCGCTTCCGTTGACATCCGCCAAAACAATTTCCGCGTCCGTTTTTGCGACATAATCAGGCAATACCTCGTCAATATAGGCAAGTCCGGTAAGATATGCCGGGCAATAGCCGTTTACCGAATCTATCGAATCGTTAAGAAGTGGACCGTGCTTAACTCCGTATACAAGATGGCAGTTAGCCGAATCGAGTGACTGTCCGCAGGATGCACTGTATGCGGGAACCGTTCCGTCTCCTAAGCCTCTGAAAATTCCCGTTTCATAATCTATTATTGAAACTCTGCCGTTACCTTGTCCGCCCTCAACACCTATATAATTGGAAAATATCGAGCCCGCCGCGTTAATTTCCGTTTTATCCTGGTCGGCATAGTCTTCGGTTATGTTATCGTCGCCGATAAGATGAGACCTGTTTACAGTAAACTTCCCTACGCCGATGACGTATTCGGTGGACACAAGCTGAGAAACATGAACCTTTTGCTCTGACTTTGAATCCTCCACCCAAATGTCTTTTGCCTTGTCGTAAGTGGCGTTAACAAAGAAAGCGTCTTGATAAGACTCGAGATTTTTTATAAAATCTTTTATTTCTCCGTCCGAGCCTTTAACCCACGTTTGCGATAAAAGATTTTGCATGAACTGCTGATATGTGGCAGGAGCCCCGTTTATGAATATCGGAGAGTCTCCCTCACTGTAGAGCGCAAAAAATTCTTTTGTCGGAAGAAGTTCGTAAACGGACGGAATGAGTCTTGCGACTTCGGCAAGGTTAAAATTAATACCCATACCCTTAAACAAATCTTTGACGAAAGCAAGCGCGTCTTCGCTGAAAAGATTTGTCACAGCATCCATAGAGCCTAATAGCGGAGCGCCGAAAGGCATAAACAATTCCACTTTATCCCTGTTAGAGGCTTCCTTTAAATAATTCGACACCACAATGCCGCCCATAGAATGGGTATAAAACTGAACTTTGTTCCAACCGCACTTTTCGATAAAGTCCTCGAGATGGCGGGCAGATTCGACATTGGATTGTCTCCAATCGTATTGCCATACGACGATATCGTATTGATTGCGATACTTTGAATACAAATCCTCATAGAGATAGCTCATACCGCCAAATGCGTCCGCCGGATTTTCGCTCGACATATTAGCGACCCTGACGGTGGTATTTGGCACGCCTTCGTCGTCGCAACCCATATATTTAATGAGTAAATTTTGAAGCAAACTGTTTTTTTCTTCGTTATATTCTGAATTATTGTAAGTATTGCCCTCATATTTTGCGTCGAGAGCGGACAGATTATCGTCAAATTCGCCAACTAAATTCAAAAAGCCTTTAGGCGACCAAATCGCTTCGTCCGTTTCGGCGTTAAAAAGTGCGCTTGCCATAAGTCCGGGTATCAAAATCATCGCCTTATCTTTTGTCGGAGTGAAATTTTCTTCATATACGGCACCTTTGACGGAAACGTCGGAGCCGTCGTCACAAGCCGAAAAAACAAAAAACGAACAGGTTAAAATTAAAATGAGAATAAAAACGGTAAAAAATTTTGTGATTTTCATAATCCCCCCTATCACAAAAACAAAAAGGTCGGCAAGTAGCCGACTTTTTTGACAGACAATTATGCCTTATACATTCTTTTTCTTGCGGCTTCCGCTTTCTTCTTGCGTTTAACGCTAGGTTTCTCGTAAGCCTCTCTTTTTTTCAAATCGGCGATGATACCGTCACGTCCCACCTTTCTTTTAAAACGGCGGAGTGCACTTTCTAAACTTTCGTTTTCTCCAACTTTTACCGTTGACATGTCGTATTCACCTCCCGAATCGAAACTATAGCCCCTAAGCTACTTACTTGATTATACTCATCTTAGAAATTTTGTCAACAAATATTGACGCGGATATAAATATTATATACGGCTATTCTTTTTTTAAGACAATTTAAACGATTTGAAAATATCGGCAACAAAACGAATATAAACAAAAGCGTTCCGATAAAGCAAAATCGATTTTTTTAGCCATATATTTTTTTTATTATGCCATTTTTTCGGAAAGTTTTTCTCCGCCCAAAATATGGATATGCAAATGTTCTACGCTTTGGCAGGCATCGGCGCCTTTGTTGGATACAAGCCTGAAGCCTCCCTGAAGTCCGAGCTCGTCCACCATACCCGACAGCTTTTTAAGACAGCGTGCAAGAGTTACCGCCTGCTCGTCCGTCATCTCGCAGATGTTGGCAAAATGCTCTTTGAGAACTAAAAGATAATGAATTTTAGCCTGCGGAGCGATGTCTTTGAATATCAGCATTTCGTCGTCCTCGTAAACTTTTGACGAGGGAATTTCACCTTTGATTATTTTGCAAAAAAGACAGTTTTCCATATTTACTCCTTTATCGTTACGCCGTCCAAAAAGAGTTTATTAGGCGTTACGGTTTTTATTTCGTTGTGTTTAACACCTTTGGCATAAACGGAAATATAATTTTTAGAATGTCCGCTCATATATCCGTTCGATTCGCTCTCGAACAATACCTCAAGAGGTTTCCCCAAAAAGAAAGAATTATATTTGTTTTTAAGTTCATATTTAAGATTGCATGCCCTCGTTTGCCTGTCGTTCAACACCTGAGAATCAAGCGGCTTTAAATCGTATGCTCTTGTCCCCTTTCTCGGCGAGAAAGTGAAAACGTGAATATCGGCAAACGCCGCTTTTTTAGCAAACTCCAGACTGTCAAAAAAGTCTTGCTCCGTTTCGGTGGGATAGGCGACAATGAGGTCGGTTGTTATAGCTGCGTCGGGGAAATAACTTCTTATTTTTTCAACGGCCGAAAGATATTCGCTTGAAGTGTAATGCCTGTTCATTTCCTTTAATACCTTATCCGAACCGCTCTGCAAAGACAAATGGAAATGGTCGCAAAATCCTCTAAGATTTTTAGCCGCCTGCAAAAGGCGGTCGTCAACGACGTTTACCTCAAGCGAACCGAGCCTGACTCTTATGTCATAAGGCTTTAATGCGTCAAGCAGCGATGCAAGGTCGAGATTTATATCCTTGCCGTAAGCAGAAAGATTGATGCCCGTCAGCACGATCTCTTTTGCCGCCTTTGACACTTCGGCGACTTCGTTTAATATATTTTCAAGACTACGGCTTCTCGGCTTTCCTCTCAGATACGGCACAAGGCAATAATTGCAAAAATTATCGCAACCGTCCTGAACCTTTATAAAATGCCTCGTCTTAAAAGAAGCTGCGACTCCCGACTCTTCAAAAACCTCCGCCGTGGGAAAACAGCCCTCATCGCAGCCTATACTATTTTTGAAGCCCGAGAGATTTTCAAAATCGCATATGGCGATTTTGTTTGCCGTTCCCGAAACAAAATCCGCTCCTTTATCCCAAAACTGTTTGGGATTATTTTGCGACGCACAACCTATCACTAAAATCTTGGCATCGGGATTAAGCGATTTTGCCCTTTGCATAATCTGCCTTGATTTACGCTCCGCCTCTGCCGTTACGGCGCAAGTATTTATAACGTATACGTCCGTCTTCTCCATTTTATCCGTCACGTCGTATTTTTTTAGAAGGCGTGCGATTATAGAATCGGAATCGTATTGATTTACTTTACAGCCCAACGTATATACGCAAACTTTCATACGCCGAACGCTCCGAGTTTATATAAAATGAGAGCGGAAGAAACTACACACGCGGTCTCAGCCCTCAGCACTCTTTTACCTAACGACAATATATTAAAGCCCGCCAAGTTAGCGCTTACTGCCTCCTCGGGAGTAAATCCGCCTTCGCTCCCTACCACGACGGCGATATCGCCCTGCTTTAAGGAAAATTTTTCTATCGAGTTTTCTCTTTCGTCTTCATAGAAAAAACATTTGTTTTTAAATCCTGCCGAAAGTCTTAAAACGTCGTCAAAAGTTACGGCGTCCGTTACCTCGGTGATAAGAGACGAACCGCATTGCTTTGCCGCCTCAAAGGAAATTTTGTTGGCTCTGTCCGGGTTGAAATTTTTCTCTACCGTGTTTTTAGATATATAAGGCACTATTTTTTTGACTCCGAGCTCCACGCATTTTTGAATGACAAAATCTATTTTGCCGCCCTTGAGCAATCCCGCAAATAAGGTGACGTCATATAGGGTATCGTCTGTTTTTTTGGATAAATCGATTTTTGCCACGGCATATTTATCCGCAACCGTTACGAGCGTGCAATAATGCTCGTAACCGTCGTTAAAACAAACGATTATTTTAAATCCCGCTTTAAGTCTTAACACCTTTTTTAAATGCACAAACTCATCGCCTTTTATGGTGACTAAATCGTTTTGTCTGTTTGACGGTTCAATAAAAAAACGTCTGATTTCCACTTGATTCAACCTTATAAATATTTCGTTTATTTAATTGCTTAAAGCTATATAAATTAAAGCGATTACCTGTTTATTATAACGCATAGCGCAAAGTAAGGCAATCGCTTTTTCGTTTTCACATATCGGTTTTAACGTTTTATTTTTAATTTATAATTATTGCTTTTGAAATTTAAACGCTCTCCAGTCTTTCATACTCATCTTATCGACAAGCTTTAAGCCTAAATCCAGATATCTTGTTAAGACCTCCTCCTCACGCGAATCGATAATACCCGATATGATGAGATAACCGCCGTCTGAGATGTGGTCGCAAATTCCGTCGGACAGTTTCAGCAAAATATCTGCCGTAAGATTTGCAAACACAAGGTCGCCGTATACGTCTTTATCCGACAGTAAATCGCGCTCTTCCACTGTTACGTCTACTTTGTTAAGTATGGCGTGACGAACAGAGCTTTCGACGCACATCGAATCTATGTCGCAAAGATACGCGCTTTTAGCTCCGCATATTTTTGCGGCTATGCCGAGTATACCGCTTCCGCAGCCCACGTCGACGATATCTTTTCCTTTTACGTCGCCCATCATATCAAGGCACATTTTGGTTGTTTCGTGTTCACCCGTTCCAAAAGCGTGCCCCGGCTCGATAAGCAATATCTTTTCGCCCTCGGCTTTATCGTATTCAATCCACGACGGCACGACGGTAACGCTTGAAGTATGAACGGGTTTAAAATATTTTTTCCACTCTTTTGTCCAATCGACGTCATCTATCTTATTTACGTCAATCGAAACGGATATATTTAAAGTTTTAAGTGCGCTTTTCAAAGAGTCGAGAAAAGACGTTTCGTCACCCTCTAATACCGTTTTGACAAATACTTCGTCGCCGACGTTCATAACGTCGTCGTCAACATAGTCCCAATTTTTAGAGCTTGACAGCACGTCGATGACGTCTTGTTTGTCATCTATTTCAACGCCGTCCGCTCCCGCCATAAACAT
>FR901015.1:77525-80665 GCA_000437555.1 Acidaminococcus sp. CAG:917 | reverse complement strand
CCCCGCCATAAACATCGCTGCGGAAATAAGTTCCGCATCTTGATGATTTGTCTTTATACTGATTTCCTTTTTCATTTATTAAACCCAAAACGGCAAGCCGTTTTCTGCGGCCTGCCGATACAAATTAAAGTTTTTCTTTGTATGCTTTTTGCATAGGGAATTGTTTGGTCTCCGACGTTTCCTGAAGTTTTTTAAGCAATTCCTTTTGTTCTTTCGTTAACGACTTAGGTACCTCCACCGTAACGGTTACTATAAGGTCTCCGTTGGTCGTCTTTTTAAGCTGTTTAATGCCCTGTCCCTTTATCTTGAACACGGCGCCCGACTGAGTTCCGGAAGGAATTTCGAGTTCGCACGGTTTGTTGAGGGTGGGAACGGATATTGTGCAACCTAAAGCCGCGTCAAACATAGATATAGGCACGTTTAAAAGCAAATCGTAGTCACGGCGTGTAAAGTATTTATGGGGGCGCACTTTAATTTGAGCTATCAGAGCGCCGTTTGCTCCTCCGTTAACGCCGTGGTTGCCTTCGCCTGCATAATTAATGCGCTGTCCGTCGTCGATACCTGCGGGAATATTTATAACGATATCTTTTGTGACTTCTTTTCTCGCTTTACCGCCGCACGCGGGACATACCTCGGAAATTATTTTTCCTTTACCGCCGCATTGAGGGCAGGTTATAACTTGAGATATCTGTCCGAAAGGCGTTCTTTGCGTTTGCTGAACCTGTCCCGAACCGTTACAGTGAGGACAAACTTTAAACGCCGTGCCGCCCTTCGCGCCCGTTCCTTTGCAATCGGGACAGTTTTCTATACGCTTTATGGTAACCGTCTTTTTGCAACCGAAAGCCGCTTCTTCAAACGAAAGAGATACTCCTATCAAAATATCCTGTCCGCGTCTCGGTGAATTGGCGTTTCTCGTTCTCGAACCGCCCATAGAGCCGAAACCGCTGAAGATACTTGAAAATATGTCGTCAAATCCGAAACCTTCTCCGCCTCCGAAACCGCTAAAGCCTCCGCTAAAACCGCTGAATCCCGATTGTTGAGGATTTTCGTCGCCGAAACGGTCGTAAATCTCCTTCTTTTTAGGGTCGGATAAAACTTCGTAAGCGTGATTGATTTCTTTAAATTTTTCTTCCGCCTTCTTTTTTTCCTCCGCGGTTGCGTTGGCATAAACGTCGGGGTGATATTTTTTGGCCATTTTACGAAAGGCGGATTTAATTTCATCCGCCGTTGCGTTTTTTTCGATGCCTAATATTTTATAATAGTCCTTTGCTGCCATATTGCACCTCGATTTAAAGCCCGCAAAAGCGGGCTTTAAGGTTTAACTTAGTTTAATTTTAGTTCACGGTTCCGTCGTTTGAATCGTCAACCGTTCCGTCAAAACCGTCCTGACCGCCGCTTTGAGCGTTGGGGTCGAAGCCTGCCGCTTTCGCAGCGTCTGCCGCCGCTTGAGGATTCTCCTGATAGAACTTAGTGAATATCGGGTCACTCGCCTTACTGAGTTTCTCGACCGCCTCTTTGACCTTTTCGACGTCTTCCGCTTTCGCTATTTCTTCCGTCGCAGTCTTTGAAGCTTCTTCCAAAGTCTTTTTGTCGTCTTCGGAAATCTTGTCGCCGTTGTCACGGACGAACTTCTCTATTGTGAACGTAAGCTGTTCCGCTCCGTTTTTAGCGTCTACCAATTCCTTACGTTTTTTATCCTCTTCGGCGTATTTTTCCGCGTCTTTTATAGCCGCGTCGATATCGTCTTTAGTGAGGTTGCTTGAAGCCGTAAGCGTGATAGATTGCTCTTTATTCGTTCCTTTATCGACAGCTTTAACGGAAACTATGCCGTTTGCGTCAATATCGAAGGTAACTTCAATCTGAGGAACTCCTCTGGGTGCGGGTGCGATACCTACAAGCTGGAAGTTGCCGAGCGTCTTATTGTCTTTAGCCATAGGTCTTTCACCTTGCAAAACGTGAATGTCAACCGCCGTCTGATGGTCTGCCGCTGTCGAGAAGATTTGCGACTTGCTTGTAGGAATGGTTGTGTTACGTTCGATAAGTTTTGTAAACACACCGCCCAAAGTTTCGATACCGAGCGAAAGAGGAGTTACGTCCAAAAGCAACATATCCTTTACTTCGCCTGCCAAAACGCCTGCCTGAATTGCCGCTCCGATTGCGACGCATTCGTCGGGGTTGATGCCCTTATAAGGCTCTTTGCCGGTGATTTTTTTGACTGCGTCGTAGACTGCCGGAATTCTTGTCGAGCCGCCTACCATAATGACTTTGGCGATATCGCTATATTTTAATCCTGCGTCTTTCATAGCCTGTTCCATAGGACCGATTGTCTTTTGAACAAGGTCTTCCGTGAGGCTGTCGAATTTAGCTCTCGTGAGTTCCATATCAAGATGTTTGGGTGCACCGTTCGCCATAGCGATAAACGGCAAGTTGATTTTTGTCTTTGTCACGCCGCTAAGGTCGATTTTAGCTTTTTCTGCCGCCTCTTTGATACGTTGCATTGCCATTTTGTCGCCGCTGAGGTCGATACCTTCCGCTTTTTTGAATTCTTCGACAATGTAATCCATAATCTTTTTATCGAAATCGTCGCCGCCGAGTCTGTTGTTTCCGCTTGTAGCCAAAACTTCAAACACTCCGTCGCCGAGTTCGAGAATGGATACGTCGAACGTGCCACCGCCGAGGTCATAGATAAGAACCTTTTGTTGTTTATTTTCGTCTTTATCTATACCGTATGCAAGCGCCGCCGCAGTAGGTTCGTTGATAATACGCAAAACTTCAAGTCCTGCGATTTTGCCTGCGTCTTTGGTAGCCTGTCTTTGAGCATCGCTGAAGTATGCGGGAACGGTGATAACCGCCTGCGTGACTTTGCCGTTAAGATATTTCTCCGCGTCGTTTTTAAGTTTTGTCAAAATCATTGCGCTGATTTCCTGCGGAGTATATTCCTTTCCTTCAATTTTGATTTTTTTGTCCGAACCCATATCTCTTTTAATAGAAATAACGGTGTGGTCGGGGTTTGCGACGGCCTGACGCTTTGCAACGTCGCCTACGAGTCTCTCGCCGTCTTTAGAAAAAGCAACGACGGAAGGGGTCGTTCTCATGCCCTCTGCGTTAACGATAACGGTAGGTTCGCCGCCTTCCATAAC
>FR901015.1:72533-77512 GCA_000437555.1 Acidaminococcus sp. CAG:917 | reverse complement strand
CCTTCCATAACGGCTACGCACGAGTTTGTTGTTCCAAGGTCAATACCGATAATTTTTCCCATAGTTTTATTCTCCTTAAAAATTATATTTTTTTTAACCTGCGACTTTTACCATTGAATATCTCAATACGCTGTCGCCCTTTATATATCCCTTTAACAGGACCTGCAAGACTTTTCCTTTCATCTGTTCGTTTTCCTCTCTCATGACTGCCGTCATTTTGTTCGGGTCGAAATCGTCGCCTTCTTTGACTTCAATTTCCTTTACGTCGAACTTGGAAAGTATTGCCATGATTTGCTGTTCGATAAGCTCGAAACCTTTAACGGAATCGTCGCCACTTATCATTTCTTTTGCTCTGTCGAGGTTGTCGATAACTTCAAGTATTTTTTCAAGCACCGCACATTCCCCGAGAAGTTTCATTTCCGCCGAAATGCTTTCGTTTCGCTTTTTATAATTATCGAAGTCCGCTCTGAGCCTAAGCGCCGTGTTTTTGTTTTCTTCGGCAAGCGCTATGTTTTTACCCAGCTCCGTCTCCAAAAACTCCACGTATTCTTCCGGCGTCATCTCTTCTTTTGAAACGCCCTCTTTTTTTTCGGCTTCAGCCGAAGCGGTTTCTTCTTTTTGTTCTTCCTCCTTTTGAGGTTCGTCTAAATTTTGCTCTTTTTCTTTTTTATTTTTTTCGCTCATCTATATCCTCCGTTAATGAGTCGTCAAAAACGCTTTCAAGCGATTTCTTTATTCCGTCCAACACGGAAGCGACCTTTTTATAATCCATTCTTTCCGGGCCTATGACTCCTGCCTGTCCTATCACCTGTCCGTTTATTTTGTATTCGGCGGTAACTATCGCACAGTTATCTATTCCCTCTCCCCCGATTTTCATTGAAAACTCGATGTTGTCGTCGGGAGTAACAAGCTTTTCAAGTGAGTCGCTATCCGACATTATTTCAAGAAAGTTTTTTACCTCACTCGGATTTTCGTTATAATCCAAAACTTTTAAAGCTCCCTCAACGTGAACGGATTTTCTTTTTTCGAGACAATAGTTTTTTAATATAGTCACTATTTCGTCAAAAACCGTCTTGTATCCGTCAATGCTCTTGCCAATCTTATTAAGTTCGCTATCAAGGTTTATCGACGATACCTTTTTACCCTGAAACACTCTGTCGAGCAATTCACTTGCCGCCTCTATGCCCGCCTGCTTGACGTCGTCGGGAATTTCAATCGCTTTATCGGTGATTATTCCGCAGTTGGTGACGATAAGCACAAGAGCAAGTCCGTTTTGAAGCCCCACGAGTTTGATTTCTTCTATGATGACGTCTTCATTGTTATTGGCGACAAACACCGTGGTATAATTTGTCTGGTCGCTTATAATTTTTGCCGCTTCAACCGAAAGACTTTCGATGCTTGTAACCTGCTTTGAAAATCTCTCCGTCATCGCAGATAAATCCTGTTCGGTAAACTCGTGACTTTGAAACGCTTGCCTGCAATAGAGCTTATATGCCTCGGCTTTGGGAACTCTGCCTGCCGAAGTGTGCGGTTTATCGATATATCCGAGCGCCTCTAAGGCGTTGAGTTCCGACCTTATCGTTGCAGAACTGACCTCGGGCATATATTTCGATTGAATATCTCCGCTCGAAACCGGCTCCGCCGATTTGATATAATCGTCGACGAGAGCGTTTAGTATTTTTTGCTTTCTGTCTGAAAGTTTGGTCATACCTTTACTCTCCTGCTTATCGGATACTTAAATCCGATATTTTGGCACTCGGAGCGCTTGTCTGTTAGCACTCTATTGCCTTGACTGCTAATAATATATTATTTGTTTTACGATTTGTCAACTGTTTTTTGCAAATTTTTTTAAATTTTTTATATAATTTTTTCTGCAAATTTTCGACATATTCCTTCAGAAAAGAAAAATTCGCCGAAAACGGCGAATTTGAATAAAGACAAAATGATAATAAATAACCGAAGCGGGATTCAAACGGCGATATTTCTTTAATTTGACACGGAATTTAAGCAAAGACGTTTATGCCGTTTCAAAGAACTTTAAAAGGAATTGACAAAATTATCCGATGTTTGTGCTGAAAATGTATCCTATCGTTTTTGTGCGACTGAGATATGTTTTGTTAATCATAACAGAGTTATATTTTTATTTTATATTGGACTATATCTTAATTCATACTTGGATATATCTTAATCTATACTTACAAAAATTATATCTTATTCATTATATTTGTTAAAGCCTCTTTTGCCGAACGTGTATTTTGCGCGATTATATCGTCGTCGGTAAATACGAAATCGCAGCCGTTGCTGCGGCACTTTACGTAAAACATACCGAGAAACTTTTGCAAGGTGTCGCTTGCTCTGCCTTCGGATATTCTTAAATATTCGTAAACGTCCTTTTTTAAAGACTGATTCATCTTATTTTTGCCCGCCCTGTTTACAAAGAACAAAAATATAGTGCCCTTTGAACCTTTTGCGTCTTTTTCGTCTTCCCAACGTTTGGCATAGTCTTCGATATTTTTTATATCGCAGAGCGGCTTTGTGGTTATACGGGCATTCCATTCGCCGTCAAAGTATATAATGACGGAGGATATCTTTTTATCGTTTGCCAAAAGCGGAGAAATATCTTTATAGTTTTCGCAAAATTCCGCTTTTGTCATTTTTATCATGCCGAGACGGGGCGGACGAAAATCGCTTGAACACTCTTTTAATATGTCGTAAGGTTTTCCGCTCGTGTTGTCCTCTATGACGTCAAAAGACGACGTCAATCCGTATACGCTCTTTATATAGTCCGTCTCAAAACGCAGACTTTCGGCATGGCTTGCCTTTAACTTGCCTATTATATTGAGAAAATCGGAAGCGGCTCTCGTTTTCAGTTTAATAAAAAAGTCGTTCTGATAACCGTCTATTCCCTTTTCAACAGTTACGCTCTCAAGCTTTGATTTGTATAACAGCTTAAAATAAAAGCCTGCGTATCTGAACCTTTCCGATTCGCTTCTGTTTCGTTCCATATAGTCTTTTTGATAATAAAAACCTATTCTCCACACGGCGGAAGGGTGTCCGAGATTTGCCGCGCCTATGCAAAGGGAAGTCGCTTTTTCAATATATTGCTTATAATCCTTTCTCGATTCCGCTTTCAGAGCGTTAAGGTAAAACAATTCGGAAAGCTTAAAAATTTCATCGTTTTCCTTTGTGATTTTAAAGTCGGCGTCAAAAATCGGGCTCTTGCATTTAGGACATACCAAAGAGCCGTCAAACAAGGTCAATACGTCGTCAAATTCTTTTTTGCACTTTTGACATTTCATAATTCACCCTCCCCGACCTCGTTTACCGTAAATGTTTTTTCCGTTTCGCTCGATACCGAAATTTTATAATTTGCCCCTACGCTCACCGTTACCTTATATTCACCCGCCACAGTTATGTTTTCTACGGTATAACCGTCGGCGTCGGTAATTTTATAGGTAAGCGTGCTTTGCGCCGCTCCGTCATCGGCGGTAGCGACAGGATAACAAATATCATCGCCGAGAGTAAAGGAAGTCTTATCCTCCCACACGATAAAAATTTCTTTTTGCGTTATTTCAAACTGCACAGACGAATTTTTAAGCGTATAATTCGCGCCTTGTCCCGAAGCCGTCGCAGAATAAATTCCTACGTCGGTTTTGCCGCCGCTGACGCTCAAAACAATTTTTCCGTCTTCACCCGCGCCGTTGATATATGCAGACGGCGAATGGATTTGTCCGTCATATACGAAAGTAAGATTTTCCCAAACGGCGTCTACGGCAAGAGATGTTATATCATAGCTTTGCGAAAGCGAACAGGTTATAAGATAATTCGAATTGGTATTTATAGCAGTCGCCACATAATTTCCCACGTCTTTTGCTCCGCCTGTCGCGGTCAAGATTATTTTTCCGTCGGTGCCTACGCCGTTGAACGAAACCGACGGTATTTGCGTTAAACCGTTATAGGTCATAGTCAGATTTTGCCAATCGAGAGAATTTATACGGTATTGTTCAATGGTAAACTCTTTGACCTTTGTAAGGTCGCTTATTGCATAATTTTGATTGTCAATCTGCGCCGTGGCGGTATAAGTTCCCGCATTGGTCTTTGCACCGCTCACCGTAACGTTTACCGTATCCCCCGACACGACGCCGTCGCCTGCCTCGGCAGAGGGTTTTTGCGATAAGCCGTTATAAGTAACAGAAGTATCCGACCATACAAGCTCAACTGTCTTTGGCGTAATTGAGTATTCTGCCGTTGCGTTTAAGAGCGTATAATTTGAATTTGAACAGCTTGCCCTAGCAATATAATTTCCTACGTTAACTTCGCCAGCCGAAACGCTTAGAGTTATCAATCCGTCGGTGCCTACACCGCTAAAAGAAGCTGTGGGAGTTTTTGCCGTTTTGTCGTATATAAACAAAAGATTATCCCACTGAATTGTGACCGATAGCGGAAGAATGTTAAATACGGTGGTTTTGTTCTGCTCTATAACATAATTGCCATCAGTTATTGAAGCTGTCGCTTCATAACCTACTCCCGCAAAAGTCTGCTCTCCCGTGACGGTGACTTCAACGCTGTCTCCGTTACATACGTTTTTAAGCGCGGCAATCGGTTTTTGGGGAATTCCCGAATAGGTAAGCGAAGTTTTAGACCATTCGACGGAGATGGATTTAGGCAGTATTTCAAATTCTTTTTCCGTGTTTAAAAGCAAGTAATTGTTATTTGAAAGCGAAGCGATTGCAATATGACTTCCCGCATCCGTCGCTCCGCCCGACACAGTCAGAGTTATGACTCCGTCGACGCCCAACCCGTTTATCTTAGCCGTAGGCTGTTGTTTTGAATTGTTATATATAAATTCATCGCCCGTCCATTCGACGGATATCTCATATTTAGTTATTTCAAACGACGTCGTTTTTGTAGACTGTGAGAGCGTATAATTGGAATCGGTGATATTGGCGGCCGCCTGCCACGTTCCCACGTCTTTTTGT
>FR901015.1:56552-72506 GCA_000437555.1 Acidaminococcus sp. CAG:917 | reverse complement strand
GCCGCTGACGCTGACCGCAACGTTGTCTTTTTCTGCCGTTCCGTTTAAAATCGCTTTGGGCAACTGAGCGTAACCGTTATATACCATAGAAAGGTTATCCCACGAAACTGTCAGTTCTTTAGGCAAAATTACAAACCGTGTCTGAAGCGAACTTAACAAATAATTTTTATTGTCGCTGACGGCGGTAGCTATATATTCGCCCGCATTTTTTTGCATACCCTCAACCGAAAGCTCGACGGTTCCGTCCGAGCCGACGCCGCTGAACGAAGCAAGAGGAATCTTTTCCGTTCCGTCATAGACAAACGAAAGATTTTGCCAATCAACCTCGGCGCCGGCAGGCAATATTTCAAAAGACCTTGAAAGCGTTGACGAAGAAATCTGATAAAGCTTTGCACACTCGCCCGTAAGAGACGCTACGGACGTATATTCCCCTGCATTTATGACGGAATCTACACTGAGCGATAAAGTTATTGAATCTCCGTTGATTATGTCGACGGGGTCGCTGACGGCGCTTACCTGCTTTTCATAGCTGTCGTACACTTCCATATCGGGAATATCCCAGACGAGGTCAAGCTGTCTTTTGTTTACGGTGATGCTTATCGTCCTCATTGAATAGGAAGTAATCGAAGACTGTGACGATGAAGCGGTAACCTTAAGAGTATATATACCCGAATCCGTCACGGGCGATATATTGCTTTTTGTATATTCTCCGCCCGACCATACGTTTGAGCCGTCAAAAGACCATTCGTAGGTTAAATCCATATTATCGGCAGCCGCTAATGCGCTTCCCGTCAAAGTCAGAGTGTCGCCGTAAACATACGATTGACTGTCGGATTCTATGGCGTTTACCGTTGGCTTTTTCATTTCCCATTTGGGATATAGCGTTATTTCAGAACCTGAATTTAACCTGCTTAGCAACGCTTCAAAATCGACGAGTGTTTCTTTGCTTTGTCCGTTTACGGCATACTCGAACGAATAATCAAATCCGTCTCTTGCGGGAAGAGAATTCGTCAACTCGTTACAATCGTAAACGGTAACGAAGCGATATTCGTATTTGCGGGCGTTATATATTGTTGTTTTATAATCTTCGTCAGTTTCATAAAGACTGTCGTTATCTTCGCCTATCGTTACGGCGTATACCTCGTCGAATACTATTGTCACTTCGCAATCGTTTTCGGGCGTTGCCGCTTCTATTGCGTTGAGAGACGACTTCGATAATATTTTACCTTCGGCGTTTTCGTAACACCACACGAGGTCATCGGTATCGCCCGCATCGGAATGCGACATATAGCCTGCCGTATATAATTCGCTCAGATTATATCTTCCGCTTTGTTTTGCCTTAATAGTGGGAAGATATTCCCCTCTTGCCTCGGCGGCGGATTCGAGAGTATATTCAAACGAGAGATAATTTTCGTCTTCGGACACGGCAGGAACAATTCCGTTTGCAAAATTTAAATAGCCTTCGGAATTGAGATTTACAGCAAGGTCATAAAATTCCTTTTTTAAAGCGTCCACGCTGTCATATAGCGTGACAAGAGTAAAGCCGTCACGGATATCATTGATAGCTACGCGGTTGATATAATTCGCATCGGACGTGTTGACGGTAGCAAAAGCCACGTCGGCGAAAATCTCACAGTTTATTTGAGATACCTTTTTTCCGTTGAAAGTTTGCTCAATAACTATGCTGTCGCCCCTTCCTTCCATAACGGAGTCGGCAATATAACTGTCCGTATCGGCGTCATAAACGTAAACTATAGGTCTGACTCCGCTGAAGCCCTGCCCTAAAAACCCTTTCGAGAAAACAAATACCGAATAAACCGCACTGAATACGGCGAAAACGATTAATATTATCAATGCGAAAATGCTGAGTGCTTTTCCGACTTTTGCGCCGTCAAGGGCACCGAATATAATCGCGATGCCGGAAAAAGCGTGGCAGACACCCCACAAAACAATTGCCGTTATAGTAATTATCGTGCCCGGCGTCAGTAAAAACAATATCAGAACGGTTCCCGCCATAAAAGCGAAATTGGCGATTGTATAAAATAGTCCGTATGCAAATCCGTATTTAAGACGGAAGTTCGTAAAAAACGCCGCAACAAAGAAAGATAAATCCAGCACCGCCATTAACGACGGTAAAATAAAATATATTCCGTCGATACCCGCCACTATGAGCGAAACTATAACGAAAAAATTTGTCACAAAAGATATAGCCGCCGCTATAAATAGTTTTACTTTTGAGCCTGAAAGCTGTTTTTCGGTAAAGGATTTCGTTTCCATAAGCTATGACCTCACTTTTTTAGGCGGTCTGACAAACCCTTTTTTCATTGCGTCGAGTTTGTTGAATATCCATTTATCTCTGCCTATTACAAAGACGAGAATTTCTTCGTCGGAAAAACAATATTTCTTTTTAGCAGCGTTTATCAGCCTTACGCCTATTGGCAGCAACTGAGAATATCTGCGGTATTCCCTTTGGGCTTCGTCAAGCGTATCTTTTGAAAGCTTGGCAGATTTAAGGCACGTCGGACACAAGCTTTCGTCCGCATCCGCCGAGGTAAACCGCCTTTTGCAAACAGAGCATACCTTAGTGTTTTCCTTCTTATCCAGCACTATATCGTAATTGCGCTTCGATATGACCAAATCCTTCGTCCATACCCTTTCTCCGCTGTCAAGAGTGTAAATCATCTCGGGATAAGGACAATCTTTACATTTATAAGCGTTTATGTTATCCACTCTGACGACGGACGACATACACTTTGTCTTGAAACAACCTGCGACGCCTGCCCTGACGTTTTGCGGACAGACAATCTGCATATGGTGCGACGAAAAAACGTTGGCGTTTAATATGTTTGCTATCGTTTCGTCGTCAAGCCCGAGATTGCCGTCTTTTAAATTTATGTAAGCTAATTTTGTATCGTCTCCCGACTGATAGGTAAGCTTGTTATTTTCTATTAAGTTTTCACCGCACGAGAGGCATTGCATAGTGAGATTGTCATTCAATCCCACGCTGATTCTGTATCTCGGCATATTGCCCTCATATACGTCAAATGCAAAAGTCTTTAAATATACGTGAGATATGGCCTTGACCTGAACGTCCGTGACGAACAGCACTACGTCTTCGTGCTTGGAATTAAAGAGAAGATTTTTTATAGTTGACTCGGTTGGCGAATAATACAAATAGTCGGCAAAATTCAAAGCTTGCTCGCTGTCGCCGACGCATACCTGTAAGGCGTTTAAAGCGGAATCTATTATTCCCTCCGCTCCTTCCGAACTCGGAAGCGTAGGCGCAGATACGTCGACTTCCTTTAAAAATCTTTCAATGTCGCCCGCCACGTTCTTTTTTACGGCAATAAGTCTGTTTTTGACCTTTTTAAAATATACCTTGCCAAGGCAAGGCACGGGAGCGCCCGTTCCGCCGTGCATTTTAAGGCATAACGATACTCCGAAATATTCCTCTAATTTTCTTTCGGGCAATTCCTTTATATCGAATTTATTTACGTCGGAATGAGGCATAAAGTTTGAAAATATCCTTTCTAAAACGGCTTGAGGCTTAAAGTCCCAATTTTTGTCTATCGGAGCGTATTCGATGACGGGATATTTTTTATGATACAGCTTTGCCACTTCGGAAACAAGCTCCACCCATTTCGAACCGGTATCCGAAACGTTTTTTCCGCTTCTTATTCCCTCAAACCAACTTGCGCCGGAATCGGTCATATAAGCGGCGCAAGAAATTTCTTCCCTGCCGTCGTCCATGACAAATTGAGTGTCGCCGTAAACGATTTTGTCGCCTTCGTATGACAATGAAAGCTTGTCTTTTAAAACCGCGCCAAAACCCGACTTCAGAAGAGTCGTTAAGTTATCAAACGAACGCTTATAACCCTTTTCGACGTAAGCGGTTGTCATTTTACCTCCGTATCGTTTTCAAGTATTTTCTGAATGGCGGCAACGTTTTTTGCTTCCTTTCTCAGGCTCTCGCAAAACGCCTTTTCGTCATGACGGAATTCCCAAAGCTCGCTTATGTAAGTCGCAAACGTCTTCGAATGAATTTCTTTAATCTTGTCTCCGCATACGGGACACACAGCCTCCCAATTTTCGTCAAATGAAAGGACGTGCGGCTTTGGCGTGCACATGGCATAAGGACAGGTAGAACAGCCCTCGATTGCCTTAGCGGGTTCGTCATAAGGTATATATCTGCATTTGTCCATACAGTCGAGATTGCAATTGGAACAAATATCTATAAGGTCAATATCGTGAATTTGCGGTTCGTCCTTTATTGCCTTTAAAAGCGGACAGCCTATATCCTCAAGCCTCTGACAATGCGTAACGGCGCATCGTTTTGTGCAGAAAAGATTTCTGTCGTGAGCGTTGTTTCCCATTACGCCTTTACCGTTTTTGCTGTTGGATATACACTCATATCCCCTCGCCGTCCTTATGAAAGCGGATTCGCACGTGGGACACCTGAAGTCTTTAACGCTTATCTGCTCCATTCTGGTGCCTCGCGTTTTCTTGAGATAATAATCCTGCGTGCAAGCGCCCGTAGCAGTGCAATAAAGCTCGTCGCTGTCTTTACGCTTATATATTTCGTATTCGTCTTCCGAAAACAGTTTTACGTTTCCGCAACCGGGAACGGGGCATCTTACCGCCACCATCTTTTCACTGTTGCTTCCTGCGATTATCGTTGCGTCTCCGCTGTCCGTCGTCATAAGACCTATACGCGTAAAATATGCCGTGACGTATCCCTCAAGCGCCCTCATATCGGCGAAAGAATAAACCGTCACGTCGTTGGATTGTCCTATTCTGTAAACCCTGCCTATCCTCTGGCTCATCTCGACAGGGTCATGCGTGACTTCGAAATTTATAATGATGTTTCCGCTTTGAAGGTTAGCGCCTTCGGTATAACACTCGTCGTGCACCAACAAGATTGCGTCGTCTTTTTTATTGAACGCCTTTATTACTTCGTCTTTGTTCATCTGCGTTCCCACAAGCAATCTGTCTTTAAACGTATCCTTTATTGAATTGTATACCCTTTCCTTTAAAGTGGATTTCCCGTCGTAGTCGTAAAATACTATGACCCTCTCTTTTTCATGTTTTTTAAGAAGCTGAATGAGCAAAAACAGTTTATATTCGTTTACGTTTCTGCTTTTGTCGTAAAAGACAAATTTATCCTCCGCTTCCTCGGGAGAAGAGGCAAATTGTTCCCAATAGTATGAAAGTGCGCCCACCCTCTTAACTCCGCTTACGGTGAAATTGTCTTCATTTACGCCCATCGCTTTAAATATTCTGTTATCGAAAAGCATCTGAGCATAGGCATAGGCGTTTTTCTTGTTTGTCTGTTTATATTTCGCCGCATATTCTTTAAGCGACATGGTTTTGCCGTCAAATTCCAGCAAAACGTTTCCGTTTTTAAAAGTTGCGTTTATCGTTTCGTCGTTTAAGCCTTTGACCGTTACGGAATGAGGCGGATTATCCGACGGCGCAAGATAATAATTGATTATTTTTTTACTGATAGTGCGGCTGTTTGCCTGCCTTATCATTATAGAGCGCAAAACGCCGTTATGATATGCGTTTGCCACAATTTTTGATATTTCGTTTCTTCTTATAAAGTCGGCTTCGATAAAGGAATCTACGGCAGGCCATTTTTCCGCGTCGGAAAGCAAATTGAACGCCTCTAAATTATTCGGACTTATATGTTCTTCCGAAAGATAGCGGCTAAAATCGGATTTATATTTGTCCGATTTAGTTACCGTATCAATCTTTACTTTTTTTATAAACTCCATAACCGTCGTAGCACGGTGACAAATAAAGTTTTTATAGTATTCCTGTTCTTTTAAATACTCTTGCGAACGATGCTCGTCGCTGTCCTTTAAAAAGTCGTCGGGATTTCCTCCCTTGCAACGGATAAAATACCAAAGTCTGAACATATTGGCAAGATTTCCCGAGTGGGGAGTGGCACTGAGGAGCAAACAATAAGTCGTTCCGAAACTCTTTTTAAGAGCCATCATCGAAGAAAGCAGATAAAGTGCTCCGGCTCCCGAGCCCTGTTCCTCGCAAAGGTGGTGGGCTTCGTCCACGACTATGACGTCAAAAAGCACGTCGTTGGAGTATTTACCTGTTCCCTTCCATTTTACAAAATTTTCGTAAGTGACGATAATTGCTTTTTTGGGACGAAAAATTCTCTTTCCGTTAAGATTTAATATTTCAAAATCTTCCTCATTCGAGAATATGGAATTAAGGTCGTCGCTTGCGACAAACAACCTGCCCTTACCGAATCCGAAACGCATCTCAATAACTTCAATCCAGTTAGCGAGGACTTGTTCGGGGACGACTATAAGCATATTTTTTATTACGCCTCTCAAGGCAAGTTCGCTGAGGACTACGCCCGCTTCAAACGTTTTGCCGCTTCCGACGACGTCTGCCAACAGTCCGAAACCTCTCAATACTTTCAAAAAGTCCTCTGCCGCCCGCTTTTGATGTTCGTTGATGACGTCAACCCTCTCGTGCACTGTTTTATCGAATTTTATTCCGTATTCACCTGTTGCGGCGGTCATTTTATAATTTGCCAAATCGTTTTTGAGCATGCCGAAATCGTCATAGCGGTCAAGCTCGTCTATGAGCGGAGAAAGACGTTGAATTTCCGTGCTGAACGGCACCACCTCATTCCCGAAGTTTGACCTTTGGGTATGCTTGGCGTCTTCGTCAAAAGCACCGTTTTCAAATTTAATTTTAAATTTTAATTCGTCCATTTTACCCCTTAGCCGCACGGCGTTCGGCATTTTTTCGGCAATATGTTTTTATCGGAACAAACCGCTTAGTCGAATGACTGTGATTTTTGACTACGTTATAATAAATCCGTTGTCCTATATGCTTTAAATAACGCCTTATCCCGCCGATTTTTACGGAAACGGCGCTAACCGCTAACCCATTCTCGTATTAAAAGATTTCACGCTGAGAAACGCGATATTAAGGTCCTTTCCCAAAACTCTGCCCTCATATCCGTTTACGCAGATTATATCGAACGAGTAACGGTGGCACGTATCGGAAATTACTATCGTGGGCGTCGCCCTGCCGTTTTTATCCACTATAATACCTTCTTTAAACGTAACGTTTTTCTGAAAGGCGACAGGCGTTATTTTATACACTCTCGTTCCTTTATACCACAAACCAATCTGAGAGTTAGCCTCTCCGCCGCTTACGGTTTCGAGACCGAGGTCGTGCGAACAATTCCTTCTTTTTATCGAACCTTTATCTCCGAGTATCACAGCTTTTTTGCCGTCATAATCAATATTTTTAAATCGCCTTTGCGACGGAGGCAAATCGGCATCGGCTGCTATTTCATCCGAATTGACAACAAGAGAATATATCTCTTCGTCATCGACGGTAGCTGACAGCAATGAAATTTCGTTCGTATAAAACTCACTTCCGTTGGAAGGTAAAATAGAGCCTCTTTCGGCAAAAATTTTTAAAGCCTTGTTTGCCGTATTTCCCGTCCACGTTCCGTATGAGAGAGAAAGCATAGTTTTTATTTCTATATTGTTTAAAGCGACAAGTGCGCCTCCTATGGCGGGAGCATAGCTTGCGTCTTCGTTGTCTTTTAAATCAAAGTCGTCTTTTGGCGCAGCCGTCGTAACGGAAAGTATTTGTTTGGACGGACAGTATTTGGACGCCTCGCGTTCGATATAATTAAACAGCGAATACGTTTCGACAAGCCCTCCCGACAAAATGACCTTTTTGACTTTATCGTTAATAGGACGTTTTAGCTCGTCTATAATGTATCTCGAAATTTTTTTTATAACTTCAAGCGTGGCTGATTGAAATTCCGGCAAAGTCAGATTTTTTTGCAGAATGACCTCTCGGTATATCGAAAGCGGAACGCCCTTTGGAAAATAACTGCCGCCTTTGTAGCTGAGCGCCACTTTAGATTTTTTTATCTCTTTCATTAAGAGATACTGCTTGGCAAAAACGCTGCTTTCGTAAATATGTCCGTCCTGCCCTGCGCTCGGAGTCCCCACCGTTTCCCTCTCTTTTATAGAGTTTTCGATATAATCGTAGATAGCTTCGTCAACGTTTAGCCCGCCAAGTTCAACAGGCCGGCTGTGACCGTCTACGCCGTCAATCAATACGCCGTATCTCGAGCTGTAAGTCGCCTGCGCTACGGAAATATCTTCCTCACCCATATCGAAAACCAAAAAACTCTCGTCGGGATTTATCATTTTAAGTTCGACGGCGAAGAGACTTATCGCCTTTGTCGAGTTTAGGACCTTTACAACCGATTTGTTCCCGAAAGCGTTTTCAACGAGTCTGTTAAGCTCATCTACGTATTCACCGCCTACTTTCGGAGGATGGACGACGGCTATTTCCGGTCCGTCAAACTTCACTCCTCTTTTGGCTTCGAGAGCTTTGACTCTTTCCGAGACGACGCTTTGAATATATTTGAAATATTCCTCGCAGACTTTTGCGGGAGTATAATCTTTCACGGTAAAAGTCCGATTTTTATCCACCATCTCCCCGCAAAAATCCTCGACAAGAGAACGTTGTATAGGAAAGAAAAATTTCGGGAAATGATTTTTTTGCCAATAATATGTTTTGTTTAAAGAAGTGATTTGTTCGCTTTCTTTTTCAGATAAAAGCGAAAGAAGAGTTTTTATTTTAACAACCGTCACATATGAATCGTTAGAGCTTTTGTTGACTGCGGAACCGTATATCCAACCGCCCGTCCTCTTATCGTAAAAAGCGACAGCCGGTATGGCAACGCTTGTCAAATAATTACTGTCACACAGTTTACCGAAGCAAAGGTCGGAGCGGCCTGCTCCCGTCCGATACGCAAAAGCGATTTTGAGCATATCGCTTCCTAAATCCAAACCGATAAACAATTTCGACACAGTTTACTCTCCTTATTCAAATATTAACATTATTCTTTATAAATTTCAATAGGTTTTCAAAAATTTTTACAAATATTTGCATTATTTTTTACATTTATTGTAAATGAAAAAAGGTCGATTAAATTCATATAAGTTTAAAAAATCATTCTTTGTTAAAAATTAAAATAATATAATGGGCAGTTTATCATTATTCAAAATATAAAATTTTAACGGCACAAAAACAAAACCTCGTTTTTATTCCTTTGCTTAAAGTGACATAGGCATAAAAATTAAAAAAGGCACTTCAATTTTGTTGTCAAACAGATTTTAATTTGCTATAATGACCTAGCTTTAAATAATGCTGATGTGGCTCAGTTGGTAGAGCGATTCACTCGTAATGAATAGGTCGGGGGTTCAAGTCCCCCCATCAGCTCCAGCTAAGGAGTAAAGGCAGCTTTACTCCTTTTTTTAATAAGTTTCACTCTGCGCATTTGTTTTATAGCCTAAAATTTTTAAACCGCTAATATCATTTGACCCATATTTTATTATAAAAAAACATAAAAAATCTGCCGCTTTAATTTAAAAACGTAATGAAACGCTTTAAA
Source organism: Acidaminococcus sp. CAG:917 (assembly GCA_000437555.1). Taxonomy (GTDB): domain Bacteria; phylum Bacillota; class Clostridia; order Christensenellales; family CAG-917; genus CAG-917. The sequence goes on along the minus strand of FR901015.1, from coordinate 63,046 downwards.
CTTTAGCGGCAGATTTTATTTTTTGAAATTTTGATTAATTACTTTAACTGTTTCTTTGCCGACAGATAATTTAAATATACAAAGTTCGTAAATTTTAATAATACTCAAATTCGGCATCTAAATCAAAAAATAAAGCAAAAGAGTTATCGCTACGTGAAGAATAAGACTGAGTACTTCCGCAACGTGAAAATACCACTTCCTTACTTTGTGCCAAGCGATAAACATTGCAAGGTATCCCCCGACCGCGCCGCCTATTGCGGATAATCCCAAAAGAACGCTTTCGGGAATTCGCCACGCCCCGTTTTGCGCCTTTATTTTATCGGCAACGAAAACGATAAAGGTTATAAGCGACAGTATGCCGAGGTAAATTAAGAATATAAGATATGCGCTCATTTGGCATCTTCCTCTGAAAAGCCGTTATGCGATATCTCCGCATCCCCTTTATCGGCATTTGAATTTTTTCCAAAGCATTTAAAATGTTTAAAGCCGTCTACAAACATTTCCTTGCCGAGCATAGAAGCTACAAAGGCAATCGTTCCGCCAAACAGGACGTCGGACATAAAGTGCGCTCCCACAACTATACGGCTTATCGCCACTATCATTGTATATCCTATGGTGCCTACATAAAAGAGCGCTTTTATCCAAGGTTTATTGAGTTTTTCAAACAGCGACGGCAAACAGAGCAACGAATAAATTACTGCGGCGGAAAAAGTGTGTCCCGACGGGAACGACTTACAGCTGTCGTCTACAAAATCGAGAATATTTCTCTTGCCGTTAATCTGATACCAAGGCGTATATCCTGAAAAATCACCGAGATAATTCATTGTCCTGAAACGCATTCTTCCTACAGGTCCTTTAATTACCTCAATCAATAAATAAAATATCGCAGTAAAAATCATGACAAGCGCAAAACGCAAAAGCTTTTTGTGCGTTTTTTCATCAAAGTTTTTCCAAGCGAATATCAAAAGAACAGAAAGAGGCAAAGCGACAAATACCTCAAGCGCCACTACGTAGCCGTTGTGTTTATAATCCTCGTTGCCCATATGCTCGAAAACGTATTTAAACGTTTCGGATATAAAGAAATAAAACCCTACTAAGACGACCACGGCGCAGACAATCATCAAAAACACGCAAAGAGCGTTTTTGCCCTTGTCCGATATCTTCATCTTTATCTGTTTTAAAGCGGGAACGTTCCAAAAAAGTATTACGCCCGAAAACGCTATGACAAACCATATAGGCGTTGCCCCGAACGCTTCAAAAAAAAGTCCGAAACCGTTTGACGAATAATATTCCCCCTCGGCGAGGTTGCCGTTTGTCAATATTTTGCTTATCTCTAAATCGTAAACGCTTGCAAGCGCAAGCATCGTCGCAAAAACCGCGACAAAAGCGAAAACGGATATCAAAGTGACCGCTTTAAGCCTGCCGTTGTTGTTTTCAATTCCCTCTGTCATAATGCCCTCCTTGTCAATAATATCATAATTTTATGTGCTATTCAATAGCTAAATTTATTTTGTTTTAAACATTGAAAATCGGCGTGCGTTCGCTTTCTAACCGAAATAAAATTGCATTAAATTAAAATTTTTTCCATAAAAAAACAATCTTTTTTTTGATTTGCTATTGCATACCGCTTCATTTATAGGTATAATATAGACAGTCCTGCAAAGTCGTATTGATACACTATCTTTGAACCACAAATTTTAAAAAAAGGGATGACGGGTTCGAGCCTTCAATGTCAGGCCTCATCATATCAGTGGAAGACAGCGATGCAGACAGTCATTTACCCACCCTGTACACACAGGTTTAAAATTTGTATCTTACGACGGTGTGGGATGTGTAGCAAAACAATGAACAAAAAAAGGACTTGCCATACGGCAAGTCTTTTTTTTGCGTTTATTCCTTTTAACGGTTGTCTTAAAATATTTTCGTTTTTTAAATAGTGCAATTCACAATGAGGCGGTCTGCCCTTTTTCGGTTAAACGCCATTGATTAGCATATTGTAGCGGTTTGGATTTTAACTTATATATTTTTAATAATACCGATGTAGCGTTCTTCTCTTTTTTTGCGGAGCATCTTATAATAATTACTATAAATTCCCTGCGCTTTTTTGTCAGTTTTTAAAACGCAAAAAAAATGTATTAAATTCACTTGCCGAAAAATAAAAGATATGGTATATTTTTTCTTGCCTTGATATGCCCTCGTGGTCAAGAGGTTAAGACGTAGCCCTCTCACGGCTGAGTCTGGGGTTCGATTCCCCACGGGGGTACCAAAAAACCGACGACAAGTCGGTTTTTTATTTTTATAAGCGTCTGAATGTTACTATCATTAATTAAATTTATTTGTTTAAATTGAGAATTTTAATCTTTTCAGAAACAAACTCTTCCTGCGTTAGAATGCCGTCGTCGAGTAGCGACTTAAGTTCCCTAAGTTTAGAATACTCATAATCGCTTGAAATACGTGTCGCAGTTGTTTTTGTTTGAGTAAAACTGCTTTTTTGCTCACAGGCTGATTTGTTTTCCCGAACAGTTGTCGGCGAATTATTGTTTTCATTTTCAGCGTCACCGTCGGAATCAATTGCAATCTTTTTTTCGATATAAGCATCGCCCTCTTTTATAAAATAATTGCAGACAAAATAAAAGGCGCATAATAAGCTATGCAAAATCAAGGGAATATAAGATAAAGTAATTGTGGATATTGTTCCCGAGCCAAATTCCATTCCTTCAAGACTACCGCTTTCGGCAACAGATGTTTTTACTAAATTTAAAAGGTCGACATACGTCACAATTCCCATAATCATATAAGCAAGGGAGCATATAAAAGATACTGACAATAAAATTATTAAAATTTTATTCCTCTTTTCATCTGAGACTACAAAATTGACTGCTGCCAAGATAAATGAGAGAATGCCTAAAGTCAAGCAAAGGATAGATATTGAAGAAATAGCTTTAGTATTAAAAATCTCTACGCCATAATTTTCATAAAAAAATGAACGGCCGTCAAAAAAATCGAAGCCACACTCACCGAGCAAACTGATTTTTGAAAACTTTAATGCATATACGTCAAACACGGGAGTTATAATTGAAAAAACAGTGATTATAACAAGTATACAGCAAAGTATTATTTTTTTTAATGAAATCCTCTCCATAAAACCTCCGACCATGCATACATATTATCACCTTTCTGCGTTGTAGTCAATATTTAACAAAAACAGTGTGTTTAAGTTATATAATAAAGATATATGAAATATTGAACAAATCAGGCGAATTTTTTAAAAAAAAAATTAAATTATTGTAAAAAATTTTTAACAGACGATATGGAAACAATTTCCTCAAACTAACATATTGACTTTATATTATATATATGTATAATTGATAATATTAAAAACCGTATATTAAAATATCTTTAAACGAAAGATAATTTTTAATTTTTGGCGACATTGAACAAAAGCGTTAAATTATTTTTCGTTTAAAGACGGATAATATCGGTTTTTAAATACAACTCACGGAGGAAAATATGAGCAAAACTTTAAAAAGGAATCTTCCTATCATTCTTGCCGTATTTTTAGCGCTTGTCCTCGTTTTTTTGGTAGGCTTTACGGTAACAACACAGACGGCATTTGCTAGTGAAGATTCTTTAACGGGAATTTTCGAAACGCTGACGATTGCACAGCTTAGCGATATCCACTATTTTTCTTTGGATTACTGCTACGCGCACTATATCGACGAAAACGGCGAATATCAATACGTCGATAAATCGAGCGAGGAATTCGTCAATTCCGATTTCAACCTCAGTACATACGGCGACACAAAGCTCGTTACCGAAAGCGGTATGATTTTGGCTATGACGATAAACAACTTTATCGCAAAAGCGCAGGAGATTATCGACCGCGCCGACGCCGAAAACGATATGAGCCTGCTTGACCAAATACCGGACGTCCTCATCGCGACGGGCGACCTTTCGAAAAACAGCGAAAGAATTGCTCTTATCGACGTCGCCAATGCGCTCAGATATCTGCAAAACGAAATGCGTGAACTCGTCGGCTCAAAAGGCGTAAAGTATTTTGAGAACTTCCAGGTATTCGCAATGCCGGGCAACCACGACCTTTACAACGGTTCGGCCAGCGTGTATGACATCACGGAAGCGGACGGAGATTCTGCCGACGGCTCGGAGATGATTACCGACACGCTTGATACCAAAACGTTTGCTCAGATTTTTGAAAGTTTAGGCTTTCCGACTTTTGACTATAAAAACGACGTCGAAAACAATTATAATCCTGCCTATACGGGCGGAAAATCCGACGACAGTTATTGGAGCAGCGATTATACAGGCGGATACGTCCACAGCACGCTTGCCCCAAACTTTAACATTACGTACAAATGCGATACTCTCAATTCAATTTACAATAAATATATCGGCGGCGAATTGATAACTCAAGCCGATTATATCGGTATCGATTCCACAACCAACATCTTGTCATACATCGTCGAATTCCTCGACGGAGACAGAGCTGCCGCCGAAACCAAGTCTATCGGTTATACTCTCTTTATGATTGACTCGTCAACAAGAGAGGCAACTGACGAAACAATCTGCGTAGCTCTTTCGAATGCGGAAATAAACGGTATCAATATAAACAACTACAAAAACTATTATTATCTCAGCGACGACAAAAAATCTTATTTGCCGTTTACTTCGATAAGACAGTTAAGAGAAGCCGTTGAAGCGAATAAGACTATTTATTACTCGACAGGCGTTGACCACGTAACCGGCGGCAGAGTTCTCGATTCTACCCTCGATTGGATGCAATCCGTTATAGACGGACTTGAGTCTTCCGAACAACTCGCCAAAGAGAAATACTCGTCCTATCTTAACGATTACTGCGATACATATCTTATTGCTACTCACCATAACTTCCTCCCCCACTTTGCAATGGAAGACGAAATCGTAAAAGACTTCACTCACTACAACTGGGAACACCTCGTCAAACGTTTGCTCTCTATGAATATCCGCTACGGTTTCTCGGGCCATATGCACACCTCGGATATGCAAAACTATTCCGACGCCAACGGCAATGTTTTTTATGACTATCAGACGGGTTCGTCGGTCAGTTTCGCTTCTCCTACAAGATATGTTGAAATAGACAGAGCCTATACAACAAATAAATTTGTTGCGGAAAACGTTGTCAGCACTCTTGACATTTTACAAGATTTCGTGCCTACTCCGTCGACAAACATCACTAACGCGGCACCTTGGGTTGAAGTCGATATCAGCGGACTCACTACCGATAAAGAGATTTTTGACGCTCTTTACGCCGCAAATCCCGATTACTTCACATATTGCTATAACTATACAAACTTTAACGGCCGCACCTACAACGAATATGTTACGGAAGATATTTACGGACGTCTCGTTGACCGTTTACTTGAAAAATTCATTTCTATCAACACGATAGACAGCCTCAGAGTTACTCTTGAAACATTCCTTTTGGAAGACCTTTCAGAGATAGAAATCGTTTCAACTCTCGGACTTGACAAATACGGCGCCGCACTCAACTATATCGCTCAGGATATAATTGACAACGTGCTTTATGAGCTTGACTTCAATTCAATCACCAATTACATAACGGGCGAAAAATTTAACGTCGAAAACGCCGTCGATTTCGTCAAACAAATTGTCGACCCGTTCTTGGAACTCGAATTCGGTCAGGAAGGTCACAAACTTTCCCTCAAAGAAATTGCAACAAACATCATTCAAAAACACAATTCGGGAACGGAGCTTCAAGGAATTGACCATCTTTACAACCCCGAACTCAATGTTTTGGAATATGACGTATATTACGCATACGCCCTCAAAGACCTCTGCGCTCAATGCTCGGACGGCAGTCTCGTCGAAACGCTTCTTATGACGCTTTTGGACCCGTTGCTCCTTCAGGACAACTCGCTTATCAAACAGCTTTACGGATACAGCTTCGACTTTAGCAAATTGCAAGAAAAGTATGGTCTTACCGATACACAAACAGCTCAAATCAAAGAAGTTTTCCAAATCATAAAGGATTTCCTTATGCTTTCGGATTTGACTGCGGAAAAGTTTATGTCAAACTTTAAACTGCAAACCGTACTGTCAACTACTTTGGTGCACAATCTTATTTCCGGCATTTTGCAGGACAACTTCGGTATCGAGCTTGAAGGCGATATCATCGATTTTGCGGAAGATTTTATCGGCAAATACATGACGGAATCCCTCTTTGAAAACCTTGGCGGTTATTTAGAGCAGATTGTTGTGGCGTTCTCCACCGACGAAACTGCGGATATCTATCCCATTGCCGACGCTATTGAAAAAGGTTATTATACCGCAGAAGACGTTGCAGGCGGCAAAGTGGAGGCAATTGCCGCCGTTCCCGTTCAGTTGCACTTCACCGTTGACGGTCAGCTTGTTGCAGGATATGCAACTGTAGCAGGCGTTCAGTATACCTACGTTCAGGGACAACGTCTCCCCGACAG
>FR901015.1:21589-56493 GCA_000437555.1 Acidaminococcus sp. CAG:917 | reverse complement strand
CAACCACTTCATAGCTGCTTTTGACAATCAAAATCCGCAGACCTCTTTTGATATCAGCTTCTATACCGCTGAAGAGGTTTACGCGTATATCCAGATTTTCGATGAAAACGGAAACTTTATAGCAGATGCTACAACGCTTCCCAACGAAAGCGGTGTAACTTACGTAAAAGACGACGGTTCGGACTACGGATATCTTTTGGAAAGCGGTCACACACTCGACAAATACACCGCTTCCGTTACCGATAACGGCGTTACCGTTCAAATTGACTCTCTGTCCGTCCCCGCATACGTTCCTTTGATAGACCTCGGTATTCTTTGTCTTACACACGGAGAAGTCACCTACGAAAAGACTATCGGCGGAACGGATTATGAATTTACATACGGCTCCGACCAAAGAGACGCCGACCCGACAAACAGCATTATTTTCTACAATCACAACATAATAACCATTTCGGGACTCAGCGCAAATACAACTTATAAATACAGAGTTTACGGAGTTACAAACGGAATTAATCACGATGAAGAAACTAAATACTTCTCACTCACAGATTACGTCTATTCCGTAAAGGACGATAACTCGACGGCTGATTACAGCGCACCGTCTACCGCTCTTAAGGCAGACGACGTCACATTCTCTCTTAAAACGGCTATTGCCGCAGGCAGTGACGAAGCGTTCAGCTTTATCGCTGTTGCCGACCCGCAGGGAACGATTCAGTCAAACTATAATCAAACTAAAGACGTGTTTGACGCTATTAACGCAAGCGAAGAACTTGGCGATTACAGCTTTATTGCAAATGCAGGAGATATGACCGACAACGGAAAAAACTTCATGCAATGGAGCCTTGCCCTCGACACTATGGTTGAATACTATGCAAACACAACAGTGTTTATGACGGCAGGCAACCATGAATCCGGCTCTAACGCTTTCAGAAACTTCCTCACGCAAACCGCTCCCGACGACCAGAATATCTCTGACGGAATGTATTATTCCTTCACCTACGGAAACGTTCATATAGCGGTATTGAACACCAACGATTCGGACAGCGAAAACGGACTCGGCGAAACTCAGCTCAATTGGCTTATCGATGACCTTAAAAACGACGACTCAACCTGGACAATCATATTGCTCCACAAGAGTTTATATTCTGTCGGTTCACATACCAACGACCCGGAAGTCGTCAAAATGAGAGAGCAGCTTACTCCGATTTTTGCGCAATATGGCGTTGACGTCGTCATTCAGGGACACGACCACACCTATTCGTCCACAAACTTTATAAATGAAAACGGCGTTGCCACGCCTGCAAGCACAAATGCCGACGGATACGTCGTCAATGCGGACGGAACGATGTATATGACAATCGGCACTATCGGCAACAAATATTATGAATACGTCGGCAACAGCTCGTTTGACGGTCTTATGGACAACGACAGAACTCTTGCTCAAACGCTTTCGAATCAACAAACGTTTGCATACTTTGCCGTTGAAGGCGACAAACTCGTCATTAAAGACTGCAATTATAACAGAGAAAGCAAAGAAATTGAAGTTTTCGGTGAATTGAAAATTTCAAAAGAGCTCGGAACTGTTGCAAATGCGGTTCAGGAAATAAAAGTGAACGGCGAACCGTTAAAGCTCAATTCCACCGTGAAAGTAAACTTCGCTTCCAGAGTAGCGACGTTAAACCTCGGAGACTACAAGAATATGATAGCCGACGGCAATACAATCAGATTCTTTAACGAAGACGGACAGGAAGTAAAAGAACTTAAAGCGGAAATGTTCCAAAAATCAACCGACTTCGACGTCGTGCTTGTAACTGCTACAGGCGAAAAAATAGTACTCGGTACTATTACCTTGGAACGTGCTCACTACGAGGGCTGCATCGCAGGTATCTCCATTGCTATAATAATAGTATTGCTGGGCGCTGCCGCAGGCATCGTTGTCCCCGTCTTGCTTATGAAGAAAAAAGCCGCTCACAATAAAAATTCCGACAACAAATCGGAATAAGTTAGGCTATTTTTAGCGGTAAATTTATAAAAAAGCCCCGAGTCTGTTCGGGGCTTTTTTTATTGAAAAATTATTTTAATTTAAAAAAATTTCAAAATGATAATTTTAAGCTTTTATATAAATCGGTCATTTTATCTTTGTTAAACTTTATATCTATTAATTTTAACTCGGTTTCAATAAATCAAATAAGCTTTAATTAATCAAAAAAAATAATATCTAATCATAAATATGGATATTTTTATGAAATATATAAAAATAATAGTTTTAAAACAATTTTAATTTATGTTAGCTAAACTTACGCCGCATAGCAAGCGATTATCCAAAAAGCGATTTAATAATTCATAAAGCGTAAATATACGCCCCTATTGCGCTTGCTTATATTTTTGTTTTTTAGTATTATAGGAATGCCATGAAAAAACTTGCCGATTTTATAGTTAAATACAACAAAATTATTCTTGCCGTTTTTATCGCTCTGTTTTTAGTTTTCGGCGGTTTAATTTACCTTGTATATAAAAATATAAATTATGATATAACTACTTACCTGCCGAAAGACTATAACACGGCACAGGGATATGAAATTTTAAACAAATATTTTGACCTGCACGGCGACGTCGAAATAGGTCTCGTAGCTACCGAAGATAAAGCTCACGATATAGCAGATAAAATCAAAGCTAACGACGGTGTGGCTTTCGCTTTATGGTATGACGATCTTTCCAAAATGGAAAATTTGGGTCTTGCGGGAACAGCGGAATACGAAAACTTTGTAAAAATATTTAAAACTTCTTATGAAGGCGACAGATATAATTTTGCTTTTTTAATAGCCCTTAAAGATAAGCCTTCCACTCCCGAAGCTCTTGAGACGTTAAAAGAAATAAAGAATGTTTTAAACGAAGCCGTAGGAAGCGAAAATTATCACATAGCGGGTATGACTCAGCTGTCCGACGACCTTTATCAGACTACGCTCTATGAGCTATTGGTTTATCTGGCATGTGCGGGAGCGGTTGTCATAATAATATTGCTTCTCACCACGTCGTCACTAACAGAGCCTATCGTGCTTGCCATAACTATGGTTGTTTCAATCATACTTAATTTAGGTTCGAATATCATATTCCCGTCCACTTCCATTCTTACATTTGCCTGCTCGGCGGTTTTACAGCTGAGCCTTAGTATGGATTACGCCATATTCCTGTCACACGCATATAAAGACAAACTTAAATACACTCTTGACCCAAAGAAAGCAATGCGGCAGGCAATTCCCGAAACGTCAAAAGCGATTATAGTCAGTGCTTTAACGACAATAGGCGGATTCTTGGCGCTTTTAGTTATGAAATTCGGCTTTGGCGGCGAACTCGGATTGGTTCTTGCCAAAGGAATAATACTAAGCCTTTTATCGGTCATATTTTTACAACCCGCGCTTATGCTTTTGACGGATAAAGGAAGACAAAAAACTACCCATCGCTCGCTTGACGTTCGCTTCAGACCTCTTATTAAAAGGTCAATAAAATGGAAGCCCGTATTGCTTGCTGTTTTAATTGCGCTTGCGCCTTGCGCCTTTTACGTTCAGCAATTTACTCTCGACTACTCATACATCAAGTTTATGGAAAAGGATTCGGACGGCTCGGAAAAAGAAGTTATGGCGGAAACTCTGGCAAACGAAATCATCGTTTCCTTGCCGATAGACGATAATACCGAGTCAATTGAAAATCATTATCTTTTTGTAAATAAAATTAATAAACTGATAGACGAAAACAAACTCGATTTCTGCCTTGGAATTTGTTCTATTATCCCCTACAACCGTGACGTCAAGGTAAAACTGCCCATTTTCGGTCAAATGAACATCAAAACTCAAAAAGCGATAGAGCTTATGGTGGGCATTATACAGTCTTTTGAGTCAAGCGGACTTTCCATAAATCCTGATTCAACAGACGACCCCGACTTAAAACAAAATCTTGAATATATGAAGGTTGGTTCTCTGCTCATAGGCGGAAATTATACGGTATATACTATAGCCCTTGATAAATCGATAAATCCCGAAAGCGATGAAGGAATAGCGATATTAAATCAAATTCAAAAAATCGCTGAAGATATCTTCTGCCCCGTTGAAAACGGAAAAAAAATATACACAAACGAAAACGGTGAAAAATACGTAAATCTTACCGGCGTCACACAGCTTGCCGATGATTTTAAAGAAATCACTCCCACCGACTTTATGTGGGTGACAATCATTTCCGTCATCGTGATATTTGTTTTGATTAGTATGCACTTAAAGTCGTTTAAGCTATCGGCAATACTTGTGTTGCTTATAGAATTCGGAATTTGGTTAAATCTTGCAATGCAGCACATATTTGCAGGCGGTGTAATAAACTTTATTTCATATATGATAATAGGTGCAATTCAGCTCGGCTCTACGGTCGACTATGCCATACTTATAGCAAGTAAATATAAAAAGCTGAGAGAACGCTTTAAGCCCCGTCAAGCGGCTTACATGGCGACTTCTACGTCCGCAACGTCCGTCCTGACAAGCGCGTCGATTATGGCGTCGGCATGTCTTTCCGTTTATTTTGTTTCAAGCAACTTGATTGTAAAGGAAATAACGTTCCTTATCGCCCGCTCGTCGATAATATCGGCTCTGCTTGTCATATTCTTCCTGCCCGCCATTTTGTGCATTTTCGACAGAGAACGCGGCGACGAAATAAACTTTTTCTACACACCGAACCTCAGAAAAATTTCTCTTAAAAATATAAGAGTTTTCGATAGGAAAAAACAAAAGTCAAAGCCTCGTAAACAGTAGTTATAACGACTATAGATTTTATAAATTAAAGATATTCTTTTTTTTGATTTTTAATAAACAGAAAATTTCATAAATTGGCATTAAAACAAGGCAGCATTAAAAAGGCTGCCTTTTACTTATCTTTATCCGTATATTCGTTCAGTCCTCGCATTAGTGATTTTAATATGCGGATAATAAATTCAAGCATAACAAAAACGGACGCTAACGCGTCCGTTTTAAAATTACGTCTTTCCCGAAAACTATTTTTCAATTGGAATTCGTTAGATTTTTCGGGTTTAAAACTCAAAAGATAGATTATCTAAATGAGATTAAAACTTATCTCTCGGAACGTATGAAGTATGAAGCACTTCGTGCGCCTTGTGGCTGTTGGGTTCTTTGAAATAGTCTTTGTAAATCGTCTGAATAGCCGGATTCAGATGCGACTTACGGAGCTTCATCTTTGCATCGGTATCGTATATAGCCTTTGCGCGGATAGCTCTTATATCTTTGGTGTTTCTGATATCCGCCGATTTAATAGGTTGACCACCGCCGTTTACACAGCCGCCGGGACAAGCCATAATCTCAATAAAGTGATAATCTGCGGTTCCGTCTTTAACTTTGTTCATAAGCTCTCTGGCGTTCTTAAGACCGGAGCAAACCGCAACTTTGACCTTGGTGCCGGCTATATCATAGGTAGCTTCTTTAATGCCTTTGGTGCCTCTGACTTCTTTAAAGTCTATGCTGGGAGCATCTTTGCCGGTGACGACTTCTACAACCGTTCTTAATGCCGCTTCCATAACGCCGCCCGTTGCACCGAAGATAAGACCCGCACCCGTTCCGATGCCGAAAGGCTCATCAAACTTCTCATCGGGAAGTTCGGTATAAGCAAGACCTGCTCTCTTGATAATTCTTGCAAGTTCGCGGGTGGTGATTGCTATATCGATATCGGGAACGCCTGCCGCGCTTTGGTCCTCTCTGCCCTTTTCAAATTTCTTTGCCGTGCAAGGCATAACGGATACTACAACGATATTTTTGGGGTCGATTCCCATCTTTTCCGCAAAATAAGTTTTGCAAACCGCGCCGAACATTTGTTGCGGTGATTTACAAGTCGAAAGATGGTCAAGCTGGTCGGGGAAATTATGTTCGCAGAACTTAATCCAACCGGGCGAACAGCTTGTAATCATAGGCAACACTCCGCCGTTTTTGAGCCTTCCCAAAAACTCGGTTCCCTCTTCCATGATGGTAAGGTCGGCGGTATAATCTACGTCGAAAACACTGTTAAAGCCGAGTCTTCTGAGTGCCGCAACCATTTTGCCTTCGGTATTAGTGCCCATAGGCATACCGAATTCCTCACCGAGTCCGATACGAACGGAAGGAGCCGTTCCTACAATGACGTATTTATCGGGATTGTTTAAAGCCTCGAATACCTCGTCGATTTCTTCTCTTTCATGCAATGCGCCGACGGGACAAGCTACTATACATTGTCCGCATCCTACACACGCTACTTCCGAAAGCGGTTTTTCGAACGCGCATGCTATATGAGTATCGAAACCTCTTCCGTTTGCGCCTATAACCGCAACCGATTGATATTGATTGCAAGCGGCTACGCAGCGACGGCAAAGCACGCATTTGTCGTTATCTCTTACTATATAAGGCGTTGAGTTGTCAATCGGATAAGAATTTGTAACGCCCGCATATTTGGAAGCGTCGCAACCGAGCTCGTTTGAAAGAGTCTGAAGCTCGCAGTTGTTGTTTCTTATACAGCTAAGACACTCCTTTTTATGGTCGGACATAATGAGTTCAACCGTTGTTTTACGGCTATTTAAAACTCTTTCGGTATTGGTGAAAACTTCCATACCTTCGTTTACGGGATATACGCACGCCGCGACAAGGCTTCTTGCACCCTTAACTTCACAAACGCACACACGGCAAGCGCCGATAGCGTTGATATCTTTTAGATAACAAAGAGTAGGGATTTTAATACCGCATTGTCTTGCAGCTTCCAAAATCGTGGTTCCTGCATCTACGGTAACAGGAATATTGTTTATTTTCAAATTCACTTTATTAGCCATATTTCACCTCTACTTCTTGACAATAGCGCCAAACTTACAATTGCTGATACATACGCCGCACTTGATACATTTGTCTTGGTCGATATTGAATTTTTGTTTGATTTCGCCCGAAATAGCATTGACGGGACATTTTCTCGCACAGAGAGAGCAACCTTTACAAGCGTCGGTAATTTCGTAACGCAATAAGTGTTTGCAAACTCCCGCGGGACATCTCTTTTCTTTAATATGCGCTTCATATTCGTCTCTGAAATATCTGAGCGTGCTGAGAACAGGGTTCGGCGCCGTTTGTCCGAGACCGCAAAGAGCGTTGTCCTTTATGTAGTAGCAAAGTTTTTCCATTTCGTCGAGGTCTTCCATCGTTGCCTGTCCCCTCGTGATTTTGTCGAGGTATTCAAGCAAACGACGCGTTCCGATACGGCAAGGAGTACACTTTCCGCAGCTTTCGTCGACGGTGAATTCCAAGAAGAACTTAGCGATGTCAACCATACAGTTATCCTCGTCCATGACAATCATACCGCCCGAGCCCATCATTGAGCCGATAGAAATAAGGTTGTCATAGTCGATAGGAATGTCAAGGTGTTCGGCAGGAATACAACCGCCGGAAGGTCCGCCCGTTTGAGCCGCCTTGAACTTCTTTCCGTTGGGGATACCGCCTCCGATATCTTCGATAACCGTTCTGAGCGTCGTGCCCATCGGAATTTCGACAAGTCCTGTGTTGGTGATTTTACCGCCGAGAGCAAAAACTTTAGTGCCCTTTGATTTTTCCGTTCCCATAGAAGCGAACCATTCGGCGCCCTTCAAAATGATTTGCGGAATGTTTGCATAAGTTTCAACGTTGTTGAGGATAGTCGGCTTGCCGAACAATCCCTTGACCGCCGGGAACGGAGGACGGGGATGCGGCTCGCCTCTCTTGCCTTCGATTGAAGTCATAAGAGCGGTTTCTTCACCGCAGACGAAAGCGCCTGCGCCAAGTCTTATGTCGATATCGAAATCAAAACCTGTGCCCAAAATATTCTTACCTAAAAGGCCGTATTCTTTGGCTTGAGCGATAGCAATTTTACAACGCTCGACTGCGATAGGATATTCCGCACGAACATAGATATAGCCTTGGTTTGAACCTATTGTATATCCGGCAATTGTCATAGCCTCCAAAACGGCGTGCGGGTCGCCTTCCAAAACAGAACGGTCCATGAATGCGCCCGGGTCTCCTTCGTCGGCGTTGCAGCAGACGTATTTCTGACCTTTTGGCTGCATCATAGCAAACTGCCATTTTTTACCGGTCGGGAATCCTGCGCCTCCACGGCCTCTGAGCCCTGAATCAAGAAGAACTTTAACGACGTCTTCCGGCTTCATTGTGGTCAAAACCTTTATTAATGCCTGATAACCGTCGTAAGCGATATATTCGTCGATATTTTCGGGATTTATGACACCACAGTTACGGAGCGCGACACGAGTTTGCTTTTTATAGAAATTCGTGTCCGAAAGAGCCTTGACGGCTTGAGTATTGTTTTTATCCTTAAAGAGCAATCTTTGGACGAGTCTTCCTTTGATGATATGCTCGTCGACGATTTCGGAGACGTCTTCGACTTTAACGTTGCTGTAAAAAGCGCCTTCGGGATATACGATGACGATAGGGCCTACGGCGCAAAGACCGTGACAACCTGTTTCAACGACTTCGACGTCTTTGTCGAGTCCTTTTTGGGCAATCTGAGCTTTAAACTCTTTAATGATTTCCCCGCTGTTGTTTGAGTGACAGCCCGTTCCGCCACAGCAAAGAATGGTACTTCTAAACATATTTTCCTCCTGCTTATTCGTTGGTAATTAAATATTCAGTGCAAATATTACCGTTTACAATGTGGTTTGCGACAATCTGTTTCGCTTTTTCGCTGTCCACATGAACGTAGGTAACTTTTTCCTGACCGGGAACGAAAACTTCGACAATGGGTTCAAGTTTGCACATTCCCAAACAACCCGAACGGGTTACTTTGACGTTTTTAAGCTGTCTTGTAGCGACTTCTTCAACTAAAGTGTTGAAAACGGGACGGGCACCCGCGGAAATACCGCAAGTAGCCATACCGACAACAATTCTTGTTTCATCGTTGCCGCTTGTGTTATCGCGCAATATAATCTCAGATTGCATCTTATCTCTGATTGCTTTGATATCGTCGATACTCTTCATAATAATCCTCCGTGTGGTGTGTTTTCTCTAATATAATTTTTTATAAACAGCAGCACTTCGGGTTCGTCCATAGGGACGCCGTCAAGCTGCGCTTTAAGTTCTCTCGTGTCAAAAACGAAATCGGTATCTTTAAAGACAAAATGCAAAACATATTCAACCTCATCTCCGTTGGAAATGAGAGTGGACATAGTTTCGCCAAGGTCACCGAGCGGCGGTCTGTCTATGTGGTCAATAGCAAAAGTGGTGGTAACGACAGTCCCTTCGCCGAGTTTTGAACGGATATCGAAAGTACCGCCCGCCATCTCCGCTTCCATTTTCAAAAAAGGCAAACCCATACCCACCTTCCTCGTCGTGCGAGTGGTTGTATAAGGGTCGGTAACTCTGCTCAAGAATTCTTCGCTCATGCCTTTGCCGTCGTCTTTAATGGATATCGTCAAAACGTTGTCCTTTGCGATGACGTCGATATAAACTATTTTAGCTTCGGCTTTGACCGAGTTTTCAACTATATCGAGGATGTTAAGCGACAGTTCTCTCATAATTCACCCTTTTTTTACATACAAATATATATTATCATAAAAAAATACTTTTGCAAAGCCGTTTTTTTTATTTTTTTAATATATTTTTAACAATTAAATACAAATTTCATTCTACAAGTCAAAACGGGCCTGAAAGGATTACAAACATGCCAAAATCAATAAGATTTTTTTCTAAGATAGTCTATTAACGCAAAAACCGACCTGTCAGGCAAATCAATCTCACTTGACACGCCGATATTTTCAACGGTATGAGCGTCGGAGTCGATAATGACGGTATAATCCTTGCTCCACTTTTCAACTTCTTCGTTTTTTGCCTTAGTGGAAAGTTCCACCACCTTAAATTCGTCGGTAATTGCACCCAATATGGCGAGCATACTGTTGCCTTCTCTGTCTATATGGGCAGGTATCGCTATGCCGCCGAATTCGTCCGCTAATATTTTGACTCTGTCGGGCGTAATTTGCGCTCCGTGAAGCAAAAGTCTTTCCTCCACCCTGACAATATTGTCGTCCTCGTCCATGACAAGCTGCTCTCCGTATATGGCACTTTCGTTTTTTAAGTCGTGAAAGGAGATTTGATTAAAAAACGCCTTAAGGTTTTGATAATTTTTAAACAGACACAAAAGATGAATATCTTCCTCCGTCTGTATTTCAACGGCAGGCACGACGCACACACCGTAAGCCGCTCCGCATTTAAGGGCGACTTCGACGTTGTCTATCGCATTGTGGTCGGAAATTGCAACAAAATCAAGCCCCGAAAGTTTGGCAAAAGCAACAATTGTCGCCGGTGTCATATCGTTTTCGGCGCATGGCGAAAGACAGCTGTGAACGTGCAGGTCGTATTTATATTTCATCAAGCCTCCGCTGCAATATATCTTTTTACTGCCTCGAAAATGTCGTATTTTGTTTCAATCAAATTGACGTTTTGAGACTTCGCCTTGTCAACAAGTTCGGGAGTGGACTTTGCGCCCTCGCAAACAACGACAACGCCCACCTCGGCAAGCGTAGCCACGGCGCAGACGTTTATATTTGTCATAACCGTAAACCAGGCGCAACCTGACGGTGCCTTACCCATGACAAAACTTAAAAAGTCGCCGCAGTATCCTTTTGTAACATCAAAATCTTTGTCTACGACGTTGACCTCTGTCGCCTCGAGCGTCTCTATAATTTTACTCAGTTTCATTTTTTACCTCTTTTTCAAGACGAGGACACTCGTCGGACACAATGCCCGATACGACGTCCTCGGCAAAAGCCCTACAGCTGGGAGCGCCGCACATACCGCAGTCGTATTGCGGAAGGGTGTTTAAAAGATTTTCCACTTCCATAAGTTTTTGCATGGCACTAAGCCTGTTCTCGTCAAGTTTGTCAAAGTTTTTAAACTGCGGTTCGTCCTCCCAAACGTAGTAAGACAGAGGCTTTCCTTCGTCTGCCAATATGTTTGACGACGTGGCAGGCAGTTTCATGCGAAGCTGTCTGATTCTTGCTTTGGCTACAAAAGGATTTTCGACGTTGAGCACGCCGCCTACACAGCCGCCCGCACAAGCGTCAAGTTCTATAAAATCGACTTCGGTCAAAGTGTTGTCCTCAAGCCCGTCAAGAATATGCTTTACGTTTTCTATGCCGTCAGCCGCAAGATATTTGCTCCTGAACGTCGCCGTGGCTTCACCGCCGGACGTCGCCCAATGAAGCCCCAGATTTCCCATTTTGGAAAGAGGCTTTATATCCGAAGGTTCAAGCTTGTTCATAGCGGGAACGAGTTTCATATATACCTCGCCCGTGGACAAAACCCTGTCGACGTAAGGCTTGTTGACGCCCACGCCGAGTTTTAAAGCGTAAACTTTAGCAGGACACGGTGAAATAAAATACACGCCTATATCTTCAGGCGGAATACCTCTTTTTATCGCCTTGTCCCTGGCAAGTTTTGCAGATATGTCGACAGGCGCCAAAATGTTTAAAAGATTGTCTTTTAAATTATGGTAACGCGATAAGATAAGCTCCAATACGGCAGGACAAGCCGTGCTTATGACGGGATACTTGACCTTGTTCTGGTCGAAAATTATCTTCGTCACGGCGGACGCATATTCCGCTCCCCTGCCGACCTCGAACACCTCGTCAAAACCGAGAGCCAAAAGCCCGTTTAAAACATAGTTTACGTCGGTAAGATTGTTAAACTGTCCGTAAAGCGACGGCGCCGGTAAAGCAATTTTATATTTGAAATCGTTTATCGTGTCAAACGAATCGTAGGAAGCGAGCTTAGCGTGCGACGGACAAAGGCGGACGCACTCGCCACACCCTATACATCTGTCGTAAAAAACGCTCGCTTTCCCGTTTCTCACCCTTATAGCTTCCGTAGGACAACGCTTCATGCAAGTTACACAACCCTTGCATTTTTCCGCGTCAAGGAAGACGGTGTGAAAATAATTGTTTTCCATAAATTCCCTCTTAATGAAAATCGACTCTTATGTAAACGGTTGTACCCACGCCCACCTCGCTTTCTATTTCAAGCACGTCGGCGTATTTTTTCATATTGGGCAATCCCATACCCGCTCCGAACCCCAAAGCTCTTATTTCGTCTTCCGCCGTGGAATAACCGGGCGTCATGGCAAGTTCTATATTTTCGATACCTTTTCCGTGGTCGATTAGTTTTATCTCGATATGGTCAAAAAATATGTCTATGACGGCAACTCCTCCACCGCCGTGAATGACCATATTTATTTCTCCTTCATACATGGCGATTGCAACTCTGCGAATATCTTCTGACGCTATGCCCATCTTTTTGAGCGTGCTTTTAACTGCGTCGGAAGCCATACCTGCCTGAGAAAAATTGTTTCCCGCCACTTCATACTCAAAGTGTAAATTCTCCATCGTCAAACCTCGGCTTTAAGCCCCGCCTGATAAAGTATTCCGCAAGCGGCAAACATACGGTGAGGTGTGGCAATTAAAGTAATTCCTCTGTCTTTTGCGAGTTCGACAAGCGTAGTATCCGGCTTTTTG
Organism: Acidaminococcus sp. CAG:917; assembly: GCA_000437555.1. Classification (GTDB taxonomy): domain Bacteria; phylum Bacillota; class Clostridia; order Christensenellales; family CAG-917; genus CAG-917. The sequence goes on along the minus strand of FR901015.1, from coordinate 43,943 downwards.
CCCCTTACAAGCACTATGCAAAGCATATCCATCATTTCCGCGGTTCTGACAACCTGAGGATTGCATAGCCCCGTTATAAGTACTGCCTGGTCTTTGACAAACGCCAACACGTCGCTCATCATATCCGAAGCACAGGCAGAATGTAAATCCTTTTCCATATTGTCGCCTTCGCTGAGCACGACGCCGTCAAGCAATTCTACAATTTCACTGACTTTCATATAGTCCTCCATTTAAATTGGGCAATATGCCCTACCTAGTATATTTTAACAAAATTTCAAAAAAAAGCAATAGGCATTTTGCCTATTGCCGTCTTTTGGTTATACCGTGCCCCAGTTAACGCTGTTACCCGAGCTAAAACAGTTTGACGTCCACCCCGAGGGCTTAGAGCCTGCCTCACAGTTTATCGTAACCGTTCTGCCATAAAAAGCATAGTCGCCCAACGATTGAACGGAAAGCGGCAGAGAAATATCGCTTGTTGCGACGCTTGATGATAAGTCGCATCTGAAAGCGTATGCGCCTATCGTCACAACGTTGTCAAACGACGGCAACACGGTTAAGGAATTGCAACCCGAAAAAGCAAAAGAGCCTACCGTTTCAAGAGACGACGGCATACTGACGCTTTCAAGATTTACAAAAGCGACAAAAGCGTTTGACAAAATACCTTTTGTTCCCTCTTTTATAGATATCTGAGTTATTGTGGCTTTATCCACTCCCTCTTTTATACCGTATACCCAATCCCCGACATAAAGTATATTTCCGTCCTCGGCAAACGCATAGTCTGAAGGCAAGAGCGTGAGATAGCCGTCCGATTTTCTGATGATTGCGCCGCCGCTCGCAATATAGGTGGAATTCGTTTCCGAAACGTCGTATCCCGTTATGCCGACGGCATTTTCAAAAACGGCGGAATTTATATTTTTGACGGAGGACGCAAGCTCCAAAACTCCGCTTTTGCCGAGCGGACAGAAAATGACAGATGTTTTGTCTTTGTTATACAGCACTCCGTTATAGGAAGAAAAAACGCTGTTTTCAAAATATCTATACTTTACGGGAAGTCCGTCCTCACCCGTATAGAGTTCGACGAACATATCGCCCACCAAAATATAAGTGCCTTTGTCGCTCACCGCGTATTGTCCGCCAATATTTTCGTATCTCGTTATATCGGAAGAAACGTAAGTGTAGTTTAAAGCATATCTGAATAAATCTCCGTTTTGCGATTGATAATATCCCGCTTCGGCAACGTTGAAATCGCTAAAAGCCGTAGCGCCTTTGAATACGTCGCAGGCGAGCGAATAATCGAACACGGTGAAGTCGTATCCCACGTTTACCGTTTCAAGAGAAGGAATATACGAAAACGCTCCTCGTTTAAAGGTAGTAGCTTTTGTCACGGTAACTTCGGCAAGCGACGACGGCAAGTAATATGAGATAAACTCTTTCATATCGTAAAACGCCTGTCTAACCTCAACTGCTCCGTCGAAAGGCGAAGTTCCGAATATCACGCCGAGCAAGGCTTTTTCGTTTGTGGAGGATATGCCCGTTCCGACAAAAGGCAAAGTGATAGACGTTAAATTTCCGCAACCGTAAAACGAGCCTTCGGCAATGGAAGTGACGCTATCGGGTATTACGAGATTCGTTCCCTTGTAATTTCTGAACGACTCTGAATTTATCCCTTTAAGCGAACCGTCGTTTGCAAGATTTATCGACGCCGTGATATTTTCAAAAGCATATCCTCCGATTTTCGAAAGTTTGCTTTTTGCAGTTATAGACGTCAATTTAACTCTGCCGCTGAATGCGCTGTCGGAAATATCCGTAAGCGTTTCGGGCAAAATCAAATCTCCGCTTATGTCTTTAGGCGCGAATATCAACACGGTTTTGCCGGCGTTATACAAGACGCCGCCCTGTGTGGAATACGTCTGTCCAGCGCTTTCCGCCCCGAGAGAGTCTACTAAAGTTATCGAGGTCACTGCAAGATTTTCAAACGCCGAATTGTCGAAAGAGATTATGCTGTTTGGCAACACGATATCGCCCGAAAGAGAGTTGGGAACGGCTAATATCCGAGTTTTTTCCTTATTTAAGATAATTCCGCTTGAAATTTCAAATTTTGCCGATTCATTGTCAAATGCGAATTTCGTAACCGTTCCCTTATTCAATACGGCGAAGTTTACACTTGACAGCTGTGACGGCAAAGTAAGAATTCCGCTGAAACCGTCCGACAAAAATATTGCTTGCGTCAAATCTTTCGTTACTATCAGCCCTTGCGAATTAAAATCGGTAAAATAAGAATTTTGCGACGGAACGTTGAGCGTCGTGACGTTTGAGCCGATAAGAGAATCGGCGTCAAAAAATTCAGTATTTGCCGACAGGGTAAGATTTGCAACGTTAGAGCCTGAGAGGGCATAACCTAAAATTCCCTTGACGGAATCGGATAAAACAAGCGACGAATCCGTCCTCGATTTTAAAACGGCAACGATAAACTTCATATCCTTATCATATAAAATACCGTCCGTCAAAAGGTAGTTTGTACCGAGATTGACCGCCAAAAGATTGTCGCAGCCCGAAAACGCTCCCTCTATTCCGACAAGTTTTTTATCCGCGTCGGCGCCCTCCCCGATTTCTTCGTATCTTAAAGCCACCGATTGGTTAAACGTTATCGATTGCAATCCGCTACAACCGTAGAAAGCAAATTGAGGCAAAACGGAATTTTGTATCGTAACGGAAACGAGCGTTGACGGAATATAATATCTTTTGTTGTTCAACCCGTCGAACGTATTGCAGATTATACCGCCCTCGTATTCCGACTTGCCGAAAACGGAAGCAAAACTGTTTGAATTGTTGGAACCTACAAAGGGCAACGTTAAAGAAGTAAGAGCGGTCATCTTTTCGAGTGCGCCCTCGGCGATATACACCGCTTTTTCGATATTGAGTTCGCTAAAAGATAAACCGTAAAACGCCCCTGCGTTTACGTTGCATGCGCCTGTTACGGTAACGGTGTCAAGCGATGACGGTATATAGCTGTCGACATAGTTTAAGCTGTCGTAATACTGTCTGAAATAAACGCCTCCGTCATAAGAGATGCCTCCGAAAATATATCCGAAAACGCCTTCCGCCAAAGTCGCCGTTTTGTTCTTACCGACAAAAGGAATAGTAAGAGTCGTTATATCGGAACGGCCGTAAAGGGCGCCGTATGCGATTTCTTCCACGCTGTCGGGAACAGTGACGGAATCGCCGCCGAGAAATTGAACGTAAAGTTTTTTGAAGTCTTTATCGTAAAGTCCGCCGCCGTAAACCGCAAACGACGCCTGAGACTCGTCGCCGTATATGCTGATTGAACTAAGCGATTTTAAGCCGTAAAACACTTTATCGTTTATCGTTTTCAAAGTGGACGGCAACTCTATCGAGTTTATAGTTTCGTCAAAAGCGAAAAGTGAGTCGTAAAGACCGACGGTACCTTCGGGAACGGAAACGTGCGACGCCGTGGTATTTAGCGAGATAGCCCATTTATTTAAAAAGCTAATTCCGTTTATCTCGGAATACGAAATGTTTGTGCCTTCCAATGCGTTTGCGCCTATACTCGTTACACTGTTGCCCAAATTCAATTCGGTCAAAGAAGTACATCCCTCGAAAGCGGACGCACCTATACTCACTATATTGTCGCCCATCGTGACCGACTTGATTTTAGTATTGTTTTTAAACGCTCCGTCCGCAATGGCGGTAACAGGCATTTCCACGCTTGTGGCGACAAGTCTGACCGTATCCGGAATGACAATCGTATCCGACGTAGAAGAACCTATCCCCGTTAGCGTATAGCTCCTTTGTCCCGCGTTGTAAGAATATTTCAATCCTGAAGTATAGCCGTCGTCGACCTCAATCTCTGAAGGACTTTTCTCGCTGTATTTAAAAGTGTAGGTCGTTTTATCGACAAAGTTTATATCTTTGGCAATAGTCAGTATGCCGTTAGATACAGTTCCCTTTAAATATTCCGTCTCTCCTTTATAAAAAGTGAAATCGTTTTTCCCGTCATAATAATACGTTCCGCTACCGCTGAAAGGGAAATCATATCCGTCGGCGACAGATATCGTATAGTCTTTACCTTTTATCTCGATTACAACGTCCTCGTTCATCTGAGCGGATATAGTAAGATAATATTTGCCGTTTTTTAGCTCATAGCTTTGTGGCTCGATTAAAAAAACGCAAAGCAGAGTGACAATGAGCGCAAGAGCAACTACTCCTGCTATTATTCCCGCGACGATTGCGGTTTTTTTCTTTTTCGTTAAAGGTTGATTTGTCTTTGACATGATATTTCCTTGCTTGTCGTTAATTTCCTTCATAGGAACTGATTTTTATTATTTTAGACTATAATTCTTTAAATAATATTAAAACACCTTATGCTTATTTTTTCGGTATTCTCATTTTTTATTTATATAGCGCAATTACACACGGAGTTTATATTGCTTTTGCCGTTTAAGATAATCGCTGTTTGCAAACGCCGTGTTATGGTCAAACTTGTTTATTATCTCGGTTAAAATAAGATATAATTCAATCTTATAAAAACTCATTTTAATAAATAAGTGGCAAGACACCTCGCCACTTAAATATAATTATAAATAGTATTAACCATCCTTTATTTTCCGTATTTGGAAAGTATGCCGGGGATATCGTCGGCTACAAGTTTTCCGTAAACGTCCTCGTTCACCGTCATAACCGGGGCAAGACCGCAACAGCCTATGCAACGGGTAGCCGCAAGCGAGAACATACCGTCGGCAGAAGTGCCGCCCTCTTCGAGATTCAATTCCCTCTTAAGACGGTCGATAATGTTTCCCGCGCCCTTGACGTAGCACGCTGTTCCCAAGCATACGGAAACGGAATACTTACCTACGGGGTTAAGTTTGAATTGCGAATAGAAAGTCGCCACTCCGAAAATTTCTTCGAGCGGAACGCTAAGCTCCTCCGAAACGATTTTCTGAACTTCGATGGGCAGATATCCGTATATGGCTTGCGCTGTCTGAAGTGCGGGCATCAAGGCTCCGTCCAATTTTTTGATATCTGCAAGAGCAGCTCTGAGTTCTTCTTCCTGTTTTTTCGTTCCTTTAAACGGCACCGTGGTAAGGTTGATTTTCGACATATTTTCCTCCATAGGGTTTGTTTATCATAAATGTATAAACCGTTTCGTTTATCACAAATTTGATTATAGCATACAGTTTTTTATTTGAAAAGTCAAAAACGAAAATTTTTTTACAATTTATCGTTATTTTCACTGTTTTTAAAGGTTAAAGGCATACGCCTCTTATGGGCGGAAGCCGCAATAGCCCGCTCGATTTTGTCCACGTCCTCTTTTTGTCCCTCTTTTGACAGCAAATACTTATCTATCGCCGCATAGCTGATACCCATTTCCGCCTCGTCAGTCTGCCCTTCGTAAAGTCCTGCCGACGGCGCTTTTTTTATTATCTGCTCGGGGCAGCCGAGTTCGGCAAGCATTTCGTAAACTTCCGTCACGGTCAGGTCGGAGATTGGATTAAAATCGTAAGCTCCGTCTCCCCATTTGGTGAAATATCCCATTGCCGCCTCGCTTCTGTTGCCCGTCCCTGCCACAAGCATATTGTTGGCGGCGGCGTAGGCGTAAAGCGTTATCATTCTTAGTCGAGGATTGATATTTATCAAGGCTTTCTTTCTTCTTTCTTCGGAAACCTTGTCAAGTTCGGAATTTAAAACTTCGCACATTGCTTGCTTTCCTTTAGTCACGTCAATCACAATATTCTTTATGCCAAACTTGTCCGAAACCGCCATTGCGTCTGACATATCCTGTCCGTAGTTGCGGCTGCTTTCGCAAGGCATTATGATGCCCACCGTATTATCGCAAGCCATCTTGCACAGTATAGAAACGAGCGAACAATCCTTTCCTCCGCTGTTACCGTAAACTATACCGTCGGCGTGAGCCTCTTTGAGCACGGATTTTATCCATTCCACTCTTTCTTTTATATCCATATATACTCCTCCGTTAATTAATTTACCGTTGTAAACTTAATTAATTCAGTTTAATAGGTTTGTCATTCACATTTTTATTTTAAATTAAAAAAACTTTTTTTACAATAAAAATTATGCACCACTATAAAAGCAAAAAGTTTTTCAAGCCGTTAGCTTTTGATCTTGTGCCAAAACTTACTTTTAGTAATTAAAAATCCGCAGACGTGGCTGCGGATTATAAATCTGTTTAAAGTTTTAAAATTTAAAACTTATTGACAAAGGCAAATTTTAGCAAACACCGTGAGCCATCATTGCCTCGGCGATTTTTTCGAAAGCCGCAAGGTTTGCACCCATAACATAGTTACCCTTCTGACCGTATTTTTCAGCTGCGTCGGCAATAGAATGGTAAATGCCGATCATGATAGTTTTGAGTTTTGCGTCGACTTCTTCAAACGACCAGAAAAGTCTTTGGCTTGACTGAGCCATCTCGAGTCCCGACGTAGCGACACCGCCTGCGTTTGCAGCTTTTGCGGGAGCAAACAAAACTTTTGCGTCGAGGAATTTTTTGGTGGCTTCCAAGGTGGTGGGCATGTTTGCGCCTTCGCCTACGCACCATACTCCGTTTTTAATCAAAGCTTCCGCACTCTCAACGTCGATTTCGTTCTGAGTGGCGCAAGGAAGCGCTATATCGCACTTAATAGTCCAGATACCCTTGCAGCCTTCGGTGTATTTCGCATCTTTATGAACAGTGACGTATTCTTTGATCCTGCCTCTCTTGACTTCCTTGATTTCTTTGACGAGAGCAAGGTCAATGCCGTTTTGGTCATAAATATATCCGTTTGAATCAGAGAGCGCGACAACCTTTGCGCCGAGCGAAGTTGCCTTTTCGCAGGCGTAAATCGCAACGTTTCCGCTACCGGAAATGACCACTGTCTTACCGTCCATGCTCTTGCCGTTGCACTTGAGCATCTCATCGACAAGATAAACAAGACCGTAACCCGTAGCTTCTTTTCTCGCAAGACTTCCGCCGTAAGAGAGACCTCTGCCGGTCAAAACAGCGGTATGTTCGTTTGCGATTTTTTTATAATATCCGAACATATATCCGATTTCTCTGGCTCCTACGCCAATATCGCCTGCGGGAACGTCGGTATCCTGTCCGATGTGGCGGTAAAGCTCAGCCATAAACGATTGACAAAAACGCATCACTTCATTGTCGGATTTGCCTTTTGGGTCAAAATCGGAACCGCCCTTGCCACCGCCCATCGGGAGAGTGGTAAGCGAGTTTTTGAAGATTTGCTCAAATCCCAAAAATTTCAAAATGGAAAGGTTTACCGACGGATGGAAACGAAGTCCGCCCTTGTAAGGTCCGATTGCGCTATTGAATTGCACACGGTATCCTTTGTTGGCGTGAACTTGTCCTTTGTCATCTACCCACGGAACTCTGAACATAATAACGCGTTCAGGTTCGGTAAGCATCTCAAGCAAACCCGCTTTTTCGTATTCGGGATGTTTGTCGCAAGCAAGAGAAATCGATTCCAAAATTTCCGTTGCCGCTTGAATGAACTCCGGTTGATTGGGGTTCTTTGCTTTGAGTTCCTCAAGTACTGTCGAAACATATTTGTTCATAGTTTATACCTCACAATATTGAATTTCGTAAAACTCATCGGCAACGCTTTACCGCCTACGGGTAAATTCTACCGCTCATCCGAAACACGGAACGTCGATAATATTTAAAAACGTTAACCTTTCCGATAATTTAAAAATCTTTTAAACGCAAGAGAAAAAGCCACTAAAAAAAGCGGCAATCCTTGCTTTTTATAAATCTACAAAAAAAACCGCCCTCTTTGCTCGCCGTATGCAGCAACGTTCTACGGGCTTTTTTAAATCGTTTACTAAGGTTCTTAAATTTTTTTTATTATAATATCTGATGAAATTCTTTGTCAACAAATGATAAAAAAAAATCAAATTTTTTTTGAAATCGTTAAAATGTAAAATAATGCCAAAAAATCTCAATTTTTTGCAAAATTTGTATTGTTTTTTCCATTTAAATTTATTATAATATCTTCATAAAAATAAACAACATAAAAGGAGAAACTTTATGAGAAAAGCATTTATTTGCCCATCAAAGTATGTGCAAGGCGAAGACGAGCTTTTAAATCTCGGTTACTTCGTCAAAACCTTCGGAGATTCAGCCCTTTTGATAGCTGACTCTTTTGCTCTCAGCCTCGTCAAAGACAAGCTCGAAGCAACACAAAAGAAATACGGCGTCAAATTGCTTTCGGCCGGTGAATTCAGCGGCGAATGCTCAAGAACGCAAGTCGCAAAACTTAAGGAATTCGCTTCCAAAAACGGTTGTTCCTGCACAATCGGTCTCGGCGGCGGTAAGGCTATCGACACCGCTAAGTGTGTTGCAGAAGGTTCAAACCTCATTATCTGTCCTACCATCGCGGCAACCGATGCTCCTACCTCTCACTCCGCGGTTTTATACACAGACAATCACGAATTTGACGACTATGCATACTTCCGTCAAAATCCGTCAGTCGTTTTGATTGACCTTAGCGTCATAGCAAACGCTCCTTCGCGTTTCCTCGTTTCCGGTATGGGCGATGCTCTTTCAACCTATTTTGAAGCAAGAGCAAACGTCAATTCCGTTTCAAACGTAAACGCAGGTCTCCCCTGCGGCGCGGACAGAGCAAAAGGCACTTTGCTCGGATACGGCACTCACACCGCTTTCGCTCTCGCAACCCTTTGCTATGAAAGCCTTATTTCCGACGGCGCTAAAGCAAAAGCCGCTTGCGATTGCAATGCAATCACTCCCGCTTTTGAAAAAATAGTCGAAACCAACATTCTTCTTTCCGGTCTCGGATTTGAATCGGGCGGTCTTGCCGCAGCTCACGCTTTGCATGACGGTCTTACCTGCGTCCACGACATTCACGGCTGCAACTTCCACGGCGAAGTAGTTGCTTTCGGTACCATTTGCCAGCTCATTTTGGAAAACAGCCCCGAAGAAGAACTCTATGAAGTTATTGAATTCTGCTGCTCTGTCGGCCTCCCCGTCTGCCTTAAAGACCTCATGACCGACAAGAAGACAGGCAAGACTATCAGAACGTCTCTTACCGACGACGAATACAAAGCAGTTGCCGCTAAGACGTGCATCCCCGACGAGTCTATTCACAATATGCCTTTCCCCGTCACCGAAGATATGGTCATTGCTGCTATTAAGACGGCTGATAAGCTCGGATACGAATACAAATACGGTTGCGACTGCGGTTGCGACTGCAAATAATTTAAATTAAATTTTATTACCAGCCCCAAAAGGCTGGTAATAATTTGTGGAGGAAAATATAAATGAAAAAAATCATGAACACTCCGGAAACTTTCGTCTATGACATGTGCCACGGCCTTGCAAAGGCGCATCCGGAACTCGAATTCGTTGAAAAGTACAAGATTGTCAAAAAAGTCGACATCAACGACGACAAAGTCTCCATCATTTCGGGTGGCGGCTCCGGTCACGAACCCGCTCACGCAGGTTTTGTCGGTAAAGGTATGATTGACTGCGCCGTCTGCGGTGACGTTTTCGCTTCACCCTCCCAGGTTCAGGTTTATAACGCAATCAAACAATGCGCTACCGAAAAAGGCGTGTTGCTTGTCATCAAAAATTACTCCGGTGACTGCATGAACTTCAATAACGCTATGTCAGACGCTCAAGACGACGGAATAAAAGTCGACGCGGTTTACGTAAACGACGATATCGCCGTTAAAGACTCTCTTTACACCGTAGGTCGCAGAGGCGTTGCCGGCACCGTTCTCGTTCACAAATGCGCAGGCGCGGCGGCTGAGCAAGGAAAATCGCTTGAAGAAGTCAAAGCCGTTGCAAACAAGGTTATCGAAAACGTTCGTTCTTTCGGTTTCGCTTTCACCTCCTGCACCGTTCCCGCGGCGGGTCACCCCACTTTTGAAATCGGCGACGACGAAATGGAATTCGGCGTAGGTATCCACGGCGAGCCCGGACGTTTCCGTGAAAAGATTGACTATTCAAAAGGCACGTTTGCCGATGACCTTTCAAATAGAATTGTCAAAGACCTCATTGATGACCTCGGTCTCAAAAAAGGTGAAGACGTAGTATTGCTCATCAATGGTTTCGGCGGCTCACCTCTTCAAGAGCTCTACATTCTCAACAACTCCGTCAATAAAGCTCTCGACGAAGAAGGCATCAAAATTCACCGCACAATCGTCGGCAACTTTATGACCTCAATCGATATGGCAGGCGCATCAATAACCGTCCTCAGAGCGGATTCCGAAATCAAAGCTTTGATTGACTACCCCGTATCCACCCCTGCCCTCACTTGGGGCGCAGCTATGGACGCAAGCGCAGAAGCGGCTGTCGAGGCAATGAAAGCAATTTCAAAAGCCCTCGGAGTCACTCCCGTTGAAGCTGCATCCTGCGAGAAAAAAGGCAAAAAGAAAGCGGCACAAAATGCTGACGACGACGCTAATGCTGTTTACGAAGTAAAAGGAAAGGCTGTTATTGGCGAAACCATAAACCTTCCCGCTTTCGTTAAAATAGTTGAAAAAATGGCTGACGTCATAATCGAAAACGAAGTTCCTTTCTGTGAAGCAGACCAAATGGGCGACGGCGACTTCGGCATGTCAATCGCTAAAGGCTTTAAGCAATTGAAGGCAGATTGGGCTACAAGAAAGAAGGGCGACATCGGTCAATTCCTTGTCAGCTGTTCCGAAATCATCAAGGAATACTGCGGCGGCGCGTCAGGTCCTATATGGGGCTCGGCATTTAAATATGCCGGTAAAGCTATGGAAGGCAAACAGGAAGTCAACCTTAAAGACATCGCTTTCCTCTTTATGGAAGCAAACCGCGGCGTATTTGAAACGGGTAAAAAATCTTTCGGCAAAGGCGCAGATATCGGCGATAAGACTTTGGTCGACGCACTCAAGCCCTGTGCGCTCGCTCTTACAAAAGCCGCTGAAGAAGGCAAGAAATTGCAACAAGGTCTTGACCTCGGCGCAAAAGCCGCTCACGACGGCGCAGAAGCAACAAAATCACACGTTGCGTCTCTCGGCAGAGCAGGCACAGTCGGTGAGCGTTCAATCGGATTCCCCGATGCCGGCGCACACGGACTCGACGTCATCTTCAATGAACTCGCAAAATATATCAAAAACTTCAAATAAGTTCAGATATGTTTAAATAAAAAGGGAGCAAACGCTCCCTTTTTTATTTTCCTGTAATATTTTACTGATACTTTAAGGCTTTAATAACTTTTAAAATGGCTATTTATCTTCTTTACATTCTGCAAACAGGCAAACCTTATCACTGTTTCCGTCGCTCCTTAGTTTTTAAATTTAAAGCTTTTTAGTTTTAAGTTTAAAGTTTTTCTGCATTAAATGTCGAACTATCATTTTAAACCTGAACAATCTTATATTTTATAGATTGCTCGGCGCACTTAAAGCTACAACTATAGAAAATGACGCAAAATAAATAACTACGCGTAATATCACGCCTAACACATATACGTCCTCAAAGACGTAGAGATAATAGAAAAAAACTGTATCATTTCGCACAGTTCTTCATTCGTTGCGTCTTTTGCCAGATATTCGGCAATCAGCACCGCAAGCATATTCATACACCTGCTATCGTCTTTGTTTTTGCTTTTATCCGCCATATTTTATTATATGAAATTGCGCTGTCTATGTTCAACGTCGCGTCCGACAGTTTTCTTATTTATACAATATAAACTTAAATTAAACACGCTAAAAATGACAGCGAACTCAAGCCGACGCTTATAAAAAAAGACCTCGAAAGGTCTTTTTAAATTTTGGATTTAAGCTTTAATGCTATTATGCTTTTGAAAAATTAAAGCCATAAAGTATTTATTGATTTGCGTTTCCGCCGTCATCTTCTCCGTTCGTCGGTTTGTCCGAAGGCGCAAAGTTTTCCTCAAAAGGTGAAGAATCCTCTTGAGAAGCTTGTGCCTGTTGTTGCGGTGCTGTTTGAACACCCGCTCTTGCTCTCATATAGGCTTCATAGGGATTTGAACTGTTCGATGCGGCATTCAATGCCTGCCATTCGTTATCCCCGCCCGACTTGGGTTTATCCTTGTAAACGCCTTTGGTATCAACAAGCTCGCCGCACTTAGGACAATATACTTCTCTGACGTCGCACAGTTCGTCACACTTAGGACAAAACACGGCATGCGGATACTTTTTCAAGAAAGATTTTTTTGTCTCAACTTTCGCCGCCACAGCCCATATTATAGCACCGACTATAACGCCGCCAAACGAAACCAATCCGACAATCAACCAACTGTTGTCAAAAGTAATTGTTCCCGGACCGCCCGTAGCACAGGAATAGCTTTGACAGCTTGCCGTGCATGACGATGCACACGACTGCCAAAACAAAACCGTAGATACTATAATCATTACCACGCCTGCCGCAACCAACAGAATGCCTAAAAGATAAAGTATAACCTTTACGGCTTGAGGCACAAATTTTGGTCTTCTATAAGGTATATAAGACATAATTCTCTCCTTTTATTATATTTTGATTATACATTCATTTTTTTTAAAATGCAACAAAAAAAATTATATACAAATAATTGACAAATTTTTTTATAAATTATATACTAAATAAGCCGTGAGCGGTCATGGCGGAACAGGCAGACGCGTACGTTTGAGGGGCGTATGGGCAACCATCCGGGTTCAAGTCCCGGTGACCGCACCAAGACGTCGGAGCAAAGCTATTTGCTCCGATTTTTTTATTCAAAAAATCTTCGCCTTACCGCTTGCTCCTCCTTTTTCGTCAAAACACGGTTTTGACGAGTTCTTCATTCGGTTTCTTCATTTTGGTTGTCTTTTTTTATTGCTTCCGTGACTTTAAATTGCTTCGCAATTTAACTGCTACGCAGTTTTTTATTTATCCTTATTTATCCTCGCCGAAACAAGTTTCGGCGAAAAAGGAAAAACAAACCGAAAAAGCTAAAACTGCTATGCTGTTTTAGCAAAATAGGTTTAGTTTTTCCGCCGTGCTGCACGCTCAAACTTCGTTTTCGCTGTAAGGCAAGTCCCTCAGGCCGCACCAAGACGTCGCCGTAAGGCGACATTTGTCACTACAGCCTATCGGCTGTAGTTTCTTTTTACGCCTACGGCTCCTTTTCCTCTAAAGCTACCGCTTTTTCGGATTTGTGCCTGCGGCACTCTATGCTAATTTGTTTGAAAAATTTCCTCTTTAAAAGAATACAAAATAAGTTGTTTTTTTACCTCTTCCGTGACTTTAAACACAACGCAATTTAACTTCACGCAGTATCAAATTTATCCTTGTATTTAAATTTATCCTTTTATACCTCGCCGAAACAAGTTTCGGCGAAAAAGGAAAAACAAGCCGAAAAAGCAAATGCTTTTCGGCTACAGATTTTTAAATGGGATCTTTTTTCACGTATCGGGCATAAAAGTCAGATTTTTAAAATGCACTTTTAACTTTTAATATTTTTTAATTTTTCTGTTTGGATTTACCTTTTGCAAGGATATAACTGGTATCGATGTATGAAAATAAATCTTTATTTGAAATACTACCGTCCAAAACGACGGTAAACCAATTTTTTTTGTTCATGTGATATGCGGGAAAAACGCTTTTGCTGTCGATAATCCGGTCTATATTTTCGGGCGACGCTTTCAGATTAACTACTTCGGCTTCTTCGTCCGAGTCCACGCCGAGTCTTTTAAACGGAACAGTCATGATAATTCCATACCATTTTTTATTGTCGCTTCTGCGAAACACGGCGCTATCGGGAGATTTTTCCCATAAAAACTCGATATCGCTTCCGTAAGTATTCTTTACGTATTCGATAACGGCGTAGGTTTGCCTGCATTTAAAAATTTCAGTTTCACAGCATTGACGCTCAAATTTTTCGACTAGTTTTTCAACTTCTCCCCTGACCGCTCCGACAAACGAGCCTACCGCTTCAGGGACAAGATGTAAAGTGTATTCTTCATCAAACTCTTTTTCCACCACTCGGACAAACAGTTTTTCGTCATTCGACACGGTCAATTCAATATAAAATTGACCGTCTAAAATATCCGTTTTATAGACATATATGCCGTCATTTTTGACAAACCCGAACGACAGCATTTTTTTTGTATCGATTTTTTTATATTTTAATTTATACTCTCTCATACTCCGCTTCAATATATTTAAAAAGGTTATATAGATATAAGGACAATCGACTCACTGTAATTCACTTTACCAATTTCCGCCAAAATCAAGATTTTTGCATCCGTAACTGTTACGCTCGAATATCCCGACGCTCCCGAATACAGCCGCTTAATTTTCCATGTTTTACCGCCGTCCGAGCTTTCGGCAAGCGTGAGATTCGCCCTGTTTTTAAAGGAGTCGGGATATGTCAAATACAATCTTCCGCCATTATCCGTGCAAACAGAACTCATGCAAATCGGTGATTTTAAAGAAGTATCGGCAGTCTTTATCGCCCACGTTTCGCCACCGTCATAGGAATAGCTTAACCTTTGATATTGCTCGGGGTGATAAGCTGAACAGTTTGTGTTATCTCTTATAACCATAACGACCGTGCCGTCCGCTAAGAGAGCGGCCTCACACTCGTTGCCCTCGCCTGCGCTTGCACCTCTGTGCCAGGTAATGCCGTTATCGTCGGAATATATAACAAATGAATATCCGTCGTTGCTTGCAGGAATTATTATTCTGCCGATATGCTCCCCCGCCGTCAATTTTAACCCCTTTCCCGGGCCCACCATAAGGGTGTCGCTTCTCACGCCGTCCGATGAAGAACCGACTGCACTTTCGTCTTTTGGCAGACTAATGTCTTTGGGTTCTTCCCAAACGATATTTCCGTCTTCACAAAGCTTTCCTCTCGTCACGGTTGTGCGGTAGTAATAATCTTCTTTTTCTGTCGCAGTCATGAAGGCAAGCACTATAAGCCCCGTATCCGTATCGAAAACCGCTGTGGGATTTCCGAATTTGCCGACCTCGTTTTTAAACGAGAAAAAAGTAATGGTATTTCCGAAAGTTTCGCCGCCGTCAAAAGAGATTTTTCCCACAATGTCTATCCTGCCCGTATCGTGCGCAGAGTCGCGCCTGCCCTCGGCAAGCGCCAAAACGACGTCGTTGGACAAAGCGTAACCGAATTTATCGTTTAACACTTCTTTATCGAGAACGGTAAGCGACGGTATACGATAATAAGAATAACCGCCTTCTTTTTCGCTGAACAGAAAAGTCACTTGAGCGTCATCTGTAAATTTTTGATAGCCTTGCGCATGCGCCCATATTATTCCCGAAAGGTAACTCGTGACGATAACAACAGCCGTTACGGCAGACAAAATAATTTTTCCCGATAACAGATAAAAAAGAGAGCCGACAAGCATAAACACCGTCCCGGCAATGAGCATAACCGCTGTCGCCGTGCTAAGCATAATCGGCTGAAAATAATCGAGTAAAAGTCCGTTTAAAATTAAGGAAAGCAACAGAGCGGCCGACAATAATATCATCAGCAGACAAAGCCCTTTCATAGCCGTCTGTTTCGTCTTGTTCTGCTTGTATTTAAAAACAGATTTATCCAAACTCGTTCCGTCGGAAGAAGTTTTTAAAAAAGCGCAACAATATTCTTTACGGTTTCTCCTGTTTTTTGTCGCAAAAGTTATTAAAATGAATATGGCGGGGATAACTGCAAGACAACAAAAAGCAATGATAGACATCACTGCGGTATTAAAAATTATTTGGTCGTTAAAATTTAAAAACATAATGACAGCCGATAAAAAGACGGCGTATCCGCAAATGCCAAATATAATCGCTGTTGTATTTTTAAACTTTTCGATTTTGCCTGTTTTTTTCCTCATTATTTTATTTTAACAAATATTTCACCGTGTTTCAAGGTGTAAAAATATTTCGTATTATCTAACCTATATATTGCTTTAAGCTTAAATTTAAAAATAAGTTCAATATGCTTGAATTTAAAAAGTAACATATTCGTTTTATTCGGGTTTAAAAAAAATCATATAAATAATACAAAAAAAAATACGCATAATGAGCCTACAGCTTGACAAAGTCGCACGGTTTTTATATAATTTATAGGCAATATAAATGTTTATAAATTGATTTAAAAAAGGTTTATAAATAATTTGAAAGCAAAAAACAAAAACTATTTGCAAAGGAAATTCAAATGAAAAAAGTAAGAAACGATTTTATCATGGCAGGTGTTGTCCTTTTAATATCGATTATTTTTACAATATTGGTGTCGACTGTAGATGTTCAACCGTCAGGCATATCGGGAACGAATTTAGGATTTTCAACTATCAATCATTCCGTTTTCGACTCCATCGGCACAAACGACGCCATTTACCTTGCCACGGAAATATTGGGATATATCTTCATTATCCCTGCCGCTTTTTTTGCCGTATTGGGCATAATTCAGCTTATAAAGCGCAAAAACTTAAAAAAAGTCGATTTGCATTTTTATGCTCTACTCGGGCTATATATCGCAGTTGCGGCAACCTACGTATTTTTTGAGCTGGTTGCAGTTAACTACCGCCCCATATTGATTGACGGAAAAGCGGAAGCATCGTATCCTTCGTCCCACACAATGCTCGCGATAACCGTCCTACTGTCATCTTTTCTGATGATTTGCCGACTTGTAAAAAACAGAACAATAAAATTTGTCGCCCTCGGCGTAACGGCCGTGTGTTCGGTAGCAATGGCGATTTTAAGACTCTATAGCGGAGTACATTGGGCTACGGACATCATTGGCGGAATTTTAATTTCAGTATCGCTGGTTTTAATTTTTAACGCTGTGCTGTCGCTTTTGGATTGTCTGCAATTAAAAAAGGCAGAAAACAAAAACGCGGACGCAAACGATAAGGGCTTCGACGACTTAGCGGTTCTAATCGACATCGCAGACGAACAGAAGCCGCAAAGCAATGCCGAAGATATAACTACCCCTATTAATTCAAATAAAACGGAAAAACAAAACGATATAAATGATATAAACAATACAGACGATATAAAATCTCTAAACGATAGCCAAAAATAAACTTAAATTCCATTCAACTTTTTTTAGCCTTGCCGTTCGGCAAGGTTATTTTTTTATAAAATGCTTTGAAAATAAAATAAATTGAAAAAGCCGTTTCACCTTTTGTTATTTCACAATAAGCAATAACTCTGCTGCCTTAAAAGGGCAATATTGTCCCTTAAAAACGGCTTTATAGCATTATTTTAAAAAAGACCTTATCTAAGATAAAGTCTTAATGAAATCCGCTATTTTTTGCGGCAATAAATTATTTTTTCCGTTTTCTTTTGCCGCCGTAGACGAAACGCTTTTGAGAGAATCTGCCGCCATCATAAAAACGGTATCGACGCCGTGTTCGACGTTATATTTTGCCATATCCGCCTCATAAGCAAAATCGTTTACATTCCGCAAACCTCTTAGCAAAACACCGCCACCGTGTGATTTGACATAATCTACTGCGTACTTATCGGAGAAATCAAAGGTAACGTTATCAAAATCGGACGTTAAAAGTTTGAGCATTTCAAGTCTTTGATTTACGGTATATTTTGTCTTTTTATCCGGATTAATCAACATCAAAACGACAACCTTATCAAAAAGATTGCTCGCGCGTTCTATTATATTTATGTGCCCGATTGTAGGCGGGTCAAAAGTTCCCGTAAAAAATGCTATCATAATCTACAATTTTTCTATAAACTCTGCGGTTGTATTTCCCATTACTTTGGTTTTGATTTTATAATTATTTGTATCGGTCGGAACATAAGGCGTTTTTGTATCATGCTCGAAAACAATTACTCCGCCGTCCGCTAAGATATCGCGCTCGATAATACAATCAACCGCTTTCTGCCCCATATCCGACTTATAAGGTGCGTCAACAAATATCACGTCATACTTTTTATCGCAAAAATTAAGATATGCTAAAAAATCGCTTTTTGAAACGTTGTAAGTAGATTTATCGACGCCTTCAAGATTGAGATTTACAAATTTTAAAGAATTTGCCGAAACATCGACAAAATCGGCAAAAGATGCGCCTCTCGACAACGCCTCTATCCCCAGCGCACCGCTGCCTGCAAATAAGTCAAGAATTACGCTTCCTAAGACGTAGCCTTGCAGGACGTTAAATATTGTTTCTTTTATTCTGTCCGTTGTCGGACGAACTAAATCGCCCTCGGGCGCATAAAGCCTTTTGAAACGGTATTTTCCGCTAATTACTCTCATTTGTTATCACCCTGTCAAGCGGAACGTCGCTGATTTCCGCAAACGGAACGTCTATCCTTTGGCACTCAAAAGCGACCCCGCACTTATATGTTTTGACTTTTGACAAAAATTTATCATAATAAGCCTTGCCGTGTCCTAACCTGTTGTTTTGACTGTCAAAACCGACTACAGGCACTACGGTAAAATCGATATTTTCAGAGCTTTGACCGCATTTCGGCTCTAAAATTCCGTATTTGTTGAACCAGAATTCAGTATCTTCGTCTATTTCCACAGCGGTCATCGTATCTTCGTCGGTTTTGGGAACGTAAACTTTTTTACCGAGTCTGATTGCTTTTTTTATAAAATCAATTGAATATGGTTCGTTAAAATCGGACATATAGCAAAACACGCTTTTTGCATTTTTAAACTCATCGCAGGATAAAACTTTGTCAAAAATGGTATCCGACATTTTTTTCTTTTCGACTTCTGTCATTCTCTGAAGCCGTTCTTTAATTTCGATTCTTAACTGTCTTTTGTCTGCCATAATATCCTCTAACTAAAATATACCCTCTTTAACCGTCCTTTGTCAAGTGAAGTTAAAACTTCATAGCTTATTGTATCGGTATCTTTTGCAATATCTTCCGCCGTATATCCCTCTCCCAAAATACATGCGCATTCCCCCGCTCTTGCCGTATACTCTCCCGTATCGACGACAGCCATATCCATACAAGACACATTCAGCACCTTGCACCTTTTCCCGGCTATGACAATGCTTTGTCCAATTCTCTTTATACCGTCGTAATATCCGCCAAACACGACTGCCAGATTGGTGCTTCTTTTAAGCTTATAGCTTCCGTAGCTTACGAACTCACCTTTTTTAGCGTATTTAGAGCAAATAACTTTTGTATATACGCTAAGCGCGGGAAGGGCACCGGCAGCGTATCCGTAACCGCCTATCCCCACCCTTATCATATCCGTATCTATATTTAAATCTGCGCTGTTTGTGGAAAGGATATGAAAAATTCCGTTCCCCAGATTTTTTTTGTAAAGGTGCATGTCCGTTTCGAATTGTCTCAATTGCATTTCGTTTGACAGCCTTAAATGGGAAAACATTCCCCTGAATTCAATAAAAGAAGCGTTTTTTGCGACACCGAGAAGCTTTTCAAGATTTTCCCCTTTAACGCCCAGACGGTTCATTCCCGTATCGCATTTTATAAAGGCATTTGTCCATTTCCCGACCTTTTTTGCTTCAGTCGACAGAGCGAAAATGTGTTCTTTTAAAAATACGGCGGCAGTAAGGTCATACTTCGGATAAAACTTCGCTTCATCGCAAAAAAAGATTGAAACTAAAATCGGCTTGGTTATGCCCGATTTACGAAGTTTCAATCCCTCAAATACAGTTGCTACGCCGAAATAGTCGACTATGTCCTCTGTCGCCTTTGCTACTTCGATAATTCCGTGTCCGTAAGCATTTGCTTTTACCATAAACAAAAGCCTTTTGCCTTTCAATTTGAAATGCAAAAGGTTCTGTCTTATAATGTTTAAATCACAATAAGCGCAAATTTCCACACTTTCACCACCGTCATATTATGCCTTAGGCTATGAGGTTGTGAGGAAATATCATTTTTTATGTTGCGCCGACATAAAATAACTTATATTATATAAGCTTTTTATCCTTTAAAATTTTATTTGCCTTGTCGATATCGCTCGTCTTAAACAAGATTGATGCTTTTGAGCTGTTGCTCTTTGCGTAAGAATAAAGATATTCGATATCTATATCGCTGTCGCCTAAAGCCTCGAGCACCTTTGTGAGTCCGCCCGGCGTATCGTCCACCTCGATGGAAACGAGTTCGGTTTGCTTGACAACGAAACCTGCTTCTTTTAACGCCTTAGCCGCCTTTTCGTTGTCGGAAGTTATCATACGGACAATACCAAAGTCGCTCGTATCCGCGATATTGAGCGAGACAAGGTCAATTCCGCTATCCGAAAGAGCTTTAGAAAGCGACAAAAGCCTGCCCGTGCGATTTTCCAAAAATACTGCGATTTGATTGACTAACATAATTTCCCCTCCTTAAATTTTTCTCCTGTCTTCCACTCTTTTGGTTTTGCCCTCTGAAAGCGGGAGAGAATTGGGCGATAACAAAGTTATCTTTGAGCCTATGCCTAGCATAGATTGCATATCGTGTTCAACCTTAGATTTGATTTTTTCGATTGATTTAACTTCGTCGGTAATATTTGCTTCCGAGATTTCCACCTGTATTTCCATAGTATCGAGCACGCCCACCCTGTCGACGATAATTTTATAGTGCGAGCCGATAACCTCGGGAATGTTTAACAGCACCGTTTCAATCTGTGACGGGAACACGTTAACGCCTCTTATTATGAGCATATCGTCGCTTCTGCCGAAGACTCTCTTCATTCTGACAAGTCCGCGTCCGCAGAAAGGGCATACGTCGTGGTTTAATGCGCTTATATCTCTTGTTCTGTAGCGGATAAGCGGCATACCCTGTTTGTTTAACGTTGTGAAACAAAGTTCGCCTTTTTCGTTGTCGGCAAGAGGCTGAAGCGTGTCGGTATCGACAATTTCCGGATAGAAGAAATCTTCCATGACGTGAAGTCCGAAACTGTCTCCGCAGCATATCGAAACGCCGGGACCTGATATTTCGGACAAACCGTATATATCGTAAGCCTTTATGTTGAGCATTTTTTCTATTCTCTCTTTCATCGAATCCGACCACGGCTCTGCTCCGAAAACGCCTCTTTTTAATTTAAATTCCGAAATGGGAATGCCCATTTTTTCTATTTCCTCGGCAATGAATATAGCATAAGACGGAGTGCAACAAATAGTCGTCGCACCGAAATCTTTGAGCAAAGTTATCTGTCTCATGGTGTTGCCCGTAGACACGGGAACAGTCATGGCTCCGAGTTTTTCCGAACCGTAGTGAAGCCCAAGGCCTCCGGTAAACAAGCCGTATCCGAACGAAACGTGAACAATATCTTCATCGGTACAACCTGCAATGGAAAGAGCTCTCGCAGCACATTCCGACCAGTCGTCGAGGTCTCTTTGCGTGTAACCGACAACCGTCTGCTTGCCTGTCGTTCCGCTTGAAGCGTGCACTCTGACGATTTCCTTGTGCGGAACGGCAAAAGTGCCGAATGGATAATTGTCTCTTAAATCCTGCTTTGTCGTAAAAGGAAGTTTTGAAATGTCGTCAATTGATTTGATATCCGACGGCTTAAGTTTTATCGCGTCCATTTTGTTGCGATAATACTTCACGTTTTCATAAACCCTCTTTACGACGTCGACAAGTCTGACGGATTGAAGATTGTCAAGTTCGGAACGAGTCATCTTTTCAATTTTTTCATTGAACATAAGTTATACTCCCGTAATTTATAAAAATTTAAATTTCGTATCCTTTTTCGAAAGCGGCGAGGTTCATATCCAAAAACTTAGGCGGAACAGTGCTTTTTATCGCCTCTATCATCTTTTCTTTGTCAAAATTCATATATTTGCTTAACGCGCCAATCATAACAACGTTGACTGCTTTTGCCGAGCCGACGTCTTCCGCTTTGGAAAGGGCGTCCGCTTCAATGACTTTTATGCCTCTTTGCTTTACCTGTTCAAGAATGTCGACAGGATATTCCTTCATACCGCAAATGACAGGCATTGGAAGTATTTGCTGAGTGTTTACGACAACGACTCCACCGTCCTTTAAAAAGTTAAGATATCTTGCCGATTCAAGCTTCTCAAACGACAAAATTATATCCGCATCGTGCAAAGCAACTATGGGAGACGAAACCTTATCCGCCATTTTTACATGCGTAACAACGCTGCCGCCTCTTTGCGACATACCGTGAACCTCGCTTAGTTTGCAATCGAGACCTTTAAGCTGAGCATATCTGCCGAGTATTCTCGAAGCGAGAAGCGTTCCCTGACCGCCCACTCCTACTATCAATATATTGGTTTTCATTTTTTACCTCCCTTGATTGCTCCGAATTTGCAAAGCTGACTGCAAACGGCGCAACCTACGCACTGCGTGGGATTAATTATCACGTTCCCTTCCTTTTGTTTCTCGATAGCCGGACAGCCTATCTTAAGACAAGCTCCGCATTTTTTACAACCCTCGACATATAGAGGAGAGGGATAATTTCTGTTTAAA
>FR901015.1:11254-21566 GCA_000437555.1 Acidaminococcus sp. CAG:917 | reverse complement strand
AAAAGAGCACACGGTCTTTGACATATGACGACGGAAACCGCCTGCTCGTCCACCGCCGCTTTAACTGCGTCTTCAACCGCCTTTAAATTGTATGCGTCAACAACGTTTATGCTTTTTGCTCCGCATGAGCGGCAAACGTCGACAAGATTCAATATAGGCGCAGGCTCTCCCTTTAAAGTCTTGCCTGTCGCAGGATGGTCTTGGTGTCCCGTCATTCCCGTTGTGGAGTTATCCAAAATTATGAGAGTAAGATTTGACTGATTGTATACGGCGTCGATAAGTCCCGTTATTCCGCTGTGGATAAACGTAGAATCACCGATGACGGAAACGACTTTTTTTGCCGCTTCTTCTCTCAACGCCTTTTTGAATCCGTGAGCAATGCCGATTGACGCACCCATACAAAGCACCGTATCGACGGCGGAAAGAGGCGCTCCCGCCCCGAGAGTATAACAGCCTATATCGGCAGATACCGTTAGTCCCAACTTTTTAAGCACGTAAAAAACGCCTCTGTGCGGACAGCCCGCGCAAAGCACGGGAGGTCTTACGGGAAGGTCAAAAGATACGTTTTCATTTTTATCGCCAAGCAATTTTTCCTTTATCGTAGCAACGGAAAGTTCGCCTTGAACGGAGAAAAGATTTTTACCCTCGCATTCTATTCCGTTAGCCTTTAACGTATTTTCAATAACGGGCTCAAGCTCTTCCACAACGATAAGTCTTTTGACCGACTTTGCAAATTTTTTAATGGATTCGACAGGCAAAGGATATACCATACCGAGTTTAAACACGGAAGCGTTTGGTATTGCTTCTTTAACGTATTGATACACGACACCGCTGCAAACTATGCCTATTGAATCGTCGCCCTTTTCAACACGGTTTATATCAAAGCTTTCAACGTCATTTTTTAATCGGTTTTCTCTTTCTTCAACCTTGATGTGTCTTCCAATAGCGGAAGACGGCATCATCGTATATTTTGTTATATCCTTAGAATAAGGCTTTACCGCCACTTCACGTCTTTGAGCCTCTTCGACAAAACTTTGCGAGTGAGCAAGACGGGTAGTCGTTCTTAAAAACACGGGAGTATCGTATTTTTCCGAAATGTCGAAAGCAAGTGCGGTAAACGCTTTAGCCTCGGCGCTGTCCGACGGCTCAAGCATGGGAATATGCGCGCTTATGGCGTAATATCTCGAATCCTGTTCGTTTTGCGACGAATGCATACCGGGGTCATCAGCTACAAGTATGACAAGTCCGCCGTTTACTCCCGTATAAGCCGCCGTAAACATCGGGTCTGCCGCCACGTTGACTCCGACGTGCTTCATGCAAACCATTGCTCTTGCGCCCGCATAGGACGCTCCGACCGCCACTTCAAAAGCGACCTTTTCGTTAGGCGCCCATTCTGCGTAAACTTCATCGTATTTTGCGACTGTTTCCGTCACTTCGGTGGACGGAGTTCCGGGATATGCCGCAACGAGCTTGACGCCCGCTTCATACGCTCCCCTTGCAATCGCTTCGTTACCCAACATCAATTTCATATTTTTCTCCTAAGTCGTGTCTAAATTTTTCTTAAATCGGTAACTCGCTTCGCTTTACCTTCAAATCTTTTCAACGTAAGAGGTTCTACAAGTTTGACAGCTGCGTCGATTTGCAAAACCGTCTTGAGGTTGTGTCTTATCTTTGCCCTTAATTCCTCGAGTTTTTTGTAGTTATCCAGCAATCCCGAATCCGCCACTTCGACGCTGACTTCGAGTTTGTCCATATAATTTTCCCTTGTCACAACTATTTCGTAGCTGCTTCCCACTTCCGGAATATCCATAAGAACTCCCTCGATTTGCGATGGGAAAACGTTTACCCCTCTTATAACGAGCATATCGTCCGTCCTTCCCTGGAATTTATCAAGACGGCGCATTGTCCTTTTACAGGGACAAGTTCCCGGTATAATTCTTGTGATATCTTTTGTCCTGTATCTCAAAATGGGCATAGCCTCTTTTGAAAGCGCTGTTATGACTAGCTCACCGTATTCTCCGTCGGGAACAGGTTCGAACGTTTCGGGATTGAGTATTTCAATATAGAAATAGTCCTCGTTGACGTGAAGCCCTTGTTTATAGGTACATTCTCCCGCTACACCGGGGCCGATAATTTCGGAGAGTCCGTAGTTATCGGTGGATAAAACGTGAAGCCGTCTCTCAAGCTCGTTGTGCATCTCCACACTAGAGGCTTCTGAGCCGAAAAGACCCACTCTCAGTTTAAAATCGTTTATATCGAGACCCATTTTTTCTATCATTTCTGCAATATAAAGCGCATAGGACGGTGTTGCTACGAGCACCGTAGCGCCGAGGTCCTTTAAAAGCATAATCTGCCTTTCGGTATTTCCGCTTGAAGCGGGAATGACTGTCGCGCCCACTTTTTCCATACCTTGGTGAAGACCAAGAGCACCGGTAAACAATCCGTAACCGAAAGATATCTGAACGATATCCTTTTTTGTGACGCCCGCCATTGTGATTAGCCTTGCCATACACTCCGACCACATCTCGAGGTCGTTTTTGGTATAGGTGACGACGGTCGGTTTTCCGCTCGTTCCGCTAGAGGCGTGAATCCTTGCGATATCTTCCATAGGCACGGCATTGAGTCCGTAAGGATAATTATCCCTTAAATCCGTCTTTACGGTAAACGGAATTTTACGAATGTCTTCAAGTGTTTGAATGTCAGACGGCTTAAGACCGCTCCTGTCAAACATATTTTTATAAAATTTAGAATTGTTATAGGCGTATTCTACCGCCTTTTTAAGTTTTGCCAGCTGAAGCTTCTTCAGTTCTTCAACGGGCATCGTCTCAATTTTCTCGTCGTAAAACATTTTCCCCTCTTTTATCAAGCGTAATAATTTATAAGACAGCCTTTTAAAATAATATCCTTTTCATCGTCGGTGAGCGGGTCAATATAGAGTTTGAATGCAAAAACCTTTTCTTCTCTGATTAAAAGAGCTTCAAATTCCGTATCTCCCCTCTTGAGTTTTTCCGCAACGTCTTTAACGACAATTACGTCGTTCAATTTATATTCCGTATCCTTTGTGAGGAAAGGTATCATACCCCAGTTAATAAGGTTGCTGCGATATCTTTTCGTGGCGTATTCGCTCGCAAGGTTTGCGACTCCGCCAAGCACTCTCTGACAGCTCGCCGCCTGTTCTCTTGCGCTGCCGTCACCCGGCTTAACCGCATAAATAACGCTGCCGTAAGAGAGGTCGGAAGTATCGACACCGGCCAGCGCGAGAGTAGCCTCCACCTGTTCGTTTATCTTGCCTTCCAAAATATCCTTGTTTTCCTTTTTGACCGCCTTAGCTCTTTGGACGTATTCCGGCACCTTTCTCGAAAGCGCAAATTCGGCAAGGCGCAAAGGATTGCTCCTGTATGAACTTGTTTCACCCGACGGAATCAGTTCGTCGGTGGTCGTGACCGGGTCGTTTATGACGGCAACCACTTTCATTGCAAGATTATCTTTGAGCGGCTCAATCGTCGGCCAATCGGCAATATTAGGACCGTAAACAAGTTCCGCCTTTTCGTCCGCCTTTTTAAAGCCGTTATAAACTCGGTTTTCGTATATCGATTTATCGAAAGTAAACGCAGGCACGGTCTCGTCGAAATCAATTTCAGTTGCACTAGTGAGATAACCGCCGTTGATTGCCGTTGCGGCGATAGAACGCGCGTCCATTAAAGCGACGGAGGCTATCTGCTTTTCGCCCGGCTTAGAGCCTTCCCTCGACATAAAGTTTCTTGTGGTATGTCTTATTGAAAGTCCGTTGTTGCACGGCACGTCTCCTGCTCCGAAACAAGGTCCGCAAAATGCGGGTTTGACTATGGCGCCCGCTTTTATCATTTTAGCGACCGCTCCGTTTTCGACAAGCTTTAACATAGTGGGCTGTGAGCCGGGATAGACCGAAAGCGCAAAAGCGTCGCTCCCCACTTTTCCGTGCTCTAATATACTTGCCACGGCGCAAAGATTGTCATAAGTTCCACCCGAGCAACCTGCTACGACGCCTTGCGATACTTTAATCTTTTTGCCGACGATTTTATCGGTAAGATTAAATACTACTCTGTCGCCTATCTGTTTTTGGCACTCTATTTCACATTCTCTCAAAATATCTTGCGCGTTTTCGTTTAACTCCTTTATGGTAAAAGCGTTTGAAGGATGAAAAGGAAGAGCAATCATCGGCTCGATTGTATCAAGTTCAACGAATACCGCGCCGTCATATCTTGCTCCGTCGTCGGGAGACACTTCCTTATATTCGTCGGCTCTTAAATATTCCGACAAATACTCTTTGACCTTTTCATCGGTTTTCCAAATTGAGGAAAGACAGGTCGTTTCCGTTGTCATAACGTCGATTGCATTGCGGTATTCAACGCTGAGATTCGAAATGCCCTCACCGATAAATTCCATAACCTTATTCTTTACAAAACCGCATTTAAACACGGCTTTTATTATGGCAAGAGCGACGTCCTGCGGACCCACTCCCTTTTTAGGTTTGCCCGTCATATAAATGGCAATGACCTCCGGACGGTTTATATCGTAAGTCCTGTTTAATAGCTGTTTGACAAGTTCGGGTCCGCCTTCGCCTATAGCCATAGTGCCGAGTGCGCCGTAACGGGTGTGCGAATCGCTGCCCAAAATCATTTTATACGGAGCTGCGAACATTTCCCTCATATAGCTGTGAATGACTGCCTCGTTTGCAGGAACGAAAATTCCGCCGTATTTCTTTGCCGCCGAAAGTCCGAAAAGGTGGTCATCCTCGTTAATAGTTCCGCCGACGGCGCAAAGAGAGTTGTGACAGTTTGTGAGAACATAAGGAATGGGAAACTCTTTAAGTCCCGACGCCTTTGCCGTCTGGATAATCCCGACGTAAGTTATATCGTGAGACGCGAGTGCGTCGAATTTTATCCTATAATGAGAATCGTCATCTCCGACGTTATGGCTTGACATAATTTTATAAGCCATCGTTTTTTTATAGTCGTCATCGCTAACAGTGTTTTTTGCCTTAAATTCGTCACAAGATATGAGTTTTCCCTTTGAAAAATAAACGGGTTGGTCAACGAGTTTTAACATTTGCACCTCAAAAAAATTTATTGAATAAATCTACCGTTAAATTTCAGCTTTCAAATTCGTTTTTCCGACGTGTTAAGCAATCGTGTTTTACAAAAAGAAACCTTCTTTCCTCAAAAATCTTAAGCTGAATTTAATCTGAATTTATATTATTTATTTTATACTTTATATTATAAATAGTCAATCAAATGCGGTTTGATAAAACATATTAAATGACGGCTTTAATTTTAAAACTATTTTCGGAGAGATTGAAAATAACGTCAAATCGCATAAAAACAACATAATTTATCAATAAAAATAGCAAGGCTAATTGCAACGAATAAAAATGTATGATATAATCCAATTTAAGGAGATAACAATGAAATTCAAATTCGCTTTCGGAAAATTTCAGCTTGCATTGCTTATTATAGTGCTCATTTTGTCGCTTGCGGCAATTATCGTAAACTCGCTTTTTATCGCGGGTGTCGGCATTTTAAAGACTTATGCGCCTGCTATCGCGGGAACGTCGATTGCCTGTTCCGCCTTGATTTTTATATTCGCGCTTTTAGTGCTTTTCAACAGTTATTATAAAATATCGGACGGACGAATAACAATGGTGCTCGGTTTTCTCCCGTCGAAAATCGACGTATCTACCGTCACCGATATAAAAAAAGACGCAGTTAAAAACGATATTTATATTCTCTATGGAGGACAGTCTCTTAAAGTAATCATCAAGGAAAAAGACGGCGACGTTTTCGTCGATGAACTCAGAAAGCAAAATCCTGCCATTATCTTTTCCTATTTCAACATTCCCGACGACAAAAAAGAAGACGGTGAAGATAAAAACAAATAGCCGTTATTTTATCGGAGCAAGGGCATATAAAACGTCGGGATATCAGATTTGTCGCAGCAAGTTGCCTTAAACCGAAGTTTTGATAATTTACAATACTAAAAAAACCGCAGTTGTAACTCGCGGTTTTTAAGTTTCATAAAAAGTTTAGCAATATATATTTTTTTCAAATACGGTTTGCCTTAAACGCGCTTGAATAACGTTTAACGTTTACTGCGATTTATTCGTTTTCTTTGGGTAGCTCCTCACCTAACAAAAGCTTGTCGTATTGCTCCTGAGTGATTTTTACGGCTTTAGTTCCTAACTTGTTTTTGGATTCCAAAAATCCCATCTCATCCATCGTCTTGATAATCGCCTTAGCAAGCGACTTTGTAATGCCTAAGTGTATTTGAAGAGTGCTTGCCGAAATTCTCTCACCGCTCATACCTATCTTTAAAGCCTCATAAAAAGCGGGATTTGAAAGGACTTCCTCTTTTGACAATTCAAAAGAAATCTCTCTTATGTTTTTGTTTAACTTGCGTTCTTCAAATGCGAGCTGTTCGGGAGTGAGCTGTTCTTCGGTTCTCATACCGTAATCGACGGTATCGACGACGGTTACAGAATCGGTATAGAATTTAAGCTTATTGATTTTATAATAGCTGACAAGCTCCACAATTCTGAGCGTAACATAGCTTATTGACGGAGCCAGAAAACTCATAAGTCCGAAAGTGAACAAACCGACAACCGTTACGAGAAAATACAGGCAAAAATAAATACATGCATATAAGAGCATCAGTTTACCGAAATCGGGTTTGACGAACTTAAAGCTGTTTTTTAAAGATTTGAATATTCCTTCGTCGGGATGAAAAATCAAGCGAGGTATCCAACCGGAAAAACACGTTTGTCTTATAGACGCCAGAACAAGACCTATTGTAAGCATCAGACCTAATCCGAGATAACCGAGAATCTGCACCTGACTTATAAGGAAATAAATTCCGTATCCGAGCCCTACCAAAACGCCTAATATGCACAGGTCTATCGGGAAAAATACTATTATTTTTGCAAGCGAATACCTTACCGAACGACGGAAATTGAGCGCAAAATTGGATAAAAATCCGTATTTCAGATTGGACGCCATAGAATTATTTATTATATCCGCAATCGGCATACTGCTGAGCGTAAACAAAAACAAATATAACAAATAAATAAAAATGACAATTGTGACCAGAGCGGGAATAAACCAATTTAAACTTATGATATAATTTATCAAATTCCCGACGTCGTCTTTTAAAAGCGAAAAGGTATCGTAAAGAGACGCCGACCCTTTTATAAATCCGTTTGCGTGGTCGGTGAAATCAGAAATAATAGTTCCTACCGCCTCCCCGGATAAAAATAAATTCATTATCGGCGCAAAAATACCTACCGCAATGGCGGCGACTATCAAAGTAATGACTACGATGTACAAAAACACCTTAAAAGTCAGACTGAAATTGGATATTAAAATCGAACCTGCCTGTTTAAACTCCATAGGTTACTCCTTATCGTCATTTTTCTTTTCGATAGGCTTGTTTTTTATCTTCCAAATATTTATATTCTTCTTTTTGACCTGGTCCATACGTTCGAGCCCCGTTACGTCATAGAAAATAGTATACATTAAGATGATATAAAACATATAGACAAGCAATACGGAAAGAGCGTCAAGAACATAGCCAATCACAAAGCTCCAATCGAAAAGCGAATTTAAAAGCATTATGACGTAAAAAGGCAAGAACAACAAAATTATGTTCATTGCAATTTTGGTAATCGAGCCTTTTATCTGAGCAAAAGACATTCTAAAAGCATTGCCCGACGTCAATCCCGTATGAAGCATAAACGGCGGCCAAAGTATCATTATCGACACGGTAATGGTGAGAAGAATACCTATTATGAGTAAGGTAAAAAAGCATAAAATATAAAAAGAGGTATACGTCTTTGCAACCGTTGCCCACAATATGAAAAATAACAGACACAGCACTTCGAAAACAAGATACACAAAAAACATCGCAAGCACAAAACGAAACGCCGTGGAAATATTATAATTCATTCTGACGTTGATACGCTTTATACTTAAGGTAAAGTCGCCCGTTCTCATATGTCTGTCTATCGCGCCGAACAAAATTGCCGTCAAAAATACGGATAATAAAATACCTATAATTCCCACCCAAATATATCGGTAGTCAAACCCGAAAAGATATAAAAACAAGTGCATATAGCCGTTTGGGTCATCCAAACGCATATGCGTGAGAATATCGAAAAGGCTTGACGGCGAAAGTATAAACGGTATCAAAAACGACGGCACGACCATTAAGAGCATATAAAGCATGCCCTTTGAGAAAAAGTATTTCCACGTAGATTTAAAATAACCCATATTCCTCTTTATGCCTAAAGTTCGGTTTGACCGCGAACTTGACCGTAATATTTATAAAATATCTTCACACGGTTTTCTCAAGCGAATCAATTGAACATATTAAGTTTTTCGATGAGTTTCTCGAGTTTGTCCTTTGCTTTTTCCAGCTTTTCACGCTCTGCCGAAACAAGCTTTTCGGGTGCCTTCTTTACAAAGTTTTCGTTTGCGAGCATCGAAGTCGATTTTGCTATTTCCGCTTTTGCCCCGTCTATCTCTTTTCCCAATCTTTCCTTTTCCTTTTCGACGTCGACAAGTTCACCGAAAGGAACAAACATTTCAACGGAATCGGAAACAAGAGCGATTGATTTTTCGTTAACCTCATCCTTGGAGGCAATCACTTGAATTTCCGAAACGTTGGCAAGTTTAATCAAATAAGGCGTCAGTTTTTTGAACATAACTTCGTCTGTCGGAAGCACGTAAACCTTGAGTTTTTTCGACGGCGGAATGTTCATTTCCGCACGCGTATTTCTAAGTGCGACAATGCAGTTTTTAATGCTCTCAAACGCCTTTTTCTCTTTGCGATGCATCTGGTTTTTGTTGTATATGGGCCAGCTTTGTATCATTATCGATTTATCCGGATTGAGGTTCATATAAATCTCTTCCGTGATAAAAGGAACAAAAGGATGCATCAGCTTTAAAATTTGCTCTAAAACATATCTCAAAACGCTCGCCGAGTGAGATTTAAGCTTCATATCTTCGCTGTAAAGATACGTCTTTTGCGACTCTATGTACCAATCGCAAAATTCGCTCCAAACAAAATCGTAAAGCTTGGAAGCGGCGATACCTATCTCATATTTATTGAGATTTATCGTAACGTCTCTTATGACCTCGTTAAGCCTTGTGAGTATCCACTTGTCGCTGACGTTAAGTTTTTTAGGAATCTCCGCCGCTTCGCCGTTAAGGTTCATAATAACGAACCTTGAGGCGTTCCAGAGTTTGTTCATGAAATTTCTTGCGGCTTCGATTTTATCGTCGCTGTAGCGGGTGTCGCTGCCGTGAGCTATACCGCTTGCAAGCGAAAATCTGAGTGCGTCCGCTCCGTATTTATCTATGAGCAAAAGCGGGTCTATTCCGTTACCGAGGGTCTTTGACATCTTTCTGCCCTGACTGTCACGGACTATGCCGTGAATAAGCACTTCACTGAACGGCACTTCGTCCATAAACTGTATGCCGCTGAAAATCATTCTTGCCACCCAGAAAAAGATAATGTCATAGGCGGTAACCAAAAGATTTGTCGGATAGAAATATTCGAGATTTTTTGTCTTTTTCGGATATCCCAAAGTGGAGAAAGGCCAAAGCGCCGAGCTGAACCATGTATCCAAAACGTCTTCTTCTTGGTGCATTTTTCCTCCGCACTTAGGACACACGTCGACGGCGGTTTTCGAAACTACCATTTCGCCGCAGTCGTCGCAGTAATAGGCAGGAATACGGTGTCCCCACCAGAGCTGACGGGATATACACCAATCCTTTATGTTTTCCATCCAGTTGAAATAAATTTTTTCAAACCTCTTTGGGATAAACTCTATCTTTTTTGATTTAACCGCTTTTATGGCAGGCTCGGCAAGCGGCTTCATCTTGACAAACCACTGCTTTGAGACGATAGGCTCAACAGTAGCTCTGCAACGGTAACATTCCCCTACGTTGTGCTTATAAGGCTCTATTTTTTCGACAAGACCGAGCTCTTTTAACTCCTCTACTATCTTTTCTCTCGCCTCAAATCTGTCAAGCCCTTCAAACTTGCCTGCATTTTCGTTCATAACTCCGGCATCATCCATAACTCTGATAACGTCGAGGTTGTGCCTTAAGCCGACTTCAAAGTCGTTGGGGTCATGCGCCGGAGTGATTTTAACCGCACCTGTTCCGAAATCAAGTTCGACGTAGTCGTCGGCAATAATCGGAATCTCTCTGTCGGTAAGCGGAAGTTTAAGCATTTTACCGATGACTCCCTTGTATCTCTCGTCCTTTGGGTTAAC
>FR901015.1:5595-11223 GCA_000437555.1 Acidaminococcus sp. CAG:917 | reverse complement strand
CGTATCTCCAAGCATTGTTTCGGGACGGGTTGTAGCGATAACAACGTATCCCGAGCCGTCCGCATAAGGATAACGGTAATGCCAAAGATATGAATCCTGCTCGCTGTATTCAACCTCTGCGTCGGACAAAGCGGTCTTACAGGACGGGCACCAATTTATAATCCTGTCGCCACGGTAAATCAAACCTTTTTTATAATATTTTACAAATGCGTCGACAACGGCGTTGGAACAGTTGCTGTCCATAGTGAAAGCTTCTTTTGACCAATCGCACGACGAGCCGAGCCTCTTTAACTGAGTGACTATCCTTCCCCCGTAGGTTTCCTTCCATTCCCACGCCCTCTTTAAAAAGCCTTCTCTGCCCAGGTCGTTTTTTGTGAGCCCTTCCTTTTTCATCTGCTCAACGATTTTTACTTCTGTGGCAATGGAAGCGTGGTCGGTTCCGGGAAGCCAAAGGGCCTCGTAGCCGTCCATTCTCTTGAAACGGGTAATAATATCCTGAATAGTCTGATTGAGGGCGTGCCCCATGTGAAGCTGTCCCGTGATATTCGGAGGCGGCATCATAATGGTAAAAGGCTCCTTCTCCGAATTCGGATGAGCCTCGAAATAGCGATTTTTTACCCAAAAATCATATATCCTTTTTTCAAATTCAGGATTGTAAACTTTGTCCATATCTGTCCTTAATGTATATAAATATTTAAAATCTTTCTTTAGCTGAAGTTCAATTTGTCAATTTTTCTCTTTTTTCGTTTTAGCTTCCGCTTTAGGCTGGGCAACGTCGTTGCCTTCGACTTGAGTTTCAGCGACATTGTCGCAAGATACGCTCTTTTCGCTCTTTTCGCCGTCGACGGCTACCTCGGAAACAGCGTCGTCCGCCGTTTCGATACCGAGTTTTTTAGCCCTTTTCTCTTTAATAATGGGGATAAGCTGTTTTATGACGTCGACGAGATAGGTGTAAAGCGCAAAGTAACTCTGCGCCACGGCGACGGTGATGACCGCCCAGTCCCAAGGCGCGACGTATTTGTGGAAAAAGCACAAGATAAAGCCTGCCGAAAGAGTAGCGGACGCAATCTTGCCTGCCATGTTCGCTTTTATCGTTATTCCGGTTTTAGCAATAACGGGCGCAATGCAAATCATCAAAACTTCTTTTAAAGCAATGGCGATTAGATATCCCCAATGCAAAAAATAATCGTATCCGTAAAGACTGACGCCGTCAAGTCTGATTGCAAAACAAAGGCATATCGCCATGGAAACGTGCATCAATTTATCGGCAAGCGGGTCTAAAAGCATACCGACACCCGTTCCCCAATTGAATTTTCTTGCCAATGCGCCGTCCAAAATATCGCTGAATGCGGCTACCGCAAAAATAGCGAGTGAAATGTAAACGAAAGTTTCGTTACTGTTAATCCCTGCCAAAACCGCCATCGTTATAAAAGCAGGAATACATAAAATCCTGAAATAACAAATTATGTTGGGAATCGTAAACAAGTCTTTCGGGTTAAATTGATTTATTTTTTCCATAATCGGCTCCTTATCTCTTTTACGTATTATAACACCAAAATCCGTCTTTGTAAATAATTATAGCCACAACGCCGTCAAATAATTATTTACTTGTCAACAAAAAAAATCCGTCACGTCCTTAGGTGTGTCAAAAATGTATTTTGCCCCTGCATTGGTCAATTCTTCTCTGTCGCCGAAGCCCCAAAGCACACCTGCGCAGTCTATACCGGCAAGATTTGCGCCTTCAACGTCATATTTTCTGTCGCCCACCATCAACACTTCGGAGCGGTCTGATATTTTAAGGTTTTCAAATACATATTCGATAACCTCTATTTTAGAGCCTCTTTTATTGTCTGTATCGGCAGCACCCAAAAAGACGAAATATTTTGAAAGATCAAAATAATCCATAATCTTTTCCGCAAAGCGCATAGGCTTGCTTGTGGCAAGCGAGAGTTTTAATCCTTTAGACTGTAAAGAGTAGAGCATCTCTTTTATTCCGTCGTAAACTACGTTGTCGTTCCACCCGTCAACGGCGTATTGCGAACGGTAATGAGCAATTGCCTTCGCCGTTTCGTCTTCCGTTAACCCTATCGCCTTCATAGACACGACAAAAGGCGGCCCTATCATACTGTTTAATACCTCGTCCGACAAGAGCGGTTTTCCTATCATCTTCATAGCATAATTTATGCAACGCTTTATACCGCCCTCGCTGTTTGTCAACGTGCCGTCCAAATCAAAAAGCACATATTTATACTTCCCATTGTTTGTTTCCATATTTTAATTATATCCTCTGATAGCTCTTAGGGCAAACAAAAGAACACAAAATTTCCGCTTTTCATAATATAAAATAGTTTAAGTTTTTTTAATTTGGCAATCATTAACTTGGTCGGAGTTATTATGGTAAAGAGAGGAGATTTATATTACGCAGATTTAAGTCCGGTCGTGGGCAGCGAGCAAGGCGGAATACGCCCCGTGCTTGTCGTTCAGAACGACGTCGGAAACAAATACAGCCCTACGGTTATCGCCGCGGCTATCACTTCACAATTAAACAAGGCAAAATTGCCCACGCACATCAATCTGCCTGCCGAACAATACGGCTTGCCCAAAAACTCTGTGGTTCTGCTTGAACAAATAAGAACGATTGACAAACAGCGCCTGAAAGAAAAGATAGGCGAACTTCCCAAGGGAGTCATGTCGAGAGTCAATGAAGCGCTCATGATAAGTTTAGGATTTTATAATATCTAAAGCTTTATACAAGCTCAATAAATTGTTAAAAATAAAAAACGGACGGCTACGTCCGTTTTTATTTTATATCCGTTTATATCCGTTTTTTCCGTATCGGATTTACTTTAAATTAAAGCAGATAAAACTCGTCGTTTTATCTATATTTTTTACAAAAGCAAGGCGGTTTAGACACCTGCCCTAAGTTGAGCAGATTATATGTCCGGCTAATATGGTAAAAATCGATACCCGAAAAAAAATCACTTAGTCAGTTCGTCTATCGCCTTGACAAGTCCCCTTATCGTTTCCGACGGCAAATAGCTGTATTCGTTCATATCCGACATCTCTGCACTCCTACCGCACAGATACGCCCCTGCCGCTGCGGCATATAGAGGCTCCATTCCCCTCGCAAGCTGAGCGGCAATCACTCCGCTGAGCACGTCACCGCTTCCACCTTTTGCCATTTTAGGAGCGCCCGCCGTGTTGACAAGCACGCTTTCCCCGTCCGTTATTACGGTTTCAAAGCCTTTTAATAAAAGAATAACCTTGTGACGGACAGCATAATCTTTTGCAACCTCTATCGGATTGCTTAATATTTCGTCAACACTAAGACCGCTAATATATGAAAATTCTTTTGGGTGAGGCGTAAAAACCGCCCTGAAATCATATTTTTCGGCATTGAGCCCCAAAGACTTTAAGCCGTCGGCGTCTACGACAAAATTCGCTTTTGTTTGGCTATATAAATACCCGACAATTTTATCCGCATCGCCTTTTGCCATACCCATACCCACGGCAAACGAAGAAGCACCCTTTGATATTTCGTCGAATTGTTCTTTGTCGAACACAATACAATCCTCGCCCGACAATGGATAAAGTCCGCTGAACGTCACACGTTCTCTCAGTGCGTCCGTCACTTTTTTTGTAGACGCTATCATGCTTGTGCCAGCACCCGAACGCATTGCCGCTTCGGCAGAAAGAAGAATTGCGCCGACGTAGTTTGAAGAGCCGCCCACGATAATTACTCTGCCCAAATCCCCTTTGTTTATATCTTTTCCGAACATAGGAAAATAAGGCTTTAAAATAGCCTTATTAACTATCGTGACGCCGCTATATTCACTCGGTTTTTTCATCTATATCACTTTCCTCGATTTCAAGTTCTTCCGCTTTGCCCTCTATTGCGGACCAAACCGCCCTCTTTACCATTTCGGGAACGACGGCGCAAAGTTTGAAAAAAGCAACCTTTTTATTGCCTGACGAAAGGCAGAAAATTGCGTCCCCGTCAAAAGGCGTATGGCTTGGAGAAATCGCCATCGCATATCCGTCATGGGCTACGTCGGCTAAAGCGTTGCACTGCGCTTTAGTCAGTTTTGCGTCCGTGATAATGCAACCTATCGTCGTGTTGGCTTCGTGGAAGCCGCTTACTTTTTCAATGAGCGACAGCGTGGAAACGAATTTTTTGCCTATTTTCGCGCCGCCAATTATCTCGCCATCTTTCACTATATCTCCGACGGGATTGACAGCCACTACAACGGCAACGGAAACACCGAACAGTTTCGCCTTGCAAACGCCGAGTCCCGACTGCATACTGCGCTTTATGCCGAGTGCCTTTCCGCAGGTGGCACCCGTGCCTGCGCCTATCTCGCCTGCGACAAAATTGTCCTTTTGAGCGTTTTCGGCAGCCCTGTATCCCGCCTCTTTATCGGGATAGGCAAACTTTCCGTTTTCAAGGTCATAAAGTGAAGCTGCGCAAACAATGGGAACTTTATAAGCACCGGCATTATAGCCTATTTTATGTTTAAACAAATACTCGACAACGCCGCAGGACGCCTCAAGTCCGAAAGCGCTTCCGCCTGACAAAACCACGGCGTTTACCTGTTCCACCGTCTTTGTAGGGCTAAGTAAATCCGTTTCTCTTGTCGCAGGAGCCGCACCTCTGACGCTGACGCCTCCTACCGCTCCGTCCTCGCAAATAATTGCGGTGACGCCCGTTTTGTTTTCGCTGTCGGTATAATGTCCTATCTTGAATTTTTCGAGCATATCACACCTCATCGTCGGGCGGAATGAAATCGTCGCCTACTTCCGATATCGCCCTGTTTATTATATCCCATTCAAAGCCCTTTGAATATAGCCAATTTGCAAGTTTTGCCTTGCTTTCCTTAGACGAGTCGAGCTTTTTTTGGGATATATATTTTTTTGAAAACGCCACAGCCTTTAAAAGTTCCTCGTCGTCGGAAAGCTGTTCGTCCAAAATTTCGGATACAAGTTTTCTGTCCACTCCTTTTACGGCGGTAAGTTTTAACTCGAGCTGTTTTTTGCCGAATTTGTTTTTATAGAAAAACAAAAACTGCTTGACGAATTCCGTATCGTCGATAAAACGATACTCTTTCAATTTTGAAAGAGTATCCTCGACTTGCTGTTTTGAATAATCTTTTTTATACAGTTTATCTTTAACTTCCTTTTCGCTTCTTGCGCATTTTTCGAGGTAGTCCAAAGCAACGTCAAAAGGTGTTTTTTCTTCTTTGATTTTATTTGCCAATTATATTTCCTTTAAATTGCAAACTGTTTTATATTTTATTAGCTCACAACGTAAAGCGCAAAGTTTAAAATATCGACGAAACAGTTTATCGCATTTTTTAACTCTAAAGCGCCTTAAAATTTTAAGCCTATGCGCTATCCGATATTTAGCTCAATTATGCTATACCGATTATAAATTAGTTTAAATACAATTTTGCGCTTTATTTGGAGAAGTGATAAACCCAATCAAAGCTGTCCTCGATTTTTTGGGTTTGGATGCCCGTGATTTGCTCATACAGCCAAAGCGAGATTTTACAAATTTTGTTGTCGTTTATCGTGTAGACCTCGTCCTTATAGCCGATTGTTCCGACGGGAGAAATGACGGCGGCAGTTCCC
>FR901015.1:2950-5509 GCA_000437555.1 Acidaminococcus sp. CAG:917 | reverse complement strand
GTGACGCTCTTCAACTTTGTAGCCGTTTTTCTTCAATACTTTGATTGCGGAATCCCTTGTTATACCGGGAAGAATCGAGCCGTCAAGCATGGGAGTGACAACCGTTCCGTCAATAACGAAAAACATATTCATTGCGCCGACTTCTTCAATGTATTTTTTTGTTTCTGCGTCAAGCCACAACACCTGCTCGTAACCCATTTGTTTCGCCTTTTCTGCGCCAAGAAGGCTTGCCGCATAGTTTCCAAGGCATTTTGCTTCACCCGTTCCGCCGAGGGACGCTCTGGTAAGGGTGTCTTCAACGTAAATTTTGACGGGAGCAAGTCCGTTTGCGTAGTAGCTGCCGACAGGCGACAAAATGATTGCAAAGATATATTTTTTAGAAGGGTGAACGCCTAAGAATGCTTCATCGGCAATCATAAACGGACGGATATAAAGCGACGTTCCCGGCGCGGTGGGAATCCACTCCTTTTCGATTTTGATAAGTTCTTCAAGCTCTTTTACTGCTCTTTCCACGTCAATCTCAGGCATGCAAAGACGCTTCGCGCTTCTGTTCATACGGTTGAAGTTATCTCTCGGACGGAACATGGTGATATTGCCGTTGCCGTCTTTATATGCCTTGAGTCCTTCAAAAATTCCTTGACCGTAGTGCAGAACGCAGCTTGCAGGGTCCATATTGAAAGAGCCGTAAGGAACGATTTCACTTTCCTGCCAACCGCCGTTAGCGGCGTCGTAGCGCATTATGAGCATGTGGTCGGTAAAGTATTTACCGAAACCGAGTTTCGTAAAATCAGGTTTTTGTTTCAACTCTTTTGCTAAAGTAACTTTCATCTTATCTCAACCTCTCTGTATATATAAAATTATGTTTTTCATTTTTTACCCGGGTTATCCTGTTCACCCTGCCAAAGTCGACAGCTCATAGTGAGAATAAACTATGAATTTAAGCCGATATCGGTTTTTATCTTTCGATTTTAAACGGCTTATATTCGTTGCCGATAAACTCAAGTTTTACCCTGCCTGCCGTCTTTGCCGAAACGGCGTTCTCAAATTCCGCCCGATATTCGGCAAGGCAGTAAAAACCGAAAGTCACGCAATCTCCGTATTCCACGCCGTCTATATTGCCGAACCTCGCCAGCGAATTTTCGAGAGCGGCGTAATCGGAATAGGAACAAACCGCCCTGTATTTTGCCGCGACCTTAGCGACGAAAATATCGCATTTTGAAAGGCAGCTAATCACCGCCTGCGTATATGCCCCGACAAGTCCTGCCGCGCCAAGCTTAATTCCGCCGAAATACCTGGTAACAACAACTACCGTTTTAAACAAACCGTTTTTTTTGAGCGTATCGAGCATGGGTTGCCCTGCCGTTCCGCTCGGCTCTGAGTCATCTGAAAACCTTGCCACGTTCCCGACCTCGTCGGCAACGTATGCATAACAGTTATGTGTGGCGTCGGGAAATTCTTTCTTTATTTTGGATATAAATTCTATACAGCCGTCCTCGTCCAAGCCGCCGCAAACGGAAGCTATGAACTTAGAGCGCTTTATCTCGATTTCCTCTCTGAAAAAGCCGTTTACGAATTTATATTCCTTCACTTTACCGTGACCTTAAACAGATTCTTTTTGCCCTTTTGCAAAACAAAGCCGTTTGCTTTTTGACTGTCGGTAAGTTTTTGTGCGATGTCCGTCACTTTTTCGCCGTCCACCTTGACGCCACCGCCTTCGATGAGTCTTCTTGCCTCGCCTTTTGACGGAGCTACCCCGATTGCCACCATACAGTCGACAACCGTGGATATTGTTTCGTCAATCTCCTTTTGCGGCATATTTTCGCTGTCGCCCGAAAAAGCGGCTTTTGCCTGATTTTGAGCGTCAATTGCGTCCTTTTCGGAATGGACTAGTTTAGTAAGCTCGAAGGCAAGTCTTTCCTTTGCGAGATTTATTCTTTCATCTTTATATTCGCAAAGTTTTGCAATTTCGTCTAATGGCAAGAACGTTAAAAGTCTGAGGCAGTTTTCGACGTCCTCGTCCTGCACGTTTCTCCAATATTGATAAAACTCGTAAGGCGAGGTTTTTTCTCTGTCAAGCCATACGGCGCCCTTTGCGGTTTTTCCCATCTTCTTGCCCTCTTTTGTGGTGAGAAGAGAGAAAGTCATTCCGTAAGCCGTTTTTTGCTCTTTACGCCTTATAAGGTCTGCGCCCGCCAGAATGTTTGACCATTGGTCGTCGCCGCCGCACTCTAAAATACAGCCGTATTTTTTGTAGAGCACCAAAAAGTCGTAAGCCTGCATAAGCATATAGTTAAACTCCAGAAAGGAAAGTCCCCTTTCCATTCTCGACTTGAAGCACTCGCAGGTAAGCATTTGATTTACCGAAAAATGCGTGCCGACTTCGCGGAGAAAATCGATATAATTGAGGTTTAAAAGCCAATCGGCGTTGTTGACTATGATAGCGGCGTTATCGCCCTCGAAAGACACGAATTTCGACATCTGCTTTTTAAAGCACTCCACGTTGTGAGCGATTGTCTCTTTCGTCATCATCTGACGCATATCCGTCCTGCCCGACGGGTC
>FR901015.1:1296-2926 GCA_000437555.1 Acidaminococcus sp. CAG:917 | reverse complement strand
CGCCAATCATTGCCGTTCCACCGCCAATCAAAATTATGGGACGGTGTCCCGCCTTTTGCATGTGACTCATTACTATAAGCTGCATAAAGTGACCGACGTGTAAGCTGTCCGCCGTTGGGTCAAACCCTATATAAAACGAACAGGGCTTTTCGCCGAGTGTTTTATAAAGTTCATCTTCAAAAACAACCTGTTTTACAAAACCTCTCGCTTTTAAAATATCTATTATATTTTCTTTTTGCATTTAAAAATTCTCCTTAAAATATGCGGCAAGTCTTTTTATGCCCGTTTCTATCTGTTCTACCGTTGCGTTTGAATAGTTAAATCTCAAACAATGATTTATGCCCTCGTCGGCAAAGAAACTACTGCCCGCAACGTATGCCGTGCTTGTCTTTGTCACGCAGTCGACAAAGCATTTGTCGAGGTCTGCCGATTTGTCTTTAAACTCGCCCCAGATAAACAAGCCGCCCTCGGGATTTGTAAACTTGATTTTGTCAAGCGGCATATATTTCTCGATTGCGTTTTGCATAGCGTCCTTTTTTGTCTTATATACAGGCACGATTTCCTTGAGGTGCGGCTCTAAATATCCGCGTCTTAAATATTCGTCAATGATTGCCTGCGAAAGATTAGAGGTGTGAACGTCAACAGCCTGCTTGCCGATTGTCATCTTGCGAATGATTTTTTCGTCCGCAACGGCGATACCGCATCTGAGACCCGGTGCGATTGTCTTTGAAAAAGACGTGACGTAAACGACGTTGCCCTCTGTGTCAAACGACTTGATGGCAGGCAGCCTTTCGCCCGAAAATCTTATCTCACCGTAAGGGTTGTCTTCAATCACGACAACGCCGTATTTTGCGGTGAGCGAAGCTATCGCCTTTCTCTTTTCAAGCGACAGAGTTTTGCCCGTAGGGTTTGAAAAATCGGAAACTATATACAAAATTTTAGGTTGATGTTTTTTTATCTTTTCCTCGAGGTCGTCAATGTTGAGACCGTCGTCGTCGCTGTCCACGCCCACGGCTACGCCCTGATAGGTCTTTAAAATGTGAAGACACGCAAGATACGTCGGGTTTTCGACAAGCACTCTGTCACCCGGATTGATAAACGCCTTAAACATAAGGTCAATGCCCTGCTGACCGCCGCTTATGACAAGCGTGTTTTTAAGCTCGCCCTTAACTCCGAAACGAGACGCATATTTCAAACCGCTCTCAAGTAAAGGAGTATATCCTTCCGTTCCGCCGTATTGCAAAATCTTTAATGCTCCCTCACCCGTCAAAAGGTCGTTTGCAATTTCCTTGATTTCCTTTTGCGGCAACAGCCCGAGCGTGGGAAAACCTCCCGCAAAGGACACGATTTCGGGATTTTGCAACAGCTTAAAAATTTCCCTTATCGCGTTTCCCTTTAAACTCTTGAGCCTTTCGCTCCACATATTTTCAAAATCCATATCCGCCTCGCTGAAATGCCTGTTATTTTAATTAAAAAATATTATATCACCCATTCTGAATTATGGCAACTTTTTAATTTATAAAATTATTCTTATCCCCTTCACGACGCCTATGTAAGATAAATCATTTTTTAATAAACTTATCGTTGAAAAAGAATAAAATATTTAAAATTTAAAGGCACGGCTTGCGCC
>FR901015.1:0-1250 GCA_000437555.1 Acidaminococcus sp. CAG:917 | reverse complement strand
CCGATTTCGGATTTTCATTGTTAAATTAATGCATAATTTTAGCGAAGTTGCAAAACGTCATCCGTGCAAATTACCTTAACGACGCTTCCTAACCAAAAGTGTTGAATTCAATACTGTTAAACTGTTCAACCGTTCCGTTAAAGATTATGCGG
Source organism: Acidaminococcus sp. CAG:917 (assembly GCA_000437555.1). Classification (GTDB taxonomy): domain Bacteria; phylum Bacillota; class Clostridia; order Christensenellales; family CAG-917; genus CAG-917. Next base: position 1,098 of record FR901015.1, on the reverse strand, counting down.
TTTAATTTGTCATTGAAAAGAAATGCCATATCTTCAATTATTTTGATATTTGGTCCGAAAGTTACGGTAAACAAATTATTGCAAAGCCCAAACATATTTTCTTTAATAACATTCAAACCGTTTGAAATTTTTACGGAAGTTAAGCTGTCGCAAAAAGTGAAAACATTATCGCCGATTTCTATTACGCTATCCGGCATATCTATGTCAACAATGGAATCCGCATCAAAAAAAGCACCGTTTCCGATTTTAATAAGCGTGTTCGGAAATCTTACGGCGGCGACTGTCTTATTGCTTGCGAAAACATTATCTCCTAAATACATAATTCCGTCGTTCATATATACCGATTTAATATTTAAACTTCTGCTCTCCTCGGAAAAACAGCCGTTTAGCAATCCCGCAACAGGTTTACCTTGATATGTAGCAGGGACAACCACCTTAGACGAAGTTCCCGTATAATCGACAACCCAATATCCGTCCGATTCGACCTCGGGCGGTTGTTCACCGCTAACAAGAGTAAAATCGTTAACCCAAGATCCGTTTTCGCGCAGTTGATAAACCAATCCTTCTGTCGCAACGTTTGGATCTCCGAAAACCGCTTCTTCAATCTCGTCACACGCGGCAAACACCGCAACCGACGCAACGGCAAGCAAAGCCACTAAAAATATTAAAAAAAGCTTACTTTTCATTCTTCCCTCCTTTGAATATAGCACGGCAGTCACTTATTGCATTATTATTTGTTATTAACAATTTATAAGCTATAATTTGTAATATACAAATCGTTATTTCCTAAGGCACGGCTTATGCCGTGCCTTTAACTCTCCGATTTTCTTTCCGCTAGGGAAATTTTTGTTTCGATTATTAACATGGGCAATTTTTCAATTAAATACTATTCGTATTCTCATAGCATTGCCTTTTGACTCGTATAGCGTAAGAATTTATGCTGTATAAAACCAACCTTGCATATATATCACTTTTTTATATCGAAAAGGTTTTAATATTTTTAACCTACGCTTACGATGCCGTCCGAACATATTACTTCGAACGAAGGAGTACTATAATTCCATTTGCTACCCTTGCTGATTGCATTCCACTGCGCCA
>FR901014.1:6897-8089 GCA_000437555.1 Acidaminococcus sp. CAG:917 | reverse complement strand
ACATTTAAGTCAAGATATGTTAAAATTTTTTTATGGATTTATTTGACCTTACAAATCAGTCTGAAAAACTTGCACCGCTGGCAGAGCGTATGCGTCCGACGTCGCTTGACGACTTTTTAGGTCAGGGACACATTGTCGGCGCAGATTTACTGTTGCGCAGGGCGATAAAAGCGGATATGCTGGGCAGCTGCATTTTTTACGGACCGCCCGGCTGCGGCAAGACGACACTTGCAAACATTATAGCGTTTACGACAAACGCTAATTTTGTCAAGCTAAACGCCGTCACGGCGGGCATAGCGGACGCAAAGAGGGTGATTGACGAGGCAAAGGAGCAGCTCAGAGTCCACGGCAAAAGAACGTATCTTTTGCTTGACGAGTGCCATAGGTGGAACAAGGCTCAGTCGGACAGCGTATTGCAGGCGATAGAGCAAGGCACGATAATATTTATCGGCTCTACCACGGAAAATCCGTATTCTTCTATGACGAGGGCGATTGTGTCAAGGTGCAGAGTTTTCGAGTTTAAAAAGCTGAGTACGGAAGAAGTGGTGCAGGGGCTCAAAAACGCCATAAAGAACAAGCAAAAAGGGCTCGGCAATATGAACATAGAAATAGAGCCGAGTGCCTTAAAGCATATAGCGCTCATTGCAAACGGAGATATGCGAAACGCATTAAATTCGCTTGAACTTGCCGTCCTTACCGCAAAACCCGATTCAAACGGCGTGATTAAGGTCACGGAGGAGATGGCGGAGCAGTCTTGCGGAAAACGTTCGCTCGGCATTGACGAATCGGCATACTACGATATGATTTCCGCATTTATCAAGTCTATGCGAGGCTCCGACTCAAACGCCGCACTCTATTGGTGCGAAAGGCTTTTGGCGGCAGGTTGCGACCCTATGCTGATTGCAAGGCGAATAGTCATTCAGTCGGCAGAGGACGTCGGAATGGCAGACCCTCTCGCTTTGGTGGTGGCAACTTCCGCGATGACGGCATTGCAGAACGTCGGACTTCCCGAGGGCAAAATTCCGCTTGCCGAGGCAATCGTCTACGTATCCGAAGCGCCCAAGTCAAACAGGGCGTATATGGCGCAGCACCTTGCGGACGAAGCCGTCAACAGGATAAAAAACGAAAGCGTGCCAATCTATTTGCAAGACCCAAACTACAAGGGCGAGGATAAGATAGGCGGATATTTATA
>FR901014.1:0-6866 GCA_000437555.1 Acidaminococcus sp. CAG:917 | reverse complement strand
ACTTTGGCGGCTACGTCAAGCAACAGTATCTGCCCGACGAATTAAAAGACGAGGTGTTTTATACGCCCACCGAAAACGGCTTTGAAAAAACGGTAAAGGAAAGACAGGAGAAACGAAAGAAAAATGAAACGTAAGATAGGGCTTGACATAGGCGACGTAAGGATAGGCGTTGCCGTTTCCGACCTTTTGGGAATGATTGCAAACGCAAGGGAAACTTATACGAGAAAGAGCCTTAACGCCGATATAAAATATTTTTGCGACCTCGCAAAAGCGGAGGACGCCGACGAATTCGTCCTCGGCTTGCCTATAAATATGGACGGTACGATGGGCGAGAGGGTGGAAAAGACAAAGGCTTTCGGCGAACTGCTCGAAAAAGAGAGCGGAATAAAGGTTTCCTATCAGGACGAAAGACTTACCACCGTTTCCGCCGAACGTGTTTTGATCGAAGCGGATATGCGAAGGGACAAACGCAAAAAGGTCATCGACAAGGTTGCGGCTTGCTTTATTCTTCAAGCCTACCTCGACAAAAAAGTGTAAAATGTTTTGAAAAATTAAGCGCAAAAAGTTTAATCGTAAAGAGAGATAACTCTTTACAAAAGTCAAATTTGACGATAATATCTAATGTAGCCTCGGCAAAGCCGAACGGCAAACGCCGAAAGGTAAAAAGGAGTAAATTATGGCAGAATTTTTTAAGGACAACGAAAACCTCGAAGAAGAAGACAACGACATCATCATTCTTCACAACGAAGTCAACGACACGGATGAGGAATTTTATCACCTTGCCACTTTGGACGTGGATAAAAGGTGGTTTATCATTATGAAACCCGTCGAAAAACTCGAAGACATAGCCGACGACGAAGTGCTGATTTATGAAATCGTCGAAAAGGACGGCGAGGACCGCTTTGAGCCTATCGAGGACGAAGCGCTTTTAAACAAAGTGTTTAAAGAGTTTGAAAAGGAACTCGAAAAAGCGGTAGCGGAAGAAGAAAACAACTGATTTGAATGATTGGCATTTGAATAATTGATATTTGAATAATGGCATTTGAATAATTGATATTTAAATAATTGATATTCAAAATCGGTTTAATTAAGTCTAAAAGATTGATATATTCAGAGTTTTAGTTTTATTTGATTGCCAAGTTAAAGGAAAAACGAAAAAGCGGAGCAAATTGCTCCGCCTTTATTTTGTAAGAAGTAAATTTTGAATATAAAAATATATTTAACAGATATATTTTACAAAACTATAGGCTTTTTAGAGTTCAAACGACGTTTGACAATTTTAGCTTATGATATATAATCTTTAATAAAGAATTTATGAAAAAGAAAAAATTTAAAGCAATTAAAAATGAGGCCGTAGAAAATAAGGCTTCACATAAGAAAAGGAGCGGCAGTCTTAAACTTGCGCTGACTCTGTTTTTGAGCTACTTCAAAATAGGGCTTTTTACTTTCGGGGGCGGATATGCAATGATTGCGCTTATCGAAAGGGAGTTTGTCGCAAAAAAGAAGTGGATAACCGAGGGGGAGCTTTATGAGATTATCGCCATATCGGAATCGACGCCCGGTCCGCTTGCGATAAACTGCGCCACGTTTGTGGGATACAAATTAATGAAGTTTTGGGGCTCGCTCATTTCCACGGTGGCGGTGTGTATTCCGTCTTTTGCGATAATTTATCTCATATCCGTTTTTTATGACCAATTTATGGCTCTTACTCCCATTGCCTACGCCTTCGAGGGGATAAAGGTGGGCATTGCCGTTATGATAACGATTGCGGGCTTTAATATGATAAGAAAGGGTGATAAAAATCTCTTTAGCATGGGCGTGTTTTTGCTGACCTTTGCCGCGGCTACTTGTATAGATATTTTCGGACTTGAGTTTTCGACAATATACCTTATTTTAATCGGGGCGGCACTCGGCATAATATTGCAGATTGCAAGGGATATCATAAACAAAAAAAGAAGCGACAAAATTGCGCTTATCCGCTTTTTGGATACGCCCGATTTTGTGTTTGACAAAAAGAGCAAAAAGAGCGGTTTCACGTCTATGATGCTGTCGGACGGCAAAGGCGAGTTTTTGGAATTTGAGCAAAAAAGGTCGGGGAGGGCAAAATGAGCGTTTACCTCGAACTGTTTTTGGTATTTTTGAAAATCGGCGCAGTGTCGTTCGGTGGCGGATACGGAATGATATCCCTCATTCAGCAGGAAGTTCTGTCACGGGGCTGGCTNNNNGTTCTGTCACGGGGCTGGCTTACCGCAGACGAACTTTGGAATTTTATCGCCATAGCGGAATCCACCCCGGGGCCGATTGCTGTTAACATTGCCACTTTTGTGGGTAGCGGACAGGGCGGCGTTTTGGGCAGTTTGATTGCCACGCTCGGTATCGTCACACCTGCGTTTATAATCATTTTGATTGTCGCCACGGTATTTAAAAATTTTGCCAAAAACAAATACGTCAAAGCGGCGTTCGAGGGGATAACTCCCGTGATATGGGGACTTGTCATATCTACGGGACTTTTGCTTATCGTGCAGTGTTTCTATGCAAATTACAAGGATTTTTCCGTTTCGGGAGCTTTCAACTTTCACGCTCTGATAATTTTCGGCATTGTAATAGCCACGCTCGTGATTTACAGGCTGATTCGCAAAAAATCCATGCCGCCCATTGCCATTATCCTCGTTTCCGCCATTTCGGGTATGATTTATTATCTGCCGCTATAGCGGCTTTTATGGCAATAGACTTTTGCTTGCTTTGGCTATGTATGGCTTATATTCAGGCTTATCGGCAATTCGCTTGTAAATCAAATTGTTGATTTTGGGCTGTTTGATTTTGAGTTTTTCGGTTTGTTAACTCGATTTTGATAATGTGCTTACATTTTTTTTGTTTTTATAACTGAAAAATTTTGATTTTTTTGGAAATATTTATAAAAAACGGTCTCACTTTGTTTGCCTTTTTTTTGATTTTTATTTATAATCAACCTAACGCCACACTCGTGGACAGTTTTTTGCTGTTGCCAAACTTGCAATATACGGCACTTTTGGTTGCAAAAGACGAAATCCGCGGGGAGGACTAAAAACACAGGAGGCCAAAAAAATGGCAGTTACATCAATGAAAGCCTTGCTCGAAGCAGGCGTGCACTTCGGTCATCAGACAAAGAGATGGAATCCGAAAATGGCAAAATATATCTTTGCCGCAAGAAACGATATTCACATTATCGACCTTCAAATTTCGGTCGACCTCGTTGAAGAAGCTTATGCTTTCGTCAAGTCGCAGGTTGCGGAAGGCAAAAGCGTTTTGTTTGTAGGAACAAAAAAACAGGCTCAAGACGCTATCAAGGAAGAAGCCGAAAGATGCGATATGTTCTATATCAATCACAGATGGCTTGGCGGAACTCTTACCAACTTCAAGACTATCCGCACCCGTGTCGACAGGCTTAACAAAATCAATCAAATGGAAGTCGTCGGCGAGTTTGACCTTCTTCCCAAAAAGGAAGTTTTAAAGCTCAAGGCAGAGCGTGACGTTCTTGAAAAGAACCTCGGCGGTATCAAGAATATGCGTTCGCTTCCCGGAGTTATGTTCGTGGTTGACCTTAAAAAGGAAGAAATCGCAATCAAAGAGGCAAGAAGCCTCGGTATCCCCGTCGTTGCTGTAGTTGACACCAACTGTGACCCCGACCTCGTAGATTACGTCATTCCCGGAAACGACGACGCTATCCGCGCAATTAAACTTTTCGCTTCTATCATCGCAGACGCTTGTATCGAAGCAAAGCAAGGCGAAAGCGCTGTTCCGACTCGCTCGGATGAAGCCGAAGAAGTTAAAATGGAAGACGCCGTGATGGGTGACGCCGTTGCTAAGGCAATCGAAGAAAAAGAAGCTGAACAAGCATAAGGAGATATATATGAGTTTTACGGCTAAAGACGTTATGACGCTCAGAGAGAGAACGGGCGTCGGTATGATGGATTGTAAAAAAGCTCTCACCGAAACAAACGGTGATATGGATAAGGCTATCGACTACCTCCGCGAAAAGGGTATCGCAACCGCCGCAAAAAAGGCAGGTCGTATCGCTTCCGAAGGTATCGTTTATGCTCTCAAAAAGGGTAAGGTCGGCGTTTTGGTTGAAGTCAACTGCGAATCCGACTTCGTTGCAAAGGGCGAAGTTTTCAAAGGGTTTGTCGATTCCGTTGCAAACTATATTGCAGATAACGACGTAAAGACTTTAGAAGAAGTCGTTTCTGCAAAAGAGGAAGAGAGAGTCGCTGCCGTTGCTAAATGCGGCGAGAAAATCGATATCCGCAGATTTGAAAAATACACCACCGCTGACGGAGTCATTGAAACGTATATCCACATGGGCGGAAAAATCGGTATTATGCTCGAAGCTACCGTCGGCTCGTCGGAAAGCGTTTTGCACGACGTCGCTTTGCAGATTGCGGCATCAAAGCCCAGTTATGTAGTAAGAGAGCAGGTTGACCCCGCAGAGCTTGAAAAGGAAAAGGAAATTCTTGCCGCTCAGGCTCAAAACGAAGGAAAGCCTCAAGCAATCATCGATAAGATGGTCCAGGGCCGTATCAATAAATTTTATAAGGAAGTTTGCCTTATGGAACAGGAATTCGTCAAGGATAACACTTTGACCATTGCAGGGTATCTTAAGGCGAACGGCGATTCTCAAATCGTCAGATTTGCCCGTTTTGAAATGGGCGAAGGGCTTCAGAAGAAGCAAGACGATTTCGTAAAAGAGATTATGGACCAGGTTGCAAAAGTCAACTAATTGAAGTTTTAAAGGAACACAGTTTTTGTGTTCCTTTTTTTTATATGAAGGAGAACCTATGTACAAGAGAATAATTATCAAACTTTCGGGAGAAGCTTTAGCTAACGACACAGGGTTTGGTATTGACCAAAAGAAAATGAACGAGGTTGTGCGTCAACTCAAGGTGGTGCACGACAAGGGCGTCGAGGTGGGTATTATTATCGGCGGAGGAAACTTCTGGAGAGGCAGACAAGCCGACCCTGCCATGAACAAGGCGACGGCAGACCACATGGGTATGCTTGCAACCGTCATAAACGCTCTTGCGCTTCAGGATTGTATCGAACGCAACGGCGTGCAGTGCAGAGTGCAAACCGCTCTTGCAATCACTGAAGTAGCCGAGCCGTTTATATTAAGGCGTGCTATCCGTCATCTCGAAAAGGGAAGGATTGTTATTTTTGCCTGCGGAACCGGTCACCCTTATTTCTCGACCGATACGGGAGCGGCACTCAGATGCGCCGAAATCGGCGGTGAGGCATTGCTTCTCGCCAAGAACGTGGACGGTGTTTACGACAGCGACCCCAAGGTTAATAAAAACGCTGTCAAGTTTGATAAACTCTCTTATATGGACGTCATTAAAAAAGAACTTAAAGCTATGGACGTCACTGCCATTACTCTTTGTATGGACAACAAAATCCCCGTTATCACGTTTGCTTTAAACGAGCGTGACAGTATAATCAGAGTGGTGGACGGCGAAAAGATAGGAACATATATCGGCGATTAGTGTTGCAAAATTTCAAATTGTTTGATATAATATATTTAATATCAAAACATCATTAAATTTTAGGAGATTATTATGGGCTACGGCATTGACGAAGTTGATTTAATTTTCGACGAACTCAAAGAACAGAGCGAAAAGGCATACGCAAGCTTTTTGCACGAAATCAATCTTATCAGCGCGGGCAGGGCTAATCCGCATATTCTTGACAAAGTTATGGTCAACAGCTACGGCGTTGAAACTCCTCTCAATCAGGTGGGCAACGTCGTTGTTTCCGAAGCGAGAGTTTTAACTATCACCGTTTGGGATAAAAATATGTTAAAGGAAGTCGAAAAGGCTATCATTGCCGCCAATATCGGTCTTACCCCGAACAATGACGGCAAGGTCATTCGTCTCATTTTCCCCGAACTTACCGAGGAAAAGAGAAAACTCATTGCAAAGGACGTCAAAAATATCGGCGAAAACGGCAGAATCGGCATCAGAAACGCAAGACGTGACTGTATGGACGAACTCAAGAAACTTGAAAAAGACCATATCATTACCGAGGACGATTTGAAAGATTTTCAAAAGGACGCCGAAAAGGTTGTCGGTGAATTCCTCGATAAGCTCGAAAATGCTTTGAAAAACAAAGAAAAGGAAGTTATGTCCATTTAAAAAGAGCGAGCTTTGCTCGCTTTTTTAAAATTTAAGGTAGAATAAATGCAAAACGGCATACATTTAGGACTTATCATAGACGGCAACAGGCGATGGGCTAAACTTCACAACGCCGACACTGCCACGGGTTACAAGGCAGGGCTGGATAAACTTGTCGAAGCGGTAAACGCTTTATCGGGTAAGGGCGTGAAGTGCATAAGTGTTTATGCCTTTTCAACCGAAAACGAAAAACGCCCCGCCGAGGAAAAGGCGCAGATTATGTCGCTTGTCGATTATTTCATAGAAAATCACCCGAGCGGCGTAAAACTTTGCTTTATCGGCGATTTTGATTTTTTGCCTAAGACGCTTAAAGAGAAAATTTTAAGCTATAAATGCGCGGATAACTCTTATAAGCTTCAGATGAATATTATGCTCGGTTACGGAGCCAGGCACGATATGGTCACGGCGGCAAAGAAACTCAATAATCAAGCCAGAGAACTGTTTGAAAACGAGATGGCAAATGGTCAAAGTTATGACCGTGCGTTAAAACTTTCGGAAGAAATCTTTACGGAAGATAATTTTTTAAATAATCTTTCTACATCAAATCTGCCACCGCTCGACCTTATTATCAGATACGGCAAGGCAAACCGCCTTTCAAATTTTATGCTTTACGAGGCGGCGTATAGCGAAATATATTTTGTAGATAAACTGTGGCCCGACGCT
>FR901013.1:3356-4195 GCA_000437555.1 Acidaminococcus sp. CAG:917 | reverse complement strand
GGTGCCGTATCCGGCGGCAGGAATAACCGCCTTTTTTACGGGCTTAATATTGTTATTTATCATTATATCTCCGTTATTTTGACTATAAATTTATTTTGTCTTAAAACCGTCGGGATGAGTGCTGTGCCACTTCCAGGCGGACGCTACTATTTTTTCAAGACTGTCATAGGCAGGCTTCCAGCCGAGTTCCTTTTTTATCTTGTCGCTTGAGGCAACCAATATCGCAGGGTCGCCCGCTCTTCTCGGAACAATTTCGCGTTTAACAGGTCTGCCCACAACCTTCTCCACAGTCTCGACAACCTGCTTGACGGAAAATCCGTTTCCGTTACCGAGATTGTAAGCGTTTGAACTCGCTCCGCTCTTGAGGCTTTCAAGCGCCTTGATGTGAGCGTCGGCAAGGTCGGTTATGTGAATATAATCTCTTATACATGTTCCGTCGGGCGTAGGATAATCGTCTCCGAATATTCCGAGTTTTTCTCTCTTGCCGTTGAGCACCTGCATAATGATAGGTATCAGATGGCTTTCGGGATTGTGGTCCTCGCCAATCTCTCCGCTGTCGTGTGCGCCTGCGACGTTGAAATAACGAAGAGCTACGTATTTAAGACCGTATGCCTTATCGAAATCCGCCATAAGCTGTTCCATCATCAGTTTTGTCATTCCGTAAACGCTTGTCGGTTTTTGCGGGGAAGTTTCGGAAATTATATCCTCTCCCGTATCTCCGTATGTCGCCGCGCTTGACGAAAAAACAAGATATTTTACGTCGCACGCCACCATCGCTTCCAAAAGCGCAAGAGTGCCCGCCACATTGTTATGATAATACTTAAGCGGATTTGTCATAG
>FR901013.1:2667-3339 GCA_000437555.1 Acidaminococcus sp. CAG:917 | reverse complement strand
GGATTTGTCATAGATTCGCCCACAAGCGAATATGCCGCAAAGTGAATTACGGAATCCACTCCGTATTTCTTAAACGTATCTTTTAAAAGCTCGACGTCGAAAAGGTCACCCTTAACGAAAATTGCGTCCCCTACTGCTTCAATGTGTCCCGTGGTAAGATTATCGTAAACAACGACGTCGTATCCCCTCGAACGCAGTTCTCTGACCGTATGACTTCCGATGTATCCTGCGCCGCCTGTTACAAGTATCATAAAATATCTCCTTTTGAGCTTATTAAATTTGTTTAATTATACAACTATACAGCCCTTTTTGCAAGAGATTTTTTGCCATTCCGCCGGCATTAGATATCAAAAGCGTTTTATTTTTTTCTTATTTTGTGCTATAATTTTTTTAATCGGTCATAAGGTATCTTCACGGTACAAAGGAATGAGTTATGGATTTAATTATCGCAACAAACAATATGGGTAAATTAAAGGAATTTAAGCAAATTCTATCAGACAAATTCGACCACGTTTACGGTCTTGCCGAAAAGGGAATTGAGGTCGAAATCGAGGAAACGGGAAGCACTTTTGCGGAAAACGCCCTCATCAAGGCAAAGACGGTTGCAAAAATCGCCAATATGCCGGCTCTGGGCGACGACAGCGGACTTTGCGTGGACGCACTCGGCGGAGC
>FR901013.1:0-2651 GCA_000437555.1 Acidaminococcus sp. CAG:917 | reverse complement strand
CGCACTCGGCGGAGCCCCCGGTATATTTTCCGCCAGATATGCCGGTGAGGACTGCGATTGGAAAAGGAATAACCTTAAAATCGTTGAGGATATGAAAGGAGTTGAAAACCGCAAATGCCACTTTGCCTGTGCGCTTGCCGTGTATTTTCCCGACGATACTTACGTCTTAGCCGAAGGCAGAGCCTACGGCACTTTGCTCGATACGCCCAGAGGAGATAAAGGCTTTGGATATGACCCGCTATTTTTAAGCGACGATACGGGCGTCACTTTCGCCGAATCGACGGCAGAAGAAAAAAACAAAATCAGCCACCGTGCCCGCGCCTTAGACGAGCTTTTAAAGAAGCTATAAAAATGCGCGACTCTGTTATTTTGTTATAATTATTAAACAGCAAAAAATATAAAACATTTATAAAGACATTAAGTCTGTATTGATAGTCGTAAAGCATTTTCAGCATCGATAGATAAATTTAAGTCTTAAAATTTATTTAAATGCAATAACTGCTTTAACATATAAAACCCAATAAATCTTTAAGTGATACCATGAAAAAAATTGTTGTGTTTTCGGACAGTCATTCATATCCCCTTCCTCAAAGTTTTTTAAACGTCGTTGCCGAAGCGGATTTGACCGTATTCTGCGGCGACGGGCTTAGCTCGCTTTCCGACCTTATGCTAAACAAAAACTTTTACGCCGTGAAAGGCAATTGCGATTTCGTCGCCTTTGACGAAGAGCTCACCTTAGAAGTCGAGGGCGTAAAAATTTTCGTCACGCACGGACATAAATATTCCGTCAAATCGTCACTGCTCAATCTTGAATACAAAGCAAAGGAAATCGGCGCCGACCTCGTTTTATTCGGACACACTCATGAACCGCTGGAAATCATATCCGACGGCATAACGTTAATCAACAGCGGCAGTATATCAAAAAACGTGTTCGGTGAGAGGACTTATTGCTATATAGTAATTGCGGATAAAAAAATAATTTCTAAAATTGTTAAAATATCTTAAATTTTGGGCGCATTTTGTTGACATATTTTTTTAACTATGCTACTATTTCTAAGCGTTCAATGTCAGGACTGCGCGGGTGTAGTTCAATGGCTAGAATTCCAGCCTTCCAAGCTGGCCGTGTGGGTTCGATTCCCATCACCCGCTCCACAAAGACTTGAGCCTGTAGCTCAGTTGGATAGAGCAACGGCCTTCTAAGCCGTGTGTCGGGGGTTCAAATCCCTTCAGGCTCGCCAAAACTGTGGTGGGTATAGCGCAGTTGGTCAGCGCGCCAGGTTGTGGCCCTGGAGGCCGTGGGTTCGAATCCCACTACTCACCCCATTATTCAGTATAGGGGTATCGCCAAGCGGTAAGGCACCAGATTTTGATTCTGGCATTCGTTGGTTCAAATCCAGCTACCCCTGCCAGATATATGATCCATTAGCTCAGTCGGTAGAGCACCTCACTTTTAATGAGGGTGTCCGGAGTTCGAATCTCCGATGGGTCACCAATAAGTAGGACGGCGTTGCCGTCCTACAATTATAATAAAAGGGTTTTATACGGTTTAGATATAAGTCTTTCCGCATACTCCTCCCCTCGCACTAATAAAAATAGCTTATAGCTTTCGGTAAAACGCTTGCATATTACCTTATAGTCTTAAATCGATACTATATTATAAGCAAAAATGCAAACCAAAATAATTTATCTTTTACCGCAAATTCTGCAAAAAAAAGTTGCCTTGCATCGCAAGTGGCAATTGTCAAGCTAAATTGAATACAAAGCTTGCAAATACGAGGTTTGTATTTTAATTAAATTAAATAATTCCAATCCAAAAATGCGGATGTGGTGAAATTGGCAGACACGCAAGATTTAGGTTCTTGTGGGAAACCGTGGGGGTTCGAGTCCCTTCATCCGCACCAGCGTCGTCGCAAGGCGACATTTATCACGGCAAGCGCTATCGCTTGCCGTTTATTTTTACGCCCGCGACTCCTTCTTCCGCAAAAGACACTTTTGCGGATTTTTAATAAGGTTTCTTCAATCTGTCGTTTTTTATTTTAAGGGACTCGAAGTTGCTCCGCAACCCAAAATGCTCTGCATTTTGCCCCCACTCGTGGGCTGCACGCTCGAACAAGTTCTCGCTGTTAGCGAGTCCCTTCATCCGCACCAGCCGTGAGGCTCGCTATATAACAAAAAATAAAAAGCGCACCTAGCGCTTTTTATTTTTACACTCTTAAAATCCAAAAAAAATCTGCGAAAGTTTCTTTCGCAGAATGCGAAGAAAGCGACGACAAAGCGAAAAACAAACGCAGTTTGTTTTGAGTTTAAGCCGACTTTCTGAGCAGGTGGCGCTCGACTGTTGTCTCGCTATTCCGTCCTCACTTCGTTCGTCCTTACGAGTCCCTTCGTCGTCGAAAGCCGACATCTTTTATCGCAAGACCCTGTCTTGCTCATTTATCCGTCGCTTTCTCCTCTTTCGTCAAAACAAAGTTTTGCCGAGTTTCCATAAAACGCACCCCCTTGCCATTTCAAGGATTTTTACCAAAGGTTCTTCAATTCGTCGTTTTTTAAAGGGACTCGAAGTTGCTCTGCAACCCAAAATGCTCTGCATTTTGTTTTAATTTTATCCGCTTGAAAAATTCGCCGAAACCTGTTTCGGCGAAAGCGAAAAA
>FR901012.1:62795-91168 GCA_000437555.1 Acidaminococcus sp. CAG:917 | reverse complement strand
TCGCTTCGCTCGCATATTATAGGACAGTGCCTTTTAATTTTGTGCTAACCGTCATAGAGTTTTGAAAAGCTCGGTTGAGGGCGGCTATTGCGAAAATCTCGGCAAAGGCAGGATAGGTATATCGTTTGGGAAAGAGAAAGGACAAAACAAAAATTAGCGTTGCATATTGCCACGGTTGTCTGTTATTATGTTTATATGCCGAAAGGCATTAAGATAATCGTTTTTTGAGGGTATATATGAAAAAATGCAGAATAACTGTTGTAAAAAAGGTATGGCACAAGGATTTATCCGAAAAGTATGAAAATCCCATACGCCATGCCTGCGATATGGAAGAGGGGGAAGTGTTCGAGGTTTTGGACTGCCAAAAACCTGATGGATTTTGTGACAGCGCCTGGGTAAGTATTTATCCTTATGTGTTCGCACTTGCAAGCGGTGCCGAAAATCTTTACGACGGCTGGATGATAAACAAACGTTCGGCAATGGTTTCGTGCAGCGACGGCTTTCGCCCCGTAAGTTTTTTGATTGAAGTAATTTGACGATTAAATAATGTCCAAAGAAAATCTTGTGATAATTTTAAGTCATGATACACCACGCTGAACAAGCCGTCGGATTTTATGCTAAGGTTGTATCTCCGTCCGTCTCTATGATATTTCAATTTGAAAATGCGAAACCGTTTTGTATCTAAAGTAAAGGGAAAAGCATGAATAAAATATGGCGTGTTTTGAGAAATCTTTGTTAATAAGCGACGGCGGAATATCGATATATTGATTGCACTTGAAAAAACATTGTGATATAATCTTATAATAAATAAAAGAAAGAAGGTATCTTAATGGATAAGCATATATATCTTAGTTCGCCTCACATGGGCGGAGAAGAAATGAAATATATTCAAGAGGCATTTGATACTAACTGGGTGGCTCCGCTCGGAAAAAACGTTGAAATGTTTGAAAAGGAAATGTGCTCCTATATCGGCAGACCTTATGCCGTGGCACTTTCAAGCGGAACGGCGGCTATTCATCTCGGACTTATGTATCTTGGCGTAAAAAGAGACGATATAGTTTTTTGCTCGTCATTTACTTTTAGCGGGTCTTGCAATCCTATAGCTTATATAGGAGCAAAGCCCGTTTTTATTGATAGCGATTATAAGAGTTTTAACATGTCGCCCGAAGCGTTAAGAAAGGCATATGAAAAGTACCCCGAGCCCGCTGCGATAGTTGTAGTCAACCTTTACGGACAACCTGCGGAATATGATGAAATTAAGGCGATTGCCAAAGAACATAACACTCCCATATTAGAAGATTCCGCCGAAAGTCTCGGGGCATCATATAAGGGAATACAGACGGGCAATTTTGGAGATATATCTATTTTTTCTTTTAACGGTAACAAAATTATTACGACGTCGGGCGGTGGCATGCTTATGTGCAACGACGAAGCCACTTATAAAAAAATTATGTTTTGGGCTACGCAGGCAAGAGAGCCTTTCCCATGGTATCAGCATAATGAGATAGGATATAATTACCGTATGAGTAATATTTGCGCAGGTATAGGCAGAGGACAATTAAAAGTATTGTCCGACAGAGTGGCGCAAAAGAGAAAAATTCATTCCATATATTTAGAATGTTTCAAAGACAATCCATTTATTGAGATAGAGCGTGAATATGATGGTGCGGAGCCGAATTTCTGGCTTACTTTTGCCACTTTGACTAAAAATTGCAAAGCTACGTTTATGGATATTATTCAGACGTTGGCGGCAGAAAACGTCGAAAGCCGTCCCGCATGGAAACCCATGCATCTTCAGCCTGTTTTTGCCGACTGCGATTTTATAACTCAACTTGACGATAAACAGAAAAAAGAGACAGGCTACGAAAGCGTTTGCGAGGATATTTTCTCAAGAGGAGTATGCCTGCCAAGCGATACTAAAATGACGGAAGAAGAAGTCAGGGCGGTAGCGAAAATAGTAAACAAGGCAATATACGACAAGCAAAGTCAGAGGTAAAATATGTATAAGCACTTCCTTAAACCTATCGGAGATTTTATATTGAGCGGAATTGCAATAATTATATTTTTGCCTTTCTTCATATTGTTTACGCCGTTGGTAGCGATTGCTATGAAAGGGAATCCGTTTTTTGTTCAGAAGCGTCCCGGTAAAGGCGGCAAGATTTTTAAAATGATAAAATACCGCACTATGACAAATGCCAAAGATAAAGACGGCAATCTTTTGCCGGATGAGAAAAGGTTGACAAGTTTCGGTAAGATTATGAGAAAATTGTCGTTGGACGAGCTTCCCGAACTTTTCAATATATTTTTCGGCCAGATGAGCATAGTGGGTCCCAGACCTTTGCTTGTGCAATACTTGCCTTTATACAATGAGTTTCAGGCAAGACGCCATGAAGTAAGGCCGGGACTTACGGGACTTGCACAGGTCAGCGGAAGGAACGCTATATCCTGGGAAGAAAAATTTGAAAAGGACATATATTATGTAGACCATATAAGTTTGTGGCTGGATATCAAAATATTTTTCATGACCATAGGCAAAGTATTCAAACGTGACGGAATAAATCAGGAAGGTCAAGCCACAATGGAATTCTTTACAGGAAACGGCGAAACGCGGAAAAATGTTGATTCAGATATACCGGATGATGTTGAAATGCTTCATGCAGGAATCGAAGCTACTGAAATCGGGAAGGAGCCCGGCGATATCAATTCCCCGCAGGAGTTGACTTTAACGGAAAGCGAGAGTGCATCGGCGGAAGAAAATTTTAAGGAGAGAAGTTATGAATAAATCTGCCGACGGAGCGATTAACGTGCTCATACTCAGCGCCGGAAGGAGAGTGGAGCTTGTTAAACTTTTTAAAGAGACCAGGGACGCTCTAAAGATAAGCGGCGATGTCGTTGCCGTTGACATCTCGAAACTGGCGCCGGCATTATATTTTGCCGATAAATATGAAATTGTTCCCCGTATCACCTCGCCGGATTATGTTGATTCAGTGATATCCGTTTGCAAAAAACACGGCATAAAGCTGGTTATTCCCACAATTGATACGGAATTGCCCGTCCTTGCGGCGGCAAAAAACAGGATAGAAAAGGAAACCGGGGCGATAGTCAATATATCCTCGCCTGAATGCGTGGATATTTGCAATGACAAAACTAAATCCGCCCTTTTTTTTAAAGAAAACGGATTTGGAGTTCCTTATACATATACCGATGTGGAGCTCGACGAAAAAAAATACAGTCTGCCTTTATTTGTCAAGCCCAGAGACGGAAGCTCAAGCATAGACGCATTTAAGGCTGAAACCGTATCGCAGCTGGAATTTTTCCGTTCATACGTAAAAAATCCGATAGTTCAAGAATGTGTTGAAGGCACGGAATATACAGTAGACGCTTTTATTGATTTCGACGGTGACATCGTCAGTATTGTCCCGAGGATAAGACTTGCGGTCAGAGGCGGAGAAATTTTGAAAGGTCAGATTGATATGAACAAAGAAATAATTTCGGACGTCGAAAAACTGATAAAAGCTTTAAAGCCTGTAGGACACATCACTATACAGGGGTTTAAAGAAAAAGACGGAAAAATGAGATATATAGAAGTAAATCCGAGATTCGGGGGTGGCGCTCCTATGAGTATTCGTGCCGGTGCTAATAGCTGCGAATGGCTATACAGGATTGCGATGCAAGAGAAAATAAACCCCGAGCAGGTAAAAGTGGACGATAAAGCAGTGTTTGTCCGTTTTGACGACAGTCTGAGGATAGAATGATAAAGGCAATCATTTTTGATTTGGACGATACGCTTTATCCCGAATATGAATACGTGAAATCGGGATTTTTGACCGTATCTTCACTGTTAAAAGAAAAATTCGGTATAGAGGACGGTTATAAGAAATTGCTTGCCGCTTTTGCACATGATACAAAAAACGTGTTTGATGCCGTTCTCCAAGAAGAAAACGTCGCTTTTGACGATAAAGATATCTCGGAGCTTGTCGCAGCATACAGGCAGCATTATCCTCGAGACATAAGATTTTTCGACGGGACCGACGACGTGCTGAAAAAACTGAGAGCTGACGGAATAAAACTGGGTGTTATCACAGACGGAAGAACGGATACGCAAAAGCTAAAAATTGAGGCTTTAGAGGTCGAGTCATATGTTGATTGCGTTATAATTACCGATTCTTTAGGCGGAGAACAGTTTCGTAAACCGTCACCGATAGCTTTTGAAAAGATGCTCGCCTATTTCAAGATAAAACCGGAAAATGCCGTTTACGTCGGGGATAATCCCCGTAAAGATTTTGCGATAAAGCAGTATATGCCTATTAACACGGTGAGACTTATAAAGCACGAGGGTTTATATCGTGACAGAGAATACAAATTCGGAATTAAGCCCGATATTATTATTGAGGATATAGGAGAAATTTTGAATTATGAAAGATTTTTCGGACGAGATTAAGCAGGAAATCAAGGACGTCCAGATAGAGATAGTAAAAGAAATAGACAGAATATGTTCTGAAAACGGTTTGCGCTATTATCTCGCTTACGGGACTCTATTGGGTGCCGTAAGACATAACGGTTTTATTCCTTGGGATGACGACGTGGACATCATGATGCCGTATGAGGATATGGTCAGGTTCGGCGAAATATTCAACGATAAAGCCGATACGAAAAGATTTTTCTATCAGTCGCCCGAAACCGATTCCGAATATTGTCTTACCATAAACAGGGTTTGCCGCAATGAATCCGTGATTTTGGAGCCGACATTAAAAGATAAAAACGTGCATCACGGATTGTTTGTGGATATATATCCGCTGTTCGGAATTAAGGAAGGTTTTTTTGCCCGTAAATGCAGGATATTTAAGGCGATGAAGAGAGCTTTGTATCTGTACAACGAGCCGCCCAAGCATAAAGGTTTTATCATGACATTGGGAGCGAAAGTTTTTTTAGCATTAAAGAGCAATAAGGGCAAAAGGAAAGCTTATGAAAAATATACTCGTGAATTTGCCCGAATAAGTTTCGATTCAAGCAAAAAAGTAAGTGATTTATCAAGCGGTATTAAAATGATGCGTGCGGAATTTCAACGTGAATGGTTCAACAACGGGATAAGACATAAATTTGAGGATTTAAATCTTTTAATTCCCGAGAACGCAGATAAAATACTCAGTTTTATATATGGAGATTATATGCAGCTTCCGCCGCCGGAGAAAAGAGTTTTTCACCATAATTATTCATACATAAAGCTTCCCGACGGAAAGGAAGAAAAAATCGATTAAGTATAATATCGGTTTTAGCTAGATAGTTAAATAGAGGAAAAATATGAAAGTTTTGTTTTTGACTATAGGTCAGATAGGCAGTCTTAAAAATACTAGTGTGCATCTCGATATAATCAAGGCTTTAAAGGCGGCAGGACACTCTGTAAGCGTGTTGTGCACCTTAGAGAAACGTTTGGGACTGGATACTAAATTGACAGAGGAAGAGAAAGTCAAGATTCTTCGACTGAGGATAGGCAACATTACACGCTGTTCTATAATAGAGAAGGGTATAAGCACTATACGTATAGAAGGGCAGTTTAAAAGGGCGTTGAAGAAGTATTTTAAAAAGGACGACTTCGATTTGATTATCTACAATACTCCTCCCATCACTTTTGCGTCCGCTATTAAATATGCTAAGAAGAAATACGGTTGCAAATCCTATCTTATGTTAAAGGATATATTCCCTCAGAATGCCGTTGATTTAAACGTTTTGTCCAAGACGGGGCTTAAAGGATTATTGTATAAATATTTCAGGGAAAAAGAAAAGCAGCTCTATAATGTATCCGACAGAATTGGTTGTATGAGTGAGGCCAATAAAAAATATCTCTTGAAAAACAACAAGTATATTTCTGAAAGTATCGTTGAAATTTTCCCGAATTCCGTTTATTCGTGCGAGGATAAAAAAACGGTCGGCGACAGGAGCGATGCCACGAAAATTTTAAAGAAGATGGGTATTGATTCTGAAAAGGTTACCTTTATTTACGGCGGAAATCTCGGGAAACCGCAAGGGCTTGATTTTTTGGCGAAGGGTGTTATTGAGGCGGCAAAAATTTGGGATTTTAATTTTGTCATCATTGGAGACGGAACGGAAAAAAAGAGGATATTCGAAAAACTGAAAGGACAAAAAAACGTTTTTGCAATGGAAGCGCTTCCGTCTGATGAATACGATTTGCTTTGTTCTGCCTGCGATGTGGGAGTAATAGCTTTAGACTATAGATTTACCATTCCCAATTATCCGTCCAGAATATTGTCCTATATGAAAAATGCCAAACCTATTTTTGCCGTTACGGATAAAAACACCGACTTAAAAGAGCTCGTAGAAAGCGAGGCTAGGTGCGGGAAATGGTGTTACAGCGACGATTGTGCGGCGTTTGTCGATACGCTCGGTTGGTTTGTATCAAATCGGGATAAATTAGACGAAATGGGGAAAAACGGAAAAAAATATTTAAAGGAACATTTTACTACGGATATAAACGTAGAATTGCTTGAAAAATTTGTTAATAACTAAGGAGTGGAGATATGGAAGAAAATAAAGGCTTGTTTGACGGAAAAACATTGTTAATAACAGGCGGAACGGGTAGTTTCGGAAACGCCGTTCTGAAAAGATTTCTGAATACCAAAATTAAGGAAATAAGAATATTCAGCCGTGACGAGAAAAAACAGGATGATATGCGCCACGAATATAATAACGATAAAATCAAGTATTATATCGGAAACGTGAGGGATATTCAGAGTTTAAAGGACGCCATGCACGGAGTGGATTTTATTTTTCATGCTGCCGCCTTAAAACAGGTGCCAAGTTGTGAATTTTTTCCTCTTGAAGCTGTAAGGACGAATTGTATAGGAACGGATAACGTGCTGACTGCGGCAATAGAAGCCAATGTAAAAAAGGTAATTTGTCTTTCTACGGATAAAGCGGCGTATCCCGTAAATGCTATGGGAACGTCCAAGGCGATGATGGAAAAGATTTTCGTCGCCAAGTCGAGGACCGTAAACGAAAGCGATACGATGATTTGCGGAACGAGATACGGCAATGTTATGTGCTCAAGAGGTTCGGTCATTCCTCTGTTTATTCAGCAGATAAAAGAGGGAAAACCTCTTACCGTTACCGAGCCGAATATGACGAGGTTTATCATGAGCCTTGAAGAGGCGGTCGAACTTGTTTTGTTCGCTTTTGAAAACGGACACAGCGGCGATATTTTTGTTCAGAAAGCACCTGCTTGCACCATAGAAAATCTTGCTAATGCGGTGAAAGGTCTTTTTAAAGCCGATAATGAAATAAAGCGTATAGGCATTAGACACGGCGAAAAAATGTATGAAACTCTTTTGACTAAAGAAGAAGCGGTAAAGGCGCAGGATATGGGCGGTTTTTACAGAGTGCCTGCCGATAACAGAGATTTGAATTATGATAATTTCTTCACCAACGGCAATGTGATGACGAGACTTACAAACGAATACAACTCCGATAACACGACGCAGCTTGACGTCGAACAGGTTAAACAAAAACTTTTGACGCTCGAGTACATCAAAGGAGAGCTTGCCGAATGGGAAAAAAGGAATAAACAATGAGAGTGCTTGTAACAGGCTCTAAAGGCTTTATAGGGAAAAATCTCGTTTCAGAACTGAAGAACAGAAACGGATATGAAATTTTCGAATGTGATGTAGATACTTCTGACGAACAGCTTAAAGCGTTTGCCAAAGAGTGCGATTTCGTCTTTCATCTCGCAGGAATAAACCGTCCTGAGAAAGTGGAAGAGTTTATGGAGGGGAATTACGGTTTTACCACCAAACTGCTCGGATATCTTATCGAAAGCGGAAACAAAGCTCCCGTGCTTGTAAGCTCGTCTATCCAGGCGGTGCTTGACAATGATTATGGGAAAAGTAAAAAGGCGTGCGAAGACTATCTTATTGCATACGGAAAAGAGCAAGGCGTAAAAACCTATGTCTTCAGGCTTCCCAACGTATACGGAAAATGGTGCCGTCCCAACTATAACAGTGCTATTGCAACTTTTTGCAATAATATAACGAGGGGGTTGGAAATAAAGGTTAACAACCGGGATACTCTTATGACTCTCGTATATATCGACGACGTGGTAAATGCATTTATCAATGCTTCAAACGGAATATGTTTTACGGACAACGGATATTGCAAGGTGCCCGTCGAGGATAAAATCACTTTGGGAGAGATAGTCGATTTGTTATATTCATTTAAAGAGTCGAGACAAACTCTCTCTCTTCCCGATATGAACAGGGGAGTCGTAAAGAAGTTATACAGCACCTATCTTAGCTATTTACCTGAGGACGATTTTTCATACGAGCTTAGAATGAACGTTGACCAAAGAGGTTCGTTTACGGAATTTCTCAGGACGGACGGGCAGGGTCAGGTTTCGGTAAACATCTCGAAACCCGGCATAGTCAAAGGGAATCATTGGCACCACACGAAGAATGAAAAATTTTTGGTTGTCAAAGGCGAGGGAATAATCCGTTTCAGAAAAGTGGGTGACGATAAGGTGATAGAATACAAAGTGAGCGGCTCTAAACTCGAGGTGGTGGATATTCCGTGCGGATATACCCATAATATCGAGAATGTGGGTGACGACGATATGGTTACCGTTATGTGGGCAAACGAACCGTTCAATAAGGATTGCCCCGATACTTTTTACGAAGAGGTATAATATGGAAAAAATGAAAGTTATGACCATTTTGGGAACCCGTCCCGAAATTATAAGATTGTGCGAATGCATAAAAGCATGCGATAAATATTTTAATCATATTCTCGTGCATACGGGACAGAATTGGGACTACACTCTAAACGAAGTGTTTTTTAAGGACCTCGGTTTAAGGCAGCCGGATTATTTTTTAGACAGCGTAGGCAAAAATCTCGGCGAGACAATGGGTAATATTATTGCAAAATCATATGAGGTCATCGAAAAGGAAAAGCCGGACGCAGTGCTCATATTAGGAGATACGAACAGTGCTCTTTCCGCCATAAGTGCAAAGAGGTTGAAAGTGCCTATTTTCCATATGGAAGCCGGTAATCGTTGTTGGGACTGGAATGTGTCCGAGATGATTAACCGTAGAATAGTAGATGTCATTTCCGATATCAATATGCCGTATACCGAGCATAGCAGAAGATATTTGCTGTCTGAAGGAGCGGACGGGAAAACTATATTCGTAACGGGTTCGCCAATGAGAGAAGTGCTCGGCGTTTACGAAAAACAGATTGAAAACAGCAAAGTCCTTGAGGAGTTAAAGCTTAAACCGAGAGAATATATACTTCTTTCTTCCCACCGTGAGGAGAATATAGATAACGAAGAGCATTTTATGAGTCTTATGACGGCAATCAACAATATCGCCGAAAAATATCAGATGCCCGTCATTTACTCCACGCATCCGAGAAGCGCTAAATTCATTGAAAAGCGACAGTTCAAATTTCATCCGCTCGTAAAGAGTTTGAAACCTTTCGGATTTTTCGATTATAACAAGCTTCAGAAAAATGCTTACTGCGTATTATCCGACAGCGGAACTTTAAGCGAGGAGAGCGCTATGCTTGATTTTCCTGCGGTTCTCATAAGGACGAGCACCGAACGTCCGGAGGTTTTGGATAAAGGCAGCGTGGTTATAGGCGGTATTACCACAAAGGATATATGTCAGGCGATGGATATGGCTGTGGAGATGTTTGAAAATCACGAGCCTTACGTTATGGCAGAAGATTATGCGGATACTAACGTTTCCGTAAAAGTAGTAAAACTTATTCAGTCGTATGCCAAGATAGTGAATATTACGACTTGGAGAAAATAAATTCTGAGAGGTATATATGGCAGAGGTCAATATTGACAATGAAACCTTAAGAAAGCTTCAACTCACACAAAAAACAATTCTTGATGAGGTTGTGCGAGTTTGCGAAGAGAACGATATTACCTATTATCTGGCCTACGGCACGCTTTTGGGAGCGGTAAGACACAAAGGATTTATTCCGTGGGACGGGGATTTAGATATATGGATAAAAAGGGACGAATATGAAAAGTTTGTCAGGATAGCCCCTGAAAAGCTATTAGACGGATTTTGTTTCATAAATTGGGACAACCAAAAAGAATACGGTTTGTGCTTTGGAAAGGTCATGAAAAAGGGGACCGTTTATACCGAGCAAAATGCTCCCGAAAACAGCGGCTGGGGAATTTTTATAGATATCTTTCCGCTTGACAGTATAGGTGAAAAAGTCTTTGATAACAAAGCATTAACCAACAGATATTTTTTATTAAAGAGAATGCTTTTGGCAAAATGCGGTTACAGAGTGGCAAAAACGTTTAAGGCAAAATTGGTCATGGGCGTTGTTAAAATGCAATCTATGCTTTATACAAAGGCTTCTCTCATAAAGAAGATTAAAAAGGAAGAGGAAAGGTTATCATTGACGGGAAGCGAATATTTAACCACAATCTGCGGCAGTGCGATAGGCAGGACTTTCACAAAAAAAATGAAATCGGAATGGTTTGATTCCACCACCAAATTAGAATTTGAAGGTTCGATGTATTCTTGTCCGAAAAATTATAAGGAAGTTCTGAGAGAGGAATACGGAGACTATATGCAGCTCCCGCCGGAGGAAAAACGTCACGACCACCACGGAATCACGCAACTCAAATTTTAGTTTCAGGAGATAAAATGATAAGTGTTATTGTGCCTGTCTATAATGCCCGGAAGACTCTCGATGAATGTGTCAATTCCATATTAAAACAAACTTACCGGAATTTTCAAATAATTCTTGTCAATGACGGCTCGACAGACGATTCGTTAAAAAAGTGTAACGAGTGGGCAAAATCGGACTGCAGAATCTTTGTGATAGATAAACAGAACGGAGGAGTAAGTTCCGCCCGAAACGCAGGAATTAAAGCGGCGGTCGGAGATATGATTTGTTTCGTCGATTCGGACGATATCGTTTTGCCGTCTTTTTTGGAAAAGCTGCATACTCTTATAGAGTCAAACGACGCAGATATGTCGATTTGCAAAATGACTAAGCAGTTGGACGCTCAGGTTATAAACGGAAAAACAACTGTTTACTCATCGGCGGAATTGTTAAAAGCCTTGCTTTACGGTAAAGTCACGATTGGCGTTTGCGGTATTATGGTAAAAAGCTCCGTTATAAAGGAAAACAATCTGTCTTTTGCCGAGGGTTACCGTTACAGCGAAGACCTACATATGTTATGGCGTTTGGCGCATTATTGCAAAAAGGTTGCTTATACGCCGGAAAAGCATTATGTATATCTTGATGTCGCAGGCTCTGCAATGTCGCAGTTCGGGAAAGACAGAACGGACAGTCTTACATTGTTTGACGACTTATATGAGTTTTTTCTTGCCAACAGACCTCATTTTGCAAAAAAATTTAAGAAATACGGTATATCGAAAAATAGGTGGTCACTTTTCTGGCAGGCGTCAATAAAATTACCTAAAGCAGAATATATCTCTCTGTGCAAGGGACAACATTACCGTAGACACTTTTGCAATCTTTTGACTTACCCGTCGTTAAAAGTTTCGTTAAGTTCTTTGGTCGGATTGTTTTCTTTGTCGGTATTCAGACTTTTGGCTTTAAAATTTGCGAAAAGATACGTTCATTAATTTAATATACGGAGATTCAATGGAAAACAAAAAAGAGATTGTTATTTTTGCAGGAGATTATTTTCCCTTTCCGTCGCCCAACGGGGTATGTCTGAAGAATATAACTGATGTCATTAAAGACGAGTTCAAAATAACAATTATTGCTTACAATCAGGATAACGGTAAAAAAAACCGTTCAATAGACGGGGTGGACTATATATTCATAAGTTCTCCCTCTATGCGTCTTTATAATGTTTGCAGATTCAAAAAAGGTTTTTTGTATAAAGCCCTTTCGGCTTTTTTAAGATTGATAAGGGGATTAAAAACAGCTTTTTTTTGGTTAAGATTTGATAGAAAATATTTTCTCAAATGTATAAGCGAAACAAAAAAGCTTTGTAAAACAAAAAAGATAGATGCAATTGTCGCCGCATGTTATCCTTTCAGCGCAATATATGCCGCGTATAAATGCAAAAAAAAGTTGGGTATAGATTATATTACCTATATTCTTGACGTTTACAGCGAGGCGAAAAACTTAAGAAAAGTCTGTCTGTTCAAGAAAGCATATAAAAAGAAAGACGCTAAAAAGGAAATGACCGTATTCGAAAACGCAAAAATGAATTTTTTGTCGGAGGGATTTTTAAAAGCTAAGGCGTTTGGACAGATTAAAGAAAAAGGAATTCCTTATCAGATAATCGGATTTCCTCTTATCGGGGAGGAAAGGATTTTAGCGGAAAAAGAAAAAACAGATAAAGAGATAAGGCTTTTTTATGCGGGGACTTTCATAAAAGGCGTGAGGGAACCGAATGCGTTAATGAAGGTTTTCTCAATGAGCGAAACGGAAAAACTCAGACTTACCATATGTGCAGTCGGTGACTGTAATGACGAACTGGAGAAATGGGCGAAACCGCTACACAACGTCGATTTTAAGGGTTCGGTAGGGCGTGAAGAGGCAAATGCGCTTGCCGAACAGGCAAATTTCCTGATTAACGTAGCAAATCTTAACGAGCATCAGATTCCCAGCAAAATTTTTGAGTATTTTCAAACAGGGAAACCGATAATCAATTTTTATAACGAAGAAAAACAAAACGAGATATTCGGCGGATACGGCGCTGTGTTTAATATTCCGCAGAAACAATCCGAAATGTATGCCAAAGCCCTTGTAGACTTTTGCGGAAAATACAAGGACAAAACAGTGCCGATTGAGACAGTAAAGAAAAATTATAGGCAATATACAATAAAACATATATCCGATTTGTTTAAAAAAGAATTAAATGACTGTAACGGAGAAAAATCATGAAGATAGTGCAGATAAATGCGTGCGATAACGGAAGTACGGGTAAAATACTTTTGGATATTTTTGACGGTATCGGCAAGGAAAATGAGAGAATCGCTTTTGTAAGCCGTAAGTATTCTTCAAGAGACGAAGTGATAAAGATGCATTCAAGACTGCAATACAGAATTCATAAATTTTTATCGTCTTATCTCGGGTTAGATGAGTTCGGCTCATATTTTTCCACCAAAAAGACGATAAATCAGCTTAAAAAAATTAAACCGGATATTTTGCATTTGCATAACTTGCACGACCATACGATAAACTATGTCTTGTTGTTCAGATATATAAAAAAGTATAACGTAAAGACAATCTGGACTATGCACGACTGTTGGGCGTTTACTGGGGGATGTTTTTATTTCGAATTGAACGGTTGCGAGAAGTGGAAAACGGGATGCATCCATTGCAAATATTTAAAATCTACAGGTATGGTAGCGAATATAGACCGCACCAAAAGACAGTATTATTTAAAAAAGAAATCTTTTCTTAACGTGAAGAATATGCTCATAGTTACTCCTAGCGAATGGCTTAAAAATCACGTAAAAAACTCCTTTTTAAAGGAATACGAAGTCAAGGTTATTTTGAACGGTATAAATCTCGATAATTTTTCTAGAACGGACAGGCATACTTTTGATAATATTATTGACAGGCATAAAAAGGTTTTGCTGGGAGTCGCCGCACCTTTTAACGAAAGAAAAGGATTTAGTGATTTCATTAAATTAGCAGATATGTTACAGCCCGAATTTCAGCTTGTAATGGTCGGACTTAATGACGAACAGCTTGCTACTTTGCCGGGCAAGATTGTGGGCATAAAGAGAACGAACAACCAAAAAGAGCTTGCCGAGTTATATAGCATGGCATATGCCTTTTTAAATTTGACTTATGAAGATACTTCTTCTACCGTTAACGTGGAGGCGCTTGCATGCGGCACGCCGGTGATTTGTTATAAATCGGGCGGTGCTACGGAAATGCTGGACAGCGGGAATTCCGTTGTGGTAGAGCAGGGTAATTTGGAAGGCGTTTTAAAGGCTTTAGAAAAAGCTGAAATATTGAACGGGGCTCGTGACGATATTGAAAGACGTGCCAAAAAAGATTTTTCGTCGCAGAGAATGGCGGACGAATACGCTATGATTTATAAGGAAATGAATTCGAGGGGCAATTGAGAATTCTGTTTTTAAAACCTATTGAAAATGAGAAAAATTCGTTTGTCATTGATTTGCTTGTAATGGCAGCGATGCTTGTTGCGTTTTTTTGATTTTATTTAACAGCCTTCTTTTGCCGTCAAACACTTTCGGATGGATAATAGGACTTTATATTTCGGCGTTACCTTTGTTTCTTTTCGTTACTTTCTTCCTGGAAAACAGGAAGATGGACATATATACGATTTTTATTATTGTCGTTTTGGCATATCAATCTTTGACCGGACTCTTCGGTATTTTCAGCGGTGAGAATCCGAATGCTTTTTCCAATGCATCTCAGCTTGTTTCCTCTCTATCGCTAGAGGTGATATTGTATGTGTGCCGTTCTCATTCGTTTAGAAATGGAACCTTAAACGTATTGTTGTGGGGCAATATCGCTTTATCGATTTTATTTATAATTATATATTTTACCGATTTGGCATACGTCTACGGAGACAGTTATCTTTCATGGCTTACCTTGAATATGGGCAACTCCAATGAAACGGCAATAATGCTCTTAGGCAATTTGTGTGTGTTAACGTTAACTTTTTTTTATTTCGAAAGCGCATCGGAAAAATTGTTTGTGTCAGCTCTTGCCTTAGTCGTGTTTATTATGCTGTTTGAGACTAACAGCAGACTTGGGCTAGCTCTCTCCGTGCTATTTTTGTTTGCCGTATTATTCAATTTTAAGGTTAGAAATTGGCACATTATAATCTGTTTGGTTTTGCCTTTCTTATTTTATATAATATACAATATCGCGGACCAGATAGTTATTTTTCAATCGCTTACCTTTTTGGATAAACCCGTATTTTCCGGCAGAGTGGAATTGTGGCGTGTGTTGTTTAATGAATTCTATGACGGAATCGGAACTTTATTATTCGGGAATTACAAAAATTTCCAATTGGAAAATTCGCACAACGGATTTTTGTCCGTGTTGTTCAATTACGGTTTGTTGGGGATTTTGCTTTACTACATAAGCCTTTTTGTATTTATTTTCGAATTGAATGACGGAAACGATTCAAGACGTGCAAAAGTGGCAATGTATACTGTCCTGACATTTTTACTGATATCTTTTACCGAAAGTGCCGTGGTCATAACGGGAAGAAATTTTTGCGTGTTTTATATGGTTGCCGCCGTTGCTCTAAAAAACGAAAAGGATAAACGCAAACCGAAGCCGTTTTATAAACAATTCAACATGCTTGACAAACGCTGTTTTCTTTCCGATTTGGGAATCAAGTTTGTATAGAGCGGTTAAATGAAGCTTTTATGCATGATAAATAGACGCATAGAAGTTGATAAATAATAAAAAATATAGTATTATTTATAAGTTAGTTAAAATTATAGTATTATTTATAAATAATTATGTATACTTAAGCTAAAATCAACATAGGCACGACACGCTATAAAAACGGTATTGAAAATGCTCGTGTCCTTTTGAATAGTATACCGGAGCAAAATGGAGTCTCGCACTAAGAAATCGTTTAGAAATATAAGTTTCGGAGTAATAGGTCTTTTAGCCAATCTCGTCGTAACTTTTGTCGCCAAATCGATATTCATTCGCCTTTTGGGCGCAGAATATAACGGTGTAAACGGACTTTTCAGCAATATTCTCAATGTTTTAAACCTTGCCGAACTTGGTTTTTCCGCTTCAGTCGGTTATGCTCTATACCGCCCGTTAAAGGAAGGAGACGAGGAAACAACGGCAAGGCTCATGAATTATATCGCAAAGGTATACAGAATTATCGCCATCGTTGTTGCCGCGGCAGGTTGTTGCTGTATTCCTGCCTTACAATATCTCATTGCGGAAGATATTTCCACGCTTCCTTTTACTTTAAGTCAACTTAGAATATATTTTGCCATGTTTTTGGCGAATACCGTTTGCAGTTATCTGCTAGCCTACAAGCGCACGTTGATAAGCGCCGACCAGAATTCTTATATCATCACAAATACGGACAATATCTGCAATATTGTATTGAACGTAGTGCAAATTGTTCTCTTGCTGATATTTAAAAATTATTACGCATATCTTGTCGTTTTGATTTTAAAGACGGTTATAAACAATATCATTCTTCACATAATAGCGGGAAAAAAATATCCTTATCTGCGAAAGTATCGCAAACTGCAACCAGAGAAAACGGAAAAAAGTTCTATTTTTAAAAACGTTCAGGCAATGTTTTTAAATAAAATAGGCATCGTGGTCTTATACAGTACGACGTCGCTTATAATTTCCGCATTCGTCAGTTTGGTAGACGCAGGTAAATATAGTAATTATTTGATGATAACCTCAAATATTTACTCGTTTATAAATCTGATATTTAATTCCATGACGGCAAGCGTGGGCAATCTTTGTGTGGAAGGCGATGTCGAATACCAGTACAAAGTATTCAGGAAGGTGCAATATCTCGCCGATTTCTTTGCAGTGTTCTGCTTCGTCTGTTATCTCTGTTTGTTTAACGATTTTATCACTATATGGGTGGGAGAAAGTATGCTGTTCTCCTTGCCCGTTGTTATAGTTATCTCTCTTAACGCTATGATTTTGTATATAAGGCGTGCCACTATCGCTTTTCGTGACGCTCAGGCATTCTATAAAAAAGATTGGTATAAACCGATAATCGAGTCCGTCGGCGGAGTAGGTCTCGCCATCGGACTCAGCTATGTTTTGGGAACGCTCGGGGTTATACTCGGTTTTACGCTCGTTATGTTTTTCGTGTCGTTTATTATCGAAAATCACACCTTGTTTAAATACGGTTTTAAAAAGCGATTTTTCAGACAGATTGCCGAAACTGTGGGCGTTATGATTTTCGCATGCGGAGTGGGAGCTTTGACTTATTATATAGGAACGTTTATTCCCGTAGGGGTGGGTTGGTTTGTTCTCAAGCTCATATTCTGCATGGTAATTTCATCAGGCTGTTTCTTCCTCGTGTCGTTCAGGACACCCGAATTCAAGTATTATGTTACTCTTACTAAAAACTATTTTAAGAGAATAGTCGCTAAAATCAAAAATCGGACAAAGAAGCCGTGTCCCGAGATAGCGAACTCGGGCGCGATGCCGAATTCGGATATATCGAATAATCCGTCTTCTGATAATTCGGTTAAAGCAACCGAGAATTTGTTTGAAGACGTATCTGTCGGAGAGGGTTCTACCGACAGCGAGGTAAAGCCATGTGGCGACACGAAAGAAAATCCGCTTGACTTAATGTTGAAAGAGGAAGAAAATAATAATATAATAGGCAACGACAAATGTCATTCGCTGTCCGAATTGTCGGAGGACAAAGTCGCAGTTAAAGAGCCAAAGACGGATAAAAGAAGTTCGTCTGATAATGAGCAGTATGCACCTAAAAGCGAAGACGCTTACTTAGGGGCAAAGAACAAAAAGGATGGCGATAAATAAATTGCTTTGTTGCATGTTTAAAAACAGTTAATTATATGCGGGCGGTGGGTTCCGTTTTCGCAAAAAGGAGAAGATATGCAGGCATTGATGTTAGCTGCCGGTATGGGCAAAAGATTGGGCAAATATACCGATAATAATACGAAATGCATGGTTCAGGTTGCAGGCAGGAAACTCGTTGACCGAGCTATTGACGCCGTGCTGAAAGCCGGTATTAAAAAGATGATTTTCGTAGTAGGTTACAAAGGTAAGGCACTTATCGATTATATCAATCAAAATTTTTCCCAAACAGATTTGGAATTTATCTTTATCGACAACAAAGATTATGCAACCAGCAATAATATATACTCGTTTTATCTCGCCAAAGATTACATTGTAAAAGAGGATACCATTTTAATGGAGTCCGACCTAATCTATGATGATGCGCTCATTAAGAATCTTGTTGATTTGAAAAAAAAGAACGTTGCCGCTATTGCGAGATATAAAAGCTGGATGGACGGAACCGTCGTTACCTGCGATAAAAGCGGAAATATCACTCAGTTTATAGATAAAAAGGATATGAATTTCGATATCGCAGGCGATTATTATAAAACGGTTAACGTGTATAAACTCAGTAAGGAGTTTTGTAAAAATGTTTATATTCCCTTCCTTGAAGCGTATATGAAAGCATACGGGCTTAACAGTTATTATGAAACAACGCTTAAGGTTGTGGCCCATTTGTCCAAAACCCAGATTTACGGTTACGAGATAGGCGATATGCCTTGGTATGAAATCGATGACGCTCAAGACCTCGATATTGCCAACGTATTGTTCAGTAAGGGTAAAGAAAAGTATGACCTTGTCGTTTCGAAATTCGGGGGCTATTGGAGATACGATACCATGCTTGATTTTTGCTATCTGGTTAATCCCTATTTTCCGACAAAAGAGTTTACTCAAAAGCTTCAGAGAGAATTTCCCGTTTTGCTCGGAGCCTATCCTTCGGGGCTTAATATGCAGAACATGAATGCGGAAAGAATATTCGGAGTCGAGCAGGATTATATATTAGTCGGCAACGGCGCTTCCGAACTTATCAACGCCATGGGCGAGGTACTAAAAGGGAAGCTAGCGGTAGGAGTCCCCACTTTTAACGAATACGTGAGGTGCTTTAGAAACTGTGAAATTCGCTATATCGATAATTCTAAGTGGGATTATTCCGTAAATTTAGAAGAATATAAAAAAGCGTGCGACGATGTCGATATGCTCTGTGTCGTCAGCCCGGACAATCCAAGCGGAGTGATGCTCACAAAAGAACAAGCTATTGAGCTTGCCGATTATGCCGCATCTAAAAACACGAGACTTTTGTTGGATGAATCGTTTATAGACTTCGCAGAAACTGATAAAAAGTATACAATGCTTGAAAACGATATTCTTGAAAAATATAAAAATCTTATTGTCGTAAAGAGCATAGGTAAATCTTACGGTGTGGCAGGTTTAAGACTCGGAGTTATATCTACTGCGGATACGGAGCTGCTTAAGGAAATCAGAAAAAATATGCAGATATGGAATATCAACAGCTTTGCCGAATATTATCTTCAGAACTACAACCTTTACGCTTCCGACTATGTTTCTGCTTGCGATAAGATAGCAAAGGAAAGGGCTCGTATGATATCCGCTATAAATGAAATAAAGGGAGTCAGGGCATATGATTCACAGGCAAACTTTATTATGATTTCACTCGGTAACCGTTCTTCTTACGAGTTTTGCGTAAATTGTTTGGAAAAATATAATATCCTGATTAAAGATTTATCATCGAAAAATTATTTTTACGGCAAAAATTTTATCAGAGTAGCGGTAAAGGACGTCAACGAAAATAATGCCTTTTTAAAGGCGATTAAGGAGGAGTTGTTTTAATGAAATACGTTGTTGTGGGCGGTGGAAATATAGGGACTGTGCTTGCTGCCGAATTAAAAAAATTAAACGTAAATGACAGTGTTTTTATAGAGACGTCTGATTCTAAAAAATGGGGTTCCTCAATTGATATTTATAACGAAAATGATGAATTTTTGTATAATGTGAATGATATTTGTATTTCACAGGATATTATTTGCGACGGAGACGTTTATTTTTTTACTTTACCCAAACAGGTATTGAAAGAAAAATTAAATCAACATTTCCAAGTCATTACAAATAAACATGCAGTTTTCGTTTTTGTCCCGGGAACAGGAGGGGTGGAATATTTGTTACCGAAGGACTCGGCGTATACTTTCGTAGGGCTCCAGAGAACTCCTTATATAGCACGAATTAAAGAATATGGCAAAAAAGCGTATATGTTAAGCAAGAAGGACAAAATTTACTTTGCTACCTTAGGAAATCAAAACAATTTTGACCTTGAAAAAATAATTGGT
The DNA here is from genome assembly GCA_000437555.1 of Acidaminococcus sp. CAG:917. Lineage (GTDB taxonomy): Bacteria > Bacillota > Clostridia > Christensenellales > CAG-917 > CAG-917. The sequence goes on along the minus strand of FR901012.1, from coordinate 71,282 downwards.
ATTTCATGTGAAAAAGTTCATAACTTTCTTGAAGTAACGTTAACACCATCCAATCCAATTTTGCATACTTCCAGATTATATACTCTTTTTTCATCAAACGACATAATGCATCAATATGACACTAACATTATGTTTTACAGTGAATGGTCGGATAATTCATCAAAATGCCTTTTGGCATGTGACAGGGAGTTGCAAAATATAAAAAAAGTACTAAAGAATACCGATTTAAGCATGGTAAAGTCTCTTTTGGAACATTATGGTGTCTCCGACGTAGAGTCAGCGACAAAAAAAATTAGAAGCATTAAGGCATTTAAAAATATAGAATCGCCGATGATAAAAACAAATAACGGAAAATATATCGTTGATTTGAATTCAAGATATTTTAGGGAAGATTTTGAATTCGGTTTGGTGATTATTAAATCTGTTTTGCAGATTTGCAGATTGAAGACTCCGTCGATCGACTTAATTCTTGCATGGTATCAAGATATTTTTAATAAAAAAATAATAAAAAACGGAACGCTTATTATTCAAGACTATATGATTGTTCCGCAAAACGCAGGTATAACATCAATTGAAGAGCTTGAGCGATATTATTCTTAATTTTGTATACATACCTTAATATATACCGTTAAAATTTTTTATAGATTTAAACTTCGTTGACAAATAAAACAGGCGGTGTTAAAATATCAAGGCAAACAAAAGCGATTTAACGTGTTTTGGTTGCTATTTGACAATATAGAATGACTATAAATTAAATAATACTTAACGAATGGTTAATATATTAATAAATACTGACAGTTCGCGACCATCCTGTCAATAAACAAAACTATGGAAAAAGATGGGCGCATTATGCGCTTTTTTTATTTTGGCGCACTTAAAGGTGTGATATGCTACAGAAAATTAAAAACGAGATTGTTGAATTCAAATTGCTTTTAAAGAGCGTGCCTACCGTCCTTACGGTGATTTTTGTGCTTAGCGTGTTCAGTATGAATCTTCTTGCAAACAAGTCGATAAATATACCCACGCCTTATCTTGCTCTCGATTGCGGAATAATCGTGTCGTGGTTTGCTTTTTTGGCGATGGACATCATAACAAAGCATTTCGGACCTAAGGCGGCGACTCAGCTGTCGCTTCTTGCCATAGCGATAAACCTTTGTTTTTGCCTTATAACATACATAGCGAGCGTCATTCCCGGAGTGTGGAGCGCCTCGTTTGTCGAGGGAAGCGAGCAGGTCATAAACGGTGCGCTTGACAGCACTTTTGCAGGAACGTGGTACGTGCTTTTGGGCAGTACTCTCGCCTTTGCGGTGTCGAGCGTCGTCAACAACTTCTCCAACTACGGCATAGGAAAGCTGTTTAAAAAGAATCCCGACGGTTTCGGCGCATACGTTATGCGTTCTTATGTTTCCACAGCTTTGGGACAGTTTGTAGACAACCTGATATTCGCTTTTGCCGTGTCCTACGTCTTTTTCGGCTGGACACCCGTTCAGTGCATAACCTGCGCCGTGACGGGAATGCTTATAGAGCTTTTGTGCGAGGCGGTATTCTCGGGATTGGGATACGCCATTGTCGGTAAGTGGAAAAAAGAGGGCCTTGGTCTTGACTATATTTGCAGACAAAAACTTTACGAGGGAATTTAATGAAAGTTTTAATTACGGGCACGAGCCGAGGAATAGGCAGGGCGATTTGTGAAAAGTTTTTAAAGGAAGGGCACAGCGTTATCGGTTTTGACCTTTTGCCTTGCGATATAGGCGATAAAAACTACTGTCATGAGATTGTAGATATATCGAAAAATCTTCCCGATATTGACGGAGTGGAAATTTTGATAAACAACGCAGGAGTGCAAAACAGTAAAGACATCGACGTCAATTTGAAAGGTACTATTGCCGTGACGGAAAAATATGCCTTTTCGGACAAAATCAAAAGCGTGCTGTTTATCGCGTCCGCCAGCGCAACAAGCGGCTCCGAATTTCCCGAATATGCGGCAAGCAAGGGCGGCGTCGTGGCGTATATGAAAAACGTCGCTTTGCGCATAGCCAAATACGGAGCAACGGCAAACAGTCTTTCGCCGGGCGGAGTTTTGACCGAGTCGAACGACAGGGTTATAAACGATAAAAAGTTGTGGGAAAAAATAATGTCGCTTACACTTTTGCCTAAATGGGCGACAGTCGGGGAAATTGCCGATTGGGCGTATTTTATGACTGTCGTAAATAAATCTATGACGGCGCAGGACGTGCTTGTCGACAACGGCGAGATTGCAAAAGCGGAGTTTGTGTGGTAACGCAATATCTATTGTGAAAAAACTGTCGTAAATAAGAAAAACGAACGACGATATATAAAAAATCAAGCAATTAAAAGCAAACGACAATTTAAACAATTTGAAAATAGCAACAGCAAATGCTTAAAGAGCAAACAGCTAAAAGCAAACAATCAAAAGCAAAAACGAAAACGAAAGCATATTATAAAAAGCAAACGACAAAAGCGGACACAAAAGCATATAATTATCAAGCGGTTGAAAGAAAAAAAGGCAATCGGCAAAAACAGATATAAAGATAAATAGTTAAAACAAATTAAAAATAAATAATAAGTTAGCCATAGCGAACTTGTTGACAAAAAAAGAGCGTCAATCTATAATGAAGCCGAAAAGAAAAGCGGTATCAAATACGGCAGGGTATGACTTATAGGCATAATTTGTTTTAACAGAGCAAGCATAGTGTTAAACTGTCAATGCTAATTTGGACTTATAAAATCAAACAAAGTTTTAAATTGTCAAAGGAAGAAATTCCTTTTTTTAAGAAACAATGGTTCGCTGTGGCGAACGCAAAAAAGAGAGTTGAGGCTCATAATTTTTTCGGGACAAGTTCGCTGAAACGAACGCAAGAGGAAAGAGCAAAGGCTCATTATTTTTCGGAATAGGTTCGCTGTGGCGAACAAGCGGAGAGGATATGACGGGTTCGGTGTTGAATTATATCTTTGCAATAGAGAGTCTGGGCAGAAGCGGAAAGGAAGTCCGCTCTGTCGACGTTTCGCAAAAACTGAACGTGGCACGTTCGAGCGTTTCAAAGGCGCTCGACAAGCTCACCGATTATGGATATGCCCTTAGAGACGAGAAGGGCAGGATAAAACTTACGTCGACGGGCGAGAGGACGGCAAGCGAATATGCGATAGCGGTCGGAGCAATCTCCAAGGTGCTTGCCGAGTTTTTCGGGCTTAAAGCGGAGAGGGCGTATATCGAAGCGGTGTCGGCGGTGGGAGCGATGAGCGAGGATACGGTAAAAAAGATTGTGTCAAAGTCAATCGGGGAGGGCTTATGCCGATAGTCATAGCTCCGACGTTTACCCCTCTTGTTATCGTCAGACTTGCTTTAGACGATAAGGTCAAAAGACATTTTGAAAATCTGGGCATAGGAATAAACTGCGAAACGGAGGTGCTGTCGCAAAGCGGAGGCAGTATCATCGTTCGGATTAAGGACGGGCGACTTGCGCTCGATAAAAATTTAGGGGCAAAAATATTTGTAAAAATAAAGGAGGAGTAAATGACGAAACTACTTAGTGAGTTTAAAGTCGGCGAGGAGGGAAAAATCGTCTTGGTTACCGCCGAAGGTCGGATAAGACGCAGGCTTTTCGATATGGGCGTTACGGCAGGTGCGACGGTATTGCTCAGAAAAAAAGCGCCGCTTGGCGACCCTTACGAGATAAACATAAGGGGATACGAATTGACGCTCAGAAAATCGGAAGCGGCTTGCGTAGTTATGGAAGCGGACGAAAAGTGCGACGGACAAACAAGCGCAACAGACTGCCAAAGCTACAGCGCAAATTCAAACGACCAAACGGGAAAGGAATGCGCTACAGACAGCGCTGATAACGGCGGCAAAGAAAAAGCCGTTGCAGACGGCAAGGGAAATACCGCCGATTGCAAAAGATGCAGGAAAAACAATAAGGAGGTGCAACAGTGATAAAATTTGCGCTTGCAGGAAATCCCAATTCGGGAAAGACTACGCTGTTTAACTGTCTTACGGGGGCGACGGCGCATGTGGGAAACTGGCCCGGAGTTACGGTAGACAAAAAAGAGGGCGTCTATAAAAAATGTTCGGAAAACATTCAAATTGTAGACTTGCCGGGAATTTACTCTCTTTCGCCGTATACTCCCGAAGAAGTTATCGCCCGAAATTTCATTTTGGACGAAAAACCCGACCTGATAATCAATATCGTGGACGCTACAAATCTTGAGCGAAACCTTTATCTCACCACACAGCTACTCGAGATAGGCGTGCCTATCGTCGTAGCGCTCAATATGATGGACGCCGTCGAGAAAAAGGGTGACAAGATAAACGCAAAGACGCTTGAGGACGCTCTTGCCGTGCCCGTCGTGGAAATTTCCGCCCTAAAGGAAAAGGGCATAAAAGAGCTTATGGATAAAGCATATGCGGCTTCAAAGAGAAAAAGGGAGGCGGTAAGCGTTCTGGGCGGCTCGAAACTGTCGGAAGTCATTTCTGAGATAAAGACGGTTTTATACAATAAAAAGACGGATGAGCCCCTATTTCACGCAATAAAACTTGTGGAAAACGACGAGATTGAAATAAAAAATCACCCGAAAGAATATGAAACGGTCAAAGAATACCGCGATAAGATAAAGGACGAATCTTTCGGTGACGATTTCGAGGCGATGGTGGCGGACGAAAGGTATAAATACATAACTAAGCATTTTGCCAAAGCAATCGTCAAAAAGGACGGCGAAAGAAACGTTCTTTCAAAATCGGATAAGGCGGACAGAGTGCTTACCCACAGGATATGGGGAATCCCCATCTTTCTGGTGATACTGTTTGCCGTATTTCACCTCACCTTTTCGGAAAACTTTTTGTATCTTGCTTCGGCATTGCCCAAAGACTGGGTATCCCTTCAGGGAACGTGGGGAGAGGGGCTGTTCGGCTCGTCCGACGGAATCGCTTCGCCCGGCGTGATACTGTTTAATTTGCTTGACAAGATAACTAGTTCGATTTCCGACGCAGTAGCCGGCGGAATGGAAGGCACCACGTCGGCGTGGGCGCAGGGACTTGTAGTGGACGGAATATTCGGCGGACTGTTTGCGGTTATGTCGTTTTTGCCGCAGATACTCGTGCTGTTTATGTTTTTTTCAATACTCGAAGACAGCGGATATATGGCAAGGGTGGCGTTTATCCTCGACAGAATATTCAGAAGATTCGGACTTTCGGGCAGAGCGTTTATGCCGATGATTATGGGATTCGGCTGCTCCATTCCCGCTATGATAAACACGAGAACGCTTGCCGACGATAAAGAGCGTATGGCAACGATAAGAGTTATTCCTTTCTTCTCGTGCGGAGCAAAACTCCCGATTCTTACCGCAATCGCAGGCGGAATAGTTCAGTTTTTTGCCGTGTCCAACGCAGACGCAATAACCTACGGTATGTATATATTGGGAATCACCGTGGCGATACTTTCGGTTATCGTGATGCGTTCGACCACAATGAGAGGCGACACTCCGCCTTTTATAATGGAGCTTCCCGCATATCACGCACCTCAGGCAAAAGCGCTTTTTATTCACCTTTGGGATAAGTTAAAGCACTTTGTCAAAAAGGCGTTTACAATCATATTCGTTTCGACGATACTCATCTGGGTGCTCAGTCACTTCTCGTTCGGGTGGAGTTATCTTGCCGACGAGCAGATGGAAAGCAGTATACTTGCAGGACTCGGAAAACTCGTTCAGCCGCTCTTCACTCCGCTCGGATTCGGCTCTCAGCTGGGAGCGACAGGTTGGGTGTTTGTCGTGGCGGCAATCACGGGACTCATTGCAAAGGAAAACGTCATAGCTACGTTCGGCGTGCTTGCGGCGTGCCTCGGATACGCTTATAACGGCGACGCCGACGCCGAGGGAATTATAGCGGCTTCCATAATGATAAGTGCAACGGGAATAACGATACCCGCACTCATATCTTTTATAGCTTTCAATATGACGACAATACCGTGTTTTGCGGCGGTGGCTACGGCGAAAGCGGAGCTTGGCTCTAAAAAGAGATTTTACAACACTTTAGTGTTCTGGCTTGTCGTATCATATCTGACGGGCACTGTGGTATATCTTGTCGGCAGTTGGTGGTGGACGGTGTTTATATTCCTCGCTCTTGCGGCACTCGCCGTCGGATTGATAATTTTATACAACAAAAAAAGGGACGGCAAACTCAGACTTAAAAGGGAGGAGGAATAAATGACTAAAGCGGATATAGCAATAATCGTTGTATTGTGCATAATCGTTGCCGTCGTTGTTATAGCGATGATTGTCGCAAAAATAAAAGGGAAGGGAGGCTGTTCATGTTGCGACAAAAGTTGTTTGGCCTGCCAAAAGAAAAATGCACTTGTAAAAGAGTCAAATAATGACGGCACGGAAAATAATGAAACGAAAGCTGCGATAAAAGATAGCAAATGCTGTGCTTCGTCAAAAGCGAATTCGGCATGTCAAGGCTGTCCGCTGAGTAAAAATAAAGGAGTTTGCAAAGCAAAATAAATCGGTTTATCCGTTTAATTTTAATAGCTTATTTCAACGCATATATCGTGACGATATTGCATCACCTTTGGTGAAATCGGTTTTCTCTTATGTGGAGCGCGGCAAAATGCCGCGCTTTCACATTGGAAAAGTGTAAACCGTAAAGAATTTTACGTTGAAATATTTTCTCGATTATTTTACGCCTATTCGGCGGTAAACTATTGTATTGACATAAAAAAAACTATATGATATGATAAAATCAATAAACTATCTAAAATAAAACGGAGGAAATTAAATGAAAAAAAGATTACTTTTTGTATTCTTACTTGCGATAATGATCGTTTCGGTTGCAATGGTCTTTGTGGCGTGTAACAACAACACTACGCCGTCGGGGCCGTCCAACACCTATTCGGTAGCAGTGCAATATGACGAAGGGGAAGAGCGCATATGGATAAATTTGATCTCGTCAGTTTCTACTGAAGCTGTTCCCGAAGGCACGGACTTGAAATATCACGTGCAGTTAACAAGAGACTGCGTTGCAAGTTCCGTTAAAATCTATGCTAACGGAAATCCTGTTACACTCGACTTGATAGCGGGAGCCGACAATCATGAATATATCGACAATGGCATCAGAGACATCGGCGAGTTTACTCTTAAAAACATAAAAGAGGATACCGTTATAACTTACGAGTATGAGGAAGTGCAGATTAAAATCAACCTCAACCTTGTTTCCGAAACCGACCCTTCTTATTCTCAGCCGACAGGCGAGCAAACGCAAATTTTTAACGGCTTATCCTTTGACGGCGACAATCATTCGCTTAGTTACTATACAACTACGAAAACTCCTTATTATACCACCTACTCTCAGATTGAAAGTTTGAAAACGACAGACGGTAACGAAAAACTTAACGGTTATCTTGCGGTAAAGAGTGCCAATACGGTAAACGGAGCATATTGTTGGGATAATTTCAATTTGGACCAAGGCCTTTCGAAAATCATCAAGGCGTTTATGTATATTCCCGGCGAGGAAGGCAATCTGTTTAACGATTGGGTCTATTATTCAAACAACACCTTCTATATAAGTCTTTACAATTTTAGGTATAGATATGAAGAGGGAGGCGAAATTTACGATTCTGGTGCTTATTACAGAGAAATGAACATAACCGTCAACCCGTCTGCCATCTTTGATAGCCCAAACGGTGGATTTGACAGTTTGGGTGACGTATTCCAGCTTGCAAATCCCGACCTTGCCTTCGGATATTTCGATCTTGGCAATAATCCTCAGGGAGGTATAACCTTTACCCTCGACCAAGTCGAAGGCGTAGATTACACTAACGCAGAGGTTTACGTTTGGGATACGTTGATAGAGCCTGTCGATGGTGTATACACTATCGACCACGCTCCCATGTATTACGTAAGCGAGCCGGGCGATTTTACGCTCAAAACCGACTACAAGCTCTATTTGAAAAACGTCGATTACTCGCAAGCAAGCAGTTTATACGTCCTTGACATAGAAAATAATAATGCAAAAGTCACGTTTGATTACATTGAGGGAAATGATACGTATTATTCGGATGACACCGTTTTGGTTATGAGGCACGACAGTGCGGTTTCGTCGTTGGTAAGTATCACTTTCAGCTATTATTTCGATAGCCCCGAAGACATTATGAGCATAACGGGTGAGTATATGAATCTGCTTTTCAACGTGACGGTAGACGGAAGGGAGAAGCTGGCTTTCAATTTGGATAACTTCCTGCCCAACACTGAAAACGCTCAATACGACTCAAATCAAGGTAAAATCGTATGTAATACGGGAACGGACGTTGAAGTTTTGTATACCGGTCCAATCCAGGCACAAACTATTACCGATGAGTCGGGCACGGTCACAATGTACACTTATAGATTTGACGTGACCGTTACGTTTGCAATAGCGGGCGGAGAAAACTCATTTGTGATTTCGGGTAACTAAAATTTGGCGAACAGTTTTAAACC
>FR901012.1:61674-62783 GCA_000437555.1 Acidaminococcus sp. CAG:917 | reverse complement strand
AGTTTTAAACCCGAGGCATTGCCTCGGGTTTAATTTTTTTAGCACAATATTGTGTCTTGTGAAATTGCTGAATATCGCTATAGAAAGCTATACGCATTTTTTTTCAATCAATTGTTTTTAAAAATTAAACTGAAACATAAAAGCAAACGATAACCTTAAGTTATTTTCGCGCATATGATAAAAAGCGCGGTATAGTTCAAATCTGTTTAAATTATGTAATAACGCTTAGCGAAAATGTTTGACAAGTATAACAGGCTATGATAACATAAAAATATAAAATATAAATAATCCCATTGAGGGAGTAGTCGACACGGAAGTGTTTCAAGTCAACATCCTGGTTCAAGGCCTGGCTTGAATTAAATGACGAGACTCAAGTATGCATTGCCATATTTGCAGTCTTTTTTTATGCGTATGGCGCACGCCATACGTTTTTTATTTGGGGCTACGGAGGCCGTTATGTTTACTAAAAGCAAAGAGGAAGTTTTAAATTTTTTCGGAAGCGACAAAGAGAAAGGATTAAGTGCCGAACAGGTGACTGAAAACCGAGAAAAGTATAAATCAAACGTGCTTACAAAGCAAAAGGGCGATTCCCTTTTAAAGAGGATAATTTCAAGTGCTACCGAGCCTATGATTTTAATGCTCATCGCAGCCGGTCTTATAGCTCTCGGCGTCAACATATACCGAAGCGTAACGGGAGGCGAGGCGGACTTTTTGGAGTGCGCAGGCGTATTTTTTGCCATAGCTCTTTCGGTGTGCATAAGCGTCGTTATGGAGGGAAGAAGCCAAAAGGCGTTCGAGGCGTTAAGCAAGATAGGCGACGATATAGTCGTAAAAGTCGTCCGAGGCGGCGAGACTATGACGATTGCAAAAAGCGAAGCGGTGGCGGGCGATATACTTATTTTAAGCACAGGTGATAAAATCCCTGCCGACGCCAGACTTCTTTCTTCAGAATCTATGTCGGTTGACGAATCCGCGCTCACGGGAGAAAGCGTGCCTGTCGAAAAATCTGCCGAAGCGGAAATCACGGACGAGAAAACTCCGCTTGCCGAAAGGGCGAATATGGTATACAGCGGAACTTATATAACGAGCGGATACGGCACCGCCGTTGT
>FR901012.1:57740-61631 GCA_000437555.1 Acidaminococcus sp. CAG:917 | reverse complement strand
GATACGGAATTCGGAAAGATAGCGGGCGAACTTTCGGGCAAGACGAAGTCATCCACTCCGCTTCAGGAAAAGCTCAAAAAGATGGGAAAGATTATCACCATACTCGGCGTTGTAGCCGCGGCGATAGTCTTTATCGCCGAGATTGTTTCCTTTGCCTTGCACGGCGCGGTGGACGTCACGCACGTTATGGAAGCGTTTGTCACAAGCATAGTTCTGATTGTCGCCGCCGTCCCCGAGGGCTTGCCCACAATAGTTGCGGTCTCGCTTTCCATAAACATAATAAAACTGTCAAAAAACAACGCTTTGGTAAAAAAAATGGTTGCATCCGAAACGGTGGGCTGTATAAACATTATCTGCTCGGACAAGACGGGAACGCTTACCGAAAACAAAATGACGGTCAGGGCTTTTTACGACGGAGTTTGGCATGAGAATGCCGATAACGCCGCAAGTGAGTATTTTTTCAAAAACGTCTGCGTAAATTCCACCGCTCAGCTTAGCGAAAAGGGAGATTTTATAGGAAACCCCACCGAGGGTGCGCTGCTTTCGTTTTATGAACGCACGGCGGGCAAAGAGTCCGGCAACGATTACAGAACGGTGAGGAGAAAAAATAAAATTGTAAAGGTTTTTCCGTTTAACTCCGATTTAAAGCATATGACGACGGTGGTAAAATCGGGCGAAAGCAACACGGTTCTTGTTAAGGGAAGTCCCGAATTCGTGCTCAACGCTTCGTCTTTGGATGAGGATAAAAGAGCGGAAATCTGCGCTCTTATAGAAGAATGCCAAAAAAAGGCAATGAGGATAATCGCTTTTGCGCATAAGACAATCGACAAGGGTACGGACGTCGAAGAAAAGCACGGCGAGATAGAATCGGATATGACTTTCGACGGATTTGCCGCCATTTCAGACCCGCTCAGAAAGGAAGTCTACGACGCTGTTAAATCCTGCTTTAAGGCGGGTATATCGCTTAAAATTTTAACGGGAGACAATCTCATTACCGCAACCGCCATAGCCAACGAACTTGAGCTGCTTTCCGACGGGGGAGAGGCGGTGGAGGCGTCCGCTCTTTCAGAGCTTTCCGATGAAGAACTTTTAAACAGGCTCAAAACCATAAGAGTTATCGCAAGAAGCACGCCCGCCGTTAAAATGAGAGTGGTAAAGCTGCTTAAGGGCGCAGGCAACGTCGTGGCGGTAACGGGTGACGGCATAAACGACGCTCCCGCTCTCAAGAACGCCGACGTCGGAATCGCTATGGGTATATCGGGAACGGAAGTTTCAAAAGAAGCAAGCGACGTTGTCTTGCTTGACGACTCTTTTGCCACAATAGTCAAAGCTGTCGAATGGGGCAGAAATATCTATGAAAACTTTAAGAGATTTATAACCTTTCAACTTACCGTAAATCTCTCTTCAGTCATCGTGGTGTTCATGTCGATACTTCTCGGGTTTAAGGCGCCTTTCAGCGCTTTGCAGCTGCTTTGGATAAACCTTATTATGGACGGACCTCCTGCGCTGACTTTAGGACTCGAGCCAAACTATAAAGATTTAATGAACCGTCCGCCTACAAAGAGAGATGAGAGCATAATCACAAAGAATATGTTTATAAGGATATTCGTCACGGGTATACTTATGTCGGTAGTGTTTTTGTGTCAATACGCTTTCAATTTCCTCGGCGTTCCGCCCGAGCAGGAACTGACAGTGCTGTTCACAATGTTCGTTCTCTTTCAGCTGTTCAACTCGTTCAACTGTCGGGAATTGCACCTTGAGAGCATATTCAAGCACCTTTTAAAAAATAAAGTTATGCTCATAGTGGTGGCAATAACCTTTTTGCTTCAGGTGCTCATCATTCAGTTTGCGGGAGCGTTTTTCGGAACGGTGCCGCTCAGCGTCGAAACCTGGCTCATTCTCGTGGCTATGGGCTTAGCCGTCATTGCGATATCCGAAATCGTCAAACTTATAGCAAGAGCGGCATTAAAAATCAAACAAAAGAAACAGTCTTTAGCTCAATAAAAAGCGTAAAGGAAACGAACTTATTTAGGGTAATTTAAAAAGTCAAAAAGGACGCATTATATAATGCGTCTTTTTTGTTTGCCAAACGCCGTCCGATAAAAATTTTTGCAATTTAAAGCCATATTGATTGACAAACGATTAAGAGGAGAATAATATAATATATAGATGCGTTCGCCATAGCGAACAAAACGTTGTATCAAGCAAACGGCAAAAGGGAAATAAATGCGGCATATTTCTATGCCGACGATTAGACCGAAAGGGAAGCGCAAGGGAATATGAAGAATTCAGCGACAGCTAAAAATGGAAAAAAGACAGAGGAAAAATCAAAGGACAAAATCACTCTCAAAGATTTGAAAGAGGGTCAGAGTGCGCTTGTCACCGCAGTTGGCGGTAAGGGGGCACTAAGACAGCATTTTCTCGATATGGGCATTGTTCCCGGGGTGGAGATTACCCTTGAAAAGTTTGCTCCGATGGGTGACCCTATGGAACTCAGAATCAGGGGTTATCAGCTTACCTTAAGACTTGACGACGCAAAGCAGATTTTGGTTTCCGAGCCTTATGAAAAAAAGGAAGAAAAAGAGGACGTCAAAAAGGATAATTCGCCCACAAGGGACAGAGAGCACTTAGGTCTTGGCGAGGGCGGAAAATATCACAAAAAAGAGGACGGAGAAAAACTGCCCAAGGGGACGGTTTTGACCTTCGCTTTGGCAGGCAATCAGAATTGCGGAAAGACGACTTTGTTTAATCAGCTGACGGGCGCAAGTCAGCACGTGGGAAATTTCCCCGGCGTGACCGTTGACCAAAAGAGCGGAAAAATTAAAGGAAGGGAAAACACGCTTGTAACCGACCTGCCCGGAATTTATTCTCTTTCCCCTTACACCAACGAGGAAATCGTTTCGAGGAAGTTTATTTTAGAGGAAAAGCCAAAAGGCATTATAAATATAGTGGACGCCACCAATATAGAGCGTAATCTCTATCTTACGATGCAGCTTATGGAACTCGGTATCCCCATGGTGCTTGCCGTCAATATGATGGACGAGTTAAAGGGCAACGGAGGCTCTATCGACATAAACGCCATGGAAGCTTTGCTCGGTATTCCCGTCGTGCCGATATCGGCGTTAAAAAACGAGGGCGTCGACGAGCTTGTAAGTCACGCTTTGCACGTTGCGGAATATCAGGAACCTCCTTGTGTGCAGGATTATTGCGACCCCGACGAGCACGGCGGTGCGGTGCACAGAGCACTTCACGGCATTATGCATCTTATCGAAGACCATGCCAAAGAGGCGCAAATTCCCATTCGTTTTGCCGCAAGCAAAATAATAGAGGGAGATAAATCTGTTTTAGACGCACTAAAGCTTGACCAAAACGAGGTGGAGCTTGTCGAACACGTCATAGTGCAGATGGAAGAGGAAAGAGGTCTCGACCGCGCGGCGACTATTGCCGATATGCGTTTTACCTTTATCCAAAAATTATGCGACGTATGCGTGATAAAGCCGAAAGAGAGCAAAGAATATATTTTAAGCCGAAAAATAGATAAAGTTTTGACAGGAAAATATACGGCAATCCCGATGTTTATACTCATTATGGCTGCGGTGTTTTTGCTTACTTTCAACGTTATTGGCTATTGGCTTCAATATCTTCTCGAGTGGGGAATATCCGCATTGAGCGACGCTTTGGACGTGGCGTTTGTCGACTGGGGCGTCAACAACGTGTTGCACTCTCTCATCATCGACGGAATAATCGGCGGCGTGGGAACGGTCATAACTTTCGTACCTATAATCATTACTTTGTTTTTCTTCCTTTCCATTTTGGAAGACAGCGGATATATGGCGAGAGTCGCTTTTGTCATGGATAAGATATTAAGGAAGATAGGACTCTCGGGAAAGA
>FR901012.1:39699-57718 GCA_000437555.1 Acidaminococcus sp. CAG:917 | reverse complement strand
GAGTATCGTGCCCATGCTCATAGGTTTCGGTTGCACCGTGCCAGGAGTTATGGCGACGAGGACGCTCTCCTCCGAGCGTGACAGAAAAATGACGGTTATGCTCACGCCTTATATGAGCTGTTCGGCAAAACTGCCCGTTTACAGTTTTATAGCTTCGGTGTTCTTCCCGAAAATTGCGTGGCTCGTCATGGTCGGACTTTATTTCATAGGAATATTGATATCCGTCATAATCGCTTTGATTGCCAAAAAGACGGCATTTAAAGGTGAGGCAATTCCCTTTGTCATGGAACTTCCGAACTACCGTTTACCCGCCATAAAAAACGTTTTGCACCTGCTTTGGGATAAGACTAAAGACTATATAAAAAGAGCGTTTACAGTCATTCTTATCGCAACGATATGCATTTGGTTTTTACAGACTTTCGATTTCCGTATGCGTCTTGTTGACGACCCGTCGACTAGTATGCTCGCTACGATTGCAGGGTATCTGTCGTATCTGTTCTATCCGTTGGGCTTTGGCGATTATCGAATAACAACCGCTCTTATCACGGGCTTTTTGGCAAAGGAAAGCTTTGTTTCCACAGCTTCCGTGCTGTTCGGTTCGGGTGCGGCGATGACGGCAGTCATAACTGATGCCGCCGCATTCTCGCTCTTGGTGTTCTGTTTGCTCTATACGCCGTGCGTTGCGGCAATAGCCGCCATAAGAAAGGAGCTCGGCATTAAATGGGCGCTTGCGACAATGGGAGGTCAATGCCTTATCGCTTGGCTTGTTTCGGGAGTTATAAGCCTTATAAGCTTTGCGGCGGGGGCGCTGTTTATATGATAGCTACGATTGTATTGTCGGTATTGCTTGCCGTAGCGGTTATAATCGCTATAATCGTCATAGTAAAAGACAGGAAAAAAGGAAAGTGTTGCGGCGGCTGTTCCTCGTGCGAGGGGTGCCCTTATAACAGGCAAAACTGTCAAAGGAAAAATCTCAATACAAAGTCTGATTTAAAGGCGGACGAAACGGAGTGTTCGGGTCTTTCAAAAGCGGATAAAGAAGGGGACGACATAAAACAAAAGATAAAAGATAACACGGAAAAAAAGAATTGAATTAAAAAATTCTCAAAAGCGGTTTAAAACAATCGCCGTGAGGCAAACTAAAATGCGGTATTGAAACCGCATTTTTTTTGTGATAAAATAAAATAAAAAGGAGTGCAAGAATATGGGTATAGAAAATAAAACGGTTTTGGTGACGGGAGCCTCGTCGGGAATGGGTAAAGCCATTGTCGAGAGATTTGTAGCTGAGGGAGCAAACGTCGTTGCCGTTGCCCGCCGTAAAGAGAGGCTTGAAGAGCTTGCAAAATCGCTTGAAGGCAAAAAGGGTAAAGCGGCTGTGTTTGTAGGCGACGTATCCGACCCGAAAACAACCGACGATATGATAGATTTCGCCGTAAATAAATTCGGAAGTTTAGACGTTTTATTAAACAACGCAGGCATTATGGACGATATGTCGGCGGTCGGTGATTTTTCCGACGATATTTTAGGAAGAGTTTTTTCAGTAAACGTCTACGGTCCCATGAGAGCTATGAGAAAGGCGGTCAGCGTGTTCAAATCTCAGGGTAAAGGCGGAAACATAATCAACGTGGCGTCGATAGGCGGTATCAGGACGGTGGCAGGCGTGGTTTACTGTGCTTCTAAAGCCGCTCTAATCTCTATGACCAAAAATACGGCGTATATGTATATGCCCGATAAGATAAGATGCAACTGTATAGCCCCCGGAGGAATAGAAACGGAAATCGCCCAAAGTATGGGCATACCCAATATGGCGGGATTCTCTCGCCTTAAGCCTATGATGGATATGGCGCCGCCTATGGGTAAGGCGGAAGACATTGCGTCTGCGGCTCTGTATTTGGCAAGCGACGAATCGAGTTACGTTTCGGGGGACGTGCTTGTCGTGGACGGCGGTTGGATAAGTGTATGACGAAACTTTACCGCGTAAACGTCGCTTTAAAAACCGTTTTTCACCTTATGCGCCATTAAAGCAAAAAGTGACGGAAATATTGTTAGAATAAAAAAGGGAATTAAAGACTGAATCTTTAATTCCCTTTAACGTTTGAGCCTTCGACGGCACTAAAAGACGTTCGGCATAAAGCGGATTGGATTATACAATTAAAGAGTCTTTTTTATGACTATGTCTTTATCGTCGTCGTCTTGTTTAGGTATGCGGTATATTGTCTTAGTTTTCTTTGAAAACTTTTCTACGGATTCCGCTATATTCAAAAGGTGGTCGCCAATTCTTTCGGCGTCGGAAGCGAGAGATAGATAAAGGGCGCCTGCTTCCACGGTGCATTTTTTCTCGCTCATGCGTCTGATGTGATTGTTGCTCATTTTTTTGGTAATTTCATCCGTTTCGTCTTCAAGAACTTTTGCTTTGTCAATTCTTGCTGCGTCTGAGTCGACATACATACTCATTGTGAGATTGTAAAGCTCGTTTATTTTTGTTTTAAGCTCCGTCAGTTCGCTCGAAGCTTCATCGCTGAAAGAATATTCGTTTTCGGACAGCTTTTCGGCGTATTCGAATATGTTTTCGCTGTAGTCGCCTATACGTTCGATATCGGTCACGGTATGGTGAACGGTGCCTAAGTAGGTGCGGTCGGATTCGCTTATCTCCAAAGAAGTGAGTTCTACTACGAATTTGATTATCTCTTTATTTCTGAAATTTATGAAGTCCTCTCGTTTTGCGAAAGTTTTTTTAGCGTCGACGTTGCGGCTGAGCACGCTGTCTAAGGCGAGATTAAAGTTTTCTATCGAGTCGGAAGCCATATCCAAAATTTCCTTTTTTACCTGTTCGACGGCGATAGGGGGAGATTGAAGGATATGTTCTTCGAGATAGGTAAGCTTTGGTCCGTTTTTGTCTTTGGGTTTTTCTTTAATCAGTTTCTCGGTCATCTTTACCAAAAGGTTTGTAAACGGCAAAATCAAAATAACCGTTATGACGTTAAAAATCGTATGCATCATGGCGAGCTGCGTGGTAGGAACACCCGGGAACATAATCTCTAAAATCTTGCCAAAGCTCGTCCCGCCAAGGCGCATAAAGAGACCTATGAACATAAAAATCACAACGCCCACTACGTTAAAGAAAAAGTGGATAAATGCCGCCCGTTTGGCGTTAGTAGTTGTTCCTATACAAGCAATGAGGGCGACGATACACGTTCCTATATTAGAGCCGAGAGCCATATAAACGCCTTGGTCAATCGTGATAAGACCGCCGTATAGCATTGTGATGATTATGCTCGTCATTGTGGAAGAACTTTGAATAAGGGCGGTAACCAAACAGCCGATTATAACCAAAAGAATCGGATTTTGCAGTGTGGCAAGAAAGTTTATAAGTTTTTCCGATTCGGTAAATACCGTCATAGAGTCGCTCATTAGCGAAAGTCCCACAAACAGCATACCGAAGCCCGCTATGAGGCCGCCAACTTTTTTTACCGTTTCGTTTTTAGTGAAAAGCATTATGAACGCACCTATGCCGGCAAGCGTTCCGAATATGACGTTCATCGAAATCGACGACGTGCCCAGCATACCCAGCGCCACTATCTGCGCAGTGACAGTCGTTCCTATGTTGGCTCCGAATATAATCGTCGTCGCCTGAGTAAGACTCATAAGAGAGGCGTTTACGAAGCCTATAACCATAACGGTAACCGCACCGGAACTTTGAATTATCGCTGTCGTTGCGGTTCCTATTCCGACTCCTGCAAGTTTGCTCTTGCCGAGTTTGTTGAACATCTTTTTAAGTTTGTTTCCCGCAAGCGTTTCGATGTTTTGCGTCATTAAATTCATCGACAGCAGTAAAACTCCGAGACCTGCGATAAGTGACAGACAAGCTATAGCTATATTCATACGCGCTCCTTTTGGTGTCTTAATTTATTTTACTTTATTTAAAACTTTCAAGTCAAACGTTTGAATATCGGAGCAGCTATCCTTTATAAAATATGTAGCGCATTTTGTCGTTTTCGTCATGATAAATTGATTTGCGACGGTATAAAGCGCAAAGAAAAGGCGTCTGTCTTTAAAGCAGATGAGGTGTCACGCCGTAAAAGCACGAAATTACGGGTATTGTCATGCGGATAAAAATTTAATAAAATCATAAAAAAGAATTTAAGCTCATTACAAAAAAAAGAGGGGGAAATTAAATGAACAAAAAAGGATTGTAGCAATTGTGGCAATCATTGCGCTTATTTCCGTTATGGCGGTAGTGTTTGCCTCCTGTAACGCCGATACCTATCAAAAGAGATTGGAAGAAGCGGGATATATCGTATACAATTATTCGACGGACGATATCCAATTAGACGGTGCCGAATGGGGTCTTGTGGCGATGAATGAAAGAACGGGCGATGCGGTAACCATAGTAAAATTCACCAGTCTTTCTTCGGCTAAGGACGCAGAGGCGGACGCCAAAAGCACTTCGTGAATGACCGTATACCGTCAGAGTATGCTCGTTATGGTAGGCACGGAGCAGACTATTGCCGACGCCAAATAATAAAAAGGTCTAATTAACAAAAACTATTTAAAATTTTATTAAGCAAAGCTTTTTTAAGCAAACAAAAAACGCCGAAACTCGGCGTTTTTGTTTTAGACGGTCTTTTATAAATTCCGACAAATTTTAAAAAGTTTTAATTTCGACTGATTAAAAATTCGATATAAAGTCCGATTTCAAAGCAATATATTTAAATTTAATTATTAGTTAAATTTAAGATTATTTCATATTTTGTCAGTTCAATTTCCTTTTATCAGTCGGATTTTTTCTCGTTATCCTTTTTGCGTATATCCACTCTCTTGATTTTACCGCTCGTCGTCTTGGGAAGCTCGTCGACGAATTCGATAATTCTCGGATACTTATATGGCGCCGTAAGATTTTTGACGTGCGTTTGCAAATCTTTAATGAGCTCGTCGGACGGTGTATAACCCTTTGCCAAAACTATCGTTGCTTTTACGACCTGACCTCTTATCGGGTCGGGCGCGCCGGTTATAGCGCATTCCAAAACGGAAGGGTGCTCCATAAGCGCACTTTCCACCTCAAAGGGTCCTATGCGGTAGCCGCTTGACTTGATGATGTCGTCTTTTCTGCCGACAAACCAAAAATATCCGTTTGAGTCTTTTACGGCAAGGTCGCCCGTGTGATAATACTTTTCGCCGCGAAGGAGCTTTGTCCTTTCTTCGTCGCCTTTATATGAAGAAACGAGACCGCAGTAGACGGTGGAATTCAAAATGGCAATTTCGCCTTCCGTGCCCTCGGGAACGATTTCCTCGTTATCGTCTATAAGTTCGATGTCATAAATCGGGCTGGGTTTGCCGAGGCTTCCGATGACAGGTTCTTCAAAATAGAAAGAGCCCAAAAGGATTGTCGATTCCGTCTGACCGAAGCCCTCGTAAATTTTCTGACCTGTCGCTTCGTAAAACTGTTTGAAAATTTCGGGGTTTAAAGCTTCTCCCGCAGTCGAGCAGTGTGATAAAGAGGAAAAGTCGTAACAGCTTAAATCTTCTTTTACCAAAAAGCGGTATATCGTGGGAGGTGCGCAGAACGTGGTGATTTGATATTTTTCGATGAGGGGCAGGATATCGGTGGGCGTAAATCTTCCGTTGTAGTCATAAGCGAAAATCGCCGTGCCGCTTATCCATTGACCGTAAATTTTGCCCCAGCTTGCTTTTGCCCAACCTGTTTCCGCCATTGTGAAATGAAGCCCGTCATCGACGACTTTTTGCCAATATCTCGCTGTGACGATATGTCCTATGGGGTAGTAGAAATTGTGTTCCACCATTTTGGGCTGTCCCGTCGTGCCCGACGTAAAGTAGCAGAGCATTGCTCCGTCCGAGTCGGGGCGGGGGCAGCTTAGCGTGTCGCTCTGTTTTTCCATAGCTTCGGAAATTGTTTCAAAGCCTTCGGTGGGAAGGGTAAAATAACATTTTTTTACGCTTTCGCACTTGGGAAGAGCGAGCACCGTGTGCTCTACCACGTCAAGCTCGGTTGTCGCAAACAGCATTTTGACGTTTGCGGATTGCATACGGTAAATAATATCTTTTGCCGTCAGAAGGTGAGTAGCGGGGATAAGCACGATGCCCGTTTTGTGGCACGCTACCGCAAGCACCCAATATTCCCATCTGCGGTTTAACATACTCATGACGTAGTCGCCGCTTTTGAGACCTTGCGACAGCATAAGATTTGCAAGTTTGTTTGAAAGGCGGGACATTTCGCCGAAAGTGATTATCTTTTCGTCACCGTCCGAGTTGCACCATACGAGCGCTCTTTTGTCGGGAACGACGTTTGCGTATTTATCCACAATATCGTAACCGAAGTTGAAATCCTTCGGGACGTTGAGCTTAAGGGATTTAAACTCTTCGTAGGTAGAAAATTCGGTGTTCGTCAAAAAATCAGATAATAAATTCATATAAATCCTTAAATCTCTTTTGAACTTTTATTTTTATCAATTTTAGCACAAATAGTTTGATTCGTAAAACGAATTTTTATTTTTATATCGATTTTTACTAAAAATATTTTAAAGTAATTTAAAATAAAAAAATATTGCTTTAAAAAGGGCTGTGTGATATACTTTATTAAAATAAAACGCTTTTGGAGTTCACAATGATTGATGAAAAAAACAATGAAGTTTTAAAGGCGCTCGTCGCTCTTTGTAAAGATACCGATTCTTTTAAAATTCTCGACGCCGAAGAGATAATTTCACAATGCAACGGCGTGGACAAAGATTCTCTTGCCGTCGCCATAAAAGAAATCAGCGACAGAGAGATGATTAAAATCAAATATGCCAACAAAGACGAATATTGCCTCGCTATTCTGCCTAAGGCGAAAATCGAGGACGACGCAATCGTGGCTGTCGAGGGCGTGGCGCAGAAAAAAGGCGTGGCAGGCAAATTCGGTCAAAATTGGTCGCTTAAAAAAGCCGTGTTCGTTTCCTCGCTCTCCGGTTCGTTTTTGGGCGGTCTTATTGTTGCAATCATAAATCTCGCTATTCAATTTATTTAAAAAGGAAGTTTGGCAAGAGGTATATATGGCACTTGAAAAAGAAGCTACTTTGACAAAAAAAGAGAAAGCGGTCATGCGCTACGTATACAACGCCGCGACCAAAAACAAGGGGCTTTGCGTTGTCCGTCCTTGCGATATTTTGTCCAACATCAGTTATGACCTTGAATTCGGCGCAGGCGAACTCGCTCCCACTTTGAAAAATCTCGAACTTGACGACTATTTCGAACTCACCGAGACGGATAAGAAGGGAGAGCTTTATTATTGCATTAACTTAAGGAAGAGAGGGCTTGCCTATGCCCGCGCAGAGGCAAGTTTCAAAAAGAAACTCATTTTCAAAATCGCAATTACGGTTATATGTGCGGTCATCACGGGTATCGTGGGTTGGGTTATCAAATATTTACTTACGACATTTGTTTGATTGATTTTTACTTTACTATCCGTTTTTGAAATTTTGAATTGTGCCAAAAAATAAAACGTTTTCGAGTCGTTAAAAAACTTTAAACAGTTTTAAAATTTTATGACGTGGAAAAACTTAAAGTGCGGCAAATGGAAGAAAAATTTAAAATCGTTTCTAAATTTTCCCCTTGCGGTGACCAGCCGCAGGCTATCGAAGAACTTGTGGAAGGACTGAACGACGGTCTGAGAACACAAGTTCTTTTAGGCGTTACGGGAAGCGGCAAAACCTTTACCATGGCAAACATAATAGAGAGGGTGCAGCGTCCCGCTTTGGTTATCGCACACAATAAAACTCTTGCCGCTCAGCTCTGTAACGAATTCAGAGAATTTTTTCCTCATAACAGGGTGGAATTTTTTGTTTCCTATTACGATTACTTTCAGCCCGAGGCTTATATTCCGAGAAGCGATACCTATATAGAAAAGGACCTTGCCATAAACGACGAGATAGATAAACTTCGCCACAGCGCAACGGCGTCGCTTTGCGAAAGGCGTGACACCATTGTCGTGGCGTCCGTTTCGTGCATATACGGCTTGGGCGCGCCCAAAGAATATTATTCGCAGGCGGTGTCCTTAAGAGAGGGCGAAACCTACGACCGTGACGAACTTATCGACAAACTCATTGCCATTCAATACCGCCGCAGCGACGATTTTGTCCGTTCCACTTTCCGTGTAAAGGGCGACGTGGTGGACGTGTATCCCGCTTCTAACACAGACATCGCTATAAGAATTGAGTTTTTCGGAGACGAAATCGAGAGAATATCACAGATTGACGCTTTAACCGCAAAACCTCTCAGCGAATTAAAACATGTTATGATTTTCCCCGCAAGCCACTATGTTGTCGGCGGCGATAAAGAGGAAATTTTAAAGACGATTTTAAAAGACAAGGCAGAGAGAGTAAAGTATTTCGAGGAGCACAACAAACTGATTGAGGCTCAAAGGATAGACGAAAGAGTAAACTATGACGTTGAAATGATACGGGAAATAGGGTATTGCTCGGGCATAGAAAATTACAGCCGATATTTTGACGGGCGCGCGATAGGACAGCCTCCGTATACGCTCATGGACTTTTTCGATAAAGACTTTGTCTGCTTTATCGATGAAAGCCACATGACCATTCCGCAGATAAGGGCTATGTATAACGGCGATAAGTCAAGGAAGACAAACCTTGTAGACTACGGTTTCAGACTTCCCGCCGCATACGACAACCGTCCGCTTACTTTTGAGGAATTCGATAAAAAGATAACTCAGCTTATCTGCGTTTCGGCAACGCCTGCCGAATACGAACTTTCGCAAGCGGATAAGGTGACCGAGCAGCTCATTCGTCCGACGGGACTCGTTGACCCGCCTATCGAGATAAGACCGACAAAAAATCAGATTGACGACCTTATCTCGGAGATAAACACATCTGTCGCCACAGGCGGCAGAGTGCTTGTTACGACGCTTACCAAAAAGATGGCGGAAAGTCTCACGGAATATTTAAGAGAGGCAGGCATAAAGGTCAAGTATATGCACAGCGATATAGATACCTTAGAGCGAATAGAAATAGTCAAGGGTTTAAGACTTGGCGAGTTCGATACTCTGGTCGGAATAAATCTCTTAAGAGAAGGGCTTGACATTCCCGAAGTGAAACTTGTAGCCATACTTGACGCCGACAAAGAGGGCTTTTTAAGAAGCGAAACCTCGCTCGTTCAGACGGTGGGCAGGGCGGCGAGAAACAGCGAATCGAGAGTTATTCTCTATGCCGACACCGTGACGGGAAGTATGCAGAGGGCTATCGACGAAACAAACCGACGCCGCAAAAAGCAAACGGAATACAACGAATTAAATCACATTACGCCAAAGACGGTTGTCAAGCCGATAACGAATACGCTCAACATCACAAAGGCAAAGACGAGTAAGAAGATGAGCGTTGCCGATATTAAATCGGAAATAGAAAGGCTAAGCCATAAGATGAGGCAGGCGGCGGATATACTTGATTTCGAGGCGGCAATAAAACTGAGAGAGGAGATTTCCTCGTTAAAGAGGCAGCTAAGACACTAAATTCAGATGCCGAAACCGCCGTTTAAAAAGGGGCAATCACTTTGGTCGGTTCGGAATTGTTTTGCTTTCAAAAAAATATTTTGAGCTGACGGGCAGAGATTAAAACGTTTGTCAAAGAGCGAATAGAGCAAGGCGTTTGACGATATAGCGATTGACTTATAAAACGGCTAAAATGCGTTTTTAACGGCGCAAAAAATTTGTATATAAAACATAATGCACAAAGGCGATTTACATAAGCAGGCGATAAAATGAACGAGATAATAATAAAAGGCGCAAAAGAGAATAATTTGCAAAACTTGGACCTCACCATTCCCCGTGACAAACTCATAGTGTTTACGGGACTTTCCGGCAGCGGAAAATCAAGTCTTGCTTTCGATACGATATTTGCCGAGGGACAGAGAAGGTATATAGAGAGTTTATCGAGTTACGCCAGACAGTTTTTGGGACAAATGCAAAAACCCGACGTCGAGTATATCGAGGGGCTTTCTCCCGCCGTAGCGATAGACCAAAAGACAACGTCCAAAAATCCGCGTTCCACTGTGGGAACGGTGACGGAAATATACGACTATTTAAGGCTTTTATACGCAAGAGTGGGCACGCCTCACTGTCCCGAATGCGGAAAGGAAATTCGTTCGCAGTCGGTCGACGAGATAGTTGACAAGGTGATAGAACGCGGCGGCAAGGTGCAGATTATCGCTCCGATTGTAAGAGGTAAGAGCGGAGAGTTTAAAAAAGAATTTGAAAATCTCAAAAAGAGCGGTTTTTTGAGAGTCAAGGTTGACGGCGAAAATTATACTCTTGACGAGCCGATAGAACTTGAAAAGACAAAGAAGCATACGATAAGCGTCATCGTCGACAGAATAGTCGTCAAAGAGGGCGTCAACAAAAGACTTACCGACGCGGTGGAAATTGCACTCAATCTTGCCGACGGACTTGTCGTATGCGATTTTGAAGGAGAGGAAGTTTTGTTTTCGTCGAAATACAGCTGTCCCGATTGCGGAATCAGCATAGAGGAACTCGAGCCGAGACTGTTTTCTTTCAACAGTCCTTACGGCGCATGTCCGCATTGTTTAGGTCTCGGATTTTATAACAGCGTAAACCTCGATATGCTCATCGTGGACGAAAATCTGTCTCTCAATCAGGGCGCGATAAAGGCGAGCGGCTGGAATATGGAAAACGGTCAGGTGATAAAAATGCAGCTTAAAGCGCTTTCCAAAAGCTACGGTTTTTCGCTCGATACGCCGTATAAGGATTTGCCCGAAAAGATAAAACATATTATATTTTTCGGCAACGACGGCGAATATATCGAGATGGAGTATAATTCTAAAACTTATAGCGGCAGATTTATGTCGAGATTCGAGGGCATTGCAAACAATTTGCGCCGTCGCTACGAAGACGCAAAAAACGAATGGGCTAAAACGGAACTTGCCAAGTATTTTACCGAAACCCCTTGTCCTTATTGCAACGGAAAGCGTCTTAAAAAAGAGGCTCTTGCCGTTACGGTGGGGGGACTCAATATATACGAGCTTTGCAATAAGTCGATAACTGAAATCGACAGTTTTTTGAGCGATTTAAAGCTTAGTAAAACAAAAACTTTGATTGCCGAGCGAATTTTAAAGGAAATTCACGCAAGACTGAGATTTTTAATAGACGTAGGACTCAGCTACCTGACGTTAAACCGTTCGGCAGGCACATTGTCCGGCGGAGAGTCTCAGAGGATAAGGCTTGCCACGCAGATAGGAAGCGGACTTGCGGGCGTATTGTATATTCTTGACGAGCCGAGTATAGGACTTCATCAGAGCGATAATCAAAAACTTCTCGATTCTCTCAAAAAACTCAGGGATTTGGGCAATACGCTTATTGTGGTAGAACACGATGAGGAAACGATGCTGAGCGCCGATTATATAGTCGATATAGGTCCGGGAGCAGGCGTGCACGGCGGCAAGGTAGTGGCGCAGGGAAGCGTCGAGGATATAATCGCCGCAAAGGACTCGATAACTGGAAAATACCTTTCGGGTGAGTGGAAGATTGAAATTCCGAGCGAAAGGCTGTCGCCTAAAGGCTTTTTCACCATACACGGAGCAAAGCAGAACAATCTGAAAAAT
Source organism: Acidaminococcus sp. CAG:917 (assembly GCA_000437555.1). Lineage (GTDB taxonomy): Bacteria > Bacillota > Clostridia > Christensenellales > CAG-917 > CAG-917. The sequence continues at coordinate 46,096 of FR901012.1, read as the reverse complement.
ATCGACGTGTCATTCCCCGTCGGCGTTATGACGGCGGTTACGGGAGTGAGCGGAAGCGGAAAGTCGAGCCTGGTCAACGAGATACTCTATCCCGCCGCAGCCGAAAAGCTCGGTGCCGTCAAGACGGTGCAGGGCAAATACGATTCAATCGACGGACTTGAGTATTTTGACAAGGTTATTGATATAGACCAACGCCCGATAGGCAGGACGCCGAGGTCTAACCCGGTGACTTATACGGGAGTGTTTTCGGCAATCCGTGATTTGTTCGCATCGCTTCCCGAAGCAAAGGCGAGGGGATACAAGAGCGGAAGGTTTTCCTTTAACGTGCACGGGGGCAGGTGCGAGCATTGCGAAGGCGACGGTATGCTCAAGATTGAAATGCACTTTCTTCCCGATATTTACGTTCCGTGCGAGGTTTGCCACGGCAAGAGATATAACCGCGAAACGCTCGAGGTCAAGTATAAGGGCAAGTCGATAGCGGACGTTTTAGATATGACAATTGAGGAAGCGTGCGTGTTTTTTGAAAACATTCCTTCAATCAAAAAGAAACTTCAGACTTTAAGCGAGGTGGGGCTTTCTTATATCAAACTCGGACAGTCGTCCACCACGCTTTCGGGCGGAGAGGCGCAAAGAGTAAAACTCGCCACCGAACTTTCCAAAAAGGTGACGGGCAAAACGCTATATGTTTTAGATGAGCCGACGACGGGACTTCATACCCACGACGTTGCCAAGATAACTAAAATACTTCGCCGTCTAACCGAAAACGGCAATACTGTGGTCGTTATAGAGCATAATCTCGACGTCATTAAATCGGCGGATTACGTCATAGACTTAGGCCCCGAAGGCGGTGACAAGGGCGGATACGTCATCGCAAAAGGCACGGTGGAAGAAGTGGCAAACTGCCCCGAGTCGCTTACGGGACAGTATTTGAAAAAGATTTTAAACGTTCAAAAAAGCTAAACGCCAAAAGGATTAAATAAAACTTAACGGTTGCTAAAGTTAAGGCAAACGTGTTTGCGATAAAACGGGGCGATACAGCGTTTGCGCAGGGTAAATTTACCTTCGGTTCACATTCGGTTTTAGGCTATGTTTTCAGCTTTTTTAAAGGTGAGGACTGTTCAAACAGAAGCTGTTAACTTTCAGGGAACTGCGGAGGTTTAAAATCATTGATTTATAAATGCAAATCGGGTATAATGAAGCTATCAAGGAAAGGAAAAGAATATGAGTAAAGCAGATAAGATTTTTATTGAAACCTGCCGTGATATTTTAGACAACGGCGTTTGGGATACCGAGTTTGACGTTCGTCCCGTTTGGGCGGACGGCGAAAAGGCGCATACGATAAAAAAATTCGGCGTCGTCAACAGGTATAATCTCGAGGAAGAATTTCCGATAATCACGCTCAGGCAGACTTATTATAAATCGGCGATAGACGAGCTTTTATGGATATGGCAGAAAAAATCCAACAACGTGCACGATTTGAAAAGCCATATCTGGGACAGCTGGGCGGACGAAAGCGGCTCGATAGGCAAAGCTTACGGCTATCAGCTGGGCGTCAAACATAAGTATAAAGAGGGTATGTTCGACCAAGTGGACAGAGTTTTATACGACCTTAAAAACAATCCGTCTTCAAGGCGCATTATGACCAATATTTATACTTTTGCCGACCTCAGCGAAATGAACCTTTATCCTTGCGCCTATTCCGTCACGTTTAACGTAGCAAACGGCACCCTAAACGCAATACTCAATCAGCGTTCGCAGGACACCCTCACGGCGAACAATTGGAACGTGGTGCAATACGCCATACTTGTGCATATGTTCGCACAGGTTTCGGGACTGAAAGCGGGAGAGCTGGTGCACGTCATTGCCGACGCTCATATATACGACAGGCACATTCCGTTGGTTGAAGAAATACTCAAAAATCCGCAATACGACGCTCCGAAATTGAAGATAAATCCCGACGTCAAAAACTTTTACGATTTTACCGTCGACGACTTTGTTTTGGAAGACTATAAATTTACTCCTTTCAATAAAAAAATCGAGGTGGCGATTTAATGAAAGCTATTGTATGCGTGGATAAAAATTGGGGAATAGGCAAAAACAACGACCTGCTCTTTCACTTCAAAGAGGATATGCGTCACTTTAAGGAATACACCTTGGGCAACGTCGTCGTTATGGGCTCGAATACGCTCATTTCCTTTCCCGACTCCAAACCGCTTCCCGACAGGACAAACATAGTCTTGTGGCCGGGCGGAAGCAGGAAAGACGTCGTGTTATGTCAAAGCCTCGATGAAATTTTTGATACGTTAAAAAATTATGACGATGAAAAAATCTACATACTGGGCGGTGCGATGTTTTATAAAACAATGCTTGACTATTGCTCTGAAGTTATAGTCACCAAAGTCGATGCCGACGGAGAGGCACAGGTTTTCTTTGAAAATCTCGATAAAAAAGAGGGTTGGGCAGTGTCGGACGAGAGCGAGCCTATGACAGCCGAATGCGGATTAAAATACCGTTTTATAACTTACAAAAATTCGCTCGTCAAAAAATTGCCATAGAGCCGTTCCATAATTTAACCGCTAAAGCCGTTAAATAAAAAGCGGCAGTTAAAACGGTTATAAAGAGAGCAATAATAAATAAGAATAACAAATAAACAAGCTGTTATATCAAACAGATATAACAAAATATAATAAGAATTTTAATAAGAGATTTAACAGGCAATATAATAAGGGTTTTAATAAAAAATTAAAACAAGCAGTATATAAACAGACAAAGACCAAAGCGACATAAAAGCAATAAAAAAAGCCATCTTTCGATGGCTTTTTTGTTTTGCCTGTATGGCTGTGTTTTTTAAACGGGATTTTAATACATATCTCCGCCACCCATGCCTTGGGGCATCTGAGGCGCAGGTTCGGGGATATCCGTGACCAACGCTTCGGTGGTAAGAAGGGTGCTTGCAACCGATGCCGCATTCTGAAGTGCAGACCTTGTGACTTTCGTCGGGTCAAGAATACCCTTTTTAATCATATCGCCGTATTCGTTTGCGAGAGCGTCATAACCGTAGTTGGCGTTTTTATTTTTGGAAATCTCGTTTATAACTACTCCGCCGTCAACGCCTGCGTTGAGAGCGATTTGTCTGATGGGGGATTCCAAAGCTTTGATAATTACGTTTGCTCCCGTCTTTACGTCGCCTTCGAGTGAAGAGGTGGCTTCTTTAAGTTTTCCGATAATCGACAAAAGCGCTACGCCGCCTCCGGGAACAACGCCTTCTTCGACTGCCGCTCTTGTTGCCGCAAGGGCATCTTCGATACGGAGTTTGCGTTCTTTCATTTCAACTTCTGTTGCGGCACCTACGCCGATGACGGCAACGCCGCCTGCAAGTTTTGCAAGTCTTTCCTGCAATTTTTCACGGTCGTAATCGGAAGTCGTTTCCTTAATCTGAGCCTTGATTGCTTCCACTCTTGCCGCAATGCTTTGAGGGTTGCCCGCGCCGCCGACGATGGTGGTGTTGTCTTTGTCAACTTTGACGAGTTTTGCCTTGCCGAGCATATCGAGGGTAGTGTTTTTAAGCTCTAAGCCGAGGTCGGAAGAGATAACCGTCGCACCCGTCAGAATTGCTATATCTTCAAGCATAGCCTTTCTTCTGTCGCCGAATCCCGGGGCTTTTACCGCCACGCAGTTGAACACGCCTTTAAGTTTGTTTACGATAATCGTCGTGAGCGCTTCGCCTTCGATGTCGTCTGCGATAATGAGGAGTTTAAGTCCGTTTTTGAGGACTTCCTCGAGAACGGGGAGAATTTCCTGAATGTTGGAGATTTTCTTATCCGTCACCAAAATAACGGGATTATCGAGCTCAGCCTGCATTTTATCTGTGTTTGTGACAAGGTAGGGGGAGGCATAACCTCTGTCGAATTGCATACCTTCGACGACGTTGAGTTCGGTTGTCATTGTCTTTCCTTCGTCGATGGTGATGACGCCGTCTTTGCCTACCTTTTCCATAGCGTCGGAAATTAATTCGCCGATTGTTTCATCGCCTGCCGAAACGGAAGCAACCTGAGCAATCGAGGTTTTGTTTTCAATGGGTTTTGAAATCGCTTTAAGCTCTTCAACAGCTTTATCCGTCGCGATTTGAATTCCCTTTTTCAAAATCATCGGGTTTGCGCCCGCGGCTACGTTTTTAAGACCTTCTTTGATGATTGCCTGAGCAAGAACTGCCGCCGTGGTAGTGCCGTCGCCGGCGATGTCGTTGGTCTTGGTGGAAACTTCCTTAATTATCTGAGCACCCATATTTTCAAACGGGTCGGAGAGTTCGATTTCTTTTGCAATGGTCACGCCGTCGTTGGTAACGAGCGGAGTTCCGAACTTTTTATCCAAAACTACGTTTCTGCCCTTAGGACCGAGCGTAACTTTAACCGTGTTTGCGAGGGTATCTACGCCTTTTTCAAGAGCTTTTTGCGCATCCTCGCCGTATTTAAATTGTTTAGCCATATTTTGCCTCCTTATTCAACGATTGCCAAAATATCGCTTTGGCGAACGATAGTAACTTGTTGGTCGTCGATTTTAAAATCGCTTCCCGAATATTTTGAGTAGAGGATTTTATCTCCTACTTTAACTTGCATCTTTGTTTCAATGCCGTCGATGTTGCCGCCCGGACCTACGGCGATAACTTCGGCAAGCTGAGGTTTTTCCTGAGCCGCCGACGGTAAAACAATGCCGCTTGGCGTTTTTTCGGCGCTGTCGATTGCTTTTAAAACAACTCTGTCAAAAAGTGGTTTAATTGTCATTTTTTTGCCTCCATAGCTTTTATTAACGATAATGATTATAGCCGCATTGCTAATTTTTGTCAACACTTTTGCGACAAAAAATATATAAATTTTTGTTCAAATTTTGACATTTTTTTTAAATCAGGCTATTTTGTCGTCTTTACGGTTTGGGAAAAAGTTTTGGGTTGAAAAAACGGTTTTTTGTGTTATAATTAAACCATTAAAAAACAGAGGTTTTACTTTATGGATAAATGGGATAAGAGATTTATGGAAGTCGCCAACCTTGTTTCCACGTGGTCGAGCTGTTACAGAAACGGCAGGCAGGTGGGCGCAGTCATCGTAAAAGATAAGCGCATTCTTACAACGGGATATAACGGCGCTCCGTCCGGCGTTTTTAACTGCCGCGACAAGCAAGAGTGTTTAAGAGACGTGCTAAAGATTGAATCTGGCACAAGGGCGGAACTTTGTTATGCCGTGCACGCAGAACAAAACGCAATCGTTCAGGCGGCAAAACTCGGTATAAGCGTTGACGGCGCAACTATTTACGTCACGCATCAGCCTTGTTCTATTTGCACGAAGCTCATTATCAATTCGGGAATAAAAAGGATAGTCTATCTGCACCCGTATCCCGATGAATTTTCTTTAAAGCTTATCGATGAAGCAAAGATATCGCTTGAGCAGTTTGAGGAATAAAAGAGGAGCGGAAAGCGAATAAGATTAAAGCTTTGCACTTTCGGTCATATCGTTTTTTATTTTTTTAAGCCCTGACCGGGCTTTTTAATTTTTAGGCATTTTCCCCTTTTGGAATTATCTGTTTCAGGGTGTAATAAGTTTACTGAAGGGTTTAAATTGCGCCCGGATTTTATCCTGAATATTTATATGATTTTTCTTTCGCTTTTTCGGCTTTAAAGCCTGAATAAAAAGATTTTGGCGTTTGACTCATTCGACATATTTGCATATATAAATATGGCAATGTTTTTATATGTGAAAGCGTCGATTTTAGAATAGTTATATACTTTTTTTACAAAAAACGACAAAACAGTGCTTTTTTCCCGAGTCATAAAATAAGCTATACCATGAAAAAAAATAAAAAGGGAATTATCGGCGTTATCGTCATAGCGCTCTGTTTTATAGTGACCGTGTCGGCGGTGGCGCTTTACGGGGAAAAGGTTTCGGCAAGCGGGCTTTGGAACAGTACGTCTTATTATCTGCTTTCGATGGAATCCTTTGACAACTTGTCGCTTGCCCGTGAAGCGGCGTTTGTAAATCAGGATATGGGAGGCGCGGGATACGTTTTAAAATACGGAGATAAATACAAACTTATCGCCGCCGTATACGACAGCAAAGCGGACGCCGAAAAGGTGGCGGGGAAGCAAGAGGACGGGTGTGAGATTATCGAGGCAAGGTTGCAGTCCTTCTCGGGGCTTAAAGATTGGCACTCCGACGGTTTCGAGGCGATGAATATCGTTTCGGAAAGTTACGCAAAACTTTCTAAGGCGATAGAGGACATAGTTTCGGAAAAGCTGACAAAGGAGGAGAAGTATAAACAGGCAATGCTCGTGCTAGGCAGTGCGGCTGCCATAAAGCAGGATTTTATACCGTCGGACGAGGAAAGCGAGGCGTTTTACGAAAAGCTG
>FR901012.1:0-39650 GCA_000437555.1 Acidaminococcus sp. CAG:917 | reverse complement strand
GTATCTTTCAAATCTTACCGAAAGCGAATTGACGGTAGCGGATTTTCGATTTGCGCAAGTGGCTGTGGTGACTTTGTTTTGTGTGTGATTTTGTTGATTTTGTTTAATTTTTGAATTATAATAAATCTATGGCTTATACATCGCTTTACAGAAGGTTCCGTCCCGATACTTTCGATAAGGTCATCGGTCAGGAACACATAGTCAAGACGCTAAAAAATCAGATAATCAATCACGCCGTGTCGCACGCATATCTTTTTTGCGGAACGAGGGGAACGGGCAAGACGTCCGTTGCAAAAATTTTGGCGAGAGCCGTAAACTGTCTTGAACCCGTCGGCGGCTCTCCGTGCGGAAAATGCGAAAGCTGTATGGAAATGAAGCTGTCGACAAATTTCGACGTTATGGAGATAGACGCCGCATCGAATAACAGCGTTGACCAAATAAGAGATTTGACCGAGAAAGTTCAGTTTGCGCCTGCAAGAGAGAACGGATATAAGGTTTATATAATTGATGAAGTGCATATGCTTTCCAAAAGCGCGTTTAACGCTCTTTTGAAAACCTTGGAAGAGCCTCCGCTTCACGCCATCTTTATTTTGTGCACGACGGAAGTGCATCAGATTCCGCAGACTATTTTGTCGAGATGTCTGCGATTTGATTTCAGACTTATCCCCACCAAAAAACTTGTTGACCATTTAAAGAGCGTATATAATGCCGTCGGGGCTAAATACGACGAAGACGCTTTGATGCTGATTGCTCAGGCGGGAGCGGGCAGCGTCAGAGACACGCTAAGCATTGCCGATATGTGTTTGAGCTATTGCTCGGACAACGTGACGTATAACGGTGTGCTCGAGGTTTTGGGGCAGAGCGACCCCAAAAGCATTTTATCTTTAACGGGAGATATTCTGACACAGAATACTGCCGCCGCATTGGAAAAAATAGCTAAAATATGCGACAGCGGAAAGAGTGTGCAAATTCTCGCTTCAGGCATAGCGGAAAACATAAGAAATCTGCTTTTCATCAAAAAATGTCCGACGGCAAACAGGTATATAGGTTTACCGTCCGAACTTTTTGACGAAGCGGACAGATTGCAAAAAAAGATTGATACCGCAAAACTTCTTTCCGCTCTCGATATTTTCACTTCTCTCGAGGGAGAATTCAGATATACCTCGCAGGCAAGAATCATATTTGAAGCGGCAGTCGTGAAAGCGGCTTTAACCGAAACGGCTGAGGCTTTACCGTCCTCTCAAAAAAATGTTTCAGTGCCGAAAGTCGCTCCCAAAGAGACGGCAAAGGTTGAAGGCGTTATAGCTCCGAAAACTAAAGCCGAGGTAAAAAAGACGGACGCTCCCAAGCCCGACCCGAGAGCACTTAAAATCTGGAGCGACGTCATAGCTACCGTCGCAAACGACAGCGAAATGAGTCTGAAAGGGGAATATGACAGCTTTTTAAAATTCGCCGTATCCGACGGGGAACCGTTTGTGGAAGGAGACAAACTTGTGGTTTATTTTGCCGACGGACAGCCTTTCATCATTGTCGATAAGCCCGAAAACAGGGCGTTAATCAAAAAAATAGTGCTCGATTTGTCCGGGCTTGAATTTGTAGCCAAAAAGAAGTTAGTGCTGAGCGACGACAATACCAAAAGTTATTTAAAATCTTTGTTTGACAACGATTTAAAAATCAAATAGACTAAAAAAGATTAAAGGCGGCATTAAAATTAAGCAGACGGGCAAAACTCATAGCGTCATATACCGTAAAATATAAGGGCTTTCAGATAATGTATCAAAACCTTTAGGTAAGCTTTGTATATATAAAATTTATTTATGCGGTGACGTCGGTAATAAATAACCGTTTTTTCAAAGCAGTTATGGGTCTGTACTTTATAAATATCGATAAATTTTATCGCTAAATGTATATGTAATATAAATAAACGGATTTAATAACCCGTAAATTATAATAAAAAATTATATTTAAAACCGATTGACGGTTAAACCGATAAACGGTAAAGGAGAATTGTATGGGAAACTTTGGTGGATTCGGCGGCGGCAACATGGGACAGCTTATGAAGCAGGCTCAGGCTATGCAAAGACAGTTAAAGGAAGCGCAACAAAAGCTTGCCGAAGAAGAAGTGGTCGGAACCGCGGGCGGCGGTATGGTTGAAGTTACCATGAAGGGCAACAAAACTTTGGTGGGAATTTCTATCAAGCCTGAAGCAGTCGACCCCGAAGACGTCGAAATGCTCGAAGACTTGGTCGTCGCGGCTTTTAACGAGGCGGCGGCGAAAGCGGAAGAACTCTCTAACGAACTTTTAGGACCTATGGCGGGAGCGGCAGGCGGACTGTTTTAATTTATGAACTACGTTAAACCTTTATCCAAACTTATTGCGGAACTTACAAAACTCCCCGGCGTGGGCGAGAAAACGGCGGCAAGATATGCTTATTCCATTTTGAACTATTCCGACGAGGACGTATCGGCGCTTGTTTCGGCTATTGAGGACGTGAAAAAGAACGTGCATTTTTGTAAGGTATGCGGAAATTTTACCGAGAACGAGGTTTGCGATATCTGTCAGACGAGGGATAAAAGCATTATCTGCGTCGTTAAAGAACCGAAAGACGTGTTGGCTTTTGAAAAGATAAAAGGATATAAGGGCGTTTATCACATTCTGCACGGAGTCATATCGCCTATGGACCATGTAGGTCCTAACGATATAAGAATAAAGGAACTCCTTTCAAGGCTTGACGGCGTGCAGGAAGTAATACTCGCTACAAATCCCGACGTAGAAGGAGAAGCGACTGCAATGTATATAGCGTCGCTTATAAAACCTCTCGGCATAAAATGCACGAGGATAGCGAGAGGTCTTCCCGAAGGCAGCGTCATAGAGTATGCCGACGAGAACACTCTTTCACAGGCGTTAAAACTGAGGGTGGAACTTTAAATCCTTTTCCATTGAAATTTAAGATAGCTTATAAAAAAGAATTATTTTAAATTCAATGCAACCTATCAGCTTCTCAGGAAATATTTACAAAATCGGAAAGTCCCTATCAGGGGCTTTTCGTTTTATATTCTTATATTTGATTGATATTATTTACATTTATGATATTAATTTATAAATTTTGACATTCATGTTTACTTTAGGCTGTATTCTTTTATGATGATAAGAAAACCGATTGTGGCTTATAAAAAAACGGCTAACCGATGTTTATGACGGTTAGCCGTTTTTAGAAATTAAATGGAAGGAGGTCGAAGTTTTTAACAAATAACTGTGTTAAGCTATTCCGTTTCCACTTTTTTGCGGAGTTTTACCTTTTCCTTTATGACGTATGCAAGGATAAGTCCCGCTATAATCACCGCAAGCACTATAAGAGTATAGACAAGCGACATTGGAATACCGCTTCCGGCTTTTGCTCTTTCCCACATTGCGACAACGGTGTCGTTGGCTTTTCCGAAGTCGTGCATAACTCCGAACGTTTCGTCGACTGTAGGATAACGTCTTTCGTCGCCGAAGAAGTCGTCGGGTTCGTATTCGTTGTCAATCAAAATGGCAAGTGCGTCTTCATCGTTTTGGAGTATTTCTTTGGCGACCGCCGAAGTGTATCCGATTGCCATAGAGTTGAGCATTGCGCTGTCGGGGCGGTTGATAAAATCGACAAACATCATAGCGGCGAGGGGATTGGGGGCTACCGTGGGTATTGCCCAGCCGTCAAACCAGACGTTGGCTCCGATTTCGGGAGTGAAATAGTCGAGAGTCATTCCGATTGCTTCCGCTTCCTCTATTGCCCAAAGGGCGTCGCCCGACCAAGCGAGGTCTACGTAGGCGATTTCGTTTATCATATCGTCTTTACCGAAGTCCACTTCGTATCCCGAAAGAACTTCACGCTGTTTGGTGAGAACTTCTTCCGCCGCTTCGAGCATTGCACTGTCGGTGCAGTTGATAAGGTCCTGAACGGAATAGTCTTCATAGCCGTCCGGCAAAAGGCCGTATTCATACATATAGAGAACAGCTACGCAGTAAGTATCTCTTACCGAGTCTTTGACCAGAATTTTGCCGTTGAGTTTGGGATTGTTCTTTTCGTTCCAAAGAAGACCGTATCCTGCCGAGAGGTCTTCTTCGGTTACATATTTGGGATTATACAAAATTCCGAGCGTTCCCCACATATACGGAACCATATAGTCGTTCATACTCATAGTTTTGTCGCCGTATTTGATTGAAGCAAATTCCGTTCCAATCTTTTCGTTTACAAGCGGTTCGACGTTATTGAAGTTATCAAAGGTGAGGTTGTAGTCGGGATATTTTTTCTTGAGCGTTTCAGCGAGGACGGTCATATTTTGCAGAAGTCCGTTTGACATAAGTCTTTCGATAGCGTATTCGCTGGGGCATATAAGGTCTACCACTGCGTCGCCCTGAAGCATTTTTGTCATCATCGTTTCGTTGGTGTCAAACGTCGTATAAACGATTTCGATGTCTATACCGGTGACAGATTTATAGTATTCTTTAAAAGATTCCAAGATTTCCGGTTCGATATAGTCTTCCCAGTTGTAGATGACAAGTCTGTTCGTCGTCGATTCGGTAGTGTTGCATCCCGCGAAGCATACAACGGTAAAAGCCGCAAGCAAAACTATGCACAAAACGAGCGCGATTTTTTTCATAACTCGCCTCCTTTAAGCATCTTTTTTTGCTTTCTGACCTTATAGAGGTTTACGGTGAGGACCAAAGCTACTACTATTACGATTATTATTGAGAATATCGCATACCAAAAAGGTTCCAAACCTTGGACTCTGGCGTCGGAGTAAATATAGGTTGAAAGGGTGTTTATTCCCGTTGCGGCGCCTTTGTTTATCTGTGTGATGATAAAGTCGTCAAGCGAGAGGGTAAACGCAAGGATAAATCCCGAAACAATTCCGGGGGCTATATAGGGAATTTCGACTTTGAAGAGCGCCTGCGTTCTCGTAGCTCCGAGGTCGAGAGCGGCTTCGTAAATGTTGGGGTCCATACTTTCGAGTTTGGGAAGTATGGAAAGAACGACGTATGGTGTGCAGAAAGTGATGTGCGCTATAATAAGTCTTAAATAGCCCTCGGGAAATGCAAAAGTAGAGAAGAATACCATAAAGGAAACCGCAACGACTATTTCCGAGTTGATAATAGGGAATTGGTTTACGTCGAGAACCGCTCTTTTGAAACGGCGTCTGAAAGCATAAATTCCTATCGTCGAGAAAGTTCCGAGAATCGTGGCGATAACCGACGAAACTATTGCTATGAAGAGCGAGTTTAATATAGCGTCAAGCAGCGCACTCGATTTAGAGCTTGCAAAAATCGATTTATACGCTTCAAAAGTGAAGCCTTCCGAGAATGAAAAGTTTGAGCTGTTCGAGAAAGAATAGACGATTATCACGATAATCGGAAGGTATAAAAGAGCGAGAATAATGAAGATATACGCTTTTTCCAAAATCTTTTTTACCATATCGTCCTCCTTTGCAAGTTATTGCTGAATTTGTTCATAAGGAAGTTTGAAATCAAAACGAATATGAGCATTACTATCGACATAATCGAGCCTACGCCGTAAAGTCCCTGTTCAAATTTCATTTGAATGGAATCGCCGAACAAGAATATAGTGCCGTTTGAGAGAAGCTGAGATATCGCATACGTCGATATCGTCGGGATAAATACCATGGTGATGCCGGAGATTATGCCGGATACCGAAAGGGGAAGTATTGTCTTTAAAAATACGTTGGATTTATCCGCTCCGAGGTCTTCCGCCGCTTCGATATAGCTCTTGTCGATTGACGATATTACCGTATGCAGGGGAAGTATCATAAACGGAAGATAGTTATATACCATACCGAATATAACCGTGCCCATACCGAGTTCCACTCCCATTGCCACGAAAACCGCTTTTGTGGCGAGCGTCCGAATGAGGAAGTTTACCCACATGGGCAGGACAAAAAGCAAAACAAGTATTTTGCCCGAGCTGTATTTTGAAAGTATATATGCCACGGGATAGCCTATAAGCAGGCAGATGACCGTGGTGATGAGTCCCACAAGCAGGGAGTTGCCCAAAACGACAAGACTTGATTTTTCGGTAAAGAAAGTCTTGAAGTTTTCCAAGGTAAGGTAGCCGTCGGTATCCAAAAACGCATTGACAAGTATAAGCACTAAAGGCATTATGACGAAAATCAACATAAACAAAACGTAAGGATATCCGAATACCTTTTTGGAGAGGAAAAACGGTTTAATTTTCTTCATCTTTTTCGTCCTTTTCGTCACTTACTTCTTCTTCGAGTTTTTCAACGATAATTTTGTCTTTTGCTATGTTGATACCGACTCTGTCGCCTTTGAGCCAATCGTCGTCGGTGTCGACGAAAAAGTCGTATTGGTCGTCGGTTTTGATTATGCACTGATAATAGTTGCCTTTATATATGCTGTTGATTACCACGCCTGCGATTTTTCCGTCTTCGGCGTCGTCGGTCACTTCTACGTCGTCAAAGTCGACTTTAACCAAAACTTTAGTGCCTTGCGGCAGGTCGCTGTTGCATTCGAATTGCGCTCCGCAGATGTTGACCAAGCCTTCGGATACCATTTCCGTTTTGATTTCGTTGATTATCCTTGCCTTGCGCATTATGTGCAAATCGAAAGGCTTGATGTAAAGTCCTATCGTGTCGCCCTTTTTCTGTGCGAGCGTATCGTTGACGATGAGTTCGTTGTCGTTTGCGATGACGGTTATCTGATAGTGGTCGCCTTTAAATACGCAGCTGTCGACGACTGCGGTGAGTAGGGCGTCCTTTGAATCGGGCTTGACGATTTTGAAATCTTCGGGACGGATTATGACGTCGATGAGTTCCTTTTTCTTGAAGCCCTTGTCGACGCATTCGAATACGGTGTCGCAGAATTCCACTTTGTAGTCGGCAAGCATAACGCCCGACAAAATGTTGGATTCTCCGATAAAGTCGGCAACAAAAGCGTTTGCGGGTTCGTCGTAAATCTGTTCGGGGGTGGCAATCTGCTGAATTTCACCGTTTCTCATGACCACTACTTTGTCGCTCATGGTAAGAGCTTCTTCCTGGTCGTGAGTGACGTAAATGAAGGTGATGCCGAGCCTGCGATGCATGTTTTTAAGCTCGATTTGCATATCCTTTCTCATTTTGAGGTCGAGTGCGCCGAGGGGCTCGTCGAGGAGCAAAACTTCCGGTTCGTTGACAAGCGCTCTCGCTATTGCCACTCTCTGTTGCTGACCGCCGGACAGGGAGGATACGTTTCTGTGTCCGTAGTCTTCGAGGTCTACCATTTTGAGGACGGCGTCAACCTTTCTTTTTATTTCCTCTTTGGTATATTTGCGGTATTTTGTGACCGTTCTGCCTTTTTTGTCGACAAAGGGTTCCATTGCCACTTTTTGGAGTTTAAGCCCGAAAGCTATGTTGTTGAAAACGTTGAGATGCGGGAAAAGCGCATACTTCTGAAAGACGGTATTGACTTTTCTGAGATAGGGCGGAGTGTCCGTGATGTCCTCGCCGTTGAAATAAATCCGACCGCCGGTGGGGGTTTCGAATCCTGCTATCATGCGCAGGGTAGTGGTTTTGCCGCAGCCCGACGGGCCGAGCAAAGTGACGAATTCGCCTTTCTGAATGTTAAGGCTGCTCTTTTTGACCGCTTCTTTTCCGTCGTAGACTTTGCAGACGTTTTTAAGTTCGATGATGTTGTCGCTCTTAACTGTGTCTGCTTTGTCGGAAGTTGCTTCGACGGACTTTGGTTGTGTGTTTTCTTTCATAGCTGCTCCTTAAAAAGTTGGTGGGCTTGATACCCATATTATTTTTGCCGTTTTATCCGAATTGTTTTCGATAAAATGTATTTTGTTGCTCTCAAAATAAAAAGATTCGTTTTGCTTAACAAGGTATGATTTTTTGCCGATTGTCAGCAAAATTTCGCCTTCTAAAACAAATCCGAATTCTTCTCCTTCGTGGGGCATATCGTCCTGTGTTTTGGCTTTCGGGGCAATCTCGACGACTATAGGCTCCATTTCGTTTTTTTGCGCGTTGGGCACGAGCCACTCGATTTTTTGTCCGTCCGTTATCTTTTCGATGTAGTCGGATTCGGTAAAAACTACCTGTTCGTTTTTTTCATCGCTGAAGAATTCGGAAGGACTGCTGCCTAACGCCGAGAGTATGTCGCAGAGCGTTGCGATAGACGGGGAGGTGAGCTCGTTTTCAAGCTGTGAAATATAGCCTTTGGTCAATTCGCAACGGTCGGCAAGTTCCTCTTGCGTAAGTCCGCACTTTTGGCGCATATCCTTAATTTTAACTCCTATTTCCATTAAGTCAGGCTCCTTTTCGGGTTTAGTATTTTTAAACTAAACATTTAATCAAACAAAGTAAAACTAAGTTTAAAGTTTAGTAAAACTAAACCTCACTTGTCGAATTATATCAAAAAGGAACAGAATGTCAAACATATAGAAGCGTTTTTTTAAAGAAAATTAAAATAATATTAAAAAATTTTTTAAAAACCGAAATTTGAAAGATTTTATATATAAGTCAATAAAAAAATAAGTCAATCAATAAGAAAAGAGAGCGTTTCGCTCTCTTGTATCTTATGACGGTGTTTAACCGAATAGCAATATTTAAGCATACGCAATGCCTGAACGTTGCGGGTGATGTTTACAGATAAAGTTTAATATTTACAGACGATTTTTAATTTGCGCTTTAATCCGCCATATATCGGTTTGAAGTTTGTGCCCCGACGGGATAAATTAGGGATTTATCCTCTTGAAACGGGGGTGTAGTTTACTGTAATCGATTTTGCCGTCTCCGCCGCCGAAATGAATTTTCTTACGGTTGATATATTAAGAGCAAATCCCATATTGTCTACCGAAACGTCTGCGACTTTGCTTTCTACGACGCCGACAAGCACGCTGTTTTTATCGAAAACGGGGCCGCCGCTGTTGCCCGAATTGACCGCTGCGTCAATCATAATATACTCGGCTTCAGGATTATCGGAAAAAACGATATCCTTGCAGGAGATGACTCCCGTCGCGATTGAAAGGCCTATGTTTTTGGGATTACCGATTATCGCGATTTCCTCTCCGAGGTCGGCAAAGTCGGAGTTTGCAATTCTGACGGCAGGGTGAGTGCTGTCGCTTGGATATGAATATTTAAATCTTAAAAGAGCGAGGTCGAGTTCCGCATCGGAATAAACCACTTCAACGGGATAGGAATTGGATTCGCCGTAAAACTTGACGGATATGTTTGAATAGGTGTAAGTTTTACTGCCTGTGAATCCCGATTCGACTTCATAGGTGACTACATGGTGATTTGTGAGCATGTATCTTTGCGTTCCGTTTGTTATCAAAAACGCAGTAGCGGTGCTTCCTTGCGTTCCCGCAGAGCAGCTTATGACGGCAACCGACGACATACAGTTTTTCTTTACCGATTCGCCTATAGATGTTTCGAGCTTAGACAGTGCGCTGTCGGTCGCGGCGTCGGTTATATCGGACACTATGTCTTTATCGGACAGAGAGTCGCTTATCGCATTTGAATATTCGTCTCTGACCGAATCGGCAATCGCGCTTCCGTATTGAGTGGCAATAGTGTCTTTGAGCGTCGCCAGAACTATCACGTTGACAATGAGCGCCACCGCCAAAACGACGGCAATGACGATGAGGGCGACGTTTGCCCTTTTAAGTCTTACGGAAGACGAGTTGTCCTGCGGTTCGGAAGGCGGAGTCTGATTTGAATTTGAATCGTAAAAATTGTAAAAATCGTCCATATCATACCTCTTTAAGTGATATTTATATTATATTGTTGTCTATTAAAATAAACTTAAATACAAAATAATACCGTTTGTCCGACTCGTTCGCTTTAACAAAAAATATTTATCGCCTTATGCCGGAAACGATTTACGTCTCTTTTGACCGTAAGTGAAAAATAACGAGGTCTAATTAAAATTATAAGGTCATGCACGACCGAGCCGCCTAATATAGATTATATTAAAGCTTGAGATTTTTTATTTGTGTTTTTCGACAAAACGTCGCGTTTTTATCTTGTTATTGCCGCTGTTGCAAAAAAATTTTAAGTAAATCGGCTTTTTGTTTCGCTTTAATGCTTCGTTTGTATGCTAAATAGATAAAAAAAAGATTGAATATTGAAAATTTTATGATATAATCTTACTATGAAAACAGATATAGAAATAGCGGAATCCATCACTCCGCAAAATATCAGGGAAATTGCAAAAAAGTTATCGATTGCCGAGGAAGATTTATTTTGCTACGGCAATTATATAGCGAAAGTCAAGGCGAAAAATTCCGCCGATAAGGGGAAACTCGTCTTGGTGACCGCTATTAACCCCACTCCGCAGGGAGAAGGTAAAACGACGGTTGCCATAGGTCTCGCCGACGGGCTTTCCAAAATCGGAGTAAAAACCGCTCTCGCCTTAAGAGAGCCTTCTCTCGGTCCCGTGTTCGGCGTAAAGGGCGGCGCGGCAGGCGGCGGATACAGTCAGGTTTATCCCATGGCGGAGATAAATCTTCATTTTACGGGTGATTTGCACGCTATCACGGCAGCCAATAATATGCTTGCCGCTATGGTGGACAATCATATATTTCAAGGCAACGTGCTCGGCATAGACCCGAACAATATCGTTTTTAAAAGATGTCTCGACGTAAACGACAGAGTTTTGAGAGATACTTATATTCAATCCACACCGCAACAATCTCATAAGGCGGATTTCGTCATAACCGCGGCAAGCGAGATAATGGCTATTTTTTGTCTCGCCAAGAATATGGACGACCTTATCTTAAGGCTCGGAAATATTTTGGTTGCCTATACATTTGACGGCAGACCGATTTACGCCAAACAGCTTAAAGCGGAAAGCGCGATGGCAATTCTTTTAAAGGACGCCTTTAAACCCAATCTCGTGCAAACTTTAGAGGGAACGCCCGCGTTTATTCACGGCGGACCTTTTGCCAACGTCGCCCACGGTTGCAACAGTATTCAGGCGACCTACACCGCTATGTCGTATGCCGATTTTACCGTCACGGAAGCGGGATTCGGCGCCGACCTCGGAGCGGAAAAGTTTTTGGATATAAAGTGCCGTGAGGCGGGTATTGCTCCTAACGTCGTGGTTTTGGTGGCGTCGATAAGGGCGCTCAAACTCAACGGCGGTATGGAAAAGGAACAGCTTGCCGAGTCCGGCGAGGAATTTTTGCTTAAAGGATGCGCAAATCTTGAGGGACACATCGAAAATCTAAAGAAATTCGGGGTGCCCGTCGTCGTTGCTTTAAACCGTTTCGGCACGGATACGACGGAGGAAATGCTCATCGTCAAACAGCTTTGCGACGCGCTCAATGTAAAGTTTACCGTTTGCGACAGTTTTGAGAAAGGCGGTTGGGGAGCGGTGGCTCTCGCAAAAGAGGTCAAGGCGTTAGCGGAAGAAAACGCCGAACCGAAGATAAATTATCTTTATGACTTAGAGGACGATTTCAAAGACAAAATCACAAAAATTGCCGTCGATTATTACGGGGCTTCAAAAGTCGAGTTTTCAAAACAGGCTATAAAGAGATTAAAGCAGGTGGAGAAGCTCATAAAAGGACTTCCCGTCTGTATGGCTAAAACTCAGTATTCGTTCAGCGACGACCCCGCTTTGCTCGGAAGACCTACCGACTTTGTGTTTCATATAAGCGATATTGAATACCGCGCCGGAGCAAAATTTGTCGTAGTTATTTCAAAAAGTATTTTGCTGATGTTCGGACTTCCTAAAGTTCCGAACGCATGCAAGATGACGATTGATTCCGACGAACGCATTACGGGACTTTATTAAACCTATAAGCCGGGATTTAAAATACGTTGCTCAGATAAATTCATATGCGATGCGGCGAATTTAATATTCGCTAAACGGCTTTAGTTTAAATAAAAAATCAAATTTGCCCAAAAAGGCAAACAGCGATAAATCAAAATTTAATAATGGAGGATATTATGGCAGTATTATTTTGCGATACCGATTGCGAGCTTTGGTATACCACAGCCGAAGAATTAAATTTAAAGGTCATTAAAATGCCCTATACCATTGACGGTAAAGAGTATATGTACGACCTCGGAAAGGAAACGGATTTTAAAGGATTTTTCGATAAAATGAGAAACGGCGCGTCTGCGATTACGTCCGCTCTCAACGAGCAGGATTATCTCGATTATTTCGAGCCGTATTTTAAAAAGGGCGAAGATATTTTATACATAGCTTTTTCAAGTAAGATGAGCGGAACTTTCAATCAGATGGAAAAAGCCGTCGAACAGTTAAAAGCGAAATATCCCAAAACTAAATTTTATAAATTCGATACGCTCAACATATGCCTCGGAGCCGGCTTCCTCGTTTATATGGGAGCAAAATTCTTCAACGCCAACGGTGGGGATATCGAAAAGACGATAGACTATCTCAATTCCATCGTCAATAAAGTCAGCGTGCTTTTCGCCGTCGACGACCTCAAGTATCTCGCAAGAGGCGGACGTCTTTCGGCTTCTAAAGCCGTTATGGGAAATATGTTTAAAGTCAAACCCATTTTGACGGTAAACGAGGAGGGCGAAATAGACGTGCTTTGCAAACAGAGCGGAAGCAAAAAAGCGATATCGTATATTCTCGGACAGTTCTTTGAAAACTATATGCCTTACGATGACGCTCCCATCTATCTTCTTGACGCCGACTGTCCCGATGTGGCGGAAGAGATGAAAGCAAAAATTTTGGAAAAGTATCCCGACGTGGAAATCGTCAGACAGCCCATCGGCCCCGTCATAGGCGCACACTGCGGTCCGGATACCGTAGGTATTATATTCCCTTCCAAAAAGAGGTAAACTTTTAAGGAATGAAAAAACTTTTTATCGTTTTTTTATTAGCATTATCTATTGTCTTGTTTTGTGCTTGTAACCAAACAGGACAATATTTAATATTCGGAACTTTTGTCGAAGTGGATTTGACGGGCGCAGGCTCGGACGACGCAGCGGAAGGCATTGAAAAAGTGCTCACTCAAATAGAGGATTTGATGTCCGTCGCCTCGGACGACAGCGACGTTTACAGGATAAACGAGGCGGAGGCGAACGAGAGCGTCAAAGTCAGTCAAATGACGATGGACGTGCTTCTTGCCTCATACAGGGCATACGAGATGACGGACGGGCTTTTCGACGTTACGGTTTATCCGCTCGTCAAGCTTTGGAAATTTTCGGCGGACGACTTTGTGGGCGAGGCGGATTCTTTGCCGAGCGACGCCGATATCGAGGAAGCGCTCTTGCACGTCGGGTTTGACAAAATCATTCTCGACAGCGAAAATCTCGCCGTCACCAAAACCGATTCGCTCACAAAAATAGACCTCGGCGGAGTGGCGAAGGGATACGCTCTCGGCAAATGTTATTCGCTTTGTTCCTCGCTTAAGGGGGTGATTAACGTGGGCGGAAACATAGCCGCCGTGGGAAAGGATTTGACGATAGGCGTCAAAAATCCGAGGGGAAGCGGATACGTCGGCACGTTTACTTTAAAGAGCGGATACTCCGTTTCGACGAGCGGCGATTACGAAAGATATTACGAAGTCGACGGCGTGAGGTATTGCCACATAGTATCGCCGTTAAACGGCAGGGCGCTCTCGACGGAGAGCGGACAACAGCTCTGTTCGGTTTCTATAATATCGAAGAGTTTTGCTCTTTGCGACGCATTGTCGACGGCAGTTATGTTGCTCGGAAAGGATGCGGGCATAGAGCTTATCAAAAAAACGGGAGTGGGCGCGGTGCTGATAGATTTAAATCAAGAGGTCACCGCCGTAAATTTAAGTTTTTCTTTAAAATAGGAGATAAAATAATTGGTAAAGTTTGAAAAAACAAGCCGATTTTTAATAAGCCGTGTTTTAAAATTCGTGTTTTAAAATCCGTAGGGCAAGCCGTAAAGAATTACGGTTAAATTTGACAAAAAGGCGATTGCTCCAATCGGGCAGACGGAAGGGGAAGGAAACCCGAAAAATCCGTGCAATTAAAAATTATTTTCGGATTGATTAAAAGACTGCTCTAAAATATTTAAAACGGTAAAAAGGAAAACAGGACTAAAACAAAAAAAATCGGCAAAGGGATAAAACTCGTCAAAGGGATAAAACCTTGCTAACGCACAAAACCTGCAGTATTTTTTGAATAATTCAAATTGCGTTTTATAAGTGAGAAATACCGTCGGCTAAAATAATTTTTTACTTAAAAAACAGTAGGGCGTTTCTCTTGTATAGGAAAAGCTACAGGGGATAAAAGATTGAAAAAGGACGGTTTAAACGGAAAGATTTTTAAAATCGGCGATTTAATCGTGCTTGCGGTATTTATAATCGCAGCGGCTTTGGCAATCTATTTTATGACCAAGCCGACAGGAAGCGAGGTTTATATTTATAAAGACGGTAAACTTTTCGAGGCGGTATCTTTGAGCACGGAAAAGACGGTCAAGGTGGACGAACACATAACCGTTAAAATAAGCGGCGGCGCAGCATACGTTTTAAAAAGCGACTGCAAAGGGCAGGACTGCGTCAAGGCGGGCAAGATTTCCAAGGTCGGCGAAATGATAGTGTGTCTGCCCAATAAAGTGGTGATGAAAATCGTCGGCGACGGCGAAGTGGATTATATAACGGGATGAAAAGGATTGACACTCGAAAAATAGCGAGAAGCGCATTACTGCTTGCGGCGTCGCTCATTATCTCGCTCATAGAAAACGCATTGCCGCCTTTGGTGCCCGTGTTGCCTTATGCCAAGCTCGGACTGTCAAACGTGGTGCTTTTGGCGTGCTTTCTGACGGTAGGATTTAAAGAAGGCTTTTTGGTCTTGATATTAAGGTGCCTTTTAAACGCCGTGTTTTCGGGAAATTATTCCGCTTTGATGTGGTCCGTTCCCGCCGCACTCGCTTCGTATATACTTATGGCGTTTATGATACGCCTTAAAATATTTTCGGTTGCGGCGACGTCGGCGGCAGGCGGTATGACGCACAATTTAACGCAGATACTCGTGGCGGCGGTGATTATAGGCGACAGCGTATTTTTGTATTTGCCTTATATGCTTGTCTTAGGCGGACTTGCAGGTCTGTTTACGGGAATATGCTGTCACTTCTGTCTGGCGACGGCAAAAAGAGTAAATAAAAGTAAAGATGCAAATTTAGGTGGCGGCAACGGCAATGATTGTGATATAATAGAAAACGCCGAGGATACTTCGGACGGCGTGTCGGCTTTGACCGAGTCCGAAGATAAGCATTCAGACGATAACCGTTTAGACGATAACGAAACAAATGACAAATATCGTTAGATGAAATAACAAGTAAAATAACGGGCGATCAAAACCTGTAAACGACAGTTAAGCGCAGACGATGAAAATTTATCTTAGAAAAAAGCGAATAAGAATTATTATAGCCGTGATATTCGTTGCGGTCGCTTTGGTATTGATTTTCGGCAATGTGTTCGGTCATTGGTGGACGGAGGTTTACCGTATCTTGAGAACGTGGGAATTTGACAGCGAAAACAAAAACGTTAAATACGGGCAGGTCGTTTTTGTCGGCGACAGCATAACCGATTACTGTGACCTTGAAAAATATTATCCCGATTTTCTGGCGTATAACCGAGGTATAGCTTCGGATACGACGGACGGGCTTTTAAAGCGAATGAACGAAAGTATTTTCGACCTTAAGCCGTCGGTTATCGTGCTTTTGATAGGTATAAACGATTTCGCCTTTTGCAGCGGCGGAGTGGAGCATATAGAAGCCAACTACGACGAGATTTTAAGGCAGATAAGCACAACTCTTCCCGACGCCAAAGTGGTGGTACAGTCATGCTATCCCGTAGCAAGCGGACAGTATCCCAATCATTTTAAGGCGTATAAATCGGTGCCTGTTTTAAACGAAAGGATTGAGGCTCTCGCTCTAAAATACGGCTATATCTATGTCGACGTTTATTCTTCGCTCGTGACGGAGGACGGAACTTTAAATTTGCAATATACCGACGACGGTCTGCACCCGAACGACAAAGGCTATCGGGTGATAAGTTCTGTTTTAAACCCCGTGATAGTGGAAATTTTAAATATTTGATTTTAAAAAACCGCCTAAGGCGGTTTGTTTTTTGTCGTTTGAAATCGATTTTAAAAGCGTGATTTTATACGGGCGGCATAAAAAGTTTTTTTCAAGGCGTTATTCGTTTATCGTGTTTGTCACCGTGTCGCAAACGAGCTCTGCGCCTTTGATAAATTCCAAAATTTTGGGAAGAGCTTCAAGCGTGTGTGCGGTAGGGTGCATTAACACAAGGTCGCCCGCTTTTAGATTTTTCGTTGCCCGGCTGTATACGGTGTCGGCGTTTTTGTCTCTCCAATCTATCGTATCCGTCGTCCACATTATCACTTTGTATCCTTCCGTTTTTGCCACTTTAAAGAGGGAGTCGGAGATGTCGCCCGACGGCGGAGCAAAAAGTTTTACCGCAGATCCCGTATAGGAAGAAATCAGTTTTTCCGTTATAATAATTTCCTCTCTTATTCTCTCGGCAGATAGCGACGAGCAGTCTTTATGAAGGTATCCGTGGTTTGCGACTTCAAAGCCTTTTGAAGCCATATCTTTTATAAGGTCGCCGTGTTTTTCCGCCCAAACGCCGCCCACGAAAAACGTGGCACTGTATCCGTAGTCGGAAAGCGTTTTCATGATATCGGGGATATATTCTTCACCCTGATACACGTTGAACATAAGCGAAACCTTGCCGCTTTCTCTGTTTCCGTAGTATACGGCGTCGTTTCCCTGTTTAAACGCCGACGTCGAAGTGGTGAACACGGTAGTGACAAAAAGCACCCCGAGTATCGTTATTATGGCAAAATTTGTAACTGCGGTGGTAAAATGTCGTCTTTTCATATAACTAAAATATGTTTGCCTAAGTATAAAAATGTGTTATAATCACTATATGAATAAATTTTTTAAATTCCCAAACGGACTTACTTTGTGCTATTCTAAAAACGATTCCGTTCGTTCCGTTTCAGTCGGCGTGTTTGTGCGTGCCGGCTGTCTTTACGAAGAAGAAAAAAACAGCGGTGTTTCACATTTTGTGGAGCATATGCTTTTTAAGGGCACTAAAACCCGTTCCGCTTTCGATATTGTAGCTCAAATCGATTCGTTGGGAGCGAGGATAAACGCGGCAACGAGTAAGCTGTTTACTTATTATTATACAATCTCTCTTGCCGAGGATTTCGAAAAGTGCCTCGAGATACTTTCCGACCTTTATTTCAATTCTACTTTTCCTGCCGACGAATTCGAAAGAGAAAAAAAGGTTATTTTGGAAGAGCTCGCCGAAAGCGAAGACACTCCCGACGACGTTTGTCTAGAGAGGGCGGCTTCCGCATCGCTCGGTTCGCATCCGCTTGCAAAGACTATACTCGGGACGAGAGAGTCGCTCACGAAAATGACGAGAGAAGATTTGTTTGCATACGTTAAAGAGCGTTATGTGCCTTGCAATACGGTCGTTTCGGTGGCTGGCGATTTGGATTTTGATGCCGTAAAAAAGGCGGTAAGTAAATATTTTGCCGATAACTTTGAAAGCTGCGAATTTTCCGAAAAGGAAATTTTGCCCTGTCCGCTCAGCGAAGAAACGATTGTGGTGGATAAAAAGATAGAACAGGTGCATATAGTCGAGGCATACGAGGGCGTGAATTTGTCTGACGCCAGAGAATGTCAGGCGCTGTCGCTGCTCACTGAAATATTTTGCTCGAGTATGTCATCAAGACTTTTTCAGACCATAAGAGAAAAACTCGGGCTTTGCTATTCGATATACGGCTATCCGTCATTTTTGAAAACGACAAAAGGCAGGTTTTATATCTGCACGTCAACAAACGCCGCCAGCGTATCGCTTGCCGTTGAAAAAATCGACGAGGAAATCGATTTGCTTTTAAAGGACGGCGTAACGGAAAGCGAACTGTCAAGAGCAAAAAAACAGGCAGTAACCGCAATAGTTTTGGGGCAGGAATCCACTTCGGCGGTGATGAGAGCGTTCGGCAGGCAAGCTATTTTAAAGGACGAGCTATACGATATCGATTCAGAACTCGCTCTCGTTGAAAGCATAACGGCAAAAGAGGTCTCGGCGGTGGCCAAAAAGGTGTTCGAGGGCTTAAGACGCACAGTATGTTACGTGGGAGACGTCTCGGACAAGAATTTAAAAAAGTTTGTAAAGACAATAAAACATTAAACTTATTTGACTATAATAATATTGCATAATAAAGGGAAAGGTGATATAATAAAAAATAACCTTGAGAGGTTTCGACAAACGTCGCTAATAACTTTAAAATATATTTTAAGCCTATTTTCGCCCGATAGCGGAAGTATTTTGACGGTTTAAATAAATATATTTTAGACGGGGGAGTATGCGTTCAGGCAACAGCGAAAATTTAATAAACAGGATAGCAATCGGAGTTCTCATTGCTCTGATTGCCGTTTTTTGCTGTCTTAGTCTTTTCGGCGCGCTCGGAGGAGTGGGCGAGATGGTGTCGTCTTTCCTTTTGGGAGCGTTCGGATACGCCGCTTATGCCTACGCTCTGGCGGGCGTTCTGATTGCCGTTGCCGTCATATTCAATTTTAAGGTTACGCTCGAGGCAAGGAAAATCGTCAGGATATCCTTGCTTATAGCGGCAGGTATATGGGCGTTGCATGTATACACCGCGAGCCCTTATGCGGTGAATACGTCATACGGCGATTATCTCAACGCCTGTTACGTCAACGCAAATACCGCAGGCGGAGGACTTTACGGAGTTATCTCATATCCGTTTCAAAGATTTTTCACAAACGTGGGCGCGCTCGTCTTCGTCTGCGTATTGTTCTTTATTTTAATATTCGTTGCCGTTTATCCTTTCATCAAATCGGGGGCGGCAAGCAAGACGGGAAGAATTAAAACTCCCAAACTAGGAAAAGGACAAAAAATAACCGTTCCAAAATCTCCCACGATTACCGCTTTCAACCGCAATAAGCCCACGGAGTTTTATACCGTGGAACCGGGCGCGGACGAGGAAGAATCCAAAAAACCGCACGGAACGGAAGGATATGATTTTATTTTTCCTAATAAACAGGGACATATAGGGGATGAACAAAAAAATGACGAAAGAGGAGCAGCATTTGCTTTAGGTGGCGACGAGATGAGGACAGGAGATTCAAGATATTTCAGGAAAAACGACCAAAACGATACGGTAAGGGATTTGCTTTTTAACATAAATCTCGACCGAGATAAATACAGAGAATATCGCCGTTCGCTTGAAACGGACAGAACGGCATCGGGCAACGATACTTTGGAGCGTCTTGACGAGGCTTATCAGAAGACAATTTCGAGAGAACAGAAATCGGTGGATATCGACAGCCTTACTCCCGACAGGATAAGGTCGGTTTTAAGCGCAGCGGAACAAAAGCACAAAGAATCTTTAAAGCCTCAATCGCAAAACGGAGTCCACGACATAAGCGGAACCAATCCTCTTTTAAGACATCCTTCCGAATGGGGTAAAAAAGAGGAAACTCCTATCGTCGAATTCGAAAAAATGAAGGAGGAGCAACGTGAGCTTTTAAAGAAGCAATCAGCGTTGCCTAACAATCCTTATATTGCCAAGACTTTTTCCAACGGGTTGAAAAACAGCCAACAGACAAGCACCGCTCAAAGCAGTTCTTCTCTTCCTTCTCAAAGAAATAATTTTTCGGCTCAGCGTCCCTTAAACTCGGCGCAGGGCGGATATCCTGTTAATAATACTTCTCAGAGCGCATCTTCGCAGCCGCTTAAAGTTTATCCTGAGACGTCAAACGGTCCTGCTCAGAATAAGCAAGCGGATGAGGGACTCAGCGTGTTTGACCTTCTCCGTCAAAGTGCGGACAGGAAAGAGGCTAAGAGCACTCCTGCGAATACCGTTTACGGACAAGAGAAAAAGACATGGAACGAGTTGTCGGCTTCTTCCGAGAATACCGACTCGCAGAATAATACCCGTATAAATTCGACTAAGTTTGACGTTACGCAGTCGGAAGGCGGTTATAACTCAAATCAGAAAAACTTCAATCAGTCGGGAAGCTATCAGACAGCTCCCGGACGGACACAAATTTATTCGCACGCTCAGACGGCTTTCAATTCGCATAGCGTTTTAAATCAGCAGAACGGTGCCGCTCAGTCAAACGGTTTTATAAACAGCGGCGCTCAATATAGCTATGTGACACAAAAGGAGTTAGACGCTCAAAGAGAGCAAAGACAGTCTTCGGCGAATTATAATCAACAGTCTGCGCCGCAATCCGCGCCGCAATCTTCAAATAATATAAGCAATCAAAACGTTCAATACGTGCCCGTAAATATGGGCGGAATGTATCCTTACGCTTATACCGTGCCGCAAGGATTTGTTCCGCAGGGATACGTGCCGCAGGGATATATTCCTCAAGGATATGCGCCTTACTATCCCACGGCTTACGCGCCGCAAGGTTATGTCGCTCCGACATATCCGGGTGCGGGGTATCCGACCTATCCGCCTTATGCCAACCATACGCCCGCGTCTCACAATGCGACGGATTCCGTGCAGCCTATGCAGTCGCCGTCTTTCAATCAGGACCCGTCTACGGGCGTATATCGCAATCCCAATTTGGGTGAGTCGGTTGAGGTCAAACCCACCACTTATGCTCCCGACGTAGAAAGGGGAAAACAGCTCAGCGATATGGCGGAGCAACGTAAGACGGAAGACGAAACGAGAAAAGCGCGCCTGGCGAGAATGGAAGAGCTTAAACGCCGTCAGCAGGAAAGATTAGCTCAAAAGGCTCAAGAAGACGCTCAAAAACTTGAGCGTGAGAAAGCCGCTCAACTTAAAGCGGAAGACAGTTATGCCGCCGATATAGAAAGGGCAAGGGCGAGCGCCAATGAATTGAAGCCCAATTCGATGCTCGACCACCCGTCGCCCGCCGAAGCGGAAATTAAGCCCTCGTCCACAAGGCCGAGCGGATATTCGTTCTTCGGCAAGGTGGGTAGCTTCTCTTCCGAAAACGTCAATTTCGAAAATGACGGCGGTCAACCCAAAGGTGTCGTTTACGGCTCCGCGGAAATGACGGACGAGGAAAGAGGCATACTGTCGGGCGAGATTGAAACTCCCGACGATGAAATTGACGCCACCGAACTTCAAAGAAAGAAATTTTTGGAAAGACACAGGGCAAAAAAGAAAGCCCGTCTCGAGGCGGAGGAAAATAAAGTCCGAACCGCTCAGATTACCATCGACGAATCCATTGAAAACACGGTGCCGAGAAAGCCTTACGTTGCGCCGCCGCTTGACCTTCTCATTCCTCCCGACATAAACGAAGGCCCATCCGAGGATATGGAAGAAAAGAAGGAAGCACTCATCAACGTGCTTGCTTACTTCAACGTAAAAGCGGAAGTCATAGAAGTCATTTGCGGACCTGCGTTTTCGCTTTTCAGAATAAAAATTCTTGAGATGCCGCGAGGCAAGACGATAACCTGGCTTCAGACTTTGGAAAACGACCTCGCCATGAAGATGGCGGAAGTCAGCGTAAAAGTGCTTGCACCTATCCCCGGTGAAAACGCCGTCGGCGTTGAGGTCTCGAACAAAAAACGCCGCCTTGTCAGAATAAGCAGCCTTCTTCAAAGCAGAGAGTTTTTGGAATCCAAGACAAATCTTTCGTTTGCTTTAGGCGAAGACCTTTACGGAAAGAATTATGTTTGCACGATAAAGTCGCTCCCACATTTGTTAATTGCGGGTCAGACCGGCGCAGGTAAAAGCTGTTGTATAAATACTTTGATTGTCAGCTTGCTTTATCACGCGTCTCCCGACGAATTGCGCTTTATAATGATAGACCCCAAGCGTTTGGAACTGTCTGTTTATAAAGGTATTCCGCATCTGTTGCTCGACGACATTATTTATGACGCCGACAAAGCAATCAAGTCGCTTCAATGGTGTATTGACGAGATGCAAAGGCGTCTGGACTTTTTCAATAAAAACGGTTACAGAGATATCGAAGAATATAACGCCTGCAAGCTTCAGGACGATTTTGTGCCGATGCCGCGTATTGTCATTATTATCGACGAACTTGCCGAACTTATGGACAGGGGAAGCAAGACGGTTGAAAAGTGCATAGACAACCTGGCAAGACTTGCCCGTGCCGTGGGTATTCACATCATCTGCGCCACGCAAAGGCCGTCTGTCGACGTCATATCGGGAACGATTAAAAACAATTTGCCGTCACGTATCGCTTTCAGAGTTCCCACCGTCAACGATAGCAGAACAATTCTCAACGGCGGCGGAGCGGAAAATCTTCTCGGAGACGGAGACCTTTTGTATATGAACCCGAGATTCAGTAAGACGGTCAGGGTGCAGGGCGGATTTATTTCAACCGAAGAGGTTAAGGCTGTTGTCGACTTCCTTAAGAAGAACAACGAAAGCCACTACGACGATAAGATAAAGGAAACCATCTACAAAGAGGAAGTTAAAGAAGAGGCGTCCGACGATAAAGAGAAAAAGTCAAGCGCAATTTCGCCTAAGGTTTTGGAAGCGTTAAAACTCGGTATGGAAGGCTCGCTTGTGTCGATATCCATGCTTCAAAGAAAGCTCGGAGTCGGATATCCGAGGGCAGGTGCGATTTATGACCAAATCGAAAGAATGGGATATCTTGGACCGCCTCAAAAGCCTACCAACGCAAGGCCGGTCACGATTACTCAGGAAGAATACGACGCATTGGCAGAAGAGTGTGAAGAGGACGAATAATATTAAAAAAGAGCGCATAGCGCTCTTTTTTAAGGTAAAAAAACTAAATTTAATTAGTGTATCAATTTGTTTGAAAAAAAATGCAAATATGGTATATTATTTTAATAAGCCGACCTATATATGCAATTAAAATCCGAGTCATTTTTTATACGCACGATAGCATGGGACAACTTCGACGGCAGGCAGGGCATATACGCAAAAAATCGGTATATAAACCGACGTTGATATTTGCGGATTCAAGCTTTAGCCTGTATCGCTCAATTATTTAAATTATTAATAAAGAGTAAACAAAAAATTATGAAAATAGGTGCAATATCTTTAGGCTGTGACAAAAACAGGGTGGACAGTGAAAAAATGCTCTTCCGCTTGTCGGAGAGGGGGCATACTTTTACGTCTGACGAAAACGAAGCCGAAGTTATCATTATAAATACCTGCGGTTTTATCGAAAGTGCAAAAACGGAAGCCATTGACGAAATTTTAAACGCACTCGATTATAAGGCGAAAAACGGCGCAAAAGTCATAGTTACGGGTTGTCTTTCTCAAAGATATCAAGCCGAACTTGCTTCGTCTTTACCCGAAGTGGACTTGTTCCTCGGAACGGGCGACTACGATATGCTTTGCGATTATCTCGATAACGGTAACGTAGACCTAAAAGAAGTTTTTAAATGCCGTGATAAATTTATATCGGGCAGAGTATTGACGACTCCTTATCATTACGCCTATCTGAAGATTGCGGACGGGTGTTCAAATAAATGCACATACTGTGCAATACCTTATATCAGGGGAGCTTACCGCTCGGAAAAAATCGAAGATTTAACCGCCGAAGCGAGAAAGCTTGCCGACGACGGAGTCAAAGAACTTATTCTGGTAGCCCAGGACACGACCAGATACGGCATCGATTTATACGGCGAAAAAAAGCTCATAGAGCTTTTGGACGAATTGTCTAAACTTGATTTTAAAATAATAAGGCTTATGTATTTAGAGCCGGAAATGCTCGACGACGAACTTATCGATTACATAGCCTCAAACGATAAGATAGCCAAATACTGTGACGTTCCGCTTCAGCATATAAGCGACAGACTGCTTAAAATGATGAATCGCCATACGACAAAGGCGTCCACTTTGGAACTTATCGACAAACTCAAAAAACGCTCGATAAAAATAAGAAGCTCGTTCATAGTCGGATTTCCGACCGAAACGGAAGAGGAATTTAAAGAGCTTTACGACTTTATCGAAAGAAGCAAACTCGACTTTGCAGGCTTTTTCGAGTATTCCGCAGAAGAAGGAACGCCCGCCGAGAAGATAAAAGGAAAAGTCAAGCCTTCGGTGATAGCAAGCAGGTGCAAGTCTTTGAAGAAGCTTCAGGAAAAAATTCTGTCGGATAAATGTAAATCATATATAGGACAAACTTTAAGCGTGGTATATGACGGGATAGATTATGACAGGCAATGTTTTTTCGGAAGGACGTCTTTTCAGATGCCGGATATAGATAATCTTGTATATTTTGAATCAACCGTTCCCGTTTCAGTCGGAGAATTTTATGACGTTGAAATAACGGGAACAGACGGAATAGATTTAATCGGGAGGGTAAAATGAATTTAGCAACGAAAGTTACGGTGGCAAGGATTATGCTTATCATGCCTGCCGCGGTATTGTATATTCTGGCTTTTTGTCTTCCGCTTTACCAATACGGATTGCTGATTGCCGCTTGCGTCACTTTCTCACTGCTTTGCGCCACCGATTTTATTGACGGGACTATTGCGAGAAAGACGCATACGGTATCCAACCTCGGAAAATTTCTCGACCCTCTCGCAGATAAGGTTATAGTCGTTATAATGCTTTTCTTAATGATATGGAGAGCCGAGGAGACGGCAGGAGGTTTATATCCCTATGCTTCTTTAGTGTTTGCCATACTTTCAGGGCTTGTCGTGTCGAGAGAACTTATTATAGGCATATTCCGCACGCTTGCGGTTCAAAAGAAAATTGTGCTTGCCGCCGATGTGTTCGGCAAAATTAAAACGGTATTTTTGGACGTTGCCATCGCCGTTTCGATATGCGCCGCCATCAGACCTCTTTATGCATGGGCGGGACAAATATTCTTTTATATCGGAGCTGCACTTGCGATAGTTTCGGGACTCAATTATATTTTTAAAAACAAAATAGTTTTTTCGGAAATAAAAGAGGACCTCGACAATTTAAAGGCTACGGACTCGGACGAGGAATATCCTCCGAAGTTTTTTGAGGTCTTACACTTCGGGGTGGAAAACGGCACGCTTAGTCAAAAGGACGTTCAGAAAAAGTTTAAAATTGGCTCGATAACCACGCAGAAGATTTTCGATAAAATCGACAGTTTGGGATATATGGGAGACGTTACCGACGTCGGCGTCAAAATCAATCTTGACCAAAACGGCTATGAGGAGCTTTTGATAAAGCTTAACTCTCAAGGTGAAAAATGAGCGTTTTAAGACTGTGCGGATTAACCAAATCCGAAATAGAGAGCGGGCTTCAAAAATACGTGGAAAGGGGGCTCGGCGTCACGATTGAAGAAAGATTTCTTGACGCCAGAGTGGAGTTTTCCATTTATGACGGAAGCCAAAACAGACTTGCAATGACAACGAGTTATATCGCCAACGAATTTAAAGATTATCTTTATTCGACGACGGACGAGTCGCTTGAACAGATGTGTTTAAAACTTTTAAAGCACAATAATCTCGTTTTGTCCACGGCGGAAAGTCTGACGGGCGGTATGGTATCTTCCCGAATCACTTCCGTGCCCGGAGCAAGCGAAAGTTTTTTTGAGGGCATAGTCTGCTATGATTCTTTGGCTAAGGTAGTAAGGTGCAGGGTAAGCCGTCAGACAATAGAGAGGGTTGGCGCCGTTTCGAAACAGACTGCTTACGAGATGGTAAGAGGTCTGCTTGTCGGTAAAACGACGATTGCTCTTTCCACCACGGGAGTGGCAGGTCCTTCTCCGAGTGAAGGGAAAAAAGTGGGACTTGTATATATCGGTGTGGGGAGAGATAATTTTATTCCCGTTTTCGAGCATAACTTTACCGGAGACAGGCAGGAAATCAGGGAAAAGACGACGAATATGGCGCTGTTTTATCTTGTCAGATATTTGCAGGGAAACATTTTGCTGTTGTAGTTTGCGGCGATACGACAAAAGACGTTTTAATTTATTAAAACCAAAACCCGAATGTGGCTTTTTTCGGACATTTGTGAAAACGGGCAAACAAAAGGACTAAGAGTTATAAATTTGCAGCCGAAACGGCGTTTGAATTAAAAATATTTGATTTAAATAAAGATATATGTTATAATTTTTCAAAAGGAGTTATTATGGCAAATACCGATGATAGAAGTTTAGCCTTAAAAGAGGCATTGTCCAAAATAGAAAAGGACTTCGGCAAAGGCGCAATTATGCGTCTCGGCGAAAGCGCTCAGCAGAACATCGAGGTTATCTCGACAGGCTGTCTTACGCTTGACCTTGCCTTGGGAATAGGAGGAATTCCGAAGGGAAGAATCATTGAAATTTACGGACCCGAATCCTCGGGAAAAACGACGGTTGCACTTCACGTCGTGGCGGAAGTTCAGAAAAACGGCGGCACGGCGGCGTTTATCGACGCAGAGCATGCTCTCGACCCTTCATACGCTCAAAGGCTCGGCGTAAACATAGGCGACCTCTACGTTTCACAGCCCGACAACGGCGAACAGGCACTTGAAATTACCGAAACTCTCGTCCGTTCGGGAGCGGTTGACCTTATCGTTGTCGACTCCGTTGCGGCTCTTACTCCGCAGGCGGAAATTGACGGCGAAATGGGCGATTCTCACATGGGATTACAGGCAAGGCTCATGAGTCAGGCACTAAGAAAACTTACCGCTACAACGGGCAAAAACAAAGCCACTATTATATTTATAAATCAGCTTCGTGAAAAGGTAGGCGTCATATACGGCAGTAACGAAACAACGACGGGCGGTAAGGCTCTCAAGTTCTATGCTTCCGTTCGTATCGACGTCCGCCGCACCGAAAGTTTAAAAGACGGTGGAGATTTTGTGGGCAATCACGTCAAGGCAAAAATTGTCAAAAACAAGGTTGCTCCTCCTTTTAAAACCGCGGAATTCGACATAATGTACGGAACGGGAATTTCTCAGCTCGGATGTATATTGGACCTTGCCGTTCAACTCGGTTTTATCCAAAAGAGCGGAAGCTGGTTTTCCTATAACGACGAGAAAATCGGACAGGGCAGGGATAAAGTTATGGAATACTTAAAACAAAATCCCGAACTTGCCGCATCGCTTGAAGCTCAGATAAAAGAAAAACTTAAAACACAAAACTGATTTTATCAAATCTGAATTGCCGAGGCGTTTACATTATACATATTCGGCGCCATAGCGTCGGAAAATATCAAGCCGTCGAACGGATTAACGGTTTGATTTGCGTTAAATCGAAAGAAAAAGACAAGACCTTTGGTTTTGTCTTTTTTAATTCAGGCAATGTAGGTTGTCTTTTTCGCCCTTTTTAAAAATCTAATAAAATATTGAATTTATAATCAAAAAAGAGGACAATACGGCGTTTAAAAGCGCAATATATAGTATATTTATTAAATAATAACGCATATTTTGATAAATCTTTTTTTCCTTCGCTGTTGACTATTTATATTTTTTCGATTATACTTATACATAGTGTTTATACTTATTTCCATTTATGGTATGGCATAATATATATTTTTTTGGAGGATGCAAACTTGACAAGCATATTTTATAGTGCGTTTGCGTCTCTCAGCCCGGGTGCGATTGCAGGAATAGTAGGTGCGATTACACTGATTGTCGGTGTTCTTGCAGGTCTGTTTGGATATAGATTATATTCGCAAAACAAAGTCGGCTTAGCAAAGAGAGAAGCAGAGCGCATTGTTGAAGAAGCAAAATTAGAAGCAAAAGACATAAGAAAAGACGGACTCATCGAAGCAAAGGAACAGCTTCAGAAGATGCGTTCGGAATTCGATAAAGAAACGCACGACCGCAGAGCGGAATTGCAGCGTTCGGAAAACAGAATAGTTCAGAAAGAGGCCGCTCTCGACAAGAAAGAGGAAACCCTCGACAGAAAACAGGCGGAACTCGAACAGGCAAACAAACAGGTTGAAGCCACTAAGGCGAAACTCAAGGAAATAGAAGACGAGCTTTCGCTGTCGCAGGAAAAAATGGAGCGTGAACTCGAAAGAGTGTCGCAGCTCACAAAAGAGGAAGCCGCGGCACAGCTTAAAGCGGGGCTTTTGGAAGCGGTCAAACGTGACAGCGCATTGGAAGCCAAAGAGATTGAAGCGCAGGCTAAAGAGCAGGCGGAAAAGAAAGCCAAAAACATCATATCGCTTGCCATTCAAAGATGTGCGGCAGACCACGCCGCAGACAGCACCGTCAGCGTTGTCGCTCTTCCCAGCGACGAGATGAAGGGCAGAATTATCGGAAGAGTGGGCAGAAACATCAGAGCGCTCGAATCGGCAACGGGCGTCGACGTCATCATTGACGATACTCCCGACGTAGTTACGCTATCCAGCTTTGACCCCGTAAGGCGTGAAATAGCCCGTATTACCTTGGAAAAACTTGTAGCGGACGGACGTATTCATCCCGCGAGAATCGAAGAAATGGTCGACAAGGTCAAAAAGGAAGTCGACCAGTCTATAAAGGAAGCGGGCGAAGAGGCGGTATTCGACGCAGGCGTGCACGGGCTTCACCCCGAGCTTGTCAAACTTCTCGGAAGACTCAGATACCGCACAAGTTACGGTCAGAACGTGCTCAAACATTCGCTTGAAGTCGCATTCCTTGCGGCTATCATGGCGTCCGAGTTAGGAGTTGACGCGAAACTCGCAAAGCGTGCAGGGCTTTTGCATGATATCGGCAAGGCAATCGACCATGAAACGGAAGGCACTCATATTCAGATTGGCGTGGATATAGCCAAAAAATATAAAGAGAGTCCTGCCGTCATCAACGCCATTGCGGCTCACCACGGAGACGTGGAGCCGCAAACCGTGGAAGCGGTGCTCATTCAGGCGGCGGACGCAATATCGGGCGCAAGACCCGGTGCCAGAAGAGAGTCGCTTGAAAATTATGTCAAACGTATAGAAAAACTCGAAACTTTGGCAAACGAATTTGACGGCGTTGAACAGTCTTACGCCATTCAGGCAGGCAGAGAAATCAGAGTTATTGTCAAACCCGAAAAGGTCAACGACG
The DNA here is from genome assembly GCA_000437555.1 of Acidaminococcus sp. CAG:917. GTDB lineage: Bacteria > Bacillota > Clostridia > Christensenellales > CAG-917 > CAG-917. The sequence goes on along the minus strand of FR901012.1, from coordinate 10,718 downwards.
CAGGCACGGTATTTTTGGCAAAGGAAATCGCCAACAAATACGAATCCGAACTCGAATATCCCGGACAGATTAAAGTCAGCGTCATAAGAGAAGTAAGAAGCGTGGACTATGCAAAATAGGATAATTAAAACGGAAGACGAATTATCTGATATCATAAAAAGCGCCTTTATTACCGACGAAGTGTTTGACCTTGTTTTGGATTATATCGAAATCGGTATGACTGAAAAAGAAGTGGCGAAGTTTATCGAGCAAAGTTTTATTAAGCTCGGCGGCGAAAGGCTCTCGTTCGATACTATTGTAGCATTCGGCGAAAACGGAGCAGAGCCGCATCACGTTCCCTGTGACAGGAAGCTGAGCGGTGCGGAATTTGTCACTGTCGATATGGGCACGGTAGTAGGCGGATATTGTTCCGACTTTACGAGGACGTTTGCCGTGGGCGGCGCGACAAAGGAAATGATTGACGTCTACGAAGCCGTTCGCGAAGCAGAAAAGATAGGCGCTGGCGCATTGAAAGACGGAGTAAAGTGCTTTGACGTCGATAAAGCGGTAAGAGATTATCTGACCGAGAAAGGTTACGGCGATAAATTCGTTCACGGCACGGGACACGGCGTCGGGCTTGAAATTCACGAAGCGCCCACGCTCAACACAAAGAGCGACGATGTCTTAAAAGACAATATGGTCGTAACCGTGGAGCCTGGCGTTTATATCGAAGGCAGTCTCGGCGTAAGAATTGAAAATCTTTATATCGTGGGAAGAGCGGAGCCTCTTTCAAGACACGATACGAAACTTATAATTATCGGCTAAACATATTTTAGCTTAAATATTTAAACAGGAGGACGCTTTTAAAGCGAAAGAAACTATGGCTCAGATACTTGCAGGCGATTTCAGAAAAGGCATCACCTTTCAGATGGACAACAACATAATGGTTATTGTCGATTTCCAACACGTTAAACCCGGTAAAGGTGCCGCTTTTGTCAGAACTAAAATCAAAAACGTCATCACGGGAAGCGTTTTGGAAAAAACTTTCAACCCGACGGAAAAATTTGAACTTGCTCACATCGAAAGGAGAACGATGGAGTATTTATACAACGACGGAGAACTTTACTACTTCATGGACACCGAAAACTATGAGCAGATTCCGCTCAACAAGTCACAGGTTGAAGACGCTCTTAACTTTGTAAAAGAAAATATGACGGTTGATATGAAATTCTTTAACGGTCAACCCTTCAGCGTCGAGCCCCCGAACTTCGTTGAACTCAAGATAACCTTCTGCGAGCCCGGCGTCAGAGGCGATACCGCCACTCCGGGAACTAAACCCGCAACGCTTGAAACGGGATACGTCATTCAGGTTCCTTTCTTTGTCAACGAGGGCGATACTATAAGAGTCGACACGAGAACGGGCGAATATATGTCCAGAGTATAATTAAAAAAAACGTATTTAAGGCCTTGCTTTTTGCAAGGTCTTTTTTGTTTTGTTTTGATTGTAATTTCATAAACGAAATTTTTATATTTAAATTTTTTACCTTATGCGCATTGGGTAAAAGTGTATATATCGGCAGTATTTTCACGTTTATAAAGCGTATATATCGGCAGTATCTTTACGTTTATAAAGTATTAAAGCAATAAATATTAAAGCAATAATTTAACATTCTTACTTTTTAAATTTTGGCTTTTTTGCGAAAATTGTATCATTTTGTCTTTCCATTATAATGGCACTCGTTTTTTCATAGTTTATAGTGTGAAATTGTTTACGGGCACACTTGCCTTGTATATATCAAAATACTCTTACGACGAAATATATGAGATAAGACTCAGGTTAAACCGTCCCGTCGTGCTTAAAACTAAGGCGGGCACTGTAAAGCTCAGGCACGAAAGCGGAAGATATTATATCGTGACGAAAGAGGATATTGACAGAGTGGTAGGCGTATCGAGCGGATTTTCCGTCTACTCGGTGACGGAGGAACTCGTGTCCGGATATTTAAGATATGAAAAGGGAATCAGGATAGGAGCAACGGGCGAGGGCGTCGTGGAGAGCGGAAAGATACTTTCAATGAAGAGTATTTCAAGTCTTTTGATAAGATTGCCGCACGAGGTTAAGGGTATAGGCGACCAAGTTAAATCAAGAGCTAAAGGCGCAAAGAATATTTTGGTTGTGTCTCCGCCCGGCTGCGGAAAGACGACACTGCTCAGAGACCTCGCAAGGGTATATTCAAAAGAACTTCAGACATTGATTATCGACGAAAGAGGCGAGCTTTCCGCCTTAACGGACGGGGTGCCTTGTCTTGACGTGGGCGAATGCGACGTGGTTGCCAACGTTCCTAAAATCATCGCTTATGAAAACTGCGTCAGGGCGATGTCCCCTGAACTTATCGTAACCGACGAGATTTTCAAAAAAGGAGAAATCGAGGCGGTCAGGGATATAGTCAGAGCGGGGGTAAGGGTTTTCGCTTCCGTCCACGCAAGCGACGTTTCCGATTTGACGGGGGAGTTTAAAACGCTGAGGGAAACTTTTGACTGCTGTGTCGTATTGTCGGATAAACCTACGGTGGGGCATATAGCAAAAATAGATTTAAGAGGTGAAAATTGATAAGTCTTGTGGCGGGAGGATTGATTGCCGTGGCTTTTACGCTTGTGGGAATGTCGATAAACAGGCGGTTTAAAATGAGAAAGGAAGCGTTTGCGTCGCTTTACGATTTTTCCGTAAAATTAAAAGGGGATATATCCTATCTCAAAACTAATCTTCCGAGCGTCATTAAATCGCATTTTGAAAATAATAAATCGCCGGTTGCACAGTCGATGCTGAAATATGCCGAAAATCCGTCAAGCGAATTCGTGCCCGAGATAGGTTGTTTTAAAGAATCCGAAAAAAAGGAAGTGACTAAATATCTTTACTCAATCGGTTCTCTGCCCTATGCGGAAAGCCTTAATATGACGGACAGAATGATTGAAAATTATAAACAGCTCAAAGAAAAAAGCGAAACGGAGGCGAAAAAATTAGGCTCTATGTATTTTAAACTGCTTGTTTTGCTCGGGTTCGCAATAATGCTGATTGTGTCTTAGAGGTTGAAATGAATATAAGTATTTTGATAAAAATCGCAGGCATCGGTCTTTTGACGGCAATCGTCGCAATTATCCTCAAAAAGAGCGATAAAGACGAGATTGCCACATTTGCCACACTCGCGGGACTCATTATAGTCATATTTTTAATCGTCGATATGCTCGGCGGACTGTTTGATACGGTCAAATCGATATTTGCCTTGTGAGTATAGTAAAGCTTATCGGAATTGCCATACTCGGCGTCATAATCGTGTCGTTGCTCCGCTCGTCAAAGCCGGAGTTTGCGACGCTTGCCACGATAGCTACGGGAGTCGTTATGCTTATCGTGCTCGTCAATTCGCTCAGCTCGGTCATTGTCGCTTTTCAGGGCATTATCGACAAAAGCGGACTGCCCAATTCGCTTTTTACGCTCGTATTGAAAATCATAGGCATAGGATATCTGACGGAATATTCCGCTTCGATATGCGAGGACGCAGGGTGTGCGTCACTCGGCTCGAAAATACAGCTCGGCGGCAAACTTGTCATATTCGGGCTTAGTATAGGAATAATAACGAATCTTATCGACGTTGTTTCGAAAATATCGATAGGGTGACAAATAGAAAACCTTAACAATAAAATGTCTGCAACTCGGACGGGAAAAGGGTTGGAACGCAGATATATAGGCGTTAAAAGCAAAAAAAGCGAGGGAACAGAGTTAAAAGAGCAAAGTTTGCCGTATCGGATTAGCTGTTTGTCAGATTAAAAAGGCAAGAGCCACATTCCTTCGGCAATTAGTGATTGTTTAAAGCGGCAAGTAAAAGCGGAAGCGGTCGTGTTTAAAGCACGGACGGGGCGGGGAAGATATGCATTTTGTTTTGAAATCGAAGGCGGCTATGTCGTTTAAAAAATTAAACAATATTCAAAAGAAAGTGATTATATTTTCCCTTGCCATGTGTGTCGCCGTCTTGACGATGTGTCTTGCGCCTGCCGTCGCCTATGCCGATTTTGCCGACAGAGCGGACGACGTAGATTTTTCTTCCTTTGACGATTATATAAATTCTTTGGATAAAGAACAGCAGGACGCTCTCAATTTTACGTCGGTAAAAGAGCTTGTGGAAAAACTTTTAAGCGGCGAAAGCGATGACTTTTTCTCGGGGTTTTATTCCGCTTTTTCAAGCGCCGCATTAAACTATTTTTTTTCGTTTTTACCGTCTTTTTTGGCAATAGTTACGATATCGGTATTCACCGCCATACTTACGCAGGCGGTATCGGGATTTAAAAAGAAGGAAACGGAAGAGGTGGTAAGGTTTGTCACGTTCGCGGCAATATCCACAATTTTGCTTGTGATAATAGGCAATATTGCCACTATGTGCGTGACGCTTCTGGGCAATCTCGGCAAAATTTCCGCTTTTTTGTTTCCTCCGTTGCTTACGATAGTGAGTGGGCTTGGCGGTCACGCCACCGTAGCCACTCTGCAGCCGATGATGGCGATAATGTCAAGCGGAATAATCGCTCTTATTAATTCGCTCATTCTGCCCGTGTTTTTATCCACTACGGTGCTGTCTATTGTCGGAAATCTTTCAAGTCAGGTGAGTCTGGATAAACTCTCAGGCGGTTTTAAGACGTTCGGCACTTTTGTCTTGGGTGGCGTGTTTTCGCTTTTCGTTACTTTTATCACCTTTCAGGGCATAACGACTTCAGCTTTTGATTCGATAAGCTTTAACGCCTCTAAATATATGGTGTCAAGCTACGTTCCTATCCTGGGCGGATACGTTTCAGAGGGATTCGACCTTGCGGTGGCAGGCGTTGTGTTGCTCAAAAATTCGATAGGATACGTCGGAATGCTGCTGCTGCTTGCCACCATTTTGTTTCCGCTCGTAAAAGTTTTGATATTCGTGCTGTGTCTGAAATTTTGTTCTGCGGTAATAGAGCCCATCGGCGAAAAGAGGATAGCAAATATGCTGTCGCAGCTGTCGAAAAACTCAATGTTGTTAGTTACGGCGATAATAGGCGTAACTTTTATGTTTTTGGTGTTGATTATGCTTGTAATAACGTCTTGTAATATGGGGGTAATATGAGCGGCTGGGTTTTATCTGTCACGGCGGTGATTTGTCTTACCGTGCTTTTAGATATTATAATGCCGGACGGTCAAATGAAAAAATACGTCAAAGGCATTGTGTCGATAATAGTGATATTTGTCATCATCACTCCGCTTGCCTCTATCGCCGTGGGCGAATTCGATTTGACAAAGGGAAACATAACGATTGATTCGGATATGTTAGACAATCTCGAGAGCACGTCCGACAGATACCGCGAAACTCAGCTTGAGACCATGCTTTCAGACGACGACATAACCGCCGACGTTAAAATCGAAAACGATAACGGCAAGAAAAAAGTTGAGGTAATTATTCAAAATCAAGTTCTTAGCGAGAATGAAATGAATATACTTAAGCAGAAAGTAAAAGACACTGTCACTGATTTTTTGGGTATAGATTCGGGCAGCGTCAGCGTCGAGGTGAGCGATGGAAGTTGAGGTGGTCAAAAAGACGTCCAAGGGCATAAAAGCGAAAATCGCACCGTGGATTGCCAAATTGAAAAAAATAAAAAACATCGAGTTTATCCTCTGTCTGTTTATAATCGCTATCGCACTTTTGCTATATAACGGGCTCACAAAAGAAGATAACGCCGATTCGATTGCGGTGAGCACCGAAACGGTGGCAAGCAGCAAAGAGGCTCGCCTTGCGGAAATTCTTTCCGATATTGAGGGGGCAGGCGAGGTCAGCGTAATGATAACTCACTCGGGAGACGAAATAAACGGCGTGTTGGTTGTGGCAAGCGGGGCAAAGGATATCGCCGTAAGACTGAGGCTTTTAGAAGCAACAAAGGTGGCTTTAAACGTTGAAGCGGATATCGTATCCGTTTACGCAAGCAATAAAGTTTAACGGGAATCAAGGGAGGTTTTATGGAATTTTTAAAGAAAAACAAGAAAAAGATTTTGGTGCTTTCCATCATGGTAATTCTTCTTGTGGCAACCGGAGTGTTAAATTGGGCACTCAGCACAGACGCTATCGGCTCAACGTCTACAACGACGAGCACGGAGCCTAGCACGCAGACGTTTTTTAACGCATACCGCTCGGACAGAACGGCGCTAAGGCAAGAAGAGCTGTTAGAGCTTGAAGCGATAATCGCATCGTCAGACACTTCCGAAACGGCGAAACAGGCGGCTGAGGAAATGAAGCTTGAGCTGGTCGAAAGAATGGACAAAGAACTTTATATCGAAGGCTTAATCAAAGGACAGGGCTTTGAGGACGCAATTGTAACTCTCGGCGGAACGACTGCCAATGTAGTTGTTGTGGCAAACGAGCTTGCCCCAAACGACGTGGCAAAGATTGTAGACCTTGTCATCGGCGAAACAAGCTATAATGAAAAAGAAGTCAACGTAATTCCTTATTCGTAAAAATTGATTGAGTTTTTTGCTCCGATGTGTTATACTCAAAGCGTGGAGGCATAACGGTGGCAAAAATTGATAACTATGAAGTTTATACCGACGTCGTTAAATCGCTCGTTACCGAGGCGGCAAACAACGTAGAGGGCATCGAGGTAATCGACGAAAGCAAAAACGTTAAAGGAAGAAGTTTTCGCGGTCAGGGCGTCAGCGTCTATCTGATGCCCGACGACAAGGCGACAATCGATATATTCGCAAACATATATTTCGGCTACAACGTTCCCGACGTCGTTGCCATGGTTCAGGAAGCCGCTAAAAAAGCGGTTGAAGCGACAACGAGATATACGGTAACAAGTATCAACGTGCAGGTAGTAAGCGTAATATTTCCGCCTAACAACTAAGACGGAAATATTTTATTTTCGGGCGGCATTTTGCCGTTTGTTTTATTATCAATACTATGAGCAGAAGAACAGCAAGAGAAACAGTTTTTAAATTGGCATTTGAATACAGCTTCAACCGTGAGTTTAACTCGGATACGTTGGAGCTTATGACCATGGACGCAACCATGACCGATGACGACAAAAATTTTGTCGAGTCTACCTATAAAGGCGTGATAAATTTTTATGACGAACTCAAGTCGCTTATCGAAAAAAACATAAGCGGTTATAGTATCGACAGAATTTACCGTTCCGATTTCATCGTGTTGATGGTCGCTTGTTATGAACTTAAATACACGGATACGCCTTTTGCCGTCGTCATTAACGAAGCGGTTGAACTCGCAAAAAAATACGGCGAGGAAAAATCGGGCAAGTTTGTCAACGGTGTTTTAAAGGGCGTTATAAGCGAGGGACAAAATGGCTAAAATTATTGACGGTAAACAAATTGCATCTGAAGTTAAATCTCAGCTTAAAGCAGAGGTTGAGATTCTAAAGGAAAAGGGAATCTTCCCGTCACTTGCGGTAATTCTCGCAGGTGACAATCCGGCAAGTCAGATTTACGTAAAAAACAAGATTAAGTCGTGCGAGGAAGTGGGCATCAAGTCGCTTTCTTTCACTTTTGACGCTTCCGTTACCGAAGAGCAGCTCATCGAAACGATTGAGGCTTTAAACTCCGACAAGACGGTGGACGGGATTTTAGTTCAGCTCCCTTTGCCTAAGGGCTTAAACGAAGAAAAAGTTTTAAAGCACATATCCGATTTAAAAGACGTAGACGGATTTTCGCCCGCCAACGTGGGCGCATTGACGCTTGGCAGAGATTGCTTTAAGGCATGCACGCCGTCAGGTTGTATGAAGCTTATACATTCTACAGGCGTGGATATAAAAGGTAAAAACGCCGTCGTCATAGGACGAAGCAATATCGTGGGCAAACCCATGGCTCTTATGCTTTTGGCAGAGGACGCAACGGTAACGATTTGTCATTCAAAAACAAAAAATCTTGCCGAGATAACAAAGCAGGCGGATATTTTGGTTGCCGCCGTAGGGCGTGACAGAATGGTCAAAGCGGATATGGTTAAAGAGGGCGCAATAGTCATCGACGTGGGTATGAACCGCACGAGCGAGGGACTTTTCGGCGACGTGGATTTTGAGAGCGTAAAAGAAGTCGCTTCATATATAACTCCCGTTCCCGGCGGCGTCGGTCCGATGACCATTGCCATGCTTATGGAAAACACGGTAAAATCCGCAAAAAACAGATTGAATAAATAAGGGTACATTATGTCTTTAATTTCCGTAACGGAACTTAATCTCGCGATAAAAAAATCTCTCGACGGCAGTGAGTTTAAAACCCTTGAGGTTGTTGGCGAGGTTTCGGGATATAAGATTAGCGGACCGCACGCTTATTTCACCATAAAAGACGAGCAATCCGCCTTAAGCTGTGCAAGTTTTTACTGCGCTAAAAAATATCAGCCCAAAGACGGCGAACAGGTTGTCATTTGCGGCGGTCTGAATTTCTGGACGAAAAGAGGCTCTGTCAATCTTGTTGCGGACGAAATTAAACCTTACGGCGACGGACTTCTGGCGCTTAAGTTCGAAGAACTTAAAAAAAAGCTTGACGCAGAGGGATTGTTTAATATAGAGCATAAAAAACCTATCGGTAAGTATAACAAAAACGTGCTTATTTTAACAAGCAAGACGGGCGCAGTTATAAGAGATATTAAAACGACGATACGAAATAAAAATCCTTATATAAACATTGTCGTAAAGGACGTCAGAGTGCAGGGCGACGGAGCGGGAGAGCAGATTGCAAAAGCTTTAAAAAACTGCGACAGGCTCGGATACGACGTCATAGTTATTGCCCGAGGCGGCGGCTCTCTCGAGGACCTCGCTCCTTTTTATGACGAAACGTTGGCAAGGGCGGTTTACGACGCTGTTACGCCGATAGTGTCGGCGGTGGGACACGAAACGGATTTTTCGCTTGTCGACTTTGTTGCGGACAAACGTGCAGCCACTCCGACCGCTGCGGCAGAACTTGTGGCGTTTAACTACTATGAACTTTTAGACAATATCTACTCTCTTTTGGAATATTCCTCCCGTGCGGTTGCAAGAAAGTTTTCAAACAAGATGAGAGCGTTTGAACTTTGTCAGGCAAAGTTCTCGAGGTCGGGAGAAACGTTCTATGCCGCAAAGCAAGCGAAACTCGTGTCTTCGTTTACACGCCTTTCGCAAAACGTCAAGAGGACTTTAAATCAAAAGATAATAAAGGTTAAAGAAACAAATTTGAAAATGCTCGGCTGTCTTTCCGCTTCGGCTCAGTCGGCAGAGGAAAGATCGGGCAGAGCGATATCGAAGCTCGACAGTTTAAGCCCTCTTAAGGTGCTTGGCAGAGGCTATTTCAAAGTGAGTATGAACGGCACAGAACTCAATTCCGTCAAAAATATAAAGCAAGGCGACAGCGTAAAGGCTGTTGGCAGCGACGGAAGTTTTGAAGCGCAGGTTACAAAAGTGGATTTGATGAAGGAGTAAATTATGGATTTTGAAAAAACTTTGTCCGAACTTGAAAATATCAATTCTAAACTCGAGGGAGATACCAAACTCGACGAAGCTATCGAACTTTTCAAAAAGGGTATTGAACTTAGTAAGGCTTGCATAAGGGAACTAAAAGAGCAAAAAGGAAAAATTTCCGAGCTTACCGACGAGATGAAAAATCTTACCGAGGAATTGCAAATTGATTAGTTTAGAAGAGTTTATTCCTCGTTTAGACGAGGCTTTAAATAAAGCCGTGTCGGCGTTTAAACCGTCCGTCGTATACGACGCGGCGGCGTATTCGCTTTTCACGGGAGGCAAGAGGCTCCGCCCTTATGCGGCGTATCTCGGGGCATGCTTTTCGCTTGGCGAAGATTTGACGGACGGACAGTTTGAAAAGGTTATTGACTATGGCGTGTCTGTAGAGTGTCTGCATACCTATTCGCTGATTCACGACGATTTGCCTTGTATGGATAACGACGATTTAAGAAGGGGACAGCCTACCGCCCATAAAAAATTCGGAGAATGGACGGCTCTTTTGGCGGGCGACGCTCTTTTGACTTTTGCGCTCTCAAGAGGATACGGCAAGGGACAGGATAAAGCTTATTCGCTTTTGGGACAGTGCGCCGGCGAAGGCGGTATGATTTTGGGGCAGACTTTGGATATGCAAGGTTCAAAATCGCTTGCCGATTTGCTAAATATGGATATTTTAAAAACCTCTCGTCTTTTTATGGCGTCTTTCGTGGGCGGCGCATATATTGTAAACGGTAAAGATACCGATTCTCTTTCGCGTTATGCCCTTAATCTCGGCGTGGCGTTTCAGATTGCCGACGACCTCTTAGAAGAGAAAGAGGAAGAGCAAAGCGTGCTTAAATTCTCAAGCCGCGAGGAAGCGCAAAATATGCTTTCAAAATTTACCGATAAGGCAAAAGCTGCGGTGGCGAATAAACCGACGGGCGACCGGCTTGAAAAATTTGCCGATATGTTGCTCAGTCGTAAGAAATAAAAAAGTTTATCAAAACAGTTGCATTGTCTCTCTTTTTTTGATAATATATAAAAGCTTTATGGCACCATAGCCAAGTGGTAAGGCAGAGGTCTGCAAAACCTTCACCCCCAGTTCAAATCTGGGTGGTGCCTCCAAAACAAAAAAAGACGCTATGCGTCTTTTTAATTAAGCCGGGATGGCGGAACAGGCAGACGCAAGGGACTTAAAATCCCTCGGTAGCAATATCGTATCGGTTCAAGTCCGATTCTCGGCACCACGCGGCAAAACGCCG
>FR901011.1:63299-70778 GCA_000437555.1 Acidaminococcus sp. CAG:917 | reverse complement strand
TGTTGGGTATGGTGACAGAGGTAAGCGAGGTGCAACCGGAGAACGCACTACTTCCTATACTCGTTACGCTGGCAGGTATGGGGACAGAGGTAAGCGAGGTGCAACCTTTAAAAGCATTGTCAGGGATTGAGGATACGTTATTTCCTATCACAACTTCTTTTAATTTTGCCGTCACGTTTGAACGGGGAGCGGTACCTGAAACTATTTTGCCGTTTTTGTCTTTAAACTCCAACACAACACTGCCGTTGCCTATTTTTGCATTTACACCGCCTGCGCTTTGATATATTTGCGTGAGGTCATCACCCTCGAAAAACGTGACGCCCTCTTTGGGGAGCATATCGCCTGTCAGTTTATATTCCGTTAAATCTTTCCAATTGGCATAAACGGTCGTATCTTCCCAAATACGGCTGTTAAAGTTAAATTGAGAAGCTCCCTCCGTTTTCCAGCCGTCGGGAGTAGTATACCACCCCATGAATTGATAGCCTCTCCTTGTCGGCTCCGACGGCTCTTTTATTTTGCTGCCGACAGAGAGTTTGTTTTCACCCGCTCCTCTTCCGCTGCCGCCGTTAAGATTTAATGTATACTCTGTTTTCTGCGGGGTGCTGTATGCCAAAACAGACACTCTTCTGAATTCCTTTTTATCGCCTAAGGCGTCGGTTATAAAGATAGTGTCATAGGACATATGGGAAAAAGGGCAAGATTCGGTGATTTTGCCGAACATTTCGTCCTCGTATGTAAGTGATAGCATACCGCCGCCCGTTTTCCACGTTCCTTCGTCTACGTACTCGTCACCGGTTAATGTAGTGCCGTGATATTCATAGGACGTGGGTGAAAAACTGTAAAATTCGTTGGGGTTGTCTACGTTGACGTAAATTCCCCTAAGTCCGCAAAAACAGACAAGCAATGTGATAAACGCAATCAAAAACAGAGCGGCGGGCAGGACAGCCTTTAGCCCCCACTTTTTAAAGAAAACTGCAACCGTGGCAAGTTTTTCCTTTACAGATAACGAACCTGTTTTAACTTTATCGTTTTTTTCCTGCTTTTTTTCAAGCTCGGCAAGTCTTGCCTTTAAAAGGTCAAGCTCGCTCTGCTGTGCGTCGCCGTTTTTTGCCTGACCGGCATTTGCGCTTTCTTTAATTTGCGTGCTGTTGCAATTGGGGCATTTTAAATAATCACCGTCGTTTACCATGTCTGCCCCGCACTTTGGACATTTTGCCATGATTTTCTCTCCTTTTTTGTTGTAAATCTTTTTTATATTTTTCATTGAATATATTATTCGGTGAAAAAAACACAAAAAAGAACGACAAAAAGGAAAATAACTATTCATTTTTTTTAAAAACAGCCTTTTTTTGGGGCTAATTATTGACAATACAGGTGTATAATGTTAAAATTTTTGTGTATTTGTATTTATTTTTTTTCACCGAATAATATATTCGGCGAAAAAATTTATCGGATATTATGCACGGCAATATGCCGTTTTTTTTATGCTTTCATTTAATGCTTTTCAAGTTTACTTTTATAAATTTCGGCTTTACTTTTATATTCAATATATTTGCTTTTATATCTTTTTATCCATTCATTCAATTTAAAACGTATTGTGTTTATTGCTTTTTCATTGAGCATTTTTGCCCTTAGGCTATACAAGGCAAAATGAAAAGGCAGAGCCTAAGCCCTGCCCTTCCATAAAGAAGTATGAAAACATGAGGAAATTATTCAAATTGAACGACGTCAACCCATTTGAGAAGGAAGTCTCTCTCTTCGGGTTTTCCTTTGACAGATTGCGAAGCCGCAACGATAGGAAGCCATGCGTTGACATATTGAATTGCCGTGTCCGTCTTCTTGCAGAAAAGTTTAAGATATTTATCGGCAAGTTTATCTTTCTTTTCAAGCTTGAACAAAAGATAAGTTCTCGCGACGTCCGCCGAAGCGTTACCCTGAGTGGCGTGCGACCAGTCGATGACGTACATTTTGCCTTCCTTGGTCACAATGATATTGCTCGGGTTGTAGTCGCCGTGGCAGAGTTTGTTGTGCTTGGGCATACCTGCAAGACGGGTGTGAAGCTCATAGCGGATGCTGGCGTCGAGATCGCTTTCGGAAATCTTTCTGTCCATTTTGTCCTTGAGTTTGTTTAAAAGCGGCACCTTGTAGGTGTGAAGTTTGATTTGAAGGTCAACGAACATTTCGAGATATTCGTCCTCTTTGTCGGGATTTTCGTTCATAAGAGTCTGAAGCGTTTTTCCCTCGATATAGGTCATTTCGATAGCCCATTTTCCGTCAATCATCTTGACTTCCTCGATAGCGGGGATGTCGAGCCCTGTTTCTTCGACTCTCGATTGATTTAAAACTTCGTTGAAGATGTCTGATTTTTTAAACTCTTTGTCGAAAACCTTGACGGCTCTGTCACCGTCACGGTAGACGACTTTGTTTTTTCTCTCTGCAATTTTTTCCATAAAACTTCCCCCTTTTATTTACCGTAGTAAGCGTTGAGATACATTTGCTTGATTTCGCTCATAAGCGGATATCTCGGGTTTGCGCCCGTGCACTGGTCGTCGAATGCCTGTTCGGTCATCTCGTCGAGTCTGTCAAGGAAGTTCTTTTCGTCTATGCCGTATTCCTTGATAGTCTTTTTGATGCCGACTTTTGCTTTGAGGTCGTCGATAGCTTTGATGAGGCTTTCGAGTTTTTCCTCGTCCGTCTTGCCTTTGAGTCCGAGATATTCAGCCACTTCGGCGTATCTTCTGAGAGTCTTCGGATGGTCGTATTGCGGGAACGTACCCATTTTGACGGGAACTTCTGCGGCGTTGAAACGCAAGACTTCGTTTATCATAAGAGCGTTTGCCACGCCGTGCGGCAAGTGATGGAAAGCGCCGAGCTTGTGAGCCATAGAGTGGCATACGCCGAGGAATGCGTTAGCAAATGCCATACCTGCCATAGTGGCGGCGTTTGCCATCTTTTCACGGGCTTTGGCGTCGTTGGGGCCGTTGTCGTAAGCTGCGGGCAAGTATTCGAAAATCATCTTGATTGACTTGAGCGCAAGCGAATCGGTGTAGTCGGTCGCCATCATCGAAGCGATAGCCTCGAGGTCGTGAGTAAGTGCGTCGATACCCGATGCCGAGGTAAGACCCTTAGGAGCGTTCATCATGACGTCTGCGTCGACAATTGCCATATTGGGCATAAGCTCATAGTCGGCAAGAGGATATTTTACGCCCGTCTTTTCATCCGTGATAACTGCGAACGGAGTAACTTCGGAGCCTGTTCCTGCGCTGGTCGGGATTGCGATAAAGAATGCCTTTTCGCCCATCTTCGGGAAGGTGTAAACCCTCTTTCTGATATCCATAAAGCGCATAGCGAGGTCCATGAAGTTGACTTCGGGGTGCTCATACAATACCCACATGATTTTACCTGCGTCCATAGCGGAGCCGCCGCCGATAGCGATTATGCAATCGGGCTGGAATGCCTTCATCTGTTCCGCACCTTCGATTGCGCAAGCAAGCGTCGGGTCGGGAGCGACGTTGAAGAACGTCTGGTGGATAATACCCATTTCGTCGAGTTTATCCGTGATAGGCTTTGTATAGCCGTTGTTGAACAAGAACGTATCGGTAACGATAAACGCTTTCTTTTTGCCCATGACGGTCTTTAATTCGTCAAGAGCAACAGGCAAGCAGCCTTTCTTTAAATATACCTTTGACGGGCATCTGAACCACAACATATTCTCTCTCCTTTCCGCAACAGTTTTAATGTTAATGAGGTGTTTTACACCGACGTTTTCGCTTACGCTGTTTCCGCCCCAGCTTCCGCAGCCGAGAGTAAGCGAGGGTTTAAGTTTGAAGTTGTAAAGGTCGCCGATACCGCCCTGCGATGAAGGAGTATTGATAAGGCAACGGCAGGTCTTCATCGACTTTTCCCACTTGGCGAGTTTGTCGCCTTCCGTCAAAGTGTTGATATATATTGCGGACGTATGACCGTAACCGCCGTCGGCAATGAGTTTTTCCGCTTTATTGACAGCGTCGTCAAAGTCTTTTGCTTTATACATAGCAAGCACGGGGCTGAGTTTTTCGTGAGCGAATTCTTCGGAGAGGTCAACGCTCTTGACTTCGCCGACTAAAATTTTTGAGCCCTCGGGAGCGTCGAAGCCGCTGAGGTTTGCGATTTTGCAAGCGGATTGTCCGACGATTTTAGCGTTGAGTGCGCCGTTAATCAAAATCGTCTTTCTGACTTTATCCGTCTCTTGAGGAGTGAGGAAATATGCTCCCCTGTATTGCATTTCTTTTTTAAATTCTTCGTAGACGTCCGCCAATACGATGACCGATTGCTCGGAAGCGCAAATCATACCGTTGTCAAACGTCTTTGAAAGAAGTATAGATGAAGCCGCAAGTTTAATGTCTGCCGTGCTGTCGACGATAGCGGGCGTGTTGCCTGCGCCGACGCCGACTGCGGGTTTGCCACTCGAATATGCCGCTCTGACCATACCGGGACCGCCGGTTGCCAAAGTGCAGTCTGCCTCACGCATGATGAGACCGGAGAGTGCAACGGTGGGCTCGTCAATCCAGCCGATGATATTTTCAGGCGCGCCTGCTTTTACAGCCGCTTCCAAAACTATTTTTGCAGCCTCTATGGTGCATTTTTTAGCTCTCGGATGGGGTGAGAAAATAATTCCGTTTCTTGTCTTTAAAGCAATAAGCGATTTAAAGATTGCCGTGGACGTCGGNNNAAGATTGCCGTGGACGTCGGGTTTGTGGTAGGTACGACAGCCGCCAGAACGCCGATAGGCTCTGCGACTTTCATAATACCGAAAGCGGGGTCACGTTCGATAACTCCGCAGGTTTTGGTGTTGCGGTATGCGTTGTAAATGTATTCGGAAGCATAATGGTTTTTGATAACCTTGTCTTCAACAATACCCATACCCGTTTCCTCAACGGCCATTTTTGCAAGCGGAATTCTCATTTTGTTTGCCGCCATTGCCGCTTCAAAGAAAATCTTGTCAACCTGCTCTTGCGTAAAGGTAGCAAATTGTCTTTGCGCTTCTCTTACCTGAGCTAACAGTTGTTCAAGAGTTTCTTCGTCGTTTACTATGAAATCTTTCATATTTCCTCTCCTTTAGGTTTATTCGGTTTCACCGTAAATTAAATTTATCTAAATTTTAAAAATTTAAATCGATAATTCTTTATCGATATAATACTACTTATTAAAATGTTCGTCAACTAAAATGCGCCTGTTTTTAAAATTTATTTAAAAAATTTTTCTCTGACAAAAAAAGCGATATTTTCCTTTTTTTTTGCGAAAGCCTCCGTTATTTATATACACACCGCACTTTTGTTTTTTATCGGCGCCGCACTTTTAATTATACAAACAAAAGAGGGAAAATCAATACGCAAATTGAAAAGCGCCTTTGCCGAATGTCGAAAAAGGTCAAAAAAATTCCCCCGCTAAGCGGGGAAATTTATGAAGCCTTTAAAGGCTATAACACGTTATATTTCCGATGGCATACCTATTTGAGCATTGATATGGCGTCGCCTATCGTCTTTTCCATTGCTTCTCTGCCGTAGGCGTCTACCTGCGCCTTGTCCTTTTCGCCGTGGGTCAGACAGCCGGGGCCGCCTATACAGCCGCTTATGCACGCCATACCCTCGATAAAGTTGGCGTCAAGAGCGTTTTTGCTCTTTTTGAGCAACGCCATTCGGCACTCCTCTATTCCGTCGCAGGAGACAGGCTTGAGTTCAAAATCTATACCCTGCTCTTTAAGTCCTTCCTGCACTGCGTCGGCAAGACCTCCGCAACGAGCGAATATTCTGCCGAAATAGGAGGCGTTGTCGAGCACTCCCTCTTCAAGCGTGGTGATGTCGATGTCCTTACTGTCAAACAATGCCTGAAGCTCCTCAAAAGTCAAGGCGGTATCGACGTAAGGCTTTACCGTATCGAGTCTCACTTCCGCTTTCTTTGCCGTGCAAGGTCCGATAAATATCGTCTTGGCGTCGGGCGTCGTTTCCTTTATCCACTTCGCTATCGTCGCCATAGGCGAAAGATTGTGCGATATAAACGTCGTTAGGTCGGGGAAAGTTTTCTTGATATAATCCACAAATGCCGGACAGCACGACGAGGTCAAAAATCCTTTTTCGGCAAGCTCTTTGGATTCGCCCTGTGCCACCATATCCGCGCCGAGCGCCGCCTCCACCACCGTATGGAAGCCGAGTTGTTTTAATCCCGTGACTACCTGTCCGAGTTTGGCATACGTAAACTGACTGGACACCGACGGTGCGACAATAGCGTAAAGCTTAAAGTTTTTTCCTCCTTCGCTCTTTTTCAATAGGTCGATTGCCTCTAAGATATACGATTTATCCATAATCGCTCCGAAAGGACACTGATATACGCAGGCTCCGCAGGCTATGCACTTGTTGTTGTCTATGCATGCGGCGTTGTCCGAGTTTATGGAAATCGCCTTTATTTTACAAGCATTCTGACAAGGACGTTTGCGGTTTATAATGGCGGTAAACGGACAAACTTTAGCGCACTGTCCGCACTCCACACATTTTGATTTGTCGATATGCGCAACGTGATTGTGGTCAAAATAGATTGCTCCCCTCTTGCACACTTCGGCACAGCGGTGGGCAAGACAGCCTCTGCACGAATCCGTCACTTCGTAACCTGCGGCGGGACATTCGTCGCAAGCTATATCGATAACTTCTATGACGTTGGGATTGGATTTATCTCCGCCCATGGCAAGTTTAACTCTTTCTGCAAGTATGGCTCTCTCTTTGTAGACGCAACAGCGCATCTCGGGCACCTTACCCGGCACGATTGTCTTGGGTATATCGAGAATATCCTCGAGTTTATCGTTCCAGGCAAGTCTTGCCACTTCACGCAACACTTTATATTTTAACAGCTGAACTTTTGTGTCAAACTTTTTTATCATAAAAGGACTCCTTAAAAGTAACTTACCTTAATTTTCTTTCCCATTTTAAAAAGCGCGTCCGTCAGTTTTTTGACGAGATTCATCTTTATATTAAAATTTATCGGAAGGTCGGGGTTTTGGTGCGCAGGATTTACTGCTCTGCCGACAAAAAAGTTTATGTCGGTGGCTTCCTCGAAAAGCAACCTGCATATAAGCGAGGCTCCGTCGCGCTGCATACTCCACTGCTCATACAGCTTGTTTTCGCCGACGTAGTCTTCGGCGTATTCCACCACTTTGTTTACCGTTATGACGCCCTCGGTCACAAGGTCGACGCCCTCTATCTCCGCTATGGGCGGAACATCGCTCCTTTCAAAAGTCAAAGACGCCTTCAGAGGTTTACCTAACCACTTGGCGGCAATCGACGCAGTGGTGCCTCCGCATACGATGTGTTTGCCCTCTTTCGAGAAAAACAGGCTCATCATCTTTTCGCAGTCGTCACGGTTGGCAGGCGGTCCGAAAAGCATATTCATGGGCACTCTCTTTCTTATCTTTATCACGCAAGCCGTGGCGTCGTCGCCGGGGCGGGAGCC
>FR901011.1:56951-63289 GCA_000437555.1 Acidaminococcus sp. CAG:917 | reverse complement strand
GGGGCGGGAGCCGTATAGTTTGTTTACCTCGTCGATGAGCATAGTCGAAAGCGTTTTTGCCGTATAACCTACGGGGACAAGCATTTCCATAAACTCGGCAATGTCGTCGTATTTCCAGCCGAAATTATATGCCGTGCCTATGCCTGCGTGCGGGCAGCCGTCGCTCATAGCGACAAACACGTCGTCCTCTTTAAGACGTATGAGAGATTTAAAAATCTTTTTGCCGTCTATGCTCATTTCGGTTTTGGGGTAATCGTATCTTGCCCCGTCTCTTATCATGAGCACGGGCGGATTGTCATACTGAATAAGCTCGACGCTGTCGTTGTCGATAAGACGGATTATCGTGAAAGTGGAATACGCCACTCCCCTTGTAGAACAGACGGGAAGAGTTGCGGCAATGGCCGAGACGCATTCCTCTATTTTTAATCCCTCGGCAAGCATTGTGGAAATTATCTTGGAAGTGAGTGTCGACAGTATACTCGCCTTAACTCCGCTGCCAAGACCGTCCGCAAGCACGATGACGGTGGAATTCTCGTTTTCCTCGACAATATCCACGTGGTCGCCGCAAAGCTGCTCGCCGTAATGGTTTATGCTTTTATATCCTATATCGGCGCAAAAATCATTCATCTGCCACAAACTCCTTAAGTTTAGAAAGCGCGATTTTCGTTTCCGCCGCCGTTTCGCCGAGAAGCGAGGCAATCTCCTGAACAATGCGCATCTGTTTGTCGACGACCTTGTCGGCGACTTCCACCGTCTGACGGGAAATCGCTTCCTTCTTTTCCTTTTCGCTCTCCTCGTCGGTAACGTCCCTCATAATACAGATGAGCATACGGCTCTCTTTGTCGGGAACAATGGTCTGCTCGACGTAGCGTCCGTATTCGGCAAGATAAGTCCTTTGATTATAAACTCCCCTGCCCGTCTTCTGCACGTTCATAAACGGAGCGGGGTCAAGTATTCTTATCACCTGCTCTCCCATAACGTCGGAAGCGGAACGTATATTCATAATTTTGAGTGCGGCGGAATTTATCTGCTGAACTTCAAGCTTGTCGTTTAACACAAAAAGCCCGTTGGGCGTGTTCTTGACTATTGTATCCGAAAAACTTTCCGCCTTTTCCTTGAGATAAGGCAGACACATCGATATTTCCGCTTTGCCCTGATATATAGCAATCGCCTTGGCTCGGCAGGTATCGTATCCGCATGAGCCGCAGTTGAGCTCCTGAGCGGGACTGAATTTGCCCATATTTTTGAGAATTTCCTTTATCTCCGATTCCGACGGCATCATAGCGCTGGTATCGATAATATCGAAAGTCTTTCTCATCTCGGCGTTTTGCGGCTGAGGAATATTGAAATCCTTTTTGCCCGCATAGTTCGCTACCGCTATGTAGTCGTTTATCGGTTTGTCGTGATACTTTTCCATGACGGGACCGCCTATACAGCCGCCCACGCATGCCGACATTTCAATAAAACAATTGTGAATTTTTCCGCTCTCTATATCTTTGAGCGCGGCAATACAGTTTTCCACTCCGTCAAGTGCGAGATAGTTGTATTCCGGGCTTGCGTCCACCATGGTTTTTAAAATACCGCCCGTGGTCGGGAAAAATCTCGCAAGCGATTCGTCGTTTTTTTTGACGTCCTGCTTAAGCTCGATATTTTCCGCTTTAAGCCATTCGGTAAGCTGCTCGAAAGTGAGAACGGCGTCCACTATACCGTCATACATCTGAGCCTCGTCCTTTTTGGCGACGCAAGGTCCTATAAACACCGTCTTTGCCTTGAGATTTTTCTTTTTTATTTCCGTGCAATGCGCCTGCATCGGCGAGAGTACGTCCGCTAAACAGTCAAGTTCTTTGGGAAAATATTTCTGAATTAAAAGGTTAATTGAGTGACAGCACGAAGATATAACTACGTCTCTGCCCTCCTCGTTCAAAATTCTTTCATATTCCCGCTTTACCATGGTTGCGCCGAGCGCGGTTTCCTCGACGTCTGCAAAACCTAATTTTTTAAGCCCCTCTTTCATCGATTCTATACCGACATTTTCATAGTTTGCTATAAAAGACGGCGCAAGCGAAACTATAACGGGGTCGCCGCTCTGAAGCAAAACCTTGACCTTTTCCGTTTCGTCCGCTATCTGTTTTGCGTTTTGCGGACAGACGACAAAACAGTGTCCGCACAAGATACACTCGTTGTCTATGATATGCGCCTGAGAGCCGGAAAATCGTATTGATTTTACGGGGCAGTGCCTTATGCACTTATAACAGTTTTTGCAATTTGATTTTTTAAGTGTAAAACAGCTTGACATAACTTACTCCCTCTTTAAAGCTTTGCCACAACGTTCTTTTCAAAAAATTCTTTGAAATTTTCTTTAGTCACACCCGTGAAAATCTCGTCGTCCACAGTCACGGTAACGCCGTCGCGATTGCACCTGCCCGTGCAAAAACTGCCGGCAAGCGTTATATCGCCATCCAGCTTACGCTTTTCTATCTCGTTCTGAAAAAGCTCAACCACTTCTTCCGAACCTTTAAGATGACACGACGAACCTACGCAGATTTGTATTATCATAACTACACCTTCGCTTTGACTTCGTTTTCAAAAAACTCGTCGACCGTTTCGGGACTTACCGAAAAGAATTTGTCGTCGACGGTGACGCAAACGCCGTCCTGACATTTGCTCATGCAAAAAGTGCCGCCCACCTCTACTTTGTCCGACAGCTTGTTTTGCTCGATAAGCTCTTTGAGAGCTTCGACAACCTGCCTTGAGCCTTTGATATGGCATGACGAACCGATACAAACAGTAATTTTCATTTTCCGCTCCTTATGCCTAAAACGCCTCTCCCCTTGGGAATGTGACAGTTATATTTTCATTATATCGATATTTTATTATCGATATAATACTACTACCGCCCGCCGTTTTAGTCAACGATTTATTTATAATTTATATAACAAATTATTCCAAAGTGACATCGTGTGCCGCACAAGCGACGGCATGGTTTTTAAACTTGCTGTAAACATTTTAAACGGCAAACAGAATTTTGGCAATAGCGTTTTGAAAAATCCCGTTAAAAACACGGCAAATTATAAAAAAGACGGCTGTCGGATATATTCCGTGCCGTCTGTAAAATCATTCTTGTTCTCTTTCTTTCATCATCAGTTTCATTCGCTGACTTCCGTCCAATATGACTTTTCTTATCCTTATATTTTTAGGCGTGATTTCCAAAAGCTCGTCGTCGGCGATAAACTCGATTGCCTCTTCAAGGCTCATCTTTTTGACGGGATTAAGCCTGAGCGCTTCGTCGCTTCCCGCCGCTCTCATATTCGTGACGTGCTTCTTTTTGCACACGTTGACTCTGAGGTCCTCGTTTTTGGGAGAATATCCCACAACCATTCCCTCGTATACCTTTGTCTGCGGCTCGATAAAGAGCGTTCCCCTCTCCTGAGCGTTAAAGAGTCCGTAAGTTGCCGCCTCGCCCGTTTCGAAAGCGACCAAAGAGCCGGTAAATCTTCTCGGGATAGCGCCCTTATACGGAGCATAGCCTTCAAAAGCGCTGTTCATTATTCCCTCGCCTCTCGTTGCGGTGAGAAGTTCGTTTTTAAAACCGAACAGACCTCTCGACGGAATGGAAAACTCGAGACGCATACGGTTACCGACGGCGTTCATCGTAATTAGTTCGCCCTTTCTTACACCCATAGCTTCCATAACGGTGCCCATTGTTATCTGCGGGACGTCGACGTAAAGATGTTCCATAGGCTCACAGGTAACGCCGTCGATTTCTTTGAGCAAAACCTTTGGCGTTCCTACCATAAATTCGTAGCCCTCGCGGCGCATGGTTTCGATGAGTATGGAAAGGTGCATCTCGCCCCTGCCCAAGACCTTAAACGAATCGGTGCTGTCCGTATCGAGAACTTTTAGCGACATATCTTTTAAAAGCTCACGGTAAAGCCTTTCTCTCAAATTTCTCGAGGTGACAAACTTACCCTCTTTTCCTGCAAACGGCGAATCGTTAACTGAAAAAGTCATCTCGATAGTCGGCTCGCTTATCTTGACAAACGGCAAGGGCTCGGGATTTGACGGTGCGGTGAGCGTGTTGCCTATCTTGATGTTTTCTATTCCCGAAAAACACACTATATCGCCCACAGTCGCCGACTCTACGCTCTGACGCTTTAATCCCTCTATCTGATAGAGGGATACCACTTTACCCTTATATGACACGTCGCTGTCGTGATAATCGCAGACGGCGACTTCCTGTCCCATTTTTATGACGCCCCTTTCAATCTTGCCTATGCCTATTCTGCCGACGTATTCGTTGTAGTCTATGGACGAACAAAGAAGCTGAAGCGGAGCCTTTTCGTCGCCCGACGGAGGTTCGATATAGTCGATGATTGTTTCAAAAAGGTCGGTCAAATCATCTTTGGGCTCGCTATAATCCTTAGTCGCCGTGCCGCCTCTGCCTGAACAATAAATAATCGGGCTGAAAAGCTGTTCGTCGGAAGCGCCGAGTTCCAAGAAAAGCTCAAGTACTTCGTCGCCCACTTCTGACAGTCTCGCGTCGGGGCGGTCTATTTTGTTGATGACGATAATTATTTTGAGTCCGAGCTCTATTGCCTTTGAAAGCACGAACCTCGTCTGAGGCATAGGACCTTCGGCGGCGTCCACCAAAAGCAGAACGCCGGATACCATTTTTAAAACCCTTTCGACTTCCCCTCCGAAATCTGCGTGTCCGGGGGTGTCGATGATGTTTATCTTTTTATCCTTATAATGCACGGAAGTGTTTTTGGCAAGTATGGTTATTCCCCTTTCTCTCTCGAGGTCGTTGTTGTCCATAACTCTGACTTCCACCTGCTGATTTTCTCTGAAAGTGCCCGATTGCTTGAGCATAGCATCGACAAGCGTCGTTTTGCCGTGGTCGACGTGCGCTATTATTGCAATGTTTCTTAAATCTTCTCTGACCAAAATGTTATCCTCTCTCAACGCTGTTTTTTAAAGCCTCGGCGTTAGCGTGGCAAACAAGCTCCAAATCCTTGTCGCTAAGATACTTCGATAAAAGTCCGACCTCTTTAAGCGGCGTAGACCACGGGCAATCGGAGCCCAACAGAATTCTTTCGACGGGGTGCTTTTTTAAAATTTCTTTTAAGATATTTTCGTCAATCATACCGTCAAGATAGGCGGTATCGAAATAGACGTCTTTGCCCGCTTCGTATTCGAGCACATCAGACCACACTTCCCAACCGCCGAGATGGGCGGCGATGATCTTAATGCCTTTAAAATCGTCTAAAACTTTTTTTATGCTCTTAGGCGAGGCGTAGTATGTGTCGGGATACGCCACGTCCCTTCCCGCATGGAAAGTGAGCATCATATTGTGCGATAAAATAAATTCGTAAATAGGATAAACTCTTTTGTCGGAAACCTCGAATTGCTGATATTCGGGGTGAAGTTTTATCCCTTTAAATCCCAAAGAGTAAACTCTTTCAAGCTCGTCCATGGCAAGCGGCGAGAGCGGATATACCGAAGCGAAAGGATATATCCTTTCCGATTTTACCGATAATGCAAAATCGTTTACGCTTTGCATTTGTCTTTCGTTGGTGGCGATAGACATAAGCCAGCATTCATCCACGCCCCACTCGTCCATTTTGGCAACGGTGTCCGACGCCGTGCCGTTTGTAGCGGGTGTCTTTCCTGCCGCTGCGGCAAGTTTAACGACAGCCCTGTCGGCTATCTTATCGGGAAAAAAGTGCACGTGAGTGTCAATCATTTTTATACCTTTTATCAATCTGATTATTCAAAAAAGATAACTGCCCGCATAGTCCGAAACCGTAAATTTTCAGGCTTGCCGCAAGCTGAATGTTTTCTCTTTTAAAACCGTTTTAAACGTCGCCTTTTCGGTCTGTTTAAAACGGTTTGATTTTAATTTTTGCTTTAAATTTTATTAGCCTCTGGTCGAATAGTTGGGGGCCTCTTTAGTTATCGTGATGTCGTGCGGATGGCTTTCAACAAGCGACGCCGACGTGATTTTGACAAACTGTGCCTTTTGTCTTAAATCGTCGATGGTAGGCATTCCGCAATAACCCATACCGCTTCTTACGCCGCCCATAAGCTGATATACTATATCGCAAAGGGGACCTCTGAAAGGCACTCTGCCCTCAACGCCTTCGGGGACGAACTTTTGGTTTTTATCCTGGAAGTATCTGTCGTTGGAGCCTGCCGCCATAGCGGAAAGAGAGCCCATACCTCTGTATACCTTAAAGCTTCTGCCCTGGAACATCTCGAGTTCGCCGGGACTTTCTTTTGTTCCCGCAAAAAGACTTCCTATCATAACTGCGGAAGCGCCTGCGCCTATCGCTTTTGTT
>FR901011.1:56569-56913 GCA_000437555.1 Acidaminococcus sp. CAG:917 | reverse complement strand
CTGTATTTTATACCGCCGTCCGCAATAATGCGCTTGCCGTACCTGTCCGCTTCTTCGGCGCAATCCATAATTGCCGTGATTTGCGGAACGCCGATTCCTGCCACGATTCTCGTCGTGCATATAGAGCCGGGACCTATGCCGACTTTGACGATATCCGCGCCTGCTTCAATAAGCGCCTTTGTGGCTTCTGCCGTTGCAACGTTGCCCGCAATGACGGGAAGCGACGGATATTTTTTCTTAATCTGCTTTACCACGTTGAGCACTTTTTCGCTGTGTCCGTGAGCCGTGTCGACGCCGATGACGTCTACCTTTGCCTGAACGAGTGCGTCAACTCTCTCAAACGT
>FR901011.1:43818-56521 GCA_000437555.1 Acidaminococcus sp. CAG:917 | reverse complement strand
GCACCCGCCAAAAGTCTGCCGTTGGCGTCCCTTGCGGAGTTGGGATATTGGATAGCCTTTTCGATATCCTTTATGGTAATCAAACCTTTAAGATTGTTGTTTTTATCTACAATGGGGAGTTTTTCGATGCGATGTTTGCCAAGTAGCTTTTGCGCCTCGTCAAGCGTGACGCCCTCTAATGCGGTGACAAGATTATCCTTTGTCATCACGTTGCCAATCTCTTGGTCAAAATTCGTTTCAAACCTTAGGTCTCTGTTGGTCAGTATACCGACAAGTTTTCCGTCCACCGTAATGGGAACACCGCTTATCTTATAGCGACCCATAAGTTCTAATGCGTCTTTGAGTTTGTGGTGCGGAGAGAGGAAGAAAGGGTCCGTGATAACGCCGTGCTCGCTGCGTTTAACCTTGTCAACCTGCTCTGCCTGCTGTTCTATGGAAAGATTTTTGTGAATCATACCGATACCGCCCTCTCTCGCCATAGCGATTGCAAGCTGATGTTCGGTAACCGTGTCCATAGATGCCGAAAGCAAAGGGATATTAAGGTGAAGCGTGCTCGTTAAATCGACTGCCAAAGATACGTCTTTAGGCAATACGGCGGAATGTTGAGGGACTAGTAAAACGTCATCGAAGGTCAAACCTTCTTTTATAATCTTGTTCATCAAAAATCTCCTTTTGTATAATTTTAACTATTTTAATATTTTTAAAAATCTCTGTCAAATAAATGTCGGGGGAAACGAAATTTTTTCAAAATTTTTTTTGTTATAAGGTTGGTTTTATTCGGTTAAAACTGCTTTTGTCGCTCGATATATCTTTGCGCTATTTTCTGTTAAATTTTGCAGCCGATTCAGCGCGTAAGAGGCTTTATTGTCTTAACCTGATTTTGTCTTTATCTTTTAGCTTTAATCTTTGCTCGCTCGTTTTTTTTATAAATCAAACTTTTATTTTATCCTCAAACAAAATAAGGGAGCCTTGGCTCCCTTAAAAGATAGTTTAAAAAGTTTTGAATTGTTTGTCTTTAATATGAAATTTTAAAGGTTCGGTCGGGGAAATCAAAATCCGTCACAAAACTCTTTACCGCTCCGTCGAATAAAAACGCCGATACGAAACCGTCGAAATCGACGACGCCCGTATACGAAGTATATTCCCCGTCCGTCTGCTCTTCAAAATATTTATCGAGGTCGACGTCGAACATAAGTTCAAGCACGGGAATGAGCGACAAAAACACGTTTAACTCCTCTGTGCTGTCAAAACGTCCGTCTTTCGGCAGATATGCTTTCAATATTTTAACTAGCGAGCTTGACGACGTATTGAGAATATCCGTCACGGCGTCAAAGTGCAAAAGAGCGTCCACAAGCGAGCTTGATAAAAGGTTTAACTTGTCACTTTGAAGCAAAAGCGAAATCACCTTGTCCGAATCGGGTCTCGTCACTTTGTATGCGTCGGATAAATAATCGAAAAAGTCGGTGGAATAGACGTAGGCAAACACCGCTTTTATCGCCGCCGAAAGCGTTTGCATCTGCTTTGTTCCCTTTAAGTTTTCGCCTCCGTCAAAGACCTTTAGTGCGATATCCGTCATAAGGTCGAATATATCGCCATAGCCGTTGTCCGGAAAATCATAGCCGTAACTTTTCATAAACTCGGCATAGCTTCCTTCGCCTTTAAACGGACTGAAGACAAACTGCTCTATCTCTTCCGCCACGGCGTCAAAACCTTCGGGTATCGACTCTCCGAAAACTATATCGGATATTTTGGCGGATAGGTCTATCCCCTTTACCCTTGCGGTAACAAACCTGTTTACCCTCGCTTTTGAATATTCGGAATAATCGGATAAAATTAAACTTTTATCGGCGGCGGTCAGATAATCGGGCAGATATTCCGCTTTGATTGTGCCTAATTTTTTTACGCTTCCGTAAATATAATTTTTTGAAAACTCAAGCACCCTGTAAGAGTTTGTGCTTTGAGTCAAAGATACCGTCATAATTTCATAGAGCTCGTCTTCATCGCTTGAATGAGTTACTGCGTCGTTTGCGTGATTATGTCCGACTAAAAGGAGCGAAACGTTTCCCTTCAATGCGTCCTCGAGTTCGTCGGCATAATCGGTCACCGCCGAGGACGTATCTATAAACATTGATACTTCGTCGAATATGTCGTATATGGGCTTGTGCATGGCGGCAATCACCCTGACGCCGTCCTGCTTGGCTATGGCAAGCTGCTCTTTTATAAATTCTACCGTGGCAAGCGAAAACTCTGTGCTGCAATTGTCTATCGCAAGGAGTCTGAGTTTGTCGGTGAGGTCGGCAACGTATGTGAGCCCCAAACTCGCCCTCGCCTTATCGTATCCGAATGAAAGATAAATATTTTTAAAACTCTCCGTAATGGACGGCGTGTCGTAAAAATCCTCCACCTGCTCTATACCGCTTTCGGTATATTTTACGCCCTGATAGCCTGTGCCGGAGCCGTCAACGTCGTGATTGCCGGGAACGACGAAAACGTCCACACCTCTTTCTTCCACGGAAGCGAAAATTTCGGCAAGCTCCGTGTGACTCTGCAAGGCGTGGTCGTCGCAAAGGTCGCCCGTTATTATGACGGCGTCATAGCCGCCGGATACGACCTCGTCGAGCGCGCTCATAATCATCGCCCTCGAAATTTCATAAGTCTTGGCGTCATTGAGTTTTCCCTGTATGGAATCGTAAGAATAATCGCCTATAAGCAAAGGCGAAAAATAGTGGAGGTCGCTCATAACCGCCACTTTATATTCCGTCTTTTCCCTGCTCTCCTCTTTCCCGTCGCAGGCAGCAAGAGCGAGAGATAAAACGAAAACGAGAATGCAGATTAAAATAAATAAAAACGTTTTGCTTTTTTTCATATTTAAATTATATCACCTTTGTTTCCTTTTTCAAACCGCATATTTCAAAACTCGCGATATAATTTAAAATATTTTGAATATTTATTGAAAATCACATCGAAAAACAGTAAATTGTTATAATTTCTAAGCCGGTATAATATTGTGTTCAAATCTTAAATTACGCTTTTATTTATTCCTTATTTTGCGCCGAAAATTATATCCTGCGTTTAAATAATCATAACTTTAAACAGGTTCGTGCAAAGTGGAATTGTATACAAAAAAGTCCCCTACATTCGCCTCGAGGTAATATTCTTCCGAAACGTAAAACCACTGAGTTTCAAGTTCGTCGTTTTGCACCAGCACCATATATCCCGACACGTTGCGAGGGTCTTTTATCTTAAAGATGGAAAAGGATGCAAGATATGGCTTTTCGTATTTTTTTGAAACTATCTCACCTCTCGATACGGTGATAGAACTTGAACAGCCGGCAAAAATCAATCCGAGAAAAACGACAAGTAATAATACCGACAAAATAACCGTTACCTTTTTCATATTATATAATATGATTTAAACGCGTTAAAATTCACATTTTTCGGCTATACAAAACTCGCACCGTTTTAAAGACGGCTTAAAAATTTAAAATATAAACCCAAATTTTAATTTTAATAAGTTTAGCATTTTTTTAATGCGTCAGACTTTTAAATTTTTCCTTGTGTCAATAAAACTTTATGACGCCGTGCTTTTTGCATATGCTTTAATTTAATTGGCTTTTTGCCCTGCATTGAAGGAAGATAATACTCATATCTTATCTTGTGGGAAAAGCGTTTAAGTCGTCGATGATTTATATAGGCACCGTTATCGGCGCCGGTTTTGCTTCCGGAAAAGAAATAGCGGTTTATTTTGACTCTCTCTCTCCGTTAACGGCTATTCTGTCGGGAATTCTTCTCGGCGCACTCGGCGGTTTTTTTATGTATGCCGGCTACAAAGGCAGATTTTTTGAGCCTCCTTGGTTTAAGCTGCTCACCGTTATATGTTCGTTTATCACTCTTGCCGCCATGTGCTCGGGAGCGGGCGAGATAATCCCCTTCCCCTGCGGCGGAGTTCTGCTCACGGCTCTCGCCGTGGCGTCAGGCGTTTTGGGAATAAAATTTTTGGGAAAACTAAACGGAATCTTGGTTCCCGTCATAATATTTTGCATTCTCTTTTTGTTTTTCAAAAACGGCAACGTATTTATCACAGGCTCATACCTTCCGTTTAAGCCGATTTTATATTCTGCTTTAAATCTTTTAATCGCGGGAAGTCTTATGGCGGAGCAAGGCAAAAGTCTGTCAAAAAAAGAAATAGTTTTATCTTCCGTAATAAGCGCGGCGGTTATGTCCTGCCTTATTTTCGCTCTTTGCTGTCTGACGATTGGCAACGACTCCGCCATGCCTTTAAAAGAAATAGCCTCTTATATGGGCTTTCCTATAATATCTTCGCTTTTAATATTGCTTGCGATTTTCACAACAATGGTATCGTCGGCGAAACTGATTTACGACTACTTCAAAGGATTAAAGCTATCGCCTTTCTTTTCTTCGTTTATGACTCTTGTTCCGACAGTCGCACTGTCTTTTATCGGATTTAGCGCAATTGTCAAATACGGCTATGCTTTTGTAAGCGTGGCAGGACTTGTATTGCTCTTTTTTACCGTCTTAAAAATGTTGCCCTTAAAGACTGCGGGATTTATAGTTTTAAAGCGCAAAAAGAAATTTTCGGGCGGTAAACTTAAAAACTTAAAGAAGCAAAACGAAAGGCATACGGCATTAAATAACCTGCCTCATTAAAAAATCATACGGCAAAGAAAACGGATTAAACTTATTTTTTGTGTCCGTGGCAGCCGCAGTTTTCGTCGTGACAATGCCCGTCGTGCCCGTCGCAGTCGCAATCGTCTTCGCAATTGCCGTCACATTCCTCGCAGTCGCAATCGTCGCTTTCGTCTTCGGGAAGGTCGGACATATCGAGCCCTTTGAGATAACGGTAAAAAGGGTCGTTGGAAAAATCCGTATTCAAATCGAAATCTCCTCCAAGCTCCTCGACGGCGTTTCTTATTTCCATAAACTCGTTATAATTAAGTTCGTCCTCGAATTGCTTGGCGAACGATTTTAAAATGTCTATCGCCGCCTCGTCGCCGTAGCTTCCCAAAAGTCTTGCGAACAGAGCGACGTCCTCGCCCCTGTAAAAATAACTGACAAGCAAGAGAAATATGTCCTTTCTGCCCTTATAATTTGCAAGAATTTCGACAAGCATCTGTCCGCTTTCCTCGTCGGCGGTAAGCTGAGCTTTTATCATATCGTCGACGACTTCTTCCCCGTTTTCACAAAGATAAGCGTAAGCTTCAAGTTTTTTGTCGTAGTCTGCGTCGGAAGACGCAACCAAAGCAACGAGGTTTTGCTTTTCTTTTAAAGACAGCTCTTTAAACTCTTTTTCGTCGTCATTATTGTTTGTCATTTTTTTTATCTCCGAAAATTGTTTTCATATACTTTGAAAAACTGACTTTGTTCAAATCGAGCCTTTCGAAAATCTCGTTTTTTTCTTCACCCAAAGCGACGAGAAAAACTCCGACCATGGTCTTTAACGATTTCATCTTTTTTAGTTTATCGTAACTCGCCAAGCCGATACCCGTCTTGGAATCTTCAAATTTAAGATAAGCGTTTAAAAGCTTTATAAGCTTTTCAAGCATCTCGTTTGATTCGTCGAATTCGAATATGATTTCCGCTATGGTATTTGCAAGCGCCGACAAGACGTTGGACGGCAGGTACTTTACTTCGTTAGGAAACGCCGCGTAAATTTCTTTGAGCCTGCCGTTTACGCAAAGCGAAAAAGTTAGCTCGGGTTTGTTTAAAAGATAAATCCTGACTATTTCGACTACTTCCTGAAATACGATTTTGTCGGAATGCATTATATCGTAAAACAACTCGTCCATATCCTTTTGATAAAACTCGCCGAGTTTGATTATAAGAGCAAGCACAATAGTTACGTTGCCCTCTTTAAAACTCCACCTTATAATATCGTTTATTTCTTTATCGTAAAGATATGCTTTTTTTGCTTCCTCGGTTTTTGAAAGAAGAAAATTTTTTATTTGGCTCTGACGGTTGAAATACTCCATAAGCGGCAGACCGAGCGAATATTCCACCTCGGATATGCCCGTTTTATAATAATTTATGTAATACCTGGCGGGAAGATAGTCACGGTATATCTCGTAAACCTCTTTCATAACCTCTAAGGCTTTTTCCTTTTGCCCGAGATTGTAATAGCCCTGGGACAGCCACATAAGCGTGCTCGGGTGATACTGATGCTTGCCGTTGAATTTGAGACAATATTCCACCACCTTGTCGTGACGCTTCATATTGACCATTAGCGGCAAAACTACGCCGAGGTCGTCCACTCCGATATTCTCCTCTCCTAAAAGCTCGTCGAGTTTTTCGTTTGCCTCTTTCGTTTTCGATTCAAACATCAAAGCGGTGATGAGCATACACTTTATCGGAATTTTGTTTTTGCTCGTCTTCAGCATCTCGTTTCCGTAATATATTATAGAATCGAAGTCGTCTCGGAGCATAAAGCATAAAAGCTTTAAATGGTCGGCTTTATCCTTATACGGCGTGCCGTCTTTAAATTCTTCCAAAATCTCGAGAGCCTGTCCTACCTCTTTTTCGTTCAGTAAATCTTTTGCTCTTTCGAGTCTTTCGGCATAATATTCCTCTCCTTTAGGATAGGCAAGATAAAAACGCGGTTTGTTTTCCACCACTTCAATATCGAACGCCTCTCCAAGCTCCGCCATAAATTCGGAATCGAAATCAATCTTAGTGGCATAGTGCGTGGCGAGGTCGAAATCGCCGAGCGTGGAAAAATTTGCGCCCAAGAGTATGTAAAATCTGTCAAGCTCGGATTTATCTTTAATTTTAGGAAGCGTCTTGAATATGACGTCGTTTGAAAAAGCGAAGGCACTGAGGTCAGAATAAATAGAGGCGAGATAAAAATTCGCCTCTATGTTGTCGGGGTTGAGTTCCAACGCTTTATGGACGTAAAAAAGACTTTTTTTCAAGTCGTTATCCGACGCCGCGTCGTAAGCGAAGTCGAGACATTCGTCCTCGGTTAAATCAATGCTGTAAATTTTAGCCATTCTTCTTCTTTTTCTTTTTCGGATTTACAAAGCCTTGCTGCGGTTTCTTCTTTGTTTGGTTACTCGTCTGATTAGTCTGTTTTTGGGCATTTTCGGGATTTTCCGTCTTACCCTCTACAATCTGACCTTTTTGCTTTTGCGATTGCTTAGCGGTTCTGGCGTAAGGATTTTTAGACTGCGATTCCGTTATATCGTGGAGATATACGCATTTTAAATAGCTTGAATGTCCCACGCCCGTCCACAGCATAGCCCAAAGCGAGCAACCGAAACCGACGTAAACGATGTAGAGTATATACGACAGTATAGGCGATATCGCCAAAAGCGCAATCGGGATAATGCTGACCACCGACATGATGAGATAAGGCACAAAGCGGTTTACAAGCATTATAAACGAATCTTTAATTAGCTCGATAAAGCTGAGCTTATACGACGGAATAATCGTAAGCGGAACAAGGCAGTAAAGCACGATAGGCGCTCCGATTATAAACGTGAATATACAGGCGCAATATGCTCCCGCTCCGGCTCTCGACATCTCTATCTCGCCCAAAAGGTAAATGAGCGACGAACCCATTGCAAGCAGAACGCCTGCCCCGACCATCACGAAAATGACGTATTTCCACCAAAATCTCTTTATGCCGTCAAAGAAAGGCTTTGCGACGTATTTGATAGGCTCGTTCCAGATAACTTTTTTCGCAACGTTAAACAGACCCGCCATACCGAGAGATATTATAAACACAGCCGGGACGCAATAGAACAAGAACATCTGATAGCCGTTATAGAGCGTAAGCATAATGGAATGGATATCGGATATCTCACCGGGATAGCCTATGCCCAGGTTGCCCATAAAATTTCCGCCGCTATAAGTATAATGAGCCAAAAGCGCATTATAGCCGTATACCAAAAGCACTATCATAGGAGCAAGGAAGATTAAAAAATATAAACTTGCCTTTAAAAGCGTTTTCGTGTTTGCCTTATAAGCGGCAAAAGAGCCCTTTACGCTGTCGGGAAATTTGGGGACGTAAGGCACCACTTTGCCTTCCGCATTTATCATAGTTTCGGGCACGGCCTGTTCGCGGAGTTCGTATCCTACGGTAAAGCCGTCCCTCATCAAAAGCTTGGGTTGTCTTTGGGGTTTTTCGCCTTTGTAAGCATTGTGCGTTTTAGCCATTTTAACTCCTATATTGCATTATTGTTTTTATTCTACTATAACATACAGTAAATATCAAATAAATAAATTAAACTTTTTCAATAAAATTGACAAATTACCTTATTAGTGATAATTTCATATATATACTTAGGAGGTCTAAAATGAAATTCAATATCGCCGTTGTAGGTGCGACCGGTATGGTCGGAAACAAATTCTTAGAAGTCTTGACCGAGCGCAAGCTCCCCGTTGAAAATTATTATCTTTTCGCTTCTAAAAAGAGCGCGGGAAAACAAATAGATTTTATGGGCAAAAAACACACCGTTATCGAACTTACGGAAGATAACGTCATGGCACTCAAAGGCAAAGTGGATTTTGCACTGTTTTCCGCCGGCGGCGAAACCTCAAAAAACTTTGCTCCGATATTCGTAAAAGCGGGAGCCACCGTTGTGGATAACTCCAGCCAGTGGAGAATGTATCCCGATGTTCCTTTGGTAGTCCCCGAAGTAAACCCCGAAGACGTCGATTGGAACAAAGGTATCATAGCAAACCCCAACTGCAGCACAATTCAGGCGGTTGTCGCACTAAAGCCGCTCCACGACAAATATAAAATCAAGCGTATAGTTTACAGCACTTATCAAGCAGTTTCGGGCGCGGGCGTCGCAGGTTATAACGACCTCAAAAACGGAATCGAGGGACAAGCTCCTCAAAAGTTTCCGAAGCCGATTGCCTTTAATATGCTCCCCCATATCGACGTTTTTATGGAAGACGGCTACACCAAAGAGGAATGGAAGATGATTGTCGAAACAAAAAAGATTTTGCACGACGATTCTCTTAAGATAACTGCAACTACCGTTCGCGTTCCTGTATATTACGGACACAGCGAATCAATCAATATAGAATTTGAAAAACCCTGCACCAGAGAAGGCGTCATCGAAACGCTTAAAGGCGCCAATGGAATAATCGTTATGGACGACGTCAAAAACGGCGTCTACCCCACTCCCTTGGACGCAGAAAACCACGACGAAGTCTACGTCGGCAGAGTAAGAAAAGACGACTCGGTCGAATCGGGCGTTAACATTTGGTGTGTTGCCGACAACATCAGAAAGGGCGCGGCAACAAACGCCGTTCAGATTGTAGAAGTTTTGATAAAGAAAAAATCGGAGGGCTGATATGATTTTCAAAGGCAGTGCCACCGCGCTAATAACCCCGTTTACCGAAAACGGCGTCGATTTAAACGCGTATGAAAAACTTCTTAATTTTCAGATTAGTAACGGCACGGACGCCTTAGTCGTCCTCGGAACGACGGGCGAGCCTGCCACCATGACCGCAAAGGAAAAAGAAGAAGTTATGCGCCTTGCGGTAAAGACGGCAAAAGGTAAAATTCCCGTCATTATCGGCACGGGCGCAAACTCCACCGCCGCCGCGGTAGAAAATTCCGTCATGGCGGAAAAAATAGGTGCGGACGCCGTTTTGGTCGTCACCCCCTATTACAACAAGGCAACTCAGGACGGACTTGTCGCTCACTATTCCGAGATAGCCAAACACATCTCGCTTGACATTATCGCCTACAACGTCCCGGGCAGAACGGGAGTAAATCTTTTGCCCAAGACCTTTGCGCGTCTTGCCGAAATCAAAAACATAGCGGCTATCAAAGAGGCAAGCGGCAATATGGAACAGATTGAAGAAGTCATTCGCCTGACGGAAGGCAAAGCCGACGTTTACAGCGGCGACGATTCCCTCACCGTTCCCACCCTCGCAATGGGCGGCTTAGGAGTCATATCCGTCGCTTCCAACGTCATACCGAAATACGTTTCGGATATGTGCAAGGCTTTCTTTGACGGCGATATAAAGACGTCGGCAAAAATGCAAAGGGATATGCTTCCCTTTGTAAAAGCTCTGTTTATGGAAGTCAACCCGATTCCCGTCAAGAAGATGGCGGAAACTTTGGGCATTTGTCAAAAATATATTCGTCTTCCGCTCACGGAAATGACGGAAGAAAATACTAAAGTTTTGATTAACGCATACAACGAACTTATAAAAGGATAAATATGATAAATATAGCTATATGCGGCGTAAACGGAAGAATAGGCCGCACAATATACAAAGCTTTGCTTTCAAATCAGGATTACAAAATCGTTTTCGGCGTAGATAAATTCGGCGGAAACGATTTCCCCTTTTCCGTGTTTAAATCTTTTGCGGAAGTTTCGCAAAATTTAAGACCTGACGTCATCATCGACTTTTCAAACGCTTCGTCACTTGACGACATTCTGAAGTATTCGCTAAGCAACGCCTGCAACATAGTACTTGCGACTACGGGACACTCCGAAGCCCAATTGAAACAGATTGAAGCCGCTTCCGAAAAAATTGCAGTGTTCAAGGCAAGCAATATGAGCCTTGGCGTAAATCTTCTTTGCAATCTCGCCAAAGAAGCCACTAAGTTTTTGGGCGACTCTTTCGACGTTGAAATTGTCGAAACGCACCACAACAAAAAGCTCGACTCCCCTTCCGGCACCGCTATCACAATATACGAGGCGATAAACAGCGTCCGCGCACTCGACCCCGTTTACGGCAGACACGGCAAGACTGCGGCTCGCACTCCGTCCGAGATAGGTATCCACGCCGTCCGAGGCGGAACGGTTGTAGGCAAACACGACGTGCACTTTTTCGGAAACGGCGAGGAGTTGACCATCTCGCATATCTCGGAAAGCAAGGAAGTTTTTGCGGCAGGCGCGCTCAGAGCGGCAAGCTACATATTCGGCAAAAAGAGCGGGCTTTACGATATGAACAGCATTATCGGCGACTACTATGCCGTCACCAACGTGACGGGCGAGGAAGGCGTCAGTCTTATATCGCTTGAAAACACCACCCCTGTCGAATTTATCGACCTTTTAAAACTTGTGGCTCAAAACGAAATAAATCTCGACATGATAAGTCAGACGCTTTCGGCAAACGGTTCGGCGTCGGTATCCTTCACCCTTTCCGATTCGGATAACAAGCTTTGCTACGACCTTTTAAAACTTCAGAATATAAAATTCAGTTCCACCGAAAACTGCGCAAAACTCACAATCGAGGGCGCAGGTATGGAACATAAGAGCGGAGTCGCCCTTGAAGTGTTAAATCTTTTGACCTCTAACAAGACAACCGTTTACGCAATAACCACGTCGGAAACCAAAATCTCTTGCTGTATCGACGCTTCGAGTTTAAAAAATTCCGAAATGCTTTTAAAAGAACACTTTATGATAAGCTGATTTGTCTTAAATTTTTCAAACAGATTTAATTTGTATCATTCAAACGGTTTGCAAAGGCAAGCCGTTTTTTATATTTAAATCGCTTTAAATTCAAAAGGAATATTTTTACACAATGTTTATTCCCACGCTTGAAATTAAAAAGAAATTAAGTATAATAGGCTTAGAACATTTAAGGAGCTCAATATGAAAATAACAAACGATATCTTATACGTCGGTGTAAACGACCATAAAATAGACTTGTTTGAAGGGCAATATATCGTTCCCAACGGCATTGCTTACAATTCATATGTCATCAACGATTCCAAAATCGCCGTTATGGATACGGTGGACGCCAAATTCACACACGAATGGCTCGACAACCTCGACTCGGCGTTAAAGGGCAAAAAACCCGACTACCTAATCATTCAACACATGGAGCCGGACCATTCGGGAAGCATTGCAAAGTTTATGCAGATATATCCTTCCACTACGATTGTTTCGTCGGCAAAAGCGTTTGCAATGATGAAAAACTTTTTCGGCACGGACTTTGAAGACCGCAGAATAGTCGTCGGAGAAGGCTCAACCCTTGAGCTCGGCAAGCACAATCTGACTTTTGTCACCGCACCTATGGTGCATTGGCCGGAAGTCATAGTCACCTACGATTCAACCGATAAGGTGCTTTTCTCGGCGGACGGTTTCGGCAAATTCGGAGCGCTCGACGCCAAAGAGGAATGGGACTGCGAGGCAAGACGCTACTATATCGGTATCGTCGGCAAATACGGCACGCAGGTTCAATCTTTGCTCAAAAAAGCGGCAGGGCTTGACATTCAGATTATCTGTCCCCTTCACGGACCGGTTTTAAAGGAAAATCTGTCGCACTATCTTGACCTTTACAACACTTGGTCAAGCTACGGAGTGGAGAGCGATGGCATAGTTATCGCCTACACCTCGGTTTACGGAAATACCAAAAAGGCGGTTGAGCTTTTAGAGGAAAAACTTTTATCAAACGGCTGCCCCAAAGTCGTTGTCACCGACCTTGCAAGATGCGATATGGCGGAAGCGGTCGAAGACGCTTTCAGATACGGCAGAATAGTCCTTGCAACAACCACTTACAATGCGGAAATTTTCCCGTTCATGAGGGAGTTTATAAATCATCTTACCGAAAGAGGCTTCAAAAAGCGCACCGTAGCCTTTATGGAAAACGGAAGCTGGGCGCCTCAGGCAATCAAAGTGATGAAAGAAATGTTTGCAAAATCCGTCGATTTGACTTACGCCAAAACGGAAGTGACGATAAAATCCGCACTCAGCGACGAGAGCCGCAAACA
>FR901011.1:36370-43727 GCA_000437555.1 Acidaminococcus sp. CAG:917 | reverse complement strand
AAAAAGATTTAACTGCGCTTTTTAAAATCGGTTACGGACTTTACGTAGTTACTTCAAACGACGGCAAAAAAGATAACGGACTTATTGTCAATACCGTCACACAGGTTTCCGACTCCCCCAACCGTATAGCCGTTACAATCAACAAACAAAACTATTCTCACCACGTCATAAAACAGACAGGTAAAATGAACGTAAACTGCCTTTCGGTTGAGGCTCCGTTCAAAGTGTTTGAAACGTTCGGATTCCAAAGCGGCAGAAACGTCGATAAATTTAAAGACTGCTCTCCCCTTCACTCCGACAACGGACTCGTATTCCTTCCGCGTTACATCAACGCATTCATCTCACTAAAGGTGGAAGACTACGTAGACGTCAATACCCACGGTATGTTCATCTGTTCCGTGACGGAATCGCGCGTCATTTCCGATAAGGAAACAATGACGTATAATTATTATCAATCCAACGTAAAACCGAAACCGCAGACTCAAGGTAAAACAGGTTATGTATGCAAAATCTGCGGTTACATTTACGAAGGCGAAACTCTCCCAGACGATTTCGTTTGCCCGCTCTGCAAACACGGCGCAAGCGATTTTGAAAAAATACAATAACTTTTGGAGGTATCTTTATGAAATACGTATGTGAAGCATGCGGCTGGGTCTATGACGAAGAAGTCGGCGCACCCGAACTCGATATCGCCCCCGGCACAAAATTCGAGGATTTGCCCGACGATTTTGAATGTCCCCTCTGCGGCGTAGATAAATCAATGTTCGCTCCCGAAGACTAAGCCGATTTTCGGTAAAACCCAAAACACGGTTTTTCAAAACAAAATCAAAAGATTAACCCAAGGCAGATAATTTGTCTTTAGGCACAAATCGTTTTAAACGAAAACCAATCAAACAAAAAAGCAACCTCGGTTGCTTTTTTTTGTGACTCACAGCGAGCCATTATGGCGAAAAAAACAAAACCCCAACCAAACCTTTTTACGTGTTCAGTCGGGTACCGCTTGGAAAAGACGTGGGATTCGTAAGGAGCGGAGGGACGGAATAGCGAGGAGCCTGCTCACGCAAGCCCTGCTTAACGATAAGCGTCACAGGCTCGGAAAGACGACTGTTTACTCAAAACAAACTGCGTTTGTTTTTTCGTTTTATCGTCTCTTTCCTCGCTTTCCGCAAAAGTGACTTTTGCGGAATTGTATAGGGATAAAAACAACGATTATTATTTTAGCGCCAGAGGCGCAATCCCGAAAAAGCGGTAGCTTTTGAGGAAGAGGAGTCGCAGGCGTAAAAAGAAACGGCAAGCGTTTCGCTTGCCGTGTTATATGTCGCCTTGCGGCGACGCTATGGCGGAGACGGTGGGATTCGTAAGGAGCGGAGCGACGGAATAGCGAGCATTGCGAGCGTCACATATTTCGGTCTCCCGCCGTCGGAGCAATTATAATGGCGAGCGAATAAAAGCAAAATAAAAAAAGCAACCGAAGTTGCTTTTTTATTTTGTGGCTCACAGCGAGCCATTATATGGCGGAGACGGTGGGATTCGAACCCACGGTACCAAAAAAGGTACAACTGATTTCGAGTCAGTCCCGTTACGACCACTTCGATACGTCTCCAGACTTTATGTTTAAATGAATATGAAAATTTACTCTGCAATTTTCAAGCGAGCCTATATTAACACAAATTTTATCTTTTAGCAAGTGTATTTAATAAACTTAAATCTTTAAGTTAAAGCATTGTTTGCGCAAATTGGCTTATGCATGCTTTGGAAGAGACAGATGCTTTTTCCTTTCTTTTTTTGGAAACCGATAATCTGTTTCGAATACTTTTTTTGCAATGAAAGCGACAGGGTGCATAAAAAGCTTTGAGCATAAACCTACAAAAATTGCGGCAGCCGCAGTTCCCTCTCTTACTCCTTCGACCGTATGTAAACATGCAAGCGAGATAATCAGTGCGATGACGACAAAAGACGAGTCGCAAATAATTTTCATTGTCCCGAATTTGATTTTACTCACCATACAGACAGCCTGAACAAGCCCCTCACCTGCCAACGTCACAATGTTTGCTACGACTTCAAAACTTACGCCCATTCCGACAAGGACGATTCCTACAATGCAATACGCCCACTGCACCCCGTAATTCGGAGCCGCAGTACCCTCAATGCAATGGGAAGTCAAATCAATCATCAATCCGAAAACCGTTGACACTGGTATTTGCAAAAGCCTTTGCCATTTAAACTTTTTTCTTAAAATCGGAATTTGAATCAAAACTATAATGGCGTCACTATTATAGCTGTCATTCCTACGCTCAATCCCGATACGATACTAACTACGTTAGGTATACTTGAAACAGGTGACGTTCCAAGTAACGCTTTTATTGAAAAGGAAACTCCGAATGCCATTATAAAAAGACCGATAAATAGGAATACCGACCTTTTCAGGCAATCTATCACTGCCTTTTTTATCTTGTCTCTTTTGTTTTCCGACTCTGCATAAACGGGCTTTTCGTCTTCGTCAGCGCACTCATCGATATTATTTTGACCTTCAGACTTTAT
The DNA here is from genome assembly GCA_000437555.1 of Acidaminococcus sp. CAG:917. Taxonomy (GTDB): domain Bacteria; phylum Bacillota; class Clostridia; order Christensenellales; family CAG-917; genus CAG-917. The sequence goes on along the minus strand of FR901011.1, from coordinate 41,186 downwards.
CTCTACACTTTCGTCAGTTCCCAACCGAAAGTCTTCGTCTTGTCCGTCTGATGAAGAGTTTAATTGTAACGGTTTTTCTTCGCTAACGTCATCGCGTTTGACAAGTTCTTTTTCCATAATCACATCTCTATTTTAATGTTATCAAAAACTCTGTTTAATAAATTTTTAAGCGTTTCGACTTCGTCATCCGAAAAATTTGAAAAAATCTCTTTGTCGTTTCTGTCAAAAATTTCTTTAACCTTTAAAGCGTATTCCCTACCCTCGGGCGTCAGACTTACAAACAGCGACCTGCGGTTGTCGTTTTCTCTTTTTCTGACGATTAGCCCTTTTGACTCCATGCCCAATAAAATCGTTCCCACCGTAGCAGGTTCGATTTCGCAGTGTATCGCAATCGTTTTTTGTTCCACACTGTCTACCTCAAGTAAAAACTCCAATATTTTAGGCTGTCCCGCACTCAGTCCCAATTTCTGCGTTTCTGCAAGCACCCTTTTGGCGAAGGATAAATGCGTTTTCATAATCAGTTGATGAAATGAAGTCATAGCCGCTCCCTTAATAATAAGAAATCTTATTATTTGTATTCTTGTTATATTACTTTTGTCTTTTAATTCTCAAACACATATATGGTTAATATTTAAATCTTTATAAGCTATAGAATAAACGAATGACAAAATTCCATTATTTAATTTCAAATAATTTGACGAGCAAAGCGACGTCTTTATAAAATTAAAGTTTTTTGCAATAGAGAAATTTTTAAATGCCGAAAGAAAAGAGCTATTAAAGCAATTATTTTTAAATTTTAGATAATGTAAGCCTATGAAAAAATAAATCAAAAATAGTTTTAAACAGTTTTTCGGAATACAAATCTTAAGCGGTATAGCTTTTGCACCAAACAATTTTACACAATTAAAATGTTTTAATTGTGCTTAATGTTTAAAACCGCTTTAATTTTTTTTTGTTCTAAAATCACTTCCGGCAATCGAGAGCTACTTTCATCACTCCGTCTCGGCGAGAGGCAAAAAGGTCGTAAGCCTTAGGGGCTTGGGAAAGATTAAAAGTGTGTGTAATTAGTGCCGACGCGTCAAGTTTGCCCTCGGATATAAGCGACAGAATTTCTTTGGCGTCACAGCCGTCCACTCCGCCCGTTTTAAACGTAAGATTTTTGCCGTACATATCGGGCAAAGGCAAAATCTGAGCAGCGTCATACATTGCTATAACCGATACCACGCCGTTCGGACGCGCCGCCTGCCAGGCAAGCTTAAAAGAGTCGGGCGTTCCTGCCGCCTCTATCACTCTGTCCGCACCGCCTCTTGGACAATCGGCGATAAGCCTTGCTAAAACTTCGTCTGCACTAAGCGGTATTGCTTGGGGATAGTGCCTTGCAACAAAATCAAGTCTTGATTTATCCACATCGCATATATAAACTCGTTTAGGCTCTTTTAAAAGTGCTGAGAGCATACAGCATATTCCTGTCGGACCTGCTCCTATGACGAGGACGTCGTCACCCTTTTCTATTTCGGAAATTTTAGCCGCCCAATATCCCGTTGCTAAAATATCTCCCGCCAAAAGAGCCTGCCTGTCCGTCACGTTTTGCGGAATCACCGTCAAGCCGTTATCGGCAAAAGGAACTTTGACGTATTGAGCCTGCATTCCGTCGATACGGCAGCCCATTGCCCAACCGCCCTGAGGCGAAACGCAGTTGTTTACATATCCTCGGCGGCAAAACCAACACTTTCCGCAAAAGGTTTCCACATTGACAGATACCCTATCGCCTGCCTTTACGTTTTTGACTTTGCTGCCGACTTCGGCGACGACTCCGACAGCCTCGTGTCCTACCGTTATGCCTTTAACCGCTTTCGGAACGCAGCCGTGCAATATGTGCAAGTCGCTGGTGCATATACTGCTAAGCGTAACTTTGACGATAGCGTCCGTATCGTTTTCGATTTTGGGAAAAGGCTTATCTACAAGCCTGAAATCGTCTTTGGCGAAATAAGTGTAAGTTAACATAGGCTCCTCCGCTTAAATTATACAACCGCCCTGAGCGCATTGCAAGAAAAAAGAGTCTGCCTGTTTTTATTAGCTGTTATCAGCTAAAAGCTTATTGAAATATAATCTATGCTGTGATATAATAATTTATAAGATGCAGAAATATTCAGCTGCGTCCTCCGAGTCTTTATATCCTAAGGCGTCCGCTACGGATTAAAGACCGGGGTTGTATTGGAAACGATACAGCCTCCCATTGCGGAAAGGAGAACTTTTATGAAACGGAAAATTTTAGCAATTTTTTTGTGCATTTTTTCTTTGGCATTAGTTTTCGCTCTGTTTACCGCTTGTAACGAAACGCCGGTTGAAAAAGGCGCATACGTTCTGAGCGACAAGGGAACTTATCTTGCCTACAAGAAAAACGCGGAAGGCGACAAAATACCTTCTCTCACCCTTCTCTTTGAACAGGATTCGGCATTGATGAACACCTACACGATGATAGCTGTTGACGGTGACGGAAGCGGATTCGGAACAGCTTTGCAAACTCCGATTAACGAAAAAGGCGCCGACAGTTTTATCAAATGGATGAGCCTTGCCTCAACCAGGGCGCTCATTGCCGACTTCGGAAAATCGGATTACGGCGAATCGCTTTTCTATTTGATTGACGAAGCGCAAACCTGCGACGCCGATTTGGACAGTCTCCGTTGCACGGCGTCTGACACACAAAAAATTCGTATTTCTACCACGACTTCCGTAAACGATACGGGCTTGCTTGACTACCTTTCGGAAAAATTTGAAGCAGAGACGGGATTTGACATCGAGGTGTCTTCCGCGGGAACAGGCGCCGCAATTCAGGCGGCAGAGAAAGGCAACGCCGACCTCATTTTAGTTCACTCGGCGTCATCCGAAAAAGAGTTTATCGACTCGGGTTTTGCCCGCACGGTTGAGGGGCTTTCGGGCGACGTTTATGACAGCGCATATCCCCAAAGAGTCAGTTTTATGTATAACTACTTTGTGCTTATAGGACCTAAATCCGACCCCGCAAAAGTTTCCGACTGCGCAGACATCTATGAGGCACTTAAGGCTATAGCCGACGGCGGATATAATTTTATATCGAGAGGCGACGCATCCGGCACGCATAATGCCGAGGTCAAACTTTGGCAAGGAACGGATTTGCCCTTGGTCGACATATCCATAACCTCGGGAGCCTCTTCCGTTGCCCCGGCATCGTCGGACGGCAAGACAATGGCGTCGTGGTATATCTCGGCAGGACAAGGTATGGGAGCTTGCCTTACCATGGCAAACAACTATAATACCAAAGGCTAAAGACGACTATGTGGGAGAGCATTTTAGAATCCTTTTCAAAAGCGTTTCAGCTCATGGGAGCAGGCGACAAGCTGCTTTCCGAAATTGTCTCTACCACACTTTTGATGAGTTTGCAAAGTTCGGTATATTCCTTTTTGATAGGAGTACCTGTGGGCATACTTATCGCACTTAACGAATTCCCCGGCAAAAAGGCGGTGGTCACCGTAATTCGGACGCTTATGGGACTGCCTGCCGTCGCCGTGGGAATTTTAATTTATATGCTGTTTTCCGGCACGGGGCCTTTCGGTGCATCGGGGCTTATATATTCCGTCGAACTTATGGTCATAGCGCAAGTCGTGTTAATCACACCTATCGTGGCGGGTATGACGGAAAACGCCGTGGGCGCGACCACAAAAGCGATGAAAGAGACGGCATACGGAATGGGACTGTCAAGGACAAAGACGTTTTTGCTTGCGCTAAACGAGTGCAAATTTCAGCTTATAGCCGTATATCTGTTTGCGTTTGCCCGCTCTATTGCGGAAGTGGGCGCAGTGCAGATAGTAGGCGGAAACATACTTCACAAAACGAGGGTCATGACGACTGCCATTGCGTTAAACTATAACACGGGACAGTTTCAGCTTGCCGTTGCATTGGGAATTATTCTCATACTCATAGTGCTCGGCTTAAACGTCGTCGCTTCCCTTCTTCAGGCAGGACTTAAAAAGAAATGATAAACGTAACCGCATACAAAGAATACAATAAAAAAACCGTGCTCGACGTCAGGGACGTCTCTTTTGCAAGAAACAACATATATGCGATTATAGGAAGTAACGGAAGCGGAAAAAGCACTCTTTTAAAGTGCGTGGCTTCGCTTATAAAGTTTAACGGTAAAATCGAATGTGACGGATTAAAGCTAAAATCAGTAGGATACCTTCCTCAAAAAAACTATGCTTTCGATATGAGCGTCAAAAACAATATGCTTTTATCCCGTAAAATCAAATACCGCAAAGACGCTCTTGCCGACGCTCTCGTGATGCTGAAAAAGTTTGACCTTGTTCAATACGTCAACAAAAACGCTTCTCGCCTGTCAGGCGGTGAAACGCAAAAGCTTGCAATTTGCCGACTCTTTATGGGCGATTATAAATTGGTGCTGCTCGATGAACCGACGGCGTCTTTGGACATCAACTCTACGCTGACTGCCGAAGAAATGATAAGAGATTATCAAAGCTCTCATCGCTCTACCATGATTATCGCCACGCACTCGCTACGACAGGCAAAAGCGATATCCGACTACGTTGTATATATCGAAAAAGGAATAATTGAAGAAATAACTCCGACAACGGAATTTTTTAAAGAACCGCAAACGGAAAAAGCAAAGGCGTTTTTGAGTTTCCACACGGATTTTTAATTGAACATCTTAAAATTGAATATCTTGGCTTTTAATCTTAAAATTGAATTTTTAAATCTTTATTTAACTTTATGGCTAAAAAACGTCAAAGCCTAAAGCCTTTTATCTTTCAACTTCCCTACA
>FR901011.1:33260-36352 GCA_000437555.1 Acidaminococcus sp. CAG:917 | reverse complement strand
AACTTCCCTACACGTCAAAAAGCCCGATTACGCTTCAAGTCTTTGCCGTTTTAATTTGTTACCGTTATCTCGTCGCCGGGAAAAATCTTCCCTCCCTTTTTGACGGTAGCGAAAATTCCCTCTTTGGGCATAGCGCAGACGCCGTATTTTTTTGCTATTTCACAGCCTTGGTCGGCGTGACATTTTTTCCCTATCTGTGAAACAACCAACTCCGCCTCGCCTATTTTAATGACGGTGCCGACGGGTAACTCATAAAGGCAAATACCCTCGGTAGTAAGATTTTCGGCGAACTTGCCCTCGCAAAGTCCCACGACGTCACGTTTGTTCTTTTTGAAATTTTCTATGCTCTCTTTAGACAGCAGACTTACCTGCCTTATGCCGGGACCTGCGTGCGAATCTCCCTCAATCCCGAAATCTTCAACCAGCACGCCGAATTCGACGGGCGTTTTGCTCACTCCCTTTTTTTGACTTATATTTACTGCAATCAGTTTTCCTTTAATCATATCTCACCTCGCCGGATTTTCCGCCGCTCTTTTCTATAAGGCGCACCTTTTCTATGACTGCCGACTTGTCTGCCGATTTAATCATATCGTATATCGTCAAAAGCGCAACCGAAACGGCTGTCAAAGCCTCCATCTCGGCTCCCGTGGGCGCATTGCACTTTATACACGCTCTTACTGTTATGGCGTTTGTTTCATATTCAAAATCTATCTCAGCCGAACTAAGCGGTATATTATGACACATAGGAATAAGCTCCCAAGTCCTCTTTGCCGCCGTAACCCCTGCCACGAGAGCGGTGTTTAATACTTCGCCTTTTCTAAGTCTGTTGCCCTTTACCGCCTCGATAACTTCCTCCGTTGTTGAGATTTTACCCTCTGCAACCGCTTTTCTTGCCGTGTCAGCCTTCGATGAGATATCCACCATTTTGGCAAAACCCTTATCGTTTATATGCGAAAATTCCACGATTTATCCTCCTATGCTCGACATTTGTCCGTGTTGTAAAATGCCCTCGTCAAGCCTGTGACATTCCTGTTTTGCTTGTGCCGCCTGTTTCAAAAGATTTTTGAGTTTTTCGCCGTCGCCGATATAAGGCTTTGTGTCAAAGGTAACGGACGAATGTAAGCAAGGCATAAGCATTCCCGTGCATGTGAGACGCAGCCTGTTGCAGGAAGAGCAAAACTTATCGCTGAGCGGAGTAATAAAGCCTATTTCTCCCATCTTCGATTTATAATAGGTGACGTGCCCTCTCCTATCTGTTTTGACGAGGTCAAACCTGTTTGCCACCTCGCTTGCGGAAATAAATCTTTGAGAAAAATATCTTTCCGTTGCTTCAAAAGGCATAAGCTCGATAAACCTTAAAGACGCTCCCACATTCCGAGCAAATTCGGCAAGCGGATATATTTCATCGGTTATACCTTTTAAAAGCACGGCGTTTATCTTCAATTTGAACCCGAGAGCGGAACAAAGCTCTATGCCCTCGATGACGGAATCCAAATCGCCTCCGCCTATTTTAAAATATTTATCTTTATCCAAAGTGTCGAGGCTGACGTTTATTTCATTCAATCCCGCATTCTTTAAATCGTGAGCATAGTTTTTTAATAGCGTGCCGTTTGTTGTCATAGTCGCTTTTACTCCGCATTCGACAACGTTTTCTACAAGCGTCAAAACGCCCTTTCTGACCAAAGGCTCACCGCCCGTTATGCGAATCTTTCTTCCTCCGACTTCGCAAAAAGCCTTGACTACGGCAGAAAAATCTTCGATGGACAAAACGTCGTCGTGACTTAAACGCTTGGCGGGACCCGACTTACAATAAAAACAGTTAAGATTGCATTTATCCGTGACGGACACCCTCATATAATCTATCTCTCTGCCAAAGCTGTCTGTCATATCTCGATAACTTCCCCTATGTTTTTGACGGTATAGTCGCCGAACGCTTTTATTCGCTCTTTAAATTCTTCGCTCTTTATATACTCAAAAAATGCTTTAATGCGCGGGTCGGAAAAATCTTCCTTTCTGATTAAAAAATCATATTCCTCGTCACGAAGAGGAATAAAATCAAGCCCGAGACAGTTTGCCGCGCTCTTAACGCCCATACCTGCGTCTGCCGCTCCCGCCTCGACGGCCATACCGACGGCAAGGTGAGTGGCATATTCCTTTTCATATCCGTTTACCATAGAAGAATCCGCCCCGATTTGAGATAGCATATAATCAAACAAAAGCCTTGTGCCCGCCCCTTTCTGACGGTTGGCAAACGGAATATTTTCGTTTACTATCTGCTGTATGCAATTTATGTTTTTGGGGTTTCCCTTTTGGACTATGAGCCCCTGCGTTCTGCCCACGCCTTTTATCAAAAGCATCTTTTCGCCCTCAAAATATTTTTTGACGTAGGATATATTATAAATGCCCGTATTCAAATCAAGCAAATGAATAGGCGCTATATGGCATTCCTTTTTGGAAAGCGCAAATATTCCGCCCATACTTCCGACGTGTGCCGCCGTCAGCGGAACGGTTTCGCCAATGACGTCGATTATGAGGTCGTGACTTCCCGTCACGACAAGATTTTTTTCAATCGTATCTATCGGTCTGCAAAGCGTTATTTCCGCCTCGTTTCCCGCGGTTATCCCCTCACTGAAGCGGTCTATCTTCAAAATGCCGTCCGCCTTTACAAGACTCATAATTTGCGCCGCACCTCTCTCCAAGGGGGTGGCCACAAGTTTTCCTCCGACTTTTCCCATTGACATTCTGATATACTCGGTGTTTTTGAGACTGCTGACTATGTTTTTAGTGACGGTAGCATTTACCGTGGTTTCGTCATTTGTGCAGCTGAGACCGACAAACGAATATATAAGCGGCTTTAAAAACAGCTCTACGACAAGATATGCCGATACGGGATACCCGGGCACGCCGAGGACGGGCTTTCCTTTACAAGTCGCCAATATGGTAGGCTTGCCGGGCTTGATTGCAAGTCCGTGCAAAAATATTTCACCCTTTTCGCCTATGACCGAGCAGGCAAAATCTTTTGTGCCCGCGCTGCTTCCGGCGTTGACTATGACAATATCGTTTTCGGTCAATGCTCTGTCAAGAGCGTCGCC
>FR901011.1:28961-33238 GCA_000437555.1 Acidaminococcus sp. CAG:917 | reverse complement strand
CGTCGCCGAGCGATGAAGGGTCGTCCTTTACGGTGGGATATCTTTTATATCTGCCGCCGTATGAGGATATAAGCGCCCCGAAAAGACGGGAATTGCTCTCTAAAAGTTTTCCGTCGGTAAGCATATCCGGACTGTCCACCATTTCTTCTCCCGTAGTTATAATGCCTACGCAAGGCTTTTTATAGACCGTCACCTCGGTATTCCCCGATGCGTATATTGCTCCGACGTCCACGGGGCGGATTTTCCTTTTTAAAGGCAATACCATCTCCTGAGCGACGATTCCCTCGCCCTTGACTCTGACGTGTTGCCACGGGTGCACCGCCTCTCTTATCTCCACCGTTTGCTCATCAATAACGGCTACGTCCTCAATCATAATGACGGCGTCATACGGATGATAGATTTTGTTTCCCGTATTGACGTAAACAAAGTCTTTTCCCTCGACAAGTCGGACAGGCGTCTTTTCGGAAGCGGACGAGCATTTTTGGCTCAACACCGCAATTCCGTCCATAGCCGCAGCGTTGAAACACGGGTCGCAAACTTTGGCAAACACCGTCTTTGCCGTCACTCTGCCAAGCGAGTCTTCCGTCTTTACTATTTCCGTTTCCGTCAGTTTGTCTTTGAATGCTTTTAAATATTCATCGTATAACGACGGGTCGTTGTTTTCAATATAAGTTTTTCTCATAGTAGTTCTATATCCAAGGTTTCCCCTTTGTCTATTCCCTCGATACGGTCCGGCACTACCGCAAATCCGTCTGCCGAAGCTATCGAACCTGCCATTCCCGATTTGCCGAATAGAGGCGAGAAGTATAGTTTATCGGCACTTTCATAAAGTCTGACGGGCATAATCAGGGTCCTGCCCTTTCCTCCCGCGAAATTTATATCGCTTATAGCCCTTATCTTTATGCGTTCTTTCATTCCCAAAAGCTCTTCATAAGCTTTAAGACAAACTGTCTTTAAAACGGTAAATGCCGCGGCGGGGTGTCCGGGCAGACCTATAAACATTTTCCGCCCCGAGCTCGCCGCCACAGTCGGCTTCCCCGGTTTTATTGCAACGCCACGCAAAAATATTTCCCCGAAATCGGAAAGCAGACGCTCCGTATAGTCCTGTTTCCCCACAGAGCTTCCTCCGCTAAGCAATACGACGTCGGAAGTTTTTGTCGCTTCGAGCACCGTCTTTTTTAAAAGTTCATAATCGTCTCCCACTCTCGCTTTGCCGCAGCACTCCCAAAGCGGAGAAGCGTCACTAAGTAAAATCGTGTTTACGTCCCTTATTTTTCCCAAAGGAAGTTCACCGTCATAGGAGACAAGTTCATCGCCTGTCGAAATTATATAATATTTAAGCTTTTTAAAAACATCAACTTTTTTGCAACCCGTCCCGGCTATAGCGGAAGCTACATTCGGAGAAAGATACGTTCCCTTTGCCGCGACTTTGTCACCTTTTTTAAAATCTTCGCCGACTTCGACAACGTTTTGCATAGGAGAAAACGCAGTAGAAAATACCGCCTCGTCGCCTAAAAGCTCGGTTTGTTCTGTCATCGCCACACAGTCGCTTCCGTCGGGCAACGCTCCGCCCGTTGGAATATACATGCATTCGCCTCTGCACAATTTTTTTTGCGGTATTTGCCCCATCTCTATCGAACCGACTGTTTTTAATACCGACGGCGCAGACGGAGAACAAACCATAGCGTCTTTGCTGTTCAATGCGTAACCGTCCACCGTCGAACGCCTGTAAGCGGGCAGATTTTCCTCGCTGAAAACGTCTGCGGAAAGCACTCTGCCTATCGCCTCATCGACGGGCAGCGTTTCCATTTTTAAGATTTTTGAAAAATTCTCGGTAAAAAGTTCTATCGCCTTTTTATAGGAAACGACGTTCATCATTTTCGGGCGCACTCCTTTACATTGCCGAGCAAGACTTCTATACCGTGTTTTAAAGGCTCGATGACGTAGGACAGATTCTCCACGCAAGCCTTGGGCGAACCCGGCAGATTGAGTAAGACGGTTTTGTCTTTTATCGCGCAGATTCCTCGGCTGAGCATAGCTTTTGAGGTGTATTGCATCGAATTTAATCTCATCGCTTCCGCAACTCCGGGGACCTGCCTGTCCGCCACACGCGCCGTTGCTTCGGGCGTTACGTCTCTTGACGAAAAACCCGTTCCGCCCGTGGTGGCGACAAGATTTATGCCCTGTTTGCAAAATCCCTTTATCGCTTTGGCAATCTTTTTGACGTCGTCCGGAACAACCGTTGCGGCAATCACCTCAAAGCCGTTTTGCTGCAAAATATTTTTGACTTCACCGCCTGAAGTATCTTCTCGCGTCCTGTTGAATGCAGAATCGCTCACTGTAATGACTGCCGCCGTAAACATATCAACCTCCCGAAGCAGGACTCATTATCAAAACTTTGTCGCCGTCGGCAAGTTTTGTCCTGTATTTTTTAAGCTTAATAAAATTAACGTCGTTGACGTAAATTATGGCGTTTTTTAATTCCTTCACGGTATATACGGGATTCATTTCATACAACTTTTTAAAAAGCTCCTTTACGTTTTTCGCTTCCAGCGAACATTGCTGAATTCCGTAACTTAATCGGTATAGACCGAAAAATTCTACATTAACCATATATTTCCCCCTGTTAAACAATACTAATCGGACTGCAAGTTTCTTTTCCCTATATCCTCCAATTTATCCAGCCCGTAATATCTCATAGTCGATTTTTTGACAAAACCGTTTTTGTCCCAGCCTCTGCCCTTATAAAAATCTTTTTTAAGCGCCTTTTGCGGAACTTTAGTGCGCTTGTCTCCGGGTATCTGCTCTTCATCCGTCAACCGACTCGGCAGTTTGTCGTCCTTTTCGGTAATGCCCAATCTCGTATTTATAATACGCTCGAGGTTAAAGCCCCTTGCACCTATTTTTAGCATATCTCCCATGGTGAGGCGCATTCCCGTCGTCGCGTTGATGGCAAGCGGATGAGGAAGCATCGATTTTAAATTGACGTGCATCAGATGAGGATATTTATTGATTATCTTTAACACTCCGCCAAGATATGGCAACATTCCGTTTACGGCTCTTGAAAGAAAACTGTTGGGTTTCTTGAATAAAAACGGAGGGAAAAACGCATAAGTGGTAAACAGGCAGTTCCCGTCCGCACTTACCGCTTCCATAAGATTTTGAAACATAATCGCTATCTGCGCCTTTCCGTGCCTCGTATAAGGATTTATTGTAAGACCCAAACCTTCGACGACGACTTCGTATCCTGCGTTCAGGTGACAGCCGCCCCTGTTGGAAACGGAATATCCGAGTCCCTGTCCTACCGCACCTCTGGGTTCATATGCGGAAAGTTCCATTCCTTTAACCTGAATACAAAAATCCTCTCCGCCAAACTTTTCCATCAAAAACTTAGAGCCGTTTGCAAGCATATCCCCCCTTTCGGTGCTTCTTGTCGCAATCTCCTTTAACACTTCGGAGATGTTGTCCGTCTTTCCGAAAACGAGTCCGCTGTCCCACATACCCTTCTCGTTAAGCTCCATAGCAAACGCTATCGTTCCCGAACAGGAAATCGTATCCATACCCAGCTCGTCCATTTCATAATTCCACTTGACTATCTCGTGCAGGTCGTTGTTTAAAATGTTTGCGCCCATAAGTCCCATTATTTCCACTTCAGGTCCTTTGACCGTCATACCGTCAAGGTCGACGACTCGTGCGCATTTTATCGGACAGGAAACGCAGCCTTTGTTTTTTATCAAAAACTTTTCGGCAAGTTCCTCTCCGCTGACCTTTTTATAATCTTCATATCTTCCCGTCGAAAAGTTTTTAGTGGCAAGGATATGTTTTTGATTCATCGCCGAAAGCAATGCCGCCGTTCCGAGTTTAGGGAGCTGCTTTCCTGTGAGCGGATGATTGATTAGCCTTTCCGTCCATCTCTTTTTGATGACTTTAAGTTTTTCGGGATTATGAATTTCAAGCTTTTTATTGCCCGAAATAGCAATACCTTTCAGATTTTTGCTGCCCATAACGGCACCGACGCCGCCTCTGCCCGCCGCTCTGTCGTCACTCACGGCGCAGGCGTATCTGACGAGATTTTCTCCCGCAGGACCTATGACTATCTTTCCGCTTGTTCCGCCTATCGTTTCCTGCGTTTTAGACGTGTGCATACCTCTAAGGTGCTCCGCCGAAAGAAATTTGATTTCGTCTTCGTTTATCTCGAGATAAATAAACTCCTTGCTCTTTCCCGTGAGAATAAGCGCGTCATAGCCCGCCCTTTTCATAGCAAGCGCAAATCCGCC
>FR901011.1:0-28955 GCA_000437555.1 Acidaminococcus sp. CAG:917 | reverse complement strand
AGCAAGCGCAAATCCGCCGCCACAATTGGAACTTGTCAAAATCCCCGTAAGCGGTGAAATGGTGCTCACGTTAAATCTGGACGAGGACGGACAACCCGTTCCGTTTAACGGTCCGGAAGATATAACTATTATATTTTCTTCTCCGAGCGGATCAATGGGTTTTTTTATAAAATCATAAATTATCCTTGCCGCCAAAATCTTACCGCCCAGAAAATCTCGGTAATCTTTATCGTTTAAAGGATAATCTTCATACGTTCTGTCGGACAGATTTATCTTTAACACTCTGCCGCAGTAACCGCCGTATTTTGTAGGCATAATCCCCCTCCTAAAAAAATCGGTCAATCGAGTTATTAAACTTGTTTACCAATTATATTATATTATAGCACCTTGTATTCTTATTTTCAATATAGTATTTGTATTTACGTTAATATAAAAACTACCTTCAAAATTCGTTTTAAGAGTTTAAATTGCCTGCTCTTTATACGCATTATGCTTACTTGCGTGTTAAATTTTAAAGCGGTATAAGCCATGCTCTCCGCTTGTCCGAAAGATTGCCTTATTGACAAAACATATGTATATTGTTTATAATTGAACTAAAGGAGATATCAAAAAATTTGTTAAAATTAACGGAAAACAGAAATATAGGAGCTATATCCGAAGAGGAACAAGCCGTTCTCGGTTCCAAAACGGTTTTCGTTGCGGGTTGCGGCGGTTTGGGTTGCTATTGTGCCGATATGCTAAGCCGTCTCGGCGTAGGACATCTCGTGCTTTGCGACTGCGACGAATTTGAGCCGAGCAATATCAACCGTCAGCTTTACTGCAACGTCAAAACTATGGGTAAAAACAAAGCCGTTGTCGCTTCTCAACAGATAAACCAACAACGTCTCAGTAAAGTGATTACATATCCTACCCCTATCACGAAGCTTAACGCATACGACATTATTCAAAATTGCGACCTTGTTATAGATTGTCTTGACAATATACTTACTCGCTTCATACTTCAAAAAGCCTGCGAAAAACGCGGTATTCCCATGGTAACGGGCGGCGTATCGCATTGGCACGGACAAGTTTCCGTCATATTTCCCGGGGATAATACTATGGACAAAATTTTCGGGGAATCGACAACCGAACAGCATCCTCCCGTGCTTGGTTTCGTTGCTTCTACCATTGCAAGCTGCGAAGTGGCGGAAGCCGCCAAAACGCTTTTGGGCGAACCTACTTTGCGCAACAAACTTCTGATTATCGACCTCAAATTTTTCTCTGCGAAAATCCTGCCACTTGATTGATTTTCGCAAAATCACACTTTGCCCTTTTTGCATAAAGGTTAAATTTTATCCTGATTCAGACATCGCCTTTAATCAAATTAAATTCTTAAATATTTTAATTTTATATTGCCCGCTTTTTCTTATCATGTTAAAATATAAAGCGTAAATAATTAATCGGAGGGACAAATGAAAACTTTAGGAAACATTCTTTGGTTGATACTTACCGGACTGTGGCTCGGTATTGCATACGCATTTTTAGGCATCTTATGGTGTATAACGATAATAGGTATTCCGTTCGGCAAACAATGCTTTAAACTCGCAGGACTCATCATATGGCCGTTCGGCAAAGGCGTTGACCTCGATTTCGCTAAACACATTATCCTGAACATAATCTGGATAATCTTCGGCGGATTGGAACTGTGCATAGGATTTGTTCTCGCCGGCGTGCTTTGGTGCATAACGATTATCGGTATTCCGTTCGGCAAACAATGCTTTAAGTTCGCAAAACTTTCACTTATGCCTTTCGGCGCAACGGTAGCCGACCAAGAGGTACTCGACGCGGCAAACGAATAACGTTTATTAAATAAAAAATAAAAGAGGCTTTGCCTCTTTTTTTTTACTTTATATAAATTGTCTTACTCTGTTTTGATTGTCTTACTCTGTTTAGATTGTTATACTCTGTTTAGATTGTTATACTCTGTTTTGATTTTCTTACTCTGTATCAATTGTGCTACTCTGTTTTATTTGTCCTATCCTGCTTCAATTGTTTTGCCCTGCTTCAATCGCCTTGCTCCGTTTCATTTGTCCTGACCTGTTTCAATTGTCCTGATTTATGCAAATTGGCTTACTTAGTTTATTTTTTATAACTTTATTTTTTAAACTTTCGCTGAAGCTAATTTGGAATATAAATATTCGTATTAATTGAAACCCTCTTTTTGATTTGTATTTATGCCCACCAAAAATGCGTTTTGACTGCCGAGATTTATATCTTTTAAACCTAATTCTTTTCTGCATAAGTTTCTGAAAAGATTATAATTATCCGGTTTTGTATTTCCGTTTACAACAACGTCCATATAGATTTCGGCAATTTTAGGGTTGACGCAATAAATAGCAAGCTTATCGATGCACTCTCTCGCTTTATCGGCAATCTGACCGTCGCTAAGTTTGATATCCGTATCCGGGACAATCTGTTTTCCGTTTTCGACAAATTTACGTTTTGCAATTACGTGCTCGAGCGTGACGAGAGCGTCTAACAAACAGGCTTTTTTATCGTTAAAAATTTCTTTTTTCTTGTTTATCTTATAACCTAAAATAGCAGATATCAACGATACGGCTATTGAAACTATTGCCGATAAGCCGATACTGACTAAAGCAATTACTCCGCTTTCCGTCATACTTTCTCCTTTGCAAAATGCCCTTTAAAAGCATTGCCTTATTATCTTTTTTGTTTGTCGCAATAAATATACTATCTTTTAATTCAAATGTAAAGGTAAAACCCGTCTTTTAATTTTTTTGCCGAAAAGCAATAACGGCTTAATTTTTTTGTCTGTTTGTCTGACAGACAGCAATTAAATTTGACAAATATCTTTATAGGAAACAATTCCCTTTTTTAAAAATCGCATACGTTTGACTTTTTAAAAATAAAGTATATATAATCTTAAACGAAAAAATTTATGTTTAATACATAGGAGAATAAAGTGAATAAGGATTTAACGGTAGGCAAGCCGACTTCGGTTTTATGGAAATTTTGCCTGCCTCTGTTCGGCAGTATTATCTTTCAACAGCTCTACAACCTTGCCGACAGTTTCGTCGCAGGCAAGTTTATAGGCGACAACGCCCTTGCCGCGGTCGGAAACAGCTATGAAATAACTTTAATTTTTATAGCGTTCGCTTTCGGTTGCAACGTCGGATGCTCGGTTATAGTATCACGTTATTTCGGCGCGAAACGATTTAACGATATGAAAA
This sequence comes from Acidaminococcus sp. CAG:917, assembly GCA_000437555.1. Classification (GTDB taxonomy): domain Bacteria; phylum Bacillota; class Clostridia; order Christensenellales; family CAG-917; genus CAG-917. Next base: position 25,725 of record FR901011.1, on the reverse strand, counting down.
CCGCTGTGTTTACCACCTGGATTTCCGGAGCGGTGCTCTGCGCCGTCTTAATGCTTGTCGGTCTTTTAGCAAGCAAGGCGATTCTTTTGGCAATCAATACGCCTTTGGAAATTTTGGCGGATTCAAAACTTTATCTCGATATATATGTTTGGGGATTGCCGTTCGTATTTTTTTACAACATATCCACGGGTATCTTTTCCGCAATGGGAGACAGTAAAACGCCGTTTTTCTTCCTTGCCGCGTCATCGCTTGCAAATATAGGAATTGACATTCTATTCGTCTCCGTATTCAATATGGGAGTGGCTGGCGTTGCGTGGGCCACATTTTTATGCCAGGGCGTAAGCTGCGCTCTTTCGATGCTGTTTGTGTTGCTCAGGCTCAAAAAAGTTAAGACGGAAGGAAAAATCAAAATTTTTTCCGTCCCCGTATTAAAGCAAACGGCGATGATAGCCGTTCCGAGCATAATTCAACAGAGCTTTATATCGGTCGGAAATATTATCATTCAAAGCGTAATAAACGCCTACGGAACGAGCGTCATGGCGGGCTACTCCGCTGCGATAAAGATGAACAATTTGGTCACAACCTCCTTTTCTACTCTTTCTACGGGAATTTCGAACTTTACAAGCCAAAATCTCGGAGCTAAAAAGCCCGACAGAATTAAAAAGGGATTTTTTTCCGGCTTAGGCATTGTATGGACGCTTGCCATTCCGCTGACTTTGATTTACGTATTTGCGGGCAAATATATTTTATTGATATTTATGCAAGATGTAACAAGCAGTGCGCTTGACTACGGCGTTCAGTTCCTTACCATTGTATCGCCTTTTTACGTTTTGCTGACAGCCAAACTTGTGGCGGACGGAGTCTTGAGAGGCGTGGGCATAATGAGCAAATATCTCATCGCCACTTTTACCGATTTAATTTTAAGGGTTATCCTTGCCGAGGTATTCTCTCCGCTATTCGGAACGGTAGGAATATGGTGGGCGTGGCCTATCGGTTGGGCAGTTTCCACGGCTATGTCGCTCATTTTTCTCAAGACGACAAAATTTGATAAACTGTTGCTTAAAGAGGAAAAACTTCAAAAGCAAGCCTCGCAGAATGCGGACGGCAATATAATCGCAGACGTCTCGACAGATTTGTCCGGGCAATCAAAGGCAACGGATACGGGCAATTCTGACGAAACTGAAATTTCCGATTCCGTTATATCGGAAAGCGATGCGAATTCGCAAGCTTGCGCAAAAAGCGATTATACGGGCTGTTCATCGGATTTAACCGATGCGCCCGGCTCTTTCGGCGATAATTCGACTTGCTTGAAAACTTCAGATAAGGTTTCTTTTGCCGAAAAAGGCAATGCCGAACTTTTAGACGGGGCAGACGAAAACCAAGTTAATTTGTCCGAACAGGATATATCGCAAGATGAGTCGACTTCTTGCGGCGAGGCACAGACGCAAAAAACAAAACACGGATTTTTTAGTTTTAAAAGCAAAAGAAAATAGCCGTTGCCTTTTAATCAAGCCATTAAAAAAGCCCGAGTTTATCGGGCTTTTTTGTCTGTGCTTTAGAGCAAAACAAATTTTTTATCCTTTTTCAAGGACGCTGCCTAACTTATGCTGACTTTTTTCATAAGCTTTGAGTTAAACCTATTTTTTTGCCGAGTATTAAATTTAAGCCGTTATCCAATCCTATCGTATGTGTATCCGAATGATTTGCCCCTTCGGGAAGATAGAAGTAACTGTTAATGCCTTCCCAGTTCTTTTCGGCTATCTGCTCATAAAGTCCGAACTGTTCTTCGTTTGCAGGCGGATTAACCGCTCCGCCCCAGATACGGTATACGTTAACTTCACAATGCGTCTTTCCATCATTTGCCGTCATCGCTTCTTCGAGGTCGGCAAAATGGCGATTATAATAATCCACATATCCGTTGTCCACAATGACAAAGTTTGAAAACGGGTTATCCTCGCCCTTAACAGGGTCATATTGAGTGGCAAAGTATGCCGCAAGTCCTCCGCCGAGAGAGTGTCCGAATATCGTCGAATTTGTGTCGTCCGTGCTGTATTTTTCTCTTATATCCTCAACGTCCCTTTTTTGAGCGGATTGATTTTTGAACTTATTCTTTTAGCCGGGAACCGAGACGGGGCTTGGATAGCGTTTTTGCTTATCCCCTTCTATTACGCCATAGCGATAACCGTCGCCGTGCTGTATAAAAAGAAGGAAAAAAAAGACGATTGTCCTGTCCCCGACAAAAACGCCGATATTAAAGATAAAACGAAAAGCGGTATATAAAATTTAACTATCCGCCAAAACAAATATTTTTTATTTGTCAAAATGAAATTTTACGTTAAAAAAGTGTCTGAAAGTATAGCAATTTAGTTAAAGCTATATTTATCAAATTGAAATCGTCATCGGCATTTTATAAATTTTTTAATGAACAGTTAAAAACAAATGAAAAACGCACTTTAAAGTGCGTTTAAATATTTTAGCTATTGTTATTTTCCCTTTTTTCGTTACCACATATCGATATTAACCAATTTAGCGGAAACAGGTTTGACATCAAAAGCCCCTAAAGATATCGCTTCAAAAGACCACCTGCCGTTAGGCTGTAAATAATTTATATTATCCAAAGCTGTCCCGATCTGAACCCCGTTTTCGTCGAAAAGTCCGAACGTGACGCATGCGTAAGTATATTCCTTAGAAGTATTATTTTTTAAACAACCCGAAACCGTCGCAGTATAGCCCAGATATTGAGTATATTCCACGCTTAAAGTAGGTCCCTCGACAAATTCGTATCTTTTCGTTGAATCGGAACACCCCGAAAAAACGGTAACCGAACAAATAAGTATGACCAGAATTAAACAACCGAATAAACAAAACTTTTTTCTCATAAGCCTCTCCCCTTTCTCTTTTTCCTTCGTTCTATTTATTATACTCTTGGTATACTAAGAATGTCAATTATTTTTCATTGCTTTTAGTATACTAAGAACATGCTGAAAGTTTTTTGTGAAAGATTAAAAGCGCTCAGAACGGAAAAGGGATTATCTCAACCCGAGCTTGCCAATCTGTTAGGAGTAAGCAACGGAATTATATCCTTTTGGGAAAACGGCGTGAACGAACCTACAATATCAAACCTCATTAAACTTGCGGAAGTTTTGGAGGTTTCTACGGATTATCTTTTAGGTTTAGAAGATTAAAGTTATTTCTTAAATCAAAAAGGGATTGACATATTGTCAATCCCTTTTATTTTTCTCTTTAGCGATTTTAACAATCCGTAAATATTTAAACGCAATTTACGGTTAAATACTACTTTTTCATAAGAGTAACCATAACCGCTTTTTGGGCGTGGAGTCGGTTTTCCGCTTCCTCAAAAATTTCTTTTGCGTGCGCTTCCATGACCTCGTCGGTTATCTCCTCTCCCCTGTGAGCGGGCAGACAGTGAAGCACGATAGCGTCCGATTTTGCCTTGCTCATAAGAAGGTCGTTTACCTGATAGCCTTTAAAATCTTTTGCACGCTCCGCCGCTTCTTTTTCCTGTCCCATGCTTGCCCACACGTCGGTATAAACAACGTCGGCATTCTCCGCCGCTTCCAAAGGCGACTCTGTCAATGTCAGAAGTCCCGAATCAAATCCCTCTTTTACAAGCGCCTCGTCGGGTCTGTGATTTGAAGGACAGGCAATCGATATTTTCATACCGCACCTTACCGCTCCGGCAATGAGCGAGTTTGCCATATTATTGCCGTCGCCGATAAAACAAATTTTGAGCCCTTTAAGCGAGCCTTTTATTTCCCTTATCGTCATAAGGTCGGCAAGCACCTGACACGGGTGACAGTAGTCGGTAAGCCCGTTGATGACGGGTATACCCGAATATTTTGCCAAATCTTCAACGTCGGACTGTTTGAAAGTTCTTATCATAATGCCGTCGAGATATCTTCCCAAAACTCTGGCTGTATCCTTTATCGGCTCGCCCCTGCCTATCTGCAAATCGGCGGAGCTTAAAAACAAGCCTTGACCGCCAAGCTGATAAATTCCCGTTTCAAAGGATACCCTTGTCCTTGTAGACGACTTAGTAAAAATCATACCGAGGGTCTGTCCTTTCAACACCTCGTGCGGTATACCGTTTTTACGCTCATATTTGAGTTGGTCGGCAAGATTTAAAAGATTGTCGATTTCTTTTCCCGTAAGGTCGGCAAGTTTAAGTAAATGTTTCATATTATTCCTCGCTGAGTAATACTTCTTTTAATATTTTCACGCCCTTTTCGAGCAATTTCATATCAATGTTGAGCGCAGGCAAAAGTCTTATCTTGTTTTTTGCGCTAAGAACGATAAGCCCTCTTTTTAAACACTCTTTAATAACGTAATTTTTGTCTTTGCAGGTTATTCCGAGCATTAAACCGAGTCCCGAGACCTCAAAGCCCGCCGAACAAAGTTCGCTCTTTATATATTCCGAACGCTCGTTAACGCCCTTTAAAAGCTTATCATCGATTTTGTCCAGCACTTTGACGGCACCGCTGCATGCAACAAGATTTCCGCCAAACGTGCTTCCGTGCGTCCCTGCCGAAAGAGTATATTCAACAAGGTCTCCCATTAAAACGGCTCCTATGGGAAGTCCGTTTCCAAGTCCCTTTGCCGTAGTTAGAATATCGGGTTTTACCTCATAATGCTCATAGGCGTAAAGTTTGCCCGTCCTTCCGTTGCCCGTCTGAACTTCGTCCGCAATAAACAAAATATCGTGCTTTTTGCAATAGTCGTAAACCTTTTTGATAAACTCTCTATCCTGCGCTATGACGCCGCCCTCGCCCTGAACGAATTCAGTCATAACTGCACATACGCTGCCGTCTACGCCCTCCGAAAATTTATCGAAATCTCCTGCGGGCAAATATTTAAATCCGTCCAAAAACGGGAAGAAATAGTCGTGCATACCGTCCTGCGCCGTAGCTGTGAGCGTTGCCATTGTTCTTCCGTGAAAAGAGTTTACAAAAGTAATAATCGTGCTTCTGCCCTTTCCGTATTTATCAAATGAATATTTCCTCGCGCACTTTATGGCGCACTCGTTGGCTTCCGCTCCCGAATTGCAAAAAAACGCCCTTTTAAATCCCGTCATATTGCAAAGCTTTTCTGCAAGAATCGCCTGGGGCTTGCTGTAATATAGATTTGACGCATGAGGCAAAGTTCTGATTTGATTTATCACTTCCTCTTGCCACTCGTCGGGAGATATTCCCAGGCCGTTTACCGCTATGCCCGAGCCGAAATCTATGTATTCCGTTCCGTCTTCGTCATAGAGCAAGCTGCCCTTCCCCTTTACCAAGACTATATCCTGCCTCGCATAGTTGGGCACGAGATATTTGTCGGATAATTCTTTAGTCGTCATCTCTCCTCCTAATGGAACATCGTTCCGACGCCTTCGTCGTTCATCATTTCAACGAGAATGGCGTGCTCTACCGTGCCGTCTATGATAAATACCTGCTTTACGCCTCTCCTGATTGCCTCAACGCAGCATTTGACTTTAGGTATCATACCGCCCGAGATAATGCCCTCGTTCATAAGTTTAAGCGTTTCGCTCACGTTTACTTCCTTAATGAGGGTAGTCGGGTCGTTTTTATCTTTAAGAAGTCCCGGCACGTCGCTGAGATTAATAAGGCTCATTGCCTTAAGCTCGGCGGCAAGTCTTGCCGCAACCGTATCGGCGTTTATGTTGTAAACATTGCCCTTTTTGTCGCAACCGACGCTGGCCACAACAGGGATAAATCCCGCCTCGAGCATATCGAGCACGGGCTTGGGATTGACGTTTGTTATCTTTCCTACAAAGCCGAGTTCTTTGTTTTCAAAGTCCGCTTCAATCATTCTTCCGTCTATACCGCAGAGTCCTACCGCCTGTCCGCCGCACAGCTCGATAAGATTGACGAGGTCTTTGTTTACCTTTCCCGCAAGGACCATCTGCACGACGCTGATTGCATCCTCGCCTGTCTTTCTAAGCCCGCCTATAAATTCGGTTTCGATGTTCATCTTCTTTAAAGCATCGTTTATCTCAGGACCGCCGCCGTGGACGAGCACGACGTTTACGCCAATTTGCCTGAGCAGCACAAGGTCGCCCATGACCATCTTTTTGATATTGTCGTCCGTCATCGCATTTCCGCCGTATTTAATGACAACGGTCTGTTTGTGGTATTTTTTAATATACGGCAAGGCCTGCATCAGTATTTCCGCCTTTTCGGCGTTTCCGATATTTTTTATCATCTTATCCTCTATGGCGACGTCTCGCCCATTTTATTTTTCTACGGCTAAAGAAGCCGTCTTTATTAAATTGTTTAAAATAGTCTTTTATTTAGCTTTAAGGTTTTTTGTCCAACCTTTAGCGATATAGTTTCACAAATTTATCTCTATTTAAAAGCTTAGTTTTTCAGATTGAGTCTGCTCTTTATTGCTTCTTAAAACTAACCTTTTTAGATTAAGCAGCCGATTTAATTAATGCCTTAAATTTTGTTTTTGTTTATCAGGTTCTATAGTCGCCGTTGATTTTTACATAATCATAGGTCAAATCACAGCCCCAACCCTGACATTTTCCGTTGCCGTCTTTTAATGTGAGAATGACTTCTATTTCTTTTTCCGTCAATATCTTTTTAGCAAGGTCCTCGTCGAATTCAAGTCCCGCGCCGTCAAGGCACACGACTATCTCTCCCGATTGCGATTTAAACTCCACTTTAGCTTTTTCAAAATCAGCCTCGGCGCCCGAGTATCCTGCCGCGCAGAGCACCCTGCCCCAGTTTGCGTCCGCACCGAAAATTGCCGCTTTAAACAGATTGCTCGATATTATCGCCTTGCACATCTTGCGTGCACTCTCATAATCTTTCGCGCCTTCAACAGTGCACTCGATAAGTTTTGAGGCTCCCTCGCCGTCCGTGGCGATAAGTTTGCAAAGCGACGTTGTGACGGCTTTAAGCGCGTTTTTGAATTTATCGAAGTCTTCCCCTTCCGAAGTTATTCTTTCGTTACCGGCAAGACCGCTTGCCATGACGGTTAACATATCGTTTGTGGACGTGTCGCCGTCAATGCAAACCATGTTAAAACTCGTCTTTACGTCCTCGCTTATAGCTTTATGGAGCATCTCGGATGAAATATTCACGTCGGTTGTGACGAACACTAAAAGCGTCGCCATATTGGGAGCAATCATTCCCGAGCCCTTTGCTATACCTCCGAGACGGCATATCTTGCCGCCTATCTCAAACTCGACGGCAAACTGTTTTTTTACCGTATCCGTAGTCATAATGGCTTCTGCCGCGTCGGTGCTTCCGTCTTTTGAAAGTTTTTTCGCAGCAACGGGTATTCCGCTTTCAAACGGCTCCAATGAAAGAGTTTGACCTATAACTCCGGTACTTGCGACGATGACGTCGGTAGAATCCACGCCCGTGCATTTCGCCACGATATCGCAACAGTCCTCGGCAAGTTTTTCGCCGTTTGCGGCGCACGTATTGGCGTTGCCGGAATTGCATAAGATGGCTCTCGCCTTTCCGTTTTCAAGGTGCTTTTTTGTAACCTTGAGCGGCGCACCCTTAACCGCATTCATGGTATAGACAGCCGCGGCGTCGCAAAGCGTCTCGCAATAAATCAGCGCAAGGTCTTTTTTACCTTTGTTCTTCCTTATCCCGACGTGAACTCCGCTTGCCGAAAATCCCTGAGCCGCCGTTATTGAACCGTCGATAAATTTCATATCAGTCTCCCAAAACAAGTCCCGTCGTTTCGTCGAGACCTGCCATAATATTCATACATTGCACCGCCGCACCCGACGCACCCTTGCCGAGATTGTCGTAAACCGCGGAAACTATTATCCTTTCCTCGTTGCCGTAAACATAAAGCTTTAAATCGTCGCGCTTTTCCATGCCGCCCGCCGAAAGCATTTTATCGGCGTTGTATCCGTAAGGCATAACTTTGACCATTTGACAGCCTTCATAATGATTTTTTAACGCTTCGTATAAGTCGCTTGCCGTAGCCCCGTTTAAAAGTCTTGTGAATATCGGCACGGTAACTTCCATTCCGCTGTAAAATGGAGCAACTATCGGGGAAAATATCGGGCTATACGTCACGCCCGTTATTTTGGTCATTTCCTTTAAATGCTTATGATTTTGGGTCAAGCCGTATTGACGGGGAAAGTCGTATTCCCTGTCGCGTGCCTCAGCTTCGTATTCGGCAATCATAGCCTTACCGCCGCCCGAATATCCCGTTAGGGAAAAACAGCTGAACGGATAATCGGCATTTAAAATTCCGCTTTTTATCAGGGGATATGCAATAAGGCAAAATCCGCTTGCGTGACAACCGGGAACGGCAACTCTGTTTGATGAAGCTATCTTTTCTTTGAACTTCGCTCCGAGTTCCGGTAATCCGTATGCCCAACCGCTCTCCGTGCGGTGCGCCGTCGATGCGTCGATTATTCTCACGTCCTCACCCGCGTTTGCCGCCGCCTCCCTGCTTGCGTCGTCGGGAAGACAAAGAAAGGTAAAATCGCTTTTTGTCATTATTTCGGCTTTAGCGGACATATCCTTTCTTAACTCCTCTTTGATTTCAAGAAGCTGTATATCCTCTCTGCGGGACAATCTCTCTTTAAGTTTCAGTCCCGTCGTTCCTTTGTTTCCGTCAATAAATACTTTTATCATATTTTCCGCTTATACTGCTGCCTATTCGGCATTTCGGTTTTAATTGTTTTAACTTTTGGATTAGTTCTTTGCCCGACAATCGCCATATCCGTTGCCGTTGGCTTTGTTAGTCGCCAAACTCTTTTTGACTTTGCAATGCCTTTATATCCTTTAAATCGGATATGCCCAAGCAAAAAGCTCAGGCTTAATTTTTTTTAACGTTTGTTAACTATATTATATAACTTATTGAATTTTTTTTAAAGCGATTTAAGAAAATCTTTTACAATCGCAATCTGTTTTTTCACGCTTGAGGGAGCGGGTCCGCCGTCGCTCTTTCTTTCCGCCACGCAATAGGACAATTCTATTTTGTCATATACGTCTTTGTCGAAAACGTCGCTGAACGATTTAAGTTCGTCTATACTAAGCTCGTCTAATGCCTTGCCATTTTCGAGACAATAAGCCACAAGCTTGCCCGTAACGTTATATGCCGTCCTGAAAGGCACTCCTTTTTTGGTGAGATAATCGGCGCAGTCGGTGGCGTTGATAAAGCCGAGTTTTGCCGCTTTTAACATATTCTCCTTTTTTACGGTTGCCGTAGAAAGCATTCCGCCGAAAATATCTATACAGTCTATCGCCGTGTCAATGCTGTCGAAAATCAGCTCTTTATCCTCTTGCATATCCTTGTTGTAAGCAAGCGGAAGTCCTTTCATCAAGGTGAGAAGCGCCATAAGATTTCCGTAAACCCTGCCCGTCTTTCCTCTGATGAGTTCCGCCATATCGGGATTTTTTTTCTGAGGCATTATAGACGAGCCCGTCGAAAATGCGTCATCGAGTTCTATGAACGAAAACTCTTTGGAGCACCAAAGTATGACCTCTTCCGAAAATCTCGAAAGATGCATCATAACCGTCGAACAGCAAAAGGCAAATTCCAAAACAAAATCACGGTCGGACACCCCGTCCAGACTGTTTTGAGTAATACCCTTAAAGCCCAAAAGTTTTGCCGTCATTTCCCTGTCGACGGGATAGGTCGTGCCTGCCAAAGCGCAACAACCGAGAGGAGATATTTCGGTGCGTTTTTTGCAGTCGCAAATTCTGTCGCAATCCCTCAAGAACATAAATGCATAACTCAAAAGATGATTTGCCAGCGTTATAGGCTGAGCGATTTGCATGTGCGTATATCCCGGCATAACCGTGTCGATATTTTCTTCAGCTTTAGCGACTATTATTTCTATAAGCTCCTTTAAAGCCATGGTCATCTTATCGGCATTATCCGAAAGATAAAGTCTGGTGTCGAGAGCAACCTGGTCGTTACGGCTTCTTGCGGTGTGAAGTTTTTTGCCCGCTTCTCCTATACGCGCTGTGAGCTCGTTTTCGATAAAGCTGTGGACGTCCTCGCTTTCGGGATTGAACTTCAAAGCTCCCGAATCGATATCGTCTTTAATTTTTTTCAGCTCTGAAACTATCTTATCCGCATCTTCCGACGGGATAATGCCGCAATTTTTAAGCATGGTAACGTGTGCGACGCTTCCTTTTATGTCACACCCGTAAAGCCTTTTGTCGACGGGAAGCGATGAATTGAACTTTGCGCATTTCTCGTCAAGCGGTTTTGAAAATCTTCCTTTCCACAATTTTTCCATAGCTATAAATTCGTTTGCCGTCCGTCGGATATCCGACAAGACGGCTTAATGATTTTTGTATTTTTTCTTCCTCAAACGCCGCCTTTAAATCGTATATATCGATTTAAATTCCTTTAAAATTTCCGTTAGCCTCCGCTTTTTTAATACAATCGGCAAAGAGCAAAACGCATAAGGCGGATTTTGACGATTTATTATTTGTTTTTCTTACTTTCCATCAAAGCGCGCACTTTAATGGGCAATCCGAAAAGATTGATAAAGCCTGCGCTGTCCTTTTGATTGTAAACCTCGTCTTTGTCGAACGTCGCTATATTCTCGTCGTAGAGCGAATAGGGGCTCGATACTCCGGCGTTGATTATGTTGCCTTTGTAAAGTTTGAGTTTTACAGTGCCCGTTACCGTTTCCTGAGTTTTGTCGACGAAAGCGGAGATGGCTTCCCTTAAAGGCGTAAACCACTTTCCGAAATAGACAAGCTCTCCGAACTGTTCCGCTACAAGTCTTTTATAGTGCTGTGTATCACGGTCAAGGCAGAGGGTTTCGAGAATTTCGTGAGCACGATACAAAATCGTTCCGCCCGGAGTCTCGTATACTCCCCTTGACTTCATACCGACAAGACGATTTTCGACAATGTCGGCAAGCCCTATACCGTTTTCGCCGCCCACTTTGTTTAAAGCCTCGACAAGCTTTACGCCGTTCATCTTTTCACCGTTGAAGGATACGGGCACGCCCTTTTCAAAACCTATCTCGATATAGCAAGGTTTGTCGGGAGCAAGCTCGGGACAAGTTCCCATTTCCAAAAATCCTTCCTTTTTGTATTGCGGCTCGTTTTCGGGATTTTCAAGGTCAAGTCCTTCGTGAGAGAGGTGCCAGATATTTTTATCCTTCGAATAATTCGTTTCCCTGTTAATCTTTAAAGGCACGTTTCTGGATTCGGCATATTCGATTTCCTCCTCCCTCGACTTGATATCCCAAATTCTCCAAGGCGCGATAATATCCATCTCGGGAGCGAAAGCCTTTATGGTGAGCTCAAAACGAACCTGGTCGTTGCCCTTGCCCGTGCAGCCGTGACAGATTGCGTCCGCCTTTTCCTTTTTTGCAATTTCGGCAATTCTCTTTGCTATGACGGGACGCGAAAAAGCCGTTCCGAGCAAATAGTCGCCTTCATATTTAGCGCCCGCCTTGACGGTGGGAAAAACATAGTCGTTGATAAATTCTTCTTTAAGGTCTTCGATATAAAGCTTTGATGCGCCTGTTTTGATGGCTTTTTCTTCAAGCCCGTCAAGTTCGGTGCCTTGACCCACGTCACCCGATACGGCTATAATTTCGGGATTGTCGAAATTCTCTTTAAGCCAGGGAATTATTATCGACGTATCGAGACCGCCGGAATATGCTAAAACGATTTTTTTATATTTCTTTTCCATATTGTCCTCCACACGGTATTACCATTTAAATTTAATGTCATTTTACATTCATAAAACAAAACTGTCAACTTATTTAAGGCAGTATTTTAATAAATATGCAATATTTAGTATCTTTTTTTATTTTTTATACATTATTTGCATATTTATGCATTTTATATGTATATTTTGCTTATTTTTATGCATATTTGCATATATATCGAACAGACGGTGTTTTTTTAAAAAAACAAAGGAATAAAAACCTGATTTTCACCTTTTAAAAGAACTTTTTTAAGCTATGAATTTTTTATTCCGCTTTAAAAGCTGCGTCGGGATATATTTTTAAAAACGCCGGAACGGTATGCCTGTTGCCTATCTCAGACAAAAGCAAAACGATTTCGAAAAGAGCTAAAATAGTTTTTTTATACAGTTTCGGCATATAAAATGCTTTTGTTAAAAATATCCGATTTCGCCGAGTACCCTACCATGGCAAGAAAGTCACGGAGACTTTCTTTGCTTGGCTACGGTCGCTCAACTAAGATAAAACAAATACCGCCATGACCGCTTTAAATAAAGCCTACCCGTGAAGGACGAGTGCGTTTTTGGGACAAAAGTTCGAGCACTTTCCGCAAGCTATACACTTTTCGATGTCAACCTTAGGAGCGGAAAAGCCGACTTGCGTTAATGCTCTCACCGGGCAAACACGAACAGCGGGACACGGGTGATTTTGGGGACATTTTTCGTTTACTACTTCAAGATATTTTGTCATATGAATCCTTCCTATGGCGCCGATTAATCGGCCTTGTTATATAGAATTCTACTCCCTAAACCGTATAGTGTCAAATCTTTAAAACCTTCCCCTTTAATTTAAACAAACAGCGTTTCGCAAAACCCGATATCAATTTATAATTCATTTTTTATCGGTCTTTAATAATTAAATTTTGAATATAGAATTTTTAATTTAGAAAAAGTTTTATCTATAAAAATGACAAAAATACAAAAAATTTTTTTAAATAAAATTAACTTTTGCAAAAAAATATTTTAAAAAACATTCAAAACGTTTGCATTTTTTTTAAAACTAAACTATAATCAAACCATAAAAGAATATCCTTCGGGAAATAAGTAAGGAGGTAGAAACATGGCTACAACTACTACTACAAAGAAAGCAACAACCGCTACAAAGGCTCCGGCAAAAAAAGCTACTACAGCGGCTTCAGCAGAGGAGAAGGGCTTCACTTTGAAAATCATCGTTAAACTCTACGGAAACGCACTTGGCACACACTCCGTTTATATAACCGGAAACCTTGCAAAACTTGGTGATTGGAACGCCGCTAAAGCAAAGGCAATGAAGAGCGACAATATGGAAAACTTTACGCTTAGCGTCACGGGCATCAAAAAGGGCACCGAGGTTGCATTCAAAGTTTTGAAGGACCTCAATTGGGAATCTGTTGAAAAGGGTATGTATGGCGAAGACCTTGAAAATCACGTCATCACCGTCAACGGCGCAACCCAAATCGAAGTCGGCGTAAGCAACTGGGCTTATTAATCATCAAAAACGAAAAAATCACTGCTTAGGCAGTGATTTTTTTTTACCCTTTTACTCTTAAAGCGATTCAGCCGAACTAAATCGCTTAAAATTTTACGCTCGCGTTACGCTTTTTTCACTCTTTATTGATAAAGTATGCATGTGTCGTAAATTATAACTGACGTTTCCTGATACCTTATCACATTGCCTGATGCACGCTTAGCATCTACTTAATATTTTATCCACTTGCCTTACGCATACATTGCTCTTTTTTCACCCTTTGTAGGCATATCGCCAATGGAGTTTAATACGATACGGCCGCATGTCATATATTGCCTTTATCCGTCATTTCCCTTACCGCCATCTTAAAACCTTAGCAGACAGATTATTTTATGCGCATTCATAATACAGATACAATTAAGGCGTTCCGTCTTTTTGAACCTGTTTTCAAACAATACTTAAGGCAATCTTAAGCAACAGCCGAGACGCATTCTTCGGTCATCACGATTTCAACCGTAACCTCTGCGCCGTCTCTGTCTACGGTAAGCGAAAGAGTATCTCCGACCCTGAGGTCAAGCATAAGTTCGGTTAAAACATAAAGCCTTGTTATCTCAACTGTCTTTGAGGCTTCACCGCTTTTAACCGTCACGCTCTTTAAAATATCTCCTGCCTGAAGCAAACCGCTTGATATACCCGTTTCATCCACCGAACTGACCTTTATGATTTCATACACGTCGTAGGTATAAGCAGCCTCGTTGTATTTGGCATAGGATTCGCTTATTGCGGTTTCAATGCCCAGCATACATTTGCGGACCCCCGTATAGCCCGCCTCCGCACTGTTGAGAATATTTTCCGCAACAGATACCGCCGTAGACACGGGTATAGCGTAACCGATATTTTCAATGGAAGAGGAATTAACTTTAGCGTTCACTATTCCTATAAGCTCTCCGTTGGCGTTATATAATCCTCCGCCCGAATTGCCGCTGTTTATAGCGGTGTCCACTCTCATAACTCTTATTTGCACCGTCGTTTGGTCATCTGCGCCCGTCATCTGAATATATTCGCTCTGCACGCTTATGACGCCCGACGTAGCCGATATACCGCTTCCCGCAGGATTGCCTACGGCTATTGCCGTAGAACCGACGGCAGGCACCTCGGTTGCCACAGAGGCGCTGACTGCGTCCGAGTTTTTGAGTATTTCGGAATTAGTTACCTTAAGCACCGCTATATCGTAATTTAATGACCCGCCGACATACGTCGCTTCTATCGCATAATCGACCGAAGTTGAGCTTAGCTGATATCCGTAAAGATATATTTTTATATCGTCGCTTATTTTATCCTCCGTATTGGAATTTTTATAATAAACAACGTGATAATTTGTGATAATGTAACAACTTCCGCTTGCCTTGTCCAGTTTATAGATAACGCCGGAGCCGGACGATTTTGCGGTACCCGTCTGCGTTTGTCCGAAAATATTTGTACTTGTATAATCAAACGTGCATACAACAGCCACGGCGGAACGAAGAGCAGCGTTTGTCGCATAAGCGGTAATTGCCGAACTTGATGACGAAAGATATTCTTTCAAAAAATCAAGATACGTTCCCGTATAACCGTTGGCAACAGCCTCTTGATATAACTCGGACGGAGACATCACCCTGTCTTCGCCGTTTTCGCCGTTTATGCCGTTTTCGCCGTCAGTGCCGTCTTTACCCTCGAGCGAAGCTAACCATTCCTCTTCCGTGCCGTCAAAGCCGTTTGAAACCGCAAGCTCATAAGCGGACATGCCGTAATTTCCTTGCTCGTCGCAAGCGGCAAAAATAGCCACAAGAGCGGTAACTAAAACGATAACAACGATTAAAAGACAAACTCTTTTTACAGTTTCGTGTCGCATTATTTCCTCCGTCAGCACGCTACTCCGTATTAATCGGACAATTAAGCGTTAATAAATGATATCGGCAAATCTATTTCGCCTCTCTGCTTTTTAGCTTCGATTTTAAATATAAAAATATGTTTCATAAAATAAAATCGCAGTAAAAATTATACTCTTTTTACTTTATTATCTTTAATTTATGCCTTTTATGTTAAAAAAATATTAAACCTAAAATTTGCTCCAATAAAAAAGCAATGCCTGAGCATTGCTTTTTTTAGCTGTTTTAAAACTTAAACTAAAAAGTTTGTCTTATAGAGCAACCAGCCTATGCAGTTTTCGCAGACGACTACCTGGTCAAGAGATACAGACTCGTTTTGAATTAAGTTAATGCTAATCGTACCCGTGCCCTTATCTGTCTGATAAGTTATGATAAGCTGATGAGCATTGTTGAGTCCGAACTCGACTACCGTTGCGGAGACCGCCTCTTTACCGTCTTTATAAGTGATTGCAATTTTGCTTATTCCTTCCGAAAGAGTAAGCGAATCAACGTTTTCGTCTGCCACCTGTCCGCCGACTACCGCGCCGTTTACTATTTCCGTAAACTTGGCTTCTCTCATTGCATCGATTGCCGCGACAAACTGCTTAGCTTTTGTATTTTGAGCGTCATCTTCCGCAATCGTGATGGTAAGCGCCGAGCTGTTTGTACCGAAAGGATTGAGGTCGCTGATATACAGCTGCATCGGGTCGGTAGCCTCGAGAATGACTTCGCCGAGCGAAACGCATGCGCCGAATACATAGTCGCCCAAAACGTTGACGGAAGCAGGTATCGTTACCGTAGAGATTGCCGAACAACCCCAGAACGCCTGATTGTTTATGACTTCTACACCGGTGAGATTTACGGTTGCAAGGCTCTTGCAATTATAGAAAGTCTGAGCTTCGATTTCCGTAACGTTTTGCAAACTGAAGTCAAACGCGGTCAATCCGGAATTTTTAAATGCGTATTCACCTATCGTTTCAATGCCCGTAAAGGCTATCGAACTAAGCGCAGAACAGTTTTCAAAAGCTCCGATGCCTATTGACTTAACGTTGAACAGACCCGTCTCATATGCTTTAATGGAAGACAAATTCGCGCAATCGGCAAAGGCGTAATTGCCTATACTTGTGACGTGCTTTCCTATATAAAGCTCTTGCAAAACTGTGTCGCTCTTGAATGCGTTATCGCCTATAGCGACTACTACGTAGTAAACGTATTCATATTCTATAACAGGCTCGCCTGTTTCCTCGTCAAGGACTACCTCACCCGTGACTTCGTCGATTTTTTCGTGTTGAATAATTCTCGTGAAGTATTCCGGAACGGAAACGGTTGTGTAGTGCGAAGATTGAATGGAAGTGACTGTTGCAATACCTCCGTATGTATATACGTTTTGATTTTCGTCCACAACGGTTTCGCCCTCCATCGGGTTGGCTGCGCTTTCGTCAACCGTATATCCGAACAGCGACTGAGACGTTCTGAGGATAACTTCGTATGAAAGTTCGC
This sequence comes from Acidaminococcus sp. CAG:917, assembly GCA_000437555.1. GTDB lineage: Bacteria > Bacillota > Clostridia > Christensenellales > CAG-917 > CAG-917. Next base: position 9,147 of record FR901011.1, on the reverse strand, counting down.
TGCCCGCTACGAGTCCGGAAGTAGTCATGTATCTTGCGTAGAATTTATGAACGCCTGCTGCCGATGTATCGAAGGTTTTAAGCGTTTCTTTAAATGCGGAATCTTTATAGAGATAAATCTTTCCGTCCGACATCGCCACTTCCTGAGTGTAGAGATATTCGAGCACGTTTTGGCTGAGTTCGACGTATTCTACCAATTTATCTTCCGCATCGTAAAGCGCATATCTTGCCAAGACATACTCGTCATCGGGAGAGCTGAGTGCCGTATGAATATTTCCTTCGGTATCGACGTATTTAATCGTGTGACCGCTTGCGCTTGCGTAGTCTTCGGGCATTATATTGACGCACAGTATCGACTGAACATAAGAGCCGTTTTCCGCATAATAGAAGATATAATATTGCAACGTCTTTCCGTCGGGAATAGTGGCGCCGTATGAATAAAGGGCACCTTCGTTATCCACAGCGTAAATCTGTCCGCCGTTCAATGGGTCGTTACGGCTCATAATCAAAATAATATCCGTTTGTGCGCTCTTATCCACCACGCTGGATATATCGAATTCAATGGGCTCTTTTGCTTCAATCTTGGTAAAGACAAGTTCATTGATGACGTATTCGTATTTCGCTTCTTTGAGTTGCTCGCCGAATTGATATGCAAACGTCATATTCAAAACCTTTGACGAAGAGCCGGTAGAGAAGTTTTTGATTGTAAGCGAAACGTCCTTATCCGTATCGAGGTTGTTGTTCTCCATAAGTTTTGAAATGGAGACGGTCTGCGACTGAACCGATGACATACTGTAATTGATTGTCAGCATACCGCCCTCGTATACGGGGAATTGCGATGTGGTATAGTAAACCGCAAGCTTCATATATGAGCCGACGGGAGCGTCGACGGTGACGGAAGAAATTTCCGGCCTTACCGTATAACTGAAATCGCACGAATGAGCCACACCGTTTGCGTCGGTATAAGTGACGGTCATCACGTTCGTTCCGTTATAAATATCGTATCCGTATTTAGCTATATCCTCCTCGGAGCTGTGAGTAAGCGAGCTGTTTTCGCCGGAAATCATATCAAGCGTCATATCGTATGAGTAAATCAATCCGTCCGACTTCAAAAGTTCCACTTTAGCTTTGCCGTTAAACAATTCCTGTTGCATCCAATAAGAACGAATGGACCAACCTGTCGTGGAAACATATTCGGTGGGAACTGTGCCCTCCTTGACGCGAACGTCGGTGACTCTGAGTTCGTTGATAAACGCAGCGCTTTCGTCGCCGTCAGGCTTTACCGTGCTGTGGAAGAGTTTAAGGAGCGAATGATTGTTTATTGCAAAAGTATAGCAGCTTTCTCCGTTTACAAGATCATTCGTGAAGAAAAGTTTGAGCGACGGGCTGACCATACTGTCGGTTGTCGATTTCGAGAAAGAATTTTCGGTTATGTTTCCGTCATCGAACAGCACGGGCATATTTTGATAATATCCGCCGTTACCCGATTGAGCGATGTGCTCAAAGGAAATTGATTTAAGTTTTGTGCAAGACTCAAAAGCGTAATCCTCAATCTTCTGCACCGACGGAGGCAGAGTGATATGCGTTATCGAGCTTGTATTCGAGAAAGCGAAAGACGCGATAGTCACGACTCCGTTGGGAACGTTGATGACGACGTTGCCGTATTCGTCGGCGGACGGCGTTCTCGTATAACCGATAAGGATATTGTTTATAATAACGAAACCGTTGTTATCCGCACCCTTTTGAGAATACCACTGTGTGCTGTTAAAGGCGTTTCTTCCGATTTTCTTAATAGAAGACTCTGCACCCGACTCAAAGAGAATGACTCTGAGATTCTGAGCGGATATAAAGAGGTTGTCGGCAATGATTTCTATTCCTGCGGGAATGGTAATCTGCGTGACGGTATTGGAGCCTCTGTATGCATACAAGATTTTACCTATCTTGACGAATCCTGTAAAACTGTCGATGAACAGAGTATCGACCAATGCCGAAGAGCCGACATATTCGAGGTTGAAATCGGACGCTTGCGGTTCCGGCTCTCCCTCGCCTGCACCGTTCAAGACGCTGTAAACCGTTCCGCTCTTGGTGACTATATTAAAGTCACGCAAGAAGTCGCAGTTTTGGAAGGAATAGTCGCCGATATACGTTACTGTGCTCGGCACGGTGAACGAGGTAAGCGACGTCAAGCCCTTAAATGCGTAATCGTTGATAGTCGTTATGTTGTCGCCGAGCACGACGTATTTATACGTCGGATGCGTAGGCGAGCTGAATTGATAGATGAGCGTTACGTCATTGCTGTTTTTAATTTCCGTAAGAGTATACGACGTATCGAGTTCCACGCCTATTTCGGGAAGCTCCGCCGTGCTTGCCACAATGTTGGTGACAGACGTATCGCCGATATATTGGACGAGCAGGCCTCCGAAAGTGATAAAGTTGATTTCTTTCTTCTTTTCGGTGAGCCACGCCGTGCCCTTAAAGACGTCGACGCCGACCGAGGTGAGGCTGCCGAGCTGTCTGAGTGCGCTTGCACCGTCAACCGCCGTTGAAAGAATATCTTCACCTACGTCGCCGGGTATCGTCAATGCGACTTTGTTTATGAGCGAAAGTCTGCTACAGAATTCAAAAGCCCTGTCGCCTATCTTTTCAAGTTTAGATTCGCTGCCGCCGACAAATTCGACGTTGAGAAGCGACGAGCATCCGCTGAACGCTCTTGCGCCGATTTCGGTAATGGCAATACCGCCTATCGACGTAGGAATTCTGAGTGTGGTTATCGTCTTATCCGCAACCCCGGTAATCTTATACGTTCCGTCGTCTTTTAGTTCAAGATAACCTTTAAAAAGATAATCGGTATAGAACGCCGTCTCTTTGCTCTCGACGAGTTCCCACTTGGCATAGAGATAGAGGTCTTTGGTAAACTCATTGGCGTTCATGCTGAACGGCTGAGTGAAGTTGGCGTCGAGATACCAGCCTGCGAAATCATAATAATATTGCCCTTCGCTTATCTTACCTTTATAAATATAATGGTTGGCGTTTATATCGTTAACGGTCTTTGTAAGATAGAAATTTTTACCCGTAGTTCCGAAAACGTTTTGCCTGTATGTCAAGCCCGTATAAGAAACGACGGTCGGAACGGATTTTGAAGTTCCGTCCGTATCGACAAGCGTTCCCATTCTGTCGATTGTTCCTACGGCAGAATTGACCGAGCTTGTATTTTCGCAAAGGAGTTTGCCGTCGTCGGAGATATAGAGCGTGCTGCCGAGATATCCGCCTCCGAGGTCAAATGTAATGGTATATTCTCTATCCGCCCATTCGGCGTAGAAAGTCATATTCTCTCTGACGACGTTATTGAATGACCACGACTGTTTATTTCCGTTTGCGTCAAGATAATACCAGCCGACAAACGTGCGTCCTTCCACTATATCGTTCATAGGCGTGTTGGGGTTATCCCAAGGCTGTTTGCCGAGAGTCGTTTCGTCAACGTATGTTGTGGGTCTTTGAATCTTATCGATGTTCTGGGTATAAATTTCGGTGACTATCTGATTCTGAGCGTTTATAAGAGTATAGCGGTCGCCGTTTGAGTCTTCAAGATAATATCCTACGCCTGTTCCGGAAGGCTTGTTCACCGAATAAGTTCTGTGATAGAAGGATGCGTTGGAGATATAGTATTGATTGAAGTTATAGTTGAACGTGACGGTAACCGAAGCTCTCGTCCAGGAGCACCAGAAATACATATCCTTGGAAGCGACGAGCGAAGCTATGCTTCCGCCCGTTCCCGAGCTTGCCCAGTTATTCACGTTTTTGATATCAATACCTTTATTTTCATCGCTGAAATCGTCCTCGTCCATACCGGGGGTATATTCCGCCCTGTTGAGCCAGTATATGCTCTGCAAATTATAGCCGGTCTGCAAAATCTGACCTGCTTTTTCGTTTATAAAAGATATAAAACTGTCATAGGAATTAAAGGTCTTTCCGATAGGAACGCCAATTGTAATATCACCGTTTGCCGCTCCGTTGCCGAAAACGGTAAACGTCACCTCGGGAGCTTTTATATGTACGATAAACGTGTGCGTCAACGTCTTTCCGCTCGCCGAATATTGCGCATTGATTAAAACTTCGGATTTTTCGAGATAGCCTTGTTTAACCTGCGAAATCGTGTTGTTAACCTCGTCGAGGTTAGTAACCATCGATTCGGTAAGTTTTATATCGCCGCTTGTCGAGCCGTCGGAATATCTCACTTTAAAAGTGATTAAAGAAAACTCAAAGTCTTCCACAGGCAGCGGCGACAGACTTGTGCCTATCTGAACGTTATTTTCCACAATAGTTGTGGGCACAACGGACTCTTCCTCACCGCATGCGGAAAGGACTGCGCCGAGCGCGCAAATCATTATCACAAGTAATAATGAAATAAAAATTTTACCTTTCTTTCCCATAAACTCCCCTGTTTGACAGTATGTCAAAGTAACGTCTGATTTACAGAATTAGACTATTATGCTATTATACATTTTCATTTTAATATACCACCCTGTCAAAAGTCAATAGCAAAATGGCTTTTGTCATTTTTTTTCAGTTTTTCAGACGGTTTTTCCCCTCATTTTTATCGGTTTTTTCGCTGTTTTATGCTGCCAAAGGGCTTTAAGCTATGCCGAAACATAAATAATTAGGCAATTTTATAATTATTTAATATAAATGTTAAAAACAGTATTTTAAGCATTTGTTTTATAATTGTCTTTATAGCTCTCTTGTGAATGTATTATATTTGACTTGTATCCGTCTTGTATTCGCCTTTTGTTTACCTTGTGTTTGACTGTATCCGTCTGTATTCGCCTTTCGTTTGTCTTGTGTTTGTTTATATTGTGCTTTCAAACAAAAAAAGGAGCAATATGCTCCCTTTTTTGATTTGAGCGTTTTGGCATAGCCGCACACTTTTTTTTGTCGCGCCTCGATTTTCGCAAGACCTCTTTTAAGTTTTCCCTTTAGTGTTTTTTAACGCCGAAGTCTTTTAGGAAAATATCTCCTTTAAAACCTTTTCGGTCTCGGAGTTTACTCCGTCAAAATCCATGGCAGGGATATAAATATCTTCCACTTTGAGGTGAGCTTCTCTCGCCTTTGACAACTCGTCTGTGGCATAACTTAAATTCCTTTCAAATTCGCCCTTCTCATAAGCCATGTCCGACGGAGTCCTTTTTAAAGCAAGGTTTAAATCGACGACTTCGCCCGCTTCTTGCGACACGTAAGGAATAATCGCGTATCTTCCCACGACAAGACAATCTATGCCCGAGCCCAGCGGGTTCATATACGCTTCGTATCCGCAAAGCATATTCGTGAGGATTTCAAAAAACTGCTCACGTTGCTTGGGATATTCATAATATAACGAAATTAACTGTTTTCCCTCGAGACAATCGTCGAATGATACCACACCTTGCGGAGATATTGCACTCATAAACTGCCTTGTGATTTTGGTAAGTTTCCTCACCTCGTATGCCACTTTTGAACATATCTGAACAAGCTTTGGCCTTATTATCTCGCAATCTTCATTTATGGTATCTTCGAAAAATTTTGCCGTTTTTAAATATCTATACGCTTTGTTATATCTCTTCATCTTCTCCGAACATAGAGAAGCGATTTCTTCATAATGAGGTAAAACTTTGCCCTCGTCGATATAATCGCCGAGAGCTATGAGTTTATCTCTCACTGCGGGATATTTTGCCTCAACGACGTGCGGCGCCGTTCCGTCAACTATCGCAATTCCTTTATCGACAAGACAAACGCCGTCAAGACTTTTGACGTCTCCGCTGCAATACCAAAGCTGCGTCTTTAGCTTTTCGGCCTCGGCAAAATCGGCAACCTTTTTCATAAGCGTGCTTTTGCCCGTTCCCGCGCCGCCTTTTAATATGTATATTTTTTTCATCGGCGCGAGCCGCTCTTCAAAATAACTTTTAAATCCGTTGGCGGTATTTCCGCCCAAAAACATTCTTACTGACATAACAGCCTCCAATGCATACTATGGTTTTTTTTGCCGTTGTGTCACCCTTTTAAAAAAGCACATAGTATACATTATGAAAGCGAAAATTTTTGGAAATGACGAACGTATGGCGGCCCTTTGGCAGCTTATGTTAGATGACGAAACAAAAAATGAAAAGGAGATATTCGTTGCTGCTCCGCAGACAAGCGTAGACGCCGCCTTTGTCAAAAAGGAAATTTTGCCCTGCGACTCTGTTTTCTTTTACGGTAAAATCGATAAAGGAGCCCTGAAACTTCTTGACGGATATCCAAATTTCTGCATGCTGAGCGACGAAATTTTTGCCGACCAAAATGCCTCGCTCACGGCAATCGCCGCGCTCAATATTTTGAGCGATTTCAAAATCTCGCCTTCCGATGCCAAAATTCTCATCATAGGCTTTGGCAGGATAGGCGTTCACCTCTCTAAAATTCTTTGGGGACTCGGAGCTAAATACGATGTCGCTTCCACTTCGTCGGCAAGACAGGCTCGGGCTTTCGCGAATGAGGTAATGTCGCTGGGCGAGCTTGACTTTTCAAAATATGACGTGATAATCAACACCGCGCCCGTTCCGATTGTTGCCAAACCGTCTGCGACAACACTCTATATAGACCTGGCAGGCGACTACTATAAGGATATAAATCTGATGAAAAACGGTTCGGCATACTTTGGCGGTCTGCCCGCCAAATGTTATCCCAAGTCGTCGGCTAAACTGATTTACGACTTTATCAAAAGGAGTATTAAATGAAAAGGATAGGCTTTTGCGTATGCGGCTCGTTTTGCACCCTAAAGACAACGCTTGCCGCAATAGATGATTTAATATCAAAAGGCTTTGACATAACGCCGATATTCAGTTTTAACGTCAAAAATCTTGACACCCGATTTTTCAAAGCCGATGATTTCAGACAGGCGGTAGAAGAAAAGACGGGTAAAAAAATAATTTGCACTCTGCAAGACGCCGAACCTATTGCAAAGGCAAACCTTGACGCAGTTCTTGTTTTGCCCTGCACAGGCAATACTCTGGCAAAAATCGCAAACGGCATCACCGATACGCCCGTCACGCTTGCGGTCAAGGCTCAGCTGAGAAACAACCGTCCTGTTGTCATCGCTCTGTCGTCAAACGACGCATTGGGTGCGAACGCTAAAAATGTAGGACTTTTGACCAACACCAAAAACGTTTTTTTCGTTCCGCTAAGGCAGGACGCTCCGACCGAAAAACCGAATTCCATGGTGGCGGATTTCTCTTTGACGGCACAAACTTTACTCGCCGCCATAGACGAGGGCAAACAATATCAACCACGATATGTATAATTAAATCCTACACGCCTAAACTATGCGGCTTTACGCCGCATTTTTTTTGCATTATCCGCCGTAACATTTTTTCGTTTTTGAGCGTTGCAAAAATTTATCCGCTCTTTGGGCGCTGACCGAGGTGCGTTATCTGCCGCCCTACTCGCATAGATGCCCGATTTTAAATTTTTACAGATGAATATATAAAAATATGAGAACACTGCAATTTATTTGTGGTAATATTTAAATATGAGCATACGAGGATTTTGTCCGTTCGTTAACGGCGACAGTAAAATTTTGATTTTGGGAAGCTTTCCGAGCGTCAAATCGAGGGAAGAGAATTTCTATTACGGAAACAGACAAAACCGCTTTTGGAGCACGCTCGCCCAAATTTTCGGCGAGAAACTTCCGACCACTGTCGAAGAGAAAAAATCTATGCTTTTAAAACACAACGTCGCCCTCTGGGACGTCGTGGTGGAATGCGAAATCGAAGGCTCGCTCGACGCAAACATTAAAAATGCCGTCGTATGCGATATGACTCAGATTTTTAAAACGGCAGACATTAAAAGGATATTCTTAAACGGTGGGGCGGCGAAAAAATATTTCAAAAAGGCATATCCCAATCTTATGGCAATAACCGATTGCCTGCCGTCCACGTCACCGGCAAATGCCAAATTCGATTTTAAGATATGGAAGAAGACGTTAACGTCGGCGCTTGCCGAACGCGGCAAACAATAATATCATCAAGGCAAGATAATCCAATTTCCTTGCGCCTTTATCATTTCTATACGATAGGGGGTTGAAACAGAGATAGGCAAAACCATTCTTTGCGTATCTTTATTTTTAATGAAACACAAAATCGCATACGTTTATTCGTTTTACGCTTACTGAATTAATACGCATACATCTCGGATTTTTAAATTATTTCACATATGTGCATTTTAGCATTTAAAAACTATTTAGAAAATTTTTCAATATATAAATTTAATAACAAATTAAAATCAAAAGCATATTTTTAAATCTTTAAATTTGAACATATATCAATTAAATACGCAGCTCCCTATCAAAAATTTAAATGGCAAATCCTAAGAAACTAACGCCGATAAAACGCAAGAATTTTATACCGCTTTACCCCTTTTAAACGCCCTATTTTTTTATAAGCCGATAAACAATCAAAACGGTAAAAATCCATATAACTCCTCTTGTTGTTTGTAAACATACAAATTAAAAAAAAGAAGCACTTTCGTGCTTGCATTTTCTGAAAAACCATGGGCGTCATATCCTCCCGAATTTATACTCAATAAAAAACACGTCGTGCTATCACACTCCGTGTTTTTTTGGACACTTATTTAACAAAATAAAACAAAAAAGAAGCACTTTCGTGCTTCTTCTTTTCTGAAAAACCGGCAACGTCATATCCTCCCAGATCGTGTCCAATCAAGTACTTTCTGCGCTAAGGAGCTTAACTTCTGTGTTCGGTATGAGAACAGGTGGATCCTCCTTGCTATAATCACCGGTTATGGTTGAATGTGTGCACATTCACAACTGCATAGAAATAAGAGTGTTTAACGTATTTATTTGATTGAAGCCCTCGGCCTATTAGTATCAGTAAGCTGAATGCATTGCTGCACTTACACACCTGACCTATCAACCTTATGGTCTATAAGGGGCCTTACTCAGATTGCTCTTTAGGGATATCTTATCTTGAGGCGGGTTTCACGCTTAGATGCTTTCAGCGTTTATCCCATCCGCACATCGTTACCCAGCTATGCCACTGGCGTGACAACTGGTGCGCCATAGGTGCGTCCACCCTGGTCCTCTCGTACTAGGGGCAGAGCCTCTCAAATATCCTACGCCCAC
>FR901010.1:15997-43616 GCA_000437555.1 Acidaminococcus sp. CAG:917 | reverse complement strand
AGCCCGGGCTCTACTGCGGGCGGCATTAAGACTACAACTCTCGTCGTTTTGATTTTCAGCATAATCGCCAACGTGCGCCGCAAAAAGGATATCACCGTGGGCAACAGAAGGATAGATTCCGCAAACGTGCATCAGGCATACGGCCTTTTGTCAATGTATCTTGCGCTTGCGATAATCGGCTGCGGGATTATCTGTATCGTGGCTCCCGAGTATTCTCTTGCCGACGTCGTTTTCGAGGTGGTATCGGCGCTCTCGACGGTGGGATATTCCGTGGGACTTTCCGTCCACGTGGCGGTTGTCGGAAAGGTAGTTTTGATTTTGCTTATGTATATAGGCAGAGTGGGAATGCTCTCCTTTGCAATGATATTTGCAGGTAAAAATAAAGTCGTGCCGCTCGAGCGACCGACGGAAAAAATCATAATAGGTTAGGTGTGTTATGGCAAAGAAAATTGGTAAAAAATCAATGCTCGTCATAGGAATGGGCGAATACGGAAAGTATCTTGCCTTAAAGCTTTTAGAACTCGGAAACGAGGTCATGATTGTCGATATAGACGAAAGAAAAATTGAGGAACTTGCTCCCGTGTTCACCAACGCTCATATAGGCGATTGCACTAACGAAGCGGTTTTAAAGACGATAGGCGTCGACCAATTCGATACTTGTTTTGTGGCTATCGACGACAATTTCCAATCCTCGCTTGAAATTACGTCGCTTCTTTCCGAATGCGGCGCAAAGAGGGTAGTGTCCAAAGCGAGCAGGGAATCGCAGGCGAAATTCCTTTTAAAGACGGGCGCAACGGAGGTAGTATATCCCGAAAAGGATAACGCCGAACGCCTTGCAATTAAATACAGCTCAAACAACGTCTTTGACTATATTCAGCTCACCGCCGATTATTCTTTGTTTGAAATACCCATCATGGAAGGCTGGGACGGTATGAGCATACTTGAAATCGACGTTCGCAAAAATTACAATATCAATATTTTGGCAGTAAAGAGAGGCAAGGAGTTTATCCCGTCGCCGTCGCCTGATTTTAAATTCCAAAAGGGTGACCACGTCGTGACGCTCGGACACAGTGACGAACTTATTAAGCTTGCAAACAATATAAATTAACTATAAAATCACGATAAAACTTCAAATGTTGCAAACCCGTTTAGGATATACAATAAAAAACGCTATATAATCAATCGATATAACAAATGCGGTTATTCGGGCTATTTAAATATTGATACAATATTGCTATTTATATTATTCGATGCCGTTTGAATTATTCTTTTTAGCGATTTTATCCTAATTTGGCATTGTTGAATTTAAGTGCTCCGCTTAAGGCGGAGTTTTTAAATTAAAAAACTCCGTTGAGACGGAAGACGGAATTTAAGCGGAGAGTCGCGATTATAATGATATTAAAAAAAGTCTTCAAATTCCCGAATGGAAAATAAAGGCATTATTTTCGGCTTTTTATTGACTATCGCCGCTTTGTGCTTTATAATCTCATTATGGAATTGGGAATTTGTACCGCGACGTTCTTTAACGTAGCGAAAACGGAAGACACTTTTGAGCTTGTCCGTCGCTACGGTTTTAACGTTTGCGAAGTTTTCTTGACTACGTTTTGCGAATATGAATCGGATTTTGCCAAAGTGCTATCCGACCGTCTGATGGGCGTAAGAGTGCATTCCGTGCACGACTATACGACGAGTTTCGAGCCTATGCTTTTTAATCCCGCCGAAAGAACGAGGAGGGACGGCGAAAAGCTTTTTGAAAAGGTGCTTACGGCAGGCAAAATTCTGGGCGCGCAAAATTATACTTTTCACGGTCAGACCCGTCTTAAAAAGACAACGAAATACGATTTCCCTTTGGTCAGCCAAAGGTATGAAGAACTCGCCTTATGGGCAAACGAATACGGCATGGATTTATGTCTTGAAAACGTCCATTGGGCAATAAACAACGAGCCCTGCATTTTTGAAATAATTGCGCCGGGTGCTCCTCATCTTAAAGCCACTCTCGATATAAAGCAGGCAAAGCAGGCGGGTGTGGATTATAACGAGTTTATCAAAGTTTACGGCGACCGCCTCAAGACAGTGCATATATCCGACTTCGACGAAAACGGAAACACGTGTCTTCCGTTTGAGGGAACGGTGGATTATGCAAAACTGTTCACCGCTTTAAAACAGAGCGGTTACGACGGTCCCGTGCTTATTGAACTTTATTCAAAAGATTATCAAAACCTGAATTCGCTCTATGCGCCCTTCGATAGGCTTAAAGAGATTATGGATAAAGTTAACAACGGTTAAAGATGGCGCAAACGGCAAGTTTTAAATTATAAACGCTTAAGTTAAAATAAAATTGAAATATTATACATCGGATAAATATAAGGGAAACAATTAAAATTTAAGGAGTAGTTATGGAAGCTATTAAATTCGATTTTAACAATATGATGAGCGATTTTATCGGCGAGCAGGGCATAAAAGCGTCCGAGCTCGACAATCCCGTTGCAAAAGCGGCGTTTGATTATTTCAAGGCAAACAGGGGAACGCAGATGATGGGTTGGGCAGACCTTCCCTATAATCAGGACGGCGTCGTAGAAGACATAATCGCCACCGCAAAAGAGATAAACAATAACTTTGAAAACTTTGTAGTTTTGGGTATCGGCGGAAGCGCTCTCGGTCCCATTGCCGTGTTTACCGCACTTTGTCATTTTCGCTATAACGACCTTCCCAAAGAAAAGAGAGGGCTTAAATTCTTTGTAGAGGACAACGTCGACCCCGAAAGAATGCTCGCCCTTTTAGACGTCATCGACGTGGAAAAAACATGCTTTAACGTCATCACAAAGAGCGGGGCTACCTCGGAAACGATGAGCCAATATCTTATCATAACCGATATTTTAAAGAAAAAGCTCGGCGATAAATATGCGAAAAATATTATCGCAACCACCTCTGAAAAGAAGGGAAATCTCATCAAACTCGCCAAAAAGGAAGGCTTTAAAACATTTTATATTCCCGACGGAGTAGGCGGAAGATTTTCCGAACTTTGCCCCGTGGGACTTTTGCCTGCGGCGGTGCTCGGTATCGATATAAAGGGTATGCTTGAGGGTGCCAAATTTATGGATAAACTTTGCTCGGCAGATGACGCGCACAAAAATCCCGCGCTTATGGCGGCGCTTCTTTCATATCTTTCTATGCAAAAAGGCAAAAATATTTCAGTCATGATGCCTTATGCCGACAGCCTAAAATATATTGCCGATTGGTATTGTCAGCTTTGGGGCGAATCTTTGGGTAAGGCGGTAGATAACGACGGAAAAGTCGTCAACGTGGGGCAGACTCCCGTCAAGGCTTTGGGCGTTACCGACCAACACAGCCAGGTTCAGCTTTATACCGAAGGACCTTTCGACAAAGTCATCACGATTATCGGCGTTGAAAAATTCAGGGGCGACGTGGTTATTGCCGACGGCGCAGAAGAATTCCCGGACGTGAATTTCCTTTGCGGACACACTATGAGCGAGCTTATCAATACCGAAAGAATTGCAACCGAATATGCTTTGACCTGTTCTAAACATATGAACAATACGATACTTCTTCCCGAGGTGAACGCTCACACGATAGGACAGCTTTTGATGTTCTTCCAGCTTCAGACGGCTTACTGCGGCGCTATGCTCAATATCGACACGTTCAATCAGCCGGGCGTTGAGGCGGGCAAAAACGCAACTTATGCGCTTTTCAATCGTAAAGGTTACGAGGAAAAGAAAAAGGAACTCGAAAACGCTCCCAAAAAGAATAAGGCGTATATTATCTGAAATTAATACCGAAAGCAGGTTGTCCTTTGTCTCAAGCGGAACAAAAACCGCCTGCGCTGCGACGGCGTCTTAAAAACTTATTATGCAACGCTGTTCGGCAAAGGAGAGTTTTTATTTGCTAAAATGCGCAAGGCTTGGCGGTAAAAACTATTAAACAATTAAATTTAAATCGATATAATCTTTATAGGCATAAAAAATTTTAATCGATAAAAATTTATAAAAATAAATAAATTTAAGCGGAGAAATTATGAACAAAGAATATCCTAACTACATATCCCCCAAAAGGCGTCCCGTTGCGACGCCCGAGAAAATCGTCATTGACGGAAAAGCGCAATTCGGCACTTTTGACGAGCCGTTTGAAACTCTCAATTTGCTCGATTGCCATAAGCCCTGCGGAGCGCTTTATCCCAAATGTTTAAACCGCAAGCGTCTCACCGAGTGGGAAGCGTTTGAAATCAATATGGACGAGCTTTCGCTCGTCAGCGCAATATACAATACCGGCTCTTTGGGTTTTTCCATTATGGTGGTATACGATAAAGCGGCGCATAAGATATACAGCTGGAAAAACTTTGTTTCGGCTAAAGCCGCACACGTTGCACCTCAGCTTGTAAACGGCGTCAGCGAACTTAAAACCAAAAAGTCGGATTATAAAATCATTAACGACCTCAAAAACGGCAAGGCGAGGGCGGTAGGCTATTCCGAAAACAAGAAGTTCGGAAAGTTTGAAATCGATATGAGCGTCGAGAGAGTTTCTCCCATTTCAAACGTATGTATTCCGTTCGGCAAAAATAAGCCGCTCTATTCCGAAAAGGACTTTTTCAAAGCAGTCGGATATATCACGATAAACGGCAAAAAGTATGAGTCTAACTCCAACACCGTTTCAATCATAGACGACCACAAGGGATATTATCCTTTCTTTGCTCACTACGATTGGCTTACCGCTATGGGCAAACTCAATATAGGCGGAACGGAGAAATATTTTGCTTTCAATCTCACAAGAAATCAATCGATAAATCAGGACGACTACAACGAAAATTTAATCTGGCTCGAAAACGACAGCTCTCCGCTTCCCCCCGTCAAATTTACGAGGGACAAAAAGAATAAAAATATCTGGTACGTCAAAGACGAACACGGCTGCGTCGATATTCGTTTCGAGATTGACCAAACCTTTAAAATGCCCATGCACTTTATCGTCATCGACGTCAAATATCTCTTGCCGTTCGGAACTATTTACGGAACGCTTAAAGACGTTGACGGAAACGTTTATACCGTTGACGGAATGACTGGTATCGGAGAATACAAAAAGACGAGAATGTAGTCAGCTCCGTTTTAAAATAAACGCAGCTTGTCAAATTAACTTAAAACAAAAAGCACGGGTTTCCGTGCTTTTTTCCGTTTTACAAATTATATATGCAGGTCGTTTTACAAATTATATTTGCAGGACGTTTAAAAAATTTATAAGTTTAAGGGTTTGATGATTTATAAAATCACGGCTTTAAATTTACGGCTAACTAATAAACTTTAAAAAATAATTTTTGGCTTTAATGATTTGCATAAAGTTAAAAATTTGCCGTCCGATTTCAATTATAGGAATTATGATTTAAAAGCTGTTTTAAATTGCCGACGGCGCAATGAGTGATTTTAGGCTTAACGCTTGTTAAATTTGCCAATGTAATATATAATAGTTTAAGATTGTTATGAAAGTCGAAGTTAAAGGATTGACAAAAATATATTCATACGGAAGGACGGTATTTGAAAATCTTTCCTTTTCCCTATCGGACGGCGAGATAATGAGCGTTTATGGGGCGGAGGGGAGCGGAAAAACCACTCTGTTGAAGTGCCTGGCAGGTGCGGAAAAATGCGAGGGCGAAGTTCTGTTTGACGGCAATCCGCTTGCCAAAAAACCGGACGACGTCATGATGATATTTTCCGACGGAGCGCTTTTCGACAATTGGACGGTGTTTGACAATCTCGCTTATCCGCTTAAAATAAGAAAGACGGATAAAGCGGAAATAGCAAAGAGAACTTTGAGGGCGGCAAACGCATTCTGTTTAAATTCCGTGCTGTATCAAAAAGTCAAAAGGCTGACTTTGGAAGAGAGAAAAATGACGTCGCTTGCCCGTATGCTTGTCAGAGACTTTGAAGTGGTGCTCATCGACGATATTTTAAAAGGTCTGCCTTCCGAGACGAGAAAGACGCTCTTTTTTGAGCTTTCCGACTTTTTAAAGAAATGCAAAAAGACAGTCATATATTCAACATCGGACAGATACGAGGCATTGAGCATAGCGGATAAAGTTCTGTTTGCCACGCCTTACGAAATAAAGCAGATATCTTCACCCGAGGAGCTTTATTTTAAACCTCAAAGCTATTGGGCGCTGGAGGCGGCAGACGAATTTGCATTTTCGGTCAAGGCAAAACTTATCGAAAGTTCGGGCAAGCTATATCTTGAATATCTCGGTTTCAAGCAGGACGTAACGCCGCTGAAGGAGAGGCTTGTCACCAAAAAATATATAGGCTGTGACGTTCTTATAGGAATGCACGGAACAGACGTCGTTTTGTCGGACGACGGCATAGAGTGCGAAACCGTGTCCTCTTCTTTTGTTTCGGGGGCATATTTTACGAAATATTCAAACGGAATATGTCGATACGGCTCCAAGGCAAAAGCAAAAGAAAAAGTTTCGCTGAAACAGGACAAGATTATGCTTTTCGACATTTCGTCGGAGAGCGGAATTTTAAAAGAATAAAAATGCAAAACGGTTTGACGTGAGCATAAAAATAAAACTTAAGCTAAAGGACGCAAAAAGGCAAAGCATATTAAAGCTTATAAGCTGAGCGGCACAAATAAGCAGGCAAGCTTACGTCCAAGAGGGATATTTAATGAGGATATTGGGCATTGACCCCGGCATCGGAACAATGGGTTACGGCGTGGTGGATAGCGACGGCGGACAATATAAAGCGGTGGACTACGGCGTAGTCAAAACGTGCAAGGAAGACTCTTTGCCGCTCCGTCTTTCAGACGTCGAAAAGGCAATGTACGCTCTTTTTGAAAAATTCAATCCGGATGAAATGGCGGTGGAAGAACTGTTTTTCACCAAGAACATAACGACGGGCATAGCCGTAGCGGAAGCGAGAGGAGTCATTTTGCTTTGCGGAAGAAAATGCCTCGGCGACAAGATATTCGAATATACGCCAAATCAGATTAAGCAGGCTTTGACAGGCACGGGAAGCGCCGATAAAAGACAGATGCAGATAATGACGCAAATGATATTGAATCTGCCCAAAAGACCTTCTCCCGACGACGCGGCGGACGCTCTGGCTGTTGCGCTTACTCACGCTCAAACGGGAAGGCTTAGCGAACAGTTCAAGGTGGGCGGATTAAATCTTGGCAAGAAATAAAGTCTGTTCGGCAAAAAATCAATAATGGATATTAGAAAAATAAAGGTTACTACTTTAGTTTTGTATTAATTATAATATAGATTATAATAACGGTTATAAAATATCGGATATAAAAAAGACCGTAAAAATAACGGAATAAGGAATAAGGCTGAAAAAGCGGATATAATATCAGGCAGTTTTACCGATTAAAAAGGCAAGGGCAGATACGGCAGGATAATGACGATAATATAGCGAGGATAAAAAATGTATGCTTATATAAAAGGAAAAGTGGCAAGTGTGAGTGAAAATCTCGTCGTTTTGGACGTCGGCGGCGTGGGTTATGCCTTAAACGTTTCAAAGTCGACTTCTTCTGCGGTGAGCGGAATGTCGGAAGCAATTTTATACACATATCTTCACGTCAAAGAGGACGCCCTCACGCTTTTCGGCTTTTTAAGCTATGAAGAAAAATATTTCTTTGAAAAGCTTATAACGGTATCGGGGGTCGGACCCAAAAGCGCAATGACGGTGCTGGGAAGCTATCCGCTAAATCTTTTGGCTTCTATGGTGGCAACGGGCGACGTGGCGTCGCTCACCAAAATAAAGGGGCTTGGCAAAAAGACGGCGGAAAGAATCGTGCTTGAACTTAAAGAACAGTTTAAACCGGAAGCGGAAGAAATTCAATCTGTTCCGCAAGAGTTGGAAGAAGCGATTTTTGCGCTTATGTCGCTGGGACTCGGACGCATAGAAGCGCAAAAGGCGGTCGAAAATGCCGCAAAGCGGACAAGCGGACTTGAAAATATTGTTTCGCTTGCATTGAGAGAAAGAAAATAATCCGTTTGCGTTGCAAAACGATTTTTGTCCGTCCGTGGCGGAAAAGAATATAACGCTCTGCGTCAAACAACATTGCTTTAAGGGGCAATTTAACAAACGGTAAAGCTTTATAAACGCCGCTCTACCTTTTATCGGGTAAATTTAAAGTCGGCAGAGCGATTTAAGATAAAAGCTGAAATTATCTCTATTAAACTTGTCACAAGAGGATTAAATGGAAGAGGAAAGACTGATTAACTCGACAATGACGTCGGACGACGAGGGAGAAATCTCTCTCAGACCGAAAATGATTGACGAATACGTCGGACAGCAGGCCATAAAGGAAAATCTTATGGTCTATATTTGCGCCGCAAAGAAAAGGAACGACAGTTTGGACCACGTTTTGCTGTCCGGACCTCCGGGACTTGGCAAAACTACTCTCGCTCACATTATAGCAAACGAGATGGGTGCGCAGATTGTTGTTTCAAGCGGACCCGTAATAGAAAAAGCGGCTGACCTTGCTTCGATAATTTCAAATCTTCCGCAGGGCAGCGTTCTGTTTATAGACGAGATACACCGCTTGAACAAAAGCGTGGAAGAGATTTTATATCCCGCAATGGAAGACTATAAATTAGACCTTGTATTGGGAAAGGGTCCCACGGCAAGGACGCTCAGGCTTGCTCTGCCTAAATTTACTCTGATAGGCGCAACGACGAGGGCGGGGCTGCTTTCCAGCCCGCTCCGTGACAGGTTCGGTGTTATGCTGAAGCTTGAGATGTATTCACCCGACGAGTTAAAGACGATAACCAAGCGTTCGGCAAAACTTCTCGGCTGCGAAATATCCGAAGAGGCGGCAGGCGAAATAGCTTCGAGAAGCAGAGGCACTCCGAGAATTGCAAACAGAATATTAAAGAGAGTAAGAGATTTCGCCGATTTCGAGGGAAAAGGCCGTATCGATTTAGAGGTCGCAAAAGTTGCGCTATCTAAGCTCGGAATAGACGGCATAGGGCTTGACAAACTTGATATAGAAGTGTTAGGCGCGATAATAGATAAGTTCAAAGGGGGCCCCGTCGGGCTTGACACGATAGCTTCGGCTGTCGGCGAGGAAGCTACGACAATCGAGGACGTTGTAGAGCCCTATCTTATAAAACTCGGTTTTATTCAAAAGACAATGAGGGGCAGAGTGGCAACCGAGGCGGCTTATAGGCATCTCGGCAAAGCTTTCGGGGAATAAAACAAGTAAAGGCTTTGCCGATATACTAAATAGTAACCGATATTAAATAGTTACCGCTTTATTAAATGAATAAGACAAAACAGATTAAGCGGATAAAGAAAGCATAAACGCTATATGCGTAAAAAGAAAGAATAAACGAATAACCGTTTAAGCTTTGAAAGAGAGAATAAACGCATAGACCGTCAAATAAAAACGTCTAATGATTTTAATTAAACGCGTTATATGCTTGTAAAAAATTTAACTGACGCAAGGTTTGAATATATGGACACACTTTTGACAAAAGATTTTTATTATGACCTGCCGGAGGAATTGATTGCTCAAACGCCCGTCGAGCCGAGGGATGCCTCCCGCCTCTTGGTTTATGACAGGAATGCTAAGAGTATTCAGCACAAACATTTTTACGACATAGGCGACTATTTAAAGGCGGGCGACCTGCTTGTAGTTAATAATACGAGGGTTATTCCCGCGCGCCTATACGGACAAAGGCAAAACTCGACTTTTGAAGTGCTGTTATTAAAAAGAGAGGACCTCACTCATTGGCAGGCGCTTTTAAGACCGGCAAAAAGGCTTAAGACAGGCGAGATTTATAATATTTCCGACGAACTCAAGGTTAAAGTCTGTGATATTCTTGACGACGGCGTAAGGCGTGTGGAATTTATCTATGACGGTGTTTTTGAGGATATTCTATCGAGAGTCGGCAATATGCCGCTTCCGCCTTATATAAAGGAAAAACTTGCCGACAAAGAAAGGTATCAGACGGTATATTCAAAAGTGGACGGTTCGGCGGCGGCTCCGACGGCAGGACTTCATTTTACCGAACAGCTTATAGAAAAACTCAAATCGAAGGGCGTTGAATTTGCAACCGTGCTGCTTCAGATAGGCTTGGGAACTTTCCGTCCCGTAAAAGAAGAAAACGCTTTAGAGCATAAAATGCACACGGAAGAATATTCGATAGACGAAATCAATGCCGAGAAGATAAACAGGGCAAAAAAAGAGGGTCGCAGGGTTATATGCGTCGGGACGACCTCTGTCAGGACTCTCGAGAGCGTGGCGGACGAAAACGGTTTTGTTTCGGCAAAATCTGGAAATACGGATATTTTTATATATCCCGGCTATAAATTCAAAGCGGTGGACGCTCTTATCACAAATTTTCATCTTCCCGAATCCACGCTCATTATGCTCGTTTCGGCTCTGGTAGGCAGAGAGGAAACTTTAAGGGTATACAATACGGCGGTTAAAGAAAGATATCGTTTTTTTTCTTTCGGCGACAGTATGCTTATTCTTTAAGCGTCCTTGCAGGGCTTAAATTTAAAACGGGTAATATATTCTTTTGCGAGGAAAGACAGGCTTACTCGGTTTAAAATTTTTTACGGCGCAGGCTGTTCTGACTTTGTCAAACGCGACAAGAGAAATCAAAAGGTTTAGGAGAATTTATGAAGTTTGAAGTTTTGCACAAATGCCCGACAACGGGTGCGAGAGTGGGAAAACTCTATACCGAACACGGGGTTATAGATACGCCTTGTTTTATGCCCGTGGGGACAAAAGCTACGGTTAAATCGCTCTCTCCCGAAGAAGTAAGGGAAACGGGCAGTCAGATACTTTTGTCCAACACGTATCACCTTTATCTCCGCCCGGGTCACGAGCTTATCGAGAGGGCGGGCGGACTTCACAAATTTATGAACTGGGACGGCGCTATACTTACCGACAGCGGCGGATTTCAAGTGTTTTCGCTCTCTAAAACGAGAAAGATAACAGACGACGGTATGACTTTCAACAGCATTATAGACGGCTCTAAGCACACTTTTACGCCTCAAAAAGTGATGCAGATTCAAAGGGCGTTGGGCTCGGATATATGCATGGCGTTTGACGAGTGCACTTCGGCAGGCATAGAAAAAAAGAAAGCCGCCGAGGCTATGGAAAGGACGCTCAAGTGGCTTGACCGTTGCAGCGAGGTGGAGTTAAAGCCGCATCAGATAATGTTTCCGATTGCGCAGGGAAATATGTTCGAGGATTTAAGAATAGAGAGTCTTCAGCGCACTTTGCCTTATTGTAAATGCGGAGTGGCGATAGGCGGACTGTCGGTGGGCGAGTCGAGCGACGTGATGTATGAAATGCTTGACGCCATAAAGCCTTATCTTCCCGAAAATATGCCCCATTATCTTATGGGCGTCGGAACGGCAGATTATATCTTAGAGGGCGTAGAAAGGGGAATCGATATGTTCGACTGCGTTCTGCCCACAAGAACCGCCAGAAACGGCACGGCGATGACAATGAGCGGATACGTCACGGTCAGGAACGGAGCTTATAAAGAGGACTTTTCGCCCATTGAGGAAGGGTGCGACTGCTATGCGTGCCGCAATTACACAAGGGCATATATAAGACACCTTATTAACTCGGACGAGATTTTGGGAGGCAGACTGCTTTCCATTCACAACGTCAGATTTTTGCAAAGGCTTATGGCAAAGATAAGGCAGGCGATAGCGGACGGAAGATATCCTCAATTTAAAAAAGAGTTTTTGAGTCATTTTGAGAAGTAAAATTATATCGGTTTTATGAGTTATAAACGGCACGGGTGACATCCCGTGCTTTTAAAATTAAAATTAAAAAGGAAACCTTTAACACAAAACCGAAATAAATAAAAACTTGAATTAAAAGTTATAAATAATGCGCAGAATTAACCGACCCGCCAAAAAAGTTAAAAAAGTTAATAAATTTATCGATTTTCAGCTTGGTTTAATGCTTACAGGTAAAATATCATCGTATGATTTAACCTTAAAGGCGTTCATTTTTCATTTGATGTTTTTAAATTAAGCAAAATGGGCAAGAATTATACAAAATAGTGCATTAAAAAAATATCTGCTCTATTAGTTTTTAGTTAAATTAGTTGCATATATTTGTTTTTTAGTGTAAAATCAACACATTGAACTTAGTATTAAGGAGAATAAAATGGAAGGTAACAGCTGGATTATATTAGTAATTTTGGGCGTATTCTTGGTTGCGATGATTGTTATGACCATCATTCCTCAAAAGAAACGTCAAAAGCAACAACAGGAAATGATGAACTCTATAAGAGTCGGCACAAAAGTTATGACTATAGGAAGACTTATCGGTAAAGTTACTGCTATGAACGCCGCAGACAACACTGTAACGATTAACGTCGGTTCGGACGAAAATCCCACTTTGATTGTTATCGAAAGAAACGGTATCGGCGCTGTTCTCGACCCGATTCAACCTGCTCAGCCTGCTCAACCCGAGCAGCAAGCCGCACCCGAAGCCTCTCAAGAGGCACAACAGCCTGCCTTAGAAGAGGTGAAGGAAGAGGAAGTCAAACCCGAGAAGAAAAAGAGGGGCAAGAAGTATCGTGAAGAGGGCGAAGTAAAAGGCGAGGAAGCCGTTGAAGAAGTCAGCGGGGAAGTAGCTCAAAGCGAAACCGCAGAGAAAACAGTTTCCAAAGAGCCCAAAGCCGAAGAGCCTAAAGCTGAATAAGATAAAAAAAGGAATGAGTTTCATTCCTTTTTTAATTTTAAAAAATAATTTAAGCTTATAGACGCATAGAGAAAAAACTAAAAAGCGGATAGCGGTTTACTTTGATATAAAACTAATAAAGATATTTAGTCAAACGCTTATAGGGGCTATATTATTTATGCTTTATGCGGGACGTTTGCCTTATTTTTAAGTTAGCTGTATTTTTCCTGTTTTGGTTTAAACAGGTTGACGGCAATCACTCCGCCGATTCCGCCGGATACGGTAAGGCATATCAGGTCGATAAAATTGAACTTAGCGTCCAAGAAGTTATTGAGGGCGGCAAACAGGAGGTAGGATATGAAAAAGTATAAAAGTCCTCCCACAAGCCCTTTTATAAGCCCGTTATCGCCTCGCTTAAAGGCAATCAGACAGGCAAGAAGAATACTTAAAACTTTTAAGACGTAAGTGACGGGAACAACGACTTTGTTGTCAAGCGAAGCCCACCTTGTTATCATTGCAAATATAAGAACGAAAACGAGGGTGAACAGCACCGCGAGCAAAACCATTTTGATAATGGGAAAAATTTGTTTTTTTACGAAACTCATAAGCACTCCTATCAAAATATTATTAACGAATAGCTTTAAATATGCCATAAAACTTAATTGCCGCCAACTTGCGGCAGTATATTTTAGCTTCAAAAACTTGTATGTTAAAACTTAAATTGCTTGCAAAAGATTAAAGGTTAATATATACTGTAATTAGCAATTTCAATTCTTTGGAGGAAAAGATGAAACACGTCAAAACTATCACAAATTGTTCCATGAAGAAAAACGGCGGCTGCGGAGAGTGTCAATCGAGCTGTCAATCCGCTTGCAAGACCAGCTGCACTGTAGGAAATCAAACCTGCGTTCAAAAGGACGAAAAAATCTTAAAACCCGAAAAGAAGAACGACTGATAAACGATAATGGTTTATTGTTTCACGTCGGACGTATCGGGTAATACCGAATATTTTTTATATGACGTCGAGAGCGGCTCGCTCCACAACGTGGATAAAAGCGCGTATCTCGTCGCAAAGCAAAAGTACTCTTCACTGACAGATGAAGAGTTTTTGTCGTATGGACTTTTGACCAAAGCCGAAACAGAAGAGATAGACTCAGAGTTGTCCGAGTTGGAAAGGCAGGGCGTTTTAAATTCCCCCGCGACTGTTTATAATCTTAATTGCACGGGAGAGATAAAGGCACTGTGTCTGCATATCTGCCACGACTGCAATTTGAGATGTCCTTACTGTTTCGCAAAGGACGGAACTTATAACACGCCCAAAGATTATATGACTTTCGAGGTGGGAGCGGCGGCTATCGACTTTTTGATTGAAAAGAGTAAAAACCGTCAAAATCTCGAAGTAGACTTTTTCGGCGGCGAACCGCTTATGAATATGGGCGTTGTAAAGCGTATTGTCGAATACGCCAACGAAAAGGTCAAAGAGGCGGGCAAGAGCATTCATTTTACCATGACGACAAACGGCGTATTGCTCGGCGAGGAGAACCGCAGGTGGCTTAACGACAATATGTTTAACGTTGTTATATCCATTGACGGCAGGCCGGAGGTTCACGACAAGCTCAGAGTAACTCCCAATCACAAAGGCTGTCAGGCGCTTGTTCTTGAAAACGCAAAAGAATTCAGGAAAATCAGAGGGGATAAAAGCTATTATATAAGAGGCACTTTCACGGCAAACAATCTTGATTTTTCAAAAGACGTCTTGTATTTAAACGACGAGGGTTTTGACCAGATTTCCGTAGAGCCCGTTGTTTTGCCTCAAAGCGACCCGCTTGCAATAAAAGAAGAGGATATGGACAAAGTGCTTGCCGAATACGACGTCTTAGCAAAAGAATACATAAAGCGTCGCAAGACGGACAAGTGGTTTAACTTCTTCCATTTTATGATAGATTTAAAACAGGGACCGTGTGTGTATAAAAGGCTGAGAGGATGCGGAGCGGGCAACGAATACGTAGCCGTAACCCCGACGGGCGATATATATCCTTGTCATCAGTTCGCCGGGCAGACGGAATACAAAATGGGTAGCGTGCTCGACCGCACCTTTGACACTAACGCCCAAAAGCGTTTTGCCGAATGCACGGTATATACCAAAAAAGGCTGCTCCGACTGTGTTGCGAAATATCATTGTTCAGGAGGCTGCAACGCCAATGCCGTGCATTTTTCGGGGGATATAAATACTCCGTATAAAGAGGCGTGCGCTATGATGCGAAAGAGATTTCTGACGTCTCTTGCCATTTACGCCGCCGAAAACGCCGACGGTTAAATCATTCCGATAAAGACTGAAACGCGTAATTGCAAAAAAATCATTTTATATTTATCAAAAAAACAAGATTGCAATTTAACGTCCGTTTAGGCTTTAAATATAAAATATATATAAACAAGATACATTTATCAAAATAAATTGACTTAAATTTGCTTTATGTGTATAATAACTATGTTTTAGACTCAGGAGCACACTATGACAAGAAAAAAATCTATTGTGGTTTTAGTATTACTTGCAATCTTCATCGTTTTGATGACGGTATTTGCGGTAATCGAATTTCCCATAGGCGTATACGATTATACCGGTTATGCTAAAACCATAAGCTTAGGTCTCGATTTGTCCGGCGGCGTTTCCGCCGTTTATATCGTCGACGAAGAGCAAACCGACGATTTGCAAACGAGGATTGACGGCACGGTTACGGGACTTCAGACGCTTTTGGTGTCCAAGGGATACACCGAATCCGTCGTTTCCTATTCAAACGGAAAGATAAGAGTCGAGGTCCCCGACGTTGATGACCCCGAACAGATTTTCGAGCTTATCGGCAGACCTCAGAGCATCGAATTCCGAGACGGCGAGGGTAGCGACGCCAACGTTTTAATTGTCGGCCGTGACCACATCGAAAACGCATACGTCACTTACGACGAAAGCGGAAATTATGCCGTAGGTCTTAAATTTAACTCCGCGGGAACGAAAGCGTTTGCCGACGCCACGGCGGATTTAGTTGGCAAAACTATTTATGTTTACGCCAATAACGAATTATATACTCAGGTCAACGTTCAAAGCGCTATCACCAACGGTCAATGTATCATTTCCCGTTCGGGCGGATATCAATATCAGGACGCTTACGATTTCGTAACGCAAATTCAAAGCGGCACGTTTGCCGTCAATCTCGTTAAAGACGAAATAAGACTCATCAGCCCGACGCTCGGCGAGGGTGCAATAACTTCATCGCTTATCGCAGCTGCTGTCGGTACTGCCATTGTGTTTATCTTTATGGCTATTGTATATCGTATGATGGGTGTTATGGCGGATATCGCTTTGGTCATTTATATTTTACTCTTGCTCTGGTTCTGTGCCGTGCTTCCTTGGGTTCAGCTTACGCTCCCCGGTATTGCCGGTATCGTGCTTTCAATCGGTATGGCAGTCGACGGAAACGNNNGGCAGTCGACGGAAACGTCGTCATATTTGAAAGAATCAAAGACGAATATAAGCATACATCCAAACCTATCGGGACAGCGGTCAAGACAGGCTTTAAAAGAAGTCTTGGCGCTATCATCGACGGAAACGTCACGACGCTTATCGGAGCAGTCGTCTTATGGCTTGTCGGCTCCGCCTCAATCGTAGGCTTTGCCGTGACGCTGTTTATCGGTATCATTTTGTCGATGTTCACATCGCTTTTAATCACGAGACTTTTGATGGCGATTATGCTTTCCTTTAATTCGTCGAACGAAAAGCTCTATGCGCTCAAGAGAGGTGCGGACGTAGTTGAAGACGACTCGGAAGATGAAACCGATGAAAAAGAAAAAATAGTCGAAGAAGTAGAAGAGGGGGTTGTGTCAGATGAAGAATAACAATTTCCTCAAAAACTTAAAAGATTTTAAAATTACAAACAAACTCCGTTTCTGGCTTATTCCGCCAATCGTCATTCTTGTTGTGGCTTTTATAGTTATTTTATCAATTTCGGTGGTAAACGGTTCCGCAGCGGACGGATTTAACATCGGTATCGACTTTGAGGGCGGCACTCTGCTCAGCGTTACGCTCGGGGAGGAAGCCCACTCGACAAACGCAAACTATGACAAGCACGTAAGCCAAATCACTAAGGCGATAGAGTCTCACGGAGTTACGGTCAGCTATGTTCAGACGTCGTCCGGTTCCACTACGGCAACGGACGCACTTCAGTTCAGATATACTAACTCGTCGGAAAATGCGGACGTCATCTTTGATACCAACGAAAAAATAGTCGCTTCTGTCAGGGCGCTTTATCCCGACCTCGGCGAGTCGGATATAGCTTACGATACAATCGGTAAAACGGCGGCAAACGACTTGCTCGAAAAAGCCGCAATTGCTTTGGTAGTTACGCTCGTTTTGATACTCATTTATATCATTATTAGGTTTGAGCCTGTTTCCGGTATCGTGGCGGTGCTCTTGACAATACACGATGCAATCATCATGTTCTGTCTTACCGTCATGTTCAGGATTCAAATCAACTCGTCCTACGTTGCCGCGGCGATAACAATCATTGCGTATTCGATAAACAATACAATCGTCATATTCGACAGGTGCCGTGAAACAATCAAGCCTATCAAAAACGCTAAATCTATCAATTATATCGAAATAGGCGACGAGGCGGTTAAATCGACGATGACCCGTTCGATTTATACCACGTTCACGACTTTGGTTACGGTTGCAATGCTCGCTATTTTCGGAAGCGTAACGATGAGAGAATTTGTCGTGCCGATTATCATAGGACTGTTTGTAGGTTTTTATTCTTCCGTTTTCCTTGCAACGCCTATATGGGCAAAACTCAGCTATGCGATGGACGGCTTAAGGCTTAAACGTCTTGCGAGAAAAGCCGCGGAAGAAGGTAACAAAGAAGTTGTTATATATGACAAAAAACCCTCAAAGGAAGAAAAGGGCGACAATGCCGAGGGAACGCAAGCGGAAAAGAAAGCTAAAAAGAAGCCGCAACAAAACGTGTGGGTAAATCCCAAAAAGAAAAACACTCAGTTTAAAAAGAAAAAATAATTTAAAAGACTCTCTTTGAGAGTCTTTTTTTATATAACAGGTGAATGGATTGCAATGGCTCAAATCGTCAGATAACGGGGCGAATTGTTATATATCGAAAAATTATCCGTTTTTTTCCGTTTTGAACGAGTTAACGACAAATTTCACTTTTAAAATTAAAAAATCACTTTAAAATGCACGACAGTTGTATTATAATTTTGCGTATGAGATTAAATTACATCAAAAGAGTAAAAACGGATACGCCACAGTCGGAAAATTTTTCAAAAGAGTTTTCTTCTCTTTTGGCAGAGAGAGGAATTGACGACGTTAAGGCTTTTATAAACCCTTCCATTGACGATATGAGCGACCCTTTTGCGATTGACGGCATATCCGAGGCGGTTGAGCGTTTAAAGTCGGCAGAAAACGAAAGCGTGTTAATTTACGGCGATTATGACTGCGACGGCATTTGCGCCACCGTCATTTTGTATAAAACGCTTTTAAACAGAGTTAAAAATTTAAATTATTTTATACCTGACCGCAACTTGGACGGATACGGTCTCTCAGTCAATGCGCTTGAAAAGCTTTTAAAAAAGTATTCGCCCGACCTTGTTATAACCGTCGATTGCGGGATAACAA
The DNA here is from genome assembly GCA_000437555.1 of Acidaminococcus sp. CAG:917. Taxonomy (GTDB): domain Bacteria; phylum Bacillota; class Clostridia; order Christensenellales; family CAG-917; genus CAG-917. The sequence goes on along the minus strand of FR901010.1, from coordinate 25,273 downwards.
GCGTTAATGAAGTGGAATTTCTAAAGAAAAGAGGGGTGGACGTCATCGTAACCGACCATCACGAACCCCAGGAGCAGTTGCCCGATTGTATAAAGATTAATCCCAAAATCAAGAAAGAGTCATTTGCCGATTACTGCGGTGCAGGAGTCGCTTTAAAACTTGCAGAGGCACTTTCGTCGAGGGAAAAGATAAAGCCGCTTTTGGAACTTGCCGCTATTGCCACTATTGCCGATATCGTTCCCCTTTGCGGCGAAAACAGAGTTATTGCTTCGCTGGGCTTAAACTCGATAAAAAGAAACCCGTCAAAGGCGATAAAAAGGCTTATAGGCAAAAGTGTTTCAAGCTATGAGATAATGTTTAAAACGGCGCCCAAGATAAACGCAGCAGGCAGAATGGACAACGCCATGAAAGCGGTTGAAATGTTTTTGTGCGACGACGATTTTATAATCGACGGCATAGCGAAAGAACTTGAATTTAACAACGTTCAACGGCAGATAAAGTGTGAGGAAGCTTTTGAAGACAGTATAAAAATGTTAAACGGTCAGAATTTTGACAATATCGGTTTTATTGTCTTATTTAGCGAAAACTGGGAAGCCGGCATTTTGGGAATAGCCGCTTCACGACTTGTTGAAAAATACCGCCGTCCCTGTCTTTTGTTTTCCAAAAAAGGCGACGTTTTAAAAGGTTCGGCAAGGTCTATTGCCGATATAAATCTTTTTGAAATGTTAAAAGAGGTTTCAGGTCATTTTCTATCGTTTGGCGGACACGCTATGGCGGCAGGAGTCAGCATATCTTTCGATGAGTTTGAAACCGTAAAAGCCCTGTTAAACCAAAAGGCACTCGCATACGGCTTTAAAACATTCCTTGAAAAGGTATATTATGATTTCGAGGCGGACACCTCAGCAGACAAGCTGCCTCTTGCGAAAGAACTCGAATTGTTGGAACCGACAGGATACAAAAATCCCAAGCCGCTTTTTTTGGTGTCTTCCGATAAACTTCGCTTTGAAAGGATAGGGGAAACCGAACATATAAAAGCAAATTTAAAAGCTTTTGAAATGATTGGGTTTTTTAAATACGGCAAACGCTTTATGGCAGGGTGCGATTCAAAATTTTTGGTGACTTTGTCCAGGAATATATTTTTGAACAACGAAACTGCGCAGGCACTGATAAAAGAAATTTACGTAGAAAACGTTACGTTGTCTGACGAGGAACTGATGATTGCGTCGCTTGATTCGTTAAAGCTGCCCCCGACAGAATGCGACAAGCCCTCGAAATTTAAAGAGTCGGGAAATTTCGGAACGCTGTTTGTGGCTTTCTCTAAAGAGGGATTAAGTCTTATCGAAAGAGATTATCCTTCGTTGCCTGTCGGCATAGGAGAGGAAGCGGTTACTAATATGCAAAATCAGATTGTTCTTTGTCCCTATTCCGAATTTGATTTTTCAAAATACGAAAAGGTGGTGTTTTACGAAAAGCCTATAAGCGGAATCTATAAAAAGGCAAAGGACGAATGCGCATTTGTCTGTATCGTTTCGGGTGCGCCGGAGCAAAAGATGAACAAAATTTCCAGAGAGAGTCTCGAAAAACTTTTTTTGTATTTTAAAAGCAAACGCGGTCTAAAATATAACGAAAAGAAATTCAAGTCCGATTTAAATAAGGCAGGTCTTTGCGATTTTGATTTTTTTGCCGGCGTTCAAATTTTTAAAGAACTGCTATTGATTTTGGTCGACGATAAGGGTATTATATTAATATCCGATAAAAAAACGAGCCTTGATAAGTCTTATACCTATCAATATCTAAAGGAGTGTTAATTGTTCGATATCGAAAAATTTAAACCTCTGTATCCCGAAAACTACGAGCTTATAAAAAAGGCATATGAGTTCGCGGCAAAAGCGCATGAAGGGCAAAAACGCAGGTCGGGAGAGGATTATATAACTCATCCATGCGCCGTTGCAGAGATTGTAGCGGAATTCGGTTTTGACGCCTCAACCGTGGTTGCGGCTTTTTTGCATGACACTTTAGAGGATACCCCCGTCACGGACGAACAGATAAAAACCGAGTTCGGCGAGGAAATTTTGGAACTTGTCGAAGGCGTGACAAAACTCGACAAACTCAAGTTTTTAAACCGTGAGGACGCTCAGGCGGAAAGTCTCAGAAAAATGTTTGTCGCTATGGCTAACGACCTCAGGGTCATAATTGTAAAGTTTGCCGACCGCTTGCACAATATGCGCTCGCTCAAATATCAGCCCGAAGAAAAACAGCAATACATATCAAGGGAAACTCTCGAGATTTACGCGCCGCTTGCAGGCAGGCTCGGTATATCTTTTTTCAAGTGTGAACTCGAAGACCTTGCAATGAGTTATCTTTATCCGAAAGAGTATAATTATATAGCAAAATACGTTGAAGAACATAACAGCCAAAGGCAGGAGTTTCTGGATAAAATCTGCACGGAAATCAAAAACAAACTCGCGGAACTGAAGATAGACGGAGAAGTGAGCAGCAGGGCAAAGCATTTTTATTCGATTTTCAAAAAAATGCGAAATCTCAACATAGATATAGACCAGATTTACGATTTGCTTGCAGTCAGAATTATCGTGGACGACGTAAAGGATTGCTATACTTTGCTGGGACAGATTCACACAATGTGGAAACCGCTTCCGAACAGAGTTAAAGACTATATCGCCGTGCCTAAGCCGAATAACTATCAATCGCTTCATACCACTGTTATGACGCAGTTCGGACAGACGTTTGAAGTGCAGATAAGAACTAAAGAGATGCACCGTATAGCGGAATACGGTATCGCTGCGCATTGGAAGTATAAAGAGGGCAGAACTCAGTCAAGCGTCCTCGACGAGAAGGTCCGCTGGCTCAGAGAGGTTATGGACGCCGAAAAGGACATAATAGGTGCGCACGAGTTTTTGGACGCCGTTAAAATCAACGTTTTCGACGATGAGGTTTTCGTGTTTACGCCAAAGGGCGACGTATACGGACTTCCCGTCGGGTCAACGCCCATTGACCTTGCTTACAAAATCCATTCCGCTATCGGAAATAAATGCGTCGGCGCGAGGATAAATCAAAAAATCGTTCCGCTTTCGACAAAGCTTCAAAACGGCGATATAATCGAAATTCTCACCTCGAACGCTTCAAAGGGTCCCAGCCGAGATTGGCTCAATTATGCGCAAACGGCAACCGCCCGTTCTAAAATTCGCTCTTTCTTTAAAAAGGAGATGAAAGAGGAAAATATCAAAAGAGGCAAGGATATGCTCGAGCGTGAGGCTCGTCACCGCGGTTACAGCTTTGCAAAGCTTCTTCAGACGCCGGGTGTGCAGGATATGTTGCTTTCAAGGCAATCGTGTCAAAGCATTGACGACCTTTATTCAATGGTCGGCTACGGCGGAATTACCACGAATCAGATTCTTGTAAAACTTATCGACGAATTTAAAGCGCACGTTGTTGAGGTTGCAAAGGAAAACAGTGCAAACAATTCTTTTGAAACAGACAGTCTCAGCTACGAAAACGCAAAGGAGCCGCGCAAAACAAGCAAGAGCGGAGTTTTAATAAAAGGCTTTGCCGATTTTGCCGTCAGACTTTCTCATTGCTGTTCGCCCGTTCCCGGGGATAAAATCATAGGATACATTTCAAGGGGCAGAGGCGTTTCGGTTCACAGGGCGGATTGTCCGAATATAAAGTCTATGGAGCCGGAAAGAATAATCGAGGCTTCGTGGGACAGCTTTGCTGTCAACGACAGTTATACGGTAACTATAAAAATCGTTTGTGAAAACAAATCGGGAATGCTTGCGCAGGTTTCAACTGCCATTGCCGGGCAAAAACTTCAGATTGTCGGCGTGAACGCGAGTATGAATAAAAAGGACGAAACGACGGAAATTTCTATTACCGTTGAAATTAAATCCACGAGCGAACTTGACGACCTCATTAGGAAGCTAAGTTCCTTGCAGGGCGTTATCGACGTAAGGAGGTAATAGTGAAAATAGAAAGTTTTATCACTTCCCCGATAGGCACGAACACTTACCTCGTGAGCGAGAACGGCAGAGGAATATTCATCGACGTTGGCAGCGACGGCGAGGACTTGTATCTTTACGCTTTAAAAGAGGGGATTTCCATAGAGGCGGTTTTGCTCACTCACGGACATTTCGACCACGCAAACGGCTGCGCCGAGTTGCAACAGAAGGGAATAAAGATTTACGTTCATGAAGCGGACGCCGATAAACTCTATACATATAAAGGCATGGCGGCTTTTGCGGGCGTAAAGCTCAACGCTTTTAAGGCGGACGAATACGTAACTGACGGTGAAATTTTGCATTTTATCGGTAAAGAAATTAAAGTTATTCATACGCCGGGACACAGTAAGGGCAGCGTTTGTTATGTAATAGACGACGCTGTTTTTTGCGGAGATACTCTGTTTTGCGGCTCTTACGGCAGATACGATTTTTACGACGGTGATTTAAAAGAACTTAAAAATTCCGCCCAAAAGATTTTTGCCCTAAAGGGAGATTATAAATTATATCCCGGTCACGGTGAAGCTTCCACTTTGGAGGAGGAAAAAAGAACGAACCCTATAAATTTTGAATAAAACAATTTCGTTTTTACGGGCAATTTTTAATTTTATTCGTTTAAAGGATAGCGTTTTATTTATTAAAATTTTCATTGATTTAATTAAATTTTTTTAGTATAATTATCTATGACGATTAAATAGCTTTTTAATTGTTATATTTTTCGTCATTTTATTTTTTGTTCCGTGCCGACAATTATGCCCATACGGACAGCTTTTTGCATAATTGCATATTTATGCAAAATTTGAAGTGAGCCGTTTAAACGTTGCTTAAATAAACTGCTTAACCTTATACAAACGGAGACAGTATGCTTTTAAAATTTACGCACAACCAACCGAATTTCGATTTCGATTTGCAAGAGCTTTTCAGGGCTTTTTATCCGAGCGTGGTCGCAGGCGACGAAAATCACCTCGATTTAAATGCGAGCGTCGAGGGCGGTGAACTCAAGGTTGTCATAACGAGCGACGTTTTCGATAAGTTTAAAAAGGTATATACTTTCAAGGTTGACTCCTCGAGCGATATGGCATACAAAAGGTCGGTAAAAAGACACCTTAAGGTCGCACTATACAGGTGTATGTCTTTCCTTTCAAACACAAACCTGCCATACGGCTGTCTTACGGGAATAAGACCCACAAAATATTTTGCCGAACTCGGCGTAAACGCCAAAGAGATTTTCGAAAAAGAATTTTCGGTGCACGGCGACAAAGTAAAACTCGTTCAAAGCTGTGTGGTAAATCAGATTCCTTATAAAAACACAAAACCCGAAACTGTGGTGGACGTGTTTGTCAACATTCCTTTCTGTCCGTCAAGGTGCGCCTATTGCAGTTTTGTTTCCACCGTCATAGGCAAACAGCAGAGCGTTGTCGGACCTTATATCGATTGTTTAAAGAGAGAAATTTCACAGATAAAAAAAATAATCAAAGACAAAAAGTATTCTGTCAGAGCGGTATATGTTGGCGGAGGAACGCCCACATCTCTTAAAATAGGGGAACTTAAGGCGGTGTTGGCTTGTCTTAAATTCGGGCAGAAGGAATTCACCGTAGAGGCGGGCAGACCCGATACCATCACGAAAGAAACCGTCAAGATTTTGAGAAGGGCAAAGGTCACGAGATTATCGGTTAATCCGCAGAGCTTCAATCAAAAGACGCTCGATAAGATAGGCAGGACACATAAGGTCGAAGACGTCATAAACGCTTACGGACTCGTCAGGAAAAAGTTTGACGTCAATATGGATTTGATTGCCATGTTGCCCGGAGAGACGTTTGACGACTTTAAATACAGCGTGGACAAGGCAATCGAACTTTCGCCGGAAAATATCACCGTTCATACCCTTTGTCTTAAAAACGGCTCAAAGCTCAAAGAAGAAGGATTTTTCAATCAAAACTTCGAGGAAGCGAAAAAAATGGTGGATTATGCCTACTATACGCTCACCGCAAAAGGATATCAGCCTTATTATATGTACAGGCAAAAGTATATGGCGGGCAACCTTGAAAACGTGGGATATTCAAAACCGAAAAAGTATTGCCTTTACAATATCGACGTTATGGAAGAAGATACTTCCGTGTTAGCGTGCGGAGCGGGAGCGATTTCCAAGAAATTTTCGCCCCGAATAAATCTCATTGAAAGACAGGCAAATTGCAAAGAACCTGCCGATTACGTCAAGCGTTTCGAGGAAATGCTTTCAAAACAAAAAGAGTTTTGGGAAAAAGACAGCGAAAACAAATCCGACTAACGGGCGTCAGATAAAATATGGCTTGCCCGAGTGTTTAAAATAAATTCAAAAACGACAAAATAAACTATATTTTTAGTTTACATTTATTTTTTATTATGATAAAATCAAAGCGTACTCTTTCAAAGTGTATCCAAATCTCCGAGGTTACTCTTTGATTGCAGCGAATTATTTATCCACAGGAGGAGTAAAAAATGGATAAAACGAGAAAACAGGAAATCATTGCAAAATTCGGTCGCAGTGAAGGCGACACCGGTTCACCCGAAGTTCAAATCGCTTTGCTTACAGAGCGCATTGCAGAGCTTACCGAGCACCTTAAAGTCCACAAGAAAGACCATCACAGCCGCAGAGGTTTGCTTATGATGGTAGGTCAGAGAAGAAGTATGCTCGAGTATCTCAAGAAAACCGATATCGAAAGATACAGAAATTTAATTAACGAACTCGGACTCAGAAAGTAAAAACAGGGGGCTTTTGCCCCCGTTTTTTAGGTAAACTTTACGTTTGCCAATAAATAGGTTATGATGAGATAACCAGAAAGGAGATAATATGAAAAAAGAAATTTTTAAAACGACAATAGGCGGGAAAGAAATTATTGTCGAAACGGGAGCTTATTGCTCGCAGGCTAACGGCTCTTGTATCGTTCGTTGCGGCGACACCGCTGTTATGGTGAACGCAACTATGTCAAAGACTCCGAGAGAGGGAATGGATTATTTTCCGCTCGGTGTGGATTTCGAAGAAAAGATGTATGCCGTCGGCAAAATCCCCGGCGGATTCAAAAAGAGAGAGGGCAGACCGTCCGATAAGGCTATTTTAACTTCAAGACTTATCGACCGTCCTATCCGTCCGCTCTTCCCGAAGGGCTTCTATAACGACGTTACCGTCATTGCAACGGTGCTCAGCGTCGATACCAACATTCCGCCCGAAGTGTGGGGTATGGTGGGCTCTTCTATCGCTCTTTCAATTTCCGATATTCCTTTTGCAGGACCTACCGGTTCCGTCGTAGTCGGTTTGGTGGACGGCAAATACGTCATCAACCCCGACAGCGAACAGAGAGAAAAATCGAGATTGCACCTTTCTTTGTCGGGAACAAAGGACGCCATTATGATGGTTGAGGCAGGCGCAAGCGTCATCACCGAACAGGAAATGCTCGGTGCCATTATGTTCGGTCATGAGGAAATCAAAAAGATTGTTGCCTTTATTGAATCCATTCAGGCGGAAATCGGAAAGCCGAAGGCTCAGATCGAGCTTGAAAAAATTCCCGAAGAAATTGACAGTGCAGTTCGCAAATACGCAGACAAAAAGATGGACTACGTTCTCGAGGCTTTCGAACGTTACGAGAGAGAGGCAAGAGAAGAGGCTTTAAACGAAGACGTTTTGAATCACTTTGCAGACGATTTCAACGACGTCGAAAAGAAGACGAAATTCATTATGGACTCGCTCTATTACCTCAAGAAAGAGAAAGTCCGTGCTAAGATTTTAAACGACGGCGTTCGTCCCGACGGAAGACAGCTTACCGAGATTCGTCCTATCTGGTGCGAAGTGGGTATGCTTCCGCGCGTTCACGGAAGTGCTGTGTTTACAAGAGGTCAAACTCAGGCTTTGACGACTTGCACTCTCGGAACGATAAGCGAAGTGCAGAAACTCGAAGGACTTGACGACGATTATTACAAGAGATATATGCACCAATACAATATGCCCGGTTATTCGACAGGCGAGGCAAAACCGCTTAAAACTCCCGGTCGCCGTGAGATAGGCCACGGAGCTTTGGCAGAGCGTTCGCTTGAACCCGTATTGCCGTCGGAGGAAGAATTCCCTTACGCAATCAGAACGGTGTCTGACATCTTGTCGTCAAACGGTAGCACCTCGCAGGCATCCGTTTGCGGAAGCACCTTGGCTCTTATGGACGCAGGCGTTCCCATAAAAGCTCCGGTAGCCGGTATAGCCATGGGACTTATCAAGAACGAAGCAGAAAACAAGGTCGCCGTACTTAGCGATATTCAGGGCTTAGAGGACTTCCTCGGCGATATGGACTTTAAAGTCGCAGGAACGAGTGAAGGAATCACCGCCATTCAGATGGATATCAAAATCAAGGGCATAGACGAACAAATTCTGACCAAGGCTTTAGAGCAGGCAAGACAGGGACGTCTTTTCATCCTCGATAAAATGAAAGAAGTTTTGGCGGCTCCAAGACCTCAGCTCAGTAAGTATGCACCCAAGATTGTTTCGTTTAACATCGACCCCGATAAAATCAGAGAAGTTATCGGAAGCGGCGGAAAGACAATCAATAAGATTATTGAAGAAACCGGCGTCAAAATCGATATCAGCGACGACGGACAAATCTTTATCGCAGCGGCGGATACCGATTCAATTGAAAAGGCAAGAGTTATTATCGAAAATATCTGCCGTGACTTTGAAGTGGGTGAGGAACTCAGCGGAAAGGTCGTCAAGATTATGGAAAACGAAAAGGGACAATTCGGCGCGTCTGTGTCGCTTGCCCCCGGTAAAGACGGCATGATTCACATTTCAAAACTTTCTAAAAACAGAGTCGAGAAGGTCACCGACGTTGTTAACGTAGGCGATGAGGTAGCTGTCAAGATTATCAAAATAGACGATAAAGGAAGAGTTGACCTTAAGCTTCAAAAAGTATTGAAAAAGAACAGCGAAAACTAATTCAAGCAACCTTAAAAAAATAAAAACGACGCTAAGCGTCGTTTTTTTTATGCCGAAAATATTAACTGAAATTTTGTTGCAGAGTAAAATTGTTTTTTTATTGATTTTAATCTCTTGATAAGTTATTCTAATACTGACACAAGATGCAAAGGTTTGCAAAAAAATTAAATAAAACAATTTATTAAATCAGGGGATTATACCGTGGAAATACTTGAGAAATTAAAAGCCGTATCATCGGAAAAATATAAGAGCTTTCTCTCAAAACTCGTGCCTGATATAGGAGACTTTTTAGGTTGCTCTGTTCCCGAC
>FR901010.1:0-15931 GCA_000437555.1 Acidaminococcus sp. CAG:917 | reverse complement strand
AGGCGGACGTTTTTTTTAAAACTTTGCCGCATGAATATTATGACGAAAATATGCTTCACGGCTTACTTTTAGGTATGCAAAAAGGAACGGCAAAAAAGCTTGGACTACTCGACAAATTTTTGCCTTATGTCGACAATTGGGGGGTTTGCGACACAATGACGGCGGCCTTGTGGAATAAGGGCGACGACTTTGACGCCGTTTTTAAACACGCAAAAGAGCAGACCGAATCGGACAGAGTGTATTCGATAAGATACGGCGTTGTTTGTTTTTTGGACTATTTTACAAGCGACCGTTATGACGAGATAGTCGAAATTACTTCAAAAATTACAAACGACGACTATTATGTGGAAATGGCTTTGGGATGGCTTCTTTCCGTTTTGGCAGTAAGAGATTTTAAAAAGACGGTTGAAATTTTATTGCAAAAAAGATACACGAATTCTGTAAGTCTTATTGCCATACGAAAGGGGATAGAATCGTTAAGACTTGATAGCGGTCAAAAGGAAATTTTGAGAAATATCAAAAAGGAATTTAAAAGATAAAATCTGAAAGCTAAAACGAGCGGCATTATTTTTGCCGCTCGTCGTCGCTTTCAATTTGCCGAGTTTCTTTTTCAATAAAATTATTTTCACTTTCGCTGCTTGTTAAAGCTCTGCGTTTATGCTTTGATTTGACCTTTTTAGCGTCTGTTTGCGATTTTGTTTCGGCTAAAGCTTTAGCGTCCTTTTTTCGCTCTGACAGACGTTTTTGATTGACCTCTCCTTGGTTTTTCTTTTTTTCCAAAGGCAAAGTAACGGTAAAAGCGGTGTATTTATTCGGCTCGCTCTCGCAGCTTATTTCGCCGCCCATTGATTGAGCGATAGACCTGGCGATAGAAAGCCCGAGCCCGAAGCTTTTTGACTGTTCCACGTCGGTGGAGACTTTGTAAAATCTTTCAAAAATGTGCTTGATGTTTTCCTCGCTTATTCCTTCGCCCGTATTGGATATGGTGAGCGTCACTTTCTTTTTCTGTCTGACGAGTCCCGCTCTTATTTTGCCGTCCTCGGGCGTATACTTTATCGCATTGTCGCAGAGAATGGAAAGAAGCCTTTCAAGCGAGTTTTTGTCGACGTAGCACCAAACGTCTTTTTCGATTTTTGTTTCGAGCGTGATTTTTTTAAAATAGCACGTGGCTTCAAAAGAAAGCAGGGTGCTTTCCAAAAAGTCGCTTAGGTTAATTTTCTCGAAATTGGGATTGTAAAACACGCTGGTAAATTTCGATAACTCAAGCATCTCCAGAATAAGTTTATTCATTTTCTCTATCTGAGCGGCAGAGCTGTCCAGCCAGCTTTTCGCTTCTGCGTTTTTTGCGGTCAGCGAGCCTTTTGCGAGATTTATATTTGTCGCCAAAACGGTAAGCGGCGTTTTGAGCTCGTGAGATACGTTTGTGACGAGCTCCTTTTGGTTGTGAAATGCGTATTCGACCGGCTTTACGGCGTGTTTTGCAAACAGCCAACCGATTAAAGAAAAGAGCCACGCCGACAAAATTATCGAACAGGAAAAGGCGATAACCATAATCATTATCGAATTGTATTCCATTGTGTAGTCGTAAATTGCATAAACAGTTTCGTCAAACACATAATTCGAAGTGCTTTCCTTTAAAATCTGAAAATGCCTTTTTCCTATTGTCACTCTTTCGTTGTCGGTGTTTATGACGATATTGATTATTTGCGACTGTTCTGTCGGAGTATACCCGTCAAAATGTTGTTTTATGACAATTATTCCGTTTCTTTCCACAAGCAAAATACAGTGGTTTCTGGTATCGAAGTCGTCGAATTCCGAGCCCGCACCGCTGTTGCTTTTAAAATCTTCTATGGTTGTAAAAAGGCTGTCTTTTATGCTCAGTTGCATATCGCCGTATTGAGCCGCAAAAATCGCAATAAAAATAATCAAAAGAATTGCCGTGCCGATAATTGACGCGAGCAGCATAAATTTTATTTTAAGGTCGTTAAAAAGTTCCTTTTTAGATGACGTGTTGACGCTTATTTTCATATTATTCCGATTTCCGTTTCCGATTAAATTTAAGCGTATGCGCTTTAATACCTGCTAATTGACTCAAGTATATTTTTATCTTAATTAATCTTTTTTATCTTCTAACTGATATCCCACACCTCTTATGGCGTTTATGGTAAACGGGGCGTTTAAAAAAGTAAGTTTTTTTCTCAAAAAGGATATGAACACTTCAAGCGTGTTGGATTCGAATTCGCTGTCGAAACCCCATACTTTAGCTATAAGATTTTCTTTGTCTGCAATGGCGTTTCCTTTTTCAAAAAGATATTTTAAAATTTCAAATTCCTTGACCGAAAGTTTGACGCTTTTATCTTCATATTCAAGCTTATAAGTATTGACGTCAAGATTGACGCCGTTGTGTGATATAAAACCTTGGTAGGTATCGCTTTTGCGGCGAGTCAGAGCTCTTATTCTCGCAAGCAGTTCGGGAATGGAAAAAGGCTTAGCGATATAGTCGTCCGCTCCGCAATCGAGCCCGTGCACTTTGTTTGCCTCGTCGGACAGAGCGGTGAGCATTATTATCGGAGTGGTAATTTTGTTTTGTCTGAGTTTTTTTAGAACGTCGAAACCGCTCATTTCGGGGAGCATAACGTCAAGCAGAATGATATCGAAAACGTTGCTTAGTCCGAATTCCAGACCGCTCTCGCCGTCGTAGACGTTCTCGACCTCGTATTTTTCTTTTTTCAGCACCGCTACCAATGCCTGAGATAAACTTTTTGAGTCTTCAATAAGTAATACGCGCATATTTACTCCTTTGCCTTTAGGCGCAGCTTTTAAATTGCATCAATTAAATTTTAACCCAAATTAAGAATGTTGCAACAGTTAAAAGCTATAAACTGTAATTTTGTTTTCAGAAGCGGAATTATAATCCCTATTGCTCGAAAATAATTTTTTTATATTAAACGATTAAAACGGTAAACACCGATAATTGCAATTTGCGACTTTGGTATTGTTTTATTAAAACCGTTTTTTGATTATATATTATCAATATTAATTTTAAATAAAAAAACTTAAAATCAAATTAAATAAAACAGACAGGCATATTGAGAAATGTTCCGACAAGCCATTACGAGAATGTCTATGACAGACAGAACCGAAAAGGCAATTAAAAATTAAATATTCAAAAAAATTTTTAAATTAAATTTGTTTTTAATTTAATTTTAAGTTTTAAAAAATATGATATGCGCGTAGGCAGGTTAAATAGTTTTCCTATTATATGCCACCTATGTGGTAAAAGGTAGAACATCTTTTTTCTCTCCGATTTTTTTGGATGTTCTACCTTTTTCTTACTTTTTGCGGCTCTGCCGCTTTTTTATTTTTATGGCGGTTTATGTTTTTTTGCATATTGCTCAGGCGATTTTTTACGAGATAAAATACACTATATCCATTCTTTGTATTCATGGACATTTTGCCGAAGGCAATTTAAATCTGTTTCGGTGATTTTTTTATGCGCTAAAAACGGTTAACATTATAGGTAAATTTATCGGATAACAAAAAATATCTCGTCGGTAAGTAAAAAGCGGTTATTTATTATGGCAAATTGCTAAATTAAAGCGGCGCGAGTGCTCAAAATAGAATAAATATGCTTATAATATATAGTAGGGAAGAAAACTAAAGTTAAATTTGTTAAAATTTATAGACAATATGACAATATATGGTAAAATGAAATCGTTATGAAAAGGTTAAAGATTGTCATCAATAAACTCAGCGGAAACGGCGAAAAGGCTTACGACAAAATTATTTTGGATAAGCTCAAAAAAAGGTTTCCCGACGAAGAGTATGAGGTGACTAAAGTTATTTTGATAGCCGACGAAAAAGACACGTTTGAGCTTGACGAATGCGATGCGGTTGCCGTTTGCGGCGGAGACGGCACTTTAAGCAATGCTTTGAACATCGCGTCGAGAACGGGCATAGACGTTTTATACTTTCCTTACGGCACTTTGAACGAGTTTTCGGGGCATATGAAAAAACAGGGCAGCGACCTTATCATATCAGAGATAGGCAAAGTGGATTCAAGACAGTTTGTTTACGTCTTTGCAAGCGGCTCTTTTACTCCGATAGGCTATTCCACCTCAAACAAAAGTAAAAAGCGTTTTAAATGGCTTGCTTACATTTTCAAGGTTTTCAAAGAATATAAAGTATACGACATGAAAGCGAAACTTACTGCGGACGGAAAGACTGACGAGGGAGTTTACTCTTTGATTATGTGTCTTGATTCGGCAAGATGCTTCGGATTCCGTTTTAACGGATTGTATAAGTTTAACGACGGACTTTTTCACCTTCTTACGATAAAATCGCCAAAAGGACATTTCAGAAAATTTAAAATTTTCTTTCCGCTTTTCAGAGCTTTCTTTATAGGCTTTAAAAAAGAATATTGCTCGAAAAATATGACTTTTAAGGCTGTCCGACATCTGGAAGTTCAACTGGATAAAAATTATCCTTTTTGTCTTGACGGGGAAAAATATTATCCGGGCGAAAGGTTTATCGTAAGCGTTCAAAAATCGCCTAGTAAAATTAAAGTTATTCCCTAATATCGACTTTTTTTCGGGCTAAATTTGTACCTAAAAAACGTTTCGTTTAAAAATTCATTTCAGCTTTTACACGGTTTATTCAGCCGACTTTTTTTCAAAAACAACAAACTAACATTTAAAATTATGCCGAAAGCCATTTTTTTTAAAAATTTTTTCACATAAAATGTAAACTTTTTTTGTAAATTTCAAATACACCTATTGACTATTTCATTTTTCGATGATATAATAAACACAGTCAAAAACGTTTTATATATAAAAGGAGAATACTATGATAACGGAATTTGGAAAAACGCTCAGGATAATTCGTATTAACTGCGGCGACAGCGCAAAGCAAATGGCGGAAAAACTGGGAATTTCGGCGTCATATCTTTCAGCAATCGAAAACGGTAAACGCAACGTTCCCGACGATTTGAAGGACGCGATTTTGGCAAATTACGACCTTACGGCGGAGGAGCAGGAAAAGATGAAAAAGGCGCTTGCATCTTCTCTTGAAAACATGCGTCTTGATTTTGCCAATTTGGAAGAAAATCGCAGAAGAGTCATTTACGCCGTAGCGAAAGAAAATCTTGACGACGAAACAATTGAAAGAATTTGCCAGGTCATCAAATCAACCGAAAACAAGGAGTAAGTTATGTCGAAAAAAATTTTATTGAAGCCCTATGCCGACGAAAACTTAATCGTGCAGTTTTGCGAGCCGATGGAATTGACAAAGGACGTATCTATTACCGTCCCAAGACAGTTCAAGGCGTATCTTTACGTTGACGAGAAAATCGAAGCGGTGGTCAAGCAGTGCGCAAACGAAAGAGTTTTCGACCTTTTGAATAAGGACAGAAGCTACCTTAAAAAGCAGCTTCAGGTGGCATTCGTCAGCACCGTTTTTCCCAAAATACTTTGGGGAGTGGGTGACATTCAAGTTAAAAATTCAAAACTTAAGCAGGCATACAGAGTGGGTGCAAACGGAGAATGTATTTTCGAAGTGGTCAACGACCGCAGGTTTATCGACAACTTTAAGTTTGGAACGGTGATAACGCTTGACGATATAAAGAAAAAGGTTTTGTCGTGCATGCAAATGGTTGCTTCCGATGCGGTTGCGACGCTCTTTGCCGATACGACCGTTTCCGTTTTTGAAGTAACGGCAAAAACAGAAGAAGTATCCATGGCAATCAAAAAACAGTTAAACGAAAAAGAATTGATAAAAGATATGGGAATCGAAGTAAACACTTTAACGGCAAAAATTTTCGTGCCGGAAGAAGATATGCTCATGATAAAAAACGCCGTCAATTCGGAGGGGGATAGCGATGAAGTATAAACCGTCAGTAAAAGCGAACAACGCAATGCGCGACGAAGTCGCAAGAAAATTGCAGGGCGTTATATTCGATATCGACAAAGAAAGATATAACAAGGATTTGAACAAGGAATCCGTTCAAAAGGCAAGGCAAAAGCTTTACGACTTGCTTAAAAACTTTGAAGAAATTGTAGGAACGGGCGACGAGAACGTCGAATGTTTTTACAATACCGCTCTTGTTCAGATTGATGACGTGAAAGACCAGATGAAATCATATCTCAGCGGAAGACTTATTCAATCGGTGGACGACCTTGACTATACAATCGACAAGTGGTCGAGCGTGCTATACGGCGACGTAGACGCATCGATTGCCGGCGAGGAACTTCAAAAGAGAGAAACGTCGTCGGTGAGAAGAAAGCTTGAAGAAAAACTTTCGGAGTTAAAAGACGTTCAGTCGGAATATCTCTCAAACGAAAAGAGGCTTGAGGCGGAAATGCAAAACCTCGAAAGAGATATCGATGAATTGAACGACGCCATAATCGACGAAAAGAACGACCGAAAACTCAACAACCTCGTATCCAAAGTCAAGGCGGTAAAAGTTAAGCTCAACGCTCTCAACAATACTTATCGCAATTACAGTTTTTGCAGCGACCTACTCGATATGATTGCAAGTTTAGTCGGTGAAAAGATTGTCGCTTCCGAATTTTCCGTATCCGAACTTAACAAGGCAAAGGCATATCTTAAGGTGGACGACCTCAAAAAGGTTATAGCGGAGCCGGAGAGGGCGGTAACGACGCTCAAGAAGATGGAAGAGGATTTAAAAGCGATGGTTCCCAAAATCGAAGCCAATGAGCAGAAAATCAGCGGTTTCGGCGAGGTGAACGACTCCGCCACAAGCGAGGCAGTCGCATATCAGCAGGAGCTTATCGCAAAGCGTAACGCGCAAAAAGCCGCACAATCGAGCATGACCGATTTAGAAGACGAGGAAGTCGGAACACAAGACACACCAACCGTAAAATAGAGGAGGGAAACATTTTATGGCTTTCTACAAAACCAAACAAGAAAAAGAAATTATAGCGCAAATGGAACGTGACGAGCAAATGCAGATTTTTAACGACCAAATCAACGAGCTCACCGCCAAAAGACAGGAATATGCAAATATTGCCGCTCAGGCGGAGATTAACGGAGATATGGGAAGTTACGACGTAGCCGTCAACGCGCTCATCGAACTTAACGACGTTATCAGCTCGCTCACGCAGACCAAGGCGAATTTCGATATAATCAACGTTTCAAACGCCATCGCTCAGAATATGGCAATGGCTATTAATGCTCTTGATAAGATGGCGGGAAATAAAGCCAAGATGCCCGACATCAAGAAAATTCAAAAGGCAAACATAAAGATAAGCAAATATATGAGAAACATCAAAATTTCTCAAAAGGCAATGGCAGGCGCGATGAAGTCGTCCAATCCCGCCAACAGAGCGAGAAGCACAGACGAAATATCGGCAGTCCGTCCTATGATTGACGCCGCAAGAGCTAAACTCAGCGGAGCGGCTTTGCCCAATGCTCCAAAAAGCACCGGTATGAGTCTTGCGGACGAGATAGCAAAAGAGAAAAATAAAATCTTAGATTAATCTGTTTGACAAAAAACAGCGATATCGTCCGTTTGTCCCGTATAAGGGGCGGACGGGCGAGATGCAATCGGTTTATTTTAACATCCAATTTTATCGGACGAGCGGCCTTATATCGGTAAAAAATTTCGTGTCGCTTGAGCTAAGCAATAAAATAAAAGTTTGAATATGCCGATAACTATCAGGGCTTTGCCCTTGGCGATTGACCAATTTGACGCGGTATGGAAAAAGACACAATAACTCAACTTATATGTAAAATCTGCGGCGGACCCCTTCGTGACGACGGGGTATTTTTGGAGTGTCTTGCCTGCGGTGCAAAATACGAAAGCAGAGCTAAAAAATCTCAAAACGAGGTTATGCTTTATAATGCGTTCGATGAACTGAGAAAGGGAGAATTCGAAGAAGCCGCCGACTCTTTCGGTTGTATAATTTCAAAGGATAAAAACAGCCACGAGGCGTATTGGGGCAGGGCTTTGGCAAGGGCAGGAGTGCTTTTTGTCGACGATGTGGACGGTAAAAAAGTTCCCACGTGTCATCGCATAAGCGAAAATTCCTTTTTGCAGGATAAAGATTACCTTGCGGCGATTGAGCACTGTGACGGAGAGGTAAGGGAAAATTATATTCTGTTAGGCAATAAAATCGAAAAAATACGCACGGAATGGCTCAATAAAGCCAGTAAAGAAAAGCCATACGATATTTTCATATGTTACAAAGACAGCGATACCGAAAACGGAATCGAACGGACAAAAGACAGTTATGAGGCTCAGAATCTTTATACATACCTCACTCAGGCGGGATACAGGGTATTCTTTTCGAGAGAGAGTTTGAGAGATAAAATTGCAGAGCAATACGAGCCTTATATCTTCAACGCAATCAAAACGGCGAGGGTTATGATTATTTATGCTCAAAATCCCGATTACGTCGTGTCGACTTGGGTAAAAAACGAGTGGCGCCGATATGCGAAACTTATAGCCGAAGGCGAAAAACACTCGGCAAGTCTTGTTGTGGTATATGAAAATTTCGACCCGAATCTCTTGCCGTCATCTTTAAAAAATCGTCAGTGTCTTGACGGTTCCAAAAAAACTTTTCTCGGCGACCTTTTAAGGCACATAGAAAAGGTGTTCGAGGAAACGACCTGTTCCGAAGGCAGCGGAATTGAAAAAATAAGCCTTAAGTCAGGCAGAACGTTGAAAAAGGCGAAGGAGGCGGGCACTCGACAAATAGAGCAAAAAAGTTTAAACCTGAACGGTATAGATTTATCGCTTTCAGAGAAAAAGCAACTCGGCGTAGTTAAAGTGATGGCTCAAAACGGACTGTTTGACGAGGCGTCGGAATTGCTCGACTCAATCATTAAGGCAAATCCGGACAGCGCGGAAGCGATGATGTATAAACTGTTTGTCAAATACCGCGCCATGCACGTTTCGGATTTCGTAAAAATCGACTCGTTTTCGGACTCGGATAAAGCGGAAGAAATTATTTCGAAGTCAAACAAGGATTTTGCGGTCAGCGCACTCGATATTTTTTACGGGTTGGCGGTAAATCTCGTTGACGTTAACGAAAAAGACGCCCTTGCATTATTGGACTCGATTTTGCCTTATTCTTATGAAAACTCGAAACTCAACGTCGAAAAACTTATTAAAGCGGCATCAAAGAAAGTTTCGCCCGCGGTATTTGAAAAAGTCATTTGCGCCGTAGATTCTTCCGACGTGGATTTGCACATAAAATATCTTTACGAATTTGCCCAGGCGGCGCTTGCCCGAAGGCAGTATTCCGTGGCAAAAATGTATTTTATGCGTGTTTGCAAAATAGACGGCGGATACACAGACGCTTTGAGGGGAATAATCCGAACCACGGCTCTTAGCCCGCTTTCGGCGTCCGTTGTTAAATACGATGCGGAAATAGCATTGCCGGGTCATTTTAAATTTGACGAGTTTGAAGCACTTTTGATTTCGCTTGATAAAGACGGGCAAATCAGGGAAATAACCGCTGTCCTTGACGCTCTTTACGGAGCGTCCGTTACGGCGAATTCCGTGGAAACTTTCAATCACGTTTTAAGATATTTTCCTGCCGACGTAAAAGAGATAGATAAGCAATTGACGGCAATGACAGATGCGTGTATGAAGTCCGGATTTTTTGATTCCGCCGTGTATTATCTGAAATTAAGGCTTGGATACGATAAAGAGAATCCCGACGTA
This sequence comes from Acidaminococcus sp. CAG:917, assembly GCA_000437555.1. Lineage (GTDB taxonomy): Bacteria > Bacillota > Clostridia > Christensenellales > CAG-917 > CAG-917. Next base: position 6,243 of record FR901010.1, on the reverse strand, counting down.
TTTTGGCAGCTCATCAAGGCAAAGGCTAAGGCGGCTACGGATAGCGAGCTTGAAAGGAGCGGAGCGGATATATCGGCAATGCCCGAATTTGTAAACTTTCTTGCAGTGGCGGACGAAAAACAAACGCAAAACTGTATGCGTATAGTTAAAAGCCGCAAAATCGAAGATAAAAAAGGAGATAATTCGGCATACGCTCACGGCGGCACGGGAGTGGAAAAAAATTCGACCTTATATAAAGTGCAGCAACAGTGGGACGAAAAAAGGGAAAAAAGAGAATCTCAAAAAGTTTCGATTGCGCCTTACATACTTTCGACGGCGTTGTTTTTCGCGGTTTTTGCGGTAAGTTTTGTAATAACGATTATCGCCGAAACCCAAAATAAATTTCCGGGCGCGGCGTTCGTAACTTTTGTTCTTATGCTTGTCTTTGCGGTTTTATCGATAATATGTTTGGTTTTGTTAAAGTTTAAAATTAAAAAGTATAGAGATTACAAACTTAATGTAGTAAACGACCAATATAAAAACGAAAAATTCGGCGGAGTGAAAAACGCAAGAATGCAGATTATCAGGGCAAGTGAAAGCGGTGAAAGTGCCGTCGGATTTATGATTGCGGCGGTTATTGTCCTCGTTGTATTGCCCGCCGTCATAACAAAATATGAAAACATTTTCGAGTTTAACGAAAAACGGTTCGAGCACGACGACGAAAAAGACCGTTATGAAGATGAATTCGACGACGATTTCGATTTAGAAGATTATCTTAACTCGAGGGGCTTAAAACTTAAAAAGTAGTGCTCTTAATTGCGGCGCTCAGGTGTCGTTTGATAGCGCAGTTAAAGGCAAGCTATAATAGGCTTAAAACAGAAAGCAAAAGCGTTAAATTTTGTAATAACGACGTAAAAAATCAATATATGATTATCGTCATATACGATAAAAAGTTTTTAAGGTGAGGAAACGTTAGAGTATGAACAATTCGGCTAAAGTGGAAGCATATAAGAGCTTTTATGCGACGGGTAAAGAACTATACGGCGCGGGAGATATAATGGGAGCAAGAGACGCCTTTTTGAGAGCTGCGGAACTTGCCGACGATATATCTACTACGGCGTCCACTAACGACGTCAAGATAGAATATCACAAGCTTGCTTCAAAAATTCTCGATTTTGTCAGGAGTCACTGTTCTGGTAAAAAATCCGTAAAGACGGTAAATCCCGAGCAAAACGCGAAACAGGCGCAAAAAAAGGACGATGACGTCGTAACTTTTCAGCCTGTCGATACGGAGGAAAATAAGGTCACGTTTGCGGACGTGGCAGGGCTTGAAGACGTAAAAGACCAGATTCGTTTTAAGGTTTTGGCTCCTTTGGGCAATCCCGAGCTTGCGAAGCTTTACAACATAAAGCCGGGCGGAAAGATAATGCTTTACGGTCCTCCCGGAACGGGTAAAACTTTTATCGCAAGGGCAATAGCAGGAGAGGTTGACGCAAAATTCTTTGCAGTAAACTGTCAGGACCTGATTTCAAAATATATGGGCGACAGTTCCAAGCAGCTTGACGCTCTGTTTGAAACCGCCCAGAAAAACGAAAGGGCAATTATATTTTTCGACGAATTCGATTCCGTCGCATCCAAAAGAGGAGACAGTTCGGGCGGCGTGGACGCCGAGATGGCAAGATTTGTCGCCACGTTTCTTACTAAGGTGGACGGTTTTAAAAAGTCGAAAACAAACAAGATGCTGCTTTTGATTTCCGCAACAAACCGTCCTTGGGTTATCGACAGCGCTATGGTCAGAGGAGGACGTTTCGATACTCAGATTTACGTAGGGTTGCCGGACGAAGGAGCGCGTGAGTTTATGGTCAACAAAGCTCTGAAAAATCTGCCCAAAGACGACGACGTCGACTTAAAGGCGTTTGCCGTTTCGCTTAACGGATTCGGTGGCGGCGATATAACCGCTATCTGCGAAAAAGTCAAACTTGAGGCTTATAAGCGCGCGGTAAAGAGCGGAAAGGCAGAAAACATAACGCTCAAAGACCTGGAAAAAGCTATTAAATCGACGAGGAACGTTATAACCGAGGAAGAGCTTGCCAAGTTTGAAGCATACAGAAACGGCGAGGACGTTGCCGAATAGGAGGAATTATGGTTTTTAAATGCGACAGATGCGAAATTTGCGGTAGCAATGAAATTGTCGAACTTGTCGAATACGAAAAGGACGGCAATACATTTTACGGATATCAATGCCGCAGTTGCTTCGGCGAGTTTAACAGCGAATCGAAACTGAGAGTTCTCAATCTTAAAAACGCACCCAAAACCGCGGTTAAAAAGGCTAAGGCGGTTGCGGAAATTGAGAAAGAAGAAAACTTAAACGTGTTCGATAAGAACAGAGAAAGCGTGGTTACCGTGGGAGCGACTTACGGCGACGAAATTTCGACGGGCAGCGGATTTGTTTGCATGGACGGATATATTCTCACCAATCTTCATTGCGTGGGCAAGGTTTCGGCGGATAAAAAAATCGAGATAATATCCAATTTCATATATTGCAAGTTTTATAAACAATCGCAAATGTATACCCTTGAGTTTGTGACCGCCGACCCAAAAAAGGATTTGGCACTTCTTAAAATAGAGGCGGAAAATTTAAAACCCGTCGAGTTTTCAACAAAACCTGTTAAAACGGGCGAGCATATTTATGCCATAGGCAACAGTGCAGGTAAGGGTATTTGCATTATCGACGGACTTGTATCCGATGAACTCAGAAAGGTAAACGACGAAGATTTCATCGTAATAACCGCTAACACATTGCCGGGAAACAGCGGCGGACCTTTGATTGACGATAGCGGTAAGGTAGTCGGAGTCGTCGTTGCGGATTCGGGCAAGATAGGTATAAACTATGCAATACCGCTTGATATCGTTAAGGAATTTTTGGAAAGAGCAAGAGAGGAAATTGCAGAGTAAAACAGAAAGGGGATTATTTTAACTAAAGTCGCCAAAGCTATTTAAAACCTCTTTTAAGATAAAAAAGCGAAATTAGATATCTGCGATACTGCTAAAGCGAGAAAGATAAGGCTTAAACGAATACATAAATTATTATAACGCATTGCAAAACATATCGCAAAATCAGGCTAAAATAAACCGACTGAATTTCAGTCGGTTTTGTTATTTCAAGTTTGCATATCGGTCAAATTTCATTATGTTCCATTTTGCGCATTTCGGAAGCTTATATATAACTCCTTTTGCTTCGAGAAAAGAGTCGTTTTTGCCGAACTTCGACTTGACGATTTTGCGAACAATGAGGTAAACGATAAACGCCGATAAAAAAAGCACGGCGACAAATTGCGACGAGGAAAGCGCGCCTATCATACCTCTTTCGGCGTCGCCTCTGAAAAATTCTATGATAAAACGGGCTATGGCGTAAAGAACGATATACGTCCAAAACGCCGCGCCGTCCTTTCTTTTTTTGGAAAACACGACGAGCATAATTGCCGTTATCAAAAAACAGCTTGCCGATTCAATCAGTTGAGTCGGAACGAGCGGAACGCCGACGGGCGTAGTGGAGGCGAGAGGGTGGGTAAACACGACGCCGATTGCCGAATCGGTAGGGATGCCGAAGCAACAGCCTGCGCAAAAGCAGCCTATTCTGCCGAAAGCCTGCCCCACGGGAACGCCGAACGAGAGAGCGTCAAAGAGACGTTTTATAGGAATATTGAATATATAGGCGCACAGCAAAGCTCCCAAAATTCCGAATATGAGACCGCCGTAAAACATAAAGCCCGATTCAAAAAGGGCAATCCAAGGCATATCTCCCGAAATAACTTTGGGAAGCGTGCCGAAAATATAAAACAGTTTTGCGCCGATAAGCCCGACAGTCAACGATATAACGCCTGTAAAAAAAACTTCTTTGTTTGATATTCCGTCATGGCGACGGCGAAACGTAGCGAGCAAGACGCCTAAAGCCGCTCCTATAAAAATAAAAAATCCGTATGCGGGAATAACTCCGAACAAAAATGGTTTCATAACATTACCGTACCTAAACTTGTTATCGATTGCGTGAGTCCGCACGCCATGGAAAATATAATTGACGGAATAACTTCTATCGCCGATATGATAAGACCGGCAAATCCGAGTTTGGATTCCTTCTTTAAAGAAATCGCGCCTGTTATCAGAGAAGCCAAAAAACAGAAAAACGACACCAAAAAAAGCGAGAACATGACGGCGATATATTTTTCAAAAGTGTTTATAGAGCTGAAAAGATTTTTACCTTGCGTTCTCGATATAATAAGCGCGATGACTATTATAAAAAACACCGTGCCCACAAGCGATAATACAAACGAAACAATCGCGACAGGCGATGCGGGTGCTTTTTGCGTTTGGGGTTTGGTCTCCGTTTGCGGCGGAGAAAACTGCGGTTGGTCCATAAAATCAGTTTAACATATCCTGCCTTTAATTTCAACAGCATTTTGCCGTGTTGGGCAATAAATGGCCAAGACGGAATATTTCGGTTTTAGCTAACAGCAAACCAAATCGAATATCCGACCTGTTTAAACTTTTCGTGTTTTTATTTAAGGCACAGCCAAAACACGTCGGATTCTCCGAAATTGTCTTTAAAAATGTTGTCTATCGTTGCGTTTGTCAAAAATACCGTGAAGCCGTTTTGTTTTATAAACACTCTTTTAAACGTGTTTTTTGCGGTAAAGGCATAGAGCGTGTTATAGCTTCCGAAACTCGTAAAGCGAATTATGTCTAAAAGGTTATCCCTTTGAGCGAGAATATATCCTCCGTCCGATTTGACTGCAAAATCAACGCTTTGATATTCGAGCGAAAATGCCATAAATTTGAGCACGTCGAAGTGCGGGCAAAGATTATAATACCCCTTTGTCGTGACAAGCATAACACCGCCCGAGACGGGAATAAATTTTGCGGATATACATTCTTTGAGTTTTTGCGTGGAGACAAGTTCGAAATCGAGGTCGAAAGCGTAAAGAGTGCCGCTTTCACAAAAAATCGCAAAGCGTTCTGTTGATATCGAACAGTCGAGATATTCGTCGTTTAAAGTTTTTATGAGAGTAAGCGAGGTATCGTAAGAATAAACCTCGGTCAGATTTTCGCCCGACATAATAAGTAAAAAGGAGTTATTTGTTTTAAAAATCTGTTTCAGCTTTACGCTTTCGTTAACCTCCGATTTAAAAAGCAGCGTGCTTTTGGAGGGTAAAACTTCATAAACGAAGAGTTCTCCTCTTGCCGTGCCGAACAGCATCGATGAACTCGAATAAAAAACGGCGTCGTCGAGCTCAAGCGAATAAGAAGATAAAAAGTTGAGGGAAGTATCGAAAAAGTATAACGTTATTTCGGCGTCGGCTTTAAGAGCAACGGCGATATTCCCTTCCGAAAAAGTGGAGCATATATATTCTCCTTCTCCGAAAGTCACCGTATCAAGGAGTGCCGTGTCCGTGGATTTTGCAACAGCAAATCCGCTTTGCGTAAAATCATAGTCGCTTGAATTGGTAGAAATTATCGAAAAGTAGTATTCTCCGAGAGAAAATACTTCAATTAAGGTATCCGAATAAGTCCCGCCTATGTGACCTACGCCTACGGAATCATATGTTACCGTATCCCGAGGAAAGACGGAATAAATCGGCTCTTCAACGTCAGGCAAAGGCTCCTCCGCCACGGGCGGCTCTTCTTTGACAGTCGATTCTTCCGCATTGGTTCCGCTTGGCGTGTTTAAGTTTAAAGTGCAAACAATTACAAAACAGCTTATGCAAATCACAATAAGAAGTATCGTAAGTACCCATTTGATTGCTTTGTTATTTCCCATAAATCCCCCGTTAGAGGGGTTTTAACACAAATTTTAAATCATTGCAATAGGTTTTACATTATAAGCCACGGACGGAATTATTTTGCTTTTTCCAAAATGAGTTTTAAAAGTTTTTCATTGGGGTTTTCGCATATCGGCGTCATAGGTTTTTCGGCAAGCGATATGGCGGATAACAAATTTTCTGGCGAAAGTTTCGGCTGTTCCAAAATAATACCGCCGTGCTTTTTAGCAACTGCCGCATTTTCCACCTGGTCGCCTCTGGACGTTCCTTTAGGCAAAGGAATGAATACGGCTCTCTTTTTGAGAGCGGCAATTTCGTGCAATGCGGTGGCACCGCAGCGGGATACGACTACGTCGGCGGCATTGAGATATGTCGCCATATCGTCGCTGTATTCGATTTGCATATAGTTTTCTTTTGAAAAACCGAGCTTTTTGTTTTTGCCCGTAAA
>FR901009.1:76707-80705 GCA_000437555.1 Acidaminococcus sp. CAG:917 | reverse complement strand
CCTCAAAAGCTACCGCTTTTTCGGAGTTACGCCTGCGACTCGGCGTCGGAGCAAAGCTGTCGGCTTCGATTTTTCCAAGAAAAATCTCGCTTTTAACGCTTGCTCCTCCTTTTTTGGCAAAACGCTGTTTTGCCGATTTAAAGGTTTTTATTTAAAAGGCAAAAAAATCATAAATCGATTTAAATAATAATCGCTTTTTCGGGATAAAAATACAGAAAGGCCGCAATTAAAAAGAAGCGCCTTTGCGCTTCTTTTTATGTTTTTTCCAATGCAGTTACAGTCACTGTTAATATTTAAAAACGAGTCGGGAAATGCAAATATTTTTTATTGTCCGTCGGAAGATTCGGATTTGTCGGATTTATTCTGCTTTTCTTCGTTTTCATCTTTATCTTTCTTCTCCTTTTTATCATCTTCGTCTTCTTCCGATATAGGATTGACCAAAACGTTGGCAAAAAGCGCTTTGTGATTGTCTGCGTCGGTGACGGTGATTGTTAGATTTTTGAAATTGAAAGTATCGTCTTTGACGGGCACTTTATCAAGCTGTTCGGATATCCAGCCGTTGACGGTTGTGCTTTCGGATTCAACGTCAATGTCAAACTTGTCGCAAAAGTCGTCGAAATTCATACCGCAGTTTACGGTGAAATTTGTTTCGTCTACTTGCTTTACGTCTTCCTGCACGTCGTCGTGTTCGTCCCAGATTTCTCCTACAAGCTCTTCCAATATATCTTCCATGGTGACTATTCCGAGCGTTCCGCCGTATTCGTCTAAAACTACGGCAACGTGAGATTTGTTTGTCTGCAATCTTTTAAGAAGCTCGCTTATTTTTTCCGAACTATGTGTGAAAATAGGAGGGGTAATAATATCTTTAATCGGCTTATCCGTGATGCCTTTAGATGTAAAGAAGTCTTTCATATGCAAAACGCCGATTATGTTGTCAATATCCTCGTTGTATACCAAAAGTCTTGTGAATTTCGTTTTTTCGAATTTTTCGGCAATCTCCTTTTTTGGCATATCGAGCGAAAGAGATTCGAGGTCGACACGGTGAGTCAAAATTTCTTCGGCTTTCACGTCGGAAAATTCTATGGCGTTTCTGAGCAGGTCGCCCTCGCTTGTGTCGATAGAACCGCCTTCTTCAACCTCTTCGACAAACATTAAAAGCTCGGCTTGAGACATTTTGTTTGACGCCTTCTTTTTAAAGAAAAGGGATATAAACTTTTTAAGCAATGAAAAGAGCAGGTTGAGCGGGGCGAATACCCATATAAGCAACTGCAATAGGGGAGCCGAGAACATGGCAAAACTTTCGGGAAAGTCTTTGGCTATGCTTTTGGGCGAAACCTCGCCGAATATCAAAACTACAATCGTTATAACAACGGTGGATACGGTCGCACCTATATCACCGAGCACGCTGACAAAAAGCACGGTGCCGAGTGAGGCGACGCCGATATTGACGAGGTTGTTGCCTATCAAAAGGGTGGACAAAAGCCTGTCGTAATTTTGGGATAGTTTTAATACGAGTTTTGCTCTTTTGTTACCTTTTTCCGCAAGGGTTTTGATTCTCGTTCTGCTGAGCGAGGAAAAAGCCGTTTCGGTTGCCGAAAAATAAGCGGAAAATATAATACAAGCAACCATTCCGATAATTATACCTACATACTGCATATCGCGATTTCTCCTTTAAATCAAGAATGCCGAGCAGGGAAGCATAGAAGTGTTCCTCATGCACGGCAAACATAATATCGCTTTCGAGAGAAATCGAAGCGAATAAAAAGTTTTATTTAGTTTTTTGAAATAAGTTCGGTTACAATCGCCGTTATCGTCTGATGTCATATAATTCTCCTTTATGATTGGCATTATATCAAAAAAAATTCTTTTCGTCAATACCATTGTTTTAATACTCATAGCAAGCGATTTTGACTCATTTTATCGATTTTTAAGTATATAACTATTATTTCGGCGACAATATTTGTCCTAACAATTGTCAATAGCGTTTATTCGACCTTTAAGGCGTTGCAGGTCAAAATTCTTTTTTAATTGCGTATTGACACAAAATTCGTTTACTTGTATAATAAATATACGAAATTTATGATTTGGGGCAAAAATGAATATAAAAAAAATCAATACGCATTTGAATAGATTGTTTTCAGGCAAGGTTTCGGCTGTGCTGACGGACGACAGCATCGTTTTAAGCGGCTCGCTCGACAGTTGGGACGATATCGTTTTGGCGTGCAAAACCGCGGTGGATAAAAAAAGCGGCAAGCACGTAGTAAACGACATTGTTTTAAACGGCCGTGAAATTCCCAAGACCCGAGTTCCCTCGTTAAATGACAAATCTCTCGACGGTTTAAACGTCGACGTGCTTGTCATCGGAGGAGGAATATCGGGTTGTTCCATTTTAAGAGAGCTTACAAAATGGAAGATTTCCTGTTTGCTTGTAGATAAAGAGAGCGACGTCGCATGCCACGCATCATCGCGAAACGACGGAGAGGTCCACCCCGGAATTGACCTAAATAAGGGTTCGCTTAAGCAGCACTATGTTTTGATAGGAAACGATATGTATGACAAAGTCTGCCATGACCTTGACGTTCCGTTTAAAAGAGTAGGGCAATACGTCGGCATAAGCAAACTTTGGCTAAAGCCGTTTGTCAGGCTTTATGTCTTACAGCGGAGATTATGCGGTGTAAAAGGGACGAAAATTATCGGCAGAAGAAAATTGAGAAAGCTTCAACCCGGACTGAATAAAAAATTTAAATATGCGGTATTCAGCCCTACGGCAGGTTGCGTCTGTCCTTACAATCTCACAATTGCATACGCCGAAAACGCTATTCAGAACGGCGCGGCAGTATCATTAAATACCTACGTTTCGGATATGACCGTCGAAAACGGTATGATTAAATCGGTAGTCACCAACAGGGGAACGGTATATCCCAAAATAGTAGTCAACGCGGCAGGCTGTTTTGCCGAAGACGTCGCAAAAATGGCGGGTGACAGATTTTATTCCATTCATCCTCGCAGGGGAACGAATTCAATTTTGGACAAAAAGACGGGCGGATACGTTACGGCCATAGCGGGCATTAAGGGGGCTAAGAGCACTCCCAATACAAAAGGAGGCGGTATATTGCATACCGTTCACGACAACTTGCTTGTCGGTCCCAACGCAGTGGAAACTTATGAAAAAGAGAACTTTGCCACCGATGCCGAAAGCATTAACGGAGTATTTAAAAAACAGTCGATAACAAGTCCGCTCATTTCAAAAAAGGATATAATTACCTACTTTACGGGCGTAAGAGCGCCGACATTTGAAGAAGATTTCATAATCGAAAAAGGACACAAGACAAAAAATCTCGTGCACTGTGCGGGTATTCAGTCGCCCGGGTTGACGACCGCTCCTGCCGTAGCTTTGGACGTTTCAAAAATGTGCGTCGATATGCTGGGCGGCGCAGAAGTCAATAAAGATTTTAATCCTGTCAGACAGGGCATACCGCACCTTGCCGATATGCCACTCGAGGAAAGAGACAGGCTCATAAAACAAAATCCCGACTATGGCGTCATCGTATGCCGCTGTGAAGAAGTGAGCAAAGGTGAGATTATCGACGCCCTTTCACGTCCGCTCCCCGTGCATACCGTAGACGGAGTAAAAAGGAGAGTCCGTCCGGGTATGGGAAGATGCCAAGGCGGTTTCTGTCAGCCGCTTATCACCAAGATTATTTCCGACTATACGGGAAAAGATATTACTTCCGTAGTTAAAGGAGCCGAAGGCTCGATTATAAATTACTCTCAAACAAAGGAGGGTAAATAATATGGAAAAATACGACGTCATCGTAATAGGCGGAGGTCCCGCAGGTCTTAGTTCGGCAATAGCCGCCCATAACAAAGGCGCTAAGGTCTTGATTGTCGAAAGAGAAGCGTCTTTAGGCGGAATTTTAAAGCAATGCATTCACGACGGCTTTGGTCTTGTCCGTTTCGGCGAAAAGCTGTCGGGGCCCGAATACGCCGAGAGATTT
>FR901009.1:75999-76663 GCA_000437555.1 Acidaminococcus sp. CAG:917 | reverse complement strand
CAAAGAAGATAGATTATCTTTTGTTGGCTTTCGTTACAAAAATAGAGAGGCAAAACTCTAAATTTATTCTGTCCATTGTTACACGAGAGGGAATAAAAACCTTTGAGGCAAACGCTCTCGTACTTGCCACGGGGTGCAGAGAGAGAACGGCAAGACAAGTGTTTATACAGGGCACCCGTCCGTCGGGTATTTTTACCGCCGGCACGGCGCAGCATTTCGTTAATCTGCTTGGCGTTATGCCTTGTAAAAAATGCGTTATCCTGGGCAGCGGCGATATAGGACTCATTATGGCGAGACGGCTTACGCTCGAAGGCGCCAAGGTAGTCGGAGTTTATGAAGCGAAGGATAGCCCGTCGGGACTGACGAGAAACATAATGCAATGTCTTAACGATTTCGATATTCCGCTTCACCTATCCACGACCGTGACAAGAGTTTTCGGAAATTCTCGGCTTGAGGCTGTGGAAATATCTAAAGTCGATTCTCAAATGCGTCCTATAAAAGGCACGGAAGAAATTATAGAGTGTGACAGTTTGATCCTCTCCGTCGGTCTTATACCCGAAAACGAGCTTGCCGAGTCTATCGGCGTTCAATCGGACGGCAGGGCAAAAGGCGCCGTTTGCGATAACACGTTTATGACCAACGTTGACGGAGTATTTACGGCGGG
>FR901009.1:62298-75961 GCA_000437555.1 Acidaminococcus sp. CAG:917 | reverse complement strand
AACGACCTTGTCGATTACGTATCGGAAAGCGGAGAGATTGCGGGTGAAAACGCCGCGGCGTATAAGGCAAAAAAGCGAGAGCTTACCGACGTCAATGCGGATAAAAATACTCTTTATATAGTGCCTGAAAAACTTGACATAAATACCGATTTATCCAAAGTAATTATGTTTTTCAGAAGTTCGCATGTGATGAAAAATTGCACAGCCGTTATTAACGTCGACGGCAGGGAAGTATTCAAAAGAAGGTATCAGAATTTAAAACCGCCTGAAATGGAGCGTATTTGCATTGATTTTTCAGGTTGTGCACTGTCGAAGAATTCGTCGGTGGAATTTTCAATCGAGGAGGGCTGATATGAAAGAGCTGGTATGTATCGTATGCCCGAACGGCTGTCTTTTAAAAATTGACGAAAAAACCTTAAAGGTAGAGGGAAATAAATGCAAAAAAGGTGAGGAATTTGCCATAAGCGAGCTTACCGCACCTAAACGAACGCTTACTACCACGGTTAAGACTGCATTTAAAGACGTTCCAGTTTTGCCCGTCAGAGTAAGCGGTGAAATACCTAAGGACAAAATCTTCGACGTAATGAAAGAAATCAACAAAACGGTCGTAGATAAAACAGTCAAACGGGGTGAAACGGTTATTAAAAACGTGCTTGATCTCGGAGTCGACGTCATTGCTACTTCATCGAAACTGTTTGACGGAGCAAAATAACTTGCAAAAGGTAAAATGATAAGGGGTGAAAATGAATAAGGGTATTGTTTTAACTTTTGATATAGGCACGCAGAGTATAAGGGGTATGTTTATCGATGAAAAAGGAAATATCCTCGATATCGAACAAAAAATATACGAGGTACCTTACTTCTCAAAAAATCCCGGGTGGGCGGAGCAAAAACCGGATTTTTATTTCGATAACCTATGCAATGTTTCCAAGATATTGGCAAGCCGTTCCCCGAAACTTATGTCGGAGGCCTTTGCGGTAACGATAACGACTTTAAGAGATACCGTTCTTTGTCTCGACAAGGATTTAAATCCGCTAAGAGACATAGTTTTATGGCTGGATAAGCGAGAGGCAAAGCATACAAAACGTTTATCCGCCATTAAGTCGCTTGTTTTCAACGCCGCAGGCGTTATGGATACGATTGAAATGCAGCACCGTCAGTCCGTATGTAATTGGATTATGGACTATGAGCCTGAAATTTGGTCGAAAACCTCAAAATACGTTATGCTTTCAACATATTTAAATTATAAAATGACGGGAGTATTGAAAGATACAGCCACAAATCAGGTAGGGCACGTCCCGTTTGACTATAAAAACAGAAGGTGGATGAAAGAAAACGGTTTAACACGGTGCCTCTACGATATACCTAACGATATGCTTTGCGAAATAGTCGATTCGGGCACTGTGATAGGTAAAATCACACCCGAAATGAGCAAACTGTCGGGGATACCCGAAGGGCTTGAGCTTATAGCGTCCGGTTCGGATAAAGGCTGTGAAACTTTGGGACTTTCCGTTACAACCAAAAATAAAGCGGCGCTGTCGTTCGGAACAACGGCGACAATTCATTTTACTACGCCCGACTACTTCGAGCCGATGAAATACGCGCCTGCTTATCCCGCCGTTCCCAATAATCTGTATAACGCCGAAGTGCAGATATACCGAGGCTATTGGATGCTGTCCTGGTTTAAAAAGGAATTTGCGACAAAAGAGTGCGAACAGGCAAAGCGAGAGGGCGTAAGCGCAGAGTCGCTTTTAAACAAACATCTTTGCGAAGTGCCCGCCGGATGTGACGGTCTTATTTTACAGCCTTACTGGTCACCGGGTATTGTCAATCCGAATGCAAAAGGCGCAATCATTGGTTTTTCCGATTGTCACACCAGGGCTCATCTTTACAGAGCTATAATAGAAGGCATAAACTACGGGCTTATGGACAGTATGTATGCCATGCAAAAAAGAAGCGGTCAAAAGATAACCGAAATTTTTATCGGGGGCGGGGGAAGTCAGTCGGAGGAAATATGTCAGATAACCTCGAGTATGTTCGGCTTGCCTGTCAAGCGCATTCAAACTCACGAAGTGTCAGGTCTTGGCTCGTCAATAGTCGCCTTTGTCGCAAAGGGAATATACAAAGATTACGATGAAGCTTTGGCAAATATGGTGAGAGTAAAGGACACCTTCTATCCCGATTTCGAGGAGCACGAACTTTATATGGAGCTATATAAAGACGTTTACTGCCAAGTTTACAACAAACTTGAGCCGCTTTACAAAAGATTAAAAAGACTTTTAAAAAGGGAATAACCTTCAAATAAAAAAGGAAATTAAATCGACAATTAAAAAGGATAATTTATCGCTTGCTATAAATTATTCCGCTTAAAATAAATACTCACACATTTTCAGGAGGCAAAAAAATATGAGCGTTAAACCGTATAAGGGATTTGAACCCAAGTGGGTAAAAGAGCCTGCTCCGAGCGACAGCTATCGCTCTATATTCAGGTGGGGAGACCCGAATTTCGTTAAATATCCAAAAGAATCGTTATATAAAATGATGAAGGATATTTTTCATCTTACCGACGAAGATTTCAAACAATACGATAAAGATATCGGCTTCGATAAGGTAGAACTTAATATTCCGTCCAAAATGGACAAAAAACATATCGACGAGTTTAAAAAAATTGTGGGCGAAGACAACGTTTCTACTTCCGATTACGACAAGCTTTCCGTCGCTTACGGAAAGACGGGATACGACTGCCTCAGAATGAGACAAAAAAGATTCGATTCTCTGCCTGACGTAGTTTTGTATCCGTCCGAGTCGTCGGAAATCGAAAGGATTGTCGACTACTGCGTTAAAAACAAAATTCCTCTTTACGTTTACGGCGGTGGTTCGTCCGTCACTATGGGCGTTGAGCCTGTAAAAGGCGGCGTATCTTTGGATATGCGCAAAAATTTCAATAAGGTCATTTGTTTTAACGAGACCGACCAAACAATTACCGTTCAGGCGGGTATGAGCGGCCCTAAACTCGAGGCAACGCTCAACGATGCCGTAAAGCTTTTTAATGCCAAAAGGGCTTATACGTGCGGACATTTCCCGCAGTCTTTTGAGTATTCGTCCGTCGGCGGTTGGGTAGTGACGAGGGGTGCGGGACAAAACTCGACCTATTACGGCAAAATAGAAGATATCGTTTTGTCTCAAAAATACGCCACTCCGATAGGCACTATTTCTACGACAAAATATCCTCGTGAAGCTACGGGCCCTAATCTCAATCAGATAATGATGGGAAGCGAGGGTGCGTTCGGCGTTTTGACAGAGGTTACGCTGAGAGTTTTCAGGTTTATGCCTAAAAACCGCAAAAGATTTTCATATATCTTTAAAACTTGGGAACAGGCTATGGAAGCCGCAAGAGAGATGATGCAGTGCGAGTGCGGTTTTTCGTCCGTTTTCCGTCTGTCCGACCAAGAGGAAACAAGTCTTATGCTCCGTCTTTACAACGTGGACGAGACGCCCCTCAACAAACTTCTGAACGTCTTCGGATATAAGGATATGGAAAGATGTCTCTTTCTCGGCTTTACCGACGGCGAAGCGGGATATAGCAAAAACGTCGCAAAAAATATCCGCAAAATTGCCAAAAAGTACGGCGGAATGTCGCTTACGGGATTTGTTTGCAAGTCGTGGGAAAAGGGCAGATTTAACGACCCGTATTTAAGAGATACGCTTCTTGATTTCGGCGTCATGACGGACACTATGGAATGCAGTGTAAACTGGTCAAATATGGAACAGGTGCACCTTGACGTCAGAAAAGTTTGCAAACAGCTGCCTAATACCATAGTTACAACTCATATGTCGCATTGCTATCCGCAGGGCGCAAACCTCTATTTTATATTTATCACCAAAATGTCGGACGCCGACGCTTTCAAAAAATATCATTCGTCCATTTTGGATGCAATCCAGAAGTCGGGTGCGGCAATGAGCCACCACCACGGTATAGGAAAGATGTTCGGACCGTGGCTTGAGGGATATTTAGGCAGAAACGAATTCGGCGTATTTAAAGCCTTGAAAAATTATTTTGACCCCGAATACCTCATGAATCCGGGCGGAACGATAGGCCTTGACGTGAAAGAAGAAGACAAGAGATTTTTAAGAGACGATATAAAATAGTCGGGCTTAACCGCATTATCTGATTTATGCGCCGTTAATCGCCGAGGCTCCTTATCGAAAGGATAAATAATAAAACTAAGGTATTTACGGCGCTTAAATTCAGGGGTATAATGAAATTAACATTTACTGTGCGGAACGTATCGACCCAAACGTTAAATTTACAAAAGAAGCTTGTGCAAAACTCACCAAAATCCCGAGAATATTTTTAAAGGCCGCGCTTACTCAGATGGTGGATATCGCCAAAGAGGAAAACATTTCGGTTATCGACGAGAATGCGCTGACCGTTATAAACGACAAGCGCCGCAAAGAAAAAAAGGAAAAATAAAGCCGTTTGAACAGAGTTAAGTTATCGGGCATTCTTATTTAAATAAGCATTTAATATATAGTGCCGAATACAAGAAAACAAAAGCAATGCCGTTTTTTGTTAAAGGAAAACGGTTATCGATTTTAAACGGCATGAGTTTATAATAGCTGTTATACGCTTTCAAAATTACGTGAGAGAGGTTTATATGTCAGTAAAATTTATAAGCGAGAGCGACGGCATTAAAAAATTCGCTCTTGAAAACAAAAACTCGGTAAAGGCGGAAATTATCACTTACGGGGCGAGAATATTTAAGCTTTTTCTACCCGTGGGCGACGGTATCGACGTGGTTGCAGGTTTCAATACTCCGTCGGAATTTAAAGGGGATAATCCTTATTTTAACGCCGTTATAGGGCGTGTGTGCAACAGAATTGCTAAGGCAAGATTTGCTCTTGCCGATAAAACCTATCACCTTTACGCCAACGACGGAGAAAATCATCTTCACGGCGGCAAAGAAGGATTTGACCGCAAAATATGGGACGCCGAAATTGTCGGGGACGTTTTAAGATTACGTCTTACTTCGCCCGATATGCAGGAGGGTTATCCCGGCACGCTTAAAGTTACCGTCGATTATGAATTAACTGACGGCAACGAGTTAAAACTGACATACCGGGCAAAATCGGATAAAGATACAATATGCAATCTGACAAATCACGCGTATTTTAATCTTGACGGTGATTTTGAAAGCGTTTTAAATCATATCGTCACTATCAACGCCGATTTTATTACGACGGTTGACGACGAACTCATACCAAGCGGCGAGCTTACGAGAGTTGACGGCACACCTTACGATTTTAAAGAGCCGAAAAAAATAGGAAAGGATATAGGCGTTGAAACAAAAATGCTTACCGCGGCAAGGGGATACGACTTCAATTATGTTTTGAACAGAACAAAAAATATGCCTTGCGCTACGGTATATTCCGAAAAGAGCGGCGTTAAAATGAGTGTGTTTACCGATGAGCCTTGTATGCAATTTTACACGGGAAACTTTCTTGACGGAATTAAAGGTAAAAAAACATACGGATACCAATCGGCATTTTGTATGGAAACTCAAAACTATCCCAACGCTTGCAACGTTCCGTCTTTCAAATCAACAGTATTGAAAAAAGGCGAGGAATATTTTTCGACCACAACGTACAAATTCGATTTTTAATCTGATATGTCTGATTTTGATTTAGTTTTATAAAAAAGCTAAAAGACGCATTCGCTTTTCACCCGAACGGCTTAACGTTCGGGTTTTATTTTCTTATAAAATGTCTTAAATTCTTGTTTGTTTTTTCTCCTCTATATGCTACAATTTAATTATGGAAGCAGGGCAGATTAAACTTAATCCACAGCAGGAGATTGCCGCTTACGATACAGAGGGCGCGGTTTTGGTTATAGCGGGAGCAGGCAGCGGTAAAACAAGAGTCTTGACCGCCCGTATTGCGCATCTTATTTCAAAAGGCGTGCCGGAGAGCAACATTTTGGCTATTACGTTTACCAATAAAGCGGCAAAAGAGATGTCTGAAAGGTTAAACGAAGCACTCGGCGGAGCATGCTATGTATGGACAAGCACATTCCACTCTTTTTGCGCAAGAATTTTAAGGTATGACGGTGACAAAATTGGATATGAAAAAAACTTTTCGATATATACCGAAACGGAAAGCGAAAGAGTCATAAAGGATTTTTTAAAGAGCAAAGGGCTTGACGTGAAGGGCAATACGGCGACCCTTCTTTTCCATATTTCCAAAGCTAAAACGGCAAACCTGAAACCTCTTGAATATTTTGACCTCATTAAAAACGACGTTTATGAGAGCGATTTGATTTTTGAAGCTTATACCTATTATGAGAACACGTTAAAATCAAACAATGCGCTCGATTTCGACGACCTTTTGATAAAGACGGTTGAACTTTTTGAAACAAGCAAAGCGACTCTCGAAAAATATTCGTCAAGGTTTCGTTATATTAACGTAGATGAATTCCAGGATACAAACTCCATTCAGTTAAAGCTCGTTTTACTTCTGTCTTCATATCACAAAAACGTGTTCGTTGTAGGCGACGAGGACCAAAGCATTTACAGCTGGAGGGGCGCGGAGATAAGAAATATTTTGGATTTTAAAAGCCATTTTCCCGACGCAAAAATCTATAAGCTCGAACAAAATTACCGTTCTACGACTCCCATTTTGAATTGCGCAAACAACGTCATAAAACACAATTACAGACGACAGGAGAAAGTTTTATGGACCGATAAAAAAACGGGGGAGGATGTCTTTTATTACGAAGCGCCAACGGACCGTGACGAAGCGACTTTTGTTGCAAGAAAAATTTATCAGCTTTTCAACAGCGGAGTTAATTACCGTGATATCGCCGTATTGATGAGAGCCAACTCTCTGTCACGCGTCATCGAGGAAACTTTTAAACTTCACTCTATTCCGTATAAGGTTTACGGCGGTTTTAAATTTTACGACAGAAAGGAAATAAAAGATTTTATATCCTATCTTAGAATGGCGGTTAATCCTTTCGATAACGACGCAATTTTAAGAAATATAAATAATCCCGCCAGAGGTATAGGCGATACCACCGTTAACAAGCTTAAAGCGTATGCCGAAGCGAACTCAATGAATCTCTTTTCCGCTTTATCCGAAATTGACAAAAGCGGCCTGCCGTCGGCTGCGATAAGCAAGCTTAAAGGATTCTACGAAATTTTATCGGATTTAATTCAGAAGTCATCCGAAATGGTTGCTACGGCATTTTCAAAATACGTGCTGTTTAAATCCGGGTTTTTAGATGTGCTCTCGCACGGAACGGACGATGATTTGAACAGATTGGAAAATATGAAAGAACTTGTTTCTTCCATAGAGGAATTTGTAAAGACAAATCAGGGCGCAAGTATTTCAGAATACCTTCAGTCTGTTTCTTTGCTTTCGGATACTGACGAAATGACGGATGACAATCTTGTTACGGTTGCAACTATTCACGCCGTCAAAGGTCTTGAATTTGACAACGTTTTTATAATTGCATGTGAAGAAAACATCTTTCCCTCCGCAATGTCTGAAGATATAGAAGAAGAGCGCCGACTAATGTACGTTGCCGTCACAAGAGCAAAAGAAAGGCTTTTTGTCTCATGGTCAAAAACGAGATTTCGTTTTAACGAGGTTGTGGCAAACCGTAAAAGCCGTTTTATCAACGAAATGGCAGACCGTGAAATTTGTTTTGAACGGAACTATTCGCCGTTTGCTAAATTCGGCGGATACAGCGATTCATACCGAGGCTCTTACAGAGAGCTTGACAAAAAGATTGAGTCGGAAAATTATTCTAACTATAATGCTTCAAATTACAGCACTCCGCCCAAAAAGACGGTTTCTTCCTTTAAAAATGAAGATTATTTGAAATTTAAGCCAAACTGTATTGTGAATCACACTAAATTCGGCAGGGGGTATATTACTGCCGTCGACGGGGAAGGCGAAAACGCCATTTTATCCATAATGTTTTCGGGACTCGGGATAAAAAAATTCGCCCTATCCATTGCAATCGGCAGTCTTAACATTGTAGAGGAATAATTATGGAAAGAATGAAAGAGCTTGTCGAGCTTTTAAACAGATATGCAAAAGAATATTACGAGCAGGACAACCCGACCGTATCCGACGCCGAATACGACTCACTTTACGACGAGCTTGTAAATCTCGAAAAAGAAACGGGCATTGTTTTAAAAAACTCTCCCACGCTCAGAGTGGGCGGTGCTCCGCTTGAAAAATTTGAACAATCGACACACCTTGAAAAGCTATACAGCCTTGATAAATGTCAGAGCAAAGACGAATTAAAAGAGTGGTTTTTAAAAATCGAAAAAGCCACGGGTGCTTTTCAACCTGTTACCGCAGAATATAAATTCGACGGTCTCACTTTAAATTTGCTATATGAAAACGGGCGTCTTGTCAAAGCGGCGACAAGAGGAAACGGAGAGGTCGGAGAGGTTGTAACGGAGCAGGTTAAAACTATAAAAACCGTTCCGCTTGAAATTGACTATAAAGGCAGAGTGGAAGTTCAAGGTGAAGGCATTATGCGTCTTTCGAGACTTGAGCGTTATAACAAAACGGCAAAAATTCCGCTCAAAAACGCAAGAAACGGTGTGGCGGGAGCGATAAGAAATCTTGACCCGAAAATAACCGCGAAAAGGGGACTTGACCTTTTTTGTTACAATATCGGCTACAGCGATTTTGAAATCAAATCGCAAACAGATATGCGCAATTTTATTGTAAAAGAGGGATTTTGCACAGAAGGTGAATTTAAGGTTTTCAACAATTTTAACGACGTCTTTACTTTTATCGACCACGTCGAACAGATAAGAAACAGCCTCGACTATCTCATTGACGGACTGGTTTTTAAAATCAACGACGTTTTCGTCCGAAAAACGCTTGGTTTTACGGAAAAATTTCCAAAATGGGCGGTTGCCTTTAAATTTAAAGCAGAAGAGAAAACGACAATACTAAAAGACGTCATATGGCAAGTTTCAAGGACGGGAAAACTTAATCCTCTGGCTATCCTTGAAAGCGTCGATATTGGCGGTGTTACGGTAAAGAGGGCAACCCTCAACAATTATGACGATATAAAACGAAAGGGTGTGAAAATCGGCTCCAGGGTGTTTGTGAGAAGAAGCAACGACGTTATTCCCGAAATTACCGGCGTTGCCGAGCATCATGACAGTGACATCGATATTGTTCCGCCTGAAAATTGTCCCGCCTGCGGAGGCAAAATAGTGTTTAAAGGCTCGTTTTTGTATTGCACTAACGACTCGAACTGCGCCCCGAAATTTGTATCTCAAATTGCTCACTATGCATCAAAAGACGCAATGAATATCGAGGGTTTTTCTGAAAAAACAGCCGAACAGCTTTACAATGACCTTTCTCTCAAATCGATAGACATGCTTTACGACCTGAAAAAGGAAGATTTTTTAAATCTTGAAGGATTTAAGGACAAAAAACCGGAAAAGATTTTAAGCGAAATTGAAAAGAGTAAAAATACCACTTTGGACAGGTTCTTGTATGCCATAGGTATAGACGGTATAGGGAAAAAGACTGCCAGAGATATTGCAACTAAATTTAAAACTCTCTCAAACGTAATGAATGCAAAAAAAAGCGAGCTTTTGAGCATAGACGGTATAGGGGAAATTCTTGCCGAAAACATTGTAGATTTCTTTAAAACGGATAAAAATATAACACTTATTAAAAAACTACTCGAAAAAGGGGTTAAAATAGAATACTCTTCGCAAAAATCGGGTGTCTTTTCGGGGATGACAATTGTATTAACGGGAAAGCTTCCCACACTTACAAGAGGTCAAGCCGAAAAAATAATCATTGACAACGGCGGACAAGTTTCCTCGTCCGTATCCAGAAACACGTCCTTTGTGCTGCTCGGTGACGACGCGGGAAGCAAACTCGATAAGGCTGTCAAACTCGGTATTAAAACAATGGGTGAAAAAGAGTTCCTGGAAATTGTCAATCGCTCTTAAAATGCGTTTGTTTAACTTTTTTACCGCATAGTCAGTAAACGGATACGCTATAGCAAAGTTTAAGATAGAAAAACTTTTAAGCGGTTAACGCATTTTAAGGCATTAAATTTTATACACGGCAAAGAATGAATAGTATTAAAAATAATTTCACATTTAATATGTTGAAATTATTTTTTATATATGATAAAATATATCGATAAAATTTTGACTTGACGGAAAATTTTCGGTTTTAATGACATAGTTTAACGAGATAATACCTTATCTAAAAACGATATTTTCCGTCATAACGGAGACAGCATTGAAAAGCATGACAGGTTACGGCAAAGGTCAGACCGCGCATAACGGCAGACAGGTTACCATTGAAGTTAAAGCCGTAAATCACAGATTTTTAGACCTAAACTTAAAACTTCCCAAAGGATTCTTGTTTTTAGACGACCTCATCAGAAAGACTTTGTCTAAAGTCATATCCAGAGGACATCTTGACGTATACGTTACCTATGACAATCAAAGCGAAGATAAAGGCTCTTATATTTGCAACAATCAGCTCGGTAAGGATTTTTACTTTCTCGGAGAGCTGCTGTCAAGAGAGATTGGAATCGAAAACGACTTGACAATCTCCTCGATAATGAAAGCTCCCGACGTGTTGGAGAGGGTTATGCCTGAAGAAAACGAGGAAGAATTAAAAAATCTTGTTGTCTTGTCGCTTGCTTCCGCCTTAACTTCGCTTGAAGAAATGAGAATAGCCGAAGGCGACGAAATTAAAAAAGACCTTGCCTTAAAACTCGACATCTTAAAAAAAATGAGAGACGAAATCGAATCTCTCTCGCCTAAGGTGACAGTCGATTATAAAGAAAAATTAACGGCGAGAATTTCGGAATATTTAGCAATGCCCGAACTTGACGAACAGAGGATAGCGACGGAAGTGGCATTGTTTGCAGACCGTTCTGCGATAGACGAGGAATTGACAAGGCTTAAATCTCACTTCAAGCAGTTTGACGATTTACTCGTCAGCGAAGACCCTGTCGGCAGAAAACTCGACTTTTTGTTGCAGGAAATTAACAGAGAAACAAATACGATTGGCTCTAAAGCTAATTTTATCGAAATAACAAATCTTGTTCTCAAAATGAAAAACGAGATAGAGAAAATCAGAGAACAGGTTCAGAACATCGAATAAATATTAAAACTGTAACACAGCAACAGCATTTGTTTAAATAGATATAAAATGCCGTTAAAGGCAGAAAAGACAATGAAAAAAGGCATTATTTTTATAATTTCAGGTTTTTCAGGCGCAGGAAAGGGAACTGTTTTAAAAGAGGTTTTCAAAATGGTTGACAATCTCGGATTTTCCGTTTCCGCTACGTCGAGAAAACCTCGCGAAGGCGAAATACACGGACAGCATTACCTTTTCATGACAAAGGAAGAATTCGAAGGTGCAATTGACAGAGGCGAGTTTGCCGAACACGCACTGACTTTCGGCAACTATTACGGAACACTCAAATCGGAAATCGAAAAAAACATTTCTGCGGGAAAGGATATGGTTTTCGATATAAACTTTGTCGGCGCCGAAAATTTGAAAAAGACTTATCCGGACGCCGTAACCGTATTTATCGCTCCGCCGTCTATGAGTGTTTTAAAAGACAGACTGATAGGAAGAGGAAGCGAAACGGAGGAATCGCTTGCGCGCCGTTTGGCAGAAGCCGAAACAGAGGCGAAAAAGATTGCCGAATACGACTATATTTTAATAAACGACAAAGTGGACGAATGTGCTTTGAATCTCGTTTCGATTATCAAAGCGGAACGGACAAAAAGAATTCGCAATTTAGAATTTGTTAATAAATTATTGGAGGAAATAGAAAAATGATGGTAGACCCACCCATTGACAAACTTATCAAAAAGGCGGAATGCAGATATGCATTGACGGTTGCTGTCGCCAAAAGAAGCAGAGAACTTGTCACTCAAGACAGCCAATATCTTGAAAACAGCGGAATGAAGCCGATATCGCTCGCTTGCAAGGAAATTTACGAAGGTAAAATAAAAATCATAAACGACAAAGATTAAAATGCTTTACGGAAAGTCGATTGTTTTGGGCGTTACGGGCAGTATCGCCGCTTATAAGGCCTGCGACCTTGCGTCGTCGTTTGTTAAATTAGGGGCAAACGTCGACGTTATCATGACGAAAAACGCAACGGAATTTGTCGCTCCGCTTACGTTTGAAACTCTTACCAAAAACGCTGTCGTTTGCGACACGTTTAAAAGGGAAGATGAGTTTGACGTAAAGCATATTTCGCTTGCAAAAAAAGCGGACGTTTTTTTAATTGCGCCCGCCGACGCAAACATAATTGCAAAACTTGCAAACGGAATTGCCGACGATATGCTGTCGACGACCTTACTTGCGACAAAAGCGCCGATTATTGTCTGTCCCGCTATGAATACAAATATGTATGAAGCGCCTCAAACGGTCGAAAACATAAAAATACTAAAAAAACGCGGCGTCTTGATTTTTGAGCCGGTTGTAGGCAATCTTGCCTGCGGAGATACGGGAAAAGGCAAACTTGCGCCTGTAGAAGATATTTTGCGCTTTGCCGTTTCCGCTATAACGCCGTCGCAGGATTTGCACGGAAAAACGGTTCTCATAACGTGCGGGGCTACACGGGAGCCGATTGACAAAGTAAGGTATATTTCAAATAACAGCTCCGGAAAAATGGGATTTGCCCTTGCGTCGGAATGTCAAAACCGAGGCGCAAAGGTAATTTTGATAAAGGGCTTTACTTCCGCTCCTTTGCCAAACGGAATTTTTAAAACGGTGTCCTGTAAGACGACCGAAGATATGTTTAAAGCGGTTATGGACAATCTTGAGCAAGCGGATATAATAATCAAAGCCGCCGCACCGTCGGATTATAAAGTTAAAAATTATTCGGATAAAAAAATCAAAGACGATTCGCTGTCTTTGGTTCTTGAAAAAAATCCGGATATAGCTAAAGCTGTCGGAGAAAAAAAGGGAAACAGAAAGCTTATTGTTTTTTCCGCCGAAACGGACAATCTGAAAGATTATGCCTTATCAAAACTGAAATCGAAAAATGCCGACCTCGTAGTCGCTAACGACGTTACCGCAAGCGGAGCGGGATTTGACGTCGATACTAACGTCGTGACACTAATCACAAAAGACGACTGCACCGATTTTCCCGTTATGCCGAAATCGGAAGTCGCTAAAATTATCATAGATAAGGTTTTAACTTTATGACGCTTGAAGTATTGGTTGACATATCTACTCAGGCTCTCGACAGAGTTTTCGATTACAGCGGTGACGCTGAAGTGGGATGTCGGGTGCTTGTGCCGTTCGGAAAAAAATCCGAGATAGGTTTTGTTGTCGGCGTCAAGGATAAAACCGATTTTAAAGGTGAATTAAAAAGTATATTAAAGGTTTTGGATAAACCTTTAAACAATGAAATGCTGTCGCTTATGAATTTCATGCGCGGCAAATTTTATTTAAGATACATTGACATAATACGGCTATTCATTCCTCCGTCGCTCCGCCTTGAAGCGGACGCCACGCTTAAGCGTCTTTATGTTTCTAAAACGGAAAGTTTGACCGACGCTGTTAAATTTAAAAATGCGCCCAAACAAGCCGAGCTTGCCGAATATCTTTTAAATCATAAAGAGATTTC
>FR901009.1:59386-62284 GCA_000437555.1 Acidaminococcus sp. CAG:917 | reverse complement strand
ATAAAGAGATTTCCGTTTCGGGGGCGACCGAATTGTTCGGAAGTTCCGCCGTTAACGGTCTTTGCGAAAAGGGATACGCCGTTAAATACGAGAAAGAAGTGGAAAGAAAGCCCTTCGATTTTGCAAACGGTATATCAAAAGACGTCAATTTAACCTCGGCGCAGTTAAACGCAGTGGCGACAATATCTCAAAAAGAAGGCAAATATCTTTTGCACGGCGTAACCGGAAGCGGCAAAACAGTGGTTTATCAAAAGCTCATTGAAAACGCCTTAAAGCAAAATAAGACAGCCATAATGCTCGTTCCCGAAATATCTTTGACTCCTCAAGTGCTGAAACTGATGAGAGCCACTTTCGGCGAACTTGTAGCAATTCTTCACAGCGGATTAAGCCAGGGCGAGCGATTCGACGAATGGAAAAGATTAAAAAAGGGCGAAGCAAAAATTGCCATAGGCGCAAGGAGCGCCGTTTTTGCGCCGCTTGAAAACATAGGAGTTATAATAATCGACGAGGAACACGATTCAAGCTATATCAGCGACAGCAACCCCCGTTTCGATACTATCACCGTTGCGGAATACAGGGCCGAATATAACGGCTGTCCTCTCGTTCTGGGCAGCGCGACTCCCGATATCGAGACATATAAAAAAGCAACGGAAGGCGAGTATAAACTCATCAAAATGCCCGACAGAGTAACGGGCGCGTCGCTCCCGGAAATAACTATAGTGGATATGTCCGAGGAAATAAGACGCGGCAACGATTCTATTTTCTCAAAAGAACTCATCGACGGTTTGAAAGATACTGTTTTAAAGGGCGAAAAAGCAATGATATATATAAACAGGCGCGGCTTTTCCTCTTTCGTCATGTGCAGAGACTGCGGATATATCCCTAAATGTTCCGATTGCGACGTATCGCTCACGTATCACAAATTTGAAAACAGATTAAAATGTCATTATTGCGGCAAAGCGTATATAATGCCTGATAAATGTCCGAAATGCGGCAGCACGAAAATTCGTCACGGCAGAGTCGGCACACAAAAAGTTAAAGAGGAAACGGAGCGCCTCATTGAAGGAGCGAAAGTTATCATTATGGATAACGATACGACTTCAAAAAAGGGCTCGCATTTCGATATTCTCGATAAATTTGCAAACGGCGAAGCAAATGTTTTGGTCGGGACGCAGATGATTGCCAAGGGACACGATTTTTCCGACGTTACTCTTGTAGGCATTTTGGATGCGGATTTCTCGCTTTTTTTCGACGACTACCGTTCGAGCGAAAGAACGTTTCAGCTGGTAACTCAGGTGGCAGGCAGGGCGGGCAGAGCAGATAAAAAGGGTAAAGTCGTCCTGCAGACTTATACGCCCCGCCACTATGTTTTCAGATACGCTCAAAACTATGATTATGACGGATTTTACTCGAAAGAAGTCAATGCAAGGCAGGTTACGAAATTTCCTCCTTTTTCCGTGATAGTCAGAGTTTTATGCTCCGATTTCAAGGACGAAACCGCCTTTAACGTAACAAAAAATATATACAGGGCAATCAAGGACATTAAAAGCCGCTGCGACGATTTTATATATCTCAGCGCAATGCGCTCACCCGTCAATAAAGTGCAGAATAAATTCAGATATCAGGTGCTTATGCGCTTAAAGTGCAATAATTCCGACAATATAATAAAGGAAGTTTTTGCAATCACAGATAAATTCAAAGCAAAAAGTAACTGCTTTGTTGAAATCAATCCTCAAAACCTCAATTAAAATAGAACAATCGGCTGTTTTGACGGTTGTTATATTTTAGTCAGAAATAAAATTAAACATACTCACGCTTTAAAAGAAAAGGCAAAAAACACTCAGGAGAAAATTATGGCTAAAAGGAAAATTATTCAGGTACCTGACGAGCTTCTCAAAAAAAAATGCAGAGAAGTAGAAAATTTTGACGAAAGACTCTTTGAGCTTTTAGACGATATGAAAGAAACGCTCATCGCCGCAGACGGCGTGGGGCTTGCGGCACCGCAAGTGGCGGTTCTCAAACGCGCTTGCATTATTATGACGGAAGATTTGTTTTTAGAGGCAATAAATCCTAAAATCATATCTCAAAAAGGCACGCAAAAGGGGATAGAGGGCTGTCTTTCGGTTAAAGGCAGGTCAGGCGAAGTTGTGAGACCTTATGAAATTACCTTTGAAGCTTATGACAGAAACGGAAATAAATACACAAAAACGGTTGAAGGATTTAACGCTCGTGCCTGCTGTCACGAGTTCGACCATTTGGACGGCATTTTATACATTGACAAGTGCGAATCGAAAGAGGACGAAAATTATTAATTTTCTCTTCCGTTTCAATATCAGCATTGTTGAACTCGCTTTATTTTCGCTTTGTTTTCACCTTTAAATAAACAACGCCGCGCAAAAATTAACGTCGGTCAATGAGGAACAGATGAATATTTTATTTATGGGAACAGCCGACTTTTCGGCAACCGTCCTTAAAATACTTAATAAAAAGCATAAAATCTTTGCTGTCGTAACGGGTATAGATAAACCGTCAAACAGAGGCAGAGTGATTTTTTCCGCTGTCAAACAGACCGCTTTGGACTTAAAACTCCCGCTTTTGCAATTCAATAAAGTGAGTGCCGACGGTATTGAGGCGGTCAAAAAATTAAATCCCGATATTGTTGTTACGGCGGCTTTCGGACAGATTTTATCCGATGAATTTTTACAAATTCCTAAATACGGCACGCTCAACGTCCATGCGTCGCTTCTTCCCAAATACAGGGGCAGTTCTCCCATTCAATCGGCGATTATAAACGGGGACGGCATTACCGGCATAACTATAATGCGAACGGTTAAAGAGGTCGACGCCGGCGATATATTGTTGAAAAAAGAAACTGAAATTTTGCCGCAAGAGACGGCA
>FR901009.1:54443-59325 GCA_000437555.1 Acidaminococcus sp. CAG:917 | reverse complement strand
GAGGCTATATGTGAGGCAATAGACCTCGTGATAGAAAACAAAGCTACGTTTACACCTCAAAATCACGGTGATGCCACTTTTTGTAAAATGCTGAAAAAAGAGAGCGGATTGATAGATTTTGATACGTCCGCAAAAACGCTCGATTGCTTTGTCAGAGGCATGACGCCTTGGCCGTCCGCTTACAGCTATCTCGACGGCAAAATGTTCAAGTTTTTCAAAATCGAGCACGCTCCCCAATTTGATGCCTCGGCGGAAAAAGTCAGTCCGTCAACGGTTATTAAAGCGGATATAAAAAATGGGCTTATAATAGCGTGCAATAAAGAGGCGATAAAAGTTATTGAAATTCAACCCGAAAACGGAAAAAGAATGCTGTCGGAAGAATATCTCAAAGGACATTCGATAAAAGAGGGGGCTTGCTTTGGAAAATAATCTCCCGAAAGCGCAAATGGCATATCTGGGCGTTGCATACAGGTCGCTTAACAAAGTCTTTATAGAAAAAAAATATCTTGACGACGCACTGACCGTCGCCTCTAAAGACGCCACTGCGACAAAGATAATATACGGCGTTTTGGAAAAGAATTTTCAGGCGGAGTACGTTATCGGCTCGCTTTGCAAAGTCCCCGATTTAGCCGTAGGCACGCTACTTAAAATAGGGTATTATTGTTTGCTTTATATGGATTCGCTTCCTGATTACGCCGTAGTCAACGGAGTCGTTGAGCTTTCTAAAAAAACAGGAAAGGGCGGACTGAGCGGACTTATAAACGCCGTTTTAAAAAAAATCTCAAGACGTGAATATAAATTGCCTGAAGACGATATGGACAAACTTTGCTTTGAAAGCTCTAAACCAAAGTGGTTTGCAAAATACATTCTTTCAAAATACGATTATGAAACGGCGATATCGGTGTTAAATAGCGAGCCTTGCGAAGAGGAACATATAAGGGCAAATACCAGATTATGTGATTTGACTCAAATAGAAAAAATGCTGTCTTCCGCAACGGTAGAATATCAATTGACTATGGCCGGCGGACTTAAAGTAAAAAACTGCGCCACAGTAAAAAATATGTTTTCGGAGGGCGTCGTCACCTTTCAATCTCCGTCATCCATGCTTGTTTGCTCCGCCTTGCAGCCATACGGCAGAGTGCTTGACCTGTGTGCCGCTCCCGGCGGTAAAGCCGTGTATTTATCGGAGCTTGATATAAAATGCGAAGTTGTAGCTTGCGATATAAACAGCCGAAAAATCAATCAGATTAAAAGCTACGCCAAGCGAATGTGCGCTCCAAACGTAAAGGCTGTAATTAACGACGGCACGGTATTTAATAAAGACTTTGAAAACGCTTTCGACTGCGTGCTTGTCGACGCTCCTTGCAGCTGTTTCGGAACGTTCAGAAAACATCCCGATACTTTTTTGCGTCACGATTATTCTACTGTAAAGCAGATGTCGGCGCTTCAAAAGAAAATTGTTTCAAACGGGGTAAAATATCTGAAATCGGGAGGTACTCTCGTTTATGCAACGTGCACATTGTTTAAAGAGGAAAACGAGGATATCGTAAAATACATACTCAAAACTTCAGATTTAAAACTCGATAAAATGAATATCCCGTTAAAAAACGAAGGAGAAGTAAACATTTTGCCCCTTGAAGAATTCGACGGATTTTTTATAGCACGGTTCGTCAAACCGTAAGCGGAAAAACTAATCCTTAAAACTTTTCCGTTTCGGATAAAAAAATTATGTTTTATTTTAAATTAACGCTTATGTCGGATATTAAACCTCGACGTAACAGGCATAATACGGATTATTAGTTGAGCAGTTTGGTTCGGTCAGTTAAATATACTTAAATCAATTAAAAATAAACTTATTGGCAACGTAGTTAAAAAAATGAAAATACTTTTGGATTATTCTATAAGCGAATTAAAAGAGATTTTCTCATCGCAGAAGCCTTTTGTGGCGGAGCAGATTTTTTCTTTTGCTCACAACGGCAAAAACATTGACGAGATGACGTCTTTATCAAAAGTATTCAGAGATTACTTAAAAAGCGAATACGTTTCCGTCGGCGCGGAAGTTTTAAAAGAATTTAAAGGAAAAGAAGGCACAAGCAAGTTTTTAATCAAACTTACCGACAATCAGCTCATAGAGTGCGTATTTATGGAAAACAATTACGGCAATACGATTTGCGTTTCCACACAGGTTGGCTGCCGAATGGGCTGTAAATTTTGCGCTTCGGGCAAAGACGGACTTTCAAGAAATCTGACGGCGGGCGAGATACTGTCGCAAATCGTGCTTGTAAACCGCTTGAAAGGCGGAACGACTTCAAACAGGGCGATAGCAAACGTCGTGCTGATGGGGAGCGGCGAACCGTTTGACAATTATGACAACGTGGTAAAATTTTTATCTTTACTTAACGAAAAGAAGGGTATAAATATAAGCGAAAGGAACGTATCTATTTCCACCTGCGGTCTTTGCGACAAAATTTACGAACTTGCCGACAGCGGCCACCATCCCACACTGACAATATCGCTTCACGCCGCCGACGACGAATCGCGAAAGAAGATAATGCCTGTCGCAAACAAATATTCCGTTTCGGATATAATTAAAGCAACAAAGTATTATTTCGAAAAGACGGGAAGAAGAGTTATTTTTGAATACTCTTTAATCGACGGCGTGAATGACTCGCTTGAGGAAGCAAAAAAATTGTCCGCTCTCATAAAAGGTTTTCCGTCGCATGTAAACTTAATCAGGCTCAACAAGGTGGACGGAGCCAACCTCAATTCTAGCCGCAGCGCAAAAAACTTTCTTTCTGCTTTGACATCGATGGGTGTATCGGCTACAATAAGAAGAAGTTTAGGCAGCGACGTCGAGGGGGCTTGCGGACAACTGAAAAGAAGGTATTTAAATGAAGGGTAGGATTGTAAAGATAATAAGTTCATCTTACTTTGTCGAAACGAAAAACGGTTCGGTTTGCTGTTCTGCACGCAAAACGGTAAAAAACGAACTTAAGCTTGTCGTCGGCGATTTAGTCGAGGTTTCCGACAGCGAAAACGTAATTGAAAAAGTTTACGAAAGAAAAAACTCTCTGATAAGACCTTACGTTGCCAATGTGGATATCTGCGCAATAGTTATCGCCTTAAAACCGTCTCCCGATTTTCTGCTTGTGGATAAAATATTGGTAAACTGTCTCGAGCAATGCATAGAACCCGTCTTGGTTGTCAACAAATGCGACCTTGAAAAAATCGATATGTCAGATTACTCCGATTTTAAAATCTTTTATATATCCGCTCTTACGGGCGACGGAGTTGACGATTTTAAAAACTATCTGTCCGCTAAAACTGTTTGCCTCGCAGGACAATCCGCTGTCGGGAAGTCAAGCCTTATAAACGCCATGTTAGGTCAAAAACTATTGGAAACAGGCGATTTCTCAAAAAAAATCGAGAGAGGTAAAAACACGACCAGGCAGACAAGTCTTCTAAAATGCGACGATTTTTACATAATCGATACTTGCGGCTTTTCTCTTTTAAACGCGATAGATATTCCGCCGGAAAATTTAAGGTTGTATTACGATGAATTTTTAAAATTTTCCGACGGTTGCCGTTTTACGGTATGCACACACACCGATGAACCTGACTGTGCAGTTAAAGAAAGAGTCGGTAAAGATATTTCCAAAAACAGATACGACAGATACGTCACGATTTTTAACGAATTATCGGAAAACAGGAGGAAGAAATATGAATAGATTTGTAGCCCCGTCAATACTGTCGGGCGATTTTGCAAATATGGAAAAAAGCTGTAAAAATGCTAAACAGTGGGGCGCCGATATACTTCATCTTGACGTTATGGACGGTGTTTTCGTCCCAAACATTACATTTGGAATGCCAATGGTAAAGGCGCTGAAAAAATGCGATATTCTTCCGCTCGACGTTCATCTTATGATTACCAAACCGGAGAAATACGTTTCGCAGTTTTGCGACTGCGGAGCAGATATAGTCACTTTTCACCCCGACGCTTCCGACGACGTAGCCGGTGCACTGAAAACTATCAAAGATAAAGGCGTAAAATGCGGGTTGGTCTTAAACCCTGACAAGCCGTTAGAACTAGTTAAGCCGTATATCGACTGTATAGACGTTTTGCTCATTATGAGCGTATACGCGGGCTTTGGCGGGCAGAAATTTATACCCGAGTCGCTTGATAAACTTGTCGAAGCAAAAAAAATGATTGAGGGCAAGAACATACTTCTCGAGGTCGACGGGGGAGTTGACGAAAGCAACGCCGATGCAATTTTAAATTGCGGAGTGGATATCATGGTAGCAGGCTCGGCGGTTTATAAATCGGATAATCCCTCTAGAACGATAAAAATATTGCGAGGCGAAAAGTAATCGCTGTATTTGCTGTTGTTTTGCTGAATTTAAAAATTTTTTATGAGCAAATTGCTTGAGTTAAAATTAATGAGCTCAAACGTTTGATTTTGGGCAAAGCAGCCAAAAAATGATTGAATTTATAAAAAATAAAGTATTTTAAATCGATTAAACAAGACTATTTTAATTTTTATGCGTTTAATAAATTAGCATAATTAAATATGGAACACAATTTAAGCAAAGCAATTTAAGCAAAAAAATACAAAAAACAAATATAGAAAAAATGCAGAAGTAATATAGCAAAATAAAAAAATCAAGAGTAGCTCTTGATTTTTTCTTATTTGTCGATAACCTCAAAAAAGGGATATTATTTTAGAATTCAGGATATAGAAATATCTTTAATTTCCCGATTAAAAAAATTATTGTATAATGCCGTTACTTTTATCTTTTGTCAAACGGTATTGTTAGGGTATGTAAAACAAACGGGCAAATTTTTACTTTGTCGCAAATAATGGAAAATCAATGGGTTTAATTT
>FR901009.1:47801-54430 GCA_000437555.1 Acidaminococcus sp. CAG:917 | reverse complement strand
TGGAAAATCAATGGGTTTAATTTATTGAATAAATAGCAATTTAATTATTATTTTCCTGTTGGTCATCTTCTTGCGGCACTGTTGCCGTGCATACGTTTTCTTCGCATTCTCTATTTTTTTTCTTTGTGAATAACGAGAGGAATTTTTTTATAAATTTAGGCACTTTAACACAAATAAACTTCATAGTTCGCTCCTTTTAACTCCATTATATGCATTTAAAAAAAATGTGTGAAAAAACAAAGATAATTGTTGATATAACATGGTTTTATATTTTGAATATTCTGTTTTTAATTTAAAAAACAGGGGGTATAATTAAAAGGTAAATTTATGATTGAATTAAAATAAAAAACAAATAAAAAAACACAAAAAAAGAGAAAAAGGGCAAAAAAAATGAGCGGATATACCGCTCAAAATTTTATCAGCAGTTCAAATTAAGCACGATTAGCCTTGCCCGTTCTCAAGCAACGGGTGCAAACGTATTGAGACTCGACTCCGCCGCTAGGTGTGGTAACTTTAACCTTTTGGACGTTTGGTGCCCAGCTTCTTCTGGTTTTACGATGGCTGTGGCTTACCATATTGCCGCTCATCCTGCCTTTACCGCAAATAGCACATACCTTTGACATATATATTATCCTCCTAAAGTCTTCGTGAACAGATGTGATTGTAACACTAATATTTGTTTTTAGCAAGCATATTTAGGCAAAATCATTTATTTACTTGCAAAAAGACTCAATATATTGTAAAATTTATCACAAGGTAAACTTATGTCGCTAAGAACATCAAACAAATACGGAAAAATCTCAATAACTGACGATGCAGTCGCAATGGTATGCTCTCAGGTCGCTTCAGAGTGTTACGGCGTTGTTGAACTAGTTTCAAGGCGTCTTTCCGATAACCTGAACAGGGTTTGGGGAAAAGCTCAATACGGCAAGGGTATTAAAATTGCTACTGTCGATAATCTGATGTTTATTGAGGTTTTTGTCATTTTAAAGCACGGTGTAAATATCGAGGCAGTCAAAGAATCTATAAAAGAGTGCATTATTTACACGGCGCAGACGTTTACGGGAATGCGCGTCAAACATTGCAACGTCAACGTAGTCGGCATAAGAGTTTAAGGTTAATAAAAGGTAAGATATATGCAAGCAGTAAATGGTTCCGATTTTAAAAAAATGGTTGAAGGCGGCGTAGCGGCGTTAGACCTTAACCGTTCGATGATAGACGAGTTAAACGTGTTCCCGGTGCCTGACGGCGATACGGGAACAAATATGTCGCTTACGATAAATTCCGCTCTTCGCGGCCTTAACGAATCGAGCGGCACGAAACTTTCAGAACTCGCTCTCGATTTTTCCAAGGGCGCACTGAGAGGTGCGAGAGGCAATTCCGGAGTTATCACGTCGCAGATTATGAAAGGATTTGCCGTAGCACTCGGCGAAAAAGAGGAAATGACGGCAAAAGATTTTGCCGAAAGTTTAAAACAGGGCACTGAAATAGCATACGGAGCCGTCACCAAACCTAAAGAAGGCACAATTTTAACCGTAATTAGAGTTATGGCTGAAACGGCTATAACTATTACAAAGAAAAAAACTCTCGAAATCGAAGATTTTTTACAGCAGATTCTGCAAGCAGGAGAGGAAATCCTTGCTCAAACGCCCGAAATGCTTCCCGTTCTTAAAAAAGCGGGAGTTGTCGATGCGGGAGGCAAGGGACTTCTTACCATTTTTTACGGATTCTTATCCGCGCTTAAAGGCGAAAAAATAGAACTAAAACAAGAGCCTCAAAAAGTCAAGCCCGCTCTTGAAAACGTATCTGAAGATTTTTTTGATAACGATTACGAAAATATCACATTTGCTTATTGCACAGAGTATTTCATAACCAACATAAAAAGCAAGACGACGCTGTCCGACATCGATACTTTAAGAGATTTGCTTATGCAGATAGGCGACTGTGTTTTGGTCATAGGTGATTTGGATTTAATCAAGGTTCACGTTCATACCAATTCACCGGATAAGGCGTTAAAATACGCTTTGAATTTAGGCGAACTCGACAGCCTTAAAATTGAAAATATGCTTCAGCAGCACCGTCAGATAGTTGCAAAAAGAGAAGCGGAAAAGCCTAAAGAGAAAAAAGAATGCGGCATAGTATCCATTTGCGCAGGCAAAGGTCTTGCCGATATATTCCGTGACCTTGGTTGTGATTTTGTCGCCGAAGGCGGGCAGACAATGAATCCGAGCGTTTACGACATATTAAATGCTATTAACAAGGTAAACGCAAAACAGGTATACGTGCTTCCCAACAACGGAAACATTATTCTCGCGGCTCAGCAGGCAAAGGAGCTTGCAGACGTAAACGTATGCGTTATTCCGTCTAAAACCGTTCCGGAAGGTATTGCGGCTATGGTAGCTTTTGACCATACGGCGGAAGTAAATACAAACGAAAAAAATATGAATAACGCCGTATCTTCTGTCATAACGGCAGAAGTTACGCATGCGGTCAGAAATACGCGTATGAACGGATTTGCCGTCAAGGAAGGAGATATTATAGGTATATCTGACAAAAAGATAGTTGCTGTCGGTCAATCCGTTGACGATACCGTAGTAGATACCATTTGCGCTTCAAAAAACGATAATATAGAAATGGTTACGCTCTATTACGGTGAGGACGTCAGTGAAGAGACCGCAAACGGACTTCTTAGCCGACTTGAAGAACTCTTCCCGGATATGGAGTTTGCGGCATACTTCGGCGGACAACCGCACTATTATTATATGATTTCGCTTGAATAGCCATGGAGCTTTCCGATATAAAGGGCGTAGGTCCGAAAACAATCGAAAAACTTGAAAAATTAAATATACGCACGGTGGAAAATCTTGTTTTCACCATTCCGTCGGCTTATACCGATTTTTCGTCTCCCGTATCGCTTAAAAACGCTTATGCGGGAGATTTTTGTTTGTTTTATGCAAAAGTTGTTAAAAAAAGCTCGCTAAATTATAAAACTAAAAATTTCAGCTTGAAAATTTCCTGTGACGGGGTAACTTTAAATGTTTTCTTTTTCAATACGCCTTTTGCATATGCGTCATTTTCGGAAGGCGAAACTTACCTTTTTTACGGCAAACTCACTCTGAATTACAAATACGGAAAAATAATGTCAAATCCCGATTTTGAAAGGGCGGGCGATGAAAAATTTTTAAAGGAAATCCGTCCCGTTTACAGGGTAAAGGGTTTATTTACGCAAAAAACTTTTTATAAACTCGTTTCAAACGCCTTGCAAGTGTATAAGCCCGTGTCAATGACGGATTCCGTCCTTACGGACATATCCAAGGCAATTTGCAATCTTCACAATCCCTTGAGCTTAAATGCCGCTCTACAGGCTCAAAAGAGAATAGCGGTAGAAGACTGCGCAAAATCTATCTTGTCATACAGACTTTTAAAAGAAAACGTCAAAAAGAAAAAAGGATTATATCCTCTTTTGCCCGATATTGACGGTATGTCGAAACTGTTTTCGTTCAAACTTTCCGCTTCGCAAATAAATGCCGTAAACGAAATAATTGCCGATATGAGGTCGGATAGACCATTGAGCAGAATTTTGGTCGGCGATGTCGGTAGCGGTAAAACAGCCGTTGCCGCCTGCGTTATGGATTATGCCGTAAAAAACGGAAAACAAGCGATGTTTATCGCTCCCACGACCGTTCTTGCGATGCAGCACTTTAAAAAACTTAAAGATTCGTTTGACTTTCCCGTTGCATTGGTGACGTCGGAAATATCTCAATCTCAAAAAATCAAAATTGCAACCGATTTTAAAGAGGGGAAAATAAAAGCTCTGTTCGGAACACACGCTCTTTTTGACCCAACGTTCAATTCCGTGGATTTTTCCTTTGCCGTAATCGACGAACAACAGCGGTTCGGCGTATCTCAAAAAGACGAAATGCACAAAAAAAATCCTTCGGTTGACTGTTTAACAATGACGGCGACTCCTATTCCGAGGACAATGTCTCTTTTACTGAGTGACGATATAGCAATAAGCACTTTAAAACCACGATATATTCCGAACGTAAAAACGCATATAGTCAATTATGACAAAGTCAACGATATGTTCGATTATATACACTCTCAATGCGAAAACGGAAAACAGGCATATATAATTTGCCCCAAAGTTTACGACGTAGAAGGTATAGAAGTATTTTCGGTAGAAAAACTTGCGGATATGCTTTTCGAAAAATTTGCCGACGTCGGTTTTGAAATAGTATACGGCAAAATGTCGGACGCTAAAAAGGAAAAAGCTTTCGAAAGGTTTTTCAGCGGTCAGTCTAAAGCGATGTTTGCTACTTCCGTTGTCGAAGTGGGGGTAGACGCACCCGATGCCACTATTGTAGCGATTTTAAACGCGGACAAATTCGGCATCTCGTCGCTTCATCAATTAAGAGGTCGGGTGGGAAGACGCGGTCAGGCATCGGAATGTTATTTGTGTCTTTCGGAGTTTACGTCGTCCGCATCAATGAGCAGGCTCACCGCGGTTAAAGATAATAACGACGGTTTTAAACTTGCAGAACTTGACTTTGAAACTCGGGGCGGAGGCGATTATCTCGGTCTTAAACAAAGCGGCAAAACTCTTTCGGAAAAATATCTAATAAACATAGATAAAGAAATTATCGCTCTGTCAAAAAAAGTCGCCGACACTATCATGGACTCAACCGATTACGAATCGTTAATAAATTCGCTGGACGGAGAGTATTTGCGGTCGGTAGAAAACGTTTCCAAAAGCTGATATTACAATTTTGTCTTCAGATATTTAGAGTTATTTCGGTAAAATAATAAATTTTAAAATTTAATTCTTTTTAACGAGGTCTTTTTAAATCATCATAAATTTATCTGTTAAGCAACCGAGTGGTTATTATTTTCGTTGCAGAGGAATAATTTAGTGTAAGCGGTTTGTTGCGCCGTCAATTTATTCCGCTTGACATTATAATTTTATATTATATAATTTATTCAAGAGATAGGTGGTGCAGTATTCTAGTCAGGCAATTCTGTTTGAAGGCGGGGGTAAAATATCGCCGAAGGGCATATCGATGAAGTTTTTGGTGATGGCTTTGATTGCCCAAATCAGGGTCTTTGCTGAGAGTTAAGATTTTTGGGCGACTTGCAACGGCATGCAATCATCGACCCAACTATCGCGGAGATTCGTCACGGTAGCCTAAGCTACTGAACGGAGTGGAACCTGCTATGCGGTGTTTATTATATTACGCTGTGTACAGTGTAGCCTGCCTTGAGTGAAATATTCGGATTCAAGAACACGCCTTTGCAAGTTTGGCCGACGAGCAATTGCGATTGCTTGATGAAATTTATTTTGCAAAAGAGGCTAAGACATGAATTTGTCTGCCAAGGAAAACTTCTAGACTGTTCCATAGGAGGTTTTTCGGGGATTATAGTGTGCTCTGAGTGGTTATCCGGTGGCGTTACAGGCAACTTAACGATTTGCAGTTTAATAGGAAACTTCTTTCACGGCAACGGAAAGTTTCTGCAAAAGGGAAAACCAACCGGACCTAAGACACAAGGTTTACTCGATAAATTACCACCGTCTCATTTTTTTGGAGTTATTATGTCAAAAGGCAATCACATAAAAAATGAAGGCTTAAAATCGGAGAGAGCAAATGCTGCGCTCGGCTCCGATTTTTCAGCTATAAACGATAGCGAAAAAAACTGCCGATTAAATACGGAAGAATATTCTTTTGTTATAAAAAAGTCAACATGTACGGCAACGGATAACGAGAATAATTTTTCGGACGTCGGCTTGACTGATGAAACACGTTTATGCGACTGTCGCAATTTTGAAGAAAGCGACAAACCGACAAACGAACAAGAAATCGGCTATGAAATAGGCGACAGGCATTCTTTTCGAGATAATGAAGTATCTCATACAACGGACGGAGATTTTTGCGCTCTCGTCGAAAATGGAAATCGTTCGCACTGCGGGGCGGAAAATAAAGACGGTTTTGAAAACTCGTCCGATAATTTTGTTCAATCAAATGAGCAATCGCAAGCTTATACCGAACAAAACGTAGAAGGGCATAAGTTAGTCAAATCGAAAAAAGCCGCTCAAAAAAAGAAAAAAGAGAAAAAACGCAACCTGTGGTGGCTGAAAATCACAATCATTTCTTTTTTGCTTGCCGCTTTTTTTAGCTTTATATCCGACGTTACGTCGTCTTTCGGCAATATAATAGTCATATCGTTATTGCTTATTTTTCTCATTCTCGGCTCGATTTTGTTTGACGGCATAGGTGTAGCGGTAACGTCGTGCGAACTTGCTCCGCTCGTTTCGATGTCTGCAAGAAACGTGTACGGCGCAAGAACGGCAATCAAACTCGTAAAAAACGCGGAAAAAGTAGCCAATATCTGTAACGACGTCATAGGAGATATATTCGGTATCGTCTCCGGCGGTTGCTCAATCGTTATCGTTCTTAAATTGATGACTATATTTACCGATGCAAGTCAACAGCTTATAACTATTATAATATCAAGTCTTGTAGGCGCCGTTACTATCGGCGGTAAGGCGATGTTAAAAGAGTCGGCAATTAAAAACAGTAAAGAATTCGTTATGTTCGTATCGAAAATTCTTGCCGTGTTTTCAAAAGAAGAGC
>FR901009.1:36726-47767 GCA_000437555.1 Acidaminococcus sp. CAG:917 | reverse complement strand
CGCATAAGAAAAAAACATAAATAAATCGATAGGCGGTGTATATCCACATTCAATTTTATAATAATTTAAATTCAAAATATTGATTCGAATTGAAATTCTATCGATAATTTAGGTATACCATTATATCGATAATTTAAAGTCGAATCTTAAACGGAAAAGCAAAATGAGTTTGACCTGTGACCTTAAAAAATTAAAAGAATACAAAATCTCTGACCTGAAAAATCTTTGCGACGATATCCGAAAAGATATCATTTCCGCTGTCAGCGTTAACGGCGGTCATCTCGCTTCGAATCTCGGGACGGTAGAGTTAACCGTTGCGCTCGATTATGTTTTCGATTGTCCGAACGATAAAATAATTTTCGACGTCGGGCATCAATGTTACACTCATAAGATTTTGACAGGAAGAAGTCTGGATAATTTACGAAAGAGTAACGGCATATCAGGTTTCCCCAAATGCGAGGAAAGCAAGTATGACTGTTTCAATACAGGGCATGCAAGCACGGCTCTATCCGTAGCCTGCGGCTTTATGCGTGCAAATAAATTAAACGGTCGAACGGGAAAGGTTATATCCGTCATAGGCGACGGTTCTTTCGGCGGGGGAGAATCTTTCGAAGCCTTAAACGATATGAACCAAATCGATTACGGCTGCCTTATTGTGCTCAACGACAACGAATATACCATAGATAAAACTCAAGGCGTTATAGCTTCTTCGGAAGAAAATCTGAAAAATTATTTAAAGGCTTTGAACGTCGAATATTTAGGCACCGTCGACGGTCACGACGTTGAAAATCTCGTAAAAACCTTTCGCTGTGCCTATGACGATAAAAAGCATAGGTTAATCAGGGCGGTAACAAAAAAGGGATACGGATTTGAATGTGCACCGTCAAAATCACACAGCGTTTCAAATGCGCAAATCAAAACTTTCGGCGCGGCTGCAGGCGAGGAGCTTTCCGATTTATTGTTGTCAGACGATAAAAACGTTTTCATAACCGCAGCGATGGGCTCGTCTTTCGGCATAGAAAAATTCGCAAAAAGTGCGCCGAGCCGATTTATAGACGTAGGTATTTGCGAACAGCACGCGGTGACGCTTGCCGCAGCAATGGCAAAGGAAGGTTTTAAACCTTATGTAGGTATATATTCGTCGTTTTTACAACGCTCTTACGACCAGATTTTATCCGACGTGTCGCTTCAAAATCTGCCTGTCACGTTTTTGATAGACCGTTCGGGACTCGTCGACGGAGACGGGGAAACACATCAAGGCATTTACGACATCGACTTTTTAATAAATATACCGAATATGAGGCTTTTTTCCGCTTGCGATAAATCGGAATTTTTAAAAGCGATAAAGGAAAATACAAACTCGCCTAAGGCTATAAGGTTTTCAAAATATTGTATTGAGGGACCGAATATACCCTCGGAAAATAAAAAAATAAGAATTTACGCCACAAGCTCCGTTTTGAAAAAATTCGCTTTTTCGCTTGCTGAATCAGTGAGTGCCGACGTATTTTCGGCATATGATTTAAACAAAAATTTAGACGATAACTATATAAACGTGGTCTTGGAAGATTCCGTCGGCGGCAGTTATTTTAAATCTCTTAAGTTAAAAAACAGCTTAGGATATCACGTTTTAAAACCGTTGTATCGTCAAGCGGATATCGATGAACTTATCAGTGTAAACTTTAACAAAGACAAAATTCTGTCCGATATAGAAAAGCTTAAAACTTTTTGCCCCCGATAGAATATACCTTTTTCATTCTTTATGAGATTAGACAGCTTCATTACGGAAAAATTTAATCTTAAATCGAGAACGTATGCAAACCGTATTATTAAAGACGGTTTAGTCAGCGTTGACTCAAAAACCGTCACTCAACCTTCTAAAGAAATAATCGGAACGGAAGTTGTAGAACTTATTAAAAAAGAAGCGTTCGCGTCTTTTGGCGGAGAAAAACTAAAAAAAGCGATTGAACATTTTAACATATCTGTTACAAACAAGTTTTGCGTGGATATAGGCTGTTCAAACGGAGGATTTACGGATTGTCTTTTGAAAAACGGCGCAAGCAAGGTTATTGCCGTGGACGTAGGGGAATGCGCGCTTCCAAACGAATTGCTCTGTGACAGTCGGGTGTCTTTTATAAAATTTAACGCAAGAAATTTATCTCTTGACCAAACGAAAAATCCCGCTGACTTTGT
This sequence comes from Acidaminococcus sp. CAG:917, assembly GCA_000437555.1. GTDB lineage: Bacteria > Bacillota > Clostridia > Christensenellales > CAG-917 > CAG-917. The sequence goes on along the minus strand of FR901009.1, from coordinate 45,577 downwards.
TTGCCTCGATTGTTCGTTTATCTCCTTAAAACTTTTATTAAAACCCGTCTGCGACGTTTTAAAAGAGGGACGAGAGGCGGTATTGCTTATAAAACCTCAGTTTGAAGTCGGCAAGAAAGCTCTTTCCAAAAACGGGATAGTAACCGATAAAAAAGCCGAAGAGTTTGCCGTCGTCTCAATTGAAGAGTTTGCGAAAAATATCGGTTTTATAATTTGCGGCATTACCGAGTCGCCGAAAAAAGATACGGATAAAAACACCGAATATCTTTTATATGTTAAAAAAAAGACTCACGCTATTTGTTGATATAAAAAAAAATCAAGACGATGTCTTGATTTTTTTATTTTCTGTTGTCCGTTGATTGTCTGTCCTTTTATAACCGACGGATAATTGCTAAAGATTTTGTTTGCGCCTTTAATGATTTAAATAATCGGATAAGCATAGGGCATAAAATTTGTCGGTTTTGATATTGCTTAATCGTTTTTAATATTTTCGGCAGTCAATATGTTTCCGCAATAGGGACATTTGCCGCCGCGTCCGTTAAACTCGACCAAAGCTCCGCAAAAAGCGCATTTTGCTGCTTTCTTATAGCTTTCAACCGATGAATAAAAGTCGTCGTTGTAGATGAGGGCGGTATAATCTTTATTGAAAATAAGCCCTTTCAGCGCGCCTTTTTCGATTGCTTTGGAAATTTCGGCAACCATCATTTTGTGATTTAAATTATACATTCTCGAAAGTGCCGCTATATCGTAAACCTTGTCCACTTCAATACTGCGGACGATGGCAAGCCTTTTAGATTTGTTTCCGTAACCGACCCAACTTATAGGAGTTCCGTAAAAACCGAGGACGGTCATTACTATTCCGAATCCCATCATGATTTTAAATAGCCCGCCGTTTACCGCGCCCACAACAATCATGGGAATACCTGCCACAAGACCTACGGATAACAAAACGGCAAGGATAAATGCTTTACGTTTGCTCTTTGCAATAGATTCCATATCTTCACCCGCAAATAATTAGTTGATAATTCCTTTTGATTAACACTGCTGTTTCCGAATTTAAATTTCCGAACAATAATCGTTAAAATTTATTCTCCTGTTTAAAATTGTAAACTATAAGCTACCCTTTGTCAATAAAGTTATAAATTTTGTGCATCTAACTTAATTTATGCTTCGACGGTTATATTAAATACGATTCTAAAATAAATTATAATTCCGATTAAAATTTTTGTTTTAATTTATCGTTTATTATTTTGAAATTTTTATATAAAAATAAATATCATAAATTGGCAATATGCTTTTTTTATTTGCAAAAAAAAACGAATTATCAATAATTTGCTTTTGTGCAATAGCGTTGAAATAATAAATATACATTTTTGTCAATATAAACTTATAAATATTCATATTCTCATTCATTTTATAAAAATATTCAATAAAGTTAACATTTTTAACGGTATAAGGATTTTGTATAAAAACAAAAAAATACTTGAAAAAAAATGTTTTATAGACTATAGTATATCTATATAATTGCCTATGAAAATCGCTTTTTATTACAGAAACACAGACGCGGAGAGAAAATGCAAAGAGTTTTCAAAACATTTCGATTCCTGCAAAATAATAACAGGGGTCGACAATCTTGACGACTTGAAAAATTTCGATGCCGTTATGGTATTCGGAGGAGACGGAACCGTCCTTGAGGTCGCGCCATATGCGGCAAAATACGGTTTGCCCGTTTTGTGCATAAATCAGGGGAACCTCGGCTTTTTATCCGAACTTAAAGACAATGCGACTCCCGACGACGCAAAAGCAATTCTTTCGCAAAATAAAATTTCCGAAAAAATGATGATATCCGTTAAATTGAAAGGTAGGGAATTTCTTGCTTTAAACGACGTGGTATTAAAGTCTGATATATCCAAACCCGTATATATAACGGCAAGGATAAACGACGAATTTTTCGACGAATACCGTGCCGACGGCATTATCGTATGCACTCCGACCGGTTCGACGGCATATTCATTGTCCGCGGGCGGTCCGATAATCTCTCCCGACGTAGACGCATTTTCAATTATTCCCGTTTGCCCGCATTCTCTGCATTCCAGACCGCTTGTCGTTCCTTCTGAAGACCGTATAACGCTGTCGGGCATCAGAGGAGAAGACAAAATTTCGGTCATCGTCGACGGAAAATGTGCTGCCGAAATCGAAGGAACAGCGGTAGCCGAAATTTCAAAATCAAAATATAAGGTTAAATTTTTTACCGACGTTCAAAATTGCTTTCTCAAAAAACTGAGAGAGAAAATGAACAGGTGGGGGGTTACAAAGGACTAATGTCACGAAATCAGAGACAACTGAAAATTTTGGAAATTATTTCCAAAAACGATATCGACAAGCAGGAAGTTCTGGTCGATAAATTGATTGAGGAGGGTTTCAGCGTCACGCAAGCCACCGTATCGAGGGATATCCGCGATATGGGTATAATTAAAACCCTTACTGCGGACGGGAAAGGGTATAGATACGTGTCGCAAAAAGCTAACGAGGAAGAGCGCAGCTCCGATAAATTTCATAAGCTTTTTAAAAGCTCTGTGCTTTCTATCGCCTCAAGCGAAAACATTATCGTCGTCAAAACCGAAAGCGGCGCTGCGAGTTCTGCCGCAGCTTTGATTGACCGACTTTCTTTCGAAGAAGTTTTAGGCGTCGTCGCAGGGGACGATACCATTTTTATCGTTGTCGCTTCCAAGGAAAAAACTCCGATGGCAATACAAAAGTTAGAGGCTTTGATGAACTGATGATAGATTCTTTACACGTTGAAAACATAGCTCTTATCGAAAATCTCACTCTGAATTTTTATAAGGGATTAAATATACTTAGCGGAGAGACGGGCGCGGGCAAATCCATTCTTATCGATTCGCTCAATTTTGTTTTAGGTGAAAGAGCGGATAAATCGCTTATCCGATTCGGAGCTGACTGCGCGCTTGTAGAAGCGGTTTTTTGTGATTATCAAAACGAAAAAGTCTTAAATTATTTAGAAGAAATAGGCATAGAAGCCGACGACGTTTTAATTTTAAAACGCAAAATGTCGACCTCTGACAAAAACGAGTGCCGTATAAACGGCAAAACAGTCACGCTCGGCATGTTAAAAGGGCTGACAAGCCTTTTGTGCGATATTCACGGACAACACGAACACCAATCCCTTTTGAACGTAAAATCGCATATAGAGCTTTTAGACAGCTTTGGAGAAAAGGAACTCTCTCCTTTAAAGGAAAAGGTTAAAGCCGATTATGCCGAGTTTTCAAAACTGAGGTCAAGGCTGTCAAAATTCGGCGACGGTGACGATAGATTTCGTCGCCTGGACATTTTAAAATATCAAATCGATGAAATAAAAAAAGCGGACGTCAAAGAAGGGGAGGAAGAAGAGCTTTTAGAAAAACGAAAGAAAATAAGAAACCTTGAAAAACTTCAAACCGCTTACGTCGAAGCTTTAAATCTGTTAGACGGCAACGTTTCAACGGTGGCAAATCTGAAAAACGCTCAAAACTATCTTTCGTCGATAAGCGCTTATGAGAGCGAAATCGAAGCTATTACCGAAAGACTTGACAGCACCGTCATAGAATTAAAGGACATAGTGTCATCCGTGGAAGACTTGAAAAATAAACTCGACTTTGACGCTAAAGAAGCGGACATGGTCGACGAAAGACTCGACGTCATACGTATGATTTTCCGCAAATACGGCGGAAGCTATCCCGAACTTGTCAAATTTTACGAAAAAGCACAAAAGGAATTTGAAGAACTGTCAAACGCAGACGAACTCGTCGCCGAACTTAAAAGTCAGTATGATATTAAACTTAAATCGTTAAATGCAAGTCTTGACGCGCTCACAGAAAAAAGAAAGGAAATCGCAAAGGATTTTGAAAACAAAATAGTAGCCGAACTAAACGACCTCGGCATGAAGGGAACGACTTTTGTCGTGGAGTTTAAACCTGTAGGGGACAAAATCGGTTTTGCTACTTCAAACGGAGCGGACGACATAGAATTTTTAATTTCCCCCAACAAGGGCGAACCTTTAAAGCCTTTGCAAAAGATAATATCAGGCGGTGAAATGTCGAGATTTATGCTTGCACTTAAGAATATCGTCTCAAAAATCGATATGATTCAGACTATGGTATTCGACGAAATCGACACGGGAATATCGGGGCATATCGCAGAGGTGGTAGCTCAAAAGCTGTGCAATATTTCAAGAGAGAAACAGGTTTTGGCGGTAACACACTTGCCGCAGCTCGCTTCAATGGCGGACACTCATTTTAAAATCGAAAAATTTGTTAAAGACGACAAAACTTACACTTCGCTTACAAAACTCGACGATTCAACGTCGGAACTTGCAAGACTTATAGGCGGAGCGGAATATAGCGATTTTGCCTCTCTGCACGCCAAAGAGATGAAAAGCTGGGCAAACAATTATAAAAAAGGCTTGAAAATATAATACTCAAGCCTTTTTTATCCATAATATCCAAATTATCATAGATATCATAAAAATTTTAAGTGTTATAAATTTTATTCGACTTAAATAGATGATTTAATAAGGATATCCTGCCTGACGGCTTTTCGTACTTTACGATATATCGCCGTATAACGAAGACCTTGAATTTTAATTTAAAAGATAATTTCAATTATCAGATTATTTTATTGTTTGAATTATTTATTTAAATTATTATTCAAATTAATTGTAAAAATTAATGTTTTAAGATATAATGACTTAGCAAGTTAGCCGAATGGTCGCTTCAAATTTTTGAAGAGGAAAGTCCGAGCATCGCAGGGCAAAGGTGCCGGGTAACTCCCGGTGAAGGCGACTTCAAGGAAAGTGCAACAGAAAAAAACCGCCCGCAAGGGTAAGGGTGAAAAGGCGAGGTAAGAGCTCACCGACGACTTGGTAACAAGAAGTAGTGTAAACCCCATCTGATGCAAGAGAGTTATAGACTATGGGCTGCCCGTCCGTCTATACAAATCGCTTGAGTATACAGGCAACTGTATATCTAGATAGATGGCCATTCAAGACAGAACTCGGCTTACAGACTAATCTTGCTTAAAAACCGAACGAAATCGTTCGGTTTTTTTATATTCTGAATTTTATAATTTACCGCACTATAAATTTCACACATTGCAAACATTAAAACAAACGCAAAAAAATTTTTACCGCGCTAAAAATGCAAGGGCGCAATGCTTTTAAACAGTGTTTAATAGCATATTTAACCTTTATATTTTTTATTACTTTTTACTATTTGTTGCTTGCTCAATTATATTTTCTTTTGATTGTGACAACAATCATTTGAGGTGTATTATGACGGCATTAATATTGTTTTTAGGCGTTATTTTTAAAAAGTTATTTAAAAAAGGCAGTTTTGAAGAATACTCGACCGCAATGTCGGATAAAGAGTATGACGAAGAAGTAAAAAAACTATGCTTTGAGCTACCGACAAAAGAAGGCGGAAGCACAGACATTAATAAAATAAAAAAGACGATAAAACGTTGTCATAAGCTTCTCGCAAAAAAAGCGAGGAGCGAAGACCTATATGAATTTGAAAAATGGATTTATGAAAATTATTATCTTCTTACCGGCTTCAAGGCGCAGTTAAACCTGCCTTCTATAAAGGGAGTCCCAAGAGTTTTGATTCTGGCAAGGTGGGTTCTCAAATCTTGTGCCTACAGTTACATGGAAGACAGGGTAAAAAAAGCCGTTGAGCAGATAAACAAATCCTGTCCGCTTACCTATAAAGAAATATGCGCGCTGTCCGACGCATTCTCTTTTGCGATGATTGAGAAAATAGCGACGCTTTGTGAAAAAGCCGAATGTATATTTAAGCTTGAAAAACTCGCCAATAAAAAAAGCAGCAAAATCGAAAAATTTACCAAATCCAATTTTCTCAATTACTTCAAAAACAAGTCTCTTCATCTCGAAAGTTCGGAGGAGGTTTTATATGCCGTAAACAAAATTATAGTTGAATTGTCAAAAATAGCAAAAGATTGTATAACCGGCTTATCGGAGGTTAAAAAATCCGATTTTCAATCGCTTTATTCTCCGAACGAGCTTTTAAATGCCGATAAAACATACTCCGAGATGACAGCGCAAACTCAAAACGTTTATAAAAACAAAATATGTTCTCTTTCGGACTCGATAAATTTAAACGAACTTTTCTTTACGGAAAAACTGTTAGAATTGCAAGAAAAAACGGGGGAGCATTTCGGAGTTTTCCTTTTTGAAAAGGAAGACGTTTTAATGCATTATATAAAAACGGGAGAAATAAAAAAGCATCTAAACACTTTCAAAGCAAAAAGCGTATTTTATACATTTTCTTATTTTATGCTCAGAATTGCCGTATCCGTGGCATTCGGCTTTTTGGCTTATAATTTTTTTGAAAGCGGCTTAATCCCGTTTGAATATTTCAAACCCGAACCGCTTTCTGTTTTCAATATTTTAAATTTACCGACGGTAAAAATTATAGCTTCCGTTTTAACCGCTCTGTTTTCGTACTGCGCTTCGGCAAGATTCGCTCTGCCGCTGTTAATTTTTATTTTAAGTTTTTTCACAAAACAGCGACCCAAATTCCAAATGCGCCACTCGGACAAAAGCACTGCGGTTGTAGTATCGCAGTTTATCACAAGCGTATCTCAGCTTGTTGAATGCGTTAAAAAAACAGAAACATTATCTTTTTCGTCCCGAGAAAAAAATATTGAATATTATATGCTTATAGACACCAAAAAGTCATCGGACGAAACAAGCGAACTCGATAAGGCAATTTTGCAATATGCTGTTGACAACAATATAAACTGTTTTATCAGAAAAAAGACGAAGCAGGGCAATATTTTTGCCGCAAAGGAAAGAAAGAGAGGCGCCATTGAAGATTTAATTGAAGCAATAGGCTCAAAAGATTATCGCAAATTTTCCTATTATAAAATAATTGACCCCGAATACGTCGTGGTGCTCGACGACGACAGCGTTATGCCTTTTGAGGGAATAACGGAATCCGTATGCGAATTTGAACATCCGCTCAATTCGCAATACGATATGATGAGTTTTGGTGCAAGATATAATCTTTACAGTCTTAAAACGAGATATTCTAAATTTTATTCCGACTATGCCGGCATCGATATTTATAATAACTCTTCCGATTTTTACGACGACTTTATCGGCAGAGCCGTTTTTTGCGGAAAAGGCATTTTTAAAACAAAAGCATATAAAAATAAATTATTAGGCAAACTCCCGCAAAATAAAATATTGTCTCACGACATTTTGGAGGGAGGCATTTTAACTACGGGAAAAAGTAAAATGTGCGCCTTAGAGGACGCTCCGCAAAACTTCTGTTCCGATTTAGAAAGAAAATCGAGATGGATTAGGGGAGACCTTCAAAACTTTCCTTTTGCTTTTTCGCGGTTAAAACTCTCTCTTTATTCGAGACTTTTGATTATAGACCTTGCGGCGAAACCTTTCTCGACCGTAGCATTGACTTTGTTGCTGTTTATGAGCGGGTTGTTTTTAAATTCGACCTTGTTTTATATGGGGCTGTCATTGTTTTTCGCCCCTTTCGCAATCGATATGCTATCCTTTTCGATTAACTCCGAAAACGTCGCAACAAGATATAAACTAAGAGTTTTTAAACCGCTCTTTAAAGCTATATTGGATTTCTTTTTGTTGCTTTTTAACGCCCTATCCAATGTTGCCTTGATTTTCTCAGTCATCGCAAGAAAGCTTTTTAAGGGCAATATGCTGGAGTGGAAAACATATTACGAATCTCAGACAAACGACGCCTTAAAAATAGCAAAGAGAGCTACTCCGTCTGTATTGATTTTAACTCTGCTTTGCGTGCTTAGCTATTTTTACTCTTCATTGACTTTGGTGGGAGTATTTTCGTATACGATATTGTTTGCGGCAGTCATGATTTTCCTTAATTCGGCAAATTATTCGCCGCAAAAGAAAACGCTAACCGAATCTCAAAAAAACACTGTCTTGCAATGGGCGGAAAAAACCTATCGCTATTTTGCGGAATGCAAAATAAACGGTCTTATAGCGGACAACTATCAGCTCTTTTCAAACGTGGGATTAAGCCGTAAAACTTCGCCCACAAACATAGGGTTTTCTTTGCTTGCCGACATATGCGCTAACTCTTTAGGATTTATCGATTTGGAAACCGCTCTGGAAAGTATCGACAATACTTTAACCGCAACCGAAAAACTCGAAAAATGGAACGGACATCTTTATAATTGGTATGACCTTGACAGCCTCGAAAAACTTGACGGCTTTGTATCAACGGTTGACAGCGGCAACTTCGTTTCGGCGCTTATAGTCCTTTCAAACTTCTTAAAGCAAAATATTACGGCTTCGGCGGATAATTCTGTTAAATTAAATTGTGAAAAGCTAAAACAAAAAGCCGACGATTTGATTTTGAAATCCGATTTTAAAATTTTGCTTGATAAAACGGAGAATCTGCTTTATATAGGCTACAATACAAAAACTTCTAAATATGAAGGACACTACGACTTAATGTGTTCGGAAGCCAGACTTACCACGATGACCGCAATCGCCAAAGGGGATATTTCCTCTTCCGCTTTTAAAAGCTTATCAAGACGGCACGTCGCCAAATACGGAAATACAATGCTATCGTGGAGCGGAACAATGTTTGAGTATCTTATGCCCGAGTTGTTTTTAAACTCTCCCGACGGCTCGTTTTTGAAGAACTCTGTAAAAGGCGCGGTGAAGTCTCAGATAAAAGCTAAATGCAGCGGATTCTTCGGCATATCCGAAAGCGGACATGCCGAAGTCGACGATAATATGCTTTATCAATATTTTGCTTTCGGCATAAACGCTCTT
>FR901009.1:22062-36654 GCA_000437555.1 Acidaminococcus sp. CAG:917 | reverse complement strand
GCTTTTTGGCTATGACAGTCAATTGCAAAAAATCCTTTGACAATCTCAAAAAACTCAGCGAAACGTTTTACGGGAAATACGGATTTATCGAGGCAATAGATTTTTCAAAAAACAAGGCGGTCCGTTCTTTTATGGCGCACCATCTCGGAATGTCGCTCGTTGCCTTAACCAACGTTTTAAAAGACAATTATTTCTCAGAACTATATTTCGACTGCGCTAAAACAAAATCTTCGCAGCCGCTTCTTACAGAGCCGATTTGCATACAAAAAGGTGAAAAGATAGGGCAGGAAAGTTTTGTTTATAACCGCACAAAAGAATTTGACTATGACAAAGTAATAACCGATAAGATGATAGAGCCTAAACTCAACGCTCATTTCGGAAAATATTGTCTTGTAATAAACGATTTCGGAGAAGGCTACAGTTATTCGGACGGAACATATATTTGCAGGCAAAGAGACGGAGGCGGAAGTTTTGCTTTGTTCAAAAACAAAAACGGCGAAACTTATTCTCCCACTTTTAGTCCGCTGAAAAATTTTGACGATTATTTCGTCGAATTCAAGCAAAACAAAAGCATTTTTGAAAACAAAACTCACGGAGCAAAAATGAGTGTCTATACGTCTCCGCTTTTTAACGGGGAAATGCGCCACTTTAAGCTATCGGAAAAATGTGATGCGGCTTTCTGGGCGGACCTGGCGTTAAACTATCTCGACGCGGAAAGAGGACACCAGACCTTTTCCGATATGATGATTAAAACGGAATTCGACAAAGATAAAATATATGCGTCAAGACGCGACGGCAGATGCGTCTGTTTAAAAGTAAAAGGAGCAACCGTTAAACCGATAACTTCCAAGGAGGACTTTTTTAAATACTCGGGTGACGTATTTAAGAATTTCGATTTCGAATATGCGTTCAAAAACTCGGAAAAAAACAGCGTAGGTGACGTTTTATTCCCGATTCTCGGCTTCGTGGCTAAAGACGTGGAACAGTTCGACGTCATTATCTGTTACGGGAAAGACAGGCTCGAACTTGAAAAACAACTTTCAAGAACGGAATCCATTTCTTTTAAAGACTTTATGGAAAAAGCGTATATGGACGTGCAAATGAGCGAAAAAACTTATAAATTCACTCAAACTATTATACAAAAGCTACTATTTAAAGAATACTCAATTGACGCTCTCAAGGAAATAGGCGCAACGCAGTCCGATATTTATGCTCGCACAAGAACAATGTTTTATTATTACAGCGGAAACAATGCCGCTCTTAAAGAATTCGCTCTTATGTACCGTGCAATATTGAGCACAGGCATAAACGCCTCTTTTGTCGTTGCATACCACGATGAAGACAGTTATTTCAGACCGATAAGGGAAATAATTCAAAAGTACGCTCCGACAGCTTATCTCGTAAGCGAAAACATAGATACTTGGTATAAGACGGCGTTTATCGTATTAAAAGACGATATGACGGTTTGGACAAACGAACAGTATATCAAATCTTCGCCGAATATGACGGAGATTAAAAGTCAAGACGTGACTGTCGAATCGGAATTTAAAAGCGGTAACGGAGATTTTACAAAAAACGGCTATGTTTTAAAAGCAAGCTATAAAACACAATTGCCTTATTCAAACGTCATTTGCGATAAAGAAGGCGGTTTTATTACTACAAACAACGGGCCTGCGTTTTATTACGCCAAAAACAGCAGATTGGGCAAAATTACGTCGTTTTATCAGGACCCTGTTTTGTGCAAATCCTGCGCAAACCTCTTTGTGACCTCAAGTGATAAGTGGGCAAATTTATTTAAATGCAACTATACGGTTGAACCGGGTTTGACAAGAAGAATTTTTAAAAGCGACTATATAGACTGCACTGTAGAAGAATACGTCATATTTGAGGGCAGACTTTGCGTCACCGAGGTTACTATAGACAAAATTTCCTGCCCTTCAAAGCTTGTCATGACGTTCAATTCTAAATTGGGCGATTACGGTGAAGAGATTTACCGAACAGTTCAGGATACCGTATACGTTCACAACGTCGTCACGGGTCAAACGGCGCTTTTTAGATGTATAGGCGGTTTGTCGGGAAAAAATCTTGCCAAATTTCACACCAGGGTTTTTGACTTCCCTTTTGAAACAAAAAGTATGGACGTCAAACACGGAGCAACTCTGGAGTTCGAAAACGTCAAAAAAGGAAGATACGTTTTTATATGCGGTTCAATGCCGAGCGCGGATACGCTAACGGAAGAAGACGTATTTATAGAAAAAACAAAAATTAACGACCGTGCCAAAAACAAATTTAAAATTGAAACACCGTTTAAAAGTCTCGACATTCTATTCAACGAATACCTTGTTCCGCAAATTGCAAACAGCAGATTTTACGGTAGATGTGGCTACTATCAAACGGGAGGAGCCTTTGGCTTCAGAGATATTTTGCAAGACTGTATTTCTTATATGTTTATTGACCCGAAAGCTGTAAAAAAAGTGATACTTGACTGCGCCGCCCATCAATATTTAGAAGGAGACGTCCAGCATTGGTGGCACGCACCGCGTCACGGTGTAAGGACAAGGATATCGGACGATAAGTTATTTTTGCCTTACGTCGCTTCAATTTATGCCGATTATACGGGTGACACTTCTATTTTTAGTGAGAAAATAGAATACTTGACCTCGAAAATGTTGGATAATAACGAAAAATCAAGATACGAAGTCCCCGAGGTCACGGTATTTAAAGAGTCGCTTTTGGCACACTGCGAAAAAGCGATAAGCAACGCTCTGAAATACGGAAGACACGGATTATTAGATTTGGGAGACGGGGATTGGAACGACGCTATCGACAACACAAAGGGAGAAAGCGTATGGTTGACGATGTTTGCTATCGTCGTTTTAAATCGATTTAAAAAATATTCCGAACGTCCCGAATTGTTGGGCGGAGAAATTATAAGAATGAAAAAGGCTCTTGAAAAAGCTTTCGTATACGATAGATTTGCAAGGATTATAAAAGCGGACGGAAGATTCTTAGGTGTCAAGGACTCGGAAATCGAACTTGACGCCATTTCTCAGGCCTTTGCCTGCTTTGCCAATTTGTCGCCTTCAAAGGTCGAAACCGCTTTAAATACCGCTTTTGAATTATACGACGACGAATTAAAAATTCTGAAGCTTTTAAGCCCTCCCGTCAAATCCGATTCTAAACTCGGATATATCGCCGATTACCCCGAAGGCGTAAGGGAAAACGGGGGACAGTATACTCACGGAGCTATATGGCTTATGCTTGCATATTTAAAACAAGGCATGTACGGAAAGGCGTTAACCTTGCTTAACTCTTTAAACCCCGTTCAAAGACTTAGCGACGAAAAACTGAACGAGTTATATAAAGGAGAGCCATACGTCCTGCCTGCGGATATATATTCAAAGGGTAAACTTGCAGGGCATATGGGTTGGAGCTGGTATACGGGCAGTGCGTCGTGGTATTACGTGACGGTTTTATATATGTTCGGAATCGTGCTAAACGGAGATAATCTTACGATTAAACCGCATATACCGGCCGAATTGAGCGGCAGCAAGATATACTTTACGCATGCAGGCGCAAATTGTGAAATCGAATATCGCAAAAGCGATAGCTTCTGCCTTGCAATAAACGGAACCAGATATGTTGGCATAGATTCAATAAAGCTTGAACAAGGCAAATGTTATAAAATCGACGTATATTTTCCCTGATAATTTAATAAAAAAATTATTTGTCACCATAAAAAAAACGGGCAGTAGTATGTCCGTTTTTCCGTTTTATGCGGCAAAATCATTCAGCAGATTTCGCTTTTTTAGTCCATTTTGTCAATACTATTATAAAAATCAAAATAATATATAATACTTTGCAATATAAACATTAAATTTAAACAAAAGGCAAATGTAGTTTTAGAACAAAAAAAGTTTAACAAATACTATATACGTTCATTTTTATTGTCGGCAAAAAGCGCAAACAAAAAAATGCAAATTAAGTAAGGCTTTAACAAAAAAATAAAATTATTAAAAATAAAATTGTTTATTTGTCGTATATTTTTTTTCTAATTGGGAATAAATAAAATACACTCTTTATAATTTCCCCCTTGACAAGGCGGCTTGGCTAAGACGGTCAAGCCGCCTTGTTTTAAATAGCTTATAACTGTTTCAGCTTTTACCGTATTGTCTCCTTTTACTCTCTTGTTTTAATACTTGATTTTTTTAAAACGGGCGAAGTTTAATAAGTCGACAATAGGGCTTTATTAATATCAAGTCCGTCCGACCCATCGTTAAAACAACCAAGCCAAGCACCTTAAAAGCCTTTTAGGCTTGAAGACACAGCGCAAAAATTTTATTTTGCCTTAATTTGTCTTAACAAATCGTTTTAATAAATTTATTTTAAAGTTATTGTTAAAGATACCATATTGCATTAATCAGATTTATTTTTTAATTTTACTTATTTTTTTTGTTTTAATGCTTTACAGTTTTTCTTTTTATTTAACAAAATTGTCTATTTAATAAAGGCTTTTTTAACAACGGTATTACCGACGGTTAAGCCGTATTCATTCTCTATATAAGGGACTATCTCATAAATCACAACGCCAACCCCCGAAGGGAAATCTTCCAAAACAATCTGTCCGCTTTTATCTTTTACGGTAGCTATTTTCTCAGGCACTTTTAAAACCCTGTAAACGTCATAACTGTAAATATCTTTGGCGTCAAACTTGATTTTACACACGCCTTTTATATTATCGGCCTCCAAAATAAAGTCGTCGAGTTTAATTTTGTCGAATACCGTTGAAACTTCTTTGGGCGTATTGCCTTTTTTAAACAATTCCGCCTTTCTGTATTGTTGAGGTGTGGATACGCCTGCAAGTTTAACGCTCTTATCTTTTTCGAGCGAATACAAATCCACATCCAACGAAACCACGTCGCAAGACATAACAAACGGGAAAGGGTGAGACGCCCTGTAAATTTTTTCATAAATCTTTCTTGCGGAAATTGTGGAGCCTTGTCCGCCACTTTCTTCAATATCCTTTCCGTAATGCCATACAACAACGGTATGCTCACTCGTATAAGACGCATTTACCGCATCTGTGTTTCTTCCTGAAACAGATGCCGTTCCGGTTTTGGAAGCGACTTCAAACGGCAGGGTAGAAAGCGATTTTGCCGTGCCGCTCTTTGCGGTTTCCAAAAGCATATCGGTCATTAGCGAACAGCTTGCTTCGTCAAATACCGCCGTTTTTGATGCGGAAAAATTCCACACCCGCTTTCCGTCCCTGTTTGAAATTCTCTCGATATACGATGACTCTCCGTAACCGCCTCCGCAAGCCAGCGTCAGATATGCATCGGCAAGCTGTTTGGTCGTTATACCTTCTGTTATAGTGCCCAACGCAAGAGAAAGAGTTTCATCTTGTTTTTTTGTTTCTATCCCCATTTTGTTTAAATATGCAATGGATTTAGGAACCGTTAAATAGGTGAGTGTTTTAACCGCCACGCTGTTCAAAGATTTTTTAACCGCCTCTCTGACGTTTGTCCAACCGTAATAGACGTCGTTATAATTTTTAGGGGAAAAATCACCGAATACCGTTTTTTCGTCTTTTATTACGGTAGACGGATAAATTACGTTTTCGGCGAGGGCGGGGGTGTAAACCGATATCGGCTTTAACGTGGAGCCCGGCTGTCTTTGCCACACCTTTCTGTCCGTTGAAAAATGAGCGCTCACTCCGCTTGTAAAGTTATCTATGACTATAGCGCTTCCGCTTGTATCTTCTTTTTTATAAAGCGACTTGTCGCTCAAAATGTTTGAAATTTCCGTTTGCAACTCGTCATCGTAAAAGGTATATACTTTTAAACCCAAATTATCCAATTCGTAATCGGTGCAACCGATTATCTCTTTTATCTGTTCTCGGCATCTTTTTACGTAAAACTCTCTCGCTGAAACTTTTTGAGTATCGTCAGTTAAGACAAGTTCTTCAAAAACGGCTTCTTTATAGACCTTATCGGATATTTTTCCCTGTTCCCGCATTAACGAAAGCACCAAATTTCTTCTTTTTGTCGAGTTTTCTATACTGTTTTTAGGCGAATATCTCGACGGATTTTTAATTATTCCCGCCAAAGTGGCGCATTGAGCAACGGTTAGTTCGTTTAAATCTTTTCCGAAGTATAATGCGGCGGCGTCCTTTACTCCGTATAATCCCGCACCGAAATATATGACGGACAGATACATTGCCATTATTTCCGCTTTGGAATAATTTTTTTCAACTTCCTTTGCAATCGCCATTTCATTAAGCTTTCTTTTGAGGCTTTTCTCTTGAGTCAGATGAGTGTTTTTTACGAGTTGTTGAGTTATCGTCGAAGCTCCTTCTTTTAAACTTTTGGATTTCAGATTGGAAACTATTGCGCCGAATACACGCCTGTAGTCTACGCCTTTATGTTCGTAAAATCGCTTATCCTCAATAGCGACAAATGCATCCGATAAACTTTTCGGAATATCCTCGGGAGAGAGAGCGGGAGTCTTTTCAATCAGTATTTCTTTTCCGTCCTTGTCGTAAAACACCGGCTGTGCGTTGGAAGTAGGCAATAGGGCTTTATTCAGCTTTGCATCCGAGGTAACGGATGCCACCCAGATGCCAAAACCGAGGCAAACAAGCAATATAACCGCCAAAAGCACTATAAAAACTGTTAAGATAATTTTTTTTGCCGTCATAATCGATTTTATTGTTTGTAAATTTAAGTTTTTAATGTATAATATTTTAATAACAAAAAAGGGAAAATAGCATGCAAGGCAATTACATTATTCACACATACGGCTGTCAAATGAATCTTCACGAATCGGAAAAAGTAGCAGGCGTTTTAAATCGTTTGGGATATGTCGCTACGTTCGATGAAGAAAAAGCGGATATAATAGTTTTTAATACTTGTTGCATAAGAGACACGGCGGAAAAAAGAGCTCTCGGGAATATCGGGGTCACCAAAAGACTGAAAAAACAAAATAAAAATCTTATAATCGTAGTTTTAGGCTGTATGACTCAGCAAAACGGCGTTGCCGAAACTATAAAGCAAAAATATCCTTATGTGGATATTATTTTGGGAACAAGAAATATCGATTCTTTAGAGAAAGCTTTGCAGGCTAAAATCAGCAATAATACAAAGACGGTATTTAATTCGTTTGAAGAAAATTATCTTGTAAACGACGAAAAACTTCCGATTTTCAGAGATAGTTTTCCGAATGCCTGGGTAAACATAATTTACGGCTGCAACAACTTTTGCACCTACTGCATCGTGCCTTACGTCAGAGGCAGGGAAATAAGCCGCAAACCGAGCGACGTTATCGATGAGGTTAAAAGATGCGTCGACCAAGGCTTTAAAGAAATTACCCTTTTGGGTCAAAACGTAAATTCATACGGTAACGACCTTTCCGACGGCACTAATTTTGCGTCCTTACTAAAAGAAATAGACAAAATCGGCGGCAAATTCCGAGTCAGGTTTATGACTTCCCATCCGAAAGATTTAACCGAAGAAGTGGTGGACATAATAGCAGGTTCAAACAAAATTTGCAACAACATTCATCTTCCCGTTCAGGCAGGCTCAGACAAAGTTCTTAAAGACATGAACAGAAAGTATACACGTGAAAAATATATTTCCTTGGTGGAGATGATAAAAAGCAAAATTCCCGGTGTCGGAATAACCACGGATATTATGGTGGGATTTCCCACCGAAACTCAAGAGGACTTTTTGCAAACTATGGACCTTGTCAAGCAATGCCGCTTCTCAAACGCTTTTACGTTTATATATTCGCCAAGGCAAGGTACTGTGGCGGCAAAAATGCCTCAGCTCAGTTATTCCGTTAAACAGTCGAGAATTATGGAGCTTATTAAACTTCAAAATTCAATAACTAAAGAGTTGTCAAACGATTATAAAGGCAAAACATATGAAATCCTCGTCGAAGATTTCAGCCCGAAACTCGAAGGCTATGTTTGCGGCAGAACGGACTGCGGCAGATTGGTAACTTTTAAAGGGGATAAAAACATTATCGGCGAGTTTGTAAACGTCGAAATTCAGTCTGCAAAATCCGCGTCGCTGTTCGGCAAAATCGTTGAAGCTTAAACATAAAGTCATAAATTAACCTCAAAATTAAATCAGAATGCAAAATGCGAGATGCTGAACAAAATAACAAAAATATAGCCAATAAAAATTCAAGCATAAAATATAAAATATAAATTACATAGCATATAAATTAAAAAATAAACTCGTAAATCATTAAAAATACCAAAGGATAAAAAAATGTCAAGCCCTAAAAACAATCCGAAACTTTCGCCAATGATGCGAAGATATTTTGAGATTAAACAAAATTACGAAGATTCCATTTTGCTTTTTCGCTTAGGAGATTTTTACGAAATGTTTTTCGATGATGCAATAAAAGCGTCAAAAGCTCTCGACCTGACTTTGACGGGCAGGGACTGCGGGTTATCCGAAAGGGCGCCTATGTGCGGGGTTCCTTATCACGCTGTGGATTCTTACATAAGAAAACTAATCGAACAAGGATTCAGAGTCGCCATATGCGAACAGCTTGAAGACCCGAAAACGGCAAAAGGACTTGTCGACAGAGACGTCGTAAGAGTCATCACTAAGGGCACAATAATGGAAGACACCATTTTGGACGAAAAAAGTTCAAATTATCTTGCGTCAGTCTACCTTGAAGAGCAAGGTTTCGGCATTGCATGGGCAGATATTTCCACCGGCGAATTTTGCATTTTTGAAGACGGAGACGTATCCGATATCGACAGTATGCTGTCCGCAATCTCACCTTCGGAAACGGTTTGCAGCTTTTCAAATTATAAACAGGTAAAAAGTCTTTCATTTTTCAATAGGGACGACAATGTTCTTCGCGCCGTTTTGGATAGCTCTTTCAAATTTGACAATGCTTGCGCTTCCTTAATGGAACAATATAAAGTATGCACTTTAAAAAGTTTTGAATGTGAAGATAAATCTTTTGCCATAAGGGCGGCAGGCGGTCTTTTAGAATACCTTAAAGAGACTCAAAAAAGAATAATTTCGCAATTGCGCACAGTTAAGCTTGTTAAAAACAACTCGTTTATGGTTTTAGACGGCAATACCAAAAGAAATCTCGAACTCGTTCAACGAGCAAAAGACGGAAAAAGAAACGGTTCGCTTCTTTCCGTTTTGGACAAATGCGAAACGAATATGGGCTCAAGATATTTAAAGAGACTTATAGAGCAACCGCTTCAAAATCTTGATGAAATAAAAGCGCGGCAGTCCGCAACCGCTTGTCTTTACAACGACATTTCTAAAAATGAGGGTTTAAAAGAATACTTATCTCAAATTTCAGACCTTGAAAGACTGACTGCAAAGATTGCATACGGCTCAGTGACGCCAAAGCATTGCATTGCCATAAAATATACATTAAAAGCAATACCTCACGTCAAGCGGATATTGTCCGATTGTGAGTCGGAATTTTTAAAAGAAAAAGCCTCTTCTCTTGACAGCCTTGATGACATTGCCGATTTAATCGACCGTGCAATCGACGAAAATCAAGCAGGAAATAAAGAAGGCGGTTACATTTCCGACGCTTATAACGAAGAATTAAAAAACTTAAGACATATAAAAGAAAATGCGAAAATATGGCTTTCCAATCTCGAAGCGGAGGAGCGAGAACAAACAGGCATAAAAACTCTAAGAGTAGGTTACAACAGGATTTTCGGTTATTATATTGAAGTTTCCAAATCGTTTGCCGACAAGGTTCCTTATACTTACCAAAGAAAGCAGACCTTGACGACAGGCGAAAGATTTATTACTCCCGAGCTTAAGCAGATTGAAGAGAAAATTCTTACCGCCGATGAAAAGGCAATCAGACTTGAAACCCGACTTTACGGAGAGATAAAAGAAAAACTTTTAAGCGTTGTTCCCGCACTTCAGACAAACGCTTTGGCACTCGCGCAAATCGACATTGCAAATTCGTTGGCAACAGCGGCTTTGGTCAACAGATATGTTCAACCGTCATTCGTTGATAAAGGAAACGTCATAGAAATTAAAAACGGAAGACACCCCGTCGTAGAAAAGACTTCGGGAGGCTTTGATTATATTCCTAACGATACGCATTTAGACGGCGATAACTCAAGGACAATGATTATTACGGGGCCCAATATGGCGGGCAAAAGCACTTATATGCGACAAGTGGCTCTTATCGTCTTAATGGCGCACATAGGAAGTTTCGTTCCCGCCGAAAGCGCAAAGCTTTCCGTTGTGGACAGAATATTTACTAGAATAGGCGCCTCCGACGATTTAAGCAGCGGACAAAGCACATTTATGGTGGAAATGATAGAAGTCGCAACGATTCTAAACAACGCCACAAACAAAAGTCTCATTTTACTCGACGAAATAGGCAGGGGAACGTCTACAATAGACGGTCTGAGCATTGCGTGGGCAGTTATGGAAGAAATTAACGACAATATAAAAGCGAACACTTTGTTCGCCACCCACTTCCACGAACTTGCGGCTTTAAACAAAGTGGAAGGTATAAAAATTTACAAAGTTTTAGTCAAGGAACTAAACGATACGGTTTTGTTTCTTCACAAAATCTCGGAAGGCGGAGCGAACAAAAGTTTTGGTATAGAAGTCGCTCAAATAGCCGGCGTTCCGAGGAAAGTCGTCGAAAAAGCCAAAGCCGTTATGCGCTCAATCGAGAGCGGTGATACAAAATTTGAAAATCAAACCGAAAACGAAACCGATACAACAAGATATTCAGACGTTATTGAACAGCTCAAAGATATTGACGTAAATAACTGCACGCCCGTAAATGCGCTTTTATTACTTACCGACCTCGTAAAAAAGGTCAACGAATAAGTTAATAAACAAAATTATAAAACAAGAACATTATTGCCAATTAATTTACAACACGAAAGCTAAATCGGTAGGGAATATGAACAGGATAAAACATTTATCTCCAAAAGTATTTAATATGATTGCCGCCGGCGAGGTGGTAGAGAGACCTTCTTCCGTAGTCAAGGAGCTTGTAGAAAACAGTCTTGATGCGGGCGCTACCGCCGTTATTGTCGAAATATCCGAGGGCGGAACAAAGCTCATTAAAGTTTCCGACAACGGCTGCGGAATGTCAAAAGACGACCTTGAAATATGCACGCTCCCTCACACAACAAGCAAATTATTTTCAGCCGAGGATTTATCCTGCATTTCAACGTTCGGATTCCGAGGAGAGGCTCTTGCAAGTATAAACGCCGTTTCAAAACTTAAAATCATAACTTGCTCGAACGGCAGCGCATACGAATATACAAACGGTCAAATTTCGGAATCGTCAAAAAATCAAGGAACGACCGTCGAAATTAAGGATTTGTTTTACAATACTCCGGCAAGACTTAAGTTTTTAAAATCATTTAAAACAGAAGAACGCTATGTCGAAGACACGGTCACACATCTCATTCTTGCCAATCCCGACGTTTCGTTTACTTTAATAGCGGAAGGCAAAACCGTTTTAACGTCAAACGGAAAAGGTCCCCAAAGCGCTCTATATGCCGTGTTCAAAAATAACGGCTCCAAGTTTTTAGAACTTAATTATCAAAAGGGTGATTTTAAGCTTTCAGGATATATATCTGCGCCTCAGTTTACTCGTCCGTCCAGGAGCGGGCAGGTTATAATTATAAACGGCAGGGTTGTTTCCGACGCAAAAATCACAGTTGCAGTCGAAAAAGCATACGGCAATATGCTTATGAAACACTCGTTTCCGCTCTATGCCATATCTGCGATTATGCCTTTCGATTTTGTCGACGTCAACGTTCACCCTCAAAAGTCGGAAGTAAGATTTGAAAACCCCGATAAAGTTTTCTCTCTTTTCTATTCTGCGGTTGCAGAAACCTTAAAGGAGAAAGCTGCCGCTTTTTCTTTGGATTCACTGTCGGAGAGTTTTAAGCATAATGAAAATTTTAATTCAAACACAATTAAAACACCAAACAGCGAATCTTTTACCAATCCAAGCCTGTTTATCGTGGACTCTTCAGCCCAGAATAAAACCTATAAGCCGTTAAATTCCATAAACTCAAAAACAACAAATACCGAACACGACGGGCTTGAAAAAATGGAGCTTTTAGAGCATATCTCGGCATCGTCTTTCGAAAGCCGAATCAACTCCGCTTTTTCCGAATCGAACAAATCGGATAAATTTATATTTGACACACCTGTCGACACGTCAAACGATGACTTTTCGGCATTAAAAACAAACAATGCTAAAAACAATATCTTAAAAGCCGACAGCTTTGACGCCTCTAAGGAATCCGCCGAAGATATCAAGATATTATGTGCTTTGTTCGATACGTATTTAATCATAAGACAAGGCGAAAAATATTACATCGGCGACCAACACGCAATACACGAAAGAATATTATACGATTCTCTTTTGCAATCTATAAAAGATGAAAAAGTTCAATCCCAGCCGATGCTTTTTGGCTATAAAGAAACGCTTTCAGCCGTGGAAGTCGATAAAATAAACAGCCTTATACCTCAACTCGAAAAATTGGGATTTACAATCGTAATAACCAAAAATGAGATTGAAGTTTTGGCAATGCCGTCAATAATGACAAATTTAAAAATCAAGCAATTTCTCCACGACATAATCACAAGCTTTGCAACCGAACTAAGCGTTTCGGATTTTCTTTTCGAAAAGATATGCCAAACCGCATGCAAAGCCGCGATAAAAGCAGGGTATGGATTTAATGAAATGCAACTCGATGCTATGGCAGAATATCTTAATAAAAACGGTTTACCTAAACAATGTCCGCATGGAAGACCCGCTGTCATAGAAATAACAAAGAGCGGACTTGAAAAACTGTTTAAAAGAATTGTTTGATTTGATTGTTATAAAAATCAAAAATAATTTGCAAAGCATAAAAGTTTTATTTTAAAAGATTATTAATAGAAAAACTATTATAAAAATCTCGATTTTATAGAATAGTTATCGGAAAATATGCAAATAAATGCCTCAAAACTTTTTTTGCTGCAAATAAAACATAGAAAAAATACCGCGTACACGATAAAAATTTATAGCAAAAGCTTTATCGAATTATCGGAGTTAAAATGGATAAAAACAAAGTAATTTTTATTGTCGGACCGACAGCGTCGGGAAAATCGGATATGGCACTATCGCTCGCTAAAACGTTTGACGGCGAGATTGTCTCATGCGATTCCATGCAAATTTACAAAGGCTTGAACATAGGCACGGCAAAAGAAAGCGAGGAGAACAGAAACAAAATTAAGCATTATCTTATTGACGTGATAAACTACGACGAGGAATTTTCTGTCGCACAATTTCAAAAACTTGCATTTGAAGCAATAGACGAGATATGGCAAAAGGGGAAAATTCCCTTTGTAGTCGGAGGCACAGGTCTATATGTCGAATCGCTTTTAAAACCGCTATCTTTTTCCAATACGGATAAAGACACAGAGGTAAGAGACCAATTAAAAAAAGATTTAGAAAATTACGGCGCGATTGAATTATACAGGCGCCTATCCGAAGTCGATGCAAAAACAGCAAAAAAACTGTCGCCAAACGATACAAAGCGGGTTATCCGAGCTCTTGAAATTTTTTATAAAACAGGCAAGCCCAAATCCGAACTGTCGGACGATAATCGACAACCGAGTTTTGATTATTTAATGATAGCTCTCGATATGGATAGAGAATTGCTATATGAAAGAATTAACAAAAGGGTGGACAATATGATTTTCAAAGGGTTGGTTCAGGAAGCAATGTCCATCGAAAATTTCGAATTGCAATCCATGCAGGCTATCGGCTACAAAGAATTTAAAGAATATAACGGTTTTAACCTTTTCGAAATAACGGAAAAAATCAAAAAAAATACCCGAAACTACGCAAAACGCCAACTGACTTGGTTCAGAAGATACAAAGAGGCAAATTGGATAAACGCTTTTGACGAGCTTACGGCAACAAAGCTTGTCGAGAACTTCTTAAAATCTTAGTTATTAAAAGGTGTTTATAGACAAACATTTATAAAAAACAGGGTTTTTTAGAATTGTTTTGCCGATATTTTGTTAAACAAAATAGCCCTAAAGCAAATATTGGCACAGCTAAACATATAACGACCGCTGAGAAGCTTAACGCCAAACACACAAAAAACTTGGAAAAACAAGAAAAAACTTTAAAAAACAAAAACACAATTACACCAAATTTATAAATTAAAACCTGTCAAAACGATTGACACAAATATATATGCTGCGGTTTTTGCAAACAAAAAACCTTTAATAAACGTTAATTAACCGTTAATATCGGAATTTTGATACAGGCTATATGATAGATATAAGATACATTGTATATAAATTGTATATAAATAACAATCGTTAAAAATAAATTTTTAAGGGACAATATGGATAAAACTATAAACTTTAATATTTCGAAATTTATAAATGAATGCGAGTCGAATTTAAAAGACATTTTTGCCGATTTGGATGAGACGGCATTATATAACGAGCGCAAAGTATTAAACGCCTTTAAAAACAATTCCGTGGCACAACGTCATTTTGCAGGCACCAACGGTTACGGCTACGACGATATCGGCAGAGA
>FR901009.1:18664-22045 GCA_000437555.1 Acidaminococcus sp. CAG:917 | reverse complement strand
GCAGAGACGTGCTTTGTAAAATATACGCCGAAGTTTTAGGCGGCGAAAAAGCAATTGTTTCTCCGCTCTTCGTTTCCGGAACGCATGCGCTTTCCACAATGCTTTTCGGGTCCTTAAAAAAAGGAGAGAAATTTTTATCCGTTTCGGGAATGCCTTACGATACGCTGACAGACGTCATACAGGGCGATAATATCGGCTCTTTAAAAGACTTCGGAATAGATTTTGAAAACATCGATCTGATTACCGAAAACGGAAAATTCGACTTCGATTTCGAAAAAATAAAAAGCAAAATCAAGTCCGAAAAAATAAGCGCAATATTCATTCAAAGGTCAAGAGGTTACAGCGACAGAAACGCACTCTCTTGCAGCGACATAAAAAAAATTATCGATTTCGTAAAAAATATCGACGACAAAATCATCGTCATGGTCGACAACTGCTACGGAGAATTCGTGGAAAAAATCGAACCTCTTGATGTCGGAGCTGACGTTATTGCCGGCTCTTTAATAAAAAATATTGGTGGCGGATTAGCTCCTACAGGCGGTTATATAGCCGGAAAATCTACCATTGTAGATTCATGCGCCGGCAGACTTACAGCGCCGTCCATCGGCTTTGAAGTCGGTTCTTACGCATTCGGATACACACAGTTTTACGAAGGACTATTTCTTGCACCGTGCGTCGTCAAAAACGCTCTTAAATCATGTTGCATGTTTTCAGAAGCGTATAAAAAGTTAGGATATAAAACTTTGCCCGATTTATCAAAATCAAAACCTTACGATATAGTCACAAGCATAGTTTTTAACGACAAACAAAAACTCATAGATTTTTGCAGGGCAATACAGGAGTGTTCTCCGGTAGACAGCAATCTTCTGCTTGAACCATGGGATATGCCGGGATACCATCATCAAGTCATTATGGCGGCAGGAACGTTTGTCGCAGGTTCATCGATTGAACTGAGCGCAGACGCTCCGATAAAAGAGCCTTATATCGTCTACGTCCAAGGAGGCTTAACCTATGAGCACGCTAAAATAGCTCTCGAGAGCACCATATCAAAACTCAAATTGATGTAAATTAAAGCTATCAGCACAATTTCTTCAATAAAAATATGCTTATTTACAATAATTCATTTTGACTTTAGAATTATCAATAAATAAGAAATCTAATCTAAATAGCAATCTAAGCCGCAAATGAAGCAATACCAAAAAAGACTTATAAAAATTTGGTCGGAACGGAACAAAATATTGTAATTATGCCAAAGCCGATTGTGATGTAAAATATCATAAATTTAAAAAAGCTTTCATAGAGTTATTATTTTAAATCTATTTACGTCGGCACCAAAACAAAAATAATCACGGAAAGCTAAAAGAGCAGGTAGTTATAGTTTATTATAGTTATTATAGTTATTATAAAGCTACTATGGCAAAAATGGGCATTCAATAAGTTTTTTAGTTATTTTATTTGTTTTTTTGCTTACTATTATAAAAAATAACGTTTTTTATAATAGTTTTGACTAAAAAATGGCAAGCAAAACGGTTTTTCACCTTATAAATCCTTATAAAAAACATCTTTGACCTCTAAAAAGTCCTAAAAAAACAAAAAACCGACTAAATTTTAACTTTTTTAGAGGTTATAAACGCAAAATAAACAGAGATTTTAGACATTTTTCGCTCAAAATTTGACCATAAACAGGACTCTTTGCTGACTCAGGCATGCCGATTTTGTATAAATAACAAATAATAAAATTCGAAATCCGTTAATTTCAATTAAATTAAATTCTATTTTAACAAAATAAATTTATGCTTTTAATCAAATAAATTCAAATCGGATAAAAATACAATAAATTGCTTTTTTGCCGCATATTTCAGTCGAAACGCCTATATCTTTTCGCAAAAGCCGTGTTTTGCGAAAAGATATTAACTCTATATTTTACAATTTCTTTACTATTCTTCCCTATACCGAAAAGATTTTGCCTTGCTATAAGACGTCATATTTGCCGTTATTTTCGGTTTTGCTCATTCGCTTAAACTCAATTCGCAATCAAAACGGCAAATCTTCCTGTATCAGCTTACAACCTTTCATTCCCTGCCAGCTGTAATATTCTTCAATAGTTTTATAGTTGTTTACGTTTCCGTTTGCGAGATATTCCACCACTCCGCAGTTTAAACGCCTTAAAAACGCTTTCCACGTTGCCGTTTGCTCAGATTGTAAGTCGTTATACTGTGCCGTAAGCGGAATGTTCGAAATAATAAACACTTTTGTATAACAAGCCTGTTTGTTGCTAAACCTACACGGCAGACTTAGCGGATATCCGTCAAGGTAATTGAGCATATCGCCTATCTTAAGGCTTGAGCGGAACTCCTCGAAGATTATCACGTCTTGCCCGTGGTAGCCGTCAAAAGGGTTTTTATAGTCTGTCACACGATAAACCTTGTCAAAGCCGTATTTTTCCATAACTCCCCTTGTCTTTCCGCTCCCCGGTGCGCCGAATATATATTGCACTTCCATTTCGCGGAATACGTTTTTATACTTGCTTTCAAGCATTATCTGCCTTGTCCGCTCTATCTTATCAAGCTGTAACATATAATTCGGATATTGCTCAAGTATCGTGCTTGTGTCCAGTCCTGCCGTTATCATATCCAATAGGTCCGCAAGGTCGTTCCTGCCCCCCTGTCGTTCCGTCGGCATTGTGCCGAACTCCTCAAAAGTTTCCGTCAAATTCGTCTTTGTCTTTTCGTCGTTTTTATACTTCCCCTCTTTTCTTATGTAGTCACGATTTTGGGCGTATGTTCCTTTGCAATGCTCTATATGTGCGATTGGAAATATATTTTTAACAGTATTGAACATAGTTCCGTTTGTCGTATATATAAAAACATGTGTATGAGGCGTATGCTCTTCAAGTCCTATCTCGTCACACATACACCAATATTCGCATGTCGAAAAACTTTCCATTGCTTTTTTTATTTCTTCATGTGAACACCCCTTTTCCAAAGGATTGTTTATTGTCAGTTGCCATTTTCTGCTTTGAGTATTTTTCATTTATTTACTCCCCTTTTGTCTTTTTTAGACATTTCACTTACAACTTACAAAAGTTACGGTAATACTATGTAACTTTTGTATATACTTGAATACATTTCAAATACATATCATAAGTATTTAATTATATTTATATATAGCCACTTACATTTGTAAGCACTTACAAAAGTTATTTGTAAGTGACAGCATTTTTTATACGTTAAAAGCTATCGTGGCGTTTTGAAGCATAAAGCTTTCAAAACGCATACACCGTTAAAGGCTTTTAACGGCTTATAAACGCTTATACAACGTTTATATGCTTTTACTCTAACGATAACTGCGTTATCGTTTTATAAACGGATAAGCCCGTCA
>FR901009.1:14665-18584 GCA_000437555.1 Acidaminococcus sp. CAG:917 | reverse complement strand
TCGCAACTTGCGGTCTTGTCATAGCTTGACAATTACCCGTCTAAGCCGCTTCACAAGGACCGCAGGTGCCCTATAATCGCCCAAAAGCAAATGCTTTTGGACGATGGTGCTTCAGCTTGATTCGTTTTAAACGGCGTTTAACGGTTTTTACGGTTTTTTAGGTTTTTTTATCTTTTATTCTTGACACACCGTTTATTTTATGCTACTATCATTGGCGAGCTCAAAAGAGACTCACTACCTCGAAAGAGGGCTTACAGGTAAGGATTAAATTCCTTGCACCCCCAGGTTAAAAACTGGGGCTTTCTTTTTTTATTGACTATTTTTTATCTTTAGGCTTACTCGCCCTACCCTTGTTCGTTTGTTTACTTATAATCAAAACGGCAAATCAGTATATTTAGCGTGTCAATTAATCATTTTGTTCTTTTTTCATTTCATGCGACTCGTTTAATTTCGTTTAAAAACGGTTTGAACCCTTTTATGTCGGCATGACATAGGTAAAATTAACTTTATTTTAAACAAAAGATAGACAAAATAAGAATATTGTGGTATATTATTACAAGAAATAACGGTGATTCCTTTGGAATCGGGCTTATGCTTTTCAAGCGTTTGGCACTGCCGTTATTTTTTTTACTTTAAAGTCATGTTTTTAAATTTATAACAATTTGAATGTAGATATTGAATTTTTATATGTTATATAGTAGTATTATATTATAAGGAGAAAATATGATTTTTAAAGGTTGGGATTGGGAAAAGAATAAAGATAATTATTGGCTTACGCCCGATAATGACGCTTATTTTTTAGCTGAACGTTTTCAAGACTTGGGATATAAAGATATTTTCGATTTAGGCGTGGGACTAGGCAGACATTCGATATTTTTTGCCCGTAGAGGCTTTAGAGTTAAAGGAATCGACATTTCCGAATATGCAGTAAAACATCTTAAAGAAATCGCCGAAGATAATAAGCTTAACATTGAAGTCAAATGCGCCAATATGCTTTCTATCCCCTTCCCCGACAATTCTTTTGACGTAGTATTTTCGTTCAACGTCATATATCATACCGACACCAAGGGCTTCCAAACCGTACTTGGCGAAATAAAGCGCGTTCTAAAAAACGGCGGCGAATTTTATTTCACCATGATTTCTAAAAATTCCGTTACTTTCAAAGACCCCGCTTACCCGAAAACTTTTGTCGACGAAAACACACTCATTATCGATGCAAAAGAAGCGGAAAAAGACGTCCCCCATTTTTATGTGAATTTAGATGATATAAAAAATCTGTTTACTGCCGATTTCGACTTCGTATCCCCCATTAAGGAAGTCGAAACAACGGAAATTTTACCGGACGGCTCGTTTAAAGAATTTTCAAAACATTTTGTTTTGCATTTAAAGAAAAGATGATTTTTGAGTTAAAATTAGCCTTTGAAATAATAAAATAAATTTTAGTTTTATAAATTAAAATAAGTTAGCATTATTTGTCAAGATATAAAATTAAGCCTGCAAGAACTTGCAGGTTTTATTTTTAAGCAGTCCTACCGAACACTTATATTCACTTAAGCCGACTATAAGCAAAATTAATACAAAAAACATTTAAAATCGCTTATAAAGCAGAATTTAAATATAAAAACAAATATACATGAGGGACAATTATCGGCTATAATGAAGTTATGACAGGGCTTATTATTTTATCATTTGTATTAGCGGCATTGATTTCCTATCTTATAGGAAGTTTTAACTTTAGCATAATAATAGTTAAAGCCGTTGCAAAATTCGATATAAGAAGTAAAGGCAGCAAAAATGCCGGTTCGACAAACGTATTCCGAACAGTAGGCGCAAAAGTTGCGGCAGTAACTCTGCTGCTCGACTTTGCAAAAGCTATTGCAGCAAGCGGACTTACCGTATTGATATTTACCTTCTTAGCGCAATCGCCCTATAAAACCGACCTTTGCACCTACGGACTTTGCCTATCTTCTCTGTTCTCGGTGCTTGGGCATATGTATCCTCTCTATTTCGGATTTAAAGGAGGAAAAGGCGTTGCAACGTATGCGGGCTCGCTTATGGTAGTGCACCCTGTGCTTGTCGTGATTGCACTTGTAGCGTTTATCGCCCTGGTGGCGATAACGAAAAAAGCGTCCCTCGGTTCAATATTGAGCTGTCTGACATACCTTATAGCATTTACCGTTTATACGGCAATATTTAAATCGTTTGACATATCCTTCGGAATCGAATTTGCCATAAGCTGCGCCACCGCCATCGTCATAATTATTAAACATCGCTCTAACATTGTCAGATTGATTAAAGGCGAGGAAAACAAACTCGATTTTTCAAAGAAGCATAAACAAAGCGATGTTATCGCCGATGAGTCGGCAACAAATACAACGCAAAACGAAACCGAAAACCGTAAAAACCCAACCGAAAACGACACTGCGGATATTCCCGACACAGCAGATATGCCCAATACGGCAGATAATCTCGACCTTTTAAACCAAAATAGTGAAAATCAAAAATCAGTCGAAACAAACAATAATAAAAAAGAAAAATAAAGCGGAAAACTATAATTTTTTATGTTCGTTTAAATTAAATATTTGAAATAAATTAAAAAAACCTTGTCGAAAAACAAGGTTTTTTAAAACGAACGTCAATCAAAAAAAACAATCAAATAGATTTTTAATTTTGCTTTGATACAAGCAAATTGAAATATACGTCTTTCATATACTTAGCGTCCTCCGCCTGAGTTCCTGCCGATTCCGACAAAATATGCGGAGAAAGTTTGTATTCGATTAATGCTTCGGCGAGCGGTTCAAATTCCGGTCCGAAAACAGTATCAGCAAAAGTGAGATGCCTCTTTTCTCCCTTTATAGTGTATTCTATCTTGGAAAAGTGAACGTGCATATTTGAGGTCTTTTCAAATCCGACTCCGTCTATGAGTTTATCCAAAATGCGTTTATAATCGTCTTTAGTCTTTAATATTCCGCCTTCTCTGGCATTGATATGTCCGAAATCTATACAAGGATATATCGTCTTGTCTATCTTGCAAAGCTCGATAATTTCATCGACAGTGCCTATCTGTGCAATTTTCCCCATTGTTTCGGGACAAACGATTAAGCTGTCAAAACCGTGCTCGGCTTTTGCCTGCGCCATAAGTTCTACGCCTTTAAGCGTTCTCAAAAAAGCCTCGCCGCGTGGCATACCGTTTTCACTGCCCGGGTGAAAAACGCATCGAGTGCCGCCGAAAGCTTTTAAAACCGAAAGCGATTGAAGTATGTAATTTATCGAATTCAAGACCTTAATTTCCTCAACGCTGGCAAAGTTGATAAAGTAAGGGGCATGAACGCTTATCTCTATGCCGCACCTTTTAGCCTCTTCGCCAAATGTTTTTGCCGTTGCCTCTCCTATTCTAACGCCTTGCCCAAGCGAATATTCAAAAAGGTCAAGCCCCCTGTTTTTTACCCACTCGAAAGCCTCTAAAGTGGAAATGTGTCCTTCGTTTGTAAAACTTGCCGAATTTCCCGACGGTCCGAATTTAGTCATTTGTATCACCTTCTATTTTGTATCGCCATGAAACAGTCTTTTTGCGGTATCCGCATCGCTCATAATTTGTTTTTTGAGTTCTTCAGAATCCGAAAATTTATGTATGGGCCTTAAATATTTATAAAAAGCAACCTTTACGGTTTCACCGTAAATCGTGCCGTTGAAATCAATCAAAAAGGATTCCACGGTATAGGAATAATCGTCAAAAGTGGGCTTGTCTCCGACGTTCGTAACGGAAATATATTCAACGCCGTCAACAAGACATTTTGTGGCGTAAACCCCGCTTTTGAGTTTTACACGCCCCACTCTGCCCCTAACGTTTGCTGTGGGGCACCCGAACGTCCTTCCCCTCTTGCAATCGCTTACTATGACGTCAGAGATAAAATATGGC
>FR901009.1:12943-14651 GCA_000437555.1 Acidaminococcus sp. CAG:917 | reverse complement strand
ATAAAATATGGCTCGGCAAGAAGTTTGTTTGCGGTCTCGAGGTCTCCGCATGTGAGCATCTCGGATATCATAGATGTCGAAACTTTTTCTCCGTTATACAAAACAAAATCTTCAACCACAAGTTTGACTTTTTTTGATTGAGTATATTTATACAATTCGTCTATACCGCACGACGCACGCCTGCCAAATCGGTAATCGCTTCCGCAAACCACGCCTTTTATTTCAAAGTTATTAAAAAGCAAATCAAGAAAATCAATTCCTCTAAGCTCGGCGAATTTATTGTCCAATGCCGCAACGATTATATTTTCAATGCCGATACTTTTAAACAAATACTGACGTTCTCTGAAAGAATATATCTCATTCGATTTTTTAAATATTCCCTCGCGCTCGCTGAAAGTAAAAACGTCACATTCTGCACCGATAGCGCTCGCCAATTTCTGAGCAGTTGAAATAAGCTTACGGTGACCTATATGCACGCAGTCGAAAAACCCGAGAGCAATAACTATCGGCTTTTCGTTATCCTTTTTATAAATATCCTTTACGTTCATATTTTGTTTCCGTTCCTTATTATCCTAATTTTCTTCTTGAGCGGCATATCCGTCCTTGTTTTATCTCGCCGTGACAATTCGCAGTTTTGTCATACGTAAGACACTATCATATTGTCGATATATTAAATATTAATCCTTTTTTTCAATTAAGTATTATATAAAACGGCAATTAGTAGAATATTGTTTTATAAACGCTTTAAACCAAAAGCTTTAAAGCCTCGTTTTTAAAACAAGTTTTCCCTGTCTTGCTTCAGCGACTGCTTTTATCTCTCCGTTTGACTCCAAATAGAAGTCGCCTGAAGGCATATCGTCGGATGCGTCTAAAGTCAACCCGCTTAGCGCTTTTTGAGCCAAGGCGTCAGTCAACGCATACTTTTTAAGCGGCAGAATTTTTTCAAAACTCTGAACGTATTTTACGGGCTCCTTTTCAAAATCGGAAAGAGTCACGCAGTCTTTTAACTCCACGGACCCGCTTTTCTCCCTTATTATATACTTCATATAGCCTAAAGTATTTAATGCTTTTGCCATATCTCTGGCAATACTTCTTATATATGTCCCCGACGAGCAGTTTATCCTGAATTCAAAAACGTTTGCGGATATTTGCTCCACAAGTTCTATTGAATAAATTTCGATTTCGCGCGCTTGAAGAGGAGCCTCAACTCCCTTTCTCGCAAGTTTATATGCCTTGACGCCGTTAACGCTTAGCGCAGAATACTGCGGCGGAATTTGCATCAATCTACCCTTGAATCTCGGCAGAACGGCGATAACGTCATCTTTTGATATTTCAACGTTATCAGTCGCGGTAACGGTGCCGCTTTCGTCCAACGTATCGGTTTCTTTGCCGAAACAGAATGCCGCCCTGTATGTTTTATCTTTTTTTAAAACATAATCAAAAAGTCTGTTTGCCGTGCCTATTCCGACGATAAGAACGCCCTGCCCGTCCGGGTCAAGGGTCCCGAAATGACCTGCCTTCTGTTTTTCGCCGACAGTTCGGCTGAGGATATTTCTTACCTTAACGACAACGTCGCTCGACGTCATTCCCTTAGGCTTATCGATACACACTATTCCTTTCATATTAGCCTGTCTTTCGCTACTTTTAACAGCTTGTCGCAAACGTCTTCCAAAAAGCCGTTCAACCTGCAACCTGCCGCTCTCACGTG
>FR901009.1:0-12896 GCA_000437555.1 Acidaminococcus sp. CAG:917 | reverse complement strand
GCGGCGCATTCGTTGGCGTCGATATAGTTTTTGGTGCGAATTGAAACTTTATAACTTGTCGGATTCACCTCGCTGACCGCAAAGGCAATTTCCACTCCGTCGACGTTTACAGCGGAAGAAACTATCCCGTTTGTATCAAAAATAGTTGTGCCCGTCGCGTCAAAGTCATCCTTGAGAATGCGAACAAAAGCAATTTTTCCGTCTTCAAAAAATCTGCATTTTGATAAAACTCTGTTTGAAAGGTCAAATACCTTTTTATCCTTTTTCCTGAAAACGTGATATAAAACCTCGTCGTAATTAAATTCGTATTCGTAGAGTTTTGCGGCATTTAAATGAGTAGTTTTTGTCACGTTGGAAAATTGAAAGCAACCGCTGTCCGCGACAAGACCGCCAAGCAATATCTTTGCAATTCGGCTGTCCATAAGATATTGAGATGCAAGAATATCCAAAATAATTTCACTGCAAGAAGCCGACGCGGCGTCTAAAACAAGCGTTTTGGCAAAATTTACGTGTCCTTTGTGATGGTCAATCGCCCCGTTATCTTTTGCTTTCAAAAATATTTTCGCACAGTTTCCCAGCCTGCCAATGTCGCTGCAATCTACGGACAACGCAAAGTCAAACACTTCGGCGGAGTTTTTTTCAACTGCCGAGGAATCAAGCATAAAATCAAGGCAGGAAGGCATTTCGTCATCACAAAAAACGCTTACTTGCTTGCCGAGCTTTTCAAGCGCCTCCTTCATTGCAAAAGCAGAACAAAAAGTGTCCGGGTCGGGGCTTATATGGCAAAAAAGAGCAACTGTTTTTGCTCTTTTCATATTATCTAAAAGCTGAGATATATTTCGTGTGTTATCCTTTGCCATTTTAACCTCTGTTTGCTTGTTATTTTAAAATATTGCTATACATTTATTATTTAAACTTTAAAAACGACGGTTTTTTATTTTAATCTATCGCTTTAATGTTTAAATTTATATATTCGACGCGTCGTTTAAAAGTATTTTGCATTAAATTTGGTTTATTTTTAAATTTTTACTCTTTTGTATCTTCGTCTCTCACTTCAACGGAACTTGATTCTTTTTCCTTAATTTCCTTTAAAATCTTTTCGATTTTCATTCCGTATTGAATAGAATCATCGACAACAAAAGTAAACTCGGGCAAAAGTCTGACTTGCACTCTGTCTTTTAGCTGATTGCGTATAAATCCGCTTGCGCTTTGAATTGTCGCAAGCGATTCTTTTGTCATTTTCTCGTCGTCGGTAAAGAAGCTAAGATAAACTTTTGCATACTTCAAATCCGGAGTCGTTTTGACCTTGGTCACGGTAATCATATTTACGGTGATGCGAGGGTCTTTCAGCTCATTATTTATTACGTATGCTATTTGTTTAGCAAGCTCACTGTTGACTCTTTCAATCTTCATTGTTTTACCTGCTCCATTTTAAAGGCCTCGATTATATCGCCTTTTTTGACGTCGTTAAAGTTTTGAATTTTGATACCGCATTCAAAACCTTTTGCCATTTCTTTGGCGTCGTCTTTTCCGTGCTTTAACGAATCTATCATACCTTCGAAAACGTTTACGCCGTTGCGTATAACTCTGACTTTAGCCGAACGCAGAATTTTTCCGTCAAGCACATAGCAACCGGCAATAGTTCCGACTTTAGAATAGTTAAACGTTTCCCTGACCTCTGCCGTTCCGAGCACGACTTCCTCAAAAACGGGGTCTAAAAGTCCCTTCATGGCTTTTTGAACACGGTCGAGAATTTCATAAATGACTTTACAGCAATAGATGTCCACTTTTTGCGCTTCGGCAACGGATTTTGCGTTACTGTCGGGACGAACTCCGAAACCGAATATGATTGCTCCCGTCGTCTTGGCGAGCATAACGTCCGATTCGTTAATCGCTCCGACGCCTCCGTGAATAATTTTTACTTTCACGTCGCTGTAATCCGGCATATCGTTAAAACGCAAAACGTCATATTTTAAAGCTTCAAGCGAACCTTGCGTATCCGCTTTAAAGATGATAGCCGTTTCTTTGTAATCTTTAGAAGTAAAGTCTTCCAAAGAAAGTTTCTTTTTGGTATTATCTTCAACAACCGCAGGCTGTTGTCTACGTTCTTCGGCAAGCTGTCTGGCGAACTTGTCGTCATCGACGGCATTTAATATATCACCGGCATTGGGCACTTCGTCAAATCCCGAAACGACGACGGGGGTCGACGGACCTGCCGATTTAACCTGTCTGCCGTTTTCGTCGGTCATCGTCTTGATTTTACCGACTGCCGTACCTGCGATTATGGCGTCGCCTACTTTAAGCGTGCCCTTTTCCACGAGAACGGTAGCGACTGCGCCTAAGCCTTTATCCAGCTTAGATTCTATAATAGTTCCTTTAGCCTTTCTGTCGGGGTTTGCTTTAAGTTCCAAAAGTTCGGCAACCAAGAGCACCGTTTCAAGCAAATGGTCCACACCTTCTCCCGTCTTGGCAGAAACGTTGCAAACGGGAGTCGAGCCGCCCCATTCTTCCGGCAATAAATCGTGTTCGGTAAGCTGTTGCAAAACCTTTTGTGGGTCTGCGCCTGCCTTATCTATTTTGTTGACGGCAACGATAATTTCAACACCCGCCGATTTTGCATGGTCGATTGCTTCGATAGTTTGAGGCATTATTCCGTCGTCCGCAGCAACAACCAGCACCGCAATATCGGTAACCTGTGCGCCTCTTGCACGCATAGCGGTAAACGCTTCGTGTCCGGGGGTATCAATAAACGTGATTTGTTGTCCTTTGATTTTTATCGTATATGCGCCTATCTGCTGAGTAATTCCTCCTGCCTCACCCGTTGCCACTTTACTCTTTCTGATATAGTCCAAAAGCGAAGTTTTGCCGTGGTCAACGTGTCCCATAATGGTCACAATAGGAGGTCTGGGAACAAGAGATTCGGGGCTGTCCGCCGTATCGAGATTCTGTTCCGTCAAAGCGTCCTCGAAAGTTTTTTCAAGCTTAAGCTCAAGTTTAATTCCGAAATCGCTTGCGACAAGCGACGCCGTTTCAAAATCGATGTTTTCGTTTATCGTCTTGATAATATCAAGGCTAAACAGTTTTTTGATAATTTCCGTGCCCGTCTTTCCTATCTTTTCGGAGAGGTGTTTTATCGAAAAGACTTCGGAATTGACAGTTGCACTCTCAATCTTAATAGCCTGAGATTTATTTGACTCGGACTTTTTCGCTTTATAGTTTCTGACTCTGGTATTGTCAAAAATCTCATCGGCGTTGTCGTCAATCGTCGTTCCCTTAAAATTATTATAATTATCAAATCTGCCGATTTGTCCGCTCTTTTTAAGGTCGTATTTTGACGGAGCGTTCTTCTCGTCACCTGTGTACGCGTTTTTCTTCGTCTTAGGCTGATTTTTATTCGGCATAATGACAGCGGGAGCCACGTATCCGCCTTGCGGTTTGGGTCCGCTTCTCATCGGACGAGCGCCCTGATTTGCCGCATTTTGCGGACGGGGCTGTCTTTGTTGGGTAGTATTATCGAAAACTCTTGTCTGCACCTTTTTTTCGGGAGCTTTCTTTTCCGGCGGAATGTAAATCCTTCTCGGCTCGTTGGAATAGTCGGGTTTTTTCTTTTCCGGTTCGATAGCAAAAGTCCTGTGCGGAACGTTTGTATTAGTTTTAGGTTTAGCTTCGACTGTCTCCTTTTTCTCCTCGACAGGCTTGACTTCTTCTTTTTTAACCTCGGCCACGGGAGCTTCCGTCTTGGTCGCAGGCGTTTGAGAAGTTTTCTTTTCCGCTTCTTTAGGCATGGCGGCTTTTTCTTCTTCGTTCAATTTAGCCGCAAACGCTTCCCTCTTTTTACTTACAGCGTCAAAAAGCTCACGCGCTTTAGCCTTTAAGTTTGCAAGTTCCGAAGCGATATTCGGCAATGTTTGCGCCCTGAACTCGTCAAAGACTTTCTTTACCGAAATTTTAGCGTTTTTGTTTTCAGAGTTTTCTGTCATATACACCTCTATTTATTACATTCGTTGACGATTGCCACACCGAGATTAAAGTCTGTCACGGCAACCACCTTTACTCCGTTCTTATTCATTAAAGAGGATAAATCCTCAACCTCGACAAGCGGGGCGTTTCCGCAAAAAGATGCGATATCTTTTTTAGTTCTGTCGGATGCGGAAGAACATATAATCACAAGCGGATATAGCTTTTTTTTCTTTAAAACGTTATCCGCTCCATAAATAATCTTTCCCGCTTTTTGGGCAAAACCTAAATAACTAATTATCTTTTTTTTGTCCATAATTTTCGAGTTCCGCATAGACGGCGGAAGCGACCTCTTTTTTAAAAGCGCGTGACAGCGTTTTTCTTTTTATCGCTTCCGACACACATTCGGGACATATATAAACGCCTTTACCCTTTTGAGCGCCCGTTCCGTTCACGACCGCTTCCCCGCCTATCTCGCACACCTTGATAAACTGAGATTTGTCCGCTCTCTTACGGCATACGGCACACATTCTGGTGTTTTTAGCGTTCCGCATTTTACTCCTCTACAACGCCGAGGCTCGATTGCGGTTTAACGTCGATTTTCCAACCCGTAAGCTTTGCGGCAAGACGTGCGTTTTGACCGTTTTTACCGATGGCAAGCGAGAGTTTTTCATCGGGAACGATGACTGTTGCCGATTTATTGTCTTCAACGCAACGAACCATAAGCACCTGAGCGGGAGAGAGAGATTTTGCGATATATTCGAGAGGGTCTGCACACCATTGAATGACGTCGATTTTTTCCCCGTTAAGTTCTGCCACTATTTCGTTGACTCTTACGCCCTTATTTCCGATACAGGCACCCGTTGCGTCTATATTCGGGTCCTCTGAAAAGACGGCGATTTTTGTGCGGAAACCGGCTTCACGCACGACCGATTTAATTTGAATTAAACCCGCTTTGATTTCGGGGACTTCGTTTTCAAAAAGTCTTCTGACAAAACCTGCCGAAGAGCGCGAAACTACCACCTGAGAGCCGTGAGAAGTTGTCCTTACCTTTTTGAGAAAAACTTTTATTGTGTCGTTTACCTGATATTTTTCACCGGGGATTTGGTCTTGAAGCATCATAACGCCTTCCATTTGATTTGCCGTAATTTCAACGTAAACGGTGCCTTGCTCAACGCGTCTGATGATAGCGGGCATAATCTCGCCTTGATGGTCGTTCATCTCGCTGAGCATCATTTCTTTCCTTGCGTCGTTGAGCCTTTGCAAAACGACTTGTTTTGCGGTTTGAGCGGCAATACGTGAAAAATCTTTAGGCGTGATATCCTCAATCACAACGTCACCTATTTTATAAGAAGGCTTTATCTCTTGTGCCTCTTCAAGGTCTATCTGCGTTTCATAGTCCTCCACTTCCTCGACGACAGTGCGATAAGCGTATACCTTTATCGACTGTTTTTCCTCATTGAGTTTAACGGTGATAGCTCTCGCTTCTCCCCATTCCTTTTTAAAAGCGGAAGCGAGACCCGCCTCTAACGACTCGATGAGCAAATCCTTTGAAATTCTTTTTTCCTTCTCTAAGGCGTCAAGTGCCGCAAAGAATTCTTTGTTGACCATATCTCCTCCTAAAACTTAATCCAAGGCTGTGCCTTTCGGATATTTTGTCTTAATATATTTATTTCTTTAATTTGTCCTTTCTTGTTTTCGGAAACGGTGATTTTTTCCGTATCATATGCCTTAAGCTTTCCCCTGACGGCCTCTTTTTTATCGCCGTTTATAAAAACTTCAATTTCCGTATCCAAAGCGCGGCGGAAATCGTCGTCGGAAACTATAGGTCTGTCAAGCCCGGGAGAGCTGACGTTCAAAACGTAATCGCTCGGGAATTTATCGGCAAGTTCTTCCAAAAGCGAATCTAAAGCGTTGCTGAAATTTTCACAGTCGTTTAAATCCACTCCTCCCTTTTTGTATATGAAAAAGTTAAGATTAAGCTTGCGGTATTCCTTTGAAAAGTTCACTTCCACAATTTCATATCCCATGGATTCGGCAATAGCCTTCGACTTTTCTTTTACTGCTGTTAAGAGTTCTTCCAACATATCGACCTCTGAATAAACGTCCCCTATAATAAATCGAGTGAGCCAAGGCTCACTCTGATGATGTTTTTATCTTAAGCATATAGATAATAACATATTTAAAAAATTTTGACAAGCATTTTAAAGCATTATATATTCCGATAAAATCTTAAATAAAAATATTTAAATAATTACATTTATCTTAATTTATATGATTATATAATAACCTTTCATGCTATGCCGACATACTTTCCTTCATAGCCTGCAATCGATTATAAATTCAAACGAAAACTTTTCGAGCGTTGTTTAATACTTTTTAAACCACAAAGTCTTAAACAAAGCTGATATGAGTCAACGCCGCTTTAAAATTCAGTTCTTTTAAAATGACAGTAAGTATTTAAACGGATTTTCAATTCGTTCCGTCTTTGAGTTTGCAAAGTTCAATAAAAAGTTTAGCGGTGGCAACCGTATCGGCAAGCGCTCTGTGAGCGTCCTCAAGCGATATTCCCAACAGTTTGGTGAGAGAACCGAGATTAAATACCTTAGTGCCCTTGACATACGTTCTTGCCAGTGCCAAAGTGTCGATGAGCTCTATGTCTTTGTATATATATCCGCACTCTTTCGATTGACGGTATAAAAAAGAAAAATCGAAAGCTATATTATGCGCAACAAGCGCAGAGCCGTATGTAAAACGGTAAAAATCGGCGGCAACCGTTTCAAAAGTCGGCGAAAGCTCCACCATTTCGTCCGTAATATGGTTGACGTCACTAGCCCCTTTGGGTATGGGCATCTCAGGATTGACGAGGGTATCGAACGTTTCGGTTATTTTTCCGTTTACGATTTTTACCGCTCCAATCTCTATAATTTTATCCGTAACCGTAAGTCCCGTTGTTTCAAAGTCGAAAACTACATAGCTTTTGTCTTTAAGCGAACAAGTTATTTCCTTTTGAGTGTCAAACAAACTAGCCTGATTTAATTCCTCATAAGGTTTGGGAAAAACAAAGCTGTATCCTTTAGGAACGGGTTTAGACGCCTCTTCGTTTTTGATTGAACTAAAATCTATTGTAGCTAAAGCTATATCGCTTACGGTATATTGAAGTCCTCCGTAACGCCCGTCCGTCACGTTTCCGTAACACAAAACATGAAGATTGTCCTGCAAGGCGTCGAGCATAGGCTCCTGCGCAAGCGACGGAAAAGCGACGCATTCTATGGATTTTGTCGTATCGTTCAGAGTCCATTTATAAAGTTTTAATTTTTCAGGTTCTTTTTTGTTGACGCCGTCATAGCGTTTATTCTGATACTCTCTAAACGATATATTTGAAACCTTTCCGCACAGCGTGACTCCCTCTGCCGCGCCTTTAATCTCTGATATGTAAGTAGGCATACCGCCGATTGCTCCGCTTGAACGGAAACGTGAATAGAGCTTTTTTTCTTCTTTTACCGTTATCACCTTGGCGTGCTCGTATATCACCCTGTCTATGACGAGTTCATCGTCGGTATTGTTGGGCATCTCAAGAATTTTTACGTCGATTTCAGAATTAAAATTTTTAGACAAAAACTCCTCTATTTCAGGCTCTTTGTCCTCTATGATTTTTGCGAGAGTTTTTTCAAATTTAATTTCGACGGTTATTAAACCGTCCT
Organism: Acidaminococcus sp. CAG:917; assembly: GCA_000437555.1. Classification (GTDB taxonomy): domain Bacteria; phylum Bacillota; class Clostridia; order Christensenellales; family CAG-917; genus CAG-917. The sequence continues at coordinate 5,235 of FR901009.1, read as the reverse complement.
CCACCGTCACATTTAGATTTTCTTTTTTCAGATAGTTGAAATAAGCGGGATAATTATCTTTGAAAAATTGAAAAAGGCGCGTCGTCACCACGTCGGCATCGGCAAGCGTCCTTTCAAATACTACGTCTATGTTGACGTCGGGAATAATTTCTTCGACAATTTTTTTTATTTGCGCTTCGTCGCTCTCGGTTATAAGCGAAGCGTCATAAACGGACACAATGAATTTAACGACGAGCAAACGTCTGTCTTCATAATATATGCTCTCTTTAAACTTAAGCATAGGATATTTGTTTGCCGATTTTATCTTAAACTCATCAAAAAATCTACTCATTTATTTTTTCTTCTGCCTTTATCAAAATGTATTTTTTAAGGGTATCGAATATTTTATCGTTTTCAACCGTTTCGACGATTTTTCCGTCCATAAAAACGGAGGATTTTTCCTTGCCGCCCGCCAAACCTACGTCTGCGCCTTCGCTCTCGCCTATTCCGTTTACCACGCAGCCCATAACGGCGATTTTAAGCGGTTTGGAAAGGTTAAAAAATTCCTTTTCTACCTTTTCGGCAATCGAGGCAACGTCGATTTTTGTTCTTCCGCACGTCGGACAGGATATAACTTCTATCATATCCTTTCTGATCCCTAAGAAATTGAGCATTTTCCGAGCGCACAAAACTTCCTCGACGGGGTCGCAAGAGAGAGAAACACGAATCGTATCGCCTATTCCCCTAAGCAACAACGCCCCTATTGCCATGGAATTTTTTATAATTCCGTTTTCTTTTGTCCCTGCCTCGGTAACGCCGATGTGAAGCGGATAACAAAGTTTTGAAAGCTTTTCATATGCCTCAACGGTATCCGCAACACTTGAAGATTTCACCGATATGACAATGTCCGAAAAAGAAAGTTTTTCAAGCAAATCGACTTGCTTTATTGCACTCGCCACAAGGGCTTCTGAAACGGGAAGATTTTTAAATTCTTTTTCGATAGAACCGTGATTTATTCCTATGCGAATGGGAATTTTTCTCTCTTTTGCCATATCGACCACCCTTTTAAGGTCGCCTTTTACGTTTCCGGGATTAAGTCTTATTTTCGCCACCCCTGCTTCAATAGATTTTACGGCAAGAGCGGCAGAAAAGTGTATATCCGCCACAATAGGAAGTGCAGAACGCCTGACGATATCTTTTAAGACGGTTGCCGCCTTAACGTCCGGCACGGCAAGGCGCACTATGTCGCATTTAGCCTTTTTGAGAGAATCTATCTGCAATAAAGAAGCGTCGACGTCATACGGAGAAACGTTTAACATCGATTGCACCGATATATAATCTCCTCCGATAGGAACGCCGCCGCAGTAGACGATATTTTTCATACATTAAATTTAACTCACAAGGTGGAATATGTCAAGGAATACCGTCAAAAGCAAAAGCAAAATAAGCCCCACGGTGTGGATAATTCCTTCCACTTTTCGGTTTAAAGGCTTGCCCCTTATCCACTCTATGACGGTGAAAACCATTCGTGCGCCGTCAAGAGCAGGTATCGGAAGCAAATTCATAACGGCAAGGTTTGCCGATATAATCGCAATGATATACAAAAAGTTAGAGAAACTCATCATCGTCGATTCGGCAATAGTTTTTACGACGGTAATCGTTCCTCCGGCCGTGCTAAGAGCAATTTTGCCCGTTATAAGCCCTCCGAGCGAAGCGAGTATTTTAAACACTACAAAAAACGCAAAGCCGAACGACCTGCCAAGTGCCGTGAAGAACGGAAGCCTGACAATACCCATCGACCTCGTTATTCCGTAGCCGTAATAAGACCATTGTCCCTCGTGCATCTCGGCGACGACGGTCACTTGAGAGTCGCCCCTTTGCACTACAAAGGTTGCCTTATCCGTTACATAGTCTTCTATTTTATCGGCTTCGGTAGAATAATTTATATAATCGTCCTCGCTAAGCGAAGTGGAATTTATTTTGATTATGACGTCGCCGTCGGCAAAAGCGGCGTGATAGGATTTCGAGGCGGTGAAAGTGACTGTTTTTCCCATTCGTAAAACTTTAAACGTCGCCGTATTGCCCGCTTTTTCAAAAACCGCCTCAACGTCTTCGGGCATCAGTATGTTTGACTGTTTTCCGTCTATGGAGAGTATTGCGTCGCCCTCCTGAAAGTAGGCGGAATCGGAAGTCGTGGTGACGGTCGGCAAAACCTGACCGTACACCGAAAAGAACAGTGTGATAAAAAATATAGACGACAAAAAGTTGAAAAACGCTCCCGAAAATAGGACAATAAGCCTTTTCCAAGGCTTTTGATTGTTAAACGCTTTCGGGTCGGGGTTATCCTCATCCTCTCCCGCAAAAGCGCAAAAACCGCCGATGGGTATCGGACGCAAAGTAAAAAGCTCGCCGCTTTTGGCTCTGTGTTTAAAAATCGGAGGACCGAAACCTATCGCAAATTCGTTTATTTTAAATCCCAGCCATTTTCCTGCAAGGTAATGACCAAGCTCATGAATGACAATCATCACCATAAGAGCAAGTATGGCAAGGATAACAAATCCTATATAGGTAAAAACTTCGGCTGCCGTTGTTGAAAGAGCGTAGTTCATATCGTTTAATTATATTATTATTTTTTAAAGGCAATACCCTTTTTATTTATTATGGCAAAAAATAAAATTTTTTTCAATAGGCTTTAGTCAATAAATTTAAATACGGTTTTAATTTAACAAAAAAACGACTGTCGTTCTTATTTTAAACTGTTTGTTTTAATTAATACTGCCTATTATAACAGCTTGTAAAAACGCCGACGGTTTTTCGCAAATGACAAATTTTAGTCGCAATTTTTAACTTCCTGTTTTACTGCTGATTAAATTTATATTATATTTTACGACAGTTCGGCGTCGCTGTTCGCCGGCGAGTGATATAAAGCCGTTTAACTATTATATTTTAATCGATTTTATATAAATGTAATCGACCGAAAAATTAAAAACGCCCGAATTTCGGGCGAAAAAGTTTGAGTTTTATGATTTATTATAAAAGCTTTTTCTCGGATAAAGCTCTTTCTCGGATAAAGCTCTTTCTCGGTTACCGTCAAAAAGATACATAGCACCCAAAGACTGTCCGTTAAATATCTTCCTATTTCAAATACTTTCTGACTTCGGCGTCAAGGGCGAAAACGTCGTCAAGCGTTTCAATTTGGCATTCACCGAATTTAAGCAATACCCTTTCCAAAGAATCGGATATATCGTAAAAACCTATCTCGTCGTTTAAATATTTTTGGACAAGCACTTCGTCGGCAGAAGATACGGCAACGCATGCACCGTCGCCCGCCTTGAGCGCATTAAGCGCTATTTTGAGACACGGGAATCTGTCATGGTCGACCGAGCCGAACTCGAGCGTTTTGAGTTTTGCAAAGTCAAGGTTTGAAATAATGTTAATACCCCTGTCGGGATAATAGAGCGCAAGCTCAATCGGCAAAAGCATATCGGGAGCGGCAATGGACGCCTTAAAGGAATTATCGTTAAACTGCACCATTGCGTGCACAATGCTCTGCGGATGAAGCAAAACGTCAATTTGCGACGGCTCTATCTCAAACAGTTTGACGGCTTCAATGACCTCGAGGCCTTTGTTGAACAGCGTTGCCGAATCGATGGTAATCTTTTTGCCCATATTCCATATCGGGTGCTGAAGCGCCTGCCTTGCCTTAACTTTTTCTATTGCCGATTTAGGCATATCTCTCAGCGCTCCGCCGCTCGCCGTTATGTACATCTTTTTGACGTTCGCCTTGTTTTCCCCCACCATACACTGCCAAAGAGCGGAGTGTTCGCTGTCAACAGGAATAATCGTGGTATTGTTTTCCCTTGCGGTTTTCCACATGAGTTTTCCGCCGCATACAAGCGCTTCCTTGTTTGCCGCCGCAAGAGGGGTTCCCTTTCTGAGAGCGGCAAGCGAAGGTTTAAGTCCGTCGAGTCCGTTTACGGCGCAGAGCACAAGGTCACAGTCGACAGACGCAAGTTCCTCAAGCGAGGAAAGCTTCTTTGCTCCCTTAACGGAGATTTTACCTTCTGCAAGGTAGTAATAATCGGGTTGATATCTTTCAATCTGGTCGGCAAGCGCTTCCGCCTTGCTGTGTGCCGCAAGTCCCACTACCTTGAAATCGTCGGGAAAACGGCGCACAATTTCAAGTGCCTGTTTGCCTATTGAACCCGTTGAACCTAAAATAACAATTTTTTTCATACTTCTTCCTCTTTCGGCATTATGCCGAAAATTTATTTTCAAACTTATTTTCTGTCTTTAGTTGGTTTAATCGTTTAGACTTTTATTTTAATAGCTATTGCTTTTATTTCAATGCATCTGCTTCGAAACTTTTACATTTCAATGCTTTTGTTTCAATATTTATATTTCAATGCTTTTGTTACAATCTTTTATGTCAATGCATTTGTTTCAATACTTTTATTTTTATATTTTATATTCAGCATTAAGCTTTTTATTTTAATGACCTATACCGACTTCGGTTTATATGAGTCATTTTCTTTTCGGGTGTTGCTTTTAAAAATCAAGCCTTAAAATCAAAATGCATAGATAATCGTAAACGCTATGACAAGCAGTACCACGGTAAACAAAATGCTGTCGAGCCTGTCCATCGCTCCGCCGTGACCGGGAAAAAGATTGCCGAAATCTTTGATACCCACCGCCCTTTTAATTCTGCTTGCGGCAATATCGCCAATCTGTGAGAGCACTCCGCCGACAAAACCGATTGCAAGATAAATCAGAGCGGATTTCCACATTGTGTCGGTAAACGGAACGTAACCGAGCATTGGCAAAAGATTGAAATACTCGAAAATCAAAAACATTATGACGGAGGCGAGCATAGCTCCGATGAGTCCCCCTATCGCTCCCGATATCGTCTTTTTAGGTGAAATTGACGGACAGAGCTTTTTGCCTTTTACCGTGCTGCCCACCCAGTATGCAAACGTATCACAGAGCACCGGCATAAACACGGCAAACACCAAAGCGTATATGGGGCTGTAGTTTTTCGTTATGACGAAAGCGCAGCTCAAAAACAATACGGGATAAAACATGGCGAATATCGTCGACGTCAAATCTATGAGCGGTCTGCCGTTATATTTGCTGTTGGCGTGCTCGGCAGGCTCCACTCCCACGTTGCCCTTTGAAAATGCAAACATTCCTATTGCAAGCGCAGCCGATACGACAAATGAAATCAAAATTCCGATAAGGTCAAGGAAGTAATAGAGC
>FR901008.1:3702-6318 GCA_000437555.1 Acidaminococcus sp. CAG:917 | reverse complement strand
AGCGAAAACTTTTTAAAATTAAATTTGTGTTTTACGGCGTCCGCCCACACAAGAAAACCAATACCGCCCATAAACGTTAAAAAGGACAGAGTTAGGTGCACTACAACGTCGCTTCTGAAAGTGATAAAAGAAGTGAATTCGCCGTATATACCCGTAAGGTCAAAGCCTGCGTTACAGAAAGCCGCTATCGAGTGAAACACGGCGTAATATATACCGTTGCCTGCGCCGAATCTGGGAATAAAACTTATCATAAGCATCAAAGCTCCGAACAGTTCGAAAGCCAAGGTGCCTATTGCTACGAATTTAATAACAGTCTTTGCCGAGCCGACGTCGGAGCCGTTGGAATGAATAAACAAACTTTTTTCCTGCAAAGTTAGCTGTCTCTTTATAAAAAGGGAAAAAATAGTCATTATGGTCATAACTCCGAGTCCGCCAATCTGAATCAAAAGCATTATGACCACCTGTCCGAAAGTGCTCCAGTGAGTAAAAGTGTCAACGCTGACGAGTCCCGTTACGCATACTGCCGAAGTCGCCGTAAAAAAAGAATCGATAAACGAGTTTGTCTGTCCCTCTTTGATGGATATGGGAAGCGACAAAAGAGCCGTTCCTACAAGTATCGCAAAAAAGAACATAAACGCAACTATCTGGTAGTTGGTAAACTTCGTTTTTATCTTAGAAAACACAGGTTTCATATTGTTGAATCATTTTATAACAAAATTAACTTTATGTCAAGCATTTAACCGCCAATGATATATATGCGAATAATTATGCAAAACGAAAATTTTTATGCATAAAAACGCAAACATATTCAATTTTTCTTTTAGCTTTATGCATTATAATGCTCAAAACTCAATCGATTTCTTTTGAGTCCGTAAAAATCGGCTATGCTTTTAAATCGCTGTATACGTCGTTAATTAAAGCCTTTTTATAATTATCGTCTCAAAATTGCGATTTAAATATCTATAATTGTTTTTTCCGGCCCATTCCGATTTATTATAATTAAAATCGAAACCGTAAAATTTAATCCGCGGCGGCTTTAATTAAAAAACAATTTATTGAAATTTTTATTCAATCTCGGCGTATATAGTCGGCAATTTTTACATTATTTTTTAATACGTTTTTGATATTAAATTATGTTTAAATTAAATTATTTTATTGCTTAATTTTGGCAACAAAAAAAGACCTTTCGGCCTTTTTTGTTTGAAAAATTATTTATCTTCCTCCGTCTCTTCCGTCTTTATCTTAACGGGAGTTTCGGGATAAGTTTTTTTCCATCCTCTCTTAGGCTTATCCTTCGCCGTCTTAAGTTTTCTTGCCTGTCCTTCAAAGCGAGGTATAACGACGTCGAGATTCTTGAACGGGTCGGACGCTTCAGATTCCGCCTTAATGAGCGAGCCCATATAATTTGCGGTAAGTTCGGTGTGATAAGTTTCGTTCGTCAGCGTTATCGTATATTTTAGTGTTGTTTCGTCGCCGAGGTATTTTTTAAGTTTTTTGCTCTTTTTTTCGGTAATTTTTTTTAGGGAATCACTAACATTGTAATCCTTTCCTACATATTCGATATTCATAGCGACCTCCTGCTGTTTTATTGATTTAATTATACAATAGCAAGCAGCGTTTTTCAATACCCAATTTTTATTTTATTGCTCTTTTTGTTTAAAAACAATCTTGCCGTTTTCAAGCACGACTTCCACGGTGTCGGAGGATTTAAATCTGCCCGACAAAATCTCTTCGGACAGGGTATCCTCTAAATATCTTGAGATTGCGCGTCTTAAAGGTCTTGCGCCGTATTCGGGGTCGTATCCCTTTTTGAAGACAAATTCTTTTGCCTCCTCGGAAATTTCAAGCTTTAATCCCTGCTTTGCCGCCTTATTAACAAGTTTGTCTATCATAAGCTGTCCTATCTTTTCCACGCTCTGTAAGGTGAGGTGCTCGAACACTATTATGTCGTCAATACGGTTGATAAATTCGGGCTTCATGAACTGCTTTAACGCTTCAATCTGTTTTTCTTTACTTTTTTCGTATTGAGATGCGTCTCTGTTTTCGTCAAAGCCGAATCCGACTTTCGAGAAAGTGTCCTTTGCCCCTGCGTTGGACGTCATGATAATAACCGTATTTTTAAAGCTGACAAGCCTGCCCTGACTGTCTGTCAGTCTGCCGTCGTCTAGTATCTGCAAAAGCAAATTGTATACTTCGGGGTGTGCCTTTTCTATCTCGTCGAAAAGAACGACGGAATACGGTTTGCGTCTTACTTTTTCGGTGAGCTGTCCGCCCTCTTCGTATCCGACGTATCCGGGTGCGGAGCCTATCATCTTTGATACGTTTTCTTTTTGCATATACTCCGACATATCCATTCGTATCATAAGATTTTCGTCGCCGAACATTTCGGCGGCAAGCGCCTTGGCAAGCTCTGTTTTTCCTACGCCCGTGGGTCCTAAAAACACGAAACTGCCGATAGGCCTTGTAAGGTCTTTAAGCCCCGCCCTCGCTCTCTTTATCGCCGTGGCAATCGCTTCAACCGCTCTGTCCTGACCTATCACCCTCTGTTTGAGGCGGTCGGCAAGCGAAAGAATTTTTTGCGCTTCCGATTCCGTCAGCTTCCTGACGGGAACGCCC
>FR901008.1:0-3641 GCA_000437555.1 Acidaminococcus sp. CAG:917 | reverse complement strand
GTCACGTTCAGGTCGGCACTCGCTCTCTTTTGCTGCCACTCGGCGTCCTTTAAATTTTTTTCGATAATTAGTCTGTCTCGCTCCGTCTTAAGATTTTCGGCGAGAGCGAACTGTTCTCTTCTGCCGGCTTCCGTCATTTCTATTTCAAGTTCGCTGATTTTAGAATCGATTTTTCTTATTTCATCGGGGACGGTGAAGCTATACAGCTTTTTCCTTGAAGCCGCCTCGTCCACAAGGTCGATGGCTTTATCGGGCAGAAATCTGTCCGTTATATATCTGTCCGACAATACCGCCGCCGCGTGCAACGCTTCATCCGTTATCGTCACTTTGTGATGGTCTTCGTATTTCGGTTTTAAACCCCTAAGTATTTCAATCGTTTCGCTTACCGACGGCTGCTCCACATATACCGGTTGAAAACGCCTTTCGAGGGCAGGGTCCTTTTCTATATACTTTCTGTATTCGTCAACGGTTGTCGCTCCCACCGTCTGAAGTTCGCCTCTTGCAAGCATCGGCTTTAAAATATTCGCGGCGTCAAGCGAGCCTTCCGATGCACCTGCTTTCATAATCGTGTGAATCTCGTCGATAAACAAAATTATGTCTCCCGCTCTCTTTATCTCATCGAGAGCGTTTTTGAATTTTTCTTCAAACTCGCCGCGATATTTTGTTCCTGCGACTATTGACGACATATCAAGCGAAAAAACTCTTTTTCCGATAAGCAACTCGGGCACTTTTTTTGCGACAATAGCCTCTGCAAGCCCCTCTATTACGGCAGATTTTCCCACACCGGGCTCGCCAATCAAAACGGGATTGTTTTTCGTCCTGCGGCAAAGTACCTGTATTATTCTTTCAATCTCTTTACCCCTTCCTATAACAGGGTCAAGCGCTCCCTCTCTCGCTTTTTTAGTGAGGTCTTGACCGAATTGACCGAGCTTTTCCAAAGAACGCTCTTTTGTGCTTTGATTTACAGGTCTTGATATAAATACAGGTTCTTTCTCTTTAAAAGAGTCAGACTGTCTTAAGGCGTTTTCGGATACGGACGAGTCGCCCTTTTGCAAAAATACGCTTTGCTTTCCGTCGGACAGTTTTTTGAGCAAGTCGTCAAAACTTAAATCTGCCTGTGACTTTTTGGTCGGAGCGTCTACAAGTGAGAAAGTCCTTTCAAGGTCGTATTTTAAAGCTTCGGTATCTAACCCCGCACTTTTTAAATATCCAAACGCTATGCTGTTTTTTTCAAGCAATATCGCATAAAGTATATGTTCGCTCGATATCGGAGCTCCCTGCACAACAGCCGCTTTCATAGCGTTATCGGCAATCCTCTGCGCTCGTTCGGAAAACTCCACGCCAACCACTCTCGGACGGAGTTTAAATGTGTTCAGAAATCTGTCTGCGGAAATAAATCTGCCCGCTATCCTTTCGGCGACGCAGCCGACAGTCGATAAAATCCCGTATAAAATATGCTCGCTGTAAACTATACCGCCTGTGTCTTTGGCAAGGTTTACCGCAGTGTCGAATATTTTTTTGTAGTTTTGCGATACGTCCATATCATTCTCCCAAAATCGCTCTCTTTACGAAAGCCGCTCTTTTAATATCCCTTTGGTCGCTCGTCAAGTCGGGATTGCCCTGACATATCGTGGCAGAGCCGGACAGCACTGCAAGTTTGTCAAGTTTTTTTAAATCGTATTTTGGCAATATCTTTAAAATTATGCCGAGTTTTACGTCGGACAAAAGCGTCATAAGCTCCTTTGACGACATAATGTATGCGTTTGTCAAAAGCCCCCACGAACGGCAAATTCTGTCTTTTAAAGGAATAGTCATTCTGTTCAAAAGCAATGCTCTCGCCCTCTCTTCAAGCTGGCATATCTCCAAAGCCATTCCCGTAACCGCCCTGACTATGTCCGTCTCCGACATTCCGAGAGTCAACGAATTTGAAAGCTGGAAAACGTTGCCCAGCGCCTCGCTTCCCTCGCCGTATGCTCCTCTGAACGTAAAACCTTCTCTTTTGGCGAATTCGGGCGTTTTGTGAGACAGGTCGTTTAACATATTTAAAGCGGGCAAAAACATCATAACCGACGCCCTCATTCCCGTGCCAACATTGGTGGGACAGCTCGTCAAAAATCCGAATTTTTCATCAAAAGCAATGCCGAGATTGTCTATCAAGGCGTCGTCTATACGGTCTATTACCTGCCATACCGCTTCGAGATTAAGCCCCTCGGCAAACACTTGTTCTCTTAAATGGTCTTCCTCGTTTATCATAACGCTTACCGACTTGTCTTTACTGATGACGACTGCGCCGTAAGGATTTTTAGCGAGGTTCGGGCTGATCAGGTGCATTTCTATAAGCGACTGCCTTTTAAGCTCGTCAATCGACTGCATAAAATAAAAATCGCAATCGGTCAAAGATTCCACCGTTGCCCTCGCCTTCTGCACAAAGCGAAGTATTGCCGTATGTTCGAATTGCTTGAAATTGGTCGGAAAGTTTAAGCCTTTTACGTTTCTCGCGAGGCGGATTCTGGAAGATATAACGGTATCGTAAACGCTCATCTTTTACCTCCCGGACGCTTTCCCGTATGGACGTTGGCGTTTTGGACTCTCGCTATGACGGAAGAAACGACGTCGCGCATCTCCTCGTAACACTTGGGACAGCCAAGCAAAAAGGTATCTTTGAAGTCGTCTACGGTATACCCGCAAACTTCGCATTCCGTGCCGTCACGCTCAATCATCTCGAGCACGGCCTCATAAGGGTCTACGCCGAGATTGTTCAGTTTTTTATGACACTCGGGACAAAGATAAAACACGACGCAATGGCCGTTGCCCGTCCTCGTGTATTTTTCGCCCTCTCTCTTTTTGCAGTACTCACACTTCATTTTGGTTATCCTTTAATATCCGCACTCTTTCAATTATGGTTTTTACGGTTTATTAAAAGCTGATTTAGCGGATATATAAATCTGCTTTAAATGCAATTTTATCAAATGTATTTATCTTTTAAAAGCATTTATCCTCGATGCGGTTTTAAACAAATTAAGCTAACAAAAAACCCCGTTCGGGGTAATTGTCATAGGCTCTTGACGATTCTTTTGAGATATTCGCTAAAGCCTTCTTTTAAATCGTCACGCCTTAGGGCGTATTCTATAGACGCTTCGAGATAGCCTTGCTTGTCGCCTATATCGTATCTGCGACCCTCGAATTCATAGGCGTAAACGCCGGTTGTCGCCGCCTGCGCCGTTATCGAATCGGTGAGATAAATTTCACCGCTCGGCGAAGGAGGAGTGTTTTCGATAATTTCAAATATATCGGCAGTAAGCAAAAATCTGCCAAGACTCGTGAGCTGTGAAGGTATCTCACCCTGAGGCTTTTCGATTATTCCTTTTAATTTTGTAAATCTGCCTTCGGTCGGAGCTGCGGGAACAACGGCGCCGTATTTTCTTATCTCCTCGCCGAGAATTTTCTGCACTCCCAAAATGGACGTCCCCGTCTTTTCATAGGCCTTGACAAGCTGTTTTGAAACACTGCCCTGTTCGGGAGTGGTATAGATAACGTCGTCGCCGAAAAGCACCAAAAACGGCTCGTCGCCCACAAAACTCTTGGCGTATTCTACCGCCCAACCGCTTCCTTTCATTTCCTTTTGGCGGACGTAGTGAATG
>FR901007.1:43078-48947 GCA_000437555.1 Acidaminococcus sp. CAG:917 | reverse complement strand
GTTTATTCAAGCACCCGCCATAGTGCCATAAGATGAATATTAATTTCCATCAATAGCATATTCGGCTTGCTTAATGTGCTACAATATGATATAATATGATTGATTTTGAGGTAAGTATGGAATTCAAAGAGAAGGTGTATCAAGCACGCATGCAACTGGGACTGACCCAGACAGAACTTGCGCAACTGTTAGGGCTTGGATATGCTACAATAAATCGATGGGAAAACGGCGTCACTAAACCCACTAAATTGAAAGAGTATGCATTCGTTCAATTTTGCTCAAAGAACGATGTCGTGATTGACGATACGGATGAGGATAAAAAATGAAATTAATAAGTTTGTTTAGCGGTTGCGGCGGATTGGATCTTGGTTTTGAACGAGCAGGATTTGATATTCCCGTGGCCAATGAATATGATCCTACAATTTGGGAGACTTATAGGGTCAATCATCCGTCGACCAAACTCATAGAAGGCGATATCCGCAATATCAAAGAAAGCGACTTCCCTAACGATGTAGACGGGATAATAGGGGGTCCCCCATGTCAGTCATGGTCTGAAGCAGGTTCACTTCGCGGAATTAATGATTCGCGCGGAAAACTGTTCTATGACTACATAAGAATTCTCAAGAGCAAACAACCAAAATTTTTCCTTGCGGAAAATGTTAGCGGAATGTTGGCGGATCGTCATTCGGAAGCAGTACGCAATATCATTGAGATGTTCAAAGAGTGCGGATACGACCTTACCGTTTCTTTGGTCAATGCAAAAGATTACGGCGTACCCCAAGAGCGGCGCCGGGTCTTTTATATAGGTTTTCGGCGTGATTTAGGTGTGCGTTTTAAGTTCCCTATAGGGTCAACGGCTGATGACAAGAAAAAACTGACCTTGCGCGATACGATATGGGATTTACAGTATACCGCTGTTCCTGCCGGGGCGAGGAACTATCACAATCCCAAAGCGATAAACAATAACGAGTTTTTTACCGGCGCATACTCTCCGATATTCATGAGTCGAAATCGGGTCAAAGGATGGGATGAGCAGGCTTTTACCGTTCAGGCTTCGGGCAGGCAATGCCAATTGCATCCGCAAGCACCCAAAATGAGATTTATTGAACAAAACAAGCGCGAGTTTGTTAGGGGCAAGGAGCATCTGTACCGTAGAATGACCATACGTGAAATTGCGCGGATCCAAGGATTTCCCGATGACTTCAAATTTATTTATAATTACACGGACGATGCATACAAAATGATTGGCAACGCCGTACCTGTCAATCTCGCCTACGAAGTGGCCATAGCAATTAAAAAGGTGCTGCAATAAGGAGAACATAGGATGAGTAACCAAAGCAATAATCAAGGTCGCGCATACGAATATGTTTGCATAAATACTCTTTGTACAGAGATAAATAAAATTCGCGCAGCAGAAATAATTAAAAATTCAGCTTACGAAGCAGCAACGCGCGCATGGAATTCAACTTCTGACGGATTCAAATATATTCTGCAACAAAGTGCGGTTGCTGCAGTAAGCACCATATTCGATATGGAACCGATGTTGCTTGAAACAGATTCTGATTTGTTGACACTTAAGATTCAAACCGACAACGAAGGAAAAGTCGGTGATGTGCGCGATATTATCATTGCTCGCTCAGATATTAAGTGGGAAATAGGCTTGAGCATCAAGCACAATCACTTTGCAGTAAAACACAGCAGATTGGCAAAGACTTTGGATTTTGGTGCCAAGTGGTTTGGCATACCGTGTTCCAAACAGTATTGGAATAGCATCGAACCGATTTTTAATTATTTGTCCGAACAGAAAGCCGGAAATAAAAATTGGAACGAACTTCCGACTAAGGATAAGGATGTATATGTCCCACTGCTTAAAGCTTTCATTGACGAAGTGTTGCGTAGCAATGAGAATGATCCTACCGTGCCACAAAAGATGGTTGAATATTTGCTGGGTGAGTTTGATTTTTATAAGATAATCAGCATCGACAGCAAACGGATCACGCAGATACAAACCTATAATCTTCATGGGACATTAAACCAGTCCAGTCGAGTCGTCACACCTAAAATTGCAGTGCCCCATACGCTACTGCCAACACGAATAGTCAGTCTTGACTTTAAACCAAACAGCACTAATACTGTCGAGCTCTATATGGATGGCGGCTGGCAATTTAGCTTCCGCATACATAATGCTTCAACAAAGGTAGAAACGAGCTTGAAATTTGACATACAAATTGTAGGCATGCCAACAACGATTATTACAATTAATTGTAGCTGGAATTAACTAGCGGTGTCATTATAGTGAGGAAAAATGAACTATATTAAATCATTACATATTGAGGGCTTCAAAAAGTTTTCTTTTCTCGACATCTCATTCAATCCACACACTAACATCCTTGTGGGAGAAAATGAGGCAGGCAAAAGTACTATTTTGGACGCGATAAAGATAGTATTAAATCAAACCTATCGGAATGCTGACAAATCAATATTGCGCGACCTTTTTAATTTGGAGATGATAGCCGCGTTTCAATCAAATCCTAGTATTGCTACTCTTCCTAAAATACTTATAGAAGTCGAGCTTGAACTAGATCCAAAACAAGCGAACTCTTCTTATTTTTATGGTGAGGTGTATGGCTCTAGGCGATCACAACCTGCAAAGTTTGGCGTTCGCTTTGAATGTAAATATGATGAAGAAATAGGCTCTGGTATGGAGCAAACAATTCTAGAGGGCAAAATTCCTTATGAATATTACACTTTAATTTGGTCAACTTTTGCTAATCGAGCTTATCAAGTGATAAAAAAGCCGCTTGGTTTCGTTTCTATAGATACGACGAGCAATGCGGCATCGTCCTCGTTTAATTATTACAACCGCTCACTATTTGCGAGTAAATATGATGAGGTTATAAGAACGAAGGCAAAAAACGATTTTCGCTTGCGGCTCGAAACCGCTTTAGAAGAGATTAACCTGCCTCCATTGAGTGAAAATAGGAAGTTTGGTATAGATAGTAAAAAGGTTGTTTTAGAAGCAATCCTTTCCGTGTATGAAAATTCTATTGCGTTGGAGAATCGTGGTGGCGGCATGGAAAGTTTAATCAAAACACAAATTGCATTGGATAAAACCAATGGTTTAGATGTTGTCTTAATGGAAGAACCAGAGAATCATCTGAGTTTTATAACTTTGCAAAAAATGTTGTATGAAATATCAAAACGGCAAAATGACACACAAATCATTATTGCAACTCATAGTAACATGATTGCAAGTAGGCTAAATTTAAGCAATGTATTATGGATTGCAGACAAAGAGGTTATATCGTTGTCATGTGTCAATAAAACATCTGCCGACTTTTTCATGCGCGCAGACAACAACCTGTTTTTACAGCTATTGCTATCTAAAAAAGTTTTTTTAGTTGAAGGCGCAACAGAATTTTTATTATTACCATTATTTTATAAACAAGTTACAAAACGCTCTATAGAAGAAGATTCAATTTCTATTATTTCATGCAATGGCATATCGTATAAAAGGTATCTCGATGTTGTTAAGTCTACGCAAAAGAAAATAGCCGTCATGACCGACAATGATGGTCAAAGTGACAAAATCGCGGCAGCTGATGAATTTAACAAATCCCATTCTATGCAACAAATTTTTATGGGCATGAAAACAGATGATTGGACATGGGAAGTATGTATTTATAAAGAAAACAAACATGTTTTAGATGAATTAATTCCAATAAAAGATGGCGCTCAATATTGCTTTCATGGGGAAAATTATGGTCCTGTGTTAGGGAAAATGTTAAACAATAAAGTTGAAACTGCCTACACAATGTTAACATCAGGCATTGAATTTACAATACCTCAATATATAAGGGATGCAATCGAATGGCTAAACAAGTAATTTTAGCAGTGGCTGGAGCAGGCAAAACTTATCATATTTGCCATTCAATAGATCCTAAGAAAAAGAACCTAATTTTGGCATTTACACATGAGAACATTAACAATATACAAAAAGAACTTTGTCACGCTTTTGGCAAAGTGCCTCAATGCACAACCATCTCCACATTTGACGCATTTGTTTATCGCGAATTGATACTCCCTTATGAACCAAGCATAGGGGAACATTTCAGTTTTCCAAAATTTAGAAGCAACGGAATCTGCATGATAGATCCCCCGCGAAAAACCTTTACGATAAATGGCAAATGTCTTGCCAATCCTAAATATAAACCAAAAAACCAGTTTGCGCATTATATTACACCAGAGAAGCAATATTATTGCGCCAATCTTTCTGAATTAATTTTGCATATAAAGAAAAACGGCAGTTCGCTCATCAAGAGACTGGTCGAAAGAATCAGGTTTTTCTATGACAATGTGTTAATCGATGAATTTCAAGATTTTCGAGAATTTGATTATGATTTGATTATAAAATTGTCCCAAAGACTTGAAAATGTGACTCTCGTAGGGGATTTTTTCCAACATTCAGTCTCTGGAACGAATAACTCGGGCAAACCTTTTAAGAAAAAATCAACTGAAGTAAGTTATAATGATTTTGTTGACGAACTAAGGTCGCTAGGTTTTGATATTGACACAAAAACTTTAACAAAATCAAGACGCTGTTCGAACGAAGTATGCCGATATGTAAGCGATAAGCTCGGCATTGAAATTAGTTCTAGCGGAATAAACCAAGGATCTGTTTTTTGGATAGATAAAAACGCCGATGATATACTAAGAAACAAAGACATTGTTAAGTTAGTTTACAATGATGCGGCAAAATATAGGTTTAGAGCTATGAATTGGTCATATAGTAAAGGGGCAACTTTAGGTGCGGTTTGCGTTATTTTGACAAAGGATTTTGAGAACTTAGCTAAGGATTCGTTCACTACAACAGGAATTCCTGCTTCGACAATCAATAAACTCTATGTCGCGATGACGAGGAGTTGCGGGAATTTGTTTCTAATGAAGCATTCAACTTTTCAAAGGTTGCGCAACTACTACAAGAAATAATATGTTTCCGAGTAATGTTCGTTTTAGGTCGGACATGCTCCACCAAGCGTCGCCGTAAGGCGACATTTAACACGGCAAGCACAAGTGCTTGCCGTTTCTTTTTACGCCTACGGCTCCTTTCCCTCAAAAGCTGCTGCTTTTTCGGGTAGGGGGAATAGGATTTCTTAAAAAGTGAAAGTTTCCGGTTTAGGTTTTTATTTTGTTGCGAGAGTGGGGAAGGGCATGCGCCCATAAAGGCTAAAGCCTTTTCGAACCCCTATGGGCTGACGCTCTTGCCGTAAACGGCAATCGCTATTGCGTCGCGGAGCTCCTTACGCCGCCCCTCATCTCCACCACAAGCAAACAAAATCGAACCCGGTTTTGTTTGCTTTTTCTTTTATCATCCTAAGGCAATCCGTAATCACGGACTGCCTTTTTATATTGCCCGATAAACGTCCATCAACTTTTCCATTGTCTTTTACCTCCGAAATTTGATTGCCTTTCGGCAGGCAAAAGGGAGCATATGACGGCAAAAGGAAAGTATCTTTACTATCTGTTTGGGAAACTCAACGGGCAAAAGAAAAATCCTTGCTTTTCTGTCCTTTCATTCAGACGTTTACGCAAGGATTTTGCGACCGTTTACTTTCCCGAGGAATATGAGAGAATGAGCCCACGGAAGACAAGCTTCGGAGGATAACAAGCATAACACCGTATGACATACAACAAAAAAGGCTGCAAAAAGGAAAAACACGAGAGAGCGAAAAAGCGGAAGATTTCGCAAGCAGTTTAGCGCGAAACTCCGCTTTGCTCTCGTTTTCCGTTCAGTCTTTTAGTTTGTGTTACGGTGTGTGCTTGTCTGGCGGAGCGAAGCGACGCCACTTGTCATAGACAAGCACACGTC
>FR901007.1:14565-43048 GCA_000437555.1 Acidaminococcus sp. CAG:917 | reverse complement strand
GTCACAGTGACAATACGATTCAATCTTTATATTGCGATGATTTTATGGCTATAAATCGGTTCGCAAATTGATTTTCTTCTGCAAAAGGCATTGACTTTCTTCCGCAAAAAGTATATAATAATTAAAAATGGAATAGGTGTGATTATATGTATTATATGTCAACAACAGAAATTGCTAATAGATGGGGAATATCCGAAAGAAGGGTCGTACAACTTTGTTCTGAAAATCGCATTAAAGGAGTACAATTAGTAGGCAAGACATGGCTAATTCCTGACACAGCTCAACGCCCAGCAGATGCCCGCATTAAAAGTGGAAAATATGCTCAAATTACCCCACACGAAAAACCTATTAGCGAGTTAATAAATACAATATTTGAGGCGGATTGCTTAATAAAAATGAGAGAAATTCCAGATGAATCTATTGATATGATTCTTTGCGATCTACCTTATGGTATCACCCAAAATAAATGGGATTCATACATTCCATTGCCTCAATTATGGAATGAGTATATGAGGATTATAAAGCCAAACGGCGTAATAGCTTTGACATCTGCAGGTATTTTTACTGCGAAATTGATTTTAAGTAATGAAGAGTATTTCCGATATAAATGGATTTGGGAAAAATCTAAGCCAACTAACTTTTTAAATTCAAAAAAACAACCACTTCGAAAACACGAAGATATTTGTATCTTTTATAAAAATCAACCCGTTTATCATCCGCAAATGATACAAGGGGAAGCGTATGATAAAGGGACAAGAAAAGATCAACTCAGTGGAAGTTATGGTGATTTTAAACCTGTTAGAGTTAAAAGTGATGGATTAAGGTATCCTACCGATATTATTTATTGCAAAACCGCTGAATCGGAAGGAAAAGTTTATCATCCTACTCAAAAACCTATTGCTTTAGGACGATATTTAATAAGAACTTATAGCAATCCAGGCGATATTATTTTAGATAATGCCTGCGGAAGCGGATCTTTCTTGGTTGCGGCATTGCAAGAAGGTCGTAATTTTATTGGTATTGAGAAGAATGAAAACACATCCTTATTCAAAAAAGAAGATATAGACTATATTTACGTTTGTCACGAACGTCTTAAAAGAGCATGGAATAACTTATCTGATGATACTAAAAGTATCATGAAAAAGAGTTCTTTGATTGATGATTTCAGGAGAGAGTAAAATGCCGATAAGAGGAAATGAACGTAGTGCTGTTATAGAGCTAATAAGCGACATAAATGTATTTATATCAGATAGGGATATAATTATAAAGCGAGCTGGCGGTGAATTAACATTGACAGGGAGTCATAATGCCCTATTCCCAGATATTATGTTGTTTTCAGATACGGCAAGAACCCAAGTTTTACAAGGCTGGGAAGCAAAAATGCCGGATGTCCCCATTACCGATGAAACATTAATCAATAATGCAACACAAAAGGCAATATTACTTGGTAGCAACAGCTTCGTTTTATGGAATTTTAAAGCGGCACGTTTATATATTAAAGGACAAACAGGAAACTATTCTATTATAAAAGGCTGGGATGTCCCCGAAATCGTTTCGCGAGAAGATGTCGATAGATACGAGGACAATTGGAAACGCATTTTACATAACATTTTGTTGGAAATCAACGAGTTTCTGTTAAATGGTCTGCTTGTTGCGACAAATGTAGAAAATATTTTATCTGAAAATATAGGCTCAATGCTATTAAAACGCAATAAAAATGTCGTAGCTGATTTTATCAATAATAGCAGCTTAACTGATACAAGAATAAGTGCATTTTTAACAGGCTGGTGGAGGACTTATAGTGCCGAGTACAACAATGATGAAACGGATGTGACTAAAGCTTATGCAAAAACAATAATTTTGCATTGGTTTAATCGATTCGTGTTCGCAAATTTGATCAAAAAGCACTTCAATGCAGCTCGCGAAGTTGAGCGCATAAATACAGAAACTAGCATTGAACAAGCCAATAATGTTTTTAATTCCATTACAAATAGATGTGATTTTTATAATATCTTTGCCAGTATTCAATATGGGGAGCTGATGCCCGTTAGTACATGGAGCGATTTTGTCACAGTCAATCAATTTCTTATTGAAAATGACTTCAGTAGTTTATCTCAAGAGAGTTTACAGCTAATTTTAGAAAATACTGTTAGCGTTGCAAAAAGAGAGATACGCGGACAATATACAACACCAGAGATTCTTGCGGATATATTAGCACGCATATCAATAAGAAATCTTGTAGAAGATGTATTCGATCCTTGTTGCGGTACGGGGACTATTGTTAAGGCTGCAAAAAATTATAAAATAGAGAGATTGGATGCAAGGCGCGCTATTGATACGATATGGGCAGAAGATAAAGACTCATATCCCCTTCAAATTGCACAATTAGCACTAAGCGACACAAATAATTTTAATATTCCATTGAAGATATTTAAAAAGAATATTTTTTATTTGGAGCAATCTACCAACATTGACATAGTTGATCCGATAGATGGAAGGATGCTTCACTTCCCCCTTCCTGAATTTGGCGCAATTATTTCAAATTTACCTTTTATTGCATTTGAAAATATACTCCCCGAAGATGAAATAAAAATAAACGAAATAAATAGCTGGCTTGAAAGTTATGACGCCCATATTGATTTACGAAGCGACATTTATATTCCTATTATTTTTGCATTACATAAACATTTAAAACCTAACGGAGTATTAGGCGTAATTTTATCTAATTCATGGCTAGCTACAAAGGCTGGAGATTTATTTTATCGTGCGCTATTAAAACTCTTTCATGTTGAACAAGTTCATATCAGCGGAAAAGGAAAATGGTTTACGAATGCACAAGTTATTACTACCATTTTAATTCTGCGTAAGAAATGCGATGACGATAATATAGGTGATATGCCAGAGACAACTTTCTTCTTGTGGAAAAAAAGCCTCTCAGAGCTTGCTCATGCAGAACTTCGGGAGAATTTGATACTAACATCTCTGCAAAATCTCGAAGTTGATGGAGACATTGTAAAATCAAAAAAATATAGTCAGAGAGTGATTGATGCTATTCTCTCTTACAACTTGTCCAAAAATACTTTGTTTCATAATGTATCTTGGATTACTGAAATAGGAGATAAGCTTTGCCGCAAGAATACTATTTTTAAAGTAATTCGTGGCGAGCGTCGAGGATGGGATAATATGTTTTATCCTCCGATTGGTTCTAGAATTGATCCTGAATTTATTAAACCGGCATTGTTATCAAGCAGAAGTTTGACATCGTTTCAAGCTGTTCCTGATGGACAAGCATTTTGTTGTAGTTTATCTATTGAAGAGTTGCAGGAGAATGGCAAATTAAATACTTTAAATTGGATAAATCGTTTTAGGCATGAAAGAAATGGTACGGGAAAGTTATTGCCAGAAGTTCTAACACGTTCCAATATGTTTTGGTATGAAATGAATTTCAGTGCCACAGCGGAAATTATTACTGGAATGAATCCTGATAAGCGATTATTTTATGCATACTCCTCAACCCCTATTTTAATCAATCAGCGTTTCATTGGTTTTAGATTTTTAGACGCCAATGCTAACAAAGAATTGTGTTTTGCGCTATTAAACAGTATTTTTGATATGTTTATCATAGAGGCAACAGGTTTCGGCAGAGGATTAGGTGTTTTGGATATAAACGCAAGCAATATCTCTGACAGCTTCATGTTGAATCCAAATTGTTTAACCAATGAACAAGCAACTGCAATAGTACAAGCTTTTCAACCTATCAAGAATAGGCAGGTTTTTGATACGGAAACGGAACTACAACGGGAAGATCGCATAAATTTTGATCACGTTGTTTTAAGTGCATTTGGGATTGATAACTATTACGATAGAATTAAAGAATCTTTAATATCAATGCAGAAGGCACGGCATAGTGTTAAAGATTTGTAATGATATGTTAAAATTCTACAAAAGAGATAAATTAGTTATTATAACTTTATATCGATAGTGAAGAAGCCTTTTAAAGAAAAGAGGAAGGAATAATATTTATGGGAAATATAGAGATAGCCATGAGTAGAAAAAGCGTAGACCTAAAAAAATCAACGATATTCATTGCCGGAGTGTATGGGACTGGAAAAAGTACAATGTGTTCAGCATTGTCCAAAATGCTTCATATTCCGGCTTTTTCTGCTGGCGACCTAATTAGTTCAATCAACGGCGAGAAATATGGTGCAAACAAAACAGTTACAGATAAGGATGGCAATCAAGCTCTTTTAGTGGAGCGTGTACAGCAACTTTTCAAGAAGTATGAAAGAATTATCCTCGCGGGACATTTTTGTATTTTTAATGCAAATGCTGGTATTGAAATTCTTCCAGAATCGGTCTACCACGCATTGAGTATTTCGCAAATTATCCTGCTTGAGACTAATAGCCAAACTATTATCTCAAACCTACGTCGGCGCGATGGAATGGCTTATTCACTAAAAAGCATTTCTAAGTTGATTGAAAAGGAACGAGAGCAGAGTGAGCGGATTTCCGAACAACTTAATTGTCCGCTTAGTATTTATCAAATGACATTTACCGATCAAGATGTACAGCAAATCGCTTTGCTAATTAGCCAAGGAGAAAAAATATGAGAGTACTATTGGACACCAATATTATTATTTATCGTGAAAACAAAAAAATGACCAATTACAGTATTGGCCACCTGTTTCGCTGGCTAGATAAATTAAAATATGATAAATTAATTCATCCTTTAACGAAGAAAGAAATTGCAGAGTATAAGTATTCCGATCCGGCAGAAGCTATGACGCTTAAGCTTGATGCTTATCAGGAATTAAAGACTCAAGCTCCTATGGCAAAGCAAGTAACCGATCTCGCTGCAACAATAGATAAAAATGAAAACGATAGGGTTGATACCGTTTTGCTTAACGAAGTTTATCAAGGACGTGTCGATTTGCTTATTACTGAAGATAAACGACTTCGACAGAAAGGAGGATTGCTAGGGCTTGGACATAAAGTCCTTTCGATAAATGCTTTTCTAACAATCGCCACAAGCGAAAATCCCTCTTTAATTGAGTATAAAGCTCTTGCGGTACAAAAAGTTCCTATCGGTTCTCTTGATGTAAATAACGAATTTTTTGATAGTCTTAGAAATGCTTATAGCGGCTTTGATATATGGTTTAATAGAAAATGTGACGAAGAGGCCTATATTTGCCGAGATGACAGTGGCCGATTGCTTGGATTTTTATACTTGAAGCCAGAAAACATAGATGAAAATTATTCTGATATATCGCCATGCTTTTCGCCCAAAAAACGTTTAAAAATTGGCACTTTTAAAGTCGATGCAACCGGTTTTCGACTTGGCGAGAGGTTTATTAAGATAATTTTAGATAATGCAATTGAACAAAATGTCGATGAAGTATATGTAACTCTATTTGAAAATCGTCCAGAGCTTGAAACCCTTGCAACACTACTTTCTCGATGGGGATTTGAAAATCACGGAGTAAAGAAAAGCACTGGCGAAAAGGTTTTAACTAAACAGATGAGGCAGTATTGTGATGCATTATCTCCTCGGGAAAATTTTCCTAATTTAAGGTATGACACTCAGAAGTTTATAATGCCAATCCAGCCCAAATACCATACGTCGTTACTGCCGGATTCTATTTTACGTAACGAAAACGAAAACGATTTCTTAGCTAAAACGCCTTATCGTTACGCCTTACAAAAAGTGTATATATCATTTGCTCCTGAAAGGAATATTCATCCTGGGGACATTGTGATATTTTATAGAAATGGAGTTCCTGGAAATGCGGGACACACTGCGGTATTGACTTCTGTCGCTATCGTTGATGAAGCCATAACTAATTTCAGATCAAAGGAAGAATATATGAGTCATGTCCAAAATAGAAGCGTGTTTACAAATAATGAATTAGAGGAGTTTTGGGATAAGCATCAAGGTAACCAAATAGTATTAAAATTTATATTTGTAACAAGTCTTAATAAACGCCCTATATTAAAATTTTTATGGGATGCTAACATAATTGACATTCCTAAAGGGCCAAGACCTTTTACACGAATAACAGATAGCCAGTTTGAGATGATAATGAATGAAGCTAAAACAGATTTGAATCGATACTGGAGGTGATTTTAGTGGAGTCGATAATGTTATCAATAAATCCAGAGTATGTGGAAAAGATATTGGCTGGGGCAAAAAAATACGAATTTAGAAAACGTTTGGCAAATAAAACCGTTGACAAAATTATAATATACTCAACATCTCCCATAATGAGAGTAGTTGGTGAGGTCGAAGTTATAAAGGTTATTTCTTCCTCACCTTCTGCACTTTGGGAACAAACTAAGAAATCAGCCGGTATATCTAGAGACAAGTATCGAAAGTATTTCAAAGGCTGTAAAGTCGCTTACGCTTACCAATTGGGAGAAGTCGTACAATATAATCCTCCCAAAAAATTAAGTGAATTTAATGTCAATTTGCCTCCGCAATCATTTTTATACTTATCTAAAGGGGAAGTGAACAATAAAATTATTAAGTGATTCTGTCGATAGTTTAATTCCTTCAAGATACATAAAATAATTTATATTCGATTTTCTATTACTACGCGCCACCAACATGTCGAAACAAAGCTCTTTGCTTCGATTTTTTTGTTACCTATAATTCCACAAAAGATTTTTGCGGAAAGGCGGGAAAAGTGTGAGGAGAAAAAACTTATAATGTTTTATAAACTTATTTTTACGAACGGTTTTTTCTTCTTTTTTAAATGTGTGGGTGCACTATACTCAAGCAAAGTGTTATGATTTTGCGTAAATTATTGTCAATCTATCATTGAAAGAACAAAGCTTATATATTCGGCAAACAAAGATAAAAACGTGGGCGAGGTTCTGCCAACGGATAACGGCAGTATATAACTTTGACAAAAGCAAGGATATTCTCGCAAATAAATTCACGGGAGAATTAAAAAAGCCGCCTACGCTCATAGAGATTGCGGAGGACGGGGATATGCCTTTTTAAGGGTTTGTATTGACTTACTTGCCAAATTCTGTTATAAAGGTTATGTGAATTTTAATGGCAATACGAGGGATAAAAATGGACAATGAGGAAATTACAATCAGTTCGACTTCTAATATAACAGCGGATATGACCCCTATTGTAATTTTAGATGAAACCACAAGAACACAAGTCCGCTTTGAATTACAGCAAATCGACAATGGAAAAGATCCCGAAAAAAAATTAAAAGGGAAATTTATTTATACTGTTGCAAATAAAAATACGGGCAGTTTTGATGATATAATTCGTCTAAATAAAAAATCTATCAAAGCGGGAGAAAGTTTTGAACTCGCTTTATCTTGTAAAGAAACATATCAACTTTGGCAGCATTTGACTGAACGGTATAAACTGGTTGAGGGTAAATTAACGCCATTTGGTGAAGTTAAGTACGTCAGAAAAGATGAAGATTATGAAAAATTAAAGTCTATATTAAAAAACAAACGTGCATTAGCAGAGTTGTTAGCAACTGCGGATTTAAGCAACATTAACTTTGCTTTGAACGTAGAAAATCTAAAACGTGTTAAAAAAGAAATAGAACAGAATTTAGAAAACGATGACGAGGTTAAATATTGGCAACCATTTTTCAAAGATAATGCGTGGATACTATCTCAAATGTTCAATGCCCCCTTTATGATTATGAAAGACTGCAATTATGTGGGTGGCAAAAGTTTGAATAATAAACACGGCAAATTTACAGATTTTATTTATCAAAATAAAGTATCAAAAAATATCTCGTTAATAGAAATAAAAACGCCAATTGTAAATTTGACACAAGCGACAGCATATAGAGCAGATGTTCATTCTGCAAGTCAAGATTTGAGTGGTGCTATCGCTCAACTTTTAATCCAGAAAGATGAATTATATAAAGAATATGCGACTTTACAATTAAATACAGATAGTAATTTTGAAGCGCTAAATGTTAGATGTGTTTTGCTTGTTGGTAATTATTCTAAACTTTCAAAATCAGAAAAGAAGTGTTTTGAAATCTATCGCAATGAATTAAGAGCTATTGAAATACTTTGCTTTGATGAATTACTGGAAAAAATAAATCTGATGCTTAATCTTTTCGAGGGTAAAGAAGAAAATGATTATGTAGATGACTTGCCGTTTTAACGGCTATATGGGTGGGTTTCCTCTTGGGGGGGTAAAAAAGGAGTAACGCAAAATGAAAGCAAATTCTTTACCGCTTTGAATAAGCGTTATTTACTTTGACGATAAAAGCAAAAGCATTTATGCCGATTTGCCGCCGAATAAGGAACAAGGAAAACTGCTGTCAAAGCGAATCTCTACAGACGTAATGCCAGCCGTTTACGCGGAACAAGTCAGTGGCAAAGCATTAGCCCCGACTTGCGACTAATTGTTTTCCGCATAAAAGATAATCTGACAGCTGTAAATCTAATTGGTAATTAAATTTGCGGTGATTTAAATTGTATATATGGTGTGCGTTTTTGCACTTTCAGTTTTAAGCAAAAGCCTAAACTAGGAAGGTTTAGGTTTTTTATATAAGTGTGGGAATAATTTTTTTTAAGTATCTGTTTTATAAATAACGGTGTAAGCTACGTACCGTAATAAAGTTTGCGCCTTAAAAGTCGCACGAAAAAAACGTACGACTTTAATTTTTGTTGAAAATCACATTATTGTCCAACCGGTTATTTTATAGGAATATTCATGAGTGGACCACGCCCTGTATCCCTTGTTGCTTTGAGCATATATATAAGTTACATCTCCGGGAGCAAGCGTAACTATTGTTGATGAATCGCTGCTTAGCAAAGCGCCGTCTGCATAAAAGTTTACATTGCAAATAACCTTTTTTGTTGAGTTCGAAGTATTTTTTATTTGAACCCTTAGAATAGGAAATAAATTATCACCTATTATTGCCTCCCAAGACGTTATAAGTTTTTCTTCTTTAACTTCTATCCCTTTCGTTTCGGAAAAAATGTCTAAAAAGTCGCAGCCTGAAAGCAATAACGGCAAAAGTGTAAAAACAGTCGCTATAAGTATCGTTAGCAATATATATCCGATTTTGCGTTTTTTATTTTGTTCGAAAAGATTAATGTGTTCCATATATTTCTCCTTTTTATTTCAGCGTATGAGTACAAGTAACTTGTACTTTATGATTATTGTACAAGCAACTTGTATAATTGTCAATATAAAAGCAAGAAATAATAGTATGAAAATTCAAGAGAATATTCGATTTTATCGAAAGCAATTAAATATGACACAAGGGCAACTTGCCGAAAAACTGTGTGCAAAAAAAAGTTTGATTTCAAACTATGAAAACGGATACAGCACGCCTGATATTTTCACGCTTTGTAAACTTGCCGATATTTTTGAAATTTCGCTTGATGAATTAGTTGGTAGAGATACGATAAGGAATATTTGATATAATAGTTTAAAAAATTCATAGCCACAACTTTTGTTTGCAATTTATAGTTAAAGAGCATATGGCATTAAGTGTTTGTTTTATTTTGGAGTAAGCAACCTAATCACTTTTTTAACTCTTCCCAGGATTTGACGTGGTGGACGGCGATGCCGAAGGAGGAGGGGATGGCGGCGCGGACGAGTTTGAGTTGGGCGGTCATATATGCCGAGCCTTCTTCAAAGAAAGTTACTATATCGTCTGAGTTTTCGCCCGTTTCCACGCCGAGGTTTAAGGTTTTGCCTGTTTTTTTGGCGTATTCAATTTCTTCTTCCGAGACGGACAAGACGCCGTCGGCGCTGTCGCGGTAGCTCATAAGCGTGACGGACGAGGCGTAATCCATTATGAATTGAAAAGCGGGCTTTGTGACGTTACCTACCGCTATTTCGTCTTCAAGCCAAAAGGGAAGGTCGTATGAAATGTGAAATTCGGGATAGGTTTCGGCAAGCGTTTTGACAAGTGAGACAAAAGACGAAATAAGCTGAGTCCTTTTAGTTTCAAAGTCGGGGTGCTGGTGCGGTTCGATGTCGAAATGTATTCCGCTAAAGCGGTTGTAGCCCGACGTGCTTTGAAAGGTTTCGTATTCGGATATAAGCTCGTATAGAGGAGCCGGATTTTCTATCCATTCGTATTTGCCCGTCAGCCAATATACCTTAATGTTTTTCTTATTCGCCCTGCCGATGAAGTCGGAAATGCGCTCGCTAAATGACGAGGCATAATAATATATCTCCGTCACTCCTTGAGAGGCGGCGAAGTCGAGATAGGTGTCGTCCAATCGATTGTCCCACCACCATACGCCGAGCGTTTGTTTTGCGTCGGGGGCGGTTTCGCCTTTATTCAGTGTAAGTCCAAGCCCCAAGCCGAGTGCTAATGCAATTAATACTGCTACAGCGGTGATGATAATGATAGCTTTTTTCATAAAAAGTCCGTTGTTTTTTTGATTATTATAACTGCTTGTCCGTTTACGGTCAAACTAATGCGGGCAAGATTTGAAGCCTTCCGAGACTATTTAGCAATTTAATACTGCCAAAAAAGGTAAAGAGATATAACGGTCGGTGGCAAACGAAGGAAAATGGCGGCATATAACGCTTAAAAAACCGTCGGCCAAATTGCCGCTATACGATTTACGGATAAAGCTCTCAATGCAAAACAGGGCGGCCGCTTTTGCAACAGTTGTATATGGCGGCGGTTTAAAAATAAGCGCTGTGGCACGGGCTTGTTTTATTTGTTAAGATTTACCTTTTTTGTTAGGGTTGCATTTTTTGTCGATTTGCTTTAAAATGAAGTTATGGAAAAAGATACAAAATTGCTTGAAAAAGAAGTCAAGACGCCTGCCGAGACAGACGGCGATTTCAAAGAGGATACGTCGCCAAAGAAAACGGCTATGCAGGAGCTTAAAGATAAAATCGCGCTTTTGCAGAAGTTTTCGCTTGCCTGGACGATAATTTCCATGATTATCAGCACGGGGTTTTTGATATACTCCGTTTTCGGTAAATTCGGTGAGCCTACATACAGATACGTAGCGTTCGGAATTTTGGGCGCATACATACTTGTGTTTATCGCTCTTTTGATATTTGCCTCTGAAGGAAAAAAGAAAAAGCGAATGCTTTTAAAGACTTATAAGACGGGAATCGCTGTATTCAAAGGGATATTAAACATCGTCTATTGCGCCCTCACCATAACGGTTTTGCTTTACAGTTTTTCCGGAAGTGAGGCGGAGAAGATATTGTCTTGGATAATTACGATTGCCACGCTTGTATTTGCCGTGCTTTCTATTGTTTTTAAGATTGTCGTTTTAATACTTTCCAACCTCATACCCAAGCTTGCCAAACTCGGCGCACAGGCGGCAAAGGAAGCGATTGAGGAAAAGATAAACGAAAGTCCGACGCTTACTCAGGTTGTCAACTACGTCAAGAAAAGGGAGACACGCAAAAAACTTAAAGCACAAAAGAAAGCGCAAAGGGCAGAGCGTAAACTTTTAAGGCAAAAGGAAAAAGAGCAAAAGCCGATTGAGTCTTTTCGCAGCGACGTAACGGAAGGAGCGGCACTGCCTGCGGGAGAGGTCAACGTCATTGAAAATGCTAAGCCTATACATACGGACAGCGGCAGAGGAAAGGACGAAAAGGCGGGTATTTTTGCTTCGCTTAAAAATAAGACATTAAAGGCGAAAGAAAAGGCGGCAGAGTTAAAAGACAGCGCAGTTCAGAAAGCCGAGCAATATATCGAAAGGGACGAAAACGGAAGATTTTTCTTTAAACTAAAAAAGACAAAAGAAAAAGTCGCAAGTGACGATATATCCGACAATTAAATTTGACATGCAAAACGGCGTTTAGCCGTTTTGTTTTTTATAAGATACGGCAATAAGCAAAACGAGAGTTTGTTTTAATTGTTCTCCGAGTTTTAAAAATTCAAAACTTGGAGGCTCTAAAGGGGCTTTTTTTATTGCCTGAAATTTTTTTATGTATTATAATTTACAAAGAGGACTTATGAAAAAATTATTTTTTACTAAAATGCAGGGTATAGGCAACGACTATATTTATTTTGACTGCTTCAAACAGGAAATCGATAATCCGAGCGAGCTTGCCGTAAAGCTTAGCGACCGACACTTTGGTATAGGCGGCGACGGTATAGTTTTGATTTGTCCGTCAAAGGTAGCCGACGCCAAGATGAGAATGTTCAATCTTGACGGAAGCGAGGGTAAGATGTGCGGAAACGCCATAAGGTGTGTGGGCAAGTATCTTTTTGATAACGCTATGGTGGACAAAAAAGAGATTTCTATCGAAACTCTTTCGGGAATAAAATATCTTACGCTATACGAGGGCGAGGACGGCAAAATCGCCAAAGTCAAGGTGGATATGGGACAAGCCGAACTCGAAGCGGAAAAGATACCTGTCACGCTTAAAAAGGGAAAGATAATTTCCGAAAAGGCGATGATAGGAAATAAAGAGGAAGTCATAACCTGCGTTTCGATGGGCAATCCGCATTGCGTGGTGTTCGTCGATTCGGTGGACGGGCTTGACCTCGAAAAAATCGGCCCCGTTTTCGAGAACGCCGAGATTTTCCCCGACAGAATAAATACGGAATTTATCGAAGTTCTCGGCCGTAACAAACTGAAAATGAGAGTTTGGGAAAGAGGCAGCGGAGAGACGCTCGCCTGCGGAACGGGAGCGTGCGCAAGCGCGGTTGCCGCCGTGCTCAACGGTTATGCCGATATGGGAAAAGATATTACGGTCAGCCTCATTGGCGGCGATTTGACAATAAACTATACGAACAAGAGCGTTATGATGACGGGCGAAGCCGCAGTCGTTTTCAGCGGGGAGGTAGAAATTTGAACAATCAAACTGTTTTGGTTCTGGACTTTGGCGGTCAGTATAAAGAGCTTATCGCAAGAAGAATAAGAGAGATGCACGTTCTCTCTATCATCAAGTCCGGCGATATGCCCGTTGACGAGATAAAAAAGATTAATCCGATAGGCATTGTGCTTACGGGCGGTCCCAACTCTGTTTACGGAGCCGATGCGCCGACCTGCGATAAGGAGCTTTTTGAGCTTGGTATCCCTATCCTCGGCATTTGTTACGGAATGCAGCTTATGGCATACAAATTGGGCGGCGAAGTAGTTTCGTGCAACGTGAGCGAATACGGCAAAATTGACACGGAAATAACAGACGACTGCGTTCTGTTTAACGGCTTAGACAAAAAGCAAATCGCACTTATGTCGCACACCGATTACGTAAAGACTGTCCCGACGGGCTTTAGAGTTGTGGCAAAGACAAAGGATTGTCCCACGGCGGCAATGGCAAATGACGCTAAAAAACTTTATGCCGTGCAATTTCATCCTGAAGTTCAACACACCGAAAACGGAAAAGAAATGCTCAAGAATTTCGTTTACGGCGTATGCGGAGCGACGGGCGACTATACGATGGAAGGCTATATCGAAGAGCAGATAAAGCTCGTCAGAGAGACGGTGGGTGATGAGACGGTCATACTCGGTCTCAGCGGCGGCGTAGACAGCTCGGTCGTGGCGGCGCTTCTTTCAAAGGCGATAGGAAGTCAGCTTGTTTGCATATTCGTCGACCACGGTCTTATGAGAAAAAACGAGGGCGACGACGTAGAGGCGGCGTTCAAGCCTTTCGATTTAAGATTTATAAGAGTTAACGCAAAAGACAGATTTTTGGAAAAACTAAAGGGCGTAACCGACCCCGAAACTAAAAGAAAGATTATCGGCGCGGAATTTATCAAAGTGTTTGAAGACGAATCCAAAAAATTCGGCAACGTCAAATTTTTGGCGCAGGGCACGATATATCCCGACGTCATCGAGTCGGGAGCAAAGAACAGTGCGAACATAAAGAGTCACCACAACGTCGGCGGACTTCCTAAGAATATGAGTTTTACCACGCTTGTAGAACCGCTCAGAGGACTGTTTAAAGACGAGGTAAGGCAGATAGGCAAAAAGCTCGGGCTTCCCGACAAACTCGTATACCGTCAGCCCTTCCCGGGTCCCGGTCTCGCAGTCAGAATTATAGGCGAGATAACGGAGGAAAAACTTAACATTTTAAAAGAGGCGGACGCCATTTTCACTTACGAAATGGAAAAGGCGAACGTGGGGGCAAGCCAGTATTTTGCAGTGCTCACGAATATGCGCTCCGTCGGAGTTATGGGCGATTTCAGAACCTACGACTATATCTTGGCGCTAAGGGCCGTCAACACGAGTGATTTTATGACGGCGGAATATTGCAAGGTTCCGCACGAGGTTTTAGAGCGTGCCTCGTCGAGAATTTCAAACGAGGTGGACGGAGTATCGAGAATTGTCTATGACATATCGGGCAAACCGCCCGCCACTATCGAATGGGAATAGATTTTAACAAACTGCAAAAAAACTTATTAAAAAGCAAATCGAAAAACAGGCTAAATCAATTTATCATTTGAGGTATATATGAAAATAAATTCAAATTATCACAACGTAGAAGAAGGTTATCTTTTTTCCACTATTGCAAAAAAAGTAAACGAATTCAAAGCCGCTCACCCCGATAAAGAAATTATCCGTTTGGGAATAGGCGACGTGACGTTGCCGCTTCCTCAGATTGTCGTAAAGGCTCTTGTTAAGGCAAGCGAGGAGATGGGTGACGCTAAAACTTTCAAAGGATACGGCGAAGAGCAAGGCTATGCTTTTTTGAGAGATAAAATAGCGGATTATTATAAGACGAAGGGCGTGACGCTTTCTTCCGACGAGATTTTCGTTTCCGACGGAGCAAAGAGCGACCTCGGCAACATTTTGGATATCTTCTCGGTAGACAACACGGTTTTGATGAGCGATATAGTTTATCCCGTATATCTCGATACCAACGTTATGGCGGGCAGAAAAGTCAAATTTTTCGAGGGCAACGCTCAAAATAATTTTTTGCCGCTTCCCGACGAGAGCGTAGACGCAGATATCATTTATATCTGTTCGCCTTGCAATCCGACAGGCGCCGTATACGACAAGGCGGGGCTTAAAGCTTGGGTTGACTATGCCAACAAAAAGGGAGCGATTATTTTATTCGACAGCGCATACGAGGCTTTTATTCAGGATAAGACGCTTCCCACTTCCATATATGAAATAGAGGGCGCAAAAACCTGTGCCATAGAAATTTGTTCGCTTTCAAAAACGGCGGGCTTTACGGGAACGAGATGCGGTTATACCGTAGTGCCCAAAGACCTCGTCTTTGAAAATACGAGTCTCAACAAAATGTGGCTCAGACGTCAGACGACGAAATTTAACGGCGTTTCATACGTCATTCAAAGAGGCGCCGAGGCGGTATTTACCGACGAGGGATATAAACAGACAAGAGAAAACATTGCTTATTATCTCGGCAACGCAAAGGTTATGATGGATACGCTCGACGAGCTCGGCATCTGGTACGTGGGCGGCAAAAATTCGCCTTATATCTGGCTCAAGTGCCCCGGCAATATGAATTCGTGGGACTTTTTCGACCTGCTGCTTAGCTACGGGGTGGTGGGAACTCCCGGCGTTGGTTTCGGCGTGCACGGCGACGGCTACTTCCGTCTTACCGCTTTCGGCAACAGAGAAAACGTTGTAAAGGCAATGGCAATTTTCAAACAGGTTGTAAAAGACTTAAAAGCGTAAGATAAAAGTGCGGAGCTTGAAATAAAGTTCCGCCTTTGATTTACAAGCCCTGAATTCCGACGGATAAAGCATAAACATAGTCATTGCCGTCGAAATGGGTAGGGCATATAATATAATGATAAAAGGAGGCAACATGGCGACAAAATCCAATTCTAAAAACAAGAAAGGTTTGCTGCTTATTATCGCCGTCGTTTTGGTGATAGTTATAGCCGCAGTCGTTATCGGCTTGTATTTCGGCGCTCCCGAGATATTTGAAAAGGGATTAAATTTCATAACGGGAAACGGCGACCCGTCCACGCCTGACAGCGGCGGCTCGGGAGAGGGACTTCCTCCCGTCGTGATCACCGAGGGCGAACTTCAGATACATATGATAGACGTCGGGCAGGGCGACTGTATTTTGATTTTATTTCCCGACGGCAAGGAAATGCTTATCGACTGCGCCAACTATAACAACTCGGGCGATATAAAGGAAGAAGCCTTGGCGTATATAGATACATACGTCACCGACGGTCAGATAGATTATCTTATGCTCACTCACTGCGATTCCGACCACGTTTATTTTATGGACGAGGTGCTTTCTGAATATGATGTGGACAATATTTATATGCCCAACGTTTTGGCGACCCATAGCTCTGTTGCAGAGGCAAATCTTGACGAGGAAAAACTTGCTTGGTTTACCGACCCCGACGACGTAGATACAAAGTGTTATGCCGACTTCTTTATAGCGGCACTTACCGAGCCTGAAGCCAACATAAGATTGAACATCGGCGACTTTACGCTTGAGGGCGAAGGCTGGCAGATAGACTTTTTCTGCTACGACCAGGAGGATTGGGACGATACACGTTTAAATAATGCGGAAGCCAAAAACGCTATCTCGCCTATAGGTATACTCTTCTACAACGGTAAAAAGGTGGTGCTTACCGGCGATTCCAACGAGATAAACGAACCCGAGTTCATAGCCAAGGCTAAAGACAAATACGGTGTGGAGACTCTCGACTGCGACGTTCTCAAAGTGGGACACCACGGCAGCGAAACGTCTTCGACCGAAAGTTTCTTGAATTTTATTGAGGTGGAATATTGCTTTATAAGCTGTAACGCCGACGGCAACAAGTTCGAGCATCCCCGTCAGGCAACTCTCGACAGGTTTATAGTAAGGGGCGTTATGATTTACCGCACCGACCTTATGGGAAATATAGTCATTTCGATAAAGGATACCGAAATCTCGTTTATAACTGAAAAGGACGTCACTCAGGCTCAGGCGCAGGTGGGAGCGGATACGGTGGCGGAGCAAGGGCAAGCATAAACTGTCGGAAAAACTAAACAAATTTATATAAAATTAAATTTAAGCAACCGCTGAGCGGTTGCTTTTTAATTTACCGTCAATCCGTTTATAGAGTTAATAGCTATATGGGGCAAAACAAAAAAGTTGGGCGAATACAAAAAATAAAGACATAATAATTGCAATAAACAATATTATTTAAATCACAAATATATTGAAGGCACAATAGCTACTGATTTTAAATTATAATCAAAACGATTAAATGATAAGAAACTTTTATGTTTTTTTGCGTTTATAAAAATTCATTCGTTAATAAGGTTAAAAGGGTTAAGCTTATACGGGTTTTAATGAATAAAAGAAGGTAAAAACCGAATAAAATGCATAAAAAAATCCGTGAAACCGTTTCACGAAATAAATTTGAAAAATTCAATAATTTGTGGTCAAAAAAATCTTGACATACAATATATTGTTATGGTAGACTCATTAAGCAAATATGAGTAGGGCGGCCTATGTCGCTTGAATTCTTAGATTGGAGGAGAAAAATGATTATCAAAATTTTGAAACGTGACGGCAGAATCGAATTTTTCGAGAAAGACAAAATCACCGAAGCCATTTTCAAAGCGGCTCAGGCTTGCGGCGGTAAGGATAAAATTTTATCCGCTACGCTTGCAGACCTCGTCGTAAAAGCGGCGGAAGCCAAATTCAACGACAAGATACCCACCGTTGAGGACATTCAGGACATCGTCGAAGAAGTTCTTATCAACGAAGGACACGCTCAGACCGCAAAGGCTTACATTCTCTACCGTGAAAGAAGACAAGAGGCGAGAAACATCAACGCCCTCATAGGCGAAACGAGCGAACTCTTTACCGGCTACCTTGCCGAGAAAGATTGGGGAGTAAAGGAAAACGCCAATATGCAAAAGAGCGTAAACGGACTCAACAACTACGTTCGCGAGCACTTCACAAAAAAGTATTGGCTATATAAAGTATATCCAAAAGAGGTCAGAGAGGCACACGAAAGCGGAGCTATCCACCTTCACGACCTCGGATTTTTCGGTCCTTACTGCGCAGGCTGGGATATCAGACAGCTTTTGACAGACGGTTTCGGCGGCGTTGCCGGAAAGGTGGAATCTCACCCTGCAAAGCACCTCAGGTCCTTCCTCGGACAGCTCGTCAACAGCACGTTCACCACACAGGGCGAGACGGCGGGCGCACAGGCGTGGAGCTCAATCGATACTTACTGCGCTCCGTTTATCAGATACGACAATATGACTTACGAACAGGTCAGACAGTGCATTCAGGAATTCGTTTTCAATATCAACGTGCCTACCCGTGTGGGATTCCAATGCCCCTTCTCGAACCTCACGTTCGATATTAAAGTTCCGAGAACGCTTGCCGACCAACCTGTTGTTATCGGCGGTGAGTATAAAGAGGAATGCTATAAAGATTTCCAAAAGGAAATGGATATGTTCAACCTTGCTTTCTGCGACGTTATGTTAGAGGGCGACGCTAAAGGCAGGGTGTTCACGTTCCCGATTCCTACAATAAACGTAACCAAAGAGTTTGACTGGGACAGCGAAGTCGTAAACGCATTTATGAACATCACCTGCAAATACGGCATTCCTTACTTTGCAAACTATATCAACTCCGACCTCTCGCCGGAGGACGCGGTTTCAATGTGCTGCAGGCTTCGTCTTGACGTTTCCGAGCTCCGCAAACGCGGCGGCGGCTTGTTCGGCTCCAACCCGCTTACAGGCTCTATCGGCGTCGTCACAATAAACCTTCCCCGTATAGGTTATCTTTCTAAGACGGAAGCGGAATTTATGGACAGGCTCAAGAGCATGGCAATTCTTGCCAAAACCTCTCTTGAAATCAAGAGAAAGATTGTCGAAGCTCAAAGCGAAAAGGGACTTTATCCTTATTCGACGCACTACCTTAGAGGCGTTAAAGAGAGAACGGGCGAGTATTGGTCAAATCACTTCAATACAATCGGTATCGTCGGTATGAACGAGGCTTGCCTCAACTTTATGAATAAGGACATCACCACGGACGAGGGACAGGCTTTTGCAATCAAGGTCATGCACTATTTAAGAGAAATAATGGTTGAGTTCCAAAAAGAGACGGGACACAACTACAACCTCGAAGCAACTCCCGCAGAGGGCACGACTTACCGTCTTGCCAGACTTGACAAGGCTCAGTATCCCGATATCATCACGGCTGGCGAGAAGGACGTTTATTACACCAACTCCACTCAGCTTCCCGTCGGATATACCGATGACATTATGGAAACGGTCAGACTTCAAGACGAGCTTCAATTCCTCTATACCGGCGGCACGGTGCAACACCTCTATCTCGGAGAGCGTATAGAAGATATCGAAGTCTGCAAGAAGATGATTAAAAAGATATTCACGGTTTCCAAAATGCCTTATATCTCGATGACTCCGACATTCAGCGTTTGCAACGAGCACGGCTATATCGCAGGCGAGCACTTTACTTGCCCTCAGTGCGGAGCGGAAACGGAAGTTTACAGCAGAGTCGTGGGATATTTAAGACCTGTTCAGAACTATCACAAGGGCAAAAAGGAAGAATACCGTGAAAGAGTTAAATACGTTATTCGCCCTGAACAATGCAAAGACGTTAAATAAACATATATAAAATAAGGGGCATTCGCCCCTTATTTTTTTAGATGATTGTAATAATAAAAGCAATTTATGTGACGGTCTTGTTGTTAAGTTATGGACAGTTTTTTAGGCTGATTAATTGTTAAAAGATAAGATATTCGTTTAATTATAAATGAGGTATGTATGAAAATAGCGGGATTTCAGGCAAATTCTTTTGTCGATTATAAAGGACATATCGCCGCAGTCGTGTTTGTAGCCGGTTGCAATATGCGGTGCTGGTATTGTCATAACGCACAGATTTTGGATACCGATGTGCTCTATGACGAGGAAGATGTCTTAAAGAAGATAGAAAAAAACAAATTTTTCCTTGACGGCGTAGTCGTGAGCGGCGGAGAGCCCACTTTGCAAAAGGACTTGCCGGAGTTTATCGACAAGATAAAGGCTATGAGTTTGGACGTTAAACTCGATACCAACGGCAAGCGTCCCGACGTTTTAAAAAAACTATTTGACGAAAAAAAGATAGATTATGTGGCGATGGACGTAAAAGCTCCGCTCGACAAATACGATAAAGTAACTCCTACGATGCCCGTAGACCCCGAAATTTTGAAAGAGAGTATAGAACTAATCGCATGCAGCGGCGTCGACTATGAATTCAGAATGACGGTCATTCCTCAATTCGAGATAAGCGATATTGAGGAAGCGGCAAAGGCTATAGCGGGAAAAAAGGCGTTTTATCTTCAGCAATACGTAGACCACGGCATGGGACTTTTGTCGCACGATAAAAAGTTTTTCGAGGTCGCAAAGCGCGCAGCGGAAAAATATCTGCCCACCTTTGTCCGCGGTGTGGAAATTTAAAACCTTAAACTCTTGCAAAACCGCCGTATAGCGTATATAATGATTGCAAGGTGATACTATGGCAAAATTCGATATAGAACTTGTAGGAAAAATAGGCTCGATTGCGCTCATCGACAGAGAATATCAGGATATCAATTATAATATAATTGCGAGGCTGTCGAGAGAGTTAAGGCCCGGATATATCTGGATAACTTCGGGCGCAACCGAAATAGGAAGGCTCGATTTTCTTAAGCGCAACGGCTTTGAGCTTGACGGCTCGGATGAGGACAACAAGACGGATTACTCCGCACAAGGGCAATCTATTTTGATGCAGACATACCGACAGTTTATCGACAGCCGTTATTCGGTAAGACAAATACTTGTAGAACATCAGCATTTCAACGACGAAACTAAAAGGCAGCATCTCTATGAAATGCTAATGCGCTGTCCCGAGCAAAAAGCCATACCTATTATCAATTACAACGACGCCGTTTGCAGCGAAGAAAACCGCAAGACGGAAATTTTAAAAATAAAAGAAAAGCAGGGCAGAGCGATAGAGTGTATCGATAATGACGAAACCGCAAGTCAGATTGCCTGCCTTGTAAAGTGCAAAACACTTTTGATTCTGTCAACGCTTGACGGTATATACAACGATATATCCGACCCCGGTTCGCTCATTGAAAAAGTGTCCGGCAAGGACGTTTATGAGCTTTTAGACAACGTAAACGAATTGCAAAATCACTGTTACGGTTCAAATCGCAAAGGTTCGCACGGAGCAAAGGCAAAACTTGAATACATCAAAGAGCCGCTAAAAAACGGCACTACCGTTATAATCGCAAATTCTAAATATTCGATAAAGGATATTATGGAAGGGAAGGTCAAATCCACCGTTTTCAGTCTGTAATTATTCGGCATTGGGCCTTTAGGCCGATGCCGTTTTTATTTTGTCCTTTGAGGCAATAAATTGGTTCGTGATTTAAAAGAGCGGAAAAACCGATATTTAAAATATCAAGCGTTAAACAGGTTAATATTGTAATAAGAAATTTAAAATTAATATAAATAAAATACAAAACCGTATTATATTTAATAACCGTTTATAGGTATATTCATATAAAATTTCTAATTTAAATAAATCTAAAATAAAGGCGACAAATTGAGCATTAATATTAAACGTTAAATATAGATAACTAAAAGGAAAACAGTATGAAATTAATTATAGTAAGACACGCCGACCCCGACTATCAAATCGATTCGCTTACGCCTCACGGCTTTTATGAGGCAAAAAGCGTTGCCAAAAGGCTTGCCATGATAAACGTAAAAAGCGTTTATGTATCTCCGCTCGGCAGAGCGCAGGCAACGGCGGAAGAATATTTTAAGCTATCGGGCAAAAGCGGAAAGACTTTGGACTTTTTAAGGGAGTTTAATTACTCGGTTGAGGACGATTCTTTCGGGAAATTAAATCAGCCGTGGGATTTTATGCCCGCATATTTTGCAAAAAACAAAAATCTTTTGACGGCCGATTGGATAAAGCAGGATTTTATCGTCAAAGCGGGTATTGATAAAAAATACGAATACGTTGCCCGAGGTATAGACGAAGTGCTTTATAAGCACGGATACGTTCATGAAGACGGAGTGTTGAAAGCTGTTGCCCCCAACGATGACTCCGTTTTGATGTTCTGTCATTTTGGCGTCGAGTGTATGATATTGTCTCATCTTTTCGGCGTTTCACCTATGATTTTCTCGCAAAACTTCTGCGTTTTGCCCTCGGGAGTAACGCTCCTTGTGACGGAGGAAAGACAGCAGGGCATAGCCTCGCTCAGATGTCTTTATATGGGGGATATTTCCCACCTTGCCGTCGACGGAATAGAGCCGAGTTTTGCCGGGCGTTTCTGCGAAAGGTTCACCGACGATACAAGGCATTAAATTAAAAAAAGCTGTTTTGTTTATTTAAAGTTTTAAATTAAATGAATTAAAAATAATTATAAAAGCATATCGCAAGTGGGGATTCTTTAATATATTATAAAAAAAGAGTATTTCATGATATTTTTTATATGTAACGCATTCATTGACGATTCACATAGTATGCATAGGGTAAATTTTATTGCTAAATCGTTAATATTGTTATATAATCTAAAAAACGGAAAAAACTTCAAATTGTCAGTTTGCCGTTTTAAGGTATTTAGCAAAAAGATAATTTGAGCGATTTAGAAAAAAAGGAAAAATATATGTGCGGAATAGTAGGCTATTTAGGCAAAAACGATTGCGTCGAAAATATAAAAGAAGGGCTGCTCAGCGTTGAATACAGAGGTTATGACTCTGCGGGAATAAGCTATATTTATGACGGAGAAATTCAAATTCAAAAAAGGGTGGGCAGTGTCGCGAACCTGTTTGACAGCATAACGTGTCCTAAAGACACCCACTGCGGGATAGGGCATACAAGATGGGCGACTCACGGCGAGGTGTGCGAAAAAAACGCTCATCCTCA
The DNA here is from genome assembly GCA_000437555.1 of Acidaminococcus sp. CAG:917. GTDB lineage: Bacteria > Bacillota > Clostridia > Christensenellales > CAG-917 > CAG-917. The sequence goes on along the minus strand of FR901007.1, from coordinate 20,247 downwards.
TATAAGTTTCGACAACAGATTTTCGCTTGTTCATAACGGAATAATTGAAAACTATGCCGTAATTAAAGACGGTATTTTAAAAGACGTTCCTTTCAGAACAAACGTCGATACGGAGTGTATTGTAAATCTTGTTGCGTATTTTTGCAAAGTTAATCCTAAGCTTTCCGATTTAGAAGCGCTTTGCGAAGCGTTAAAGAATCTCGAAGGCTCGTATGCTATAGCCATGCTTGCTTTAGATACTCCCGATACGATTTATTTTGCCAGAAAAGAGAGTCCTTTGCTTATTGGTAAAGGCGACAAAGAAACTTTTATTTCCAGCGACGTTTTGGGGCTTGGCAAAAGCTGCAGCGAGTATGTGGTCGTTCCCAACGGAGTTTACGGCTATATAAACAAAGAAGAAATAAAGGCTTTCGGTGAAGGAAAAAAAGAAGTAAATCTGGTTTTCAAATCGATGATATCTCACAGCGAAAGAGCGCAAAAAGGCGACAATGCGCACTTTATGCAAAAGGAAATAAACGAGATACCCACCGTCATAGAGAATACTGTAAAGATATATTTAAACGAAGATAATCCCATATCCAAAGTCGACAAAAGTTTTTGGCAGGATATAGAAAAGATAGAATTTATCGCTTGCGGAACGAGCTATCACGCCAGCATGGTGGGAGCTATGTTCACCGAGGATAACGCCAATAAGGTGGCGAGGACGCATCTTGCCAGCGAATTCGTTTATAATCCTCCGCTGTTAAATAAAAACACGCTATGCGTGTTCGTAAGTCAATCGGGCGAAACGGCGGATACGCTCCACGCCGTAAGGGTGGCAAAGGAAAGAGGCGCTAAGTCGCTTGGCATAACCAACGTTATGACAAGCAATCTTGCCTCGGAATGCGACGTCTGCCTGCCCATATGCGCAGGAGTGGAAGTCGCCGTGGCGTCGACAAAGGCTTACAACGCTCAAGTTACCGTCATGATGATTCTTGCCGATTTTCTGCGTGACGGCGATTATAAGGACATCGCCGAAAAAATATTGAGCCAGGCGGCGTCGATAGACCTCGACGGTATGTGGGCAAGCGCAAAAAAATTCGTAAAGAGAGTGGCAAACTCAAGGTCCATTTATTTTGTGGGCAGACATATGGATTATATCACCTGCCTCGAAAGCTGCCTGAAGCTCAAGGAAATATCGTATATTCCCTGCGAGGCTTATGCGGCGGGTGAACTAAAACACGGCACCATAGCGCTTGTTGAAGACGGAACGACTATGCTTGCCATAGTTACCGAACCTAAACTTATTTCTAAGACGCTCAACATTGTCGAGCAGGCAAAAGCAAGAGGAGCGAAACTCATTTATTTTACCTCGCTCAACCTAAAGGATTTTGCCGTGTCCGAAAAGGACGTCATGGCAGCTCCGACGGTGGACGTAGAACTTTCGCCTCTGTTTTCCATTATTCCCATGCAAATGCTCTCTTATATGGTATCGGTATATAAAGGCTATAATCCCGACCGTCCGAGAAATCTTGCAAAGTCGGTCACGGTAGAATAGTTTTAAAGCCGAAAGATTGACTCACTTTCTTTATTGCTGTCATAAAAACATTAAAAAAAGCTCTTTGCAGAGCTTTTTTATGTTAAATTTTTATATCTGTTTTCAAATTCGGATTGCGTAAACAAACTTAAACAATGCGTATTACAATTCAAAATGTTCCGTTATAAATTTCTTCATTTTTTCCACAACCTGTTTTGCAACCGATAACTTATTGCATTCAGCCATAATTCTGATTTTAGGTTCCGTTCCGCTTGCTCTTAAGACTATGCGGCCTTTGTCGGAAAGGTCACGTTCAAGCGATATTTTGTAGGCGAGCATTTCGGGACTTTCCATGATTTGTTTTTTGTTGTTCGTCTCGAGATTTATCATAATCTGCGGATAATGGGCGCTGTCGTCGAGTCTGTCAAGCTGGCGCCTTGTTTCCTTCATAACCTTGCAAAGGTAGAGGCTTGCCAGAAGTCCGTCGCCCGTGTTGGAAAACTCTCTTAAAATAATGTGTCCCGATTGTTCTCCGCCAACCAAAAGATTATTTCTTATCATCTCTTCCATGACGAAGTGGTCTCCGACGTTTGTCCTTATCATTGAAATTCCGAGTTTTTTAAGACTTTGCTCCACGCCCATATTGCTCATAATCGTTCCGACAACCTTATCGCCGTTGAGCTTGTTTTGTTGTTTTAAACGTTTTGCAATGATGTAGATGATGCTGTCGCCGTCGACTATTTTGCCCTTTGAATTTATGGCAATAAGTCTGTCCGCATCGCCGTCGTAGGAGAAGCCGACGTTTGCTCCGAGCTCTAAAACTTTTTGCGCGCAAAACTCGGGATGCAGGGCACCGCAATCGTCGTTAATTTTCGTGCCGTCGCCCGAGTCGTTGAAAGAATAAACTTCTGCGCCTAGCTCTTTGAAAAAACGGGGCGCAACTTTTGAAACGGCGCCGTTTGCGCAGTCAAGCACGACTTTGACGTTTTTGAGGCTGCCAATGAAATTCTTGAGCGAATCGTAGTAGGAATCCATAAATTCCGCTCCCGACGATTCTGTTCCTTTTTCCTCTTTTATAATAACGTTTTTGTTGGTGATGTGAGATTCAATTTCAAGCTCCTCGATTTCAGTGAGCTTTCTGCCGTCATAGTTGAAAATTTTAATTCCGTTATATTTTGCGGGATTGTGCGACGCGCTTATGACTACTCCGTAGTTTGCGCCTATGTGCGTTGTGACATAGGCTACGGCAGGGGTGGAGACCACTCCCACGTTTATGACGTCGGCTCCGGCGTCGGTTATGCCTTTTATAAGCTGTTTTGCAATTGCTTCGCCGCTCAGACGCGTATCTCTGCCCAAAACGACCTTGCCGCCGCTTGCGGAATAACCCAGATAATTTCCCGTGAGATATGCAATCTCGTCGGTGAGGTCCTCTCCGTAAACGCCGCGAATGCCGTCCGTTCCGAAAAACTTTTTGTCGAAAACGTTTTTGTGGTAGGTGCTGCGGTTTTCTTTTATTGTTTCGTGGCTTCTGCCAATGCACATACTGTTTTTGGGAAGGTCCACCGTTACGGTGGTGCCTGCCGCGATATAAGCGTTATCTTCTATCGTCACGGGAGCGATAATATTGCTGTTGCTGCCGATAAACACGCTGTCTCCGACGGAGGAGCGGTGTTTGTTCTTGCCGTCATAGTTTATGAATATCGAGCCGCAGCCGATGTTGCACTGATTGCCGATATCGACGTCGCCGATGTAGGCAAGGTGAGCCATTTTGGTGTTGACGCCGATGTTTGAGTTTTTAATTTCGACAAAGTTTCCGACGCGGCATTGACGTTCGATTTTGGAACCCGTATGGATATTGGCGAAAGGACCTACAGTTGTTTTGTTGTCGATACGACAGTCTTTAAGCACGCTTTTTATGACTTTGACTTCGTTTCCGAGCGTCGTGTTTTCGATTATGTTGCCCGGCTCTAAAATACAGTCTTCGCCTATGACGGTATTTCCTCTGATATGCTGGTCTCCGTAAATGACGGTGCCTTTGCCGATTTTAACCGAATCGTAAATGTAAATATTTGTAAGATTGCGGAAAATAACTCCGTTGTCAAGATGTTTTTGAATTATTTTAAGACGAATGTAGTTTATTGCCTTTTCGAGTTGAACCAAGTCTTTTAAATTATAGTCCTTTAGTTCGTCGCAGGCGTCAAGGTCAATTCCTAAAAATAGTCTCATTATTGTCTCCTGTTAAAAAAGTCTCTCCCCACATACCCGTATATTATATAATATATTTTGTTTAATGGCAATAAATTTAATTACATTTTAAGTCGGCATAGCTTTCGGCGTCTGTAACTTCTTTCAAAATCAGAGGCGAAACGGCTTTTATAATAAATGCCGTTATAAAATAATATATGTGTTTTGCGGTTAAAAATTTAATTTTGAGTTAAAATAACAAAAAACGACATTTATAAGCGAGAAAATGTTGCTTTTAAAATTTGTAAATGGTAAAATATGCCTATGAAAAAAGAAAAATTGCCTGCGATAGAAAGTACCGAAGAAACGACTTTTGCAACAAATATCACACAGCCCGAGGCTGAACTGAGCGTCGATTCATCGGACGATATAATCGCTAAAAAAGAAAGAGAAATAAAAAAATTCCCTTTTGAGGAAAAGCCGGGATATCAAAAGTTTATTGTCTTATTAAACAAGTTTTTATATTCAGGCTGGTATTTTGCCACTGTTGCTTTCATAATATCCTTTTTCTGGATTTTAGGCAAATTCGTTCCCGGTTCTGAAGTGGCGGGAGTAATCATAATTGTTTTATTGTGCGCGTTCATTTTAATTTTCATCGAAGACGTGACGCCTCTTATTCCGATATTCGTCATGGTTTCGGCGATGTTCCCTGCCGAAGTGAATCCCGCAGAATACGGTTTGGCGTTTATAGGACTTGCCCCTTTGCCTGTTGCTTTGATATATCACGTAATAAGATATTTCAGAGGATTTAAAATTAAAAAATTCTTCTTCCCTCAGCTTGCGATATCGATTGCGCTTATCGTGGGCGGTGTGGGCGTCGTGTCCGCCGAAGAATACGCCAACGGCATAGCCTGGGTATTGCTTTTGGGCGCTTTAATATTACTTTTGTATTTTGTATTTTCAAGCTATGAACGTTTCCCCAAAGAGGTGAGCGTCAAAGATTATTTATGCAAAACGCTTATGGCTTTTGCCGCTATAATATGCTTTGAGGTCTTTGTCACTTATATCATCGCTCCCGACCAGATGTCCGTCGGTAACGGCAGGGTGTCGCTCGGTTGGTGTATAGGAAACAATTTTTCGAGCACATTGATGTTTCTTATTCCCGGGACGCTTTATCTCGGAACAAAATCCAAACATCCCTGGATATATACCGTGTTTTTCGGAATTCAATATATCGTCACGATAATGAGTTTGTCGAGAGGCGGAATTTTGTTTGCAACCATTCTGTTGCCTTTTGAACTTGCATTTATGATTTATGCGACTCCGAAAAAAGGCAAAAAGGAAATATTAATTGTTTTAGGCGTTTTCGTTTTAATCGCTATAATACTTGTAGGTGTATTCTGGGATAAGGTTTCTTCGCTATTGAACAGCGTCATCAACAATTCGTTTAAAGCGGACGGTCATATAGAAGGCAGCGGAAGGGAAGAGCTTTATGCGGAAGCGTGGGAATGCTTTAAAACCAATCCGATATTCGGCGTGGGCATAGGCTATTTCGGGTCTAACTACGACGGCGGAGCTATGGGCTTTTATTTCTTCCATTCGACGCTGTTGCAAATTATGGCGTGTATGGGACTTGTCGGTATAGCGGCATACGTCTACAATTACGTCGGAAGATATAAAATCATTATCAAAAAAGACGTTTTCAACATTTTCATTCTTCTCGGACTTTTGGCGTTCGAGGGATATTCCATGATAGATACGGGAACCTTTAATCCGATGCCGTCGATGATAATACTGATGTTTATCACTTTTTTTGTCGAGCTTTCCAACGAAAGAGGCGAGAGGGAGTGGCCCGTCTACGAAAAGAGAAAAAAGAAGCTCGAACCCGTTCCCGTTGAGGGAGAGGCAAAGAGCTTGGAAACGGCTGAGGAAGCTAAGCCGACGGAAGGCGATGCGACCGTTGCGGTGACGGAGTCCGCCAT
>FR901007.1:0-14457 GCA_000437555.1 Acidaminococcus sp. CAG:917 | reverse complement strand
ACAAAAAGGCAAAAGCAAAGAATGATAACTTTACCCTCGGAATTAACCGAGGGTTTTTTATTCTGTTTTTAGGCGGTCGCAAATCGCCGATATTTTTTTATGTCATAAAAATTTCCCTTTTTGCCTTAGATGTTGTTTTTTGATATTGAATATTATCTTTTGTTTGTGAATATCATTAAACGATGGCGGTTATCCGCCGAAAAACGTAAAACCGTTAAAGGAGAGATATGGAAGACAGATGCGTATGTTGCGGAGCTCTAATCCCGGAGGGAAAAATGGTGTGTCCGATCTGTTCAAAAAACGTCGGTATCGGACAAGACGCTCAAAAGCCAAATAAAACCGTTTTGGAGAACAAAACAAAAGGCGTGGGAAATTCTGTAAAGACTAAGACGCTTGACTAAGCCGTTTTATAATGATATAATTTTTACGGTCGGATAAAGACAAAACTTATGGAAGAGACATTTTGTTGAGGCTTAAAAGAAAATTATGATAAAAAACAAAATGCTTAAATTTACAAAACGGCAAAAATCGGTTATCCTCGATTTTTTCTCAATCGCAGGCGTGACCGAATTGATATTGTTGTTCTATAAATTCGGGTTGTCTTACCCCGCGGATTGGAGGCATTTTCTTGCTTTGCCTCTTTATTTTATAGTAGTCTATTTTATTTTACAATACGCTTTCAAGTTAAATAAAATTTTATGGGAATTCGCTAGCGGAAAACCGTTCTTGATTTTAATTGCTATCCTCGCTCTCGATTTTGTTGTCGGCACGGCTCTGTCGTTTTTGACGTTCGGTTACGCCGGTTGGATTGCGACGTATTATTACGTAATGGTCGTAACGTGTTATGCCGTGTTGTCAGGGGAAAAACTTTTCGTCGTTCAGCTATATCTGAGAAAGCATCAGCTAAAGCATCTCCTTGACGTAAAGCAATCGGCAAAAAACAATACGCTTATAATAGGCGCAGGCTGGACGGGCTCGGCTCTCGCTAAAGAATTTATCAACGACCCTTCCATTTTTAAACCTGTTTGCTTTGTCGACGACAGCTATGAAAAACAGGGCAGGCAAATAAACGATTTGCCCGTTGCGGGAACGACAAAAGATATTCAAAAGGTGGTATATCGCTATCATATAAAAAAGATTATTTTTGCTATTCCGTCTTGCGATATGGAAACGAGAAAGAAGATAATAAACGCTTGTATAGCTACAAAGTGCGTTTTAAAAGTCGTTCCGCCCATTCACGAGCTCGTCGACGGCTCGGACGCTGTTCCGCAACCTCGTGACGTCAGGATTGAGGACCTTCTCGGCAGAGAACCTATGACTTTCGACTTTAAAGAGGTCAAAAAATATATTCACGAAAAAGTTGTCATGGTTACGGGCGGCGGCGGCTCAATTGGCAGCGAGCTTTGCCGTCAGATTGCAAAGTATGAACCAAAGAGTCTTATCATCTTAGATATTTACGAAAACAATGCTTATGAAATTCAGCAGGAATTAAAAAGAGGGTATCCCTCTCTTGACCTTATGACGGAAATATGCTCTATTGCCGACTACGACAAATGCGAGATTTTATTTGACAGATACCGCCCCGATATCGTATTCCATGCTGCGGCGCATAAACACGTGCCACTCATGGAGCACGTGCCTGAACAGGCGATAAAGAACAACGTTGTAGGCACTTTAAATTTATGCAAACTTGCAGACAAGTTTAAAGTGCAAAAGTTTTTGCTTATATCAACCGATAAGGCGGTAAATCCAACCAACGTTATGGGTGCTTCAAAGCGTTGTTGCGAGATGATAGTAAAATATCACGCACAGCGCTGTAAGGATACGGTATTCTGCGCCGTCCGTTTCGGAAACGTGCTCGGCTCAAACGGCTCCGTCATTCCGCTCTTTAAAAAACAGATAGCGGAGGGAGGTCCTGTTACGCTTACCGATAAAAACATAATAAGATATTTTATGACTATTCCCGAAGCGGTCTCACTTGTTTTGCAGACGGGAACATATTCGCAGACGGGAGAAATTTTCGTGCTTGATATGGGACAGCCGGTAAAAATACTTGACCTCGCCGAAAATCTTATAAGACTTTCAGGTTATGAGCCTTATAAGGAAATTCCCATTGTATTTACGGGACTCAGACCGGGAGAAAAACTGTATGAAGAGCTTCTCATCTCGGGAGAGGGCATGAGAAAGACTACCAACAAAAAGATATTTATCTGCAAGCAAATAGATATAGACGAAAAAACTTTCCCCAAACAGCTTCAGCACCTTCTCGACCTGGCAAAAGAAAATAAGGCGGCAGCGGTAAAGGAATATCTTCACGAGATGATCCCCACTTATCATCAAGATACCGCCGAGGCGTAACCTTTCGCCGAGGAGCAATTCTATTTTGCTGTCAAAGGGTGGCACTTTAGAGTTTTAATGCCGATTGTTAAAGGGCGGCGAAACTTATTTGAAACTGTTAAATAAATGGTTAGATAAACGGCTGAATAAACTGTTAAATAAAACGGTTAGAAAAACGGTTAAATATTATTTAAAATTTAAAACGGCTTTTGCCGTTTTTTTGTTTGTACCTGTTTTAGGTTTCGGGATTTGCTTTAAAGTTTTTAAATAACTGCGCATATAATACAATTCAGGCAGCTGCCTGCCAAGCGACGTTAGGCATAATTTAAATTTTTTCATGACGGCTAAAGTTATATTTGCAAAAGTGCTTTGATTTTTAAATCGATATTCTACTGTCGAGTATATAAGCCGTGCAAGCCTTACAGTATAATATTGTCGGCTATTGGCTTTTTGTCATAAAAATTTTAAAAATTTGAGCGGATATTATATTCTCGTAGCGGAGGCAGATATGAACTTTATATTTGACAAAGAGGCGAAAACATTGTTCGCCGATGATTTAGTGTTGGTGCAGGGAGAAGACAGGGAAACGGTTTTTAAAATTCCCCTTGAGATTGATCCCGACAACGAGTATAATTGCTTTTTTGAATTTAAATTGCCGGGCGGAGAAACGTTTATAGATTCTTTAGTCCGCACACCCGAGTCCTTTGAATATACCGTAACGAGGGTGCTTACTTTCAGATACGGACGAATTGATTTTCAGCTCGTTATGTATAAAAGAGAGGGCAATTCGGTATATAAAACGATTCCCGTCATAAAGGGGATAACGGTAAAAAAATCGATCAACGCTTCCGACGACGGGCAGCTTGACATCAATCACGAACAAAAGAGTATGCTGTTTGACCTTATCAACTCCAAAATGGACACTGACGAATATATAAGCGACAAAGAGCAAATTTCCGATTCCTTAGAAAATCTTCAGCAATCCGTTTCAAATCTTTCCGAAACGGTGAGCGACAGTATCGACGAGGTTTCGCAGACTCTCAGCGCGGCAATCGAGGAATATAATACCGAGACTTCCGAGGCCATCGCAACGACAAATTCTTCCGTTTCCTCATTGAGCCAAAGTGTTTCAGATTTGCAGGGCAGCACGGTCAAATTTACTGAGCAGACGCTGTCCGAAAGCGAAAAAGCCATAGCGAGAAGCAATCTCGACGTGCTTAAGGGGACGGAAATTTTTCAGGTCAACTCAGTTTACATAACTTTCTCGACGGTGAGCCCTGCGGCGCTTTTAGGCGGAACGTGGGCAAGGTTGATTGACAAATTTTTGGTGGCGGCAGGTGAGAAGTTCCCGGCAGGCACTCAGGGAGGTTCGATGACGCACACTTTGACACTCGACGAAATTCCTTCGCACAGTCATACGGGGTTGTATTATAATTCCGTAAGCGAGGGAAACAATATAAGCCCTGTTACGGGAGGCGGAAGCGCATACGGCTCTACCATAGCAGTGGCAAAGAATAATACCGCCGCAGAATACGTTACCGGATCGGCGGGCGGAGGTCAGCCGCACAGCATAATTCCGCCGTATTACGTAGTATTTATGTGGAAGAGAGTGGCATAAAGGGAGGAGCTATGAAAATTTACGACGAAACAAAGACAAACGAATTATCCGAATATGACCTTAGCAAGGGTTATATTATACCGTCAAAAAGGTTTGTAGCTCACCACGAAGCAGTGGAAGCGGATGAGGGAGAATTTCACTATAAAGTCATCGCCGAATATCCCAACGGAGGAAAGGACGTGGAAATCGTATATGACCGCGAGCCGGTCGCTGCCGCTCCCGCTTATGATGAGTATGAGGATATTGGTGTATATATAAAATATAACGATGACGAGCTTGCCTCAATCGAAATAGAAGACTTAAAGCGCAAATTGCTCGAAACCGACTATATCGTATGCAAACTCTATGAGGCGGGACTTAAGGACAGCTCGTCATTGGAGGAACTTAAAAAAGAATACGCCGAAAAACTCGCCTGCCGTGCCGAGTGGAGAAGCCGTATAAACTCTCTTGAGACAAAACTGTCCGATTCTAAAAACGGTAAAATTTGAGGCAGAAGCAATCAGACTTAAGACTAAAAAAAGAAGTTATTAAAAAATTCGGCTATTATGACGAAAAGGATAAAATCCGAAAAAAAAAAAACAGCGGATATACCTAAAAAGAGAAATAGATGATAGACGGGCAAAACGGCAAAGAAAAACGAATAAAAGGAATAAATCGTAAAAGAAAATTAGCGTAAAACCCGGCAAAAACTACTAAACCGAAATATTTAAATTTAAGTATTTTTGTTGCTAGTTACATTTAGCGGTTGTATAATGTATGCGATGATAGCCTCTATTGTAATTGCGGTTTTAACGTGTATAGCAACGGTGACGCTTGTGCTTGTAAAGCCGAGCGTCGCTTTTGCCGTTCATAAAAAGGACGGAAGCGTTAAAACGCTAAAAATGAGTATATTCTGGATTGCGTCGTTTATCGGAGCAATTCTTATATTAGCCGTCGGCGCGCTCTCGATTGAAGACGCTTTTGCCGGGCTCACCAAGGATATGTGGGCAATGTTTGAAAACAAGACGGTTAATTCAATAAATCCCGTTAAGATTATGGTGCTGTTTTTTGCGATGACGTCGCTTTCCGTGTTTTTGGACGAGTTGGGTTTTTTTAAACTTTTAGCCCTCATAACTTTAAAAAAGGCGGGAGTGAGTCAAAAGAGGCTTTTTGTCCTTTTGTTTTTGGTTGTTTCCATACTCACGGTATTCACTTCAAACGATATCGTCATACTGACGTTTACGCCCTTTATATGCTGTTTTTGCTTTAACGGCAGGATAAACCCCGTGCCGTATATAATATGCGAATTTGTTGCGGCAAATACATTCAGTATGTTTTTGATTATCGGTAATCCCACAAACATATATCTTGCGTCATCATTCGGACTGACTTTTACAAGCTACGTTGCTGCCATGGCGCTTCCCACGCTCCTAGGCGGACTTGTCGCCTATTTGGTGCTGTTTTGGCTTTTCAGAAAGTCGCTGTCCGAACCTATCGAGCAATCGGAAGAGCTTGAGCCGACTCTCAATAAGCCCATGGTCATTGTGGGACTTGTTCATTTGTTAGGCTGTCTTCTGCTTTTGGTCATATCCGAGTTTATCGGCGTGGAAATGTGGTTTATCACTCTCTGTTTTGCCGTTTGTCTCGGTATCTGCACCTTGATATACAGCGCAATAAAAAAGGAAAAACCGACGATATTAAAAAACACCTTTCTGCGGACGCCGTGGGAGCTGTTGCCGTTTGTCTTATGTATGTTCATAATAGTGCTCGCCCTCGAAAAGAACGGCATAACTTCCGCCATATCGTCCGCGCTCGACGTAGGGGACGCAAACGCGCTTACGTATGGACTTACCGCCGCTCTCGCTTCAAACCTTGTAAACAACATACCCATGAGCGTTTTGTTTTCTTCCATCGTGGCAAACAGAACGGTTGCGGAAGTTTATGCTGCAATAATCGGGTCAAACATAGGAGCGTTTTTTACGCCTATCGGCGCTCTTGCCGGCATTATGTGTCTTTCGATAACGCAGGGCTATCACGTAAAACTCAACTTTTTGAAATTCAGTGGCTATGGACTCGTTATCGGTATTCCCACTTTGTTTGCGACTATAGGGGGGCTATACCTTGCCCTTTTATACGTATAAATACGCATTTGTTTTTTGTATGTGATTAATTTATCTCCAATTAGTTTTTTGTCTAAATTTTAAATTCAAACCGACGGTTAAAATTTTGATTCGAATTATATTGACAGGTGTAAGTTCGACGGTATTCATTGTGCGTTAAGCTTTGCCGATAAATATTTCCGTAAACGCTTTAAGGTTAATTGCAGATTAAAAATCGTTGACGCTGAAAAAATTAAAAAATAAAAAGGGCGGCTGCCCTTTTTTTGATTCGGATAAATTGTGCCCTGTGCCGTCTGATAGGTGGGCAATAGTTATTCAATGAACTCAATTTATTAAAGGAAACTCTCGCTGGTCTCAAGCTGCCTTGAATTGAGCGATGAAAAGTCAAACCCGAAAGCGGCGGAAATTTCTTTTTCCAATACTTCCTGTTTTGCCACTTCAGCCTTATCGAGCGGTACACGTTTGTTTTGGTGTACCGTTTTAAGATTTGCCGCTACCGTTTTTAATGCCTTTTTGATGTCTTTATCAATTCCCTTTATCTGCGCTTCGTAAGATTTTTTAGCCGCTGAGTCCAATTCCTTAAAAGATTTTTTCAAATCCTTAAAAAGTGTTTCGCCTTTTTTGAGTCCTAAGTCGCGGTAGGAGAGAAGGTCATAGGTTATGCCGTGTTTGAAGTCACAAACGAACGCCGCGTAGGCGTAGCATTTCAAAAGCGCGATGCCCGCTTCAACGTCACCTTTGGCGTATTTGTCGGAAAGCTCAAAAATCACTCTGTCGTTTTTCATTTTTCCTCCTTATCAAAAAAAAGATTTATAAGTTCAAACGGCGTCAAAATTTTGCCCGTAGGCGTAAATTCGTTAAACGTTTCGCCCTTGCCCAAAGGCTTTGACGACGAATACATCAAAAAGGGAACGGGCGTGGCGTCGTGGGTTCCCGTTGCTATCGGCGTGAAATGGTCGGGCATAACCAGCATTTTGAATTCAGAGTCCTTCATTCCTTTGATAATCGCACCTATTATTTTTTCGTCGATAAGCTCGATAGAGCGTGTTTTGCCTTTTGCGTCCTTTTGGTGTCCGCATTCGTCCGGTGCCTCAAGATGTATAAAGCAAAAGTCATTATTTTTGAGCGCATCGAGTGCCGCCTTTGCCTTGCCGTCAAAATTTGTGTCTATCGTTCCCGTTGCGCCCTCTACGTCGATACTTTGCATACCGCTACCCACGGCGATGCCTTTTAAAAGGTCGACGGCGGAAATCATAGCGCCCTTTATGCCGTAGCGCTCGTAAAAATTTTGAAGACGGGGTTTGGTACCTTGTCCCCAAAGCCATATCGAGTCGGCGGTGCGTTTGCCTTGTCTTTTTCTTTCAAGGTTAACGGGGTGGCTCTTTAAAATCTCTGCGGATTTCTTCATCAACGACAAATAAACGTCGGCATTATATCCTTTGGGAAGATAATCCGCTATCTTTTTCCCCGTTATATCGTGAGGGGGAGTAAGGTCAGAATCCGTCCTGCCGTTGTGGCAAACAAGGCAGTGGCGGTAGCTTACTCCGGGATAAAACTCAAAAGTATTGTCGTTTAAAGATTGAGCAACGGATTTCATTAACAATTCGGATTCCGCCGTGGTTATCTCGCCGCTGCTGTAATCTATCATCGTTTTGGCTTCATAAGGCTCGTCGTCCGACAGCGTGACGAGATTGCACCTGAGTGCGACGTCGGTCGGCTGTAAATCTATGCCGAGGGAGAGTGCCTCAAGAGGACTTCTGCCCGTGTAGCACGCCTTTGCGTCATAGCCGAGCGCCGAAAGGTTTGCCACGTCGCTGCCCGGCTTCATACCGTCGGGAACTGTTTTGACAAAGCCTTGCATTGCCGTTTTTGCCATAAAATCGATGTTGGGCTTTTTCGCCGCCTCAAGAGGAGTTTTTCCACCGAGTGCGTCTATTTTAAAATCTGCCATTCCGTCGCATAAAACAAGTATGTATTTCATATTCACCTCAGTTTTATTTTAAACGAATCAGAGATATTGTCAAACAAAATATTTTATGCTTGTCCGCTTTATATCAAATGAGTGAATAATCGCCTTTTTACAATTAAAAAAAAATGAAATTTATTGTGCCGTATTATTTTATTCTTTACAAGTCGTTTGCAAAAAAACTCAAACACCGAGTTTTAAAAGTTTCCGTCGTCGCCTATGATAAATTATTATATCTGAACGCTCATAAGGCAAAATTAAAAATTACGGCTTGTCCCGTGGCGATAAGAGCTATTATTTCAAACAGCAATACAAGGGCGGCTATGTGCAGAACGTAAATAATGAGAGTAAATTTTCCGACAGCGCAAACGGGTTTGTTCCATCTTCCGTCAAGAGAGGGGAAAAGCGTGCGCTTGTTTTTGTATAAAATCGGTGCAAGTGCCATACCCGCGAAAAAGAATGCGGAATAGGGTATAAAAGGGAAGAAATCGCCCGGAGATATCTGCCTCTGCGTGAAAGGCGACACGCAGGAGTAGTCGAGCATGTTCAGCCCCTCGAAATATTTAGTGGGAAACAGCCACGCCAAAGATATATCGAGGTCGGACGGAGGCGTATAACAGAAAAATATGACGGTGACTACAATTGCCGATATGCTTCCTATCGCCCAAAGCGCAATATTGTTTTTGCGGCAGATTATTTCCACAACGCCATAAATCAATATGCACGTGGCGAGAAAATTGAGGACGCCGTAGCCGGAGTAACAGCCTACGTCGAAAAGGTTGTCTACCTCAAGCGTTATGAGTGAGTAGCAAAAAGCAATATACGCAAGCCCAAAGCCTCTTTTAAGATTTGAGCGTGACAGATAACATGATATTCCCGAAAGCGAAAAGAAAAAGAATAATACAATGACGTGAATGACGTCTCTGGGACTTTGATACCAATAAAAATAACAAAACTCTACAAACTCGTATCCCGTTGCTGTTTGGGACAGTGCGGCACCGTAAAGATGATATCCCAAAAAGAAAAAATGGTCGATTATCATAAGCAGGATACAAAGTCCTCTCAAAAAATCGATTTCCCATATGCGGGGCAACGTTTTGGGTTGTTCATCCAAAAACGCTCCGTCTATTTTCATATAAGTTTTTGTAGGAAAGGAAATGAGCGACGGAGCGTCCAAAAAATTTATCTTGCTCATCGTTTATCCTTGTATTCCGTCGAGACCTTGTAAAGCTCGCCGTTTTCCTCCTCATAGAGGTCGTAGCGGTTTTCGTATTCGTATACGATAATGCCCGGGTTGACTTTGCTCTTATAAATTTTAGGGGCTTCGGGTGCGTTCTTGTGCCGCTTGCCCGTATATTCTATTACCTTGCTGTCGATAAAATATTTTTGTATAGGTTTTATTATTATGTTTCTTACCGTAACAACCAGGGCGCAAACAAAAGAAAGACAAAGCCCGAAAACGTAAAGATTTGAATCTACGCCGCCTCCGAACGGGTTGAAATCAAATATCAAAAACAACACTCCGCCGAATATCAGGCTGAGTATGGGGAAATAGAGTCCGAAATAAATTATTATTTTGGCTATGACTGTAAATACAAGCTCGAGTACCATCCATACAACGGAAAACACTCTGCCTGCGACAAGGCCTAAGATGCAGCCGCTCGCTTTCATAGATTAATAATAGCACTAAACGGGGACGGTGTCAATAAACAGCGGTTTGGGAAACGGCAAAACCGAAAACGCGAAAATCAAGACGGTAAAAGCCTTTAAAAGCTAAAAACAGATAAAAATACAAAATATTTACATCTCAAAGACTGTTTAATGCAAAATAGCATTGAAAAAGCCTGTCATATTTGATAGAATAAAAAAGCCGAATTTATTTTAAAAATGAATTGTAAAAATAAAACGGATAATAAAACTTAGTTTCTAATCGATAAAATGCGCATCAATTTTATATTTGGCAGGAACTTATCCATAAAAAATAAGCAGGTACTTAGAGCTAAACAGCTTATTTTTTTAAAGGCACAAGTTTAAAAGTAAAGAGGATACAAAACGGAACAAGCTATATGATACCAAATCCCGAACACATGAAAATATCTAAAGGTGAATTCGTTTACTCAGATGTGACGGTCTTTTCCGCAGAAGCTTTAAAATACAAAAAGTTTCTTCCGAAGACAGACGGCGCAGGCGGCGGCAGAGTCGTATACGAACAGGTTCAAAGAGAGGGATATAGACTCACCGTGGACGAAAAAGGAATAAAGGTCGAGGCGGCGGACGACGAAAGTTTTTTTTGGGCGACTATGAGCCTTAAATATATGCTTTTGACAAGTTCCGCTTTGCCTTTTGTTGAGATAGAGGATAAGCCAAGGTTTGCCTACCGTGGCTTTATGCTTGATACGGCAAGACACTTTTTCGGTGTGGACTTTATCAAAAAAGTTATAGACGCTCTCGCCCTGTTTAAATTCAATCGTTTGCACTTGCATTTAAGCGACGACCAAGGATTTCGCTTTGGTTCGGAGAAATTTGAAAAGCTCGTAGAGGTTGGCTCCAAACGGGAAGGAACGCGAGGTGATAAGATAGAGCACGGAGGTTATTATACAAAAAGCGAGCTTATAGAACTTGTAAAGTATGCCGCCGAACGTCATATAGAAATTATTCCCGAAGTGGATATACCGGCTCATACGGGGGCTGTCTTGGCGTCTTACCCCAATCTTTCCTGTGCGGGAAAGGCAAAAAAAGTCGATGAGTTTTTCGGGATACTCGGGCATACTCTCTGCGCGGGTAAGGAGGAAACCTATAAATTTTTGTTTGAACTTTTTGACGAGATAATCGAAGTTTTCCCCTCCGAATACATTCACATAGGCGGCGACGAATCTGACCTTTCGGTGTGGTCGAGATGTCCGGACTGTCAAAAAACCAAAAACGAATACAATTTAAAAAGCAATACGGAGCTTAAAGAGCTTATGCTCAGGCGGGTGGAGTGCCACTTAAAAGACAGGGGCAGAAAGGTTATTTGTTGGAACGACGCTGTAAAATGCGTCAGCGATGAAGCGGTATGCCAGTTTTGGCAAGGCAAATTAAAAGAGACGCTTGCCTTTGCCGACAAAGGCGGAAAGGTTATCGTTTCAAAGTTTTCGCCTTATTATCTCGATTATCCGCACGGAATGCATTCTCTCAAAGCCGTGTATGAGTTCAACCCGATACTCGACGGGCTGTCAAGCGACGGCGTGAAAAACGTTATCGGCGTGGAAGCTCCGCTGTGGACGGAGTTCGTCGACAGCGAAAGCAAAGCTTTCAGGCAGATGTTTCCGCGTCTTTTGGCGTTAGCGGAACGCGCGTGGTCGCAAAATCCGAATTACGACAGGTTTATCTCGGAAATAGGAGTGGCGTTGAACGCCTTGAGCAAGTGCGGCTATGAATATACGCCGATAGAAAAGGCAAACCCTAAAAAAATAGAAGGCGTTCTTGAAACAGTTAAATTCGGATTAAACCTTTTGGATAAAACGACTTTTCCCTCTCTGATAAGGGCGGCAAAGGCAAAAAATAAGAAATAGCGGCGGATAACCGTTGTAAAAACAGAAAAATTATAAAATTATTCTGTCAATGCGAAAGCCATATAATATAAAAATAATTTTGCATCTTATAAATTATTAAAATTTTACTTATGCTATACGATATGCAAAGGCGGCAGGCGGTTTGGCTTGCCGATAAGGAGGAAGAATGCAAAGGTTGGCTATCGGGGCTCACCCGGACGACGTTGAAATATTTGCGATCAGCGCCATAATGAAAGGGGATTTTCACTGTATAGTTCTTACCGACGGCGCAGGGTGCGCAAGGGGAAAAGGATATGAAAATCTCACAGGCGAACAGCTTAAAAGGATAAGGGAAAAAGAACAGCTTGCCGCATGTAAAGCCGGCGGCTATACGGCTGATATGCTCGGATTGACATCTGAGCAAGTGAAAAACCTTTCCGATGAAGTAGAACAAAAGCTAACTGCATATTTTAACGAATATATGCCCACAGAAGTATATATCCATAGTCCGTTTGACAAGCACGAAACGCACATTGCCTCTTTTTGGAGAGCGTTTAAAGCTTTGAAAAAGTCGGATTGCCGTCCCGATAAGCTTTATGCCTGCGAGGTATGGAGAGGACTCGATTGGTTTGACGGCGATGAAAAAGTCGTTCTCGATACCGGCGGAAGCGAAAAATTATCCGATAAAATTTTGTCGAAATTTGTCAGTCAAAACGTGACAAAACACTACAATCTCGGAGCGAAAGGAAGAAGATGGGCAAACGCCACTTTTTCGGGAAGTCACGAAAAAAGTAAATTTTCGTCATACAATTTTGCCGTCGATATGACAAAATTTTTATGCGAAGATATATCGGAAACGGAAAAATTTATTAATGACAGTCTCGACAAATTCTGCAAAACGACAGCGGCGGCGAGTTTGAAATTTAAGGACTGAACGATAAAAAGCACATTAAATAAAAGGCGGTTTGACAGTCTTTTAAAAGGGTAAATGCAAAAATTTTGATTTCAAGCGACCTTGAGTTATAGTTAAAAATTTTAGCGAAAGACTAAAAAATAAATAAAAGTTTATCGAAATTTTGCCTGCGAAAAATGTCGGCGGGCAAAAATCGGAAGGAAAAATCGGGCATTTTGTCAAAAAAAAGGATAAATTTTTCGTTTTTGACGAAGCATTTTTTTTCTGAAAAATGGCAAAAAAACTCCAAAATTTATCGTTTTTTGACAAGTTTTTTTAACCTAATTTTAGTTTTTTATTATATTTTCTGCTTAAAATTCAGTAAAATTTTTATAAAATCAAAAGTTTTCTGTCGTTAAAAAATGCCGCCGAAACGGCTTTTTTTGACGTTTTTTTGTCATTTCTCCATTGAAAAAACGCCTGAATTTATTGGTCGGAATATGAAATACCGGACGGATTTTTTATTGAAAATCGCAAAAAAATCGGAGGAAAAATCCTCTTGAAAGTGCATAAAAAGCACGAAAAAAGAGGGAGGAATTTGGTGAAAAAACGGGCGGAAACCGCCTTGGAAAATTCACTTTTTTCAAGCTGAAAATGCCGATATTTCAAACTTTTTTAATCTGTTTTTTATCCTGTTTTTTTGGCGTTTCTTATCGGTTTTTGACGGTATTTTTTGCGCGTAAACGTCTGTATTTTCAGACTTAAAATCCTGTTTTGACGACTATTTTTCGACTTGTTTCCCCTAAAGGGGAAAGGGGCGTTTTTGCAGGTTTCGTCGGGGGAAATTTCGACAAACGCCAAAATAGGGTTAAATCGGGTCAAAAACCCAAAAATTTCTTTAAATTGGCAGTTTAAAAAGCGTTTTGGTATTGACAGAGTTGTTTTCAATGTTATAGAATGGTATCGTAAGTTATCATATAAACGCGCACGCGCGCACGCACGCGTATATAACGCGTAAGGGAGAAATTATTATGAAAAGGAAGATCGGATTGCTTTTAATGGTAGTGGTGCTTGTCGTGACGGTATGTGGCGTCTTTGCGGCATGCGGCGAACCTACCAAAATCAGCGACCTCTACGAAGACGAGGCGTATGATTCTGCGACCGAAATTACTCAGAGTTACGCCTGGGACAAAATCTACAAGGGTATAGGCGGGCTCTTGGGTGACGGAGGGGACGCGAGTTTTCTGAACTTCGATACGACGTTCTACTTCACCTTCTTGAAAGATTCCGTCGGCTCGAAGTACTTCATAAACACGCAGGGATCCATCGACGTTTACGACAACGAGCAGAGCAAGTTCTTATTCGAGCTCGGTTCGACAGACCAGAACGGCGAGAACAAAAAGATTATCATCGGCGTTTATTACTTCGACGGTAACCTTTATGCGGACCTAAGGACCTTGTTCGGCGGAATACACGTACTCAAAGCTGACGACGTCGACCTCACCAAACTCGTCAAACTCATTCAGTCGATAACCGGTTCTCTCGACCTTTCGGGAACGCTTGACGATTTGTTTTCGACGGAAATACTCGGACAGCCTTTGTCCAACTTCATTCCCGCGATGCTTTTCGGAAAGAGCCATCTCGTTTCGCTCGGCGCAGGTAAGGAAAGAGTAAGAGTAGAGCTTGCCTTGAATACTCTCTTGCCGACGTTGCTCGGTATCGTTCAGGGATTCCTTGCCGATTATCAGGATATTCTTGAAGTCGTCAGAGATATTACCGGTCTTGATCTCACCAATCTTTCCGCTCTCATTCCTAACCTCGAAGCCACAATCGAGGCAGATTTCGACAATTCCGTGTTGTCCGGCGTAAATCTTGACGCCGCAATAGACTACGGCAAAGGAAGCGTGCCCAAAGACGTAGCTATCGAACTCGGTTTTAACAGCGCATCTGTCGACGGTATTCAAAAAGTCGTTCTCCCCGACTATATCGAAAATGCCGAAATAAAAGATTTT
>FR901006.1:24504-38812 GCA_000437555.1 Acidaminococcus sp. CAG:917 | reverse complement strand
TCAGACGGAACAAAGCATTGACGGACAGTTGCGCGTATGCGAAGAATACGCAAAGCAAAACGACATCCTCGTCCTCGACACCTACATTGACCGTGCGATGACGGGGACGAACGACAATCGCCCCGATTTTCAGCGCATGATCAGGGACAGCGCGAAAAGGACTTTCGGCTATGTACTCGTTTACAAATTCGACAGATTCTCGCGGAACAAGTACGAAACGGCGATACACAAGAAAGCCTTGAAAGACAACGGCGTTAAAGTCGTATCGGCGACAGAGTTTGTGCCCGACACGCCCGAAGGCATCATCTTTGAAAGTATGCTCGAAGGCTATGCAGAATATTACAGTGCGGAACTCTCTCAAAAGATACGGCGAGGCAACAATGAAAGCCGCAGGAAAGGTAACCTGACGGGCGGCACGCTCCCGTATGGCTACAAGAATGTGAACAAGAAAGCCGTAATCATCCCCGAAGAAGCGGACATCGTGCGCTACATTTACGAACAATATTCAATCGGCGTATATGTGAAAGACATCATCGCGGAATTGAACGGCAAAGGCTTGTTGCATAAGGGCAAACCCTTCGTCGCCAACACGGTTTACGGGATACTCGGGAACGAGAGATATTCGGGCATATACCGCCATAACGGCGAAGTGTTCGACAACATCTATCCGCAGATCGTACCGAAAGAAACTTTTGATAAAGTCCGCGCGAAAGTGAACGCCAACAAGTTCGGCAAACGAAGCGAACACATCACCTACTTGCTAAAAGACAAGATAAAGTGCGGCTATTGCGGCAGATCCGTGATAGGCGATAACGGCACGGCGCATAACGGCGAAAGAAAATATTACTACACTTGCCAAGGGCGCAAGAAGAAGCTGACGGATTGCCGCAAACAGTCCATACGAAAGGACATACTCGAAAAGATCGTGCTGGAATGTGTCATAGAGCAGCTACAAAAAGCCAATTCCCTTGACTTTATCGTGAGCGGTCTTATGAGAGAACAAGAACGGCAATCACAGGCAAACATCGTCTTCAACCTGCTTTTGAAAGAGCGGCGAACTACCGAGAATGCGATAAAGAACATCATGACCGCGATAGAAAACGGCGGCACGACGAATACGGTCATGAACCGTCTGCGCGAACTCGAAAACAGACAAACGGAATTGGAACGACAGATACTGATAGAAAAGAGCAAGACTGCCGTACAGCTTCCCGAAAAACAGATACGCGAATTTTACAGTCAAGCGTTGGCATTGGAACCGAAACTGCTAATAAATTACCTTGTAAAGCAAGTGACGCTCTATGACGACAAAATAGAAATACAATTCAGCGCCCCGATAAACATAAGTCCCGATGACGAAAGCCGTCGGGGCTTTTCTTTATGCTCTAAAACAGTTAAACTTTCCTACAAAGTGCCGTTCAGAGCAAACCTTGTAAAGTACGAATTTGAAGTAGAGATTTACCTGTAAAAACAGCAAACCACGGCTATTTATTCCACGTTCCGCTTGACGCGAGCCTCTGCGGCGTACGGTATTCAGGCAAAGAGCCAAGACCAAACGCCCCAAGGGGCTTTTGTTTGCCATAGGCAGACAGCCTACCATACGCCTTTCTCACGTCAAGCGGCTTTCGCGGCATAAACCGCCGTTTACCTTGACAATCAAAGAAATTTTGAATATAATATGAACACCGAAACATAAGGTGCCAATATGTTAGGTGCGTTAAGGAGGTGATGTTGTATGGAAGCTTTTATACAGCAAGTTAGGGCTCCGAGTGGCACCGCGTGTCACCTCCTTCTGCGAATGATTTAAGCTACTGGTCAACAGTAGTTTTTTTAATAAAAAAACCTAAAACTGTTCTCGCAAAAGGAGTTCGTTTTAGGTTTCGATTGGTGGAGACAACAGGGCTCGAACCTGTGACCTCTTGCATGTGAAGCAAGCGCTCTAACCAACTGAGCTATGCCTCCTAATTAAAAAACTGAGCCTTGCCCAGTCAAAGATGTTGGACCCCGCCAACTTAATGGCGGGTTTAGTAGGCAAGAGAATATCATCAGATTAAACGGTTCTTCTCTTGTAAAATACTTGCTAACCAAGTTAGCTTTGGTGGAGACTACAAGACTTGAACTTGTGACCTCTTGCATGTCAAGCAAGCGCTCTAACCAACTGGGCTAAGCCTCCGTTGCTAATATAATACAACAAATAACAGAATTTAACAACTGTTTTAAAGCATTTAGTTTTTAAAATTTATTTTTATGTTTTACGTTCGGACGAATTTTTTAATATCCGTAAAGAAAAAAACACACTTGCTTAATTTATTCGTATAAATCTTTTGTCTTTTTATTTTTCGGCTTTTTTATTGCGGACAGATATTTAAGTTTTGGCAAGACGAAAGCGAGTGCAACGTTTAACACGGCAAAAATGGCTATCATGGCAATGAGCGCATAAACCATTATATCCGCACCTATTTTATCTTCGAAAAAGTCAAGGTTTATAGAATATGCGTCTTGGAGCGCCTCTTTATGATTAGGGGCAATCTTCCCTATTTCATTTAATGCTCCGTTCATAAACAGATTTCTGAAAACGCCTGCGCTGTAGGTGCCGGGGATAAACAATACGATATATTGCACCGCTTGAGGATACATACCTATGGGCATATATGCGCCGATTAAAAATCCGCTGACCGCGCTGAGTATTCCTACAAGTGCTGAATGAGCGTTTACCGTCTTGACGAATCCGCAAATTGCGGTGGTGACTAACGTTGCGGAAAAAATAGAAAGGATAATCATTCCTATCACTGCAAATGCCTCGCCTGCCGATAAATACCAACCCGTTATGGCAAGATAGATAAAAACGATTATAAGCAATATAGTGCAAATTATCAGTGTGACGGTGAAATTGTATATATAATAACTTAAATTGATAACCCAACGCTTAACGGGACTCGAGTTTAAATCGTCAAGCGCCCCGCATTCTTTATCGGAAAGCACAACGTTGTATGCCGAAAAAGATACCGTTATGCAGGCAACCGACACAACGCCGGCGAGCATCCAGCCGTCTATAAATGACTTTATAAGGTCTCTTGAGACACCCGTTCCTTTGAGCGTAGCCTCTACAGAGCTTACCTGCATATCGCCGAGGAATAAGAAATAAAGAAGCAAGATGATAATGGGCGCAAGTATAGAAAAAAATACAGAAGCCTTATCCTTTAAAAATATCTTTATTTCACGGCTTATCAGATTGCCGAGGCATACGAAATCGTTTTTCATTTTTCACCGCCCAGCGTCTTGCCCGTCACGTTTAAAAACACGTCGTCCATATCGCCTTTTATTATTTCAAAATCGTTTAATATGTTGCCGTGCGCCAAAACAAACTCTTTGGCCTCAACACTTGACGAAACCTTGACTCGGTAGAAATTGTCCTCATAGGTATATCGATATCCTTTTAAACTTTCTTCTATCGTTTCATTTTTAGGATAATAAATCTTGACGTAATCGCTTGAATATTTGTCTTTAAGTCTGACGGGCGAGCCTTCCGCTATTATCTTTCCGCTGTCGATAATTACAACGGTATCTGCTTTAGCCGTCTCTTCCATATAGTGAGTGGTCAAAAACACGGTCATACCCGTTTCTTTTTTGACGTTTGAAATTATCTCCCAAACCGTCTTTCTTGTCTGTGGGTCAAGCCCCGTCGTGGGCTCGTCCAGAATCAGGATTTTAGGACGGTTAATGAGCGCCCTGGCTATATCCACCCTTCTGCGCTGTCCTCCGCTGAGTTTCCCGTATTCCCTGCCATTTATCTCGTCGAGCGAAAAAACTTCGCTCAGTTCCGCGAAACGCTTTTTCCACGCCTCGCCGTATATTCCGTAATATGAAGCACGGATTTTCAGATTGTCCTTAACGCTGAGTCTTTTATCGAGGACGTATCCTTGAAAAACAATTCCTATCTTTGAGCGAATTTCGGACGCTTGCTTATCGATATTCAATCCGTCCACGAAAACTTCGCCCTCGTCCTTTAACAGTAGAGTGCTTATAATGTTTATCGTTGTGCTTTTGCCCGCGCCGTTTTCGCCCAAAAAGGCAAAAAGGCTGCCTTCTTTAACCTTAAAGCTTATATCGTCGACAGCCTTAACGTCGCCAAACGATTTTTTCAATCCGTTGATTTCAATAGCGTTCATATACTACCCGATAAAATCTTATCATAGCTCAAAAGATAAATCAATTATTATTTTCAGCTCGCTCGGTATCTTTTTAAACTCTAAAATCGTTTACGGTTTATGTTGACCTGAAATTTCAGGCAATAAAAAAGGCAAGCATAAATGCCTGCCGTGATAAATATCGCCTTAAATATTATATACGGTGTCTAAACTACGGTGTCTAAGCAATCATACAGATTGCAGTCCGTCCCCTTAAAGGTGAAAAAAACTGAAAATTTTTCTTTGCCTGACTACGCTTAATCCGAACACGAAAAAAGGACGCTATAGCGTCCTTTTTTCTTGGTGCGTCATAAGGGATTCGAACCCCTGACCTTTGCGTCCGTAGCGCAACGCTCTATCCAGCTGAGCTAATGGCGCATTTGACTTTAAATATTATAAGAACTTTTGAAATGTTTGTCAACTGTTTGCATTTATTTGTTGCAAGGTGTAAAGATAAGTTTTTGGCTGAAAAATGCCGAAAATTATTGACGGACAAAACGGTATTTTTCCCTATCCTTAAAAATAAGCTGAAAATAAAAAAACAATGCCTTAGCATTGTTAATTTATATTGGTTTTGCTATTTGCCGAACGGCTTATTTAATCAAAAAGCCTTTCGATTTTCCTTATAAAGCTCTTTTCTCTCGACTGCTTCATTTCGTTTCTGCAAACGAGATAACTTGTAGCCATGGCACCCAACGCCACACCGATAAACAAACTGTTTTTCATAAACGCCTCCTACATTATTATGTGTAGAAAACGCCCTAAATTTATGCCAAATATTGTAAGATTATTGCTTATTCTTTTCCGCTTGTTTTTTGGTGTAGTCTTCTATGGCAAGAGCAATGGCCTCTTCCGCCAAAACAGAACAGTGTATTTTTTGAGCGGGAAGTCCGCCGAGAGCCTCGATGACGTCGGAATTGGTGATTTTTTTTGCTTCTTCGATTGTCTTGCCTATAATCATACTTGTAGCCATAGAGCTTGAAGCGACTGCCGCCGTGCAACCGAACGTCTTAAATTTTGCATCGACAATAACTCCGTCTTTGATTTTGAGAGTGATTTGCATTATATCTCCGCAAACTTCGTTTCCGACCGTGCCGATTGCGTCGTAATTTTCTATTTCACCCACGTTGCGGGGATTTCTGAATTCGTTTATGACTTTTTCGTTATACATATTCTTTTTTCTCCTTGTCTTGCTTGAAAAGCGGTGACATTTGTCTTAATCTGTTTACTTCATCTGCCAAAATTTCAACGGTTTTATCCACTTCTTCAACGGTGTTATGCTTCCCGAAACTAAACCGTATCGTGCCGTGAGCCGTTCCTACGGGAACGCCTATTGCCATGAGCGTTCTGCTCGGCTCAAGCGAGCCTGACGAACACGCCGAGCCGCTTGAAGCGCATACGCCTTTTAAATCGAGCGAGAACAAAATTGATTCGCCCTCGATAAACCTGAAAGAGAATGAGGCGTTATTGGGAAGACGGTCGTGCCTTGGTCCGTTGAACTTTATCATTTCAATTTTGCTCTCCACCGCCGAAACAAATCTGTCTCTTAATGAGGAAACGTATTTAGCATTTTCGTCTATCTCTAAACAAGCTTTTTTTAATGCTTTAGCCATTCCGACAACGCCGGGAACGTTTGTCGTTCCGCCTCTTTTAGACCTTTCCTGTTCTCCTCCGGATATAAGCTTTTCTATCTTTACTCCGTTGCGGACATACAGCGCGCCCACGCCTTTTGGTCCGTAAAACTTGTGCGAGGATATTGACATAAGGTCAACGCCGAGGTCTTTGACGTCAAGCTTTACAGAGCCTGCCGCCTGAACTGCGTCCGTGTGAAACAAGACTCCCTTTTCGTGGGCAATAGCGCAAAGCTCCTTTATCGGTTCTATCGTGCCTATCTCGTTATTTGCAAACATTATTGAAACAAGAATAGTGTCATTCTTTATTGCGTTTTTCAGAGTGTCGGACGATACAAAGCCTTCGCTGTCCACATCGAGATAAGTTACTTCAAATCCGAGAGTTTCAAGCTGTTTGCAGGAAGCGTAAATAGCCGAGTGCTCGATTTTGCTGGTTATGATATGCCTGCCTTTGTCTTTATGCGCCAAGGCTACTCCTTTAAGCGCCCAGTTATCCGCTTCCGTTCCGCCCGAGGTGAAATAAATCTCCGACGGCTTGGCATTAAGACATTCGGCAATCTCTTCTCTTGCCTTAATAACCGCGCTTGCCGCCTTTTGACCGTAAGTATGCTGAGAGTTTGCGTTTCCGAAATCTTCCGAGAAAAAAGGAAGCATTTCTTTTAAAACGTCTTTATCGAGCGGCGTCGTAGCCGCATGGTCCAAATAAATCATAATAGCCTCTTTTGCGTCTAGTTTCTAACCTGTCCGTTTCCTTCGATGACGTATTTTACCGACGTAAGCTCTTTAAGAGCGATAGGTCCTCTCGCGTGGAGTTTTTGGGTGGAAATACCCATTTCCGCACCGAGCCCGAATTCAAATCCGTCGGTGAAGCGAGTCGAAGCGTTAACGTATACGCAGGCGGAATCGACGTTCTTTTCAAAATAATTTTTTGCAAATTCGTCTTTTGTTATAATCGCATCCGAATGATTTGTAGAATATTTGTTAATCATATCCACCGCTTCTTTAACGCCGTTTACTACCGCGAACGACATTTTATAGGCTTCGTATTCAGTTCCGTAGTCTTCATCGGTCATAATCCCGATTTTCGGCAAAACTTTTCTTGCTCTCTCGTCTCCGACGATTTCCACGTTTTTGGTAGACAAAGCGTCGTAAGCCATGGGCAAAAACTTTTCGCATATTGCCTCATCGACGATAAGATGCTCCGCCGCATTACATACGGACGGACGCTGAGTCTTTGCGTTGAACACGATATTTTTTGCCATCTCTAAGTCTGCCGTCTTTTCGACGTAAACGTGACAGTTTCCGCCCGACGACGCTATAACCGGCATTGTGGCGTTTTCGAGCACGAAATGCTTTAATCCTTCGCCTCCTCGGGGAATACACACGTCGATATATTTACCCTGCCCGAGCATATCCTTTGACGATTCCCTTGAAATATCGTCTATAAATGCCACACAGTCGGGATTCATTCCCGCCTTGGCAATAGCGTTTCTCATCACGTTATAAAGCGCTCTGTTTGAGCAGATTGCGTCCTTACCGCCCCTCAACACTACCGCATTGCCGCTTTTAAGGCAAAGTGCTGCGGCGTCAACGGTGACGTTTGGCCTTGCCTCGTATATTATGGCAATTACTCCCAAAGGAGCGAGAACCCTTTTAAGTTCAAGTCCCGCCTTGTTGGTGAAAGTTTCTACAATCTCGCCTACGGGGTCGGGCAAAGAAATAATCTGCCTCACTCCCTCTATCATAGTATCTATACGCTCGCCCGTCAAAGTGAGTCGGTCGACAAAGACGGAATCTTGCTTTGTGTAGTTTTTAAGGTCTACGGCGTTTTCCTTTAAAATTTCCGACTTGTTCTCCTCGAGCGCTACTGCCACCGCCTCGAGCATTCTATTCTTTTGCTCGGAGGTGTAGCCTGCCAGAATATATGAAGCCTCCTTGGCTTTTTTGCAAACCTCTTCTACGTTAAACATTTTATTCCTCGATTATTCTTCCTCGTCGGCAATCGTGATGACGGCGTTGTGATATACGTTCTGCACGTCGTCAAGCTCCTCGAGTTTATCCACAAGCTTTAAAATCGTTTCTTGCTGTTTTTCGTCGAGTTCGCTTTCGGTGTCGGCAATCATATCCACCTGAGCGTTTTCCACTTTAATTCCCGCCGCTTCGAGTGCTTCTTTAATTTTAAATACGTCAGACGGAGCAGTAACGATTTCAAAATACTCCTCATCGGAATTGATATCCTCCGCTCCAAGGTCTAATGCTGTGAGCATGAGCTCGTCTTCCGATATGGTTGTTTTGTCGACGATAATGATGCCCTTCTTTTTGAACATATACGAAACGCAGCCGGTAGCTCCCAAAGAACCGCCGAATTTATCGAAAAGATGTCTGACGTCGCCTGCCGTTCTGTTTTTGTTATCCGTCAAGGCTTCGACGATAAAAGCCGTTCCGCCCACGCCGTAGCCTTCGTATGTCATTTCCTCGTAGTTGACGGTGCTGCCCTCACCCGACGCCTTTTTTATACTGCGCGTAATATTGTCGTTAGGCATATTGGCGGCTTTTGCTTTAGAAATGACGTCACGAAGTTTGCTGTTAGAGTTAGGGTCCGGTCCTCCCGCTTTTACGGCGACCGCTATTTCACGTCCTATCTTGGTAAAAACGTTTGCTCTTGCGGCATCGGTTTTACCTTTCTTTTGAGCAATGTTGTGCCATTTGCTGTGTCCTGACATAAGTATCTCCTTAATTGTTTGTATTTACAGTATAATACATTGCAACGCCCGTGGCAACTGCAACGTTCAAAGATTCCATATTATTTCCCATCGGCAACGAAACCGAGCCTTTGCAAAGCGACTTTATATCGTCGGATACGCCGTGCGCCTCGCTACCCGCAACAAAAGTCACCCGAGCGGGAAGATTTGCCTTGAACAGATTCTCCCCGTCCATATCGAGAGCATAGGAGTCCGTAACGGTCAGAAGTGTTTTGCACTCTTCATAATTGACGTCGTAAACCCTCGCTTTGAATATCCCGCTCATGCTTGCCCTGACCGCTTTAGGCGAAAAAGGGTCGGCACAGCAAAAAAGATATATGTCGCTAAATCCGCAAGATACCGCCGTCCTTATTATCGTACCCACGTTTCCGCTGTCCTGAAGACTGTCAAGAAGCAAAGCGTTTGACCTTGGAAGCTCAAAAGTGCGACGGGGCTTTTTGACGGCGGCGACTATCCCTGACGGCGTTACCGTGTTGCAGGCATATTTTATAACACTCTCGGTTGCCACAAAAAACTTTTTCCCTGCCGTAAGGTACGAAAACTCGTCGAGCTTGTTTTGAGCCACGAGATAAAACTCCGCCGAAAAATCCGACGGCATGTCTTTAATGAGTCTTTCCCCCTCCGCCAAAAACAAACCGCTTTCGTCGCGCGATTTTTTATCGGAAAGACTCTTTAAAAGCCTGACGTATTTATTTGAGTTTGAAGAAATAATATCCATTTTAAATTAAAATGCCGTAGCGACCTACGGCATTTAATTATTTCGCGATTGCTTTCTTAGCGGTTTCGCAAAGTGCAGAAAAGGCCTTTTCGTCACTGACTGCGATTTCAGCCAAAACTTTTCTGTTGAGGTTTACGTTTGCCTCTTTAAGTCCGTACATAAGCTTTGAATAGCTAAGTCCGTTTTGTCTTGCTCCGGCATTGATACGCGTAATCCAGAGCGAACGGAAGTCACGCTTCTTTTGTTTTCTGCCGACGTATGCATAATAGCCCGACTTCAAAACCTGTTGTTTGGCTACACGGTATAAACTGTGTTTTGCCGCATAGTAGCCCTTTGCTTGTTTCATTATCTTTCTGCGCTTTTTCTGCGCATTTACAGCTCTTTTAATTCTCATATTTTATCTCCTATTGATAAGGCAAAAGTCTCTTCATTTCGTTTGTCTTGGTTTGGTCTACGTAACCGCCGCTGCGGAGATTTCTCTTCCTCTTGGGGGTTTTCTTGGTCAAGATGTGGCTTTTTCCCGATTTGCCGGATTTATAAAGTCCGTTGCTGGTTGCCTTAAAGCGCTTTTTCGCGCCGCTGTGTGTTTTCTGTTTTGGCATAGTGGCCTCCTTCTATTTTTTCGCATTAGGGGCAAAAATAACAAAGATATTTCTGCCTTCCTGTATAGGTGCTTTTTCAATGGCGACGTCTTCGCCTACGAGTTTAATGAATTCCTTTATAACGTCCATAGCAATCTCGGGGTGAGCTTGCTGACGTCCTTTGAGTCTTATCGACGCTTTCACCTTGTTTCCGTCATCGATAAACTTTTTAGCCTGTTTGGCAAGCCTTGTTAGGTCGCCCACGTCGATTGTCGCTGAAAGATATACTTCTTTAAGTTCGACAATATGTTGATTCTTTCTGGCTTCTTTCTCCTTTTTTTGTTGCTCGTAACGGAACTTGCCGTAATCCATGATTTTGCAAACGGGAGGGTCTACGTTCGGTGAAATTTTAACGAGGTCCAAGCCCTGGTCGTCCGCAATTTTCTGAGCGTCTCTTGACGACATAACGCCCATCTGAGCTCCGTCCGCCGAAATTAACCTTACTTCCCTGTCACGGATTTGGTTGTTGGTTTGAAGTTCTTTAATAGTGGTTTTCCTCCATATATAAAATAAAATCGGACAGCAAAAAGCCATCCGACACCTAAAAAACAAAGTAAGTTTTTTAAGAAACCAAAAACAACGGAATGCGTTTGGTGAGAAGACTTTCTACTTGCTTAATAATAATATCAAACGCAAATGTTTTAGTCAAGCGATTTAAACTGTTTTTTTGCGTGAAAAAACGCCGCGCTGTTTCACGCGGCGTTTAATTATCCTTTGCTGCATATAGCTTACGCAAAAAATCCGCAAAGGAAAACCGAACTTGTAAAGCCTATACGATATACTCGGGAAACATTGTTTCCCGTTTTTAAATTTTAATATGCGGATAAAACTCTATTTTATCCTTAAATTCATTGCTTGTTCGAATGAAAAATCATTCTCAGCTTTTTTGTGCTACAAAACAGAAAAAGCAAATCGTATTTTATAAATCCGCAGAAGTGTCTGTTTCAACCGGTTTGTCCCCGTCAACACTTTCTGAGGTATTTATATCGTCTGCCGATTCTATGCTTTGAGCCTCCGATTGCTGCGATAATTCTCCACAGACTTCCGTTTCTTTATCGGCATCTTCTCCTGTATCCTCGATTCCGTCCGCTACGGTTTCAGTATTTGACGCGGTTGCAGAAGACGTGTTTTTGTCGCCGATAAGAATTCCGCTGAACACCAAAATGCTTCCTATAGAAGATATTGCCGTTTCAATTTCAGTGCCGCCCATCTCTATTCCGAAAGCCCTGAGTATCATAAGTATGGCACCGGCAAGAGTAGTCCAAAAACTAACCGATTTCAACCTTGTTTTTAGATTCATAATCCTTTTCCCCCTCCATGACGCTCTTTTTGGATACCTTCCATTTGGAGCCCCTGTTTGTCAATTCGTATAAAATATTATCCGTATTCGATGCAATCGCCGAAATAACCGCGGCAACGTCTTCAACTACTTTAAGCCTGTCCGTAAGTGCTTTGACGGTTTCCATATACGCCTGCTCTCTTACTTTGGAATCTCTCAAAACATATATAAGCAAAAATACGAACATCGTTGCCCATACTCCGTTAGCCAGCACCTGTCCCAAAAACTCTTCCCACATACTATCACCTAAAAATATTTCTTTTGCCCTATCTTTCTGTTGTTTAAATTATCGAGCAAGGTATCGTAATATATGCCGAGATAATATTTCATTGTCGGACTGGCTTTGAGAGCGTCAACGGCAATATCGGCAGAAAGCGAATTGTAAAAATCGGAAGCTATTTTATAACGCTGCTCATAATTTTCCTTTTTTTCGCCGCTGTAACCGAATTCCTTTTCGTATTCCGCTTTTATTTTGTCCTGTTCCGCCTTTTCCTCGAGATAATCGTTTATCTGTTTTTCACGCTCTATGGCGTAATCTTTTTGTTTTTCCAAAACTTTTTGATTATACTCGGCATATTCTTTAGTCAATTTGTCTCTTTCTTCGGTAAGCGAGTCGATTTTGTTTTTCACGTCGCCCGCATATTGCAAGTCTAAAGCCTCAAGCGCAGCCTCTCTTTCGCTGAGCAATATTTCTATTTGATTTGAAATGGAATCCATCTCGATATCGTAAGCCTTTTTTACGTTATCCGTTTGCGCCTTATATGAATTATCCACGCCTTCAAGCTGGGTATTCATTATGCTCGAACGCGAAAGTCCGTTTTTCACGGCGTTATTTTTTGCGGATTCATAAAGACTGTCCCTTTGGCTTTTCAACTCGCCGAGCTCGTTTTCCTTTTCCGCTTCCTTTTCGGACGCTTCGGTCATAAGAGAATTTTCCTTTTCGAGACTCGAGGCGGTAAGGTCGTTCTTTTTCTCGTCGTATTTTCCCTTATAAGTATCCGTGGCAAGCTGAGTTATCTCTTCGTCCGTCTTTGGCGTATATTCGATAGTCTCAAGCCCGCTCTCTTGAGGAAACAACTCGTTAATGTCCGGTTCTTCCTCTAAAGTGCTGTTGTATAAATCTTCCAACTGCTTTAACTGATTGGTCACGCTTTCTTCTTTCTTTAAGGCGTCTTGCAGCTTTTTGTTTTTCTCTTCTTCAAGCTGGTCCTTGGTTTTAAACAAGTCCTTAAAATCGTCCCAAAATGACATATTATTCCCCCGATAAAATCTTTACCTTTTGCTCAAGATAAATTATTCTTCTGTTAAGCTCTTCAATCAAAATCATTATTTTTTTATAATCCATTTTGCACCTGCTATTCGACGGTTTCAATTTCAAAATCTATCGGCCTTATTTCAGCCTCGGCGCTGTCACACTCGATTTCAAAGGAAAGGATATAACCGCTTTTTTCTATTCTAATTCTCTGATAGGCATTTTTTCCCGCAATCTTAAACGAATAGGTCTTGCCGTCGGCTATGACTTTGAATACGATATCGTGCGACGTGAAAACGTTTATCGCCTTAATGACTTTTCTGTTTGTAGAGTCAAAAGTGGTGTCTATGCTTTTCCACCTTTTCGGCAAAGGAAGTTCTTTATAAGCCCCGCTGTCGGTCACCTTCAGAATGTCGTTTCCGATAAGAGCAAAAACCTCGCTCGCGTGATGGCTGCTTACCGAAAGGAATATTTTTACGCATATATCGTTTATCACGGTCAGACTTTTTTTCTCGAGGTCGTAAATTCCTACCGCATTATTGTCTCCGTAAGGAACAGACTCGTCTGCCCTGAATGCGTAATAATATTTTCCGTCAAGCACGCAGGCGGTAAGCGACGCGTAATCGGTTACTCTCGGCAGCGAATCGTCAATCTCCCTTATAGAATATCCGTCAAAAGAATACAGACCTTTCGTAGTCAAAAAGTAAATACTTTCCCCGGCGAGTACTATGCTGTTTTTTAAAATTCTTCCCACTCCTACTGCGACTTTCGCCACGGAAAACTGAGTTTGGTCGGCATAAGCGGTGATTCTCATAATTGCGTCCTCTTTAAACACGAACACGTAATCCATAAAACTTATGACTTTGAGAAGGTCGCCCCAATCGTCCAGAAAGTCGATATATCCTCCCTCCTCTGTCGAAACGTTCCAGTTTAAGGGATTAAAGTCATCTGAAAACCATACCCTGTTGCGTTCCTCCATAGTCGTTCCGAAAACTCTTTCATAGTGAAAAGTCAGCGAGGAAAAGCACGGCGAATCGGGATTGAATTTTGCCGTAACGTCGTCAAGCATAATAAGATAGCTGACGTCGCCCGAAAGAAGAATAACGTCGGAGCCGTCCTGATTGAAATTCACGCTGCTCGCCTCGCCGTTAAGAGTCACGTTGTAAACGCATTCAAAATCCCCCTCGGCAAAAAGCGGTTGTTGGTAAATTATGTCCCTGTCCGACACCACGACAAGCCTGTCGTCATACGTCCCGTCCGATTTCGTTCTTTTGTATAAGAACATATAATCGATAACTTCCTTTCCTCCGCCTTCCGTAAACGGTTTGATTGCGTGGCGTCCGTCTTCGGGGGCGGGATAAGGAAAATCCGCCATATCGAAACCGATATCGGATTTTAAAGAGCCGTCACAAAAGACAAATCCGCTGCAGTTTTTTGCATAGCCTATGTCGTCGTTATAGCCGTAAGGTTTTTGTCCTTTAAAGCGCAGGGTGAATTTTTTGCTCATATCCATCTCCTTCGGGGCAATACGATATTTTTTGAATATTTCACTTTCTTTATCGATTTATCGAATTTTTCCTCCCAAAACGAAGAAAGGTCATACATACCGTTTTCAAAATAATACTTGCCTAGCGTTCCGTAGACCATTGTAATCAGTTTCAAATGGCAATTGTCTATATAGTCGCCGTAAGTAAGCTCAGGCGGAGTAAATTCATAGGTAACGGTAACCGTTCCGCTTGCATTGGTCACGATGAGGTCGGGATATGTTTTAAAACTGA
>FR901006.1:0-24417 GCA_000437555.1 Acidaminococcus sp. CAG:917 | reverse complement strand
GTCTATAATCCCGTCTTTAACCGTAGCCTTTTCCTCTCCCGTTATCGGCAGGATATCCGAGCAAATTTCAAGATATGTAAGATTTAAACCGCTCATCAATCTGTTCAATAATGTTTGCTGTTCGTCGTTTAATTCCTTTAACAGAGTAAAATCTTCTGCGCCTATCGTTTCGAGACATTTTCTTATAATGCTTTTAACTTCCAAAATACGCCTCCTGTGCTTTTCGGACAACGTTTTCCGCCCTTTGTTTTTCCGCTTTTATATTTTCTCTTTCCAATTCTTCTAAAAGTCTTTCGATATTTTCCCTTCTTGTCCGTCTCAGTTTAAAAATATCCTCTCCCGTAGGAGGAGTATCGGCAAGAGCGAGTTCCAGCCCGTAACGGCTGTGAATTTCATATCTTAGCTTTTGCTCGTTGAAAAAGAGCGTATAGTCGCCCACCTCTTTGATTCTCTTTGCAACGTCGAATAAATCTTTTTTTATCTTTCTCATTTTAATGTAAACGGCACTCTTTCGAGTGCCGTCCGATATGTTAAGCTATAGTGCTGAATGTAATCTTTGCCTGTCCCATAGGTCTTTCGCAAAGAAGGTCGGCATATTTGACCAAGGTCGCGGTATAAACCGCTTTATTTGCCACTTGATGCAAAACAGTTCCTCCCTCGCCTTCAATCCAACGCCAATCGCAGAGCTGATGAAGTTTAAAGTCGGAAGTGTTGAGCAAATACATTGTCTTGTCGTCTACGAATCTGTCGGCAACAAACGGAATACCGCTGTAAGAGAGCGCCTTAAAACCGCCGTCGAGATTCATATAATCGAGGTTTGTGCGGTTAAGCGACAGATACTCAATATATGCTCTTCTGACCTTATATGAAGATACGATAAAGTCAATCGTTCCGCCCGCCACTTCTTCGATGCTGTCGATGGCCGCCTGAATGGCTTCGGTGGAAACGCCCGTCGTATCTGTGACCTTATAAGGATTCAAAAAGCTGTAATCGCTCCTGTCCAAGCCGTAAAGGTTAGCGGTTCCGAAAATCGCTTCGAGTCCCGTGAGCTCGTTATCTTTTGAGTTTTGGACATAAATCTTGTATCCTTCGCCCAAAACGCTTGAAGCAGATGCCGACAAGGTTATTTCTTTTTTCGCCCTGTCTATCGATATAATTCTGACGCCGGTAAGGTTTGACACAATCATGTCGGAAGTATCGTAAACGTCGATGACCATACCTTCCATAAGATTTTTAACGCTGTCCACGGTAAGAACGTTTGTCGAAGAAGATGTATTTCCGACCGTCGTGGCAATAAGTCCGGAACCGTCGCCGTAAAGCATTCTTCCGAAATTAAATTTGCTTGATTTTAAAAGTCCTTCCATTTCGGAATTCAAAAGGTTGACAAATGCTCCCGCACTGTTTGCCGACGCTCTTATCGCCTTATCGGAAATTTCGATGTTTCCGTAAAAGTTTTTAAGAGTGAGTTTGAATTGGGCATAGTTGTTGCCGGCGCAACCGGGCAAATCGCCGCTTTCCGTGCCGGAACCGACTCCGCCGTTAACTCCGTAAGGCGCAAGTTTGACTACCTCTTTGCCCCAAACGTCTGCGCTTGTCTGACCGATTTTCGCAAGAAGCGGATTGACGCCCACATTGAGCTGTTCGGCAAGCACACCGAGATAAAGTGTCTTTAAAGCGTTTTCCGCGCTTGATATAGTTACCATAATTCCTCCGTTATTTCTCAAGTTTCATAAGCTGCCACCCCGCCTCTTCTATCGTCCTCGGCTTGGACGGCGGCGACACAATGCTTTGCCCGCCTCTTATTACGGCAGGCGGATTATTTTCGGACAAGCCTTTCAGAAAATCCTCGATAATCTTCTCTTTTACGGCAGAATTTGAATAGATATGTTCTTTTAAAAACTTTTCGTCGCTTGCAAGTTTTTGCGGACTCTTTTTAAGCAATACCTTTCCAAGCGCAACGTCAAGTCCTCTCTTGTCTTCAATATAGGCGGGATTCTCCTCCAAAAACAGAGCAATTTCCTTAGCATAAGGTCTTGCGTCCTGATTTTCTTCAAAGAATTTTTCCACCCTTTCTTTAAAGGGGGCGGGCTTGTCGGTCGGGACTACTCTTTCCAATTCCTTAAGTCTTTGCGACTTTTTAGTAAACTCCCTTTCAAGTTCGTTGTAAGCCTTTAAAAGTTCTTCACCACTCTTGAATTTGCCGTATTCTTCCGCTTTTACTTCGGTCGCTTCCTCTACGGGAGTTTCCTCGGTGACGGATTTTTCAATCTCTTTAATTTCTTCCATTTCATTCTCCTTGAGCGTTAAACTGTTTTATCAGATTTTCCACGCCCTCGTCAAAATTTATATACTCTCTGTGCAAATTAATATGTTCTGTCACTCTGTCTTTGAGCGCCTCGTCGACGTCCGCCTTTAAAAGAAGTTTGGAGTGTTCCAAAATATGCATCTCGTGATTGTCCACCATATCGGGCTTTACTCTCTTTGTCAAAAGCTCGTCGTTTTCTCTTGTCGCTTTCTTTAAATGAAGTTCGTCAAGGTCTCGGCTGTCTTCCCAGTTTCCGAATCCGAGGAGGTCAAGTATTTTTGTTTTGTCTCTTGCATTAAGTTTTCCGTTTTCGTCGCCGAGCAATCCTAAATCCAAAAGCTGAAGCAACATTGCTTTTCTGCTCGCCGTCGTTTCTTCAAGTTCGTTTGCGGTATCGAAAACGAGGTCGTCGCTGCAAAGGTCGCTGCCTTTAAACGCTTTCATTTCTACGTCTCCGTTTTCGCCGGCAATGCGCTTAGTTCTTTCCACAACGGCAAATTGCTTTGAAAGCCTTATTATCATTTTTCCCACTTCGATAACCGCCGCCCTGAGGCTGTCTGCTGTAAGAGATATCCTCGTATCGTCCTGTTCGAGCAACAGCGAAATAGCCGTTCCGCTTGACACGTTGGAAGGCACCTGAGAATAAGTTGTAACTTCCGACACACCGCTTATCATCACAAACTCGCTTAGAAGTTTTTCTTCCTCTGCGTGAAAATCGCTTGGCACGCTTCCCATATTCATCATCACGGGCGGATTGCTTCCCTGCCTGTATACGAGCACTTTGCCGGGAGAAAGCCCTTCTTCCTCCAAATTGTCCGTATCCACCGAACCGTCCTCGACCGCCAAAATCCCCATAGCTATCCTGTTCATGTATTCGTGTTTGCGGTTTTTTACCGTGTTATAAGCTCTTTGCACGGGGATTATCCTGTCTATAACGCTGACGCCGAAAAACGAACCTATCATATCTATGCACGTTTGCTTTGCAAACGGATACGTCCTTTCTCCGCTGTTACCGTTTATATAAGGCAATTCGCCGTCGTATAACAGTTTGTCCCCTGCAACAATCGTAAGTCTGCCGTTGGGTCTTTGAGCGGTGGGTCTTACGTATCTTTCAATGACAACCGCCGCATTTTCTTTTTGCTCGCTCATTATCTTCGGAACGGTAGCGTTATAGCCGAATCCGCCCAAAACCGAGGCGTTATCCATAGAAAACACGTTTACC
The DNA here is from genome assembly GCA_000437555.1 of Acidaminococcus sp. CAG:917. Classification (GTDB taxonomy): domain Bacteria; phylum Bacillota; class Clostridia; order Christensenellales; family CAG-917; genus CAG-917. Next base: position 20,890 of record FR901006.1, on the reverse strand, counting down.
TTTTCGCCTTCCACCTTTACGCCCCATATCCTTTCTATTTCCTCCACGCCATAAACCTTAGCGTGAATTATTGACTCTTGCTCGGAAATATCGGATACGGTAAGACTTTCGGGATAAATTTCAAAGGGCGGGCAAACGGATATTGCGACGTCGCCTTCGTATATACCCTTTTTGGCATCAATCGCCTTTCCCTTCTTGTTGTCCCAAACGACTTTGTAAAATGCCGTCCCTGTTCCCTCGCTCCACATATTCGCCTCAGTCATAAGAGAACTCCACCTGTTTTCGGCACATATACTCTTTAAAATGCTTGTTGCGAATTTTGCGGAATTGACGTCGTCGTCATCGTTTGTCGACGGTCTTACCGATACGCTCGCCTTAACCCTGGCAAGCTTGGAAAGCCTCGTTTCGACAATGGGGGCGATATGGTTATAAACTTCCCTTTCCTGCCAAAAATACTGCTTCCCCTTTTCAATGATGTCGCCGTTTTCTATAAAGCAATATTGGTTCCCGAGCAAGAAGTTCATATTGAGTCGCCAATTGAGTTCAAGCGCTCTTCTTTGCTCTCTTTTACGGTTAAAATCCTCTTTTACCTCGGCAATAATGTCTTCTGCAAATTCCATAGCGCTTACCTTTCTTCGGGCTGTTTAGACGCCGTTTTCTTTACGTTTTTCGCCGCGGCGGCTTTTTTGCCGTTTTCCCTTACGTCGGACGCCCTTTCCGATTCCGACTCTTTTATCGTGCTCTCTGATTTATTGAGCATATTATGCGGACTTTTCGGCACAAGAATTCTGCCAAGCGACTCGTATATTTCCACAGCGCAGTCGTGGCAAAGATTGATGTTTTGCGATACGGAAACGCCGCTTACTATCGTATAATCCGCTTTTCGCCTGCAAGAAGCGATATCGCATTTAACAAGGCTTTTTAATCTTTCGATTTTCATTTCTTTTTTTCCAGCTCCTTTAACAATCGTTTTTTTTCTTTTTTGAGAGTTTCCGTGTCAAGTTGCGACAGATTGCTCTCTTTCAGTTCAAGATAGGTTTTGAGCGCAGCGCAGTCGGGCGGATAATATTTTTTTGTCACCTTTCTTTTGACAAGTTCAACGCCGTCCTCTTTTGCGCTGTATTCCTCCACTATCTCGTCGTGAGTGTATCCCGTCGCCTTTTTTAAAAGAGTTTGCAAAATCTTCTCATCCATAATCCCCCTTTCATTTTTTCGTATGCCTTACAAGTCTTAGTAAATCTTTTTCAATGAGCGATTTTTCTTTTTCCTCTCGCTTCGGCGCCCGGGGCAGACTCATCACAAAATAACGCAATTCGTCGAGGGAGTGGTCGTCCGCTTTTTTCGGTCTGTCGCCGTCGCCCCACCAATAGCTTTTAAATTCCCTTATGAGATTGACGCAGTTTTTAAATATAAAAATGCGCCTGTTTTTTAATAAAGACTTTATCCTCTGGATTCCGGTAAACAAATCTTTATTTACTTTGGCATTAACAAGAATGCCCCTTTCGCAAAACAGTTGCGCCACCGATTTTGAATAGGCAAGCGTCTTTTGATTTGCGGCAGAGTCAATCAGAGCGCAAAGCCGCCCTCCCGAATCTGTATGCCAATTAAATCTTTTTGCAATCTCCTTTATTTTTTCGGCATGATAATCGACGTCTTTGCCTGCCTCGTAATGCTCCGCTATGACGTATATATTGTCGTCATAATCCACGGCATAAAAGTGACAGGACGTCGGATTGTTTAAACCGGGGTCAATTGAAATCATACTTTGCCACTCGGTCGGTATATCAAACGGCTCTATAACGTGCACGCTCTCGTCAAACTCGGAATAAACAAGCCCGCTTGCCGTATGAAAGTGTCCGAAACGTCTTGTTTCCTGTTCGTCTTCGGAAAGATTTTTCATCATTCTTTCCACTTCTTCCGGGTCTAAATACGGATTATCCTTCCACTCGATGTGCTCGCACCACACCTCGTCGCTGTTGAATTTGTTCAATTCTATCTCATCGTAAATAAACGTCAGTCCTTTCAAAGGAGTCATTGTGCCGAATATGTCCCCCTTTTTGTCAAACACCCTCATCTTGCACTCTTCATAGATGTCTTTGGGCGGTTCTTCGTCAAACCACACAAAATCGAGAGACGCCCCTTGAAATTTTTCTCTGCCCTGGTCACAGGATTTAAACCCGATTTTGCTGAAACCTCCAAGCTCGTTTTTTACTACTATATAATCGATTATCCCGTATGACGGGCTTGACTTTCTGCCCTCCTGCATCACGATATCCTCAATGCACCACGGGGCAAGATATTTTAATATTTTCGACTGCGCCACGTCACGTTGCACTTCATATGTGACGGACACCACCCACCCGAAAACGTCTTTTCTGTTAGGACGGTACGGGTGTATGCCTCTTGCAAGATATACCGTTTCCACCGCTCCGCATTCAGTCTTTCCGCTTCGGTTACCGCCAAAAACCCACCTGTTGCGCTTAGGGCACTTGTGAAACGCCATTTGCTTTAAATGCACTCTGTCGGAATTATAGCTCTTGAGAGGGTCGGATTCTCTGACCTTAAGTTCTTTTTCTATTTTTAAAATGTTAGAAATTATTTCACTCTCGTCCATCAATCGCAGAATAAAACCTCTAAAAACTAAAAGCGAAAAATTGTGACAAAATTCTAAATTGTTTTTATAAAATTTTTCAAAAGTTGTCGGCTAAAATCAAGGAATTGTGATTTAAGACTTTATTTTTAGATATAATTGTAGTATAATCGATTTATGAAAAATACGGCCAGACTTTCAAAAACGATATCGGCGTCACTCGCCATATTTATTTTGCTTACCTTGATATTTGCGGTAAGTCTTTTTGCCGTGTCAAATGACGGCGTAGCATATGCCGCCGAAAAAAAATATCTCTTTATTCCTTATACGGGCGACCTTAAAACGCTTTCTTCGTCACAGCCTTCAGGATATTTTTTCAACGTAATAGGTCAATCTTTCAAAATCAATCTCCCTTCCACCTACTATGTGGAAATCATCGAAGAGGAAAGCGCAAGATATAAGTGCCTTTATCACGGTATTCAGGGCTATGTAGATAAACACGAAAATTTACAAGTCCAATCTATGGCGAGCGCAATAACGGAATATCCCACCTTAACGCTTAAAACAAAAAACAGCACAATCGAGATAGATTATATTTCATATACCTCATCCGACTATGATTTTTATTACTTAGGCGGCGTCAAGGATTCTTCCACCGACATAGTGGTGCTTATGCAGCCTAAATCCGGCGGCACACAGGAACTTAAAAGCATAAGCGTAGGCGAATTTGAAAGTTTTACCGTCCCCCTTCACCCCATCACGGAAAAGGCAAAACAGGACGCAATCGGCTCGGGCGGAGCGGACGGAACATTAAACCCCGAGGGTACCGTATCAAACCCCGCTTTAAGAGCGCTTCTTATCGCGGGCATTGTCGTTCCCGCTCTCATATTGGTCATTATGATTTTTATCCCCCGCAAGAAAAAGGACAACTATGACCGCTTTGTGCAAAGAAGAGGCGGCTCGACCTACGACGAGCCTAAACAGCCGTATATGTCGAGCGACAGAAACTACGGACGCCGCGCGAACGACAGAGATTACTACCCGAACGACAGAGATTACTACCGTGACGACAGAGCGTACCAAGGGCGCGATAATCTGCAAAGGGATCGCTATGACGGCGATTACAAAGACAATTACGACACGCCGAGGTCAAACGATTACTATCCCGACGACTACGACAGGCGCGACCGCCGCTATAGATAAAACCTATAACAATACAAAACAGCACACAAACTTATAGCGTATATTTTTTAATAAAAAAACGACCAAACGGTCGCTTTTTTTATTATATCAAATTTAACTTTGGTTTTGTCTAAGGAAAACATATATCAAAATTTTTTAAAATTTAGTCTATTTAGTCTTTATTTATGTTTAAACAGAAGCCTGTTTTTAGTCGGACGTTTGCTTAATTGACACAATCATTTATATGACTCAAAAATTTTTAAACAAAATTATCAGACCATGTGTCATAAATTCTTGACAAAAAAACAATATAAATTGCAAACAGTTTATTTAAATTATCCAAAATATTGCAAAATCTCGTCTGCGTTCGTGTCCGGTTTCACTTTAGGCATAACCTTTTCTATAGCCCCTTTCTCGTCTATGATAAAAGTAGTTCTCACAACGCCAAATCCCTTTTTCCCGCACATGACCTTTTCCTGCCACACGTCGTATGCCTTTATCGCATTTAGTTCGGGGTCGGAAAGCAACGTAAAAGGCAAACCGTATTTTTCCGCAAACTTTCTGTGCGACTCAACGCTGTCTTTACTGACGCCCAAAACTACAATGCCCTTTTGCTTATATTCGGCATAAGCAGTTGAAAAAGCGCACGCCTGACGGGTACAACCGGGAGTATTGTCTTTCGGGTAAAAATATAGCACGACTTTTTTGCCGATAAAATCGGATAATTTAATGTCCTCGCCCTCTTGATTTTTCAATATAAAATCGGGAGCCTTCATTCCTTTTTCCAACATAGCTCACCTGCCGATTATGCCTTCCAAAGTCCGTGAAGATTGCAATATGCAAATACCGCCTCAACCTCGTCGCCTTCGCAGATAGCAAAGCATGCCTTTGGAGCTGAACCGGCTTCAAGCTGTTTTCTTTGGTTTCCGAATTTCGTTTGAATTGACACCCACTCGATGTTATGTTCCGCCGTCATGGGATGCTCTGTCGCCCCGACGGTCACAACGACTTTGCCGCCTTCGACTTTGTAAACGGGAACATGTTTTTCAACCGCCCCGTCCGACGTTCCGGGAATAAGCTCCGTCATCTTCTGTCCGCAGCACATAACAGGCACGCCCTTGTCTTTGACCATGGCAATCATATTGCCGCAATGTTCACAAATGAAAAATCTTTGTTTCATAATTTCACCTCTGTAAAAGTTTTATTTTAAATTTCTCAAGTGGTTAGATTCCGTTAAATCTAATCTCGTAAAGTGACTTTTTTGCGCTATAAATATATCTGTCACTTATTCTACCACACCGATTTATGAAATACAATAGTCATATTTAATTAATTTATATTTTAGAAGCCATACTCAAAATGATAAAATCAACCAGAAAATCCATTCCCATAAAATAGGATTAAACCTAAATATTTAAACCTAATATAAATTAATAATTAAATTATGCAACTTGTTCCTTACGTTTTGTATAAATCGCAAATTGTCATTTTGCAATGTAATGGCATGTCAGTTTTTCTTTTGTGATTTTCAAAATTTCTATTATAAATTTAATTGTTTTTAATTCGCTTTATTTAAGTTAAAGTTAATTTTAATAAACAAAAGAGCAGTTATTTTACCATTCGAACAACAATAAATACAAAAGGCGTGTCGCTTTCGCTACACGCCTTTTTTTGTAATATTTTTTTTTACTTTCTCGGATTTTTAATATTCGCCTGAGCCGCCGCTTTGTCGCTTTCGCTACACGCCTTTTTTTGTAATATTTTTTATTACTTTCTCGGATTTTTGATGTTTGCCTGAGCCGCCGCAAGTCTTGCGATAGGTACTCTGAAGGGTGAACAGGATACATAGTCAAGACCGATGGAGTGGCAGAACTCGATTGACGAGGGGTCACCGCCGTGCTCACCGCAGATTCCGCAGTGAAGCTTCTTGTTGTTTTCGTGACCGAGTTCGACAGCCATCTTCATGAGTTTGCCTACGCCGACTGTATCGAGTCTTGCGAACGGATCGGATTCGTAAATCTTGGAAGCATAGTAGCTGGGCAAGAATTTACCTGCATCGTCACGGCTGAAACCGAAAGTCATCTGAGTGAGGTCGTTTGTTCCGAAGCAGAAGAAGTCGGCTTCTTTAGCAATAGCGTCGGCAGTAAGGCATGCTCTCGGAATTTCAATCATGGTACCTACTTCGTATTTGAGGTCAACGCCTGCTTCCTTGATGACGGCATCAGCGGTTTCGATGACGGTCTTCTTGCAGAATTTAAGCTCTTTGACTTCACCTACAAGCGGAATCATAATTTCGGGAACAACCTTCCAATCCTTGTGACGTTTTTGAACGGCGATAGCGGCTTTGATGACAGCCTTAGTTTGCATTGCCGCAATTTCGGGATAGGTAACCGTAAGACGGCAACCACGGTGTCCCATCATCGGGTTGAACTCATGGAGAGAATTGATGTATTGTTTAATTTCGGCAACAGTCTTGCCTTGAGTTTTCGCAAGAGCTTCGATATCTTTTTCCTCGGTGGGAACGAACTCGTGAAGCGGCGGGTCTAAGAAACGAATGGTAACGGGGCAACCTTTAAGGGCTTCCATAAGACCTTCAAAGTCCGCCTGTTGCATAGGCTCGATGGCGTCCAAAGCCTTGATACGAGCTTCTTGAGTATCGGCACAAATCATTTCACGGAATTTTTCAATTCTGCCGGGACCGAAGAACATATGCTCCGTTCTGCAAAGACCGATGCCCTGCGCACCGAGTTCCGCAGCACGCTCTGCGTCTTGAGGAGTATCGGCATTGGTTCTTACGCCAAGAGCCTTATACTTGTCGGCAAGTTGCATTATTCTGCCGAAGTAACCGCTGTTGGGGTCTGCGGGAACGGTTTTAATTGCAACGGAATAGATATTACCGGTGGAACCGTCAAGAGAGATTTCGCTACCCTCTTTAAAGATTTTTCCGCCGAGCTCAAACCATTTCTCGTCCTCGTGCATCTTGATGTCGCCGCAACCGGAAACACAGCAGGTTCCCATACCACGGGCAACAACGGCAGCGTGAGAAGTTTGTCCGCCACGAACGGTCAAGATACCTTGTGAATATTTCATACCCTCGATATCTTCGGGAGAGGTTTCCAAACGAACGAGAACGACTTTCTTTCCTGCCTTTCCTTCTTTAACCGCATCTTCGGAAGTGAATACGACGGTACCTGCGGCAGCACCGGGAGATGCCGCAATACCCTTGCCTACGACGTTTTCTTTATCGGCCTTCTTCAAAGCAGCGGCGTCGAATTGCGGGTGGAGCAACATATCGAGAGTCTTTGCGTCTATTTGAAGCAAAGCTTCTTGTTCGGTAATCATTTTTTCGTCAATCAAATCGCAGGCAATACGGATAGCTGCGGCTGCGGTTCTCTTGCCGTTTCTTGTTTGAAGCATATAGAGTTTGCCTCTTTCGATTGTGAATTCCATATCCTGCATATCTCTGTAGTGATTTTCAAGAGTTTTGCAGACGTCGAGGAATTGCTTATATACGTCAGGAAGGACTTCTGCCATTTTAGAAATAGGCATAGGAGTACGAACGCCTGCGACAACATCTTCGCCTTGAGCATTCATCAAAAATTCACCCATTAGACCGGGTTCGCCGGTAGCGGGGTTACGTGTAAAGGCAACACCGGTTCCGCAATCGTCGCCCATGTTACCGAAAGCCATCATCTGAACGTTGACAGCGGTACCCCAGCTGTAAGGAATATCGTGGTCCATACGATAGACGTTAGCACGCGGGTTATCCCAGCTACGGAAAACGGCCTTAACGGCGCCCATAAGCTGTTCGACAGGGTCAGACGGGAAGTCTTTGCCGATTTTCGCTTTATATTCTGCCTTAAATTGCTCAGCGAGCTCTTTAAGATCGTCAGCGGTAAGGTCAACGTCTTGTTTTACGCCCTTTTTCTCTTTCATTTCGTCGATGAGCTCTTCAAAATATTTTTTGCCGACTTCCATAACGACGTCGGAATACATTTGAATAAATCTACGATAGCAGTCGTAAGCCCATCTTGCATTGCCGGATTTCTCTGCCAAAACTTTGACGACTTCGTCGTTAAGACCGAGGTTCAAAATGGTGTCCATCATACCGGGCATAGAAGCTCTTGCGCCGGAACGAACGGAAACGAGAAGCGGATTTTCTTTGTCGCCGAATTTTTTACCTGCGATTTTTTCAAGTTTTTTGATGTTTTCCAAAATTTCCTTTTGGATATCATCGTTGATTTTCCTGCCGTCTTCGTAGTACTGAGTACATGCTTCGGTTGTGATGGTGAAGCCTTGAGGAACGGGCAAGCCGATGTTGGTCATCTCGGCAAGGTTTGCGCCTTTACCGCCGAGAAGTTCACGCATTGAAGCGTTACCTTCTGTGAACAGATAAACATATTTCTTCATAAAAAGAAGTCCTCCTAAAAATCTTCAATTTTTACTACAATGATTTTAACAAAAAACTACTTGTTTTGCAACAAAATTATTGCCAAAATAAAAATATTTTGATATTATAAATATGAAAAATTTTAGAGGTGTTAAAACTTATGGATGCAGACCCTTATAACAGTATCTACATCGATTAAACACGCTTTTTGAGGTTTCCTTGAGCGTGTTTATCTATCACGCCAAGGAGGCTATTTATGATTCAAGTTGTTTGCAGCGACAAAGAAAAACAGCTTTCACTGATTTCAGCCGAACAAATTACAGAAGGGTTTGATTTTTCGGACAAATGGGTTCATATGTCCAACCCCACCGACAAGGAGATAGAGCTTATCGCCTCGTCTTGTGCTGTCCCCGAAGAGATGATAAAAGCCGCCCTCGACGAGGAGGAAACCGCGCGTGCGGAAAAGGAAAAAGATAACGCACTCATTATCTGCGATATCCCGGCAATCGAGGAGGACGACGACAACTATACCTATACTACCCTGCCTTTCGGTTTTATTTTGACTAAAAATACCATCATCACGGTATGTCTTAACGATACGACGCTCGTCAACGACTTTATATACGGACGTGTCAAAAACGTGTCGGTCAAAAAAAAGACGAGATTTTTGCTTCAGTTTTTATACCGTGTATCCACAAAATACCTGCAATACCTCAAACAGATAGACAAAGCGAGCCAGCGTATTAAGACGGAGCTTGAAAAATCTATGAAGAATAAAGAGCTCATCGAGCTTTTAAATCTTCAGAAATCCTTGGTGTATATCAGCACTTCGCTTCACTCCAACAAAACGGTTTTGGAGCGTCTTCCCCGCTTTGCCGACTTCTACGAAGAGGACAACGAACTGCTCGAAGACGTCATAGTGGAAACTAACCAGGCGCTTGAAATGAGCAACATTTATTCCAACATTTTGTCGGGCACGATGGACGCTTACGCCAGCATCATCAACAATAACCTCAACATAGTTATGAAAACGCTCACCGTTATCACCATTTTAATCGCTATTCCCTCTATGATAGCGGCGTTTTGGGGTATGAATACGGGCGTCCCGTGGGAAGGCGAGCCTATGGGCTTTTGGATAGTGATTGCAATCTGCCTTGTCATCTGCATAGTGACCGGAGTGATATTAATCACAAAAAACCGAAACAACAGACGAAAATGACCCCGATTTTTCCGAATTTTCTATACCGCATTTTAAATTAATTTTGACTCAACAATATTTTTTCAAATAAAAAAGCCAAAACTGCTTATAGCAAAAAAGAGTAAAAACAAACCGCCCTAAGGCGGTTTCTTTATGCTTATTTTCTACGTCGGCTTCTACTCATTTTTTATGCCATATTTTAAACTGAATGCCGTATAAGCTTTCTTGCCTATTTGACCATGAGGCAAGGAATAATCTTTTTAATGCAAATTTTGACGTATTGCAAATTTTCGGGCGAGTTTTCAAATTTTTTATGCGCCATTGTTAGGAAATTTGCAATTTTGACATAGCTTTCCCTCTTAAGATTTAAAGATATGAAGTAGTCGATAATCAAAGGCAACTTGGCAAGTTTTGCAAGCGTGGGAGCTTCCACAATGCCGTTTTCGTCAACCTTATCGCCTGCGTTTGCCCAATTCGTTCCGTCGTCCTCTTGAGCCATGAGTCTTTCTATATGCTCGCTTGCCTCACTTGTAGTAGGAACATGTTTGAAGTCGTCGAGATAAAGCTCTCTGACGTCTTTTTTCTCACTCGGCTTTTCAATCTGTTCATAATCGTAAGAAGATATACCGCCGGTGACGTTTGAGGTATCCCTCTCTTTCTCTGCTTCTTGCTCCATCGCCTGAGAATCGACAGTCTTTGTCAAATCGCTCGAAACGGACTCACTGTCGGTTGACGATTTAGCGTCTTTATTTATGTCCTTAAATTTGTCGTTATAGCCTTCGACCTCGTCCCTGAACGAAGCCAAAACTTCATCGTGCGCTTCCACGCCGTTGTCAACGGGAGAAGCGAAAGCTTCGGCATAATTTACACTCTGCTCTTTTGGTTCTTCTTCTTTCTTTAACGAAGCATCTTCAACCGCACCGTATGTTTGAGCCTCGGCATTAACTACAGCGTCCGATTCTTTTTCTTCTTCGGTTTTATCCCCATCCGAAACAGGCTCGAAAGCTGCAAAGCTTCTCTCTTCAAAAACTTTAACAGGTTCGTCTTCGACTCCATATGCCTGCTCAGCCACTTTATCGGCGACGCTTTCGGCAGTCTGCAAAGGTCTGTCATCGGACGGAGCGGTATCAAACGTCTGTTCTTCATACAAATTGCCGTCGGCGTTCTCCGTTTCAGGCTCTTTGTCTTCCGTTTCGTTTACGGTAGTTGTGACAAGCTCTTCGACGGGAGCTTCCGCCAAAGGCACAAAATCGACGGTTTCGTCTTCGGAAAGAGTTGCAAAAGGTTCTGCACCGCCGTCCGATTCAGGCAATTCAGATTCGGCTTGCTCCGTCTTTGGCAAATCCTCCGCTAAATTATCCGTCACGGATTCGTCTTCGACAGACTGCTCGGTTTCATCGACGTTTTGGTCTTGTCCGACGCCTTCTGCAAGATTTTGAAGTTTTTCGATATCCGGCTCTTGTTCGTTATTTGACGCAATGACTTCATCACCGACGGGGGCGTCCACTTCTTCATAAGGAACGCCGTTTTCGTCACGGTGCACAATTTTAGCGTTCATATCTATTTCGCCGAGAGCAACCCCCTCGCCGCCCCTGTCAAAAACTGCTACGTTGAGAGTTTGCACTATATCGGGATTTCCCATCTCGTCATAGACAATTTCGGCGGGAACAAACATGTTGTTATATGCAAGGTCCTCCAAACTTTCGCCGTTCAAATCCATCGCTCTAGCTGCCCCTACGGGATTTTGTTCCACTTCCCTTACTCTTTCGTCCGAGACCGCAGATTGTTCCTCTTTGGGTTTGTATACGGGTGCAAAATCAAAACTTGCCGAAGTCTGTTCATGCGTTTCGCTTGCGGCGTCTTCTGTTTTAGCCCTGACCGGCGCTATACCGAGCACTTCTTCCCTGATTTTTTCGTCCTTTTCGGCACGGTCGGGAGATTCGGTAAAAGTCTGTGATTTTTGTTTGTTTTCTTTTAAAGAACGTTTCATTTCTTCCTGCCTTTGCTTTTCTTCGGCTTTAAGTTCTTTTTTGGATTTCTTTTTATTTTCATCCAAAGAAAAATGGCTGTCATAAGAGCTCATCGCCAAAATGGCTTTAGCTTTTTTTCTTTCCTTTCTCGTCGGCTTTTCAACAACGGATTTTTGTTTTTTCTCTTTCTTTTGTCTGGCAGCTTCCTCTTCGTCTTTTAAATGTCTGAACACTCTGTCTTTTTTAACGTTTTTTGCTCTTTCGATTTCTTCTTGTTCTCTACGCAGCTTGTCGTTACTGCGTCTTCCCTCGGGAGAGTTATTCAAAGCGGCTATCGTATCGTCGTCGAAAACCTCCACGTCATCCTCGTGTAATGACGCGGGTGCGGGCTTTGAAATGACGATTGACCTGAGCTCGTTGAAGTAAGGATTTATGTCGATTTCTTCTTCGAGAATTTTTTCCGCTTCGTCAAGGGATTCTAAATCCGCCTTTTTCGTGAATGGCGGCTTGTAGCCGCTCTCTCCTATATCGGAGTTGTCGGCGTATTTATCCTTGTCAAAAATATCATCGTTGAAATCTGCCATTTTTTTCTCCTGAGTGTAAATAACATTATAAATACACTTAATTATACCATACAAGCGAAAAAAATCAATAGATAGGCTCAAATTTCTTTCGCCGCGCTCAGGTGCGCATCGGATTTTTAATTATCCGTCTTATAATATTATGTCCGTTTTGATTTCAAAATCACCAAATGCTTTAATTTCTCGACTGAATTTTCATCTGACGACAGAGCCGATTAAACAAAAAGATTCTAAAACTTACCTTCCACGCAAAGCGACTTTCTTCTTGGAAAAGAATATATAACCGAAGCTTTTACTTTATATTTGCCTTCTATCGCCTTTTTATAATATTCAAGCTGCTTGGAATACGTGGCAATAAGCTCTTTATCTTCTCTTGCGGAGTTTTTATAATCAACCAGCACCACTTCCCCGTTATCGTAAATCATAAGATCGATAATTCCCTGCACGAGAACTTTTTCTCCCTCACTCTCGCAAAGCATAGTAAACGGACGTTCCCTTTCGCATTTCTTGCCTATGGCATATTTAATTATGTCAGAATTCAGGCAGTCCTCAATCTCTTTGTCGTTCACGACTTCCGCACCCTTTTGCGACAATATTCCTTCTTTGACGAGAGAGCCGATAAAACCTCGGACGTCTTTTTCTTCAAAATCTATATTTTGCATTACCGTATGATATGCCGTTCCCTTTTGCATGTTCTCTTCGTCAAAAGGTGTGGCAACGTATGATTCCTCGTCGTTTTCTACTATGCCCGAAACCGATTGCTTTTGCGGAACGGCTGTCGCCGCCGAAAAAGGATAGACATAAGACTGTGCCTTTAAAATTTCATCGACAATTTTTTTATCCGGCTTGTCAAAATCAAGGCGTAAATCCTCTTTACCTCGTGACGTCTCGTCAGAATCGTGCCTTATAATCTTGCCCGAATAAACCGAGTTGACAAGTGCCATAAAGGACTTGCCGTCGCCGAATGAGCCGTCCTCTCCCGTTATAAACATATATTTCATTGCCCTCGTGGTAGCAACGTAAAACAGTCTTATGTTTTCGGCAAATTCCCTGCGCTGAATCTTTATTTTTGTCGCGAAATAGCTGAGCGACTTTTTCTTCTCCTTTTTTGCCGTATCATAACCCTTTATACCTATATAACCGTCCTTTTCTATAAGCAATTCTCCCGACTCGGTTTTCGTCGAAAATCTTTCGGAGCAGTTAACTACAAACACGACGGGAAATTCGAGACCTTTAGACGCGTGCACCGTTAAAAAAGACACCATATTATCTCTGGGCACGTTCTGAATCTTTTCCTCTTCTCTCTCGCTATAATACTGCAGAAATCTCGATACAGAAAGGTCCGCTTCGGTATTTTCGGCGGAACGCAACAGCCTTTCAATCTCGTAGAGCCCGTCGCCTTTTGCTACGGAAAAACTGTTGTAGTCTGTCTCGAACATAACTTCCCTTACAAATTCCGACACAGTCGTCATAGCCGCCGCCGTTCTGTAACGTGTCAGTAAATCGAGAGTTTCCGACGCTTTTTCTTTTAATTTTCCGCCGGATAGCGCCGCTGTCAGAGAATCGTATAAAGTCGGCGCCGGATATGAATTTTTAAGTTCGATGAGTTCTTCTTCGGTATATCCGCCAAAATATCCGAGCAAAAAACCTGCGAACGGAATTTCGTTTTTCGGATTGTCTATCGCCTTTAAAAGCAAAATAATATCCTTTGTCGCCTCGTCGTCCGATTCTATAAAGTCTTTCCCGCTTACAGGTATCCCCTCTGAAATCAGCGTCTGACAAATTATTTTCGTTTTGGTATTTCTCGACCTTGCCACAACGGCAAAATCTCTATAATTTTTAAATTCGCCGCTCTTTATCAGTTCCTTTATCTTATCGGCTATAAACTTTCCTTCGCTGGTCGCACTTTTGAGTTCTTCTTCCGTATCTTTATCCTTTGTTATGTCATAAAGCCCGTCAATTTCTTTTTTTGCCTTAGACGGCTTTGCAAAAGTATGAATTTCCACTCTGCCGCCTTTAGGGTCGTCTTTTTTGCCCGTCTGAAACACGGCGGAAGCATAATCTATTTTTGAGGTATCCACAGTCATTATCTTGCAAAACAGCCCGTTGACAAACTCCAAAATTTCGTCTTTGCTTCTGAAATTTGCGGTAAGTTCTAAAGCGTTTCCCTCTCCGCTTTTATAGCGCATAAACTTATCGATAAAGATATCCGAATCCGCAAGCCTGAACCCGTAAATGCTCTGCTTTACGTCGCCCACCATAAAGCATGAATCGACGGGAGCAAGACGGGCAATCAGCGTTTCCTGCAAACGGTTGATGTCTTGATATTCGTCTATGTATACGAGAGAAATAGAGTCCTTTATCGCCGCGCCCCTCTCCGAATCGGTCAGCTTCAACATCATCTGTTCGATATCGGAATATGAGAATTTCATATTTTTTCTTTTGATATCGTCCAGCTTTTTTTCAAAGGCGAATACGGCGCTTACAAGTTCTGTTAAAATTGCCGAATTCTGCTTGAAACTGAATTTCATCTCTTCTGCCGAGGCAAGATTTGAAAGAAAATAATCGACGCTGTCTTTTATTTCGTCTCTCAGTTTTTTAATTTCGCCGATAAACAATTTATCCTGCGCCTTTGTCGGAGTCGGCCATCTGTCGAATTTTGCTCGCGAAAGAACGACAGAAAGCTCGTCTGCCGATTTTGCCTTTAATATTTCGTCGGCAAAAAAACATACGCCCGTTATGTTTTCTAACTGTTTTTTATCCGCTTCCCTGTCTAAAGAAGCAGCTTTAAAAGTTAAATCGTCAAGTTGCGGTTTTATTCTCTTTCCGAGCTCGTCCAAAACAAGGTCAAAATATTTATTGTTTTTAAAATCTTTAAAATCATCTGCAAGCGATTTTAAAAAATCGTCGCCGTCGGGCATACTCTCTTTTATCTCGTAAAGTTTGATAATGACGTTCATCAGTCCCTCGTCCGAACGGCGAGTGCTGAAAATTTCAACCATCATATCGATAAGCGAAATACTATCCCCTTTGGTATCCTGTTCAAGTGCGGAATAATAATCTTTAAGCATCGCTTTAAAAGCCTTGAGGTAATAATTTCTCATCTCGTCGTCAGAGGCGACGGAAAAATCGGAAGCGATAGAAAAATAGTCAAAATTTTCCCTTACGGAGTGAAAGCAAAAAGAATCAAGCGTGCCTATTCTTGCAAAGGGAAGATAATCAAGCTGTTTTTGATACTCGCTTTTGCCCTCGTAAATCTTTTCGAGAAGTTTTTCGGCAATCTTGTTTTTGAGCTGTGTTGCCGCCTGTTTGTTGTAAACCAAAACCAGCATACGCTCCAAATCTATGCCCAAACTTATAAAGTGCATTATCCTGTCGACAAGCACGGTGGTCTTTCCGCTGCCTGCCGATGCGGAAACAAGCACGTCCCCTTCTTTAGTTATAGCGTTTCTTTGTTCGTCGGTATATTTCATTTGACCACCTTTTCCATTTTTTCGATTATCTCGCCGCTCTTGCCTGCCGCTATCGACCTGGGATTTTTATCCTTTTGCGAGCAAATCTCGCTAAAGTCGCAAACGTCGCAATTCCCCTTAACGGGCGAGGCTTTAATAAATCCCTCTGAAATAAGCTCCGCTCCCTTTGCCGCCACTTTTTTTGCATATTCCATTACGGTATTAAATTGGCCGTTTGTCAAAACCTTGTTTTCTTTTCCGACAGTAGACTTAACCTCTTGATTGCCGTCAAAAGTGATATCCAGAAGCGATTCGTCTTTTTTTGAACACTCGCTGTCTATGGCCGACAATATCTCTTTATCCAAAAGAGCCTGTCCCTTAAGCGAATACCTTTTTCCGTCCGTATAAGAATTGAATAAAGGAAGATAAAATGCGCCTGCCGGTTTGAAGTTTTTTGAACCGACCAAAGCGGAAAGGTAGATATACAGCTGAAGTTTTTTTCCGAAATATATATCCGACAGACTAAGCGACGCACTCTTGAACGATTTATAGTCTATTATCAGACAATATCCGTCATAGGCGTCCACTCTGTCGATTTTTCCCCTCAATTCCACTTCGCCGTATTTGGTGCTCAGTTTTATCGCTCCGAAGCCGTCCTTGGTGTCGGCAAACTCCGCCTCGACGAATATCGGCTTAAACTTGCTTCTTTTCGACAATTCGTCAAGGTCCGTCACGATTTTTTTACACTCGGCTTTAAGGCGCATTATCTGCGAGTTATCCCCGCTTTTTTCCATTTTTGATTTTAGTCTCTCGTCTTTGAATATCTCGGCAAACTGTTCCTCGACAAAAGAGTTTATGTTTTTTACCTCTTCTTCGTTCCTGAAAAACGCCTCTAACACGGCGTGAATAATCGTTCCCGTCTCCGTCGACATAATTGAGGTTTCCTCTCTCTTTTTTAACCCGAGCATATAGGCAAAATAGTATGAATAGGGACAACCGTAAAATTTTTCAAGCCTTGATACACTTGTCGACTTAATCTTTTGCGACTCGCATACGAGATATTCTTGCCTTGGGGCAAGTTTTTCAATCCTGCGCTTTTGTTCGGCGGTCAAAACCGAATATGCGGCGTCAGTCAATTTTTTATGACTTTCGTCAGGCGGATTTTCCATGCTTTCCATAACTTTGAAAAAGCAATTTTTAAGCGTGCAATAATCCGTTATATCATCTTTGGTCTCGTCTTCGTTATCGCAGTCTGAAAAATAGTTTTTGAGTTCGGCGGCTACGTTGGACGCAGTAAGCGTCTGTTCGTCGGCACCCTTTGCGCTATAACTTACCCACAGTTTTTCGGACGGCGAGATGAGCATATCCACTGCGGACAGCATAGCACTGATATTGTTGTTCTCTGCGGACGATAATAACGTTATTCCGTTTTTTGAAAGCATATCTTCCGCCCTGTGATTGAGCAATACCCCGCCGTCGGACATCCTCGGCAAAAATCCTTCGTTTGCGCCCAGCACAAACAAGTTTTTCGTATCGTAAAACTTTGTCGATTCCGCATCTCCGATAATTACGCAGTCGGAATACATAGGCAAAACCGAAACTTCGAGTTTCGCTATAGCGGACGAGAAAGTTCGGTAAAATTCTTCCGTTTCGAATTGCTCGTCCCCCATAATGGCAGACGCCTCGTCAAGCACGGTATAGATTTTTTTTGCCGAACCGTCTATCAGTTTTTTGTAAAGACTTGTCAGAGCAAGGCTTTCGCCTAAGTTATCCACCGCCGACTTCAACAATTTTTGCAGCGCATCCGAAAAATCGCTTGCCTTGCCTTTGGAAGGAATGGTCAAAGCAAGTTTTTCAAACTTTTGCCTCAGTTTTTCCGGCTCCTCGTATTCCCCGAACTTGAAAGGACGGGTAACAAAATCGACGGAATATTTAAGACAGTAATTCTCAAAATCGAAGCAATCTTCACCAAACAGCGGATTTTTCATAAAATCGAGCACGCTGTCAAGCGAATAATTATCTATGACGGCTCTCATAAGAGAGAGTAAATATTTCGCGGTCAACGTCTGTGAAACAAGATAGCCCTTGTCAATGAAAAACGGAATACCGTATTGTCCAAAAACGCTCTTTATTATCGGAGCGTAACCGCCGTCGCAAATCGCCACGGTAAAATCTTTATATCTTCTGCCTTCTCTGACGGCTTTTGCAATCTCGCCCGCCACAAAACGCGTTTCCTCAAAAGGGGTATAAAACTCTTTTACTTTTACTTTTCCGCCTGACGGCGCAGGCTTTACCCTTTCGTATGAAAACAAATATTTTGAAATTGTTTCAAAAGGCTTTTCAAGTCTGTAGTTATATCTCGATTCGCTTACGCCTTCAAAGTTCCTTAACTTTGCGACAAGCGAATAAGGATATATCCTCGAGTTGGCGTTACCCGCTCCGCTGACGGCCCCCACGCAAAGATAGGTTGCCGTTTTGTTGAGAATCTCCACAATTTTCAATTCCGGTGCCTTGTATGAAGAAAATCCGCAAACGTAAAAACTCTGAGATAGCGTTTGTTTTGAAATCTCGTCCGCCAATGCCTTAAGTCTGGTAGTGGAATCGAACACTTTTTCGGACAACGCGTTTTCATATCCTTCCAATAAATACGCTGTATCGTAAATCTTATCCTTTATGCCCTTAGGCATATTTTCCGCACTCTTATAAAGGTCATTTGCACTAACGGCGCTGTTCCTCAGTTCGGTAAGCGTGGCATATAAGTCACGGGCAAAGCTTACTCTGTTTGCAAAATTTTTAAAATATTTTAAATTGCCTTCACTCTCCATAACGACTTTTTCCAAAAGCAAAACGGAGCCCTCGGGCGTCAGACACCTGTCCGCTGCGTTTCCCATAATCTTTTTGGCAAGACGGTTAAAAGTAACGACTTCCACGTTAAAACTCGACGTCAGATTGAGACTTTCCAAAAGCCTTTTTTCCATAGACATCGAAAATCTGTCGGGAACAATAAAAATGTGTTCGCCTTCGTCAAAGCGTGCCTTAAACCGCTCTATCACGCCCTCGATTGCGCCGTAATTGGTGTTAGACAAAATCAAATCCATAAACAAATTTTAACAAACTTATACAATTTTTTCAATACAATAAAAGGTTTATTGCCCTTTTATTCTCTATTTATTTTTTTTAGCTTTTTTTTACTTTGCATAAGCGTCTTTTTATGTTAAAATGCTTTAGAGGTAATTATGAAAAAATCAGCTTTAGTTATTGTTATTATGCTTACGGTCGTTGCCTGCCTCTCCCTCACTGCCTGCAACTCCAGCACTCCGCAGGGACAGCTCGGCAACTACTTTGCCCCCTATGAGAAATTCGTATACGACGTGGCGCACACCACCGAAGAAGGAGTTATAAGCGGCAAATATACGATAGAAATCGAACAGTTCGACGGCGGCGATATTACCGTCGGGGACGTGCTCGTCAAAAATCAACCGTCGGGACACGTCATCAATACCTACCTTGATATTGACGGAACGCAAATCGAAAGCACTTGTTTTTTTGTCAACGTGTCGTCAAACAGCTTTTACGTCCCGAGATCAAGTTTCCGCAAGGTGACCGTTGACGGAACGGAATCTTACCGTGTCCAAATCAACTACACCACAAGCGGAGCGAAATACACGCTTACCGAAAACGGCGAGTCAAAAAAGACGGGAACGCTTGAACTGAGCAGTCCTTTTTATGACAACAACGAATTTTACACAATGCTCCGAGGCGCATCCACAATGGGCACCGCATTCTCAATGAGCTACGGCGTCGCCATTGTCGCGCCCAACGAAATAGCCGTTGCCACCGTTTCGGCGTCTTGCACGTCAACCGAAACGCTTTCCGCTCCCGAAAAGGCTTTTAAAGACGGTAAAGTATCCTGCTACAAAACGACTATTTCAAGAAGCACAACAGTTGCCGGTATCAGCTATACAGTCTATTATGCCGCATCCCCTGTCACATCAATTAACGGAAGTGCGGTAAGAAGCATCGTCCGCCCCATTGTCAAAATTGTCGAAGGCGACGTCGTCTACACCCTTAGCGACATCTCGGCAGTCAAAGGCGAAATCTGACCGCCTTCAAATTTTTGCGGACTTTTAATTTTACTTCAACCCGATTCGCAAACCGAAACACAACGCAAAAATTTCAAAATTGTACTAATTATTAAAACAAATAAAGAGAGCGACAAGCTCTCTTTTTTTATAACAGATTTTTTATTTATAATACAAATTTATAATTTCCACCCCTTTATCGACAGCATACTTTAAAGCGGCTTTGGCACCGCTCCGCGTCCTTTTGCCGTCGACATAGCATATTAAAATATCTAATTTGTCTATCATAAATTTGTTACTTGTACTTATTCGCCTTTTAAAATGCACGTCTTCCACTTCAAACATTATTGTTTCTTCATATTTATATAATTCTTCTTTTTCACTGTTCCCCCCTCTTCTTAATAATTGACTAAAACTAGTAATGACAACTTGAACATTTATGTCATTATATTTTTTGCGCATTTCTCTTAATACTTTTAAAACCATCTCATCAAATTCACCGTGATTTCCCAAAATAAATGTCTTGTTACCCATTAATATTTGCTCTTCTATTGCTAAACGCACACTTTGTATTAAATCACAACAAATCATTCGATGCCCAATAAAGCCGATTATTTTCATTATTATCACAACCCTGTTATTTACAAGATGATTAGATTATATGTCATCAAACTAGGCAGTGGCAAGTATTTTGTCATCAATATAGGCAATAATATTTAAAAATCCATAAGGACAAAAATATGACTGATTTTATAAACCTTGTCAACAACGCTTTAGCGGAGAAAAATAAAACGACCGCCGACTTGTTTAACGACAGTATTGTTTTTAAGGATACCTTTTACAAATACCGTCACAGATACCCTTCCGTCTGCACCCTTCTGAAAATTTCCAATTATCTTAAGGTTACTCCCGACTACCTTTTAGAACTTAGCGACGAAAATGCTTTTAAAAAGGAATATGAGTTTAACAGCGAAAAATTTTATCTCAATTTAACCAAAATATTAAAATCTAAAAATATGTCGGGAAGAAACTTTTGCAAAGCGTTAAATTTTTCTCGTGATAATATTTTAAGGTGGAAAAAAGGCACCGTTCCGTCCGTTAGTAGCCTTATTCAGATTTCAACTTTTTTTGAAGTTTCAATAGGAGACCTTTTGCTATAAGCTTTTTTAAATCTTTTATTTAAAACAATTCAAACACTGTCTGCACCATAAAATTTTTTACAAAGCTTTATAGATTATTAACACTAAAATACGGCATTTTGCTCAAAACAAACTACGTTTGTTTTTTCGTCTTTCCGCCTCTTTCCTCGCTTTCCGCAAAAGTCAGCTTTTGCGGATTTGTTAACATTGTATAACCGCCATAGGCGCATATAATTATTCAAAAATAATTTGCAAACAGCTGATATATACCAAAAATCAATTGCAAATTCATTAACCTATTACAAC
>FR901005.1 GCA_000437555.1 Acidaminococcus sp. CAG:917 | reverse complement strand
TCAGACGGAACAAAGCATTGACGGACAGCTGCGCGTATGCGAAGAATACGCAAAGTCCAACGACATTGTAATCTTAGACACCTACATTGACCGAGCAATGACGGGGACGAACGACAACCGTCCCGATTTCCAGCGCATGATCAGGGACAGCGCGAAGAGGACTTTCGGCTATGTACTCGTTTACAAATTCGACAGATTCTCGCGGAACAAGTACGAAACGGCGATACACAAGAAAGCCTTGAAAGACAACGGCGTTAAAGTCGTATCGGCGACAGAGTTTGTGCCCGACACGCCCGAAGGCATCATCTTTGAAAGTATGCTGGAAGGATATGCGGAATATTACAGCGCGGAACTCTCTCAAAAGATACGGCGCGGCAATAACGAAAGCCGCAGGAAAGGCAATCTGACGGGCGGCAAGATACCGTACGGATACAAGAACGAAAACAAGAAAGCCGTGATAGTCCCCGAAGAAGCCGACATAGTACGGTACATCTTTGAGCGGTATTCTATCGGCGTATATGTGAAAGACATCATCGCAGAACTGAACGGCAAAGGTTTGTTGCATAAGGGCAAACCGTTTGTACCTAACACGGTTTACGGAATACTCGGCAATGAAAGATATTCGGGGATATACCGCCATAACGGCGAAGTGTTCGACAACATCTATCCGCAAATCGTACCGAAAGAAACTTTCGAAAAGGTCAGAGCAAAAGTAAACGCTAATAAGTTCGGCAAGCGCAGCGAATACATTACCTACTTACTGAAAGACAAGATAAAGTGCGGCTATTGCGGTAAATCAATAATAGGCGAAAACGGAACGGCACATAACGGCGAAAGAAAATACTATTATAAATGCCGTGGGCGCAAATCAAAGCTGAATGACTGCCGCAAACAGGCTATACGCAAAGATATACTCGAAAAAATCGTGCTTGAAAGCGTGATTGAGCAAATCCAGAAAACGAATAATCTTGATTATATCGTAAGAAGTTTAATGCGGGAGCAGGAACGGCAAGCACAGGCAAACATCGTTTTGAACTTGCTACTCAAAGAACAGCGGCAAACGCAAAATGCCATTCAAAATATTATGACCGCAATAGAAAACGGCGGCACAAGCAATACCGCGATGAAACGCTTGCGAGAATTGGAAAACCGACAAAGTGAACTTGAAAAGCAGATACTCATAGAAAAGAGCAAAACTGCCGTACAGCTTACCGAAAAACAAATACGCGAATTTTACAGCCAAGCATTGGCATTAGAGCCGAAACTGCTAATAAATTACCTTGTAA
>FR901004.1 GCA_000437555.1 Acidaminococcus sp. CAG:917 | reverse complement strand
TATCGTTAATTGTTAAATGCTTTAAACAAATTGTGGCAAATGAAAAATATTTTCTTTACTTTTTCATTGCAACGTCCCAGGCACGGGTGATTGCGGTCATCACGTTGCCGACGGCGAGGCAGTCGCCTACAAAGTTTTTGGAGTCTTTGCCGAGCGGCGTGGGCGTATAGCCTACGCAAAGAATGACGGAATCGCCTTCAATGGGAATTTCCTTTTTGTTTTTATCGAGTGCGACAACGCCCTTTTTAGTGATTTCCTTTACCGTGGAATTGAGGTAAACAGGCACTTTTTTAAGTTTGAAAAAGTCTCTCAGATACGAGCTGTTGGCAAGACATATACCCGCCTGTGCGATAAGGTCGTTTTTCATTTCTATTATTATCGGCTGTTTGCCCTTGTTGTAGAGGTCGTAAGCTATTTCGCAGCCGGTTAAGCTTCCGCCTATTATTATGACCTTTTCGCCGACGCTATCGGGGTTGTTGAGATAGGTAACCGCTTCGATTGCCCTGTCCGCTCCGGGAACGTTAAGTTTTCTTGCTTTAGCACCCGTCGCAACGATGACTTCGTCGGCTTCGATTTTAGAGGGGTCTTTAACTTCGGTATTGAATTTAATTTCGACGCCGAGGTCGGAAAGCTGTTTTCTGTACCATTCGAGAAGTTCTCTGTCCTTTTCTTTGAAATCGAACGATGACGCAGGAATAAACACTCCACCCATTTTGTCCGTCTTTTCGTAAATCGTGACTTTGTGTCCCCTCATGGCGAGCACTCTTGCCGTTTCCATACCGCCTATTCCGCAGCCGATAACGGCAAAACGTTTTTGTTTTTTGGCGGGAACGATTTTATACTTTTTGGAATTCATCGATATCGGATTAACCGCACAACGGCACATTGCCTGCGTTTCCGAAAGCGACTGAAGGTTTGGCGTTCCTTCATATTTTGAAAGATTAAAGCAACCGTTGTGACAGCATATACACGGACGTATATCGCCTATCCTGTCTTCCATAAGTTTTGTTATCCATTCGGGGTCGGCAAGGAACTGACGGGCAACGCCCATTGCGTCCACTTTGCCCTGTTTGATTTTTTCCGCTGCATAGTCGGGCTCGTTTCTTCCCGCAACGACGACGGGGATATCCACTGCCTTTTTGACTGCCTCCGCTTCGGCATAATTGCAGTTTTGCGGCATATACATCGGCGGATGAGACCAATACCAGGCGTCATACGTTCCGTTGTCGCAGTTCAACATATCGTAACCTGCGTCCCGAAGATATTTTGCCGCTTTAATTCCTTCTTCTAAATCTCTGCCCACTTCGGTATAGTCGCTGCCCTCGCAGGGAAGCGCACCCAAGCGGAAGTCTTTGGTTTTGGAAACAACGGAATACCTGAGCGATACCGGATAGTCGTTTCCGCATTCTTTCTTGATTGCTTTAACTATTTCGGTTGCAAAACGGTAACGGTTTTCAAAACTTCCGCCGTATTCGTCCGTTCTTTTGTTGACATAGCCCAAAGTGAATTGGTCAAGCAAATAGCCTTCGTGCACGGCGTGAACCTCAACGCCGTCAACGCCCGCTTCTTTACATTTTTTTGATACCTTGACGAAAGCGTCGATGATATCTTTGATTTCTTTTTGTTTCATCGCCCGGCTCGGAACTTTATCCGACCAACGGTTAGGCACGTTTGACGGTGCCATTGTAAGCCTGTCGACATTGATAATCGGCTTTAACATGCCTCTTAAAAGCTTGTTTGTGTAAACCATTTCGGTAAGACGGCTAATAGCGAATGACCTGCCGAAACCTGCCGTGATTTGCACAAAAAGTTTCGCTCCCGTTTTATGGATTTCTTCCATAAATTCCTTGAGCTTTTTAAATTTTGCTTCACCCTGGAAAAGCCATTTTCCGCCGACTAAATCGTGAACGGGGGCAATACCGGGAAGAATGAGTCCGCAGTTATTTTTTGCCACTTCCAAAATAAGCTTTGCCGCTTCTTCGTCCCAATGGTTTGGCTCGGCGAAACCGAAAAGACACGTACCGCCCATAGAACACATGACAATACGGTTTTTTATTTCGACGTTGCCTATTTTCCAAGGAGTAAAAAGCGCATCGTATTTCTTATCCATTCTGCAACTCCTTATTGTTTTTTTTCATTATAAGCACGAAATTATTTAAAGTCAATGGCGAATTTTAAAATTAAATCCCCCAAATTGCCGTATAAAAACAAAAGCCGCACAAAGCGACTCTAAAATACGTATTTTAACCTATGGTCAAAGTTTTATATGCCGATAAACCGAAACAGTCTTACTGTTCCGTCCTTTCCGCTTCGACAAGAATTCCGAGTTTTGTAAGACTGTCGCAAATGCGACCGAACGTATCCTCGTCGGGAACGCTAAGAGCATGAACGTGCAATCCGTCGGTCAATTCACACAGATACGTTGCGTTGCACTGTTTTGATTTTTCCACAAACTCGGTTGCGTCATAACGCGATGCTATGTTTAAATCGACGCATATCTGACCGTAAAGCGGATGCTCCACTATAACGTTCAATACCCTGCCGCCGTTATCGACTATTGCATTAAACTCTTTTAAAACGTCGTCCTGACTGTGACGGCAGACAACGGTTTTATATATACCGTCCTTTTTCTTGATATAATATCCCCTTCTTTCCGCCGCAATGGGTTTTCCGTTTGCGCGGAGCAGGGCAATATCCGAAACGATAATCTGCCTTGTAACGTTAAATTCTTCCGCAAGACGTGTAGCGTTTATCACCTCGTCGCTGCTTGCAAGTTTTTCCAAAATCCTAATCCTGCGTTCAGATGCGTTCATAATTTTTTCACTTCCGTTTTGTCATTTTTGATTTGTTATATTTTTATTTTAACAAATTATTTTTTTAAAATCAACGTTTGACAATCTCTTTCGTTTGCAATATTATATGTATATACACAAATATATACACACGGAGGCATTTATGTCAAAAAAATACGCAGTACTTGTAGTAGATATGTTAAACGATTTTGTAACGGGTGCACTAAAATGCGACAGAGGACTTGCCATTGTTCCGCAAACGGCAAAACTTTTGGACGGCTGCCGCAAAAAAGGCGTTCCCGTCATATTTTGCAATGACGCCCACATCAAGGGCATCGACCACGAACTTAAGCTCTGGGGTGACCATGCAATCGCAGGAACAGACGGCGCAAAAGTCATTGACGAGCTTCACCTTTGCGACAGCGATTATGTTGTTCCCAAACGCCGTTACAGCGGATTTTTCCACACCGACCTC
Organism: Acidaminococcus sp. CAG:917; assembly: GCA_000437555.1. GTDB lineage: Bacteria > Bacillota > Clostridia > Christensenellales > CAG-917 > CAG-917. The sequence continues at coordinate 425 of FR901004.1, read as the reverse complement.
GACCTGCTTTTGACAGAGCTTGAAGTCGATACCGTCATAATGACGGGACTTCACACCCATATGTGCGTTCGTCACACTTCCGCCGATGCCTATCAGCTTGGCTATAACGTCGTAGTGGCAAAAGACGCCACCGACTCTTTCACAAAAGAGGACTACGACTACGGCATCAAATATTTAAAGGAAGTCTACGGCGCAGAAATCTCCGACGTCGATACTCTGCTCAAAACGCTGTAAAAATTTTTAATATTACATTCTGATTTTATTTAATAAAAGACGGCTTACCGCCGTCTTTTATATTCGACTTAAAACGCTTTTGTTTACGCCGTTTTCTGATTAAAAAGGCGATGTCGTAAAAATGCGAACGACTCGCAAAAAGCCTGCTTAGGCTCGTGAATTTGGCTTTTTGCTCAAAACAAACTCCGCTT
>FR901003.1 GCA_000437555.1 Acidaminococcus sp. CAG:917 | reverse complement strand
CTTTGGAGAGGTTCCCGAGTGGCCAAAGGGAGCAGACTGTAAATCTGTTGCTATCAGCTTCGATGGTTCGAATCCATCCCTCTCCACCAAAATAAAAAGCACCGCTAAAAGCGGTGTTTTTTTATTTGCTCTTTTGAATACTCTTAAGTGGCAGGTTTTGTTTATTTTCTTGACTTTGAGCATTATTATCTTTAGATATCTGTCGGATTATCCGAAAGTTAAAAAATTTAATTCGATTTCATTTATTTTCGCTCTTTTTGTCTAATGCCGATTGAATTATTTTCACATTCTTCTTAAGCCTTTCGTCGTTGGGGTAAAATTCCAAAGCTTTTGTTGCATATTCAAGCGAAAGTCTTAAATTTCCCATCTTGTAATACGCAATCGAAAGCAGGTCGTAGGGCAGACCGCCCCAGGCAGATTCCTCGTTAATATATGTCTGCGGACGTTCTTTGATTTTTAGAGCGCTTTTAATAAAGTATATAACGCCTTCCCATTCTTCCGTTATATAAAGCGCTGTCGCCATATCGCAATACGGCTCTCTCAAATGCGGAGCTTCGCAAATTGATTTCATATACCAGATTTTTGCCTGTTCGATATCTTTAAGCATTAGATACGATTTTGCAATAAATCGCATCGAAGACGCTCTTTCGTCTTTCCAGGTCGCCCTTGGCATCTCAAGATGTTTTTTGAGCGTTTTTATGCAGTCCTCCCATCTGCCTTTAAACATATATTCTCTGCCCAGATAATGCATATTTCTGTCGTCGTCGGGGTCTTCCGCCACCGACATTTCAAGCAAAGGCAAATACTGAGCTCTCGATTTCGTTTCGTCAGCCTTGTGGTCGAGCTGTATTCCTTGCACGGCGATTTTTCTGCCCATAGGGGAAGGAGAAATCCATTCCAAAATCTCGTGGACAGGATGAGTCCATTTAAAACCGTGGCGGGCGTGGATTTTTTCCGCCCAAAACACTACGCCCTCTTTGCCTTCGGGAGTAAAATTCCAAGTATATCGATATTGCGCTTGACTGACGTTGTCTGTCCAGGCATTTTCAAGAAGTTTTCGCCAGCCTTTATGGAAAAACTCGTCAATATCGGTGCATACGCAAATATCGGCATCGTCGGGAACGAGCGACAGAGATATGTTTCTTGCCACGTCAAATCGCCAAGGGGTAACGGTCTGAACGTGCACCGTTGCGCCTCTTGCCTTTAACATTTCCACGGTTTTATCCGTCGAACCTGTGTCGAGAACGATTATTTCATCTGCTTCCGACATAGAGTCCATCCATCTGTCGACAAATTTTTCTTCGTTTTTGCTTATAGCGTATACGACGATTTTATATTTTTTATTTTCCAAATTCACCTCCGTTTGCCGTTTAATCAAAGTTTTTAAAAATATGAGTTTTCAAAAATTTGCTGTTTAATTAAATTGATTCGCTTTTTGACGCCTTTAAAATATTTGCACGTTTAAACCGCCGTCTGTAGATTGAAATCGGCTTGAAAAATCGGGGACATTTGTCCCCGACCTTCAATGCGTTGTGTTCGGCTTAGCTGCTCAATATGCCTGCGTCTCTAAGGCTTTGAAGCAGGGCGTTGAACTGTGTCACGACGTCTGTTTCATTAGTGGCGTCCGAAACTGAAGCCGCAGTGCTGAATACCGTTGAACCTGCGGGTCCCGTAGGTCCTGTGGGACCCGTCGGTCC
>FR901002.1 GCA_000437555.1 Acidaminococcus sp. CAG:917 | reverse complement strand
GTTCTATGGTTGCACGGGATTGACGGAAATCAACTGGAATGCAGTGTCTGTTAAAGATTTTTCGAGCAGTAGTGATGTGTTCTACAATGCGGGCAAAGAAGAAAATGGGATAACGGTAACATTCGGAGATAGCGTACAGAAGATACCTGCGTATGCGTTCTATAATTGCACCTCGCTTACTTCTGTCACAATAGGAAACGGCGTAACGAGCATAGGAGGTAGTGCGTTCTCCGGTTGCGCTTCGCTTACTTCTGTCACCATACCCGACAGCGTAACGAGCATAGGAAGTAGTGCGTTTTATAACACACCCTACTACAACAATTTGCCGAACGGAGAAGTGTATTTAGGAAAAGTTTTATATAAATATAAAGGTAATATGCCGTCAAATTATTCCGTAATTATAAAAGAAGGAACGGTATCCATTTCAGATTATGCGTTCTCTAATTGCACCTCGCTTACCTCTGTCACGATACCGGACAGCGTAACGAGTATAGGAGAATATGCGTTCTTTAGTTGCGACTCGCTTACCTCTGTCACAATAGGAAAC
>FR901001.1 GCA_000437555.1 Acidaminococcus sp. CAG:917 | reverse complement strand
TCGTTACGCTGTCAGGTATGGTGACAGAAGTTAGCGAAGTGCAACCATAAAACATTCTATAAGGAATAGCTTTAATACCATCGGAAATTGTTACAGAAGTCACTGTGGTATTTGATTCAAATATGCTACCTAACCCCACTACTTTTTTGCCGTCAATATATTCGGGAATTTCAACAACCGTATTGCTTCCGATATATTCCGCTAAATGTATTCCTGCATCTAAAATATAATAATTATAATTTTCGTCTGAGCCACTTGTCACGGTTTTATCATAAACAATTTTTATTCCACTGCCATACCATGATGAAGCCCATGCAGACGGGGTTGAAGGAAAGGCAATATAAACGGTAGTTGTGTTCTGACTGTTAAAAAATGCCATATTCCCAATATACGAAACGGAATACGGTATATTGACAGACTTAAGCGAGTTGCAACCAGCGAACGCATATTCCCCTATACTTGTTACGCTGTTGGGTATGGTTACAGAGCTAAGCGAGTCGCAATCTTCGAACGCATAATCTCCTATGCTCGTTACG